>CANMXU010000005.1 GCA_947501935.1 uncultured Alteromonadaceae bacterium
CTGGCCTTTTTTAATATTTCTCGTTCCATGAGCAAGCGCTTATTATCTTTTCTAAGCTGAATTAACTCAGTTCGCTCCTCTGGTGATAAAGCATCCTCTGATTTTTTAGCGGCTAATTTATCTTTCCAGTTATAGATTAATTTCGTTGTAATACCTAAAGATTTAGCTGCTTCAGTAACGCTATAACCTTGCTGAGTGACAAGTGCTACGGCTTCCTCTCTGAATTCATCTGTATATTTTCTAATTGTTCTTTTTTGAGTCATGTTCACACCTTAATTTAATGGAATAATTATCCCTTATTAAAGTGTGCGGTGCCATTAGAGCAGATCAAACCAACCAACTAATTGATTAAGGAACTCTAAAAGTTCATATACTTCTTTCGACCTTGTTTGGGTAAGTTTAAAAACTTCTTGGTCTAATGTTAAAAAGCCATTTAGTGCGGGAGTATCATCAACCTGCACTTGCTTATCTATTACTGAAGGTAATACTTTATTTAAAGTGAGCGCCCGCACAGTTTCAATTTCTTCACGATAGGCGCTAAAGGTTTTTTCTATATTTTCAAGGGCATTTTTTTCTGCTGGAGATAATACCAGCTTTCCATATTCTGCTAATAAGCTAAATGAAGCTGCTAACTTTGCTTTTGCAGTATTTAATTTATCAATATTTGAACGTAATACGGCATTTTTAAAATGATGGATAAAGCCATCGTAGCCCATATTAGCTCTCAACCTTACAAGTAGCCGGTATTTACTTTTATCTTGCTCTAAGTTCGCCTTAATTTGCTCTTTATTTAATGTTTCGAGCCCTTGTACCGCTAATTGGTCACTAACATAAACAAGCTTATCAACCTGCTGTGGCGTTTGCCCTTGTGCAAATGCTTTTTTGGCTAAATTTAACTGTTTTTGATAACGAACAAAGGTATTTTTAATATCTGTTAATGCTGCGGCTTCATTAGCACTACCCCCTAAAGTATAGAAATAATTTATTGAGGCATGTGCTTCAATTAACTTGCCGTTAGCTGCCTCAAAGTATTTGTTTTCAGCTCTTAAAATATAATTTTTAAAATGATGAATAACTCCGCCATAGCCCAGTTCAGCTTGCAAAGAAGCGGTTAGTTTAGTTTTATCTGACCTATCAATTTGATAAATTTTCCAAGAATCACGCACAATAGATACGTTGGCATCAATAACAATAAGATTCACTATCCCTAATAAACCAAGTAAAGCAAAAGACACACTAAAAATAAAACTAATTGTCTTTAATTTCAAATGATTAAACATAGTAAGAAATAACCTCTTAATGTGTTCGCTAATAATAAGTATAACAACTAAATTTTAGGAGGTTGTCTGGATAGACTTTCTTTTATAAATAATAGGGTTAAATATAGGTCTATATAATCCTTTCAAATAAATAACGATTAAGTTAGCTTTATTAGCTGTTAATAGTGAGTTTATTTTTAGCTAAGTAATAGAAGAGCGCTACGTGCAAGACGGTAATATTTGGTCGTCGGCTGGAGTATCTGCGGGCATGGACATGACACTTGCTTATATCGCGGATTATTTTGGTGAAAACGTAGCGGCAACAATACAATTAAATGCCGAGTATTATCCGTCACCAAAAGTATATGGCTGCCCTGCTGACAACCCTAAAGTATCGAGCTACATAAAAAATATAAATTAACTTAAGCCAAAACTCAGCTTTTCAATAATTAGCTGTACCCTTCATAATTAATTGCTTTGTCCCTATTCATAAACTCTACCTCACGTAAACTAGCGTTAGGTAGCAGTGCTATAAAAAGTACTAACTTGCCGCTAAAAAGTGGGAAAAGTTTGTCTATATCAAACAAAAGGCTAATTTTTATTAAGCGCTCACTAATTTTTGTTAGATTGTCACTTCCCCAACACAGATGAACAATAATATGAACAGTGAACAGAGCAATGGCTCACTCGGTATTTTTCCCAAGTCGTGGAGTGAACAACACGCTGGTCGTATTCCCGGCAACATTCCTATTTGGGTTGGCATACTGTCTGAACTCACTGAATTTGCCATATTCTTTGTTGCCTATTTTGTTGCCAAATTTTATTACCCTGACGTTTTTATTACAGGGCCACAAAGCTTACATACCTCGTTAGGTGTTGCTAATACCATTATTTTGCTCACCAGTAGTTATTTTATGGCTAAAGCTATGGTGAATATTCGTCTTGATAATCTAGCAAAATGTGAACGCTATTTATGGCTAGCCTTTTTTTGTGGTTGTATGTATTTAGCAGTTAAAACCTGGGAATTTCATTGGAACGACTTACAAGGTTTTAGCACCAATACCAGCGAATTTTTTACCGTATATTATTACATGACCTTTAATCACTTCTTACATGTTGGTTGGGCTTCTTGCGCTATTTTATGGGTAATATTTCGTTTACGCAGCGGCGCTTATTCTGCGCAAAATAATGCCGGCTTAGAAGCCTTAGCGGTTTACTGGCACATGATAGATTTAATGTGGATTTTAATTTTTCCACTGCTCTATGTATTGAGGTAATTGAAGATGATAAAACGATGCGGCAAGTTAGAGTGGTTTTTATTTACCCTAATAGCAATAACTCTATTTAACACCTTTTTAGGGGAGCGATTTGCTTCAACTGTGTTAGTTAATATTATTATTGCAGCGACAGTTACTTACAAAGGTTTTACTGTAATTGACCATTTTATGGAATTAAAGTCAGGGAATAAACATTTACGTTTTTTGATGAAATTCTATTTTCTAATTTTTCCGTCGATGATAATCATTAGCGCATTTTATTAGCCAAGTGCTTATTTACACTAATGGAAGTAAAAACAAAAACACAATAAATTAACGGTTAAATTTAAGAATATGGCCTTTAAATTCTTTTTCCAAATAATCAGTATGAATTGGTTTTTGCTGAGTGGCAGTAAAACCGAAGGTTTCCATCTTCTTCTTTAATTTATTTTTTCTGCCGCGGCCAGGATCAACTAATATCACCTCACAGCTCGGATTTGCATGCCCGTCGATAAAGCTCGCCAGTAATTCGATATGGCTGTCTTCATATAATAAGTCGCTACCGATGATCAAATCAAAAAGGCCAAGTGTGTCTTCTTTATCAGACCAGTCAACTTGCTCGAAAGCAATGGCTTTATCTTGATTTAACAATGTATTTCGAAGTAAGAACTTTTGCACTTCAGGATGGTAGTCAGTTGCGGTAATATCAGCACATTGTTTATTAAGCATTAAGCTCGACAACGCCATACCACAACCTACTTCTAATATTCTTTTAGTATCGGTTTCATGCTCATTAATAAAATGAGCAAGAACTAAACTCGACGGCCAAATAACACCAAAAATAGGCCAAGCAGCTGAAGAAATACCAAGCTTTTCGGCAATATTATCAGGGTCTTGAAATTCTTGTTTATCACGTAACGTACACAGGTGAATATCGGTTTTACCAAACTCTACGGTTTGGTAGCATAGGCGTAAATCTGTCATTGGCTGTCTCAAAATTGAGCGCTGAGCCAACTATCGGGGATAAGTGACAAAACGAGGATGTACTCTAGGGTATAGTACCTGACTGAAAAAACAACACATTTCACCGGTTAACAGTTTCTCCTTCATTCAATAATGAGTGCTAAGTAACTATTTTGCCAAATACATTAACCAACAATACGTATCAATTATCTTCCAAAAACCAATATTTTCTATAATAAATTTTCCATTTCAATTATTAGCGAATAACGGCAAATGTTACAGTTTAGTAAAATATGATAAAACCATGCAAATTAACGAATAAGAGAGCCAAGTGCAAAGCGATATTTCCTTTAAGCGAATCAAACAATTTCCACAATTAATGTGGATACTACTTTTTGGCTCATTTATTACCCGTGGCAGCTATTACATGGTATGGCCATTTTTGGCGGTGATCCTCTACCAAAAGTTTGCTTTATCAGCGACTGAAGTTGGCTTGATCTTGTCAAACGCAGCACTTATTTCAGTATTAGTTAGCTTTGTTGGCAGTGCCTTATCAGACCGTATTGGTCGACACCAGCTAATGTACGCCAGCGGTATTTTATACATTATCTCGTTTTCAATACTCGCTGAAGTAGACAGCCTAACGGGCTATGTTGTGGTGATCACCCTGTGTTCAATTGCCACCGCCCTTTGGCGACCTTTAACTTCGGCACTTATTGGCGATATTATTGACGATACCAAAACGCGTGAACTGGCAATGCAGTCACTTTATTTTGTGGTAAATGTTGGTTGTGCTGTTGGCCCAATTGTCGGTGTATGGCTTGGTTTAACCGGCGAGCAATCAAGCTTTTATATTACAGCAGGTGCATTTGCATTTTTACTGGCATTGCTTTTTTGGGGCTTTCATCAACACCCCGTAAAGGTATCAACAGCTATTATTGATGAAAATGAAAGTGAAAAAACTGAGGATAGTAAAGCGTTCGAACAAAATAGTTCCGTAGATTCAGAGCATCCCCCTAAGGTAAAAGCGGCTAAAAACCGTAGCCAAATGCTCACTATTTTACTAGAAGATAAACTTTTACAGTGTCTTATTCTCGCTAATATATTGTGTATGTTTATTTATGCACAAATGGACAGCTCGTTAATTCAATACCTAACAAGGGCTAAAGTACCTGACTTATTAGAATTGATTTCGTCAATGATCTTCACCAACGCACTGGTGATCATTTCATTTCAATTTATATTACTGAAACTATTAGCCAGTTTAAGTTTAGTTGCTCGTATTCAAGTAGGTTTAGTATTGTTAATGCTGTCGCAACTGTGGTTAGCGCTAAATCCATTAACCCTATTTTGGGGCTTTATTGGCGCCATTGTCGTGATGAGTTTAGCTGAGGCCATATTATTTCCAAGCATGAATGTTCATATCGACCGTTTAGCGCCGGCGCACTTACGTGGGGCATATTTTGGCGCATCGTCATTTTATGAATTTGGTTTTGCTATTGCGCCACTTGGCGGCGGTATTATTCTCGACCAGTTAGGCGGCTTTTGGTTATTTATTATCACCGCCGTTTTATCGCTGTTGGTTATTTATTTGTATAGCATTTTAGAAAAGCTGCCCCGGCCAAACTTTGAAAAATTCAAAGTTAAATCTGCACTAGAAAGAATATAAGTTTCTTTAAACGACGCGTAATAATCGCTAAAAACACCAATACTAAATAGAAAACGTTCCTAAAAATCACAGCTACTTTTACTTCAAAGAAGTAGCTGTTCCTTCTATTAAAACAACACCAATTTAGTCATAAGATTTTATTGTTTTTAATTTAACCAAAGCTTTGTGGATTTATCATACTTACTACTCTTTATTAGCGGTGAAAGTAAATGTACTCATGCAATAAACTTAAATAATAAAGCTAATAGGTAGTGTTATGTACAAGGGAATAATTAGAAATAATAAACGCAAGTTTATCAGCGCAGCATTGATGTCTGCTTTGTTTACTACTGCGAGTTCAGCCAGTGAGGTTTTATTTGCTGACGATTTTGAGCAAAATAATTTAACTAACAGTAGTTGGGAAATTTCTCAACGTGGGCAAGTATTGCCTATGGCTAATGCAGGTTTTGAAAGCAGAACCGCAGCTAGGTTAAAGCTTCGTGGTTATATGGAGAAAACAGTTAGTACCGTAGGGTTTCACAGCGTAACTCTTGATTACGTTAGAAAAATGGCTCTTGGTTCTAGTATACAAATGGGCCGCTTTAGCGAAGCTCCAAGACCTTCATTTAATAGTCAGGGTAGTAATAGCCCTGTAAAAGGTGGGATGTCGGTTAAATGGTCAATCGATGGTATTGAATGGCATTTATTAGACACGAGTGAAGTAGCAAGCTGGCAAGCCACTACGGTCGCTTTACCAAAAGAAGCAAACAACCAAGAACAAGTCACTTTACGTTTTAGCATAGACGCACACAGCGCAGCAGCGACAACATATTTAGATAATATCAGCATAACAGCCAACAAAACGGTAATAAATCCTAACGTAATTGAAGCCAAATGGCAGCATGAAAACTTAACAACTGTAACACTTGCAAGCGCAGCCCAAACCAGTGGGCTTTATGCGTTAGCCGACAGCGCTAACAATGCTATTGAGATCAGAGATGTTAGACAAGACCTGCAGCATAATATTAGCAATGATGTAATAGATAACACTTTAGCTAACCTTAACATTTTTGCAGAATACAACATTTGTTCAATGACCTTAACGCCAAGTGGTCGACAATTATTTATTGGTATTTGCAGCCAAGATGAAAATGACAACAGCGACCTTATTCTTGCTTATAACCTAAATACTAAGCAACTGGATATTTTTGCTCAGTTAACGATCAGCCAAACACAATCAAAAACCAACTATGGTCTTGCCTATTTCAAAGGTGAACTATTTGTAGGCACTGACGCCGGCGTTTATCGCTATCAAGCGGGTAGAAATGCGTTAGCAGATAATGAACTTAATGCCCCCTTTGCATTGTTAACACCAAGCAACCGCCTAGCAGTTAACGGACTTGCTATTAATATGATTGAGCAAGAGCTTTATCTTAGCACTGAAAATACAGTATATAAGCTAGATTTAAGCAATACCGAGGCAGAGTTAGCACAGCTAACCACAGGTGATAATTTCAAAGCAATTAGTTATGGCCGTACTTATGGCGGAGAATCAACTCATGGACTTTACGTTTTGAGAAATGATAATAACATTGCCTCAATGCTTGCTATTAGTAGCGATGAATTAAAAGCTAATTTAGAACCTAGCCTAATTCATTATTCAGACTTCATTACTGATGTTACCGATATAAGCGCTACTGCTGATGGTAAAATATTACTAGCTGCTAACCACGCCGTGCTTATTTCAGATAGTACAGACAACCATTTGAGTTTTGATGATTGGTTAGTAGATGAGCTTAATCAATATGTTGCAGCAATAAAAAGCGTTTCAGGCTCGGCTTCGCTTACTGGCACTAATGCGTTAATTCCTGAAGGATTTTTAGCAAGAAAAATTGTTAGTGAAAACAAAAACCAAAACTTAACCCCCATCGCCGATAATGTGGGTTGGGCGCTATTTTTATTAATGTCTGCTGACCAAGTAAGTCCTGACGCTGAAATAGAATCACTAATTGAATTACTTATTCAACGTCACGCTGGCCTGCATCCAGACTTAAAAGGTGGTATTAAAACCATTGATGGTCACTTTTTAAGGAACTACCTTAATGACGGTAGTCCAAATGAAGCAAACCCTCAATATCAGGTATATACCAGCATGAAGTTTATACCTGCAGTGTATAAAGCAGCGGAGTTTTACCCTGACAATAAAAATATTCAATTATATAAAGAATATTTACGTCAAACCATGAAACGAGCCAGCGACACCATTCAGGCTGAACAAAGGATCACGTGGCAAAATGACAACTATGGCCCGTTCCCAACCAATAATAGAATGACCAATGAAACATGGATATACGGAGACTTAGGTGCAGCACAAGACCCTATGGCCACCCAAGACTATGATCAATATGTTTATCGCCGTACTAACATGAATTACGACCACTGGTTAAAAGGTGAACCAGTTATTCTAGCTTCGCATTCAGCCTTTATTATTATGGGCGGTTCAATGATCTTAAAGCATCATTTTGATGATGCAGACTGGTCACAGCAAAATAGGAACTACTATGCCGTAACTATGGCCGCAAGTGATGAGTTAGGCGCACCATACTTTGCTGCATTTTCAGCTGGAAACAACCCTTATAATGGCTCAAGTTATTATAATGACGGCCCAAGCGATCACCCTGGTGACGTGATTCACTTTCCTGCCGTATTAGGATTAGGCCAACTAGGTTGGACTTCACCTATGGTAGGTGGTTATCAAGCCTACCGTGACGGTCGTCGTCAAGCTATGCTAAATGGTGCCGATGGTAGTAGTTTGTCGATGCTAACGCGTTGGTCAAATCAAGATGCTAGCTATTCAATGGACTCTGTAGGTATTGCTGATTTTTGGTATGGTGCCATGGGCTTAGTTGAAACAATTAAACCTGGTACTTTAGATACCATTCGTGATGAGTTTTATCGACCACAATTAGAGCAAGCGTTGTTATCAAATGGTAATACTGAACTTCACTATTCAAAAATAACGCCTCGCAGAGTTATTGCTACTACCGATAGTGGCGATGAACACTCTTTTGGCTTTCAATTATCACCGTTTGAAGTGCCTAATTCTTCTGAATTTAGCCAATTTGAAGTGCTTGATCCTGAAGGGGAACTATTAGAACTAAATCAAATATTTGTGAACAATGCGCCTTTTGTTAATCCTGATTTTGAACAAGGTATAACGGGTTGGTCAACATTTGGAGACTACAAATTCTACCAACCACAAGTTGACGGTGTCAGTATTGTTGGTAGAAGTGCTGAAGTGCGAACGGTACCATCAAGTACTTCGCAAACATCAGGCCTTAGCCAAACACTTGACCTGTCGGTCGACTTAACCAAAACTCGCTACATCATTCGAGCAAACGGTGCTATTGCCACCTCAGAACCAACAGGTAACGGCTATTTAAGAATTCGATGGGATAACGATGCTGATGAAAGCAATGGCTTTTCATCAGAGCTGATCAGTAATCAAGTATCGAATACTGAATCAACAACTGAGTTTTTGCTCAATGCTCAAAAACCAGCTAATACTAGCTTCTTGCATATAGCTTTTGTTGTTGAAGCTGTAGAAGCGAAATACCAGCGCTTTATATTTGATAACTTATCTGTGGTTCGTTTGGGTGCCAAAATGAGTCTATTCAATGGTAATTTTGAAAAAGGTACCAATGCATGGAAGAATATCTCCTCAACCGTCACCTTAACCACAGACCCTGATAAAGTGTTAGAAGGGACTCAGTCATTAAGCTTTGTTGTTGGCGCCGGCGTAACAAGCTGGAAATCAGCAACAAGAAACCTATCAGTAACTAATGATCCATTAGGTACACGTTACATCTTTAGATTAGATGCAAAAGCAATCAGAATGACTGACTCTGATTTTGAAATATATATTGAAACTTATGATATTGAAGGTAATAAAATTATTACTCGTAATGATATTGGTGACATATTGCCAAGTACAGACGGCGAAATTAATTTCACTTTCAGAAAGCGTCCTGGTGATGCCAGCTACAAAATAGTCTTTAGAATGAGACGTAATAGCAAAGCATCGACAGGTACTGATGAGGTCATTATTGATAATTTACGACTTGATAAAGAGCAATTATTTTAGGTATTAAATTTAATGTTATTGATTACGCTAGCTTTACTAAAACTTAGCTAGCGTAATTAAGTTATTTTATAACAATTTCATTCTAGACCGATAAAACGACTATATTCTATCCTCCGCTAACATTTTGCTAGTTACTCACTATTATATATTTTCATCTTCCTAAAGAGCCTATCTAAAAATAAAACAATCCCTTGGTTATTGTTATTTTTCTTAGCCTGCCCATCGTAAATATGTTTAACTTTGCCAATACGACTGTATTCACTTATGATAAAAACAAAGTCGCTAGCGTTTTAAACATTCAGTTTTAAATAGCCACTCCCGCGGAAATACCGCTAAGAAGTTACGCTTTATGATCCCCGAATACTTGCAAGATTTTCTACAACAACACCGACTACCGGTGGTTTATTTATCTGAAGTGAAAAATAAAGCGCAAGCATTGCTAAACGAGCTATGTCAGCGAAAAGAACAACAAAAAAACAAGCCCCTGTTTGTTGCTATTAATGGGAGCCAAGGTTCAGGAAAGTCGACTTTCGCCAGCTTTTTACAAACACGGTTAATTAACGAGCATAACCTTAATACAGTAGTCTGTTCGCTTGACGACTTCTACTTAACCGGCGCACAGCGCCAGCAGCTTGCTAAAGAAGTGCACCCGCTTTTAAGTTGTCGTGGCGTACCCGGCACACACAATACTGCGCTTATCAATGAAGTATTTACTCGCTTAAGTCAGCAACAGCTTGGCTGGAAATTACCTAAATTTGACAAATCAACCGATGAACCACGCCCAACCAGTGAGTGGCCAATGGTAGCGAATAAAGCCGATGTTGTTATTTTTGAAGGCTGGTGCTGGGGAGTACCACCACAAAGCCAAGAAGAATTAATAAAGCCGGTTAATAATATGGAAACCAAGCAAGACCCTAAAGGTATTTGGCGAGGTTATGTTAATCAGCAACTGGCAGAATTTCATCAACCGCTTTATCAAAAAATGGATTATTGGATCATGATAAAAGCGCCGTCGTTTAACTGTATTTATCAATGGCGTTTACAACAAGAAGACAAGTTACGTCAGGCCTGTGAAATTGGCTCAGGTAAAAAAGTCATGACCGATAGTGAAGTACACCATTTCATTCAACATTTTCAACGTTTAACTGAACATGGCTTTCATACCTTAGCCCATAGTGCTGACTTTGTTATTGAACTTGATAGCGACCGTAGAATAGTCAATTAGGGCGTATTATTTCATTTTATTACGAAACTTCATTAATTAAGCGCAATAAAAATACAACAAAGCTAAGTTCGGCACTGGAAAATACTAGCGAGGCTGGTAGAATCGTGTCATTGAACATTAGCATACACGAGAACACTTTCAGATGGGCAGAGCTTACCAAAACCGCAAATTGTCGATGGCTAAAACTGCGGGGCAAAAAACCAAGGTTTATTCAAAATACGGTAAAGAAATTTACGTTAGTGCTAAAAATGGTAGTACCGACCCAGACAGCAACTTGTCTTTACGTCGCTTAATTGAAAAAGCGAAGAAGGATCAAGTTCCTACTCATGTTATTGAAAAAGCCATTGAGAAAGCAAAAGGTACTGGTGGTGAAGACTATAGCGAGTCACGCTACGAAGGTTTTGGCCCAGGTAACTGTATGGTTATTATTGATTGCCTAACCGATAATGGCAACCGCACCATTAAAGACGTACGTCAGTGTTTTACTAAAACCCACGCTAAAATTGGTTCGTCTGGCACTGTATCGCACATGTTTGACCACCAAGCCGTTTTTGCCTTTAAAGGTGAAGACGAAGAAAGCGTATTAGAAAACTTAATGATGGCGGATATCGACGTAACTGACGTTGAACTAGAAGATGGTATTATTACCGTTTATGCGCCGCATACTGAGTTTTTCAAAATCAAAACTGAATTTGCTAGCAGCATGCCAGAATACGATTTAGAAGTTGAAGAAATTACTTGGGTACCACAAGTTTATACTGATTTAACTGACGAAGATGACATTGCCAATTTTGAAAAATTCATCATGATGTTAGAAGATTGTGACGACGTGCAAAACGTTTATCATAATGCGGAATTACCTGCGCAGGGTTAGTTACAAACTCTTCAGGGCAAAAATATAATTAAAAGAGTGATAATCTTTAGGAGATAATCACTCTTTTTTTATTTTTCCGTTCAACAGCCCTAATAGCGATTTCTTTCACTGGGGTTATCACTTAAATATTCAACAAATTCTACTTCATAACCGCTTGGATCAACAAAATAAACATTTTTTCTAAATGGGTCTTCAGCACCGTCTTTGGCAATTTCAAAACCAGCCTCAGCTAAACGTGCTATTACTTGTTCAATATTATTAGTAACAAAAGCAAAGTGCGCTAAGCCAATTTGATGGCCACTTAAGTCTCGATTCTCTCCTACGCCGTCATCATTAAAAGTTAAGTATTGGTAGCTATCGCCAAAATGTAGCCAGTTTCTAGGTTTGCCATACCATTCTGCTTTACCGCTGCCACGCACCTGCCAATGAGGAAAGGCAGCTCGGTAAAATGTTAAGGTTTTTTCAATGTCGCTAACCACTAAATTAATATGTTCAAGGTGTATCATAATTTTATCCTTTTAAAATGTTGTTTAACTACTCGTTAATTTATTAGCTAGCTTACATACCATAGCTATATTCTTGTTGTTTCGGAAAAGGCTCTGCTTGATGCGCTACTCTAAGCATAGTTAATGCTTGTGCGTATTGGTGCAACATGTGAATACTGTAGCCAATACGGTCCCTTAAGTTATTTTCACGTTTACTGAAAAGCTCTTCGCTGGGCGTTATATCTGTATTTAAGACCTGTTCAACATTTCTGATGATTAAATGATCTGGCACCGCTACAATTTTATTATTTTTCATTGCATTCATACGCAACTCGGCAATCGGGTAGGCGCCACTAATACCGTTGACCACCGCAGTTAATAATGCTGGTTTATGCGCAGTGTCTTGCATATCAGCCATTAGTAAAAAATTTTTTAATAGTGGTGTTGCCATGCCGCCCCACTCGGGAGTAATAAATACAAAAGCGTCAGCGGCGCTAATGTATTGACGAATAAAAGGCCAAGCACTGCTATCGTCGGTTTTACTCATCGCTTCGCCATCCCAAAAAGGTAGATTGAAACGACATAAGTCAAGATGGTTAATTTGCTCAAATACTGTCGCCATACTTGCCATATACTCGGCAACTTTATTGCTTTGCGAGCCTTCCCGATGACTGGCACTAATAATTAATAATTTCATACGCCCTCCTATTGCTTGCAGATCTGTTATTAATATTTCTAATGAAACTTATGTAAATATTTTTATTTACTTAATTATTATGTAAACTAAATCATTTACTAAACAATGTAAAGGATTAAATAAATTAAAAACTTTACTAAAGCCTTTACAATAATGATGCAACAGATAAAATAAGCTCAAGTCAGTAAGCGGAAATATAAATGAAAACTAGCGATAAAATTGTTCAACACCTAAAAACCCAAGGGGCCCTAACCGCCAAAACCCTTGCCGCAGAGCTGCAATTAACCACCATGGGTATTCGCCAGCATTTACTAACTATGGAAGCCGAAGGCATTATCGCTTTTGAAGATAAAAAAGCCCTGCGCGGCCGCCCAACTCGTTTTTGGTTTTTAACCCAAAAAAGTAACCCGCACTTTGAAAACCGCCATGAAGAATTAACCATTCAATTAATTGACTCAGTAAAAAATATTTTTGGCGATAACGGCTTAGAAAAGTTAATTAGTCACCGCGAACAAACTACGCAAAGCCTTTATAAACAGGCCTTAATGAACTGTAATACTGTTGAAGAAAAGCTCTTAGCATTAGCAGACCTCCGTAGCCAAGAAGGCTACATGGCTAGTGTTGAACAAGAAAATGACGTTTGGTGGTTATATGAAAATCACTGCCCTATTTGCGCAGCCGCAACCAAGTGCCAAAATTTTTGTCGTTCTGAATTGCAACTTTTTCAAAGTTTATTTATTGATATTGCACATATAAGTAGAGAAGAGCATATCGTTGCAGGTGCAAGACGCTGTGCTTATAAAGTGATCACAATATGAGAAAGGTTTTAATTAACTTACATACAAGTGAATAGGTTGTATTTATTCGAATATAAAAATATAGTTAATAAATGTGCTTCTTAGTTAGCCTGTTTAGGTTAACGTTCAATTAGCTGGCAATTAATTCCATTGAGATTAATAGTTTATGGTTAAAACTTATCAACACCTTAGTCTTGAAAAAGCTGACTTGACCTTAAACAGCATTTTAAATTTGGTTGCTGAAGGTATATGGGATTGGAATGCAAATACTGGCCATGTTGTTAGAAGCCCCGGTTGGTATCGCATGCTTGGCTATGACGTTGGCGCTTTTAAAGAAGACGTATTCACTTGGGAAAGCGTGATTCATCCTGATGATTACCAAAAAGTTATGAGCCATTTTGAAGCTTATATTCTTGGTAAAAGTAAAAAATACGAAATTGAATACCGTTGTAAAAAAGCCGACGACTCTTATTTATGGATTGTCGATCGCGGCAATATCATTAATTACAATGACGACGGCAGCGTTGCTAGAATGATAGGTGCTCATCAAAACATTCACCATCAAAAAATGGCACAATTATACTTCATAGAACAAAATCAATTACTTAAAGAAGGTAATGTTACTCTAGAAAAGATAATTAGCCGTAAAGCACAAGAGCTGCAACAAAAAAATGTACTACTAGAAAAAAAAATCTCCGAAATAGAGTTAATTTCAAATACCGATACCTTAACTAAAGTAGCCAATAGGAAAATGTTTGAAAAAGCATTATCTAAAGAAGTATCGCGCGCCAATCGTTACAATCATGCCCTATCTTTAGTTATTTTTGATCTCGACTACTTTAAAGAGATTAATGACAACTTTGGCCATAAAATAGGTGATGAATTGTTGTGTAAACTCAGCAAGTTGATCATAAATAATATTAGAGATATTGATTTACTCGCACGCTGGGGCGGCGATGAATTTGTGATGATTTTACCGGAAATTTCACAACAAGAAGCACATCAAACTTGTGAAAAATTAAGACTGTTAATCAGCGAACAGCAATTAATAAAAGGCATTGATATTAGCTGTAGCTTTGGTGTTTCCCAATACCTTTTTGGTGAGACCTTAGATGAACTTTTTCAGCGAGTAGATAAACTGTTATTCTTTTCAAAAGAGCATGGCCGAAATATGGTAAAAAGTAGTTCACCTGAATAGCTTATCTACGCTCAGCCAATTTATACTTTAACTAATCTCATTAGTTAACACGGCTGAAATTAATACTTTTCTTGATCTTTAACTGCTTGCCAATATTGCTCTAAAGTCTCTAAGTTATGCTCAGTAAAGCTTTTGCCTGAATCAGTAACTTGCTTTTCAACACCATGAAAACGTTTGGTAAATTTTTGGTTGGCTTTACGTAACAAGGTTTCAGGGTCTTGCTTGGCATGGCGACAAACATTAACGACTGCAAACATTAAATCCCCAAGCTCTTCAGCTAAAGCTTCAGGATTATGATGTAACTCAGCTTTTACTTCGGCAACTTCTTCTTCTACTTTGGCAAAAACATCGTCGATATTGTGCCAATCAAAACCAACATGGGCACAACGTTTCTGAATTTTATTGGCTTGAGAAAGTGCAGGTAAATTCTTTGGAATATCAGCAAGAATACTAAGGTTATCTTGCTGGTTTTTATCTTGGCGCTCTTTCGCTTTTTCGTTTTCCCAGTTAGCTTTAATTTGAGCATCAGTAGTTAAACTAGCTTTGGCAAAAACATGAGGATGGCGACGAATAAGTTTTTCACAAATAGCGGCAACCACAGTGTCAAAGTCAAAACGTTTTTCTTCACTGCCTAATTGGCTGTAAAAAACCACTTGAAATAGTAAATCACCAAGTTCTTTTTCAAGTTCGGTAAAATCTCCTTGCTCAATCGCATCAGCAACCTCGTAGGCTTCTTCTAAGGTGTGCGGAACAATAGAAGCAAAGTCTTGCTTAATATCCCACGGGCAACCCGTTTCAGGGTTGCGTAATTGCGCCATAATCCAGCGTAATTTATCCATAGAAGGCTGAGCGGTTAACATAATGTTCCTTTATAAATTTCTAAATGTAGTTATAGGTGCGGTAACAAATTTTACAAACGTTTCACTTCAACCACATCATCAAGTTGCGATAATTTTAGTTGTAAGTGCGATAGCATGGCACTGCTGGTGATCTCTACTTTTACCGTCATCACCATAGTTTGTTTACTATCATCTGAATGACTTTCAATACCAACAATACTGACGCGCTCATTAGCGATAATGGTGGAAATATCTCGAAGCAAGCCTTGGCGATCGCTCGAGACTATTTGCACACTGGCTTGATATTTTTGTTTGCTTTCAACGCCCCACTCTACTTCTACCATACGCTCGGGCTGTTGGTTTAACGAATTAGCTAATTGCTCACAATCAAGTCGATGTACTGAAATCCCTCGACCTTGAGTAATAAAACCCGAAATAGCGTCGCCTGGTACTGGCTGACAACATTTTGCCATATGGGTTAATAAATTACCGACCCCAGAAACCATAATACCGTTGCTATCAACCGACATTTTTTTCTGAGGTGTTGGTTGTTTTACTAAACTTTGTGGGTCAATTTCTTCAATCGGTTTCAGCTTGTCATCTTGTTGATGCAGAAAATTCACCACTTGCTGTAAACGCGCATTACCTGAGCCTAGCGCCGCATATAAGTCGTCATCATTGAACATGTTAAAGCGTTTGGTCACCTCAGCTAAACTAACAATGCTTATTTGCAGCTTGTTGAGTTCATTTTCCAATAGCTCTTTACCAGCAGCGATATGTTTATCGCGATCGAGTAATTTAAAAAAGTGCTGCACCTTAGCGCGCGCTCTTGGGGTATGAATATAGTTTAAACTTGGGTTTAACCAGTCACGACTCGGGTTAGGGGTTTTACTGGTTAAAACTTCAATTTGATCGCCGGTTTGTAATTGGTGAGTAAATGGCACAATACGGCCAAATACTTTGGCACCAATACAACAGTGACCAACATTGGAATGTATGTAATAAGCAAAATCAAGCGGTGTTGCCCCAGCGGGTAAGTCAACCACATCGCCATTTGGGGTAAAAACATAAATTCGGTCTTCAAACACTTGGCTGCGCAGCTCGTCAATTAACTCGCCACTTTCGCTAACATCGTCTTGCCATTGGAGAATTTTTCTGAGCCAGCTAATTTTTTCATCAAAGCCTGAAGTTTTACCACTCGCGCTACCTTCTTTATAACGCCAATGTGCCGCCACACCAAGCTCGGCATCGTCATCCATTTGTTGGGTACGAATTTGTACTTCAACTGATTTGCCCTCAGGGCCAATAACTACGGTGTGAATTGACTGGTAGCCATTCGCTTTTGGCGTGGCAACATAATCGTCAAATTCATTATGAAGGTGATTCCAATTGGTGTGTACTATGCCTAGTGCGCTGTAACAGTCTTGCAGCTTTTCAACCACAATACGCACCGCACGTACGTCAAATAGTTGCTCAAAGTCGAGCGACTTTTGCTGCATTTTTTTCCATATACTGTAAATATGTTTTGGACGACCATAGACAGAGCCGTTAATGCCGAGTTTTTTTAGTTCTTGATCTAAGAAATCAACAAAATCAACCATATAACGTTCACGTACTAGACGTTTTTCATCGAGTAACTTGGCTATTTTTTTATAAACATCTGGGTGAAGATAGCGAAAAGAAATATCTTCAAGCTCCCATTTTAATTGACCAATGCCTAAACGGTTCGCCAAAGGCGCATAAATATTACTGGTTTCTTTCGCCGCTAATACGCGAGTTTCTTCATCGCTGTTTTTTACCATGCGTAAGTGACACAAACGTTCGGCGAGTTTAATCACCACCGCGCGAACATCTTCCACCATGGCTAGTAACATTCGGCGAACATTGTCGATTTGATTAGCAGAAACTTTGGCTGAGGCGTTTTGTTGAAGCGCTTTTATCGCTTCCATTTGAATAACGCCTTTACACAGTGAATGTACTTGCTTGGAAAAATGTTCTTCAATGAACTCTAAAGAAATACAATCATATTGCTGCAGCGGAATTAAAAACGCCGCCGCTAACGAGTCTTTATCTAGATTTAATCCTGAGAGGATTTCAACCATTTCCAATGATTTTTCTTGGCATTGCACTTGTTCATCAAAAAAGTGATGCACTTGTTGCCAAGCTGATTCTAATGCCTGTTTTTTATCAACATTAATATCGAGCGAGGTTAACCATTGCTCGAAATTTGTCGCCGACATTTGATGTGATTTTCTCACCGAAACCATGGGCACACGTCCTGAAATTTTCTAAAATTATGAGAGATACTAAAGGCTAAACAATACCATAGTTTCTATATGTTTAGTCTGAGAAAACATATCCATTAGCATGATTTTTTTAATTTTATAACCGCTGGCAACAAGTACTTCGCTATCGCGCGCTAAGGTGTGAGGGTCACAACTTACATATAAAATGGTATTAACCTGCAATTGTACTATTTGAGGTATTGCTTCAAATGCTCCAGCTCTGGCTGGGTCTAGCACTACATGGCTAAATTTATCCTGTGCCCATGGCTGATTTTGCCAATCAGCATTCAAGTCGGCTTGATAAAATTGGCAATTTTCAAGGCCATTGATTTGGGCATTATAGGTTGAACGCTCAACCATATTTTGCACGCCTTCAATACCAACGACTTGCTGCACTTTTTTAGCTATCGGTAAACTAAAGTTACCTAAGCCACAAAATAAGTCTAACACTCGATCGTTAGCGGTTAAATCTAGCCAGTTCAATGCTTGCTCGATCATTTTCTCATTAATCACGGCATTTACTTGAATAAAGTCATCTGCCTGAAAATATATCGTCGTATTATCAAGCAGCTGATAACTTAACGGCTTAACATCAGTAATGGCATTAATAGCATCGCCTTCATCAAGGTAAACCTGCCAATTGTGCTGTTTGGCATAACCTTGCCAGCAGGCTTTATCTTTTTTGTTGATTTTCACCAACTGGCGAACAACAAGGGTGAGAGTGTCTGTAACTATAAGCTCGATATGACCTACCGATTTATGCAAGCTTAACTCAGCCATTAACTTATTCAATAACGGGAAAATATTATCATATGGCTTAGCCAGTATATGGCAGTTTTTAATATTAACTAATTGGTTAGTCCCGCTTTTACGAAAACCTATTACAGCACGTCCTGTTTTATCATATTGCACACCAATGCGCGCTTTGCGGCGATAATGCAAGCTTTGGTCAACTAATGCAGGCTGCCATGGTAATGCTTGGTTTAAGTTATTACGGCCAAAAAGTTCGACCAGCTTTTGCTGTTTAGCGACAAGTTGCTCTTGATGGTTTAAATGCAAAAAATCGCAACCACCACATTGATAAAAATGCGCACATGGCGGCTCTACACGGTGAGGACTTTGCTGTTTAATGGAAACAAGCTGTGCTTTGATAAATTTATTTTTATTTTCAACCACTTTAGCAACAACTTCTTCACCCGGAAGTGCAGTGGCAACAAAAATAGTTTTCCCCTTATATTTACCAACTCCCACGCCGTTATGATCAAGCTTATTAATATTAACGGTGGCTAATTGCCCGGTAGATTGTACTTTTTTGCTGACTTTGAAAAAATTGGCCATGGGCGTATCTATCTTTCTCTATTAAATAAGGGCTTTTAAATTTTCATGATTGTTTTTACCGCTGTGTATTAGCCTTTTATCCAAGGCTCAGCAGATGCTTCGTAGATTTGACTACTCTAAGATGCGATAACGCCGCATAAATGGCTAATAAACGCTGTTTTTCGGTTCCGTTTAAATGCTTATTGCTCTTTACTGTACATAGATGTAGGTACTTAGCGTGAGCAGAACGCAAAAGCTGTGCAAGGAATTGACATAGAATAACTATGCTGCATTCCTTGCGCCTTGCTCAAAAAGCATTTAACTCGGACAAAATTTCAACATCAAAGCTCAACAGCCCCTATAAATTGATGCAGGGTTATGACATGATAAAGGTTATCTAGGTTGATGATTTTACACTAAAGCGCTGACGAAATGCATAAAATAAGTCTAAAAGACTGGGTCATTTTACTCACCATATTACCAACCACTTTAATTGGTATCGCCATCGCTGGCTATTTTTCTTACAGCCGCTATGTGGAATTAAATGACTTTTTAGATAACCGTTCAACCAGTATTATAGAACCCTTAGCCATTGCCAGCCTTGACCCTTTACTTAACCGCGACCGCACTAAATTACGACAGCTGGTTGGCTTTGCCCATAGAAGCCAGTCAAGCATAGTAAAAAGTATTGCGGTATTTACCAAAGATAATCAAGTATTTGTTACTAGTACCTATCAAGGCAACATCAATTTATTGCGAATTAAAGTTGGCGAAGTATTACCACTGCAAACCGCTTTTGAAGAAATAGATAATTACTTAATTTATCGTAGCCCGATTATTGACGAGCGCCTGATGCTCGACTCTCATGAAGCACAAACCTCTCAACAAGCCATTGTTGGTTATATAGCGATACAAATAGATAAAAGCCACATTAACTTTACTCAGCAAAGCCAATTTATTGTTGCCTTTGCTATTGTCGTATTTGGCAGTTTATTAAGTGCAATGTTTGCCTTGCGTTTAATCAAAAATGTCACTCGCCCAATATCATCAATGGTGCAAGCGGTAGACAGAATAAGAGAAGGCAAGCTAGAAAGCCGAGTTACTGGGCAGTTGATTGGCGAGCTTAATTTTCTTAAAAATGGTGTAAACGCCATGGCGCAATCGCTTGGTGATTACCACGATGAAATGCAGCGCAGCATTGACCAAGCCACTATAGATTTAAGAGAAAGTTTAGAGCAGTTTGAAATTCAAAACGTTGAGTTAGACATTTCCAAGCGTAAAGCCCAAGATGCTAACCGAGTGAAATCAGAATTTTTAGCCAATATGAGTCATGAACTTCGTACACCACTTAATGGTGTTATTGGTTTTACCAGACAGTTATTAAAAACACCATTAACAGAAACTCAACGTGACTATCTACAAACGGTAGAGCGTTCAGCCAACAATTTACTTTCGATTATTAATGACATTCTCGACTTCTCGAAACTCGATGCTGGCAAAATGGTAATCGAAAACATGCCATTTTCAATACGTGAGTCAATTGATGAAGCGCTCGAATTATTAGCGCCAATGGCACATAAAAAGAACATCAACTTGTCACTACGCGTTGCTCAACAATTACCAGACTCTTTAACTGGTGATGCTATGCGTATTAGGCAAGTGATCACTAATTTAACCAATAATGCGATTAAATTTACTGATAAAGGTTACGTTAATATTGATGTTGATTGCCAACAAAATGATAACGGCCAAGTCGTAGTTAGAATTACCGTAAATGATAGCGGCATTGGCATGAGCAAAAAGCAACAAGAAACCATTTTTGAAGCTTTTGGCCAAGCCGATAATAGCGTAACTCGATTATATGGCGGTACCGGTTTAGGCTTAGTAATTTCTAAACGTTTAGCCCACGAAATGCACGGAGATATTGGCTTTACCAGTGAAGAGAAACACGGTTCTTCTTTTTGGTTTAGTTTCCAGTGTGAGCAAAACAATTTACCATTAATTACTCTACAAGATAAAGCTGAGCTGTTTGGCAAAAATATTTTATACTTTGAACCCCATACTCATACTCGTATAGCCACCAGCGAAATACTGGCAAGTTGGGAAATGAATGTGTCCCCTATCAATAGCTTAGATCAGTTAAGTGATGTTTTAACTCAAGGTAATCATTACGACTTCGCCTTGCTTAGTCATGATGTTGGTCCTGCGGCACTAAACGATTTTAAAAATATTATTACCACCATAAAACCACTAATACCGGCTTTACATGTTGCTATTAATAGCAATTCCCCTAATTTACAAGAGGCATTAATTGCCTGTGGTGCTGTTAGCTGTATTAGTAAACCAGTTTCATCAGAAAAACTCAGTAAATCGTTATTACCGCAGCAATATATTGTCAACCCGACAGTGGTCAATGTTAACGAACAAATTGTGCCGATTAAAGTATTAGCTGTTGACGATAACGAAGCTAACTTAAAATTAATCAAAGCCTTGCTATTAGAACAAGTGGCTGAAGTAACTACCGCCGTCAACGGTGAAGAAGCCGTTAATTTATGTAAAAATGAAAAGTTTGCGCTGATATATATGGATATTCAAATGCCAGTTATGGACGGTGTTAGTGCATTGCAGGCGATAAAATCAAACACCTTTAATGATGAAACGCCGATTATAGCCGTTACGGCTCACGCCTTGAGCAGTGAAAAAGAAAAACTATTACAACATGGCTTTAATTCATACATGACTAAGCCGATTGATGAAAGCATGTTACGCCATACCATTTATGAATATTGCGATTTAGCGCTCTTGTCTTCTAAAGAGAAGTCTTCTAAAGACGACACTGAAGAAAACTATTTTAAAGAAAGCTCAACCCTAGCCCCACCAGACAGTGACAATTCACCTAGCGAAAATTCGGCAGCAGTTGATCTACAAAACTTCGCGGTAACGCCTATTATTGATTGGCCATTGGCTTTAAGCCGAGCAGGTAATAAAGAAGCCTTAGCTAAAGATATGTTAATAGGCCTAGTAAATAGCTTACCAGAAACAAAAGTAGCCATTAACCAAGCATTAACTGGCCAAGATTATGAGCAATTGAAAGCCTTAATTCATAAACTTAATGGCGCATGCTGTTATTCGGGCGTGCCTAGTTTGGCGAAAATTACCCATCAATTAGAAACGGCATTAAAGCAAGATCATAGTTTGGCAGATTTAGAGCCAGAGTTTATGGAGTTTTTTGAGCAACTTGATAATGTAATAGATGAATCTCAAGTAACCATAGACAGTTTAAATCAGCCATTAACCTAATGATTTACCGGTTTAAACTAAGTGACTGTGCAAGTGCATAATTAGCTAGATAATAGCTTAGTTGAAGCTTATTAGGGATAACTTAATTAGGTGCTAATGCGTTATCGAATATGAATAGCTGGTGAAGTATCAATTTCACCATCTTCGCTAATAACCGCCACTCCACTATGGCAAGTTAATACGGCTAAACTATGACCATTTTCCATACGAACAAATGATAGTTCGTAGCCAAACTTCCCTAAACTGCTGGCCGAAAATTTCTGAGCTAAAGAAAGCTTGTCCCACCAAATAGACTGCTCAGGGAGTTCTTGCCTTCTTTCAATGATGGGCTGCCTAGGTTGAGCCTGCATGACGTCTTTCCTCAAACTATTTAGGGTGTAGATAATTTAAGTATAGGACAATTTAGCTAACAACAAAGTATATTTGTCTATTTTTTGTTCAACACCACAAAGGCAGTGGCGTATTCTGCTTCATCAGAAAGGGATATATGCCAATGTTGAGCTAGCATTTGTTCGGCTATTTCGAGGGCGCGATCGGTAAATATAAGTATTGGCTGACCACTGTCAAGGTTTTGAATTTCAATATGTTGAAATGAAATTCCATCTGCTATACCGCGCCCTAAAGCTTTGGCAGCTGCCTCTTTTCCCGCCCAGCGTTTTGCCAAAAAATGGTTACTGGTTTTGACAGTTAAAAATTGCTGATATTCTTTTGCGGTTAATACCCGCTGAGCCAGACGCGTACGCGCCGACTCAGACATATTGGAAATACGTTTGATTTGTACAATATCAGTGCCAATACCAACCACAGACATAGCTTAAGCGCCTTTAGTTGACAAACGTGCTTCAAGCATTAAGCTTTTCATATCACGAATTGCTTTATCTAAACCGTCGATAACCGCACGAGCAATAATAGCGTGACCAATATTAAGTTCGATAATTTCCTCAATTGCAGCAATTGGCTTAACATTAAAGTAGTTTAAACCATGGCCAGCATTCACTTTTAAACCCTGCGCGTGCGCATACTTAATGCCGTCAGTTAATCGAGCTAACTCCTTTTGTTGCTCTGCTTCATTAGGGGCATCAGCATAATGGCCGGTGTGAATTTCAATATATTCAGCCTTGCTCGCTACTGCCGCATCAATTTGCTTTTTATCAGCATCAATAAACAAACTAGTAATAATGCCTTTCTCAGCTAATTGGCTAACTGCAGCAGTAATTTTATCTAACTGACCAACAACGTCTAAACCACCTTCAGTGGTGAGCTCTTCGCGCTTTTCTGGCACCAAGCAACAAAATACTGGTTGTACGTCACAGGCAATAGCTAACATTTCGTCGGTTACAGCCATTTCTAAATTCATACGAGTATGTAAGGTTTGTTTTAATACATAAATATCACGGTCTTGGATATGACGGCGATCTTCACGTAAATGCACGGTAATGCCATCAGCTCCGGCATGTTCAGCTACTGAAGCAGCGTAGACAGGATCAGGAAAGTTAGTACCACGTGCTTGTCTTAATGTTGCTATATGGTCAACATTTATCCCTAATAAAATATCACTCATAATTTCACTCTTTATCTTTTTTATTTATTGAATAATTTTCGACTGTTTAACGGTTGCCCCGCTAATAAGTGGTTGATCACTTGTCGCATTAATATTTTGTAACTGCGTAAAACATCGCTAGATGAAAATGCTTGTAGGGCAATTTCTTGAATATGTTCTCTTTGATAGCGTGGACTATTAAGCTTTGCCAGTGCGGGGATAAAACCTTGCTCAGGCAAATAATAAAAGTGCGATTGGTCACTTTCAAATACAGGACTAAAATCAAAGCACATGCCTAGTTCTTCTAGTAAAACTGTTTCAAACTGCCGTAATACTTGTTCAATTGGCTCTTGCTTTGCCAAGGCTGCAATACTGTTTTGATATTGCAAATAAAGACTTTGACAGCTTATGTGCTCTCCTAACAAACGTACCAGTAATTCATTTAGATAAAAACCACTATATAAAAAATTACCACTAAGCGCATATGACTTTTGGCAAGCTTCGACTCGGCTTAAGTTTTTTAAATTCGCTTTACCCTTTAACAATACTGTTAACGGCAAAAAAGGCTGTAACAGCCCTTTTTTATTTGATTTTTGAGTTTTACCAACATAACCAATAGCTGAAACTTTACCTTCATTTTCGGTTAGAAGTTCAACAATTACTTGGTTTTCACGATACGGGCGGCTATGCAGTAAAAAGGCCGCCTGTTCAGTAAATTCCACTAGCTAGTTTCCTGATAAGGTTCAGTTTGATATTGGCTAACCTGAGTAATCGTCGCCATAACCTAAACTTCTTAATGCGCGTTCATCGTCAGCCCAGCCAGACTTTACTTTCACCCAAGTTTCTAGAAACACCTTTTGATCAAACAGCTTTTCCATATCACGGCGTGCTTCTTGGCCAATCACTTTAAGTTTTTCGCCTTTATTGCCAATAACCATACGTTTTTGGCTATCACGCTCAACCAGAACTAAAGCGTTAATATGTAAAATGCCTTTTTCATCCGCTTGAAATTGCTCTATTTCAACGGTTGTTGAATAAGGTAATTCATCACCAGTAAAACGAATTAGCTTTTCACGAATAATTTCTGAAGCCATAAAACGGCTAGAACGATCAGTAATATAGTCTTCTGGAAACCAGAATTCACCTTCCGGTAAAGCTGACATACAGAACGACTTAATTTTTTCGACGTTATCACCTTTTAAAGCTGAAATAGGCACAATATCTTTAAAGTCGTACTTACTAGCAAGCTTTTGTAAATGTGGTAATAATTCTTCTTTATCTTGTACGTTATCGATTTTATTAACCACTAAAATACAAGGAGCGCCACTTTTTTTAACTTTACTTAATACCAGCTCATCATCAGTGGTCCAGTGCGTACCTTCCACTAAAAAGACCACTAATTCCACTTCCGCAATTGAACTACTGGCGGCGCGGTTCATTAAGCGGTTAATGGCGCGTTTCTCTTCAGTGTGTAAACCAGGAGTATCAACTAAAACAGCTTGTTGGCTACCTTCAGTTAAAATACCTAAAATACGGTGACGAGTGGTTTGTGGTTTTTTCGAGGTAATACTAATTTTTTGCCCTAACAAACTATTTAGTAAAGTCGATTTACCAACGTTAGGACGACCAACAATAGCAATTAAGCCACACTGTTTTTGACTAGCTGTCATGCTTAATTAACTCCAATATTTTTTCAGCCGCAGCTTGTTCAGCTTTACGACGACTACTACCTTTAGTTAATACCTCAGTATCAAGTAGTTCGGTAGTGCAACGAACAGTGAATTCTTGATTGTGCGACTGTCCAGTTGTTTGAATAACTTCATATTTGGGCAAAGGAATTTTTCTACTTTGCAAGTATTCTTGTAAACGCGTTTTTGGATCTTTATGGGTACTGCCGGGCTTAATACTGCTAAGCCTTGTTTCAAACCACGCTAAAATGAGGCTTTTACAGGTATCCATATCTGAGTCTAAATAAACCGCACCGATAATCGCTTCAACCGCATCTTCTAAAATAGACTCACGACGATGACCGCCACTTTTTAGCTCACCGGGTCCCAAAATTAAATGGTTACCTAAGTCAAAATTTCGGCCAAGTTCAGCTAAAGTAACACCTTTAACTAAACTTGAACGCATGCGGGTTAAGTCGCCTTCATCGTGTTTTGGAAATTGACTAAACAATTGCTCCGCAATAACGTAACCTAAAATAGAATCGCCTAGAAACTCTAAGCGTTCGTTATGTAAACCTTTGGCACTTCGATGCGTCAACGCTTGCATTAATAAAGCAGCATCAGTGAAAGTATAGCCAAGTTTTTTGCTCAAACGAGCAATGGCTTGCTGATTCTTATTCAAAACTATTCAATACCGCCGATACGAGAAAAACGTACACCTGTTGGGATCCAACTAGGTAAGAAGCTGTCGGGCCCACGTTCAAAGTCGAAACTCATCCAAATAGCAACCGCTTCACCAACCAAGTTTTCTTCCGGAACAAAGCCCCAAAAACGACCATCTAGGCTATTGTCACGATTATCGCCCATAACAAAATACTGACCTTGCGGCACAACAAACTCATCCGCTTGGCTGCCTTGCTGTTTAAAATAAGCTTGCACGCGTGGCAGAATCTGATTATTAATCAAAATATCATGGGTTTTATTGGGCATATTCGAGGTATAGCGCGATAGCGGGCTATAGTCATCTTTATTCTTAAAGTCTTGCACCACTTGTTCAAACTCTGGACATTTAGTATCAGACTCTTGGCAAGCTTGCTTAATATATAACGACTTATTGCGATAAAGAATACGGTCACCGGGTAAGCCAATAACACGCTTTATATAGTCAATTTGTGGCTCTAATGGGTATTTAAAAACCACAACATCACCGCGCTCAGGTAAACCAACTTCAATAAACTTATTACGCACAACCGGATCGCGTAGCCCATAGTTAAACTTGTTTACTAAAATAAAGTCGCCATCAAGTAAAGTTGGCATCATTGAACCGGAAGGTATTTGAAACGGTTCATATATAAATGAACGTAAAATCAAAACAAAGGCTATTACCGGAAAAATTTGCACTGAGGTGTCAATTAATGCCGGTGGCTCAGTAATTTTCAAAGTTGCTTCTTCAGATAATGGCGATGCACATTGGCTTTGCGCATCAGCTAACTGTAAGCGACGTCGTGGTGCCCAAACAAATTTATCAATACACCACACGATGCCTGTGACAAATGTAAGTACAACTAAAAATAATGAAAAATAAACCGCCATGAATTCCCTTAGTTATCTAATTTAAGTACAGATAAAAACGCTTCTTGTGGAATTTCAACATTGCCCACTTGTTTCATACGTTTTTTACCCTCTTTTTGCTTTTGCAGTAGCTTTTTCTTACGAGAAATATCGCCACCGTAACATTTTGCCGTTACGTTTTTCCGCAATTGTTTTACCGTAGTTCTTGCGATAACGTTGTTACCTATCGCCGCCTGAATAGCAATATCAAACATTTGACGATGGATAAGCTCTTTAAGCTTATCAACTAACAAACGACCTCGAGAAACTGAGTTACTTCGATGAGTGATCATTGCAAGCGCATCAACCCGATCACCATTAATCATCACATCAACACGTACCATGTCTGCTGCTTCAAAACGAACAAAGTGATAATCAAGTGATGCATAACCACGACTGGTTGATTTTAACTTATCAAAAAAGTCCATCACCACTTCAGCCATTGGTAATTCGTAAGTAACAGCTACTTGATTACCGTGGTAAATAATATCTTTTTGTACACCACGTTTTTCAATACATAGCGTAATAACATTACCCAAATGCTCTTGTGGCACTAAAATATTCGCTTGTACAATAGGTTCGCGAATTTCATCAATATTATTAATTGCCGGTAAATCACTTGGATTATCAATAGATAAAATATCACCATTGGTACAGGCTATTTCATAATTTACCGTTGGTGCTGTGGTAATTAGATCAAGATTATATTCACGCTCTAAGCGCTCTTGAATAATTTCCATATGCAACATGCCAAGGAAACCAATGCGGAAACCAAAACCTAATGCTGATGAATTTTCAGGTTCAAAAAACAATGAAGCATCGTTCAAACTTAATTTATTAAGTGCATCACGAAAGTTTTCATAGTCATCAGAGCTAACCGGGAAGATGCCCGCATAAACTTGCGGCTGAACCTTTTTAAAACCAGCTAATGGAGCGTCGGCTTCTTTCTTCAAAATGGTAATGGTATCACCCACTGGCGCGCCATGAATTTCTTTAATACCAGCGATAATAAAACCAACTTCGCCCGTTCTTAAGATACCAGTATCAGTTTGTTTCGGCGTGAAAATACCGACTTTGTCAATGATGTGTGTTTGTCCGGTCGACATAACCACCATTTTATCGCCTTTTTTCACTTCACCGTTCATAATACGAACCAATGAAACTACGCCTTGGTAGTTATCAAACCAAGAATCGATAATAAGTGCTTGCAGGTTGGCGTCAGGATCGCCTACTGGTGGCGGAACATTTTCAACAATAGTTTCTAATACATCTTCAATGCCTAAGCCGGTTTTGGCCGAACAAGTCACCGCGCCGGTAGCATCAATACCGATAATATCTTCAATTTCTTCACTGACACGATCAGGATCGGCTTGTGGTAAATCGATTTTATTAAGAATTGGAATAACTTCTAATTCCATTTCTATGGCGGTATAGCAGTTAGCAACAGTTTGTGCTTCAACACCTTGGCCGGCGTCAACCACAAGTAAAGCGCCTTCACATGAAGCTAACGAGCGCGATACTTCATAAGAAAAATCTACATGGCCTGGCGTGTCGATAAAGTTAAGTTGGTAAATTTCACCGTCATTGGCTTTATAATCTAAAGTTACACTTTGCGCTTTAATGGTAATGCCGCGTTCACGTTCAATATCCATGGAGTCAAGTACTTGAGCTTCCATTTCGCGCGCTTGCAAGCCTCCACAATGTTGGATCAAACGATCAGAAAGTGTAGATTTACCATGATCGATATGGGCAATAATCGAAAAATTTCGGATATGTTTCATAAATGAAAATTCAAATAATTTGGCTAAATATAATAATGGCGCGATTTTAACGAATTTCGGCCGCTGGGGCTATCTTTATAGAAAATTAACTTTCGGTGAATAAGCAAAATTTGGCAACTACGAGGTATTAATTGCACTTTACTGACTATTTATTCTGTAACAGAGGATGTAGGACAAGCTTTGCGCAGTAGCTGCGGAGCTAAACTTTTCGTCTTAGTAAGCTTAGCTAGGCGAGTTTTAGCGATAATAAAGCCAAGGCCTGCACCAATAACGCCTAAAAACAAGGCGATTAATTCATGAGAAAAAACTCCTTGGCTAACTTGATATTGACCAAAGCCCGAAAAAATAATTAAGCCAAGTAACGGCCAAAGATAAACCTGAAAGGCGGTTTGCAGTAATTCTTTCTCGACGATGCCGATAATAACTTTGTCACCAACATTAAGCGCTAAAGTATTGTCTAGAGCTGCTCCCTTATTTTCTAAATAAAGAGAGAGTTTACGATGAGGAATGGCTTTAGCAACTTGACCACTGGCGCAGCTGTCAACCTGCTGACAACCGCTACAAGCTGACTTTATTTCGCTTTTTACCAATATTTTTTGGTCGCGAACTTCAGTTACCACTGCCATTTCTTCAATCATGTTAGCGCTCTAAAACCACTGAGTTAACAATCGCTTTGGCTGTACTTACTGGAATTTTTCCAACCACGCTAATTTCAATGCCATTAACGACTTTATTAAAAGCAATAGTTGCACCGTCCATCGCGTATTCTTCAGCTCTTTGCTTAGTTTCACTCGGGCCAACGTAAACCGAAATATCAATTAAACCATCGCTAAACAAAGCAAATTCGACCGGCTTTTTCGTCACATTAATACGATGTCTATTTGAAGCTATACGTTTGAAACCTTTTGGCATCCAATTCACTTGCCAAATAAAATCATCAACGACTACACCACTTCTAATATCAATAACTTGCGGTAATTCAGAGCTTGATAATTGCTTAAGTGTTTCGGACAGCGTATCGGTGATATCAAGGTGAGTAAACTGCACTTGTTCTAATAACTGACCTTTACGGGTAATAATTGCCAGTTTTAATGGCAAGCCAGTTTCTTGATCAAGCCATAACCAATGGCCATATCGGTGTTGATCTTTAGATTCTATTCGAACTAGTTGCGCCGTTCTACCTAGCACACGGCTACGGCCTACTGGCACAAAAACATAGCTTGGCTCTAATAAAGAAATGTCTTGTGAAAATATCGCGGGAATAGGTCCACTGATACGCTCAGAGTTTACAGAATAAGGAGGTAATTCAGGTTCAATGTAACTTACCACGCTGCCTCTGCGTAAGATATCGCGTCGCGGACCATTTAATAAAGATAACAATTCAAGCTCGGTATTGTCTTCATTAAGACCATGATACCAATGGTAAGGTTCAGCTTGGTTGTTTTTTACCACCACAAAAGAAGTGGTGAAATTGAGTTCTTGAAGGGATTTTGATAATCGTTCAAGCCAAGATTTGGCTTGTTCGCTTTCAAAGGCGGCGGCTGGAAAGCAAATGCAAACCAGCAGCAATACACGACTTAATTGTTTCATTTAATGGAGTCTTCAACCTTTTCTGGAGTTTCTTGAGCTGTTTGAGGAAGAGTATGTAACTTTATTTGTTGATGATGATCTGACAATAAGGCTTGGAAACGACGTTGCTGTTCAACCATGGCTTGTTTTTGTGAAACCGGCGATGTTTGCTGATAATTAAAACTTACCGGTTCAGCAAAACCAGCTAACGGATTAGTTTGCACAATTTGGTTTGGCATAATGGTTTCATTTTCAGCAACATTTTGTTGTACACCAAAAATCATCAAACCAGCTGCTGAGGCAGCAATTGCAAGTTGACCAAATGGCTTTGAAAATTGAACAACTTTAGCTTTAACAACTTGGGTGAAACCTGCAGGTTTTGCTGGAGCAAGAATAGTAACTTCTTCAGCAATGGCATCGGCAATTTTCGCAGACAAATCAAATTGCATGTTTTCTGGCACTTCATCACGAAGTACGTCACCAATTAAGTGGTAACGATCCCAAGTACCGGATAATTGTTCATCTTTGAGGAGTTCATCGAATTCACTTTCACTTTGTTGATAATTATCAACAAGAGAAGAGACGGTCTCAAACTTACTTTCACTCATACCTATACCTTAAAAATTTTGAACATTAATGTTGCAGCAATGGTTTTATTTTTCTTTCAACAGCATCTCGAGCTCTAAATATTCTCGACCTTACTGTTCCAACCGGGCATTCCATAATTGTTGCTATATCTTCGTAACTTAACCCTTCAAGTTCCCGTAAATTTATCGCAGTGCGTAAATCTTCAGGTAATTGTTCGATGGTATCGAACACTACTTTTTTAATTTCGTTAGTCAGTAAAACTTTTTCGGGTGATGCGTTTTCTCTAAGTGCTTCACCACCATCATAAAACTCTGCGTCTTCAATTTCAACATCGGAGCCCGGTGGTTTTCGGCCACTGGCAACCATATGGTTCTTCGCACAATTTACTGCGATACGATATAACCAAGTATAAAATGCGCTGTCGCCTCTAAAGTTTGGCAGTGCACGGTAAGCTTTAATAAAAGCTTCTTGGGTTATGTCTGGAACATCACTATGATTTTTAACATAGCGTGAAACTAAATTTGCTACTTTATTCTGATACTTAGTCACGAGCAGATTAAATGCGGTTTTGTCACCGCGTTGTACCCGCTCAACCAACTTTTGGTCGACGCTTTGTTCGCTCATTCGAGCCATATCTCCTAATAACCATTAAAATCTGTTTACATCTGGCTCATGGCAAACGTATAAGTACGACTACACTGTTTTGAAAAAGTTCTATTTTTTTTGAATTTATTTCAAATTATTTCAAAAAAATAGCCTTGCCGATATTTTAACACTGTTCGATCTGTTGATTTAGCGGTATTATTCTAAACCTGCATACAGGGTACCCCAAAAACAAACATTTATGAATCAACAACACCATTGTGACGTATTAATTATCGGTAGTGGCGCAGCTGGCCTAACTTTAGCTTTGCATTTAGCTAAAAACGCCGATGTAGTTATTCTTAGTAAAGGCGCAATTAATGACGGCTCTACTTTTTATGCGCAAGGTGGCGTTGCTGCGGTGTTTGATGAAAATGACAGTGTTGAGTCACACGTTTCAGATACCTTAATTGCTGGCGCAGGTTTATGTGAAGAGTCAGCAGTACAATATACCGCTGAAAATGCCAAAGTCTGTTTAGAGTGGTTAATAGAACAAGGTGTTGATTTCGACCAAGAACAAGCTGAAAATGGCGAAACTCGTTATCACCTTACTCGAGAAGGCGGTCATAGCCATCGCCGTATTTTGCATGCCGCCGACGCAACAGGCCAAGCCATTCAAACCACTCTAGTTGACCGAGTTAAATCTCATAGCCGTATTCGTATTTTTGAGCGCTATAACGCTATAGACCTTATCTGTAATAAAAGTAACGATGAAAGCCAATGTATTGGCGCTTATATTTGGAATCGAAACAGTGAAAAGGTTGAGTGTATTTCTGCGCAAAAAACTATATTAGCGACAGGCGGCGCCAGTAAAGTTTATCAATATACTTCCAACCCCGACGTTGCTAGCGGTGACGGCATTGCTATGGCATGGCGTGCAGGTTGTCGCGTGGCGAATATGGAGTTTAACCAATTTCATCCTACTTGTTTATTTCACCCTGAAGCCGGCACATTTTTATTAACTGAAGCTTTACGTGGTGAAGGAGCTATTTTACGACGCCCTGATGGTAGTCGTTTTATGCCTGCCTTTGATGAACGAGCCGAGCTTGCGCCACGAGATATTGTTGCCCGCGCGATAGACTATGAAATGAAACGCTTAGGCGCTGATTGCATGTACCTTGACATCAGCCATAAGTCAGCCGAGTTTATTCAGCAACATTTCCCCACTATTTATGAAAAAACTAAATCGCTCGGTATAGACATTACCAAACAGCCAATGCCTGTAGTACCTGCTGCTCACTACACTTGTGGTGGCGTAATGATAAATACTCATGGCAAAACCGATATAAATAACCTCTACGCCATTGGCGAAGTTTCTTATACCGGTTTACATGGCGCAAATCGCATGGCCAGTAACTCGTTATTGGAATGTTTAGTTTTTGCCCGTGCCGCGGCTCTTGAAATAGAAAGCCAACTTGCTGCCTCCCATAAGTTTTATCCTTTACCAGATTGGGATGATAGCCGAGTGATTAATTCTGACGAAGAAGTGGTTATTCAACATAACTGGCATGAGCTACGATTATTTATGTGGGATTATGTTGGCATTGTTAGAACCACGAAGCGCTTAGAGCGAGCGTTACATCGAGTAGAGTTATTACAACGCGAGATTGATGATTACTATCGTAACTTCCGCGTGAGTAATAATTTATTAGAGCTGAGAAATTTAGTGCAAGTGGCCGAATTAATTATTCATAGTGCCATGGCGAGAAAAGAAAGCCGAGGTTTGCATTACACCTTAGACTTTCCAGAGCTAAGCGATACCGCCCAAATAACCATACTTACCCCTAGCGGTAACGATTAAAGACTAGCTGCACTAGCTAGTATTAAATGCTCTAAATCTTAATACCCAATTAAGGATGTTCAGTATTGATTTGGTAATTAATTATTCGGGTTAGACGGGAAAAGCTTTGCGCTGATAAACACAGCTTAGGAATGAAAATACGTTTTATTATGTCAGTTTCTGTCGCATTAAAAATCAGCCAACAGCCGATAAAACTGCTTCGACTTTGACGCTGCAATTGCCAATGAATGTGCTCAGCCATTTCAACTTTTGAATCAACCGGCTCACTTCCCAATAGCTGACCATCCATAAGCCTTCTATCCAAAAGTTCATTAGTTGAAAGTTCACATCGCCCTTTACTATCAATACTCAGCCACCTAGCGGCGAATAATAGCTTACCCTGTGCCTGAGTATTTAAGGTGAAACGAGCAATAAAGTAGCTCATCAGCAAAACCACAGCCAGCGCAAAAAGTACATGCTGGGAAATAAAAACCACTACAGCAACCACCAGCCATAATAACAAGCAAGGTATTAGCTTATAGTAATAAAGTGCTTTTACTTCAATATCAAACTTTGACGCGTTTGAGAATAAATTGCACCATGGCGTTAAGGTCTTTGTCTTCACATTCTTCATGCCCCATAAACCAAGCAAACAACTCAGGATCTTGGCATTCAAGTAAACGTTCAAATGTTGCTTGTTCAGGTTTACTTAAATGCTCGTAAGCCTCTTCAACAAAAGGCATAAACAACACGTCTAACTCTAACATCCCACGGCGGCAAGCCCATCGTAAACGCGCTTTATTTTCAGCTAATGACATATAACACCAATACAAATTAAAACTAGCGCCATTGTAGCAAGTTCACAAATAAAATCGCCAGTTTTCTGTTACTCTTGATCATATAATTATCAGCTGTTTTGCTTGTTTTTTGAAAAGTTGCCCTCATTGCTATATTAAGCCCACGCACTTTAAAAAATAAAGAAGCCATGACCCTAATTACCGATAGTAGTAATCCAACCTTTGATCAACTTCCTGAAACTTATTGCATCGCTTTAGATAACTTCAGTGCCATTTCATTAACTGGTGAAGAAAAGAGTAAATATTTGCAAGGACAAGTTACCTGCGACGTTAATGCGCTTGGTGAACAGCAGCTTGAACATGGCGCTCATTGTAACGCCAAAGGCAAAGTATTTTCAGTATTTCGCTTAATAAATCGTGATGACGCCTTGTTACTTATGCAAGCTAAAACCAGTATTGGCGCATCACTTACTGAATTACAAAAATTTGGGGTTTTTGCTAAAGTTACCATTAATGAAACAGAGCAACTACATTTTGCCGCTGTAGCCGGTGCGCAAGCCGCTAATATTATTCAAACAACATTTTCAGTAACCCCTGACAACTTAAGCCCTGTTGTGCAAGTAGGTTCAACTACTGTCGTTTATATTGCCGGTAATACGCCGCGTTATTTACTGGTTGACTCAGCAGAGCAAATTACCGCACACCTTCAACAAATTAACTTACCGGTATTTAGCCAAAACGTTTGGCAATTATTAGAAATAAAAGAAGGCTTCCCAAATTTATCTGAGCCAAGCATAGACGAATTTGTTCCGCAAATGCTCAACGTGCAAGCCATTGGCGGTATCAGCTTTAATAAAGGTTGTTACCTAGGCCAAGAAACTGTGGCTAGAATGCAATATTTAGGTAAAAACAAACGCGCCTTATTTGCCCTTGAAGGAGATAACGAACAAGCAGTTGCCGCTGGTGATATTATTGAAAAACAATTAGGTGAAAACTGGCGCCGCGCAGGTGAAGTTATTTTAAGTTATCAAGCTGACTCAGGCATAAGTACCTTACAAGCTGTGCTTACTAGCGACATTAGCAACGATGACACCTTACGCTTAAAAGCTAATCAAGCGCCGCTAAGCTTATTGCAGCTTCCTTATTCACTTACTGAAGCAACAAGCTAAATTCAGGCTAAGCTTGTTGAAAGTAAATTCAAACATTTATTAAAACATTACACAGAAATTAAATAGAAAATAGGACCCCTACATGAAAATTGCTCCAAATAAAGTTGTTGTTATGCACTACGCAGTTTCAGACAGCGAAGATACACTAATCGACAGCTCATACGATCATTCTCCTTTAGCGATTATTCATGGCACAGGGTATCTTATCCCGGGTCTTGAAGACGCACTTATTGACCACGTAGTAGGTGATAAATTTGAAGTAGAAGTTCCATCAGATAAAGCTTACGGCGAACGTCATGATGGCTTTGTCCAAACTATTGCTAAAGAAATGTTCGCTGAAATTGAAGACCTCGCCGTAGGCAGCCAACTTCGTGCAACTACCGACGAAGGTGAGCAAACAGTAATAGTGATTGATGTAACTGACGATGAAATAACCGTTGATGGTAACCACCCTCTTGCTGGTATTGACTTAAAATTTGATGTTGAAATTTTAGAAATTCGTGATGCAACTGAAGACGAGCTTGCCCACGGCCATGTACATGGTGAAGGCGGCTGTGGTCATAACCACTAAGCGTTCTGCTTCATAAAAATAGTCACAAAAAAAGCGCTCAATTGAGCGCTTTTTTGTTACCCTGTTTTCCTTAATGCTACATTGCATTGAGGATTTTCCAACTTTGAGGTTTTTTTTGTAAGAGGTTAATCTCTTGATAATACTTATTGATCAGACCTTTCGCGCGTAAGATCTTCAGCCCTTCTTCTAAGGCGTTAAAGACAATTGTACCATTAGCATGTTTTTTAGAAACAATAAAATGCCGTGCGCCAGCTAATTCTAACGCAACGTTAGGGACGAGCTTTAGCTCTATTCCGTTAAGAAAACGATTTTTATTTTCTCTTTTAGGTATATCCAATAAGGTAAAATCAATATGCCGAAACTTTATTTGTTTGAATATGGAGTCGTAATCATGCGCTAATACTAAGGTATTTAATTGGAGTTTCTGCAATGTAATTATATCTTGAGACCAAGCCATATGAATAACGGCCGAAAATTGTTGTAATTGCTCAAGCGAAGTAACGTTCATCAGTTCATAATTTGATGGTAAGCCATAAATCCCTTTGATTATTTCTCGTGGTGCTATGATAACTGAGCTCATATAAGCATCATCATTAAAGGTCTCTGGATATGCTGTTAGACTAGAAATTACCGCATTACCTTCTTTTACTAACCAAAAACCACGTTCTGCATTAGGGCTGTTAATAAACTTATACTCTATAGGTAAACCGGCAGCATGTAATGCTTGTTTAATAATAATAAGGTTAGCAACCCCCTGAGTCATGTCTTTAGCAATCAGGGTGGTAATATCTTCAGCCGGTTTGTTTTTAGCTAAGAGAAAGCGTTGATACCTTTGTTCCAGACCTTCTCCCACGGCGACCGGTACCAGCATAGCGGCATACATGAAGCCACTATAACTTAAAGTAAATAATAGTAAGCCTAAATAAAAGCTTGTTAGCACTCTACTCATTAAAATCACCATAAAAGAACCTGTAACAATACATTTATTCTCATTTACAAACTGATTAAATAGCACTCTCTATCACTATAACGGTTTTGCAAACTAAATCTATGTATTAATAACCCACATGTGCTCCCTACTTCGCGCTATTAGTCACAAACGAGAACAAACTGAATCGACCAGATTTACCTAGCCACAAAAAAAGCGCTCAATTGAGCGCTTTTTTAATGTGTACTTTTTACTTTTAGCTTTTTACTTTCAGCTTACAGCTTACAGCTTATTGCTTATAGCTTCCAACTTGCAGCTATGATTATTCTGCTAAAGGACGCATGTGTGGGAATAAGATCACGTCTTTAATGGTTGGTGAGTCAGTAAATAACATCACTAAACGGTCGATACCGATACCTTCACCCGCTGTTGGTGGTAAGCCGTATTCAAGTGCTTGAATGTAGTCAGCGTCAAAGTGCATGGCTTCATCATCACCGGCATCTTTACCTTCAACTTGGTTTTGGAAACGTGCGGCTTGGTCTTCTGCATCATTTAGCTCAGAGAAACCGTTCGCTAATTCACGACCACCAACAAAAAATTCAAAACGGTCAGTAATAAATGGGTTTTCATCGTTACGACGTGCCAGTGGTGAAACTTCCCACGGGTATTCAGTGATAAACGTTGGTTGATCTAATAAATGCTCAGCCACTTCTTCGAAGATTTCACAAATGTATTTACCCGGGCCCCATACTTTCGATGCATCGGTTTCTTTAACGCCAACGGCTTTTGCCATCGCTTTTAATGCGTCGAAGTTTTCTTCTGGGTTACGCAATACATTTTCGTCTATTACTTCACCATGAACAGGCTTGCCGTATTTTAAAATCGCGTCAACCATAGATAAGCGTGCAAACGGTTGACCAAAGTCATAGAACTTTTCTTCAACCACTTCGCCGTCAGCATTTTTCACGGTGTTACGAATAACGCTTGTGCCCATTACGTCTTGGGCTAACGTACGTAACATGTCTTCGGTTAGGTTCATTAGGTCGTTGTAATCAGCGTACGCTTGGTAGAATTCGATCATGGTGAATTCTGGGTTATGACGCGTAGATAAACCTTCGTTACGGAAGTTACGGTTGATCTCAAATACTTTTTCGAAACCACCAACCACTAAACGCTTAAGGTAAAGCTCTGGCGCAATACGCATAAACATTTGAATGTCTAGGGCATTGTGGAAAGTTTCAAACGGTTTAGCCGTTGCGCCACCTGGAATGGTTTGTAGCATTGGCGTTTCAACTTCCATAAAATCACGGTCGGTTAAGAACTTGCGAATGCCGTCTACAATTTTTGAACGAATTTTAAAGGTATTACGGGTATCTTCATTGATGATCAAATCAACATAACGCTGACGATACTTAGTTTCAACGTCAGATAAGCCGTGGAATTTTTCTGGTAACGGACGAAGCGACTTAGTTAATAAGCTGTATTCTTCCATGTTCACGTAAAGATCGCCTTTACCTGATTTATGTAAAACACCTTTAACGCCCACGATATCGCCAATGTCTAAGGTTCCCCAACGGGCTTTAATATCTTTTTGTACGGTTTTTTCAGCATATGACTGAATACGGCCAGACATATCTTGTAGTACCAAAAACGGACCACGTTTTGCCATAACACGACCAGCAACAGCATAAGTTACTTGAAGCTCCTCAAGCTCTTCTTTGGTTTTTTCGCCATGTTCAGCTTGAATATCAGCGGCGTAATGTTCGCGGTCAAAGTCATTTGGATGACCGTTGGCTGGACAATTCTCACGAATTTTTTCAAGTTTGCTACGACGCTCGGCAATGAGTTTATTCTCTTCTTGCGCTACTTTTGCTTGGTCTGTCATTTTTAATTTCTCAATTTTAGCTGTTTATTTACCCCAGTTTTCACTGGGATGTAAATTAAAATAAATATTTCATAAATTGAATTAACGCTAAGTTATTAACATTAATTCAAGGAGAATACGCGCAGCATAAATTTTTATGTGAGCATATTCGACGCAGAAGTTATGTTTAATAACAACGCGTTAAAAATTTATAAACCTGATTTCAAAGATGCTTCTATAAATTTGTCTAAATCACCGTCTAAAACTGCTTGAGTATTGCGGTTTTCAACGCCGGTTCTTAAATCTTTTATGCGGCTATCATCTAATACGTAAGAGCGAATTTGGCTGCCCCAGCCGATGTCTGATTTACCATCTTCCAAAACTTGCTTGTCTTGGTTTTGCTTTTGCATTTCCATTTCGTACAATTTAGCTTTTAACAGCTTCATCGCTGTCGCGCGGTTTTTATGCTGTGACCGGTCAGCTTGGCATGCCACTACTGCGCCCGTTGGTTCGTGAGTAATACGAATAGCCGAGTCAGTTTTGTTAACATGCTGACCACCCGCGCCAGACGCACGGAAGGTATCAATACGTAAATCAGCAGGGTTAATATCAATTTCAATATTGTCGTCAATTTCAGGGTAAATAAACGCAGAAGCAAATGAGGTATGACGACGACCACTAGAATCAAACGGTGATTTACGTACTAAGCGATGCACGCCTGTTTCAGTGCGCAACCAACCATAAGCGTATTCACCGGTATATTTAATGGTACAGCCTTTAATGCCGGCAACATCACCGTCGGTCACTTCAATCGCTTCAGTTTTATAACCGTGTGCTTCGCCCCAACGTAAATACATGCGCATTAACATTTCGGCCCAGTCTTGAGCTTCAGTGCCGCCTGAGCCTGATTGAATATCTAAATAGCAGCTATTGGCGTCTTGCTCGCCAGAAAACATCCGGCGAAATTCAAGTTTTTGCAGACTTTCATCTAACGAGTCAGCTTCAGTTTGGGCATCTAGAAAGGTTTCTTCATCGCCTTCTTCAACAGCAAGCTCTACTAACCCTTCAACGTCATCACAACCTGATTCAAGGGTATCAATGGTTTTAACAACTTCTTCTAACGAGGCACGTTCACGTCCTAACGCTTGCGCACGCTCCGGTTCATTCCAGATTTCAGGTGCTTCTAATTCGCGTGTAACTTCAACTAAACGTTCTGCTTTGAGATCGTAGTCAAAGGTACCCCCTAAGCATCTGGGTGCGCTCACGAACTTCTTTTAATTTATTTAATACCGGATTAACTTCAAACATTGTTTTTAATGGCTACTTAGCAAGATTTAGAAGAAATAAAATAGTCGCGCATTGTAGCGCATAATAACGGGTAAATAAACGACAAGCGCATCAAGTTTGAAGATTGCTTACAGTATTATCGCCAAAGAGGTTATCAGTAAGCTTTGGAGGTAAAAAATAGATAGCCATTGGGGCTATCTATTTGAGGGTAAATAAAAGGATAACGCAAATATTAATATAGATAATTTACATGCTAAATCGCTTGAATATTATCAACCATTAATTGCACACTTTTCTTACCGCGAAATTCATTAATATCGAGTTTAAAAGCTAAGTGTACTTGTTCTGCTTTACTATTTGGCCATGCTTTTATGTCAACATTAAAAGCGATAGCATCAAAAATTTGATTATCTTTTTCGACCACAAGTTTTAAGTGTTTTTCACCTACTATGCGCTGTTGAACAATAATAAATTGATCATCAAAAATCGGCTCAGGGAAATTTTGCCCCCACGGCCCTGCTTCGCGTAAATGCTGGGCAAAGGCTAAAGTCATTTCTGATGGTGCTAGTGCGCCGTCAGATAATATCACCCCTTGTAAGTCTTCAGCTTTTAACCACGTTTGCGCTGTTTGGGCAAAAATGTTTTGAAACTTGGCAAAATCTTTGGCTTTGATTGATAAGCCTGCTGCCATAGCATGCCCACCAAACTTAATGATCAAATCAGGATGCTGACCACTAATATGTTCGAGCAAATCACGAATATGCAACCCCGGAATTGAGCGTGCCGAACCTTTAATTTCAGCATCACCTGCTAAAGCATTTTCTGAATGCTCTTGTTGGTCTGAGCCATTGGCAAAGACAATTGCCGGACGGTGGAATTTTTCTTTTAAACGCCCTGCAACTATTCCTATTACACCTTGATGCCAGTCTGGTTGATAAAGCGCAATTGCAAATGGCAGGTTATCTTCGGTAAATTTCAGCTGCTTTAATACGTTTTCTGCTTCACTTTGCATACCTTGTTCTATTTCACGGCGAGCTTTATTTAAATCGTCAAGCTCTGCTGCCATAACGCGTGCCGACATTAAATCTTTTGATAATAAACAATTAATGCCATAAGCCATATCGTCAAGCCGACCGGCAGCATTAATACGCGGACCTAGGGCAAAACCAAAGTCACTGGCGATTAACTGTTGCTGATTTTTCCCTGCTATTTCAATAAGCGCTTGAATCCCCGGTCGAGTTACGCCAGCACGAATGCGTTTCAAACCTTGTTCAACCAAAATACGATTATTGTTATCAAGCGATACCACATCAGCCACGGTGCCAAGTGCAACTAAATCTAATAAATTAGCTAAGTTTGGTTCGGTAATTTGTTGTTCAGTAAACCAATTGAGTTCACGTAAATGCTTACGAAATGCCAACATTAAATAAAAAGCCACGCCAACACCGGCCAACGACTTACTAGCAAAAGTACAGTCGTTTTGATTAGGATTTACGATGGCGTCAGCATCAGGCAAGCTTTTACCGGGCAAATGATGGTCGGTAATCAGCACTTTTAAACCAAGTTCTTTGGCTTTATTAACGCCAGCAATACAACTAATGCCATTATCGACGGTCACTAATAGTTGTGCCCCACGGCTTGCGGCTATTTCAACAATTTCAGGAGTAAGGCCGTAGCCATATTCAAAGCGGTTAGGCACTAAAAAGTCATGATTATTACTGCCAAGCTGGCTAAGCGCATCCATCATTAATGCCGTAGAGGTAGCGCCATCGGCATCAAAGTCACCAATAACAATAATGCGTTGTTGATTTTTCAAGGCATCATGTAATAACTGACAAGCCTCAGGTAAACCTTTTAAGCTGTCAACTGCGACCATTTGTTTAACATTTAAATCAAGCTCGCTAGCTGAAGCTATGCCTCGGGCGGCATAAATTTGTTTAACAATCGGATGAAGAAATTCAGGTAAGAAATCATCAGCAACTTGCTGGCGGCGTAACACTTGTTTTTTCATTAACGATCCGTTTATTTGGGTAGTTGTTGGCAAAAATAAGGCGAAAAAAAATGGTAAGTCGTTAACTTACCATTTTTATTATTTTACTGAAGCAGTTAATTAAAATTAATAATTACATGTTTTCTAAAATTTGAATTAATTTATCAGGTGGTTGATAACCAGGGATCATATCACCGTCGGCCATAATAATAGCAGGAGTACCATTTACGCCAACTTGACGGCCAAAATTAAACTCAGCTTCTATTGGTTTGTCACAAATGCGTTGCGCAACATTAGAGCCACCTTTTGCTTTAGTTAATGCTTCTTCAGGGTTTTCATGACACCAAATAGAGCGTAAATCTTTAAAACCTTTAGAGTAACCACCCGTTTGATCTTTAATACCCGAACGCGGATAAGGTAAATAACGCACGGTAATGCCTAAGTCGTTATAATTGTCCATTTGCTTATGCATTTGACGACAATAGCCACAGGTAATGTCGGTGAAAACAGTAACCACATGTTTCTCGTTTTTAGCAGGGTAAACAATCATGTCGTTAGCGAAACGTTCCATACCTTCTAAACGTAATTTCGCTAAACTGGCATCAGCTAAGTCAACCGCTCTTTTACCGCTTAAGTCGTAAATTTTTCCTTGAATGAAAAATTGGCCGTCATTACTTGCATAAAACGACCCTTCATCGGTCATCACTAGCACAACGCCTTCCATAGGTGTTTCATCAATTTGATTAATGCCAATACCTAGGTTTTTCTTTAAGATCGCTCGTAACGCTTCTTTATCTAAAACTGACTTATTTGATGAAGACTGAGCCGTTGCATTTTTTTCACTCGGTGAACCCGTAGATTCATCCAGCGCAAAAACTATCGCCGAACAAGTCGCCAGTAATGCGAATAAAACAATAAGGGATTTTTTTAACATGTAAATACTTTCCTAATAAAACCGACACTAAAAAGAGACCGGATAACTTGCGCTAAAATTACAAAAAACAATACACCATTCTACCATAAGGTTAGCTGAAGAAGAAACCACCTCCCGCCCCTAGCTTTGGCTTAGAATAGTCTGATAAAATGCGCGCCCATAAGTTCATTTTAAAGAAGCGCTCAAATGAAAATAGGCCTATTTTATGGCTCTACCACTTGCTATACCGAAATGGCGGCAGAGAAAATACAAGCAGAAATAGGTGAGCAGTATATTGATATATTCAATATTAAAGACGTTCCGCTGACACAATGTTACCAATACGACATTATCATTTTTGGTATTTCCACCTGGGATTATGGTGAAATACAAGAAGACTGGGAAGCACATTGGCAAGATGTTAGCGACTTAAACCTAAGCGATAAAATGGTGGCGCTATATGGCATGGGCGACCAAATAGGTTATAGCGACTGGTTTCAAGACGCACTTGGTTTATTGCATGATGTGGTAATAGCACAAGGCGCCTATGTATTTGGTTACTGGCCAAATATCGGTTATGAGTTTGCCGCTTCAAAAGCCCTGACAGACGATCAAAAAAACTTTGTTGGCTTAGCGCTTGATGAAGACAACCAATATCAATTATCAGATGAACGCATCAAAACATGGTGTCAGCAAATCAAAAAAGAAATTGATGAAGTACTAAACGCTGAATAAGCCGCTTAAAAACACACTCGCCAAGGTTTAAGCTAAGTATAAATTCAACTTTCACCGCAACTTCCTTATCAATTAAATAAGTCGTTCATATAAGTTTACGGCTTATTTCTAACAAAATGATTACCGAGCGAACGATTAATTACTTAATTCAATTGGTATAACATGCCCTTTCCACTATAATCTGCACAACTTTACGACCAACGAAAAATTTACACATGTTTGAGCAGTTTGATTTAGACCAAGCATTATTAGGTGCTATCAATAATATCGGCTATAAAAAGCCAACATCTATCCAAGAACTTGCTTTGCCAGCAGCCATGGCAGGCAAAGATGTATTAGCTTCTGCTCCTACTGGTACAGGTAAAACAGCAGCCTTTATATTGCCGGCCGCCCAGCACTTATTGGATTATCCGCGTACTAAGCCGGGGTTTCCTCGGGTATTAATACTTACACCAACTCGTGAATTAGCCATTCAAATTCATGAGCAAAGTGAAAAGCTTACCGCATTAACCAAAATTAAAAGCGCGGTTATGACTGGCGGGGTAAATTATGGCAGCCATAAAGACATTCTCACCACCACTACCGATATTTTAGTCGCAACACCAGGTCGTTTACTTGAATATATTGAGAGTGAGCAATTTGATGTGCGTGACATTGAAATTTTAATTATTGATGAAGCCGATCGCATGCTTGATTTAGGTTTTTCTGAAACCATTAATCGCATTGTTGGCGAAGCTCGCTGGCGCAAACAAACTATGCTATTTTCTGCAACTTTAGCAGGCTCTGGCGTAATTAAGTTTTCAAAAGAATTATTAAATGAGCCGGTATTTTTAGAAGCTAACCCTTCACGAAAAGAAAAAGCGAAAACCCATCAATGGATTCACTTAGCGGATAGCCGCGATCATAAAGTTGCATTACTGCTTAATATTCTTAAACAAGAAGATGTAAAGCGTACTGTAGTTTTTGCTAATAAACGTGAAACAGTGCAATACCTTTCCGGCAAGCTTTATGCTGAAGAAGTACCTTGTGCATGGCTTGAAGGCAAAATGCCACAAGATAAACGCACTAGTGCCGTTGAACGATTAAGAAATTCAGCGGTAAATGTATTAGTTGCTACCGACGTTGCTGCACGTGGTTTAGACATTGACGATATTACTCATGTTATTAACTTCGACATGCCGCGCAAAGCAGATATTTATTTACACCGTATTGGTCGTACAGGCCGCGCGGGTAATAAAGGTACGGCTATTTCTTTAGTTGAAGCACACGACATGGGCGTTATTAGCAAAATTGAACGTTTTGTTGATGAGCGCCTGCAACGTCGTGTTATTGAAGAACTTCGCCCGAAAAATAAAGAAGCTCGTGTTCCACAAAAGAAAGCCAAAGTGAAACGCAGCGCCGCGCAGAAAAAAGCCAAAGCGAAAAAGCAGTCGAAAAAAGGTAAAAAGAAGTAAACTGCTATACGAAACACAATAACAAGGGCTGATATTTCAGCCCTTTTTTATTAAAACAAAAATCTATTTCAGAACAGTTCAACTACCAGCAACTCACTATTAACAACCTAGAGTTAACTTGCCGCTAGCTTTATTTCAGACTGAGCAAGGTCTATGTCTTGTGCTATGTTTTGTTCTATATCTTGTGCTTGGTTTTGTTCTAAATTTAATTCCGTTTCCTGTTCTAATTCGCACGCTAATTCAGGCGTTGCCTTGTGCTTTTGACTTACCATTACGCCAGCAAATACTACAGCTATTGCGAGCCATTGCCACAAGGTTAACGACTCATTTAGTAATACCGCTGCCAAAAATAAAGTAAACACTGGAATAAGGTTTGAATAAGCCGCTGCTGTTAATACCGACACTTTTGAAATAGCGTAGTTATATAAACCATAACCGCCTAAAGTTACAAAAATGCCTAAATATAAAATGCTGCCAATACCGGGTAATGACATTTGCTCAGGTAGAGGAATGAAAAACAAAAACGGCGCAAAAAATACCGAACCACTGATGCCTTGCAGGGCAATTAAGCTCATTGGAGAATAACGTGCTGACAAGTGCTTTACACACACGGTATAAAACGCGGCGCAAATCATGGCAATAAATTCTAAGCTATTGCCCAATAGCGGATTAGGGGCAGAGCTGGTGTCTGGCGATACCATAGTAAGTATTACACTACCGCCAATGCATAAAGTGAATCCGATAACTATCACCTTAGACAAACGCTCTTTCAACAGAAAATAAGCAATTACGGCAACCAATAGCGGTAAACAACTAACGATAACCCCCGCTTGTCCCGCCGAAGTATTTTCTAAAGCATAACCTTCAAATAAAAAGTACAAACACGGCTCTGCTAACGACATACCAACAAGGTACTTCCAATCACCCGCTTGATAACTAAAGCGTTTAACATAGCGCCAAAATACTAGGCTCATCGCGAGCGTGGTTAGCATGCGTAAAAATATCACTACGGCAGGGTGGTAAAGATCAATCGCAAACTTTAACGCAATAAAAGAGCTGCCCCATAAAAAGGTGGCTAATAATAAACACAGGCTAGCAGGCATAATAAAATAACATCTTAATTAGGGTAGTTAATACAACAAAGTAAACGACGGAAATTTTAGCAAATATGCTCAATATTTAATAAACATAGTTTTAGTTAGTGACAAAGTAACAAGCAACCGAACAGCTGATTAACTTAAAACGCCAGATTGATCACAAAGCTTAAAAAATAATCACTTAATAGCCACAAAAACGTCTTTAAAGCTAATTTTTGAGTGTGCTTATTTTGCCTGAATTTTATATATATAGATGATAAGCTAGAGTAATTTTCAGCCGTTATTGCATAACTTTAATAATTTAAAAGGATTTAAATGAAAAACTTCATCTTGCTTTGTTTGTTATTTACTTGTTCATGGCCGTCTTTTGCCAATTCAGTAGAAAGCTTTACTAGGGGTTGTTGATCTTTCAGAATTAAAATTTATTCAATTTAAAACGGATTTAATCGCGGCGCGAGCTTTGTATCATAGTTATTCTATTAAAAAAGTGAGCAACAAAGAGTAAATTCGTTTTAAATGAACCCAAAGGGCAGCACTTATTTAAAATTTATACAGCGTTATAGCATGTTTATGTAGCCAGCTACACTTCACATGCCCTGCCTTGTCTAAATATCAAACATGTTGCTGTAAAAGTAATCTCGAAAGGTCAACAGCCCCTAATATTGAAGTTATTCCACGCGGTTCAACCTCAGCAAAAATAGTCGCTTCCATTCACTTGGTCACTGATACGCCATTTACTTATTTAGAAGATAAGCTTGCCGCCAGAGAGGCGATACTCATTGGTCTTAATAGTATAAGTGTCAGTGAGCTGTCGCTAAGTGGCTCCGTTGAAATGGTTAAACATCACCTAACCACCAAAATGAAAGAATACGGCCCTATCGGCGGCATTAATATTCAAGGTATTTATATCGCGAACTTAGTCGTAGTTTATGTTGGCCCAAGTATTAATCGTACTTATAAAGTGAATAAATAAATTAACAATCGTCTTAGAATCTTCCTAGATAATATGTTAAAAACTTGTGGTTTTATTTATCGCGGTACTCTTTAGCTTTAAAGCATTTAAAAAATAGTTATATAGCTAGAAGTACCTCTAGCTATATCCAACAAGGAAAAACATGAGAAAGTTTATCACCGGCTTAGCCTTTTTAGCCTTTGCTTCAGTTACGCAGGCTGAAGTTCAATTCATTCCAGAGTTATTAGCTGGTCAATCAATTAACTTAATCAGATCCACATCAAGTTACGGCCAAACAATAAAGATCTATAAAAACAAACTAAATGCTAACTCTTATGGCTTACGTTTAGGCATTAAGTTTTCAGATAACTTTACTGTTGAACTAGCTAAACATTTTCACGGTGAAATAACGGATAAACACATGGTTAGCTATCCTAGATGTGTACCTGGTGGTGGTGGCCCTGGAAGAGAGGTGTGTTTACCACCTGAAGGTGATTACACTTTTCAGACTAGAACTCCTATAGATACAGAATCTATTAGGCTAGGGGTTAAAGTAAATACCGAAGTCTACCAAAACTTATTTCTTACCGCAGGTATTGGTATTGCTCACTGGCAATATAATCGATACAAGCCGATAGAGCTTGTTAATGGCATTGGCCGACACCTCGAAGAAAAAAGTAGTAATGATCCATATTATTCATTAGGTGCTCAATATAAGCTCTCTAAGAATATGATAATCGGTTTGGAGTATTCCTTATTAACCATAACTCAAAAAATGGTCGAGCATGAGTTGGGCTATGTAAAAGGAACACACCACATTAATGATATTTCCCTTACCGCCGCTTGGCTGTTTTAATAAAACTTTTCAAGGAGGAATTGGCTATGAGAAATTATTTTTCGATTTTACCTTTGCTGTTTTCAACCGCAGTAATTGCCAATGACAATAGTTATGAGAATATCGCTGAACGTAATGCAAAAGTGGCGTTAACTCAGCAGCAAGTATCTACGGCGAAAATGCAGGGCGAATGCCTTGTAGGACTTAAAGAATTAAATTACAAGAAAAAACATGAGTTTGATGCGATTGCCGAATGGACCAGTTTTAGAAGTTCTTCTTTGTTAGAACAGTTTTCCCCCTGCCAAGTACTGATAATTATGGAAGTGGCGCAGCGTAAACTTAAAGCAAATAAGTAACTAACTTATATTTAGTCGCTAAAGAAAAAGGTAAGCCGTGGCTTACCTTTTTTATATGATATTTAATTTATTTTTAAAAACAGCTTTATCTGTTAGTCAGCTATAGCAGCCAAGGCTATTAACCAAATAAGTCGCCAAGTTTACCTTTTAACTTATCTTTAACCTTATCGGTAGCTTTGTTCTTTAATTCATCTTGTTTTTGTTTAATAACATCTGAATTTTTCAAATCATCCAAAGCGCCGTCAGTATCGGTTAGTAATTTATCTAACTCGACAATTTCACCGTCAGCTGATGAGTTTATTTCTAAAGCACTCGCTAACTTATCACTTAAGCCCGATTGCACTTTTGACTTAAACCCTGCTAGTTTTTGCTGTAGTTGCTGCTGAACCGCACCTTTTAAAATATCGTTTAAAGGTGACGATATTTGCCACTGTGGCGATAACATTGGACCCGATGCATTAATACCTAAAGCAAGCTTGTCCATGCCTTTAAAAGTATCAATAACCATATTAGTCACTTTACTTTCGCCGCTGCCGTTAAATACCGCCTGTGAAAGATTAATGCTATTACTGCTAGTAATATTGCCACTGGCTAAAGAAAATTCACCTTTACCCGCTAAGTTGGCTTGTTCAATAGCCAGTGTGAATTTACTGCTTTCTTGCAAGGCTACTTCTGTTAATTTCACTTGATTAAAAGCCCAGTTACCTAAGCCATTAACGTCGTTATCTTGGCTTAATGAAAATTCACCATCAAGCTTAGCATCGCCGCCGCCCATAACATTAGTTGATACAACTTGATAAGTGGTTGGCAGGTTTCGCAGCCAGTGTTGATAATTAAGCTCTTCAATTACTGCGCTAAAATCACCTTGAGGCGAAACAATAGATATATTGGCTTTTTTGATCAGAAAATCAGGTAACGGCTCGGCTTCACTAAAGTGAACAAAGCGCCCTTTTGCCCCCATATTTATCTCTTCAGGCTTGTCATTATTTCCAGAAACTAACGGTTTAACTTTTTCTAAAAATACTTGTCCGTATTCATAGTAATCTCGAGCTTGTTCACCAAATAATATATGAGCAAAATCTGCGCCGTCTACCTTGTCTAATTGATATTTACTTTCAATCGCTTGCCAGTCTTGTTCTGGCGCATTTTTTAACGCAGCAGTATGTTCAACTAGCAAGTCTTTACTTTGCTGAAGCTGTTCTTTAGCCTGTTTAACAATGGCTTGGTCAGCTTTAAATTGTTTTTTGATTTTATCAAAATCAGCTTTTATTTTTTCAACATCAGCTAAGGTTTTTACTTTCACTTTTGATAGTGCAGTAAGTTGAGTTTTATAGTCGGCTAACTTTTCTTTACTGGGTAAATTATCTTTAAGGCCTTTAAGTTTAGCCTTTTCTTGTTGGTAAGTTTGTTCAAGCAACTTGCTTTGTTTAACGGTTTGCAAATCAGCGTTATCAAGCAAGGTGTTTACATCAGGTAAGCTAATATCTGGGGTTGAAAATAACTCGCTTTCTTCCTGTTCGCCATTTTCATCCGTTATATCTTTTGTCACTTTGCCCGGATAGGCACGCGGCGATGAAAACGCTAAGGCGTCAACCACTACTTGGTCAATAATCACCTTGCCAAATAAATATTGCCATACGTCAATGCTTGCCGTAGCTTGTGAAAAGCTCACCAAATTAACACTTGGCTTTTCAGGGTCGGTTGCTTGCAAACCGTGAATATTTAATTCAAACGGGTTGTAATTTATTTCCACCGCTTCAACATTTACTTCAGCGCCTAAATAATAACTGCCACCGTACTCAATGCCATTTTTAACAATGCTTTCAATAAAAAAATAGATAAAAGCAACAATAAGCAAAATAATAACTGCAAAGCTTGCTAAGCCCTGCCAACGTAAATATCGGTTCATATTAAACTCCCTGTCCTGAAATATTTAAGTAAAGGCGATAGAAGCTAGAACCTTTTAACGCTTTAACAATTCTAAATTTCTCAAACGTTGCTTTTACATGCACGCGGTACTTAACAATTAAGGCTTTAAAAATAAAGTAAATAGGTACAGCTAAAACAATACCAACAACAAAAGCACCTAAGGTATAGGTATGATGCCAATGACCAAGTTTAAATAATGACAGTTGATATAAGCTGGTAAATAGCGCATTCAAACCTGGTGAAGTAAGTAACGACTCACCTACCTGAACAATAATACCCGACAACAAATAGCTAATACCCGAGAATACGCCAACCGCTAAAATAAAAGCGCCTAAGTGCACACGAATAAACAGCACTAAGAATAAAATAATAATATTTTGTAAAGCAAATAGAGGCGCTAAACCAACAATAAAACCTAAGGTTATCGCTAAAGCAATTTGTCGTGTTGAGCTTTCCGAGTTGAGCGCATGAAATAGTTTAGCTAATAAGGTCAACATTTTTTCTCCCTGTTATAAAAATAGCCAGTGTCAGCAAATTCAATGATGGTTATTCTAATTATGATTCTTTTCTGGTAAATACCCAGTCATTACCTTGACTTAAATCTTCACTGTATTGATAACCGCCTAAATCAAAGGCTTTTAAGCCTTCTAAATTACTAATTTGGTTTTGAATAATATAACGTGCCATTAAACCACGCGCTTTTTTAGCAAAGAAGCTGATCATTTTATATTGACCATTTTTCCAATCTTTAAACGCTGGCGTAATAATGTCGGCGTGCAGTTGTTTTTTCTTCACTGATTTAAAGTATTCATTCGACGCTAAATTAATTAATACCTTATCCCCCTGCGCAGCAATCGCGGCATTGAGTTCGTTGGTAATAACATCGCCCCAAAACTGATACAAATTGGTGCCACGCTCATTGGCGAGCCTGCTGCCCATTTCTAAACGGTAAGCTTGCATTAAATCAAGCGGTTTTAATAAACCGTATAAGCCAGATAAAATACGCATATGCTTTTGCGCATAGTCAAAGTCTTGTTCACTGAACGACGCCGCGTCAAGGCCGGTATAAACGTCACCGTTAAAAGCTAGCACTGCTTGGCGCGCATTTTCAGTGGTGAAAGGTTGTTGCCATTGGCCAAAACGCGCAGCATTTAAGCCCGCTAACTTGTCACTAATACTCATTAAACTCGATATTTCTGCTGGTGAAAGTTTGACACACTCAGTAATTAATTCTTGGCTGTGGCTTAACAACGTTGGCTGAGTATATTTTTCAGTGGCAAGTGGTGAGTCGTAATCTAAATTTTTAGCAGGAGAAACAACAAGTAACATAATAGTTTTCTATTCAATTAATCGTAAGTAATAGCTGATTCTATCCCATAGAATTAACAATTGAAAAGTAAATGATATAAGAACAAAGCAAGTCGCATAAAACATCGTAAAAACAAGCTTGCTAAATAACGAAAATTTGTTTCAAATAGAGACTTAATTTCATCAAACTCGTGTAAATTACGCCTTTTAATATGTTTAAATGTATTTTTGTCGTATTTTTACCATAAATAGTTATTTTCTTAACCAAAAAAATTTAAAAATTACCAAGCTAATTTAACGAGTTTGTTAAGAAAATAACTATTATCAAACCACTTTCTACTTAGGGAAAGTAAACTTTATAGGATCTGTTATGGCTAACCAGCTTGCACAACTTAAACAAATGACCACAGTGGTTGCCGATACTGGCGACATTGAAGCAATTGCAAAATTTCACCCAGAAGATGCAACAACGAATCCATCGCTTTTATTAAAAGCTGCTTCTTTACCAAATTATCAAAATTTAGTGGCTGACGCCGTTACTTGGGGAAAAGCACAATCAACTGACGCCACGCAACAAGTAATTGATGCTGCCGATAAATTATCAGTATTAATTGGTTTAGAAATTTTAAAAACCGTTCCTGGCCGTATTTCAACAGAAGTTGACGCGCGTTTATCTTTCGATACTCAGGCTTCTATTGCTAAAGCGCACAAGCTTATCGGTATGTATAACGAAGCGGGTATTAGCAACGATCGCATTTTAATTAAATTGGCTTCAACGTGGGAAGGCATTAAAGCTGCTGAGCAATTAGAGCAAGAAGGCATTAACTGTAACCTCACACTTTTATTTAGCTTTGCTCAAGCACAAGCGTGTGCTGAAGCGGGTGTTTATCTTATTTCTCCATTTGTTGGCCGTATTTTAGACTGGTACAAAAAAGATACTGGCAAAACTGAATATGCACCAGATGAAGACCCAGGCGTAGTTTCAGTTACCGCTATTTACAACTACTACAAAGCTAAAGGCTATAACACAGTTGTTATGGGCGCGAGTTTTAGAAATACCGGTGAAATTTTAGCCTTAGCTGGTTGTGACCGCTTGACTATTAGCCCGAACTTATTAGATGAGTTAGCAAATACTGAAGCGCCAGTTGAACAAAAATTATTTGCTGAGCAAGCACCACTTGCCGCAGAAGCTAAGTTAACAGAGTCAGCATTTCGCTGGGGCATGAATGAAGATCCTATGGCGACTGAAAAGCTAGCTGAAGGCATTCGAAACTTTGCCATTGACCAAGATATTTTAGAAAAGCAACTAACTGAAATGCTTTAACATTAGCTATTTTCTGTTAGGAAAATGCTTAATTAATCGCTAAATCTTGTTGCTTAAACAGTCAGGTAGTTTGTAAAAAATGGTTCTCATTTGTTAGCTATTGTGTTATTAAAACAATGCAGTTGTAGATAAAAGGAGCATTCCATGGATAAACTTCAAGATGTTATGACCCCGCCAAGTAAGCAAGCAAAAAGCGGCGGTAGCAATAAAAAAAGAAAGTGGCGTGAAATAGAACAACTGAAAGACCAGTTCCAACTCGAAAAAGACTTAAAAGTGTTCGAAGATTCTTTAGAATATATGTTGGAGGATTTTTAGTCGTTAATCTACACAAAAGCCCGGTTTATACCGGGTTTTTTTATTGCCTTAAAAATATAAAATAGCAAAACAATAAATTGAAATAACCATGAATAAAGTCATTATTCCAAAAGGCTTAGGCAACCCTAATGCCGCGCTTAACGTGTATATCGAAAACATTCCGCCGTTGGAGCAATACCATCAGCTTAATAAGTTACAAGCAATAATGCCCGGAGAAATTGCCCAAATAGCGCAACTCACTGGTAACCATTGGCGGAAAATATTTAATGTATTTGCTAAGTTATGTTTTGAATTATCACCTAACCAGCATACAACTTGGCAAGCGCTTAGAGAGCATGAATTACTGCAGCAACACAGTAAGCAGTGTTTATATTTTTCTCCTTATCAGGCAAGTACTAGCACTGATAACCATGCTATTAATATTATTGTCGGCCGAACTTATGCCAAAAATCTTGACCTTGCTACGCAGTGCCATTGGTTAAATGAAAGCTTTGCCGTAAATACTAAACAGCGTCTAATTATCTGTCCGTACTTTGATTATCGACAGTTATCAAATATTAAAATTACGCAATTAGTTCAACTTATTAAGCAGTTAAGTTAATAGAAATATTCGCAGGGCTTATTAATTCATAGCATAACATGCTGTGTTATCAGCAAAAGGTAAGGTATTTATATTTGTATAAAAGTACAAAGGCTCTATTGTAGTATTTAGTTTTATATTTTATGCTGGCACTATACTTAAGTGTGATTTTTACCTTTAAAAAACACACTAAAATAAAAACACAAAAATAAAAACAATAATATGAAACGAAACATTCTCTCTTTAATAAGCCTAGCTGTCATTTATGCTTGTTTGTTTATAGCGGCCAATGCCAACGAGTTGCCCCTCGACCTAAAAGAGCAGTCAAAAAAAGCCCAAAGAAATGAACAAACACCAGCAGCTAAGTTGGCCATAGTAAAACTTGCTCCTAGCACCATATTAATTAATGGTCATTTGTCTGAGCCGCAATGGCAACAAGCCTCAATCACCAAAAGCTTTACGTTACCTTGGCGTGACTTTTTACCTCAAAAAACTCAATTTTCTACTTTTATAGACGATAACAACTTATATTTTGCTTTTATTGTTAACGATACCGATGTTGTTTTAAGTAATGACTTTATTGATGAAAATACTGTCGCCAATGAAGACAGAGTTGAAATTTTCATCTCGAAAAGCATTGATTTGTCACAATATTATTGTATTGAAATGGACGCAAAAGGCCGAGTATTAGATTATCTTGCCAAAAGTTATAGACAGTTTGATTCAAGCTGGCAACTTAGCGGGTTAGAAGTGGCGAGCAAAATTACACCACAAGGCTATATTATTGAAGGAAAATTTCCCATCGCAAGTTTACTTGCGATGGGAATTACAGAAGATACTTTTCATTTAGGCTTATTTAGAGCTGACTATCACCACCAAAAAAGCGCGCAAGGAAAAACTATTAGCGACGACATTCAATGGATAAGTTGGGTTGATCCACAAATATCGTCACCTGATTTTCATATTCCACAAGTTTTTATTCCGGTGAAATTAGCTCAACACCCTAGATTTTGATTAAATAAATTAAAAGGTTAAAAGCTATTTCATTAACCTTTCAATGGTTGGCATCATCGCATCAGCCCACAATTTATAGCCTTTTGCATTAGGGTGTAATAAGTCAGGCATAAGTTTGGGTAATAAGTTACCTTGCTCGTCTAAAAACGCTTGATTCACATTTAAAAAGAAAATATTTTGCTGGTCTGCTAGTTTTTCAGCTAACAGGCTAATCTCATCATTACGTTTACGCATTTCATTATTTGGCGATAAGTGTCTTGGAAAAACCGCTAATAATAGTAGTTTACTCTCGGGTAATCGCTTTTGTAACTCGTCAACAATGGCTTTAATACCTTGAGCGGTATGTGCGGCTGGGTCCATTCTCTGGCCGGTATTATTAGTACCAATCATCAACACGGTTAGCTTAGGGTTTACGTTATCTACCGCGCCATTTTGCAAGCGCCATAAAACATGCTCAGTTCGGTCACCACTAAAACCTAAGTTAAGTGTGTTTGAATCGTTAAAGTTTTGTTGCCATACCTTATTGCCGACATTTTCCCAACCATGGGTAATAGAGTCACCCAACATAATGAGTTCTACTTGCTTAGTTTTTGCTTCTTGCAGTTTTTGCTTATGGCGAGGCAACCACCATTTTTTTGCCCATTTTCCGTCTTGCTGAACGGGTGTTACCGTATGCACTGGCGGTGGTGTTTCTACCGTTACCGTGCAACTTATAAGTAATACGCTACATAAAGGTAGCAAGATTAGCTTTTTTATTATTTTCATTAAATTAAGGCCTGTTTTTCTTCCATTATTATTGTTTAAAAAAGCCCGTTTATTAAGTAATAAACGGGCTATTGGTTAAAGCTAGAAATTATATCACTCAGGTAATTTTCCTAAGTATTGTTATTTTTCTGGCTTTATTCTATTTCTATTCAGGGCTATCTTCAGTGTCACTTTCTTTCGCTTTTTTCGACACTTCAATTTCAATTCGGTCAACCCGTTGTAAGCCTCGAGGTAACTTGTTACCTCTTCGGCCACGTTCACCGCGATAATGCTCAACATCAGACGGCTTAAGAGTAAGCTTACGTTTTCCTGCATGTAAAGTGACTGAGTCACCCGGTGAAAGCAGTTGTAATAAGGTGACAAACTCTTCACGGGTTTTAGCACGAGCAGAAGCAATGTTGATGATCTTATTACCTTTACCCTTGCTTAATACTGGCAAGTCTTTTACTGGAAATACCAGCATGCGACCTTCAGAGGTCACCGATAATACTAGGTCGTTATCAATTTCTCTAATGGCTTGTGGCGCGATGACTTTTGCTGCCGTTGGTAAACTTAATAGTGCTTTACCATTTTTATTACGACTAACCATGTCAGAAAACTGGCCAACAAAACCATAACCGGCATCACAGCTAAGTAGATATTTTTGCTCGTCATCAGCCATTAATATTCTTTCAAAGCTATCGCCTGTGGAAATATTAAAGCGCCCAGATAAAGGCTCTCCCTGACTTCGTGCTGTTGGTAGTGTGTGTGCGTCGGTGGTATATGCTCGTCCGCTGCTGTCAATCAGCACCACAGGTGCATTACTGCGCCCTTTCGCAGAGCATAAATAACCATCGCCTGATTTATAACTTAAACTTTCTGGGTCAATGTCATGCCCTTTGGCACAGCGCGCCCAACCTTTTTCAGAAATAACTACCGTTACCGCTTCACTTGGTACTAAGTCTTTTTCAGAAAGAGCTTTGGCTTCGATACGCTCAACCAATACTGAACGACGTTCATCGCCATATAATTGGGCTGCTTCTAAAATTTCTTTCTTCATCAAAGTGTTCATGCGTGCTTTAGAATTTAATATTTTTTCTAATTGGTCACGCTCTTTGGCAAGTTCGTCTTGCTCAGCACGAATTTTAATTTCTTCAAGTTTGGCTAATTGGCGTAATTTAATTTCTAAAATCGATTCTGCTTGAGTTTTAGAAAGTTCAAAACGCGACATTAATTCCGTTTTCGGATCATCAAAGGTGCGGATAATGTCGATCACTTCATCAATATTTAAATAGGCAATTAATAAACCGTCTAAAATATGTAGCCTTGCCAATACTTTGTCTAAACGATACTGTATACGACGGCGTACGGTTTCACGGCGAAACTCTAGCCACTCAGCAAGTATAGTGCGTAAGTCTTTAACTTCTGGCTTATTGTTTAAGCCGATCATGTTTAAGTTAACACGGTAGTTTTTTTCAAGATCAGTAGTCGCAAATAAATGCTGCATAAGCTGTTCAATATCAACGCGATTTGAACGCGGAACCACAACTAATCGGGTCGGGTTTTCGTGATCAGACTCGTCACGTAAATCAACCACCATAGGTAGTTTTTTCGCCTGCATTTGGCTGGCGATTTGCTCAAGAATTTTACCGCCTGAAGCTTGGTGCGGTAGTGAAGTGATCACGACTTCGCCATGTTCAATGTCGTAAACCGCACGCATTTTTATGCTACCGCGGCCAGTTTGATAAATTTTTTCAATATCGGCTTTTGGCGTAATTACTTCAGCATCAGTTGGGTAATCAGGGCCTTTAACATATTCTAATAAGTCAGTTAATTCTGCTTTTGGATTTTCAATTAAATGCACACAAGCACTGGCCACTTCACGAACATTGTGTGGTGGAATATCGGTAGCCATACCTACAGCAATACCGGTAATACCATTGAGTAGTATATGCGGTAAGCGTGCAGGCAAAGTTTTTGGTTCTTTCATGGTGCCATCAAAATTTGGCGCCCAATCAACAGTGCCTTGACCTAACTCTGATAATAAAACTTCACTAAATTTAGACAAGCGTGCTTCGGTATAACGCATCGCCGCAAACGATTTAGGATCATCCGGTGCCCCCCAGTTACCTTGACCGTCAACTAACGGGTAGCGATATGAGAAAGGTTGCGCCATTAATACCATAGCTTCATAACAGGCAGAGTCACCATGGGGATGAAACTTACCTAGTACGTCACCAACGGTACGGGCTGATTTTTTGTATTTTGCTAAGGCTGATAAACCTAATTCAGACATGGCATAAACGATACGTCGTTGAACAGGTTTTAAACCATCGCCAATATGCGGCAAGGCTCTGTCCATGATCACGTACATGGAGTAATTTAAGTAGGCTTCTTCAGTAAAGCGTCTTAATGGGCGCTGTTCAACACCATCAAGACTAAAATCAAGCGCATCCGACATGTCAGAATTTCCTAATGTGCGATGTTATTTTTGTTATGGAAGTTATTTAGTTTCTAGACCAAAGCAGAGTAATATTAACCTAGACAGTGCTAGCTTAGCTGATTATCGACAGGGAAAAAATAGTTAAGTGTTATTATCTTTTTAAACAAGTTAATTAAATGCATTTTGAACGAATTAAGCTTGGTATTTAACCACTTGATTACGACCTTGCTGTTTAGCTTGATACATAGCTTGATCAGCAGCATTGAGTAAAGTATTAAAGCTGCCATCAATATCTGACATTGCCACCAAGCCAAAACTTGCAGTTACTTGTAATGTTTTCTGCTTTCCTACTTTAAAGCTTGTCTGTTCAAGCTTTTGGCGAAAGCGCTCAGCAACATCAAAACTTTGCGATAAGCTTTCTCGTGGAAAAAGTACAATGAATTCTTCTCCGCCAATACGCGCCAAAACCTCACCTTTGCGCATGCAAGATTTACCTATTTTAGCAAAACGTTTTAGCACTTTATCACCAACATCATGACCATAGTTGTCATTGACGTTTTTGAAGTGGTCAATGTCTATCATCAACAAGCAAAACTCTTGATGATGTTTAGCATAGTTTTCAGCTAATATTTGACCACGTTTAAAAAGGTTACGGCGATTATATAGTCCGGTTAAATTATCTCTTTTAGCTAAGGTTTTTAAGTCTTTACTCAATAAAACTTGCCGTACTAATAAAAAAATAAATATAAAAACAAACAATACGATCACGACAATGTTTTGTTGATAAAGCCGTTTAGTATTATTGGCTTCAATTATTTTCTGCTCATTAATGGTCGTGCGGTTAACGAGCAGCTGATGCTCTATTTCTGCCCGACTAATTTCATACTTCTCTTTAAGTGCGAGCGTTTCTTGTTTGTTAATTTGCTCTATATTATTTATGAAATATTCTAAATATATTTTCTTGTATTTATATGCGTTTTCAAAGTCACCGGTTTGACTATAAGCTTGTGCTAGCCAATGATAACCTTGGTTAAATTCAGTTGACTGCAGCTGTTCAATAGGAATACTTTCAGCCAAAGGCAGTAACGACTCTAATAACACTAATCGGCGCCAATGATCACTAACATCCTCTATTTTTACTTTAACAAGAGTCAATAAATACTGCTCAGCTGGGTTTAAGTTTTGTGCTTCAAGCAAACTAATACCAAGCTGTTTTTGAGCTAATTTAGGACTGTGGGTAGCTAAATTATTAAGTTCACAAATAGTCTCGCGAACGGAAAGCTTTTCTGGTGGTTGTGCGGCGTTTGCTAAGTTCATTTTTGCCATAGACATAGTAATAATAATGAATAAAGTCATTATCAGGAATTTATTAAAAACGGCATGTGGGGGCTTTAAAAGCATACGCGATTTCTGCCTTCATTTTTAGCCTGATACATAAACGAGTCAGCAACAATGAGTAGGTCATCAAAACTACTGTGATCTTGTTTATTAAAGGTAGCAACACCAATAGAAACCGTTACAGGCTTAGCCAGTGAAGCAATGTTTTGCCAATGATAACGCTCAATATTTAGCTTTAAGCGGTTAGCAATCTCAACGGCCTGTTCATTGGTTGTATCCGCTAATAAACAAATAAACTCTTCACCGCCAAAACGAGCAATAGTGTCATTTGGTCGCATGATATTATGGCCTATTTCTGAAATAGTTTTTAACACAGTATCACCGGTGCTATGGCCCAGTTGATCATTTATTGCTTTGAAACGATCAACATCTATCATTAACAAACTAAAGCTCACATGATGTAATTTAGCTTGCTTAAAAAGGTAAAAACCCAACTCATTCAAATGCCGACGATTAGCAATACCCGTTAATTCATCGGTATGGGTAACTCTAAGTAATTTTTGTTTAACTTTTGATAAATAAAATAGCCAGACACCAAAAAAAAGTAGTACACATAACCCCACTATTACACCAAATCGTTGGTTATTCTTTTGCTTAGCTAATAGTGACAATTTTTGCTCTTGCCAATTCTGTTTTTCAGTAAGTACTTTTTGCGCTAATATTGCCTGTTCTTTCTCATAGCTAAAACGCATATCTTTAATATCATTTTGCTCGTCATTTTGTTGTATTTCATATACTAAATCGGTGTAGTTATCTTGTAAAAGATAAGCTTTTTGATAGTTTCCTATGGCTGCATACACTAATATTTCGGTAGCAAGTATAGCTTTATTAAAATACCTTTGGTGACTGCCACTATGGTCAATTAACAGTGTTTTAGCCTGCTCAAATGTATCAAGTGTTTGTTGGTACTTTTTTAAACCAAACAAGATTTCAGCTTTACTGATCAAAAAAATAATTTTATCTTCATACTGGTCTGTATTGACAATAAGCTGCTCGGCGAGCATTAAGTAATGATAAGCTTGTTGAGGTTCACTATTTTTTTGCTTTAACAGCGCAATGGCTAAGTCGACATAAATATCTTGTGCTAGTGTACTATAAGGTACTTTTTCCAATAGCTGCTCTGCTTGATAATACGTCGTAATCGCTTGTTGATATTTTTTCAAATTCAAATAAGAAATACCGACATTGGTCATGCAATTAAGTGCATCTTCATACTCTTGGGCTTGCTGAAAATACTCTTTACATTTAAGGGAGTAAACTAACGATTTTTCTTCATCTTTTATGTAATTATAAAAGTTCCCCAGCTCAGATGTAGCCAGCCCCATCAATGTAGTTTCATCAAGCTGCTCCGCTAACTTTAAAGCATTTGATAAGGTTATTAGTGCTTCTTCAAACTGCTCTCTTAGATAATAGCTTGCACCTAAATTAGTTAATCCTATAACCTCCAGTTTTTGCAGGTTAAGCTGTTGTGCCATTGCCAAACCAAGGCGGTAGTCATTAACAGCTTCAGCTATATCGCCTAACGATTCTTTCGCAAAACCTTGTGAAAAATAAAGCTCAATAACATTGGCATTTGAAATATTGTGCCTACTGGCTAAATTAAGCCCTAATGCTGACTGCTGCTTAGCTTTTTTAAATAAGCCCAACTTTGATAAAAGTTCACTATAAAGAGAGTAAAACTCAACTTTTTCTTTTACTGAACGCTGAGCTAAGCTGTTTTGTAGTTGCTCGAGTTGAATGATGGCTTTGTTGATGTCTTTTTTGCGGAGTATTTGCATTTGTTTAATGGTTGATCGAAAGGCGCTATTTTGACTCGTGTTAACTTCACCTGCACTTAAAAAAGTGGTTGAGCAAGTCATCAACGAGAACAAAAATAGTAAAGCATACTTACCTATAAGCTTAATTAACTTAAACAAAAGCGACAGCCTTACATGCTATAAAAATAGGTAAAAAAAACCAAATTATTACCCAAAGTTATAGTTCAAAAGCTGCCAAGAAACAATGTTAGCTATTGGTTAAGCCAAGAAGAATTCGATGTTTTTATAGTTAAATAAAAAATTATTCTCGGTAATATGTCTTGATTTTTAAAGGCTTAATTTACGAATAAAGATAGCCGAACTAAAAGCAAGTACAGCTGAAGTAACTAAACAAATAGTTAAACCATATTGCTGATAAAGCCAGCCTGAAAGAATGGTACCTAATAACCGTCCAAGTGCGTTGGCCATATAATAAAAACCAACGTCCATCGAAACACCATCTTCTTTTGCAATAGCGACAATAACATAACTATGTAGCGACGAGTTTATTGCAAATACACCACCAAAAATCATCAAACCACTAACAATAGTGATTTCTGGAGAAGTTCCTTTGTACATGCAAACAGCTAGTATTAAGGTAATTAGCGCTAATAAAGCCCCCCACACAAACATAGCTTTACCACTACTTTCTTGCTGATGATTGAGGCCTAGTATTTTAGGAGTACAGGCTTGCACTATGCCATATAAAATAACCCACACTGCCATGAAGGTGCCAATTAAGCTATGTGACCAGCTCAGCTCAACCGATAAATACACGGGCAAAGCAATAACAAACCAAACATCGCGAGCAGCAAAAAGGCATAACCTCGCCCCAGATAAATAGTTAAGCTGGGCATGGCTTGAGAAGATACGAGAGAATTTGGGTTTATGTTTTGCTTTACCTAGCTCCGATGTTAATAACCAAATACTCAGTAAAGCAATAATGGCTAATACTGCAGCCATTAATAACATCGAGCTTTGGAAACCAAACAGCGCTAATAACAAACCACCAAGAAAAAAGCCGACTCCCTTTAAAGTATTTTTAGAGCCTGTTAATAGTGCAACCCAGCGAAACAAAGCTGACTTTTGCTCTGCAGGTACTAGCGCTTTAATACTACTTTTGGCGCTCATTTTATTAAGATCTTTAGCAATTCCTGATAATGCTTGTGCGATCATCACCCAAGCAACCGTTAAATATTGATCATCAAGGGTTAACATTAACAAGGCGGCAACTTGTAAAAACAAACCAATATTCATGGTTTTATTCAAACCAAAACGCGCCCCTAACCAGCCGCCAACTAAATTAGTAACCACGCCAAAAAATTCATAGAATAAAAACAAACTGGCTAATGCTAGCGGTTGATAACCGAGCTGATGAAAATACAGCACCACCAGCATGCGCAAAGCGCCATCAGTTAAAGTAAAAAACCAATAGTTAATGGTAATAATTAAATATTGGCGCACCGCTAATGGCAGTGCGCTTAGGCGGGTTAAGTTCATGTAAAAAGATTCAACTCTTCAAATATAAAAGTACCAGTTACACTGGCTTTCAGCTTGTGACTAAGTACTTGTGGCTTATTACTAGGTACTTTTATCACTCAAACCAACCATACGCATTAATTCAGCGGTGCGGTTAGCGTAGCCCCACTCATTGTCATACCATAAGTACATTTTTAACTGTGTATCATTGACCACCATGGTTGATAACGCATCAACAATGCATGAACGCGGGTCAGTTTTATAGTCTACCGACACTAAAGGTTGCTCTTCGTAACCAAGAATACCTTGTAACTCACCTTGAGCAGCTTTACTCATCAGTTCATTAATTTCAGCAACAGTAACTTTTTTATTCATTTCAAAAACGCAGTCAGTAATTGAAGCATTCGCTAACGGTACGCGCACCGCATGGCCGTTAAGTTTGCCTTTTAATTCAGGAAAAATATGGGTAATAGCCGTGGCCGAGCCGGTAGTTGTTGGGATCAAACTTTGTCCACAGGCGCGCGCGCGGCGTAAGTCTTTGTGGGGAGCATCTAATATGGTTTGGGTATTGGTAATATCATGAATGGTGGTCATGCTGCCGTGTTTTATGCCGATGCTGTCTTGTAATACTTTTACTACCGGTGCTAAACAGTTAGTGGTACATGAGGCTGCGGTAACAATCGGGAATTCGTCTTTGTTATATAGGTGATGATTAACCCCCATAACAATATTTAAAATACCGTCTTCTTTTACCGGTGCAGTAACAACAACGCGTTTAATGCCTTGGTCAAGATAAGCTTGTAATTTCTTGGTTGACTTCATCACCCCAGAAGCTTCTACAACCACATCGCAGCCTGTCCAATCAGTTTCTGCAATAGTATTATTGGCTGTTACTTTTAATTGCTGATCGCCAATAATCATAGTGTTATTTTCTGCACGCGCTTGATGCTGCCAACGGCCATGCACCGAGTCAAAATTAATTAAATGCGCTAAGGTTTTGGCATCACCTTTAGGGTCATTAATTTGTACAAATTCAACTTCAGGCCATTGCCAAGCTGCGCGCATTACTAAACGCCCCATTCGGCCAAAGCCATTTATACCTACTTTAATTGTCATGCTATTTCCTTAAATATTATCTTTAACATCAGCCAAACTTGAGCTTATTTAACAACACTGTTGCTGTCGCTCTGGTCTATTGCCTAATAACGATAATTTTTGTTGTTCGTTGTCTATATACGCTTTATTTTGTTGGTAACACTGGGCAATAGTATTTTTTTGCCAGTCAGGTAAATCATTAGCTAGTGAATAAAAAACCCACTTACCCATTCGCTTGCCATTAAGTAAGCCAAAGTTTTTAAGTTGGGCTAAATGGCGGGATATTTTCGGCTGAGAAAGTTCAAGCGCATTCGTTAATTCACATACGCAGATTTCTTTTTCAACATAAGCCAAAAGCATAATTTTCAGGCGAGTATCGTCAGCTAAATTTTTAAAAAATTGACTAGGAGTCACAAACATCACTCATCACATATGATTTTCCATATATGATAAATTGATGAAATATAGAATGCAATCCTAGATATTTGCCCATTAACAAATTGAACGATACATAGACTAAAAATTTCTAGACTGAACTAGGTTGAGTTGGCGCCATATTAGGCATACGCAATGTGCGTAAATAGCAGGTAAGAAACAATAAACTACTAGTAGTTAGAATAAAGCAGCCAATGGTAATAGAGCTAATACCTAAGCCAACTTGATCAGTAAGTACTCCAGCCGCAATTAAGGTGAATACTCCAATAAAATTTTGGCAAGCTTCTTTAAATGAAATTAAAGTACCGCGTTGTCTTGAACGAAAGTGTTTATGCCAATAGTCACTAAGAAAAATAGTTTTAACCGCAGTTAACATATAAATAATAAAAACAAAGATTATCGTCCATAAGCCGTCAAACAAGCCAAAACCAATAAAAGCCACGCTAGCAATCATGGCAAAAACAAACAATATATTGCGTTCACCAAAAGTGCCAAATAAATGATGAGCGTACCAACTAACTAAGCTACTTAATAATAAACCTATCGCAACAACAACCCCTAAGAAAGCAGCATTAGGTAACAATTCATCAAGCATAGGGGCACGCAAAATAGTGGTATGCGCGCGAATAGTGGTAGTGAATAAGCCCATTAAAACAATCATCCAGGCAATTTCTTTGTTAGCCTTTAAACAACAATAACTTCTTAACATTAACTGTTTAAATTGCTTGGCAAGTGTTCTTGAGTTTTGATTACTCTTTGCAGACGAAGTTACGCTAACGGTTTCCTTCATCGTTAGGCTGTAAAAAGCTAAAGTTAAATAAAGTGTGCCAAAAACATAAAAGATCATCGCTTGATCTAAACTATATAAATAGCCGCCTAAAACCCCCGCACACGCTGCAGTTATTTTAAATAGCGCGGTACTTTGCCCAAGAATTTTTTGAAATTCCCCTTCACGCTTTAGTTTTTTTAATGAGTCGTAAAGCAAGGCATCGTCAGCGCCCGACTCTAAGCTAATACCAATACCACCAATAAGCGCAGCTAATACAAATACCGACACCGTATAACCAGAGCCAATCAGAAAAAACTCGCCCGCCATAAGCAAACAACCTAAAGCCATGCTTTTTTTACGGCCGATAAGATCAGCAAAGGCGCCTGATGGCACTTCAAAAAAAACTAATACCGCCAACGAGACGGTTTCAATTAAGCTGAGTTGGCTAAATGAGATACCTTGAGCAAGGTAAAATAAGTAACATAACGGCCCCGCCGCAGTAAAACCAGATACAGCAACATAGATTTGATATTTACGAATATTCTTTTGATAAGCGTCATTGCTTTCCATTAGCCCTAAACCTATACGGTAAGGTACTGCAAATTCCTTTTAAATGGTGTTAAAAGCATAGTGCTAAAATTGCATTTTCGCGAGTTCAGTAATGAAAAATAATGCTTTGCTTAGGGGTAACAAACAGGAAAATTAAAAATGCCAGCAAGTAGCAACTTACTGGCAAAAGATAAAGAGCTAGGTAGTAGTTAAAAAACTAATTAAGTTGCTCTTTCTTCCAATACTTAGTGCCCTTTAAGGTTGCTTGAATTGCTAGGCCTGAGTCTGTCATTTGATAAATAGTAATATCGCCCACCGTAGCGCTACCACTATATTCACCACCTTTATCTGAAGCTTTAGCTGCAGCGTCAGCTTCGGCGCCAAAGGTCCATCCTTGCTCAACAAAATTAGTAAAGGCTTTCGCGGTTTTAAAAATAAATACCGTGCGGTAATCTTTAACACCAACGCCTAAACCAAGTCCCCCTTCGCCCATATTCATATAAGTATTTTTGCCATTGCGATTATTATGCGCCACACCATAACCACCGCCAACGGCTGCAAAAATCACATTAACTTGTGCATTACTAAATATGGCATAACCAGGTGCCTGCTTCAGCTCTTTCTCTGCATAAGGGTATTGCTTATAAAATTGTACAAGTACTTGGTTGTGCATCTTCATTATTTCAGCTCTTTGCTCAGCAATGCTATTTCCACCAGAGCTTGCACAACCCAATGTAAGTAGAATAGCGCACAAAATAATTATTTTTTTCATCAGTTATTCCTTAATCTAGTCAAGTTCACTTTAAAATTGCTTAAGCAAATGTTGATATTGTCTTAAGAATAGCTTCATTAATTGTTACTGCCACTGCTTGAAAAACTTAACCTACCGCAAAGGTATTTTCCCGCTAATATTTTTATAACCTTCAGATAACGAATTAATAACTACTTTTTAACCACTCAATAACTAACTGATAACCATTCAATAACCCATACATAACTAATTTTTAACCTGTATTAACAAGTATTTATCAACTGTACTAAGACGTACATTAAGTTGCAGCATTCCAAAGCATCAACTTATCCACCAGTGAAAAACATGAAAGTTTTAAATATCATGTGCTTATAGCAAGCACTTTGTAAAATACTCAATTACATATAGAAACAATTAATACACAAACTCACCTTGTAAATAAGTAATTTAAGCATAAACTTATTACAACGATATTGATTAGCAGCTTTAACTAAGCGAATCTCGATATGCACTTTAAAATATCCAATCAATACCAGTTAACATCATAAAATTGATAACCAGATACATTTATTTATTTATTAGGACTTATGCAATGAAAAAAGAAATTCCTACTGCTGAAAATGACGCTGTTGGTTTAAATAGACGTTCACTTTTAAAAATGGCTGGCGCAGCTGCAGGTAGTGCTTTAATTACTAGTGGCGTAGCACCTAGTGTGTTAGCAAAAACTCATGAAGATAACTGGAATGAAGGCGAAGTTGCCCACATTATTCCTGGTGCAAACCATGATCGTTTCTTGATCAAAACTTCTTTCAAAACTAAAAGAAACAAAGCACCACAAATTAACATCGATGGTCGTAACATTATCGGTCACCAAACAGACCCAGTTGGCAGATTTTGGCAATTTGATATCACAAATTTAAAACCTGATACTAACTACATTTTACAATTAAGTGAAATTGGTGGTTCAGCACTTTGTGACCCATGGCCTTTAAAAACATTCCCTGCACCGGGCACTATGCCTAAAAGTTTAAGAATCTTTGCTTATACTTGTGCTGGTGGTGACGACAACATGGATCCTATTCCAGGCAAAACAAGTTACCTTGATATGCCTACTCGTCGTAAGTTACTTGCTAAAGGTATGTCTTTTGATCCTGATGTTGTTATTGCTAACGGCGATCACATTTACTGGGATTTAGAAACTTTCCTTAACAAGTCATTCGCTAAAGATTATTTAATCAATGAATTCTGGCCTAAATACGGCAACCCTATTGATTACTCTCGTCCTATGCTTGACCCAGTTAACGCTGAAACGTTCTTAAACATTTGTGATTACCAAATTGCGGGTCTTTATCAAACAACATTACGTTCAACGCCTTCATACTTCATCACTGATGATCATGATTACTTTGAAAATGATGAATACGATAATACTTTAGCGACTATGCCACCTGATGACTACGGTCTTAAAGCTGCTATTCAAACTCAACAGCTTTACTACCCAGAATTCTTACCAGATGCAAACCGTCCAGACTTCTTACAAGGTGGCAATATTGCTGGTCATCCTCCAGGAGTTAACACTGTATTCGGTACAATGCGTTACGGTGACTTAATGGAAGCTGTACTTTATGACTGTCGTCGTTTTGCTAACTACAAAGGTAACAGCGCAACATTAGTACCACAGTGGACTGAGCAATGGTTAATCGACCGTACTAAAGCTGAAGATACTCGTCACTTTATGCATTGTCCTTCATTACCATTTGTTTATTCATCAGGTAAATTAGGTGATTGGTACCCAGATTACCTAGATGCTAAAGCTAATAAACTGGTAACACATATTGCTAAGCCAGGTTGGCAAGCAGGTTGGTTTGGCCAACATCAGCGTATTATCGAAGCTATTTCATCACAAAAACAACGTGTGCCTTTAGTTGTACAAGGTGACTTCCACGCAAGTGCTGCTAGTTCAGTACATCGTAGTGGTGAGCTTGACCTTTCAGCTAACCCAGTAAACGTTGTATTAAGTGGCACTTTAGGTACTGGTGATTTACCATTCCCATCAAGCTACCGTAGTATTGAAAGTAAGCCTTCAGCAATGATTGGCGCTACTGAAGCTTTAAAAGCTACAGAGAAAAATGGTTTTACTATCATTGATGTAACTCCTGAAAAAATGACATTATCTTTGTACACTTGGCGTCCGCCTCAATCTCCAGATGAGATTGATACCATGAAGCCAACTACAGTTCTTGAGTTTCCACGCACTTAATCAAGAACTTTACTTTAAGAATAATTAGTCTTCGGGTTTAATTATTCTTAAAGACATTGAGTTAATAAAAAAGCCTAAACAAAATTAATTGTTTAGGCTTTTTTTTTAATGCTTTTTTAAGTTAGATAATGAAGTGGTTTAACGGAAATGGATTAAATTTCCGCCATATTGCCTTTTTCTTGCAACCACACCTTTCTATCGCCACTGCGTTTTTTCGATAACAGCATATCCATAAGCTCCATCGTTTCAGAGTGTTCATCAACAGTAAGCTGTACTAAACGACGAGTATTTGGGTCCATGGTGGTTTCACGCAATTGTAGTGGGTTCATTTCCCCCAAACCTTTAAAGCGTTGTACATTCACTTTACCGCGCTTTTTCTCTGCTTCTATGCGATCGAGAATACCGTCTTTTTCCGCTTCATCAAGGGCATAGAAAACTTCTTTGCCAATATCAATACGATAAAGTGGTGGCATAGCAACATAGACATGACCCGCTTTTACTAAGGGTAAAAAATGTTGAGTAAATAAAGCACATAACAAGGTGGCAATATGCAAACCATCAGAGTCGGCATCGGCTAGAATACAAATTTTACCGTAACGTAATTCTGATAAATCGGCTGTATCAGGGTCTATACCCAAAGCTACCGAAATATCATGTACTTCTTGTGAAGCCAAAATTTGTCCAGACTCCACTTCCCAAGTATTTAATATTTTACCTCGCAGTGGCATGATTGCCTGAAATTCACGGTCTCGTGCTTGTTTCGCACTACCGCCAGCAGAGTCACCTTCTACTAAAAAGAGCTCTGTACGAGAAAGGTCTTGGCTACCACAATCGGTTAGTTTACCCGGTAAAGCAGGGCCTTGAGTAATTTTTTTACGTATGATTTTTTTACTGGCACGTAAACGACGTTGCGCATTTGAAATACAAAAATCGGCAAGCGCTTCGGCTATTTCAGTATGTTCGTTTAGCCATAAACTGAATGAGTCTTTCACAACACCAGTAACAAACGCAGCGCATTGGCGCGAAGATAACCGCTCTTTAGTTTGACCTGCAAATTGTGGGTCTTGCATTTTCACTGATAAAATATAAGAGCATTTGTCCCAAATATCATCAGGGGTTAATTTAACACCACGAGGAATTAAGTTACGAAATTCACAAAATTCCCGCATCGACTCCAACAAGCCTTGGCGTAAACCATTAACATGGGTACCACCTTGCACGGTAGGAATAAGGTTAACATAACTTTCGCCAACACCTTCACCACCTTCAGGTAACCAAGTTACCGCCCAATCTGCCGCTTCATGCTGAGATGAAAAAGTGCCAACAAAAGGCTCTTCTGGCAAACTAACATAGCTTTTCACTGACTCTTTTAGATAGTCAACTAAACCGTCTTCATAACACCATTGGTATTTTTTATCTTCATTTTTATCATGAAACTTTATCGTTAAACCTGGACATAATACGGCTTTGGCTTTTAATAAATGAACTAAACGCCGCGCTGAAAAATTAGCTGAGTCAAAATAGCTAGCATCAGGCCAAAACTTCACTCTAGTACCCGTATTACGACGCCCTACTGTGCCAGTTTCTCTAAGCTCTTCAACTTTATGGCCATTTTCAAAGGCCATTTCTAATACTTTACTGTTACGTCTAACCGCAACATCAACACGGGTTGATAACGCGTTAACTACGGAAATACCCACACCATGCAAACCACCAGAGAACTGATAATTTTTGTTAGAGAATTTACCGCCAGCATGTAATTTACAGAAAATAAGCTCAACACCTGACACCCCTTCCTCAGGGTGAATGTCGGTTGGCATACCACGACCATCATCAATAACTTCTAATGATTGGTCTTTATCTAAAATTACGGTGATATTTTGGGCATGGCCAGCAAGCGCTTCATCAACCGAGTTGTCGATAACCTCTTGACCTAAATGATTAGGACGGCTGGTATCGGTATACATACCTGGACGATGTCGTACGGGATCTAAACCACTAAGTACTTCAATGGAGGCGGAATTATATTGTTCAGTCATTTAAATATCTGATTTGTTATTATGCTGGTTAAAAGTAATAGCTTTCATTAGCTAGGTTATACTAACTGAAAAAATTGAGCGATAGGGGCAAGCATTTTTTGATAATCAATAAAGCTATGATCGCCGCCCTGCTGCACAATAAGTTGACTGTTTTTATACTTATCAACTGCTTGTTGATAATCTAACACTTCATCCCCTGTTTGTGCCATGACCAAGTATAATTTTTTTGTTATTTTTGTACACATAATCGCCTTTAACTGAGCGATATGTTGTTGGTCAACAAAAAACTTCTCTTGAGTATACATATTTTCTTGTTCGCCGAGGTAATCAACTAACAATTCATAAGGCTTAACTGCGGGGTTAATAATCGCCGCTTTTAGCCCGAACTTCTCCGCCATATAGGTTGCATAATAACCACCTAACGAAGAGCCCATTAATAGCCAATTCTGCTCAGGGTGAGCATTTATGATGTTTTCTAACAATTTTATTGCTTCAACTGGAGCATTTGGCAGCTGGGGACAATGAAAACTTACCTCAGGATAATGTTGTGCAAAAAAGGCTTGGCTTTGCTGAGCTTTCACCGATTGCGGAGATGATTTAAAACCATGAAGATATAAAATACTGATCGGAGATTTACTTTTTGACTTAGGCATAGGCGTTGACTTAGATATTGACAAGGTTAATTTTCCGAAGCTGAGGTATCAGTGGAAATTGAAACGGGTGTAGTAATAGAGCAATCAGCCACTTGCTTAATGCAAGTATCAATTTGACCACTAGCCTGCAGTGAAAATATTCGGTAGGCCGGTGGTTGATTAAGCGACTTCACCGTGTCAGCTTTTGGATCAAATTGAATGGAAGTCGCCGGACAAGTATATAAAGGCACGGCTTTACCGGTTTGCTCTGGCAACAAGGTTTGAGCGCGATGAACATGCCCACAAGCGACCGCTTTTATCTGAGCTTGGTTTTTAATGACCTGCCAAAAGTTATCGCTGTTGGTTAAATGGTGACGATCAATAAAATAGCCTAAATCAATAGGATGATGATGCATAAACACTAAGCTGTGTTTTTCTGGCGTGGCAGTAGCTAGCAAGCTTTGAAATTCGAGCTCGTTAAAATACCCAGCAGGCGTGGCACTTTTACTGTTAAGCAATAGTAGCTGCCAATGTGCAAGCTTAACGATTTTGTCAGCGCAAAAAGGTACATCCGATAAATACTTATTTAGTAATGCGGTTTCATCATGGTTACCACTTAGAAAATAAACTGGCACACTCAGTTGCTGTGTTTTTATTGCCTTAACAAAATTTTGATAAGACTGCTCGGTGTGATCTTGGCTAAGATCGCCGGTAAAAATTACCAGTTCAATACTGGTATTATTTTTAATATCGGCCAGCACCGCCAATAAATGTTGATAAACATTAGCGCCATGATGGCAGCTGTTTACATCTGCAAACAAATGGCAGTCGCTAATTTGAGCAACAATTATTTCTGAGCTGACTAATTCAGGCCTAGTTAATTCAGACATAGTGGCTTTAGCAAAGGTTTAGTCAAATAAGCTGACATCAATACGACCTAACTGGTGACACAACTGTAGCCATTCTTTTAAAAATTGATTCACCTGCTGTTTTTCATCCGGCTGGCGCATAGCAGCATTAGGGTAGTCATAACGTGGTTTAATTTGGTGAATATCTTGGCTGCTGATCACCTCAGCCATTTGCGCGTCATGATAAAGTCTGATCACCATAGTAGGCTGAAAAAACTGCGCTAAATGCTTGCCCATTACCGTGGCATCTTGGGCAATGGTTAATAAGGTGGTGTAACGAGTAATTTCATTTACAGTAATCGAATAGGATAAAAAATCTGAGATAAAAAAGCAGCGCTGTTCACCAACCTGATCTTTATCAGCAAGCAGTTTGAGCATTAGCATATAGTTGACTGAACATAAGTTCATCAACCCAGCTAAACTTGGGCGATATTTTTTAAGCGCTGTTGCCATTATTTCTGCCATTTATCCTGTAAATGTGTGAAGTTCATCGCCAACCATTGTAAACCAATTATAGTGGCAGCATTGCTAATTTTTCCTTGTGCTAGTAATTCAAGTGCTTCAACACGAGTAACAACTTGCACTAAAATATCTTCATCTTCTTCTGGCAAGCCATAAACACCGCCAGCATCAGTGCTGTCAACCTTACCAACATACAAGTGAATACGTTCATTAGTACCACCTGGGCTAGAAAAATATTGCATTATTGGCTCAACATCACTCGGCAGAATCACCAAATTGGCTTCTTCTAATGCTTCGCGAACACCAACTTCAATGGGACTTTCATCTTTACCAAACATCCCAGCTACACATTCTAATAACCAAGGAGATTCATTTTCTCGCAATGCGCCTGGACGAAATTGTTCTTGCAAAACCACACTGTCATTGACCGGATCATAAGGTAAAAGCACAACCGCATCGCCACGCTCAAAAATTTCTCGCGTAAATACTCCGCTCATTTTACCATTAAACAATTTATGGCGAAGATGATATTCATTCATTGCAAAAAAACCTCGATACTTATTTTTAATCGCGGTTATTTCTACATCTTTTACCCCTAAACGAAGCAAATCACTCATTCTATTTTTCATAGGCTTACAACTCAGTTACACTAATGGAATAATGAAAATAATTTGTTACACTACAACACATAGATAAACATTTATTTTATTTAGCTAGTTTATAATACCTTGTAAAATATTCTTTCGACAAATAATGTTGACAATATAAGCAAACCACACACTTAAGGAATTGCTTCGAGATGAAAAAAACACTTACAGCTTTAATTATCGGTATCGCATTTGGTGCTAGTCAATCAAGTGCTTATGCTGATGACTTACTATCAGTATACCAGCAAGCAAAAACAGCAGATCCTGTGGTATTAAAAGCACAAGCCTTATATATGGCCTCAGAATCTGGTATTGAATTAGCTCGCTCTACTTTATTACCACAACTATTTGCCACAGCCGGTATTAATAAGCAAGATGCTGATATTCGCAACCCTGCGGGCGGATATGGTACTCAAGACATTGATAGCGTCAGTTACGGTCTAAGCTTGAACATGGAAATTTATCACCATGATACTTGGCTAAAATTAGACAATGCTGAAAAAGCTGCTCACCGTAGTGATATTGCCTACCAAGTAGCTAAGCAAGACTTAATCATTCGCGTATCAAACGCCTATTTTAACGTATTAAGTGCAAAAGATGATCTTGAATTTGCAACCGCAGAAAAAACAGCCATTGAACGTCAATTAGAGCAAACTAAGCAGCGTTACGCGGTTGGCTTAACGGCAATTACCGATGTACATGAAGCTCAAGCTCAGTATGACACCGCAGTAACGGCTGAAATTAGAGCCGAAAACAGTGTTTATAATGCTGAAGAAGCTTTACGTGTTATTACTAACGTTTATCCTCGCGATTTAAGTATCTTAAATACAGCACGTTTTAGTACAACAACACCTGTACCAAACAGTGCTAATGACTGGCAACAAACTGCTGAAAGCAAAAGCTTAGACTTAATCGGTCAAAAAATCAGCATGGACATCGCCAAGCAAAATATCAATATTGCTCGCGCTGGTCACTACCCTACGGTTGACTTTACCAGTAGCTATAGCTCAGCCGAAAGCAATGGTACAGTTAATGGCGAAGCTTTTGATGACCCATACTTAGATAACTTTTCAGTTGGCCTTAACGTTACGGTGCCAATTTACGTAGGTGGTGCAATTAGCAGCACAGTAAATCAAGCACAAAGTAACTATGTTGCTGCTAGCCAAGATATGTCACTAGCACATCGCGACGTAGTAAGAACTGCACGTAACTCATACAACACCGTTGTTGCTAGTATTTCAGGTATTAAAGCGTTAGAGCAATCGGTTGTAAGTGCTGAAGCAGCATTGTTAGCAACCGAAGCAGGCTTTGAAGTAGGTACTCGTACTATTGTTGATGTTTTAGATAGCACACGTAACCTTTATAACGCCAAGCGTAACCTAGCTTCAACCCGTTATAGTTATATTAATGCGGTATTATCACTTAAACGTGCTGGCGGTACGATTTCAGAACAAGACATTGCTGATATCAACCAAGGTTTAATTCCAGCTCTTTAATCGTTTGAAGAACTCGTCGGGCCTATTAATAGCCTGACCGCTATTACTTCAGACTTTTAATCGCAAGTGAAAACCATTAAAAATGCCGCTCAACTAAGTTGAGCGGCATTTTTGTTTATTAACTGTTTTTAAAACTGAAACTTATCACCTAATTCTTTTAGCTTAACTCTTCTAGCTTGTTGCTTAGCTCTTCTAGCTTATAGCTTCACTCTTTAAGCTTGCTGCTTACTGCAAACTTCTAAAAATATCATGTAAGGCTTTAGCTTCACGCGTTACGGTATAATTTTCAAGCACTCGCTCACGACCGCTCTTACCCATGGTAGTTAAACGTTCGGTATCGCTAAGTAAATAATTAAGCTTTTCAGTTACCGCAACTTGGTCTGCAACTGGTACTACAAAACCGTCAATATCATTACGAATAATCTCGGGCCAAGCACCTGCTTCGGTTGCTAATACTGCCGCTTCACAGCTCATAGCTTCGGGAATAGTTAAACCAAAGCCTTCATTATCGCTTAGCGCAGCCGCTAATGATAAGGCGCTAAATATCTCAGGAATTTTTTCAAAAGGCTGTTCACCGGTGAAAATAATACGCTCAGATAAGTTCGCTTGTGCGACTTTATCTTTTAGTTTATTAACAAATTCTTCATTATTGCTTGAAATAGAGCCTACTACTACCGCAGTGAAGTCAGGATATTTAGGTAAAATTTCAATACAAGCATTCACAAATAAATGCACGCCTTTTTGTTTTCTTACTCGCCCTAAAATACCAATACCATACTTTCCCGGAAATCCTAAAGCTTGCCAAGCTGCGCTTTTATCTGCGGCCGGTAAATAAGCATCACTATTAATGCCATGATAATTGATGGCGTCGGGTGCATCAGCTAGGTAACTTGCTGACGCTTTACACATAGCTAATACAGCATCCATTTTTCGAGTGAGCCATATTGTTGACTTAGAACGAGGACGCTGTGCAGCCGAGCTAAAAACAATTTTTATTTTTGCTCGAAAGAGATGTTTTAATATCAGTGCTTGGATCATTTCATCTACACGGCGAGCATGAAAAATTCTAACTTTGCCATTTTTTAACGGCTGACGACACATTTTAGCCACTTGCCAAAAGCTGATAGCTAACTCAGGGTTGGTTAAATGATGCGGCCCCATAACTCGTAAATTTATCATGTCTTTCAAGTGCGCCGTCACTTGTAACATAGTAGAAGTTACACCTGAAAAATTGCTATTTGAGTTACCAACAATAAGTTCAATTTCTTGGTCTTTGTGCAACTCGTTTTCTTGTTCCAAGCTGGCGTTATTTACGGGGGCATTCATTTAAAAGATTCCATCAATATCATTGGCCAGAAGCATAAAACGCTTTATCGATAAAGTCTATTGAATAGTGTTCCACACCGATAACTTAGGGCTAGTTAATACCGAAAATATCTACTCCCCCAAAACAAAAAGAATCACAGACTATGAAAATATCTACTTTTATCCAGCCCTCTATAGCAGATATAATATTGGTCAGTCAGTAAAGTTAACGATAAGAATTCCCTCGTGAGTAGAAATAAAGTATTACAACCTAATTTTAAAGCCTCTTTTTTATTGCCAAAATACTGGTTTACTTGGTTGGCCGTATTCATTTTATATACCATTAGCTGGCTGCCTTATAAACTACAACTTGCCATGGGCAGAGGCGTTGGGCGCTTACTCTTTAGAATAGGCTCTAGCAGAAAAAAAGTTGCGCAAAAAAACTTAGCCTTATGCTTTCCTGATATGCCAGCAGCTGAACAAGCGAGCCTATTAAAAAAGAACTTTGAAAATACCGGTATAGCCTTATTTGAAACAGGCATGGGCTGGTGGTGGCCAAACTGGCGAGTAAAACGTAAATGTAAAGTTGTTGGCATTGAACATATTGAAAAAGCTCAACAAGCTGGCAAAGGGGTTTTGTTATTGGCCATGCACAATTTAAGTGCTGAAATAAGTTGTCGTAGTATGGGGACCATACACCCGCTGGTGGTTTTTTATCGTCCGCATAATAACCAGCTAATGGAGTTTTTTCAATTCCGTGGCCGAGGCCGCTCCAATAAATACATGTTAGGTAAACGAGACGTCAAAGGCTTAATTAAAGCCTTAAGTGATAACGAAGCCTGCGTGTACTTACCTGATCAAGACTATGGTCGAAACCGCAGTGTTTTTGTACCATTGTTTGCCGTGAAAGAAACCGCGACAACTACTGGCACCTTAATTTTTGCTAGCCAAGAAAATGTGCAAACCCATATGCTAATTCCCACACGAAATGACGATGGCAGTGGTTATACGTTAACAATAAAGCCTATGTTAGATAACTTTCCAACTGGTAATGATGAAGCTGACGTCACCCGTATTAACCAAGAATTAGAACAAGCAATTTTATCTAAACCTGAACAATACATGTGGTTACACCGCCGTTTTAAGACACGACCAAATGAAAATGATCCAAGTTTGTATAAATAATATGGTTGATTACAGCTAAGGAAAAATAAGAAAACAGGTTACTTTCGTTAGCTTTTTGAGTATGTTATAGCTATATTTCATTAAAGTTATCTTAATTTACTACTATGAATTTTTGGCTTCGTAACCTTATTATCGCTACAGTTTTACTTGGTTTAATCGCTGCTTTGCTGCTAAACCAAGATGCCTTGCTGACGTTAGATGAACAATGGGTCACCGAGCCAGAGCCTGAACCAAGCCCTACGCCCCCTGCCAAAAGGAATAAGGTCAACGCACCTAGAAATATCAAAAACTCCAATGCCGCGGCTGAAGGTTTATCTAGCTTTTACGCCAGTTTACAAGGAGATATTGATGAAGGTGGCTTGAGAATAAGAAATAACACCGTGTACTTGCCAGATCCTAAAGGCGACTTAATTGAAATACTTGAAGCAAGACGTTTAGTTACTCGACCATTAAGAAAAAAATGGCAAGGTTCGAAAGAGTCACGTCCATTTAGAAAGGGTGAAACACTTTTTCAAAAGCTTACTGAATATGCCGAAAAAGACAAGTTAGCGGTAATTTGGTGGTTAAATCGCGATTATTTAGTTAAAGACCCATTTCGCATTGAAGCCGACATCATTCAAACTTCATTTCAAATTGGTAAAGCGATTGCAGGACATTTTGACCATGGAATTTCTAGCTATTTTTGTTATCAACAGCGAGCACTAGTATTGATTGAAAACGAAAAACACATTAGAAATTTCGAATATCTCAATAACGAGTGCTTACTGTTAAAGTCTAAAGTTTCAAACTACTAATTTATCAAATTAATCAGCTAAAGTATTACTCTGCTAAAAAGCTTTGATAAATAGAACTTACGTTATTTGAATACTGCTCAAATTCTTCACTGTCAATACTATTGCTAGCATCTTGCAATGCAGCTCTATGTCCTCTATCGCGCAATTGGCAGTAGCTTTCAACTAATTGATTTTTTTGTGCAGCTGTCAGCACATCATATTCGTACAACCGCTCAAAAATACTAATATTATCAGAGTATTGAGCAATTTTTTTATGTTGATTACTATATAAGAGCACTAGGTATTGTGCTAAAAATTCAATATCAACTAAGCCGCCTTGCGCTTGTTTTATATCAGTACAAACTTGATTCGACTTATCTAAGTGAACACGCATTTTTTCACGCATCTCTCTAACATCTGCTAACAATTCATCGCTATCACGCTTAGTGGTAAGTACCTGCTGACGAATTTTTTCAAAACTTTTTTGCAAATGCTGCTCGCCATAAACGGCACGTGCGCGCACCAAAGCTTGATGTTCCCATGTCCATGCATCGTTATTTAAATACTGCTCATAAGTATTAATATGCACTACCAACAACCCTGAATTCCCAGAAGGACGTAAACGTAAATCAAGTTCGTACAGCATGCCACTAGACATCCGAGTATTGAAAATATGCATAATGCGCTGAGCCAATTTTGAATAGAACTGGCCAGCAGGAACTTCGCGATCACCATTGGTGGTGTCATTTTCAGGGCTGGTATGGATAAAAACCAAGTCGAGATCTGAGCTATAGCCAAGCTCAATACCACCGGTTTTTCCATATCCTATTACAGCAAAACCTTTATCATTATTTTCGGCGCAAGAACGCGGTTCACCAAAACGAATCGAAGTTTGTTGCCATGCAATATTAACTACCTCAGCAATAATCACTTCAGCTAAAGCCGTTAAATGATCGCTCACTTGCGTAACAGGTAGTACTCCTGCAACATCGGCGGCGGCAATTCGTAATTGTTGCGCTTGCTTAAATTGCCGTAAATGATTCATTTGCGCTTCTAAATCGTCTTCCGGCACCCGCAACATACTTTCACGCAAATAATCTTTATAAGCGCTTAACGCTGGTGGGTTATGCAGAAGTTTAGGATCAATAAGTTCATCAAGTAAAATAGGAAACTTGGCAATGTATTCAGTGATCCAATGGCTTGCTCGGCACAGCATCACTAAATGTTTTAACGCGCCAACATTTTCATAGAGTAATTCTAAATAAGCGGTGCGGGTAACAATTTTAGTGAGTACTGTTAACACCCGGGTAAAAGCTTCGTCATCAGCTTGCTCTTGCTGTAATTGCCACAGTAATAAAGGAATGAGTTTATCAAGTACTTGTTGACCACGGTTACCGATACTGCGTTTTGTCATTTCACTACGAAAATCTTTTAAACAGCCCCATATTTTATCTGCTGACCAAAAGTCACACGCTTGTGATATCCAAGCAATGCTTTCTTCATCATCCCATTGGCTTTGCCATAAGGTTTGCCAGTGTTGGTCTTGGGCATCATTATTAGGAGACTCCTCGCCAATTAACAGTCCAAATTCTTGATGAACAGCTTGCATATGACGCTCGAGTTCAGCAGAGAAATCTTGCCAATTAGCAAAGCCCATCACATAAACTAAGCGGGTTTGATTCAGGCTACTATCAGGTAAGGTTTGAGTTTGTTGATCAGCCAATGCTTGAATAATATTTTCAGTACGTCTTAAAAATCGATATGCTTGTTCTAAAATATCCGCACTATGGGCACTGAATTCACCATGTTCAACCAATAAAGGTAACACGGTTAATAAATTGCGCTGTTGCAGTTGCGTAACACGGCCGCCACGGATCATTTGAAAAACTTGCACAATAAATTCAACTTCGCGAATACCACCTGCTCCCAATTTAATATTGTTAACAAGATTTTTTCGCCGAACTTCTTGAGCTATCATGGTTTTCATTCTGCGGAGGCTGTCGATCACGCTAAAATCAATATACCGGCGATAAACAAACGGCTTTATTAATGCTAATAATCGTTGATGGAAAGGACCATCGCCAATTAATCGCGCTTTTAGCATTGCATATCGTTCCCAGTCACGCCCTTGTTCTTGGTAGTAATCTTCGATGGCATTAAAATTCATCACCAAGGGACCACTTTCTCCAAACGGACGCAAACGCATATCTACGCGGTAAACAAAACCATCTGCAGTTTTTTGGTCTAGGGCATTAATTAATTTTTGTGCAAGGCGAACAAAAAATTGCTGGTTATCAAGGCAACGTCTTGCACCTTCAGTTTCACCACTTTCAGGGTAAGAGAAGATCAAATCAATATCAGAAGAAAAATTCAGCTCTTTACCGCCTAACTTCCCCATTCCAAAAACTAATAGGCTTTGTGTTTCGCCATGCTTGTTTTTCGGCGTACCCCATTTAGCTTGGCAAAATTGAGTAAGCCATGACAAAGCGCCTAAAATTAAAGTATCAGCTAAGTTGGATATCCGCGCCAACGAGGTATCTAAAGGCTGGTGTAAAACCATATCTGCAGTAGCAATATGCACCATATGTTGTAAACGGAAGCGCCGTAAAATTCGATTTAATTCAAGCTCATCACCGCATTGAGTTAATTGTTCTGCCAATAATGTTGAATAGTCGGTTACTGTTGATTGATAAACGCGCCCTGAACTAAATAGTTCAACCACTAACTCTGGGGCTTGTAGCGCACTATTGAGGATAAAATCGCTTAACGCCAATGCTTGTTTAAAATCAGCTAATTGCTGAGCTGAAAGCGATTTAGCAGCATCAGGATGTTGGTCATTAAATTTCTGCAAATTAAGTTGTGCTTGTTGTTCAAGCACTAAAGGAAATTGTAACACTTTTTTTGTCATCAGCTTATGGTCTCTTCGCTATACTAGATACTTGAACTGTTTTTGATATCAATAAATTAACAATAGACATATTATGTCGTTGATGATATTAATGAATGATTACCATAGCATTTTTAGGGAACCTATGGCAGAAATGCAACCATTAAGACTCGCTTTTTTCACACTACTTTTTTTCTTAGTTGGCTGTGGCGATCCAGTAAAAGAACAAATTTTACAGCAATCACCAATCACTGAACAAAGAGTACAACAATTAGGGCAAGCACTAGAAGCTGATCAGATACGAAACGCGAGTTTGATCAAACAATATGCAGATAAAGTTGCTGATTTAAAACCTGAACTAAAACCATTAATTAATGAATTTAGAAAAGATGCCTCCACGCAAGGGCCGATGTATTTAGCCTTGCTTGATCGTATCAATACCGTTAAAAATCAGCCCAGCATGTTTGCCAGTAGCCAAGCGCTTTACGATGAACTGCTTAATATTTACCAAGCCGCTGACCCAGTACTTTATTCTGATGCGTTAAGTGATCCACTCAACGTATTAGCTGACATGTCTGATGGCATGTTACCGCGCATTAATTCCTTGTCTAAAAGTCAAAGCCAGCAAGCAAATAATGCTCAAGACTTTGGCACCGGCGAGCAGTTAATCGGCAACCCTAATTATGGTCAATGGAGTACAGGTAGTAACGGCATGTCTTTTTGGGCATGGTATGGCATGTATTCAATGATGGGCGATGTATTTGGTTCAAGACGCGCTTATTATGGTGATTGGAGCCAACGCCGTAATTATAGTTATTATAATGATTATGGTCGTACGCGTTACAGCTCGCCAAGCCAATTGAAAAAACAAACTCAGCTTGATACCCGTACTAAAAAGTCGTTTGCAAGTCGCGGAAAAACCTTCCAAAGCCCTTACGCGAAAAACAAAACCGGTGGTTCAAGCCTTTCAGGAAAGAGCAAAACCGCGCAAACCAGCGCTAATAGATTTCGTTCTAACACTACTAGCAAAAGCAGTTACGCGAGTAGTTCAAAATACTCAAAAAATGCCAGCTTTAGAAACAGTAGCAGCAACACCTCACGCGGCTTTAAGCGCGGGAAATAGGAATAAATATGAATACAATTGTTGAAATTACCGGCCTTAATCAAGAATTATTGATCATTTTAGCCATCGATGTTGCCATTGCGATTTTTCTACTAGGCACCATGCGATTTGTCTCGGGGTTATCCTCGAAAGTTAATACCACCGACGAATTATCAAAAGAAGACAACTTTGCTTTTGGTATTAGTGTTGCCGGTAGTATCGCAGCTTTAGGTATAGTACTTACCGGCGCAATTACCGGAGAAGCCGCTGATAGCTACTTAGGTGAATTTATTGGCATGCTTTCTTACGGTTTGTTTGGCTTAATATTAATTAAAGTTGGCCGTATTATTCACGATCGCTTAGCCCTTAATCAGCTAGATAAAACTGAGCTGATTAAAAACCGTAATATCACCGTAGGTTTGGTTGACGCCGCCGGCGTTATTGCCACCGCCATTGTTATACGTGCCGTTCTACTTTGGGTTGACGGTTTAAACGTCAGCACTTTTATCGCTATCGCCAGTGGCTTTGCCGTTGCACAAACCATGCTAGTAATGGTAACTCGCTTTAAAGAGCGCCAATACAAAAAGAACAATCAAGAAGACTGCATGCAAGAAGCTTTTGCTAAAGGTCAAGTTGCTTTAGCGATACGTTATGCCGGACAAGTAATAAGCACAGCATTAGCAGTAACAGCCGCAAGCCATTTCTTAACCTATAGCCCAGACACCTTAGTAAATAACTTACTAGGCTGGTTAATTATCGGTACAGTGATGACCATACTGGTTACCTTCTTAACCTTTATCGCCAAACGCATTATTTTATGGGGCATAAACTTGGTTGAAGAAGTTGACCAACAGCATAATATTGGTGTTGCAAGTATAGAAATGGCGATTAGTATTTCTATTGCATTAATTCTTAGTGCATTGATGGCTTAACGTAAGTGGCTTAAAGTAAGTGGCTTAACGTAAGTGGCCTAACATAAGTGCTTAACGCAAGTGCCCTAGCTTAGCCGTTATAAACTACAAGTACAACTTCGAGCCAGCTTATGTATATAGCTGGCTCGCCCAACCTTTCCTTTATAAATCGATGATAAATACGTGAGCAACAAACCAACCCCCAACACTGCTAACAATCGTTTTTGGGACGATGTTTTACTAATTTTAACCATGGCAGTATTAGCTGGCTGTGGGTTAATTTACGAATATTTATTATCACATTACGCAGGTCGTGTTTTAGGCGTAATGGAAAGCACCATTTATGCGATGATCGGCTTAATGATTGTCGCTATGGGTTTAGGCGCCTTTGCTGCGCGAAAAATAAAATGTGCCTTTAATGGTTTTGTTTGGCTAGAACTCATTATCGCGCTGCTCGGTAGTGTCGCGATACTGATTATTGGCGGACTTATCGCCATTACGCAATTATTACCCCACCTTGTTGCTGAAACGTTTGCTATACCCGCCGATGCCTTGCCACAAGGAGGATTATTCAAACAGTTAAATTTCTTAGCCTTTAATAGTCCCTATTTTTTCGGTTTATTACTTGGCTTTTTTATTGGCATGGAAATTCCATTAATTGCGCAAATTAGAGAGCAGTTACACAACAAACACTTGGAGCATAACTTAGGTACTATTTATGGTGCTGACTATATTGGCGCGGGCATAGGCGCAGCTATTTGGGTGATATTTTTATTATCAATAGACATTAGTGAAGCCAGCGCCCTAACCGCTGCTTTAAACTTGCTAGCCGGCAGTGTTTTCATTGCCCGATATTGGCAAAATTTACATTGGCTCAAAACCTTAATTGCATTGCATGTATTTCTTGCTGGCATCATTGTAATGATGTTCAGTTATGGCAATCAATGGCTTAATCAAATGAGTAATTTACTCTATTTAGACAAGGTCGTATTCAGTGATAAAACCCGCTATCAGCAACTAACATTCACCGAAAGAGCGATGGGGTTAGGTAAAGACAGCGTCATTAATTTTTATCTAAATGGCCGTTTGCAGTTCTCATCTTCCGATGAACATGTTTATCACAGCTATTTAGTTTATCCGGTGCTGGCAGGTTCGGCCCGCCAAGAGAACATTTTAATTATTGGCGGTGGTGACGGTTTAGCGCTGCGCGACGTATTAGCGTGGTCACCTAAACAAGTTACCTTGATTGATTTAGACAGCCAGTTACTCGATATTTTTCAAAGCCCTGCTCAACATTTACCTCAGCAGTTAGCCAATAATATCGCAGCTTTTAATCAGCTTAGCTTGCAAGACAAACGCGTGAAAGTGATCAGAGCCGACGCCTTTATTGCCATCGATGCCTTATTAAAAAGCCAACAACACTTTGACGCGATAATTGTTGATTTACCCGACCCTAGTCACCCAGATTTAAATAAGCTTTATTCAGTTAACTTCTACGCCCGTTTAGAACAACTGCTTTCTGGCGATGGTTTAATGGCGATACAATCAACCAGTCCTTATCACGCCAAAGACTCTTTTATTGCCATTGGTAATACCGTTGAAGCAGCCGGTTTTAATTATGTACAGCAATATCACGACAATGTACCAAGCTTTGGTGAATGGGGCTGGACCATTGCCTCAAAACGCGGCGCAAGCCCAAGCCAACGCTTAACCAAACTTGAAAAGCTACCGATTGAACACCATTGGTTAACTTTACCTATGATAAATAATGCTTTTTATTTTCCGAAAAACTTTTATCAACATAAAGAACAAATAGGTATTAATTATTTAGGTAGTCATCACTTGTATCAATTACACCAACAAGCGTGGCAAGAACAGCAAAGTACAACTAAATTTGACTGATATGTTTTACCGACTAAGTTAATAACTCACTTAGTTATTTGCTTAGCTAAATAAAGTAAATTGAAATTAATTGATAAAAAAACACTATAGCACTTGACATAATATGTCTTAATGCTAAATTAACCCTACCGACATATTATGTCGAAAGCAAAAACACGGATTTAACAAACAATGTTTTTTGCTACTTATTTACATGAGGATAAACATGAATATTCATAAGATAGCTAACCACTTAAATGCCCTTGCAGATAATTCAGAAACAGGATTAGTTTTTGACTGTCAACCAATTTCAGGTGAAGTTGATGTATTGCAAATTAGTGTTATTGACCGTGAAGAGCTGCCTATTTTTGTTTCAGTAACTGACGACCAAATTATTTGCATTACCTATCTTTGGGGCACAGAAGAAGTTAAACCCGGCAGTATCCATAACATGCACGAAAGCATGTTAGAAATGAACATCCCAATGCCATTATCATCATTTTCAAAAATTGGTGATAAGTACGTACTTTTTGGGGCTTTATCAATTAATTCAACCTTCGATGATATCGAGCATGAACTCGCCGTGCTCAGCAACAACGTTTTAGAAATTATCGATGATATGAGTGAATATTTAGTTTAAACACCTACTACTTGGAGTAATAAAAATGAGTTTATTTAAGAAGATTATGACCGCTATTCGCGGTGGCGCATCAGAAGTAGGTGAAGCAATTGTTGACTCAAATGCTACCCGTATTTTTGAACAAGAAATTCGTGATGCTGAAAATCATTTAACTAAAGCCAAGCGCGATTTAACTGGCGTAATGGCACAACAAATGGCTTCTAGCCGTGAAGTTGACCGCTTAAAACGTGAAGCCGTTGAACACGAAGGTTATGCCGTACAAGCTTTAGAAAAAGGTGACGAAGCCTTAGCTTTAGCCGTTGCAGAAAAAATTGCCGCTTTAGAGTCTGAATTATCAAGTCAGCAACAATCACTTGATAGCTTTGAAGGCAGTGCGAATCGCTTAAAAGAATTAGTGAAGAAAAGTGAACGTCAGGTTACTGAATACAAACGTCAACTTTCTATGGTTAAAACCACTGAAAGCGTGCAAAAAGCAACTTCAGCGATCACTGATAACTTTTCATCAAGCAACTCAAAACTGCTTAGTGCAAAAGATTCATTAGAGCGCATTAAAGCTAAACAGCAGAAGTTTGATGACCAAATGAAAGCGGCTGAAGTACTTGATTCAGAAAATTCAGACAACTCTTTAGAAGCCAAACTTAAAGAAGCGGGTATTGGTGGCACTGACAACAGCGCAAATTCAGTATTAGAGCGTTTGAAAGCTAAACAAAAGTAAACCCATGACCCAACCAATAATGGGATTTTGCTCAGCATGATATTCATGCTGAGCCTTTTTATTTCAGTCAGTTTAATTATTTGAGTATTTAGCGAGTAGCCTAATGAGTTTTTTTAAGAAAATATTTAAAAAAGAACAACCACAAAGAAACCTAACTTCGGTTAGCCAGCTAAAAAAAGATGACATTATTGTATTAACCGACAGCTTTGCTTTACCTGAAAACTTGCGTAACCAGCAATTTCAAGTAAGTGCGGTAAATACCTACGAGTATGAATTTACCAAACAAACTGAGTGGGCATTAACCAGTAATAATAATATTGAAATATTTTTGTCTCTCGACGTTGACGACACCAGCCATTTAAAGTTTTCTTTAAAAGTGGCTCATCAAGACATTGAAAGCTTGTTCGACCTTGAAGCCTTTGCAATGATTTTTGAACCGCCCGGTCAAGCTTTTCTAACCAAGCAGCAAGACACCGCATTAACCAATGGTTGGAGCAGCGAACAATATCAACAAAGTGTTTTTGCTAAAGTTGGCTTCTTTCATCGTAAAGACCACCGCAGTGAAAACATTTCAAGTTATGAAGGCGCTGATGCTGGTGAGCAGTTTGAATTATACCAATTGTTTGACCAAGACCAATCCTATGGTATAGACGTAGAAGTATGGCAAGACGGTGATACCGATGTATTTCTTAACTTTTATCGTCCATTAACTGATATTGTCGATATGTTTCCGGGGAGCTAAAAATGTCGAGAAAATTACCTGAAAAGTGGCAATCATCCCTAAAAGCAGTAAAAGCAGTACAAGTAGCTTTTGATATGGATGAAAAAATTCAGCTAGCTTTGAGAAAAGAGGCGCTAGAAGCTGGCTTTAGTCCGTCGGATCAAATCCGCACTATCTTAGGTTTACCTACCAACAAACGCCCAAAACGCCCACGCTTAACGGTCAGCTTATCACTAGATGATTACCAGCTATTAGCGGAAAAATATCAGTTAAAGGCAGATCAGCAACTCGAAATTAAAAAACGGTTAATGGTTGATCTAGTAAAACACATCGTTGATCAGGAATAACTAAAACGTAACTTTCACCTTAGGGTAAGAAACTCGTGATAAAAGAAAAATTTAAACATTACAGCGTCGACCAATACGGGGTTAAAAACTACAACTCCTTCTACCTATTAGTGTTCTCCGTTATCATTCTTTATGGCATTATTGCCATTTTATCAGTACCGCTTTACCAAGCTGAATTAGCCGATCCAAGTAGTAATATACGTAGTTATAAAGACGCATTTTGGACTCTGCAAATGAGTGCTAGCACCATAGGTTTTGGTGACTTTTATCCGGTAACTCTAACTGGCCGTATTATTGTTGCGGCAATGTTTTATATTGGCGTGGGTTTAGTTGGCTATATTGGCGCACAGTTTGTTAATCGATTCGTTAGCTTTTCAGATACTAATGTGAAAAACCGAGAAATTCGCAAACAAAATGAATTGATCATCGAACAAAATAAGCAGCTGGAGAAAAAGCTCGAAAAATTAATGACCACTATAAATGAGAAAAGCCAATAACCCTTTGATAAAAAAATTATAACCTTATCAGCATTATATGTCATACTGAAAATGCATGAAAAACTATATTGGGATATGATTATGTTAATAAAAAAAATAGCACTCGTTGGATTTGTTGTTGTATTAACCGGTTGTGCAAACAGCGAAGGTTTAGAAAAACAAGTTAGCACCTTAACTCAAACAGTTAATAAACTAACCTCTAAAGTAAATAGCCTATCAAGTGACGTGTCAGCTCTTAAAGAGCAACAGCAGGCGGCAACTGACGCGGCTGAGTCTGCTAAGTCGGCAGCTGAAGAAGCACTTAGCAATGCTAAAGACGCTAATGAACGTGTTGATAACTTAGTTTCTTCTTATAAAAAGTAACGATAAACGTTAACTTAACTTAACTTAGCTAAGTTAATATTAGTTGAAAGCACTAACAGCAATGTTAGTGCTTTTTTAGTTTTCCCCTTAATATAAGCTTATATTAAGCCTAATAGGCTACAGAGATTAATAACGCAATTCAGAAACTAGACCGCTTGCTTGGGTAAGCACCGCCTCTGTTTGTTTGATATGTTGGGCTTGGCTACCAATAAAGCGCTGAACGGCTTCAGGTATAATGATTTTAGTCGAGGAGTTTGGTAACTCATTAGCGGGCATAGCAGGTTCTTCACTAGAAAGTGGTTGGTGTACTTCTATTAATCGTAATTTAGTTGTTTCGTAGGCCATTTTAATCGGCTGATTAATAATGCTAATTGGCGTATTTACGGCAATATTTTCATATAACCATTTAATATCGTCATCATACATACGAATACAGCCCGAGCTGGCACGCATGCCAATACCAAAACGTTGATTACTGCCATGCAGTAAATACTCACTGTGGCCAATTCTCAGCGCATACTTACCAAAGGGGTTATTAGGCCCAGGAGGAAACTCTTTCGCCATAGTTCTACCGTGCTCTTTAAGGTAACGAGCGCGCATCTCTTGGGTAGGTCGCCATGTTGGGTCTTTACGTTTTTCACTAATAAAGCTAACCGTTTGTGGTGTCGATAAACCTTGTCGACCAATACCAATAGGGAAAACATGAATTCGGGCAATTTTGTTAGGCTGGTTATTAGCAGAGTTACTATCTTCAGTGTTTTCATCAGCAATATTTTGCTCTTCAAAGCTAGCTCCTTCAATACTTTCCTCTTCGAAGTAATACAAACGCAGTTCAGCTAAATTAACTACTATGCCTTGTTTTTTAATATAAGGTAGTAGCATTTTTTTGGGAATGATCACCTCGCTGCCCACTTTAGCTAGAAAAGGATCAACTCCGGGGTTGGCCGCCATTAACGCTAAAAAACCAACATTATATTTTTCAGCCAGTAGCTGAAAAAAATCACCTTTAACAACTTGGTGAATAATGTCTTCACCAATAATACGCGAGTTGTTCTCTGGTACAGAATAAACGGTGGCCAATGCTGAGTAACTTACAAAAGTTAAACAAAATAAGCACAGCAATATTTTATTTTTTAAGTTTTTAATCACTGAATGCGCCAGTAAGGTTCGATAGAAAGCGCGCTTAAACGAGAATTGTCTAAGGCGAGTAATAAGCTTTCAACTTTTGTTTGTTGCCAATTAATCAGTTTTTTAACTGGGTGTTCTAAACGCGATAATTGCGTTTGAATTATATATAAAGTTTGCAACTCACTTAAACCATGTTTGATATCGAGCCATGGGCTACGAAACTCCAAACGCTGATCTTTGTGATATAAACCGCCAAACCAACTGCCGGTTAACAAACAGCGAATAACTAAAGCTTGCTGTGCTAAATACTGCTCGCTGCTAAGTGACTGGCTTTGCGAAAATGTTTTCGCGATATTTGCTAAGTCGTTATCAAGACACTGCCCGGCAAACTCCTCTAATTCATTTAAATGAGTGAACCTAGTGGAATCAACCTGTTCAGTTACCGTACCTTGCTCTGGCATTTTTAATAGTAGGGTTAATAAAGACAATTGTAATAAATTAAAGCGCTCGCCATGAATTAATTCAATCACTTGTTCACTATCAGGAAAACGCCTTCTTTCAATTTTTAATTGACTAAAAAGTTGCTCACTCAACTCTAGACGTTTTCGGTAATTGCCGGTTTTATCGGTAAGCTCTTTAATATAGGTAGCGCTGTCTACCCAAGCAAATAACTGCATAAAATGGCTTAATTCATCGCGAATTTTCACAGCATTTTCTGGCAAGTGCTGTTCAAATAACCAAAAGCCATGACGCAATAATGCTAATAGCTCAACCGTTTTGGACAAATAAATTAACGACGGAGCTTCTACATAAGCATTTATCATGGTTTGTAGTTGCTGTAAGCCAAAGCTTAACCCTGCGCTAAAGCCCTGTGAAATAGTATTTTGTTTCTCTAAAGGTACTAATTCAAACGGGGTTATTACTGGCTGTGTTTGCGTATTTTTCCATAAAGCATAACCCCGAGCTGCTTTGCTTTTAATACCAGGACGCAGTGATAAATGAGTAAATAATAATCGAGCTAACTCAAATATGTCATCATGGCTACCGCTAACTAGCTCTAGTTCTATCTCAAAAAGCTCTTCACTTTGACCACTCGCCGCAATAGTGCCTTGGTCACAAACCATTTCAACGACACTGTTATTGGCTAAAGTCACTAACCAAATTTCTCGAGTAAAGTCAGTACTAAATAATGAAATTAAGTTTTCTTGGATATCCCCAACTTGATGAGTACTTGGCCATATTTTATCGGGAAATAATGCTAACTCTGGAAAGGTTGACTCAACATCAACATTAAATTCAGGGCGCTGATGTAAACCACCAATCACTTTGCCTGCAGTTTTAATGGTTTGTTCATATTTACCAGCACAGCCACGAATACGCAGCCCCATATCCAACTGGCGAAGTATTTGATCAGGAGTATCAAAATAGCAGTTCGATAAGCTTTTTGAACTATGTTCAAAGTGATAATTATGTTGCTGAAGTAACGATGTTACTTGTGCTGCTGTAAGTGTTGCGCTATTAGCATTGTTAACTAAATATTTGAGCTCAATCTCAGTATCCATATCCATCCAATATAATTTTTTCCTCAAACATACGACCATTTAAACCCTATCGAAGTTCAGTAAAGTTGTATCGCCTATGTTTTCATACTGGTACCTTACAAAAGCTTGGAAATTGAAGCAATATTTTTCCACCAAACTGATCTAGCTAATTAGTATTAGACGCCAGCTAAAATACGACCTTTTCGACGCTTTAAAGCAGGTAACTGCGCTGGTAACCAATCTTAACTTGATATCAAAGAGCCAAAGCCCTAATATCTGGTTTCTAATATTGCTTACTTGTTTTTGGTTCTCTCAATGAATGTTGTCAAAAGTATTTTAACTCTGGTTTTATTGTCATTATCACTTGGTTTATCTGCAGAAGAAAATTCAGCAGATTTAACACCCGCCTTTATTTCTGATGATTTATTTATCTATATGCATGCCGGTGCAGGTAACAACTACCGTATTTTAGGCACGATCAATGCTGGCACCGAAGTTCAATTAACCGGTAAAAGCCAAAATGACTACAGCCAAATTATTGATAATAAAGGTAAGCAGACTTGGGTAGAAAGCAAATACGTTTCGACTAAACCTGGGCTTAGAAACGTAATAGCTGAGCTAAACACTAAAATGGCCAGCACTTCTGAAACTACTAGCCTACTTGAGCAGGAATTGTCTAATAATAATGAACAAGTTACCTCTCTAAGAAACCAAAATACTAAGCTACAAAATGATTTAGCCGCATTAAACATTGAGCTTATTGCTACTAAGGCGAAATTAAAAGATCAAGACACCAATATTAAAAAAGAATATTTTTATAATGGTGCCATCGTATTAGGTTTTGGTCTTATTTTAGGTTTAATACTACCGCGCTTAGGCAGTCGTAAAAAAACCAGCATGGAAAGCTGGACTTAAAGAAAATAGTAGATGATATATAACAGAGCTTTCATTCTAAACTATATCGAATAACAATATATTATATTACTCGCTCTAAAAGCGGCTCAACCCGCTTTAGAGCTATGTTTATATCATCACGCCAATCATTTAATAACTCAGGCAAGCGCCCAACTTTTTTTACTTCGTGCTCGTCAATTAAAGTTAACTTATTACAATAACCTTCAAAGCCATCACCTGCTGTAGAGCATATAGACAAAATATTAACCTTTCTCTTATTGCCACAAACTATAAGCTCCAAAGGTAATTTACCATCGATAAAAGGCACATTTGGAAAGTTCTTTAAATATCTGCTTATATTTTCTCTTGGGTGGGGCTTTATCGCATAAGTTAATTTTCTTTTTTGGCATCCATGAATGAGTTTTGCGTAAATTTTGATATCAAGTTCAAAGTTATGTAATGGCTGAGTAGCAATTATACAATCAACATCTTGCTCCGCTTTTACTTTAAAAAACGGGTAAAGATACCTTTTAATGTTTTCTATATGAATAAAAGTAATTTGTTTAGCTTTAATTGACACAGGTAAAGGCGCGTTTTCTGCATTTACGAAATAAATAGACTGACAACGTTTATCGTCACCAAAATACCTCGAATTTCTTTTCTTCCCAGCCAATGTATATAAAAGAGCTTGAAATTTTTTCACTTTCCTTCCGTAATAGTTTCCTAGCCCGTCTTCAATTAGAGAGTAATTGTCGTATGCTAAACGGAATAATCGTGACATTTTATTTCGATCATTAAATAAAAATAGCTTGCCATTTTTTAATTGTTCATAGGTCGCAGGGTGTTGCAAAATTTTATTAAATAGCAACGCCACTAATTTTTTTTGTTTACGTTGTGATGTACTAACTTTAAAGTTAGCTTTTAATTTAATTATTTTACCTTTAATGCCTCGATATAATTTAGCTCGAATATCATTTCTCTTAATAAATACAACCTGAACATGTTCAGGTAAACAGCTTATATCGAACCTTTCAGGATCAATATTTTGCTGATCACTAATCATAAAAATAGTACTTGATACATTCACTTCATCAATACTCTTTAAAAGCGAAAAAAGTAAATGTCGTACAGTTGAGCACAGATATACATTCATACGGAGAATACAAAACTATTAAAAACAGAGTTGCCTTATTATAAAGAATAAAATTGAACTAAAGTTAAACTTTAATCAAAATTTATTGTTAATTATTGATAAAAACTGTAGATAACCGAAATTGTATTACTTCACGTATATTAATCTGATTAAAAACTCCCATTTATGTTGATAAATTATTATATAATAAGACCAATTTACATATGCTACCGGCAGTTTTTAATGAAAATTTTAGTTATTCCCAACCGCGGCCGATCTTATAATGCCGTGCGCCCTGAAGCTGAATGTTATATAAAATTGGCACAAAAAGGACATGAAGTTACTATTATGTCTAGCCCAACCAATGCTTATATTGATGAGTATAAAAAGCATGATATAAAGTTTATTGAGTTAAAAAGTTTAAAAAAGCACAGCTGGGCGGTGATCAAACAAATTCATCAATATATCAAAGAGAACGCCATAGATATTGTCTATGCAACCGAATCTAAGGGCATTCCCAATGCAAGTTTTGCTTGTATTGGTACTAAGGCCAAAATGATCGCCTATCGTGGTACCTCTGGTGGTATGTATAAAACCGACTTAACTAATTACCTTTGCATGTTACATCCCAGAATGGACGGTGTTATTTGTGTATCAACACCATGTACAACTAATGTTAAATCAAAGGTTAGATCGTCGATAAAGGCTAATATTGAAACCATTTATAAAGGCCATGATTTAAATTGGTATCAAGAGCCTGCGGCTGATTTAACAGCTCTTGGCAGTGATGAAAAATACTTTAATATATTATGTGTTGGTAGCCCAAGGCCGCATAAAGGTACGCATATCTTGCTTGAAGCAGCAAAACAGTTAAGTGACCTTGAGAACTTAAGAATTATTTTAGTAGGTGATAATTTACAAAAGCAGCCTTTTACCAAGCTTGTAGAAGATTCAGGTATGGCTGAGCGCATCATTATGCCGGGCTTTAGAAATGACGTACCTGCCATTGCCAAAGGCTGTGATTTATTAGTGCTGCCTTCGCTTGCAAAAGAAGGCTTAACTAGAACAGTATTAGAGTCACTTTCAAACGGTACTCCTGTTGTCGCCTCCAAAAATGATGGAGTACTTGAAAGCATTGAGAATGATTATAACGGTTTCTTAGTCGATATTGGTGATTTTAGCGCATTAGCCGAAAGAATTAGATACCTTTATAACCAACCTCAAGTACTGGCAAAGCTTGCGAATAACAGCCAAGAAATTATTACTTCAAAAATGTCTCATCAAAGAACCGTTGAACATATGGAAGCTTATTTTCAAAAAATGCTTACGCAAGCTTAAAACAAAAAATGCTAGCAAGCTTTACGCTCACTAGCATTTGACTTAGGCTTAGATTCAAAAGAGACTTAAACCTGATAGAAGCTACGATACCATTTCACAAAGTTATCAACGCCAGTAGGTACATCCATCGACGGCTTATAGCCCGTCGATGCAAATAAATCACTAACATCTGCATACGTTTGATAAACATCACCCGCTTGCATTGGCATTAAATTTTGCTGCGCTTTAGTACCAATAGATGTCTCTAAAGATTCAATAAACGAAGTTAACTTCACCGGATTACCGTTACCAATATTATATACATGGTATGGTGCACTACTTTTCGCAGCACTGCCCGACTCAACTTTCCAGCTGTCATCAGCGCTTGGAATAACGTCTTGAATACGAATAATACCTTCAACAATATCATCAATATAAGTAAAGTCTCTGCGCATATCACCGTTGTTATAAACATCAATAGCTTCACCATTAATAATAGCTTTGGTGAATTTAAATAATGCCATATCAGGACGGCCCCAAGGGCCGTAAACGGTAAAGAATCGTAAACCTGTGGTTGGCACCTTATATAAATGTGAATAAGTATGCGACATCAACTCATTTGATTTTTTCGTTGCTGCGTACAGAGATATAGGGTGGTCAACGCCATGAGCGGTATCAAAAGGCACTTGGTTATTTAAACCGTAAACCGAGCTTGATGAGGCGTAAACCAAATGCTCAACTTTATTATGTCGACAACCTTCTAAAATGGTTAAATGTCCAACCAAGTTACTATCAGCATAAGCCATTGGGTTATCAATCGAATAACGAACTCCTGCTTGAGCAGCAAGGTGAATAACACGATCAAATTTCTCTTGAGCAAATAGCTGGGCTATACCTTCTCGGTCAGCTAAGTCTAATTTTACAAAAGAAAATAGCGCTTGTGGTTCAAGCTCTTTTAATCGCGCAAGTTTTAAATTTACATCGTAATAATCATTTAGGTTATCTAAACCAATCACCTGATTACCTGCATCACATAAACGCTGAGCAACGTGAAAACCTATAAAGCCTGCTGCGCCCGTTACTAAATATTTCAAAAGATATTCCTTATTCTGTAAAATGGTTACTTAACATTATTTTTATCAAAAGGTTATTTAGGTAATAAAGATAAAAACTAACTCTCCATTCAAATACTTTATTTATCGGAGTAGTGAGTGACTACTAAGCTAATATTATATTTTCCAATAACTTAATTTTTTTCGCATTTTAATACGCCGCAATAGATTCAACGGTTTAGCTTTAATTGGAACATTATCCCCTGCCAGTAACTCATCACAGGCTTCCAAAACACGTAAAGAGGACCGTCCGTCAATATAAGGATGGGTATCAGCAATAAACGCAGCTACTTTTTTTTGTAACTCATTAGGGAATGATAGAGCGTAGTTTAAACTATCTTCTAAACGGTCAACAGAATCAATATTAATCATGTACTCTTTGGGCGCAATATTGTTAAACGTTACCACTGGTTTACTAAGCATTAAAAACATCATCAATACCGAAGAGGTATCACAAAGCATAACATCTGCTTGTTGTAATATAGGAATAACGTTATCTGTTTCAATAAAACGTAAATGTTCGTTTTGAATTCCCTTATATTGTTCAACAATAGCTTGGGGCATTTTAGGATGAAATTGAATTAACCACCGCCATTTTCCCGTAGCACTTAATTGTCTGATTTTTTCAAACAAGTGCGGGGCACAACTTAAGTTTTTCGAAAAAGTTGAGCACATCAAAATAGTTGGTTTATCAAACTCACCATATTCATTTATGTCAAATAAGGGATCTAATGCTGGCCACCCTGTTTCTTTCACTGAAAAATGTTGATGAACTTTAGCTAATTTTTGGAAGCGCTTGGTCGTATTCGGTCCCTGAGTACAATACAAGTCAAAACAACCTCTAATATTAAAGTGATCTTCAAAACCTCTTCTATTGAGTTTTCCTGAATTAAAACCATGGAATACCGCAACTTTTAAACCAGGAATAAAACTAGGAACAATATTTCCGGGTAAAAACACTACATGAGGACTAAATGTTTTCACCTCATCTATACTCATTAACTCCTTTTCATTTGGTAACAAGTAATTAGGGTTAACTTCTTTCCCTTCTAAAAACCACATAACATCATCACCTCGTTCAAGTATGACTCTCTGTAATGGCCTTAAAATAGCATAAGAATAATTTTGGGAAATATAAAATAAATAACGTTTATTCGACATACACTAACTAATGGATAAATATTAACGATTGAATGAATTATACCTAGATGTCTATAACTTTATTAGTAATATTTAAATTTGTAGTAAATATCCACTTCTCATAATTTTAAAGTTAACTTACAAATTAATTTTCACTATTAAAAGTAAAACACGTATAATTGCATTTCCAAAATAAAGTGCCAATTTATCAACTTAGACATAGCGATTGGTCAGTTATCTCCTCAATAGGAATTTTTAGTTTTAATGGATTTTTCTCTCAAGCAAGTTGTTCTCACGTTTACAGCCCTAATTTTTTTCTATAACTCGCCTTCTAAAGCAGAACCCTGGATAGATACCTCTGACCTTTACTTAAAAGCAAGTATTCAGTTACTTGCTGATTCTGGTCATATTATCACGCCGGTGACCACCTACCCGTTAATGTGGAAAGATATTGCCCGCGATTTGAGTAACATTGATAGTTATCTGTTAACTGAGCTACAACAAGTATCTTTTGATTACGTAAAGTTTAAATTAGCGTCAGCCAAAAAAAATAAAACCATTATTCGTGCAGGAATATCATCAGAAGGTAGTCGATTTACCAGTTTTGGTGACAAAAATCGCTACCAACACAGTGTTCAAATGCAATCGAGTTTTATGACAGATAGCCTTGCTGTGAAAGTAGCTCCCGGCACCGCATATGTAGCCGCCCATACACTTAATACTCAAGATGATAAAATTTTTGACGGTAGCTATATTGCAGGCTTTGCTGGTAACTGGGTAGTTTCTTTTGGTAAACAAGATCGTTGGTATGGTCCACAATGGGATAGCAGCTTTAGTTTAACCAATAATGCCCAGCCCATTCCAGCCTTAAGCTTATCTAGAATGTCTGCTCAACCTGTAAAGATTCCATTTACTAACTGGCAAGTTCCATGGACCGTCACTTCTTTTATGGGTGTAATGGATGATAATAGAACGATAGAAAACGCACTTTTATGGGGGTTTCGATTAAATTTCAAGCCCTTTAAAAATTTAGAAATAGGTATCACTCGCCTGGCTCAATGGGGAGGGAACGGACGTTCACATAGTTTAGGGACCTTTTGGGATGTTTTACTAGGAAAAACTAACTGCGGTTTAAATGGTGTAGTTTGTGATGAAAACTCACCTAATCCTGCCAATCAACAAGCTGGTTGGGATATGCGCTATTCTTTCAACTTATTTCAAACACCACTTGCTTTTTACGGTAATTATTTTGCTGAAGACGGCGATAATAATAATAAATTTAGTTATGTTACCAAAGCACAAGTACAACTTGGCTTAGATGCCCAAATAATGCCATTTAATATTCCAACTACCGCCTTTATAGAATACGGCGATAGTTTAGCTGATTGTGGTGAACGAGATGAACTAGGCGATTGTTATTATGAGCATGGCTCATATACTACCGGAATGCGCTATAAAGGTAGAACCATCAGTAACCTTTATGACAATGACGCTAAGACTATTGTCATTGGTACAATATCTCATCTTCAAAGTGATATTAAAATAACCAATAAACTTCGTTGGTTAGATCTTAACTATGACAACTCTGACAGAGCACCCGAAGACCCTATGGTTGGCAATCCATTAGCAAGTTCACATGAAACCATGATAATGCTATCTACCAATATCGAGCATAGTTATAAGCAGTGGCGCTATAGTATAGGCGGTGATTTTAGTCACTCACGTTTTGAAGATGATATTGATGATAACACTGAAATTAACATTAATTTAAATATTGAATACATGCTTTAACTCTCCCCATCAGTTACAAACAACTTACACTTTACACTAAATATAAAACATTTTTATTAGGTATGGTGCATGTGTAAGTTGCCATCTATACTTCAATTGCAGCATACACTTATAATCATGCCAAAGAATGTTGAACAGCGCCCTCTTCAAAGTGCATGCTTTATCTCAAAATATTATGGATGGGTATTTAAACAGTAACAGTATAGTGGTTCAATGATGAAGCCCTACGCTCTTTGAAAAGAGAAGAGACTATGCGAGTCATCACTTTTGGCACCTATGACATTTTCCATGTTGGCCATGTCAATATTATCGAACGCGCCCGTTTTCATGGCGACCATCTTATTGTTGGCGTATCGTCTGATCAATTAAATATCGAGAAGAAAGGTCGTCCGCCTATTTATAGTGAAGACGACCGCCAGCATATCATCCGCTCAATGCGCTGTGTTGATGAAGTTTTTTTAGAAGAATCATTAGAATTAAAAGCTGAATATATTAAATATTACAATGCCGACATTTTAGTGATGGGTGACGACTGGCAGGGAAAATTTGATCACTTAAGTGATATTTGCCAAGTGATTTATTTACCGCGCACGCCGTCAGTTTCTACCACAGAAATTATTGAAGTGGTTAAAACCAAACGAACTTAATCATAAGCACTTAGTTTAAAACAATCAGCCAAAAAGTGAATTTAAAAAATGAGCACCAAACGCTATTTATTTTACATTGCCCACAACTATTGTTTTGAAATATTACGACCGCTACAACAAGTTATTTTAGCCCAAGGTAATGACGTAAAATGGCTAGCAATTGGCAAAGAAGTCACCACCGCTTATTTTGATAAAAATGAACAAGTACTTGGCTCAATTGATGAGGCTCGCGCTTATGCTCCTGATGCTACCTTTGCGCCCGGCAATGAAATACCTAACTTTATTCCTGGTTTAAAAATACAAGTTTTTCATGGGCTTGAATGGAAAAAAAAGGGTCACTTTGTTATTCGTGATTTTTTTGACCTTTATTGCACTCATGGCCCGGCAACTACTACGCGTTTTAATCAGTTAGCACAAAAGCATGGTTATTTTGATGTTGTTGAAACAGGCTGGCCCAAGCTTGACCAGTTATTTACCACTACGGCATTAAACATTGCCACCGACAAGCCAATTATTTTATATGCGCCAACGTTTTCGCCTGCCCTTACTTCTGCGCCGGAACTATTTGAGCAAATAAAAAAGTTAGCTAAGAGTAAAAAGCATCACTGGTTAATAAAATTTCATCCAAAAATGGCGCAAGAGTGGTTAGATAAATATCAAAGCTTGGTTAGTGATAATGTTGAAATTATTGAAAGCTCAAGCATTGCTCAATTGTTACAAACGGCTGATATTATGGTGTCAGATACGTCATCAGTTATTGGTGAGTTTGCGCTATTAAATAAACCGATTGTGAGCTTAAATAACAAGGCACCCGGTGATTATTTAATTGATATTGAAAATGGTCAGCAACTAGAAGGTGCTATTGCACAGGCGCTATCCGCATCAGAGCAATTAAAGTCTGCTATAAAATCATACGCTGATGATCTGCACCCATACAACGATGGCCAAGCAGCACAGCGGATATTAACCGCTGTAGAAAACATCTTAGCTAACGGCAAACAAGCACAGAAAAGTAAGCCGTTAAACCTATTTCGTAATTTTAAGCAACGAAAAAAGCTCAAGTTTTGGCGTTTTATTTAGTTACTTTGAATAATTATTCCTAGCGAGCTTATAACTAAACAACAAAAAAGCAGTTATTATTTTATTTGAAATGTTCGAGTAAATACGTTATTAATACATTATAGCAAGTAAAGATCACAAAACATGATTACATTATTTAAGCACATTACATTAAACCTCCTCCTCGTACTCATAGTGCGCGGCTAGGTTGTTATTGCTTAAATAGATAAAAATACACAATAAACCCGCGCTAATACCATTATGACGCGGGTTTTTTTTATGCCTGAGTTTTATTTTTTTCCGTATAATAGCGCTCACCATAGTACAGGTCACCGAGGACAAAAAAATGGATAACCAAGTTATCATCTTTGATACAACATTACGCGACGGCGAACAGGCCTTAAATGCGAGTCTTTCCGTACACGAAAAACTACAAATTGCTCAAGCAATTGAGCGACTTGGTGTTGATGTTATGGAGGTAGGTTTCCCAGTATCTTCGCCGGGTGACTTTGAATCTGTACAGCAAATAGCGAGAACCGTTAAAAATTCACGTGTTTGTGCCCTAGCTCGCGCCGTTGAAGCCGATATTAAAGCCTGTGCTGATGCATTAAAACCTGCCGACCAATTCCGTATTCATACGTTTATTTCAACCTCTGACATTCACGTACAAGAAAAATTACGTAAAGGTTTTGACGATGTCGAAGCAATGGCCATTCACGCAGTGAAATACGCACGTAAATTTACTGACGATGTTGAATTTTCTTGTGAAGATGCTGGCCGTACGCCCATTGATAATTTATGTCGTATGGTTGAGTCTGCCATTAAAGCCGGTGCTACCACGGTTAATATTCCTGATACTGTTGGTTATACATTACCGTTTGAATTTGAGAGCATTGTTAGCCAGTTATTTAATCGCGTACCTAATATCGATCAAGCCATTATTTCTGTGCATTGTCATAACGACCTAGGCTTGGCCGTTGCCAACTCTATGGCAGCTGTAAAAGCAGGGGCTCGCCAAATTGAATGTACTATCAATGGTATTGGTGAACGTGCCGGTAACTGTTCACTTGAAGAAGTGGCGATGATCATGAAAACCCGTGAAGCGTTATTAGGTGTTAACACTAATATTAATCATCAAGAAATTGCCCGTACTTCTCGATTAGTTAGCCAGCTATGTAATATGCCAGTGCAATTAAACAAAGCGATTGTTGGCGGCAACGCATTTAGCCATTCGTCAGGTATTCACCAAGACGGCATGTTAAAAGCGAGCAATACTTATGAGATAATGACACCAGAAAGTGTCGGTATTGCCAAAACAAAATTAAACCTAACCTCACGTAGTGGCCGCCATGTTATTAAACATCGCATGGAAAGCTTAGGTTATAATCAATCAGATTATGACTTAGAAACCTTATATGCTGACTTCTTAGCCCTTGCCGACAAAAAAGGTCAAGTATTTGATGATGACTTAGAAGCGTTATTATTTAATATTCAGCAACAAGACAACGAAGATTACTACCGCACTGAATGTTTAAATGTGCAATGCGGTGGTGAATTCTCTACCGCAAGCATCAGGTTAATTTCAGGTGAAGAGCAGACAATTGAGTCAGCCACAGGTAATGGCCCAGTTGATGCCTTATACCGCGCCATTAAAAAAGCCGTTGATATTGATTTTGAAATTGCGGACTTTAAAATTGGCAACAAAGGTGAAGGTGAAGACGGCCTAGGGCAAACAGATATTGTGGTTAGCTGGCAAGGACGTAAGTTCCATGGTTACGGCTTAGACACTGATGTTATTGAAGCCTCAGGCCAAGCCCTTATTCATGCATTAAACAGTATCCATCGCGCCATCACCATCAGCGAATTGAAAAAAGAAGCCTTGGTTGATAGCCAAGAATCTAACAGTTAAGGAAGTAGAAAAGAAATGTCTAACATAGCAATATTAGCCGGTGACGGTATCGGCCCAGAAGTAATGGTTGAAGCAAAAAAAGTTCTTGCAGCCGTTGCTGAAAAATTTAATTTTGACATAAGCACTCAAGATTATGATGTTGGTGGCGCAGCCATTGACCTTCATGGCAATGCTCTTCCTGCTGAAACAGTAAAAGGTTGTGAACAAGCTGATGCCATTTTATTCGGCTCAGTTGGTGGCCCTAAATGGACGAGCTTACCACCTACTGAACAACCAGAGCGTTGTGCACTATTAGGTTTACGTGGCCATTTTGACTTGTTCTGTAATATGCGCCCTGCAACTTTACAATCAGCATTGTCATCACTATCAACTTTACGTAGCGATATTTCTGAGCAAGGATTTGACGTATTAGTCATTCGTGAATTAACTGGTGATATTTATTTTGCCGAGCCAAAAGGTCGTCGTGGTGAAGGTGAAGAAGAAACTGGTTTTGACTCAATGTTTTATTCACGTCGTGAAATTAAGCGTATTGCTCACTTAGCTTTCCAAGCTGCACAAAAACGCGATAACAAAGTAACTTCAGTTGATAAAGCTAACGTTTTAGCTACTAGCCAATTATGGCGCCAAGTGGTTGAAGAAGTGGCGGTTGAATACCCAGAAGTAGAGCTTGAACATTTATATGTTGATAACGCCGCAATGCAATTAGTACGCGATCCGAATCAATTCGACGTAATGTTATGTCCAAACCTATTTGGAGATATTTTATCTGACATTTGCGCGATGATCACCGGCTCTATGGGCTTATTACCATCAGCAAGTTTAAACGAGCAAGGTTTTGGCATGTACGAACCAGCTGGCGGCAGTGCTCCTGATATCGCCGGTCAAGGTATTGCTAACCCAATTGCCCAAATTCTTTCAGCTGCGCTTATGTTACGTTATAGCCTAGGTCAAGGTGATGCAGCTGCAGCCATTGAAAAAGCAGTCACTAAAGCATTAGACGACGGTAACTTAACCGGTGACTTATTAGCACCAGCCAATCGAGCACAAGCTAAAACAACTAGCCAAATGGGCGATATTATTTGCGCGAACATTGCTGCTCAGTAATAACAGTACTTTAGCTATTTATCGTTAAATGCACTGTGTTAAACGCTAATAGTAAAGCATAACGAGTTACGCACTTAACTATGCGTAACTCACAAAAAACAAGGATTTATAAGATGGCTTCCACCTTATATGAAAAATTATACTTCCAACATTTAGTTGAAGAAAAAGCAGACGAAACACCACTTTTATATGTTGACCGTCACTTAATTCACGAAGTAACGTCACCACAAGCATTTGCAAATTTAAAATTCCATAACCGCCCAGTACGTAGACCGGCACAAACTATTGCGACTATGGATCACAATATATCAACACGTTCTGCTGATATTGATGCTGCTGGTGCGGCCGGTGCCAACCAATTACGTACTTTAGAAAAAAACTGTAAAGAGTTTGGTATAACCTTATTTGGCATGGGCCATAAAAACCAAGGTATCGCGCATGTTATGGGCCCTGAGTTAGGTATTACTCAACCGGGTCAAATCATCGTATGTGGTGACTCGCATACCGCGACTCACGGCGCGTTTGGTGCTTTAGCATTTGGTATTGGTACTTCTGAAGTTGAGCATGTATTAGCCACGCAAACCTTACGTCAACATCGTGCAAAAAGCATGAAAATTGAAGTAACCGGTAAAGTAGGCACAGGTATTAGCGCCAAAGATATTATCTTAGCGATTATCGGTAAAACCGGTAGTGCTGGTGCAACTGGCTATGTAGTTGAATACTGTGGTGCAGCGATTGAAGCGTTGACCATGGAAGAGCGCATGACTATCTGTAACATGAGTATCGAATTCGGTGCAAAAGCAGGTATTGTCGCTCCTGATCAAACCACCTTTGATTACTTACAACATAAAGAATACGCACCTAAGTTAGATGATTGGGATGCTGCAGTTGCTTATTGGAAAACATTAAAAACTGATGACGACGCGCAATTTGATTATGTATTAACCCTTAAAGGTGAAGACATTAAAGCGCAAGTGACTTGGGGCACTACACCAGGACAAGTAACATCAATTGACTCAATAGTCCCTTCTCCTGATGACTTTTCTGATCCTGTTGAAAAAGAGTCTTGTGTTAAAGCATTAGAATATATGGGCTTAACAGCAGGTACTAAATTAACAGACGTAACTGTTAATAAAGTATTTATCGGCTCTTGTACTAACTCTCGTATTGAAGATTTACGCGCCGCTGCAGATGTAGTTTCAAACTATGCAGCGCAAGGCAAAACAGTATCGAATAAAGTAGAAGCGATTATTGTTCCTGGCTCTTACCGCGTAAAAGCACAAGCGGAAGAAGAAGGTTTAGCACAAATATTTATTGATGCCGGTTTTGAATGGCGGCTGCCGGGTTGTTCAATGTGTTTAGGTATGAACGATGACCGTTTAGATGAAGGCGACCGCTGTGCCTCTACCTCAAACCGTAACTTTGAAGGCCGTCAAGGTCGTGGTAGCCGCACACATCTAGTGAGCCCTGAAGTTGCAGCAGCAGCAGCGATTGAAGCGCGTTTCGTCGATTTAAATGCAAAAGCTAAGGCATAGGAATAAGTCATGGAAAAATTTACAACATTCACAGGTTTAGTTGCGCCATTAGATGCAGCTAACGTTGATACCGACCAAATCATTCCAAAACAGTTTTTACAAAAAACTGAACGTGTAGGTTTTGGTCAGCATTTATTTCACGATTGGCGCTATTTAGATTTTGAAGGCACTAAAGACAACCCCGAGTTTGTTTTAAACTACCCTCAATATAAAGGCGCAAGCATTCTATTAACCCGTGAAAACTTTGGCTGTGGTTCAAGCCGAGAACATGCTCCTTGGGCATTACAAGAGTTTGGTTTCGCCGTTATTATCGCCCCAAGCTTTGCTGATATATTTTACGGTAACTGTATTAATATTGGTGTTGTGCCAGTGAAATTAACTGATGATGAAATTCAGCAGTTATTTGAAGCGGCAGCTAAAAGTAACATTGAAATTACCGTTGATTTACCAGCACAAACGGTATCATGTGGCGAATTAACCTTTAGCTTCCCACTTAACAGCTTCCATAAGTATTCTTTAGCTGAGGGTGTTGATAGCGTTGGTTGGACCTTAAACAAAATTGACTTAATAGAAAGTTTTGAAGCCAAACGTGCAGCTTGGCAATAAGCTAGAGGCTAGAGGCTAGAGGCTAGAGGCTAGAGGCTAGAGGCTAGAGGCTAGAGGCTAGAAGTATAAACGGTAACTGAGGATAAAACTCGTTACCGTTTTTTTATTATATCTTTTTTGATATTACCTATATTTGGTGTGGTCATTACCAGTTAGTCAAAGCGGGTAACGAAAATTTTTCACCTTGATAACTTAAAATCACTTGCTGTGGCTGAATTTCTTCCAAAATAAGATGCTCGGCAATTTGATCATTTTCATACCTATCGCGGCCATTAACCTTAACCCAACCATTGCCGTCACTAGCATAAATATGCATATCAAAATTTAGGCTCGGTACCCCCTGCTGCACCCAAGGAGGCATTTCGCTAAGCGTTCGAACATTAACCTGCTCTTTATTTTTTTTACTGTTTGAATTAGCTATGCCAGTCGAGTCTTCAGCGGTATCTTCAATCGCCGATTGAAACCTCGCCAATAAACTATTAGAAACACCGTCAACCGCTTCTACAGTAAACTCCTTACGCTTAACTGTTTTCTGTAGTGCTGATGGCTCACTGCTAATTATTTTCTGCATTGAAGGGCTATCAGGCAGCTTAACCACCTCGGCAGTCGCTTGCTTGACTGCTACCGGAGGGTTTTCAAAATATTGCTCTGCTGCTAATGGCTTTTTAACTGAAGTATCAGCAGGTACTGGCAATAATGTTCCTGTAGTTTTTTCATTAGGGTTAGCTGTAGTTATTTCACTAGTGTTGGCTGTAGTGGCTATTTTTTTTGGCGTTACAGTTTTTTGCTGTGCAGGCTCTAACGCTGTTTGTTGTGTTGGCTCTTGGAAAGTTGAAATATTTAATGGCGCACTATTAGCATCATTTAATTCTGATTGTTGACCAAACCAATAGCCTAATAATAATGAGCCTAAAATAGCTAATGTTAATAATATTCCCCAACCAAGCGCATGATTGTTACCTTGTTCCACAGGCATAACATGATGATGTGCCTGCTTAGAGCCGTTATTATTCTCGCTGTTAAGCAGCTCATCATCACTTGGTTTTTGTTTAGCTAAAGCTTGTAAAATATAAGACATTAACGCGAAATCTCTTGTGTGAAAATAGGTAAACCTTGGTCAACACTATTAGCTAACAGCATTAAAGTTCGGGTATCGGCAATTTCTTTAGCCGGTAAAGCATGCTGGCGTTGAAATTGTTGAAGCTGGTTTTGTAGTACAAGATCAAAGCTGCTAACTGTTCGCATTGGTCGCTGCTGAGCAAGGCTTAATTTTTCTTCTAACCATTGCACTAATTCAGGTGCTGATTGCTGATCAATTTTATCGGTAAATTCATTTGCACTATTTTGTGGCGATTGCCAAAAAACAACCGCTCCACCTTGCCAGTGTTGCTCAAGCCAAGTTTTATCTACCGCTTGCTCAGTTCCGCCAAAATTAAAGCTTAACTGATTTGCTGAGAGCTTGGTCAATACCCCATAAAAAGCGTCACCTTGACCATCAAAAAACTTAAAAATGGCTGGATAACCTAGCTTGGTTAAACTAGCTAAATTACCTTTATGCCAATAACAATTTAGCTGATATAAATTTGCTAACTGGCAAGGTTGTTCAATTGTTTCATCTAAAACAATGCGCCATAATTCAAAGAGCTGCGCAACACTCGCCGGCATGCTACGACTGTTTTCAATCAATGCTGGCGTAATTAGCTCGGCGCTAGCTTTTTGCTTCTGGCTATTTTCACTCACAGAGATTTTGGCAGAGGTAGTTAATAACATGGCTTGGTTATTATTACTGCCTTTTTGCCCTAAGCTAAAGCCAAGTGCAGCTGTAATAGCAAAAAATAGCAAAGCAAAGCTTAATAAAGCGGTTTTGGTTTTCCACCATGGAGTTAACTGATATTCAATACCTAAGGCTTCTTTTGAAGCGCCAAGGATCAAGGCCTTATCAACTTGCATTTTATTCTTACCATAAGCGCCTAAAAGCGCCCTATCGCACAATAAATTAATTAGCCTTGGAATGCCCTTAGAAAGTTGATGAATGGTTTTTATCGCTCTGTTAGAGAACAAATTTTGCTGACAACCTGCCACCAATAAACGGTGTTGAATATATTTTGCTACTTCCTGCTTATTAAGAGGCAATAAATGATAACGTGCGGTGATGCGTTGGGCGAGTTGGCGAAGGTCTTGGCGCTGTAATAGTTGTTGCAACTCTGGCTGACCAATTAAAATAACCTGTAATAACTTCTTAGTATGGGTTTCTAAATTGGTGAGTAACCTCAATTGTTCCAATACCTCAGCTTTTAAATGCTGAGCTTCATCAATGATTAATAGGGTATTAATTTCAGCGTGATGGTTTTTTAATAATTTTTCTTGAATTTTATCGGTCAGAGTTTTTAAGGTTGCGCCGGTTTTACGATAACGAATTTTTAACTCATCACAAATAGTTGCTAATAATTCTTGACTAGAAAGGGTCGGGTTTAAAATAAAAGCAACTTGGGTATTGTCAGGAATTTGTTCTAATAAACAGCGGCTAATGGTGGTTTTTCCAGTGCCAACTTCGCCGGTGAGTAAAACAAAACCGCCCGTTGCCCCTAAGCCATAAGTTAAATGTGCTAACGCTTCTTTATGGCGTTCACTCATAAACAAATAATGCGGATTAGGCGCTATAGAAAAAGGTATTTCGTTTAGACCAAAAAAATCTGTATACATAAGGCATTTTATTGAAAAATTAGACCCGATGAAATTAACTGTTTAACCACCATAAGTCAAAGTTTGTGCACCTAAAGACAAGGCATGTTAAAATTTTTGTTCAATTCTTTTAGGTAGTAAAAATTTGTCAGCAATTAATTTAGATCTTTTAACCTCATTTCAGCCACACTTTTACTTAGTAGGCGGCGCTGTGCGAGACGGTTTATTAAATTTACCGATAAAAGATAAAGATTATTTAGTGGTAGGTTTATCTGCCGAGCAAATGCTTAGTGCTGGCTTTACTGCTGTTGGTAAAGACTTTCCGGTATTCTTACATCCGCAAACCAAAGAAGAATATGCACTAGCGCGGACCGAGAAAAAACAAGGCCAAGGTTATACTGGTTTTATTTGTTACTCATCCCCTGACGTTAGCATTGAAGAAGACTTACAGCGTAGAGATTTAACCATCAATGCCATAGCACTAGCCGCTAATGGCGATATAATTGACCCCTACCAAGGGCAAGATGATTTAAACAAGCGCATACTTCGTCATGTATCCGATGCTTTTATTGAAGACCCTTTAAGAGTATTGCGGGTCGCACGTTTTGCTGGCCGTTTTCGTCATTTAAATTTTATTATTGCAGAAGAAACCTTAGCCCTAATGCAAAAAATTAGTGCAAGCGGTGAATTATCAAGTTTATCAGCTGAGCGTATTTGGCAAGAAATGCATCGCGCATTAGGTCAAGACAACCCTGAGGTATTTTTTAATACCCTGCAACAATGTGGCGCTTTAAAGGCTATTTGGCCCGATCTTGACAAGCTTTGGGGCATTCCCAACCCTGCCCTGTGGCACCCTGAGATATGTAGTGGTTTACATAGTATGATGGTGGTTGAACAAGCGGCAAAATTATCAGATAAAACCAGCGTTCGTTTTGCTGCGCTTTGTCATGATCTTGGCAAGGGCATTACCCCTAGTGATAAATACCCAAGTCATCATGGTCATGAAAAATCAGGCTTACCACTAGTAGAAAAAATTTGTACGCAGTTAAAGATCCCTAATGATCATAAAAAGCTGGCGTTAAAAGTTTGTGAATTTCATTTACACTGCCATAAAGCTTTTCAATTAAAAGCGGCGACCTTATTAAAAGTTTTAAATAGCCTCGACGTTTGGCGCAATAAAGAAATATTTGAAGATTTCATTTTAGCCTGTAAAGCTGACTTTTTAGGGCGTTTAGGTTTTGAGAATAAAGACTACCCACAAGCAGACTTTCTAAAAGATGTGATGAATGCAGCTGTGGCTGTTCAAGCAAGAGAATTTGTTGAGCAGGGCTTAACCGGGGTAAAAATTAAGCAGGCATTAGAACAAGCCCGGCTTAATGCAATAAAAGCAGTAATTAAAAACTATCAGCAATAGCTAGCGAAGCCGTTATTTTAGAAGTAACAAAGTTACGTAAAAATATTACGCAACAAAGTCGATAGATAAGATTCGGTCGCCAACTTTATTTAATATATCAACTTCACCATCGCACACTGCAACGATTGATTTACCACGCCTAAACTCATCAGAAATAATCACTCTACCCTGATTATTTTCAGGAAAAGTAATAACTTGATGATGAAGTTCCAATGACGCTTCATGATAATAAATAACAGTAACTTCGCGTTTCTCAGTATTCATATTACAGCTTTGCTTTTAAATATTGTTGTCGACTATACACTAAAAAAAGCCGAATAATGTAACAAATTTGAAAATAAAAGTTCAAAAAACCAGCTTTTTTTGTTGGTTATTTGACGACATGTAATGTTTAAATATATGGATGTTCACTTTTTTCGCCAATTAAAACCAAACAAAAATTGCACATAAAAACAACAAACATATAAAACACTCCACCAACAAACTGAACAAAAGTTCAACTTAAAAACCATTTAAAACTATTTACAAAGACAAAATTTACCAAACACGACTAAAGTCTATTTTTCATACCATGTCGTTCTAGTAACAATTACTATGTTATTGAGCATATTGTTCAGTTCAACAAAATAGAATAAAACTCAATATTGATAGGCCGAAATTCACAGATAAAAATAGCTTAGAATATTTGGCTATAAAAAATACTATAAATAATACTATACGGCATTTAGTTACTATTACAGTAGTTTTATAGCTAAGATATTTTTCTTAAGAAAGGAAGAATAATGCTAGGTGCTGTTGATCTTTCGAGATTACTTTTACAGCAATATGCTTGATATTCAGGCAAGACAGAGCATGTGAAGTGTAGCTGGCGCGGCTTTCTCTCCTGAGTAGCTCTACCTTCTGCATCCATGCAGTCGTACATGAACATGCGATAACGCCGTATAAATTTCAAACAAATGCTGCCCTTTGGCTTCATTTAAAACGGATTTACTCTTTGTTGCCTACATGGATGTAGGTACTTAGCGTGAGCAGGATGCGTAAGCTGTGCTCGCTTTTGAAATAGAATAACTATGATACAAAGCTCGCGCCGCGATTAAATCCGTTTTAAATTGAATAAATTTTAACCCTGAAAGATCAACAGCCCCTAGAATTAAAACCGCTGCGCATAGCAATTATGAACGCAGCGGGTTTCAATTACTGAATTTATAAAGTTCTACTTAGACCAAGTCTTCATTTTATGACCTTTGAGCGCATAAAATAGAATAAATAAATAACAAGGAAATAGCACCAAGTAACCGCCTTGCATACCTAAGTCAGTAGCTGAGCTCATTCCTCCCCAAAACAATGGGCCAAAAGCGCCGCCAGAAATCCCCATAACCAATAATGCCGAGCCGGTACTGGTTAGTTTACCTAACCCAGATAATGCTAGTGGAAATACTGCCGGCCATACAATCGCATTAGCTAAGCCTAAAAAAGCAATCATTAGCAAGGTATCTGGTAATTGAGCAATACCTAAAGGCGCAAGAAGAACATTAGCAATTAAGTAAGAATTATTATCCCCCCAAACAATGCCAACAGTTAATAACAGCCCAAGTATTGCTGAAACCATCAAGGCATTTTGCTGACTAATAAAGCGGGGAATTAGCGCTATTCCTAAAATATAACCAATAACCATACACGCCATGGTATATGAAGTCATTACGCTATAATCTTCAACACCCAGTGATAAAGCAAAGGTGCCAATTGTATCACCAGCTATTACCTCAACAGCGACATAGAAAAATAGCGCAACAACACCTAAAGCCAAATTTGGGTGTGCTAGGGTTGCTTTCACATGACCTGCTTCTTTATCGCCTTCGTGCTCTTCACTTTCCAGCTCAGGCAAAGGCGACTTAAGTACAGCTAAAGCTAATAAACCAATAAACACAGCCATACCTAAATATGGGAAAACTAAGGAGTTGGCCATAGAGTCAATTTCACTTTGGCTTAATTCACCAGAAACTTCACTAAAACCACTTAAAATTAAGGCCGTAAATACCAGTGGCGCAATAACACCGGCACTTTTATTCAAAATACCCATAATACTAATACGTGCCGCAGCAGACTCTTCCGGCCCTAAACGCACAACATACGGGTTAACAGCAGTTTGCAATAAAGTAATACCTGTGCCCATGACCAATTGTGCGAATAAAAACAATACAAATACTTGAGTTTTCGCCGCAGGAATAAATAATAAACCAGCAAGCATCATAGTGCCCATACCAAGCGCCATGCCCTTCTTATAACCTATTTTTTCAATAATAGTGGCTGATGGCAGCGCTGCGAAAGTTACCGCAATATAGAAAGAGAATAAAATTAAAGAAGCTTGAAAAGGAGTAAGCTGTAAAATTTGCTGCAGGTATGGCATTAATGAGCCATTTAACCAGGTTGCAAAACCCAATATAAAAAATAAACCGGCAACTATTGCCATAGGTAAAGCATTAGTTTTTGGCTTTTCGTTGGTTACTGTCATTTCCATAACTTCCTCATTTTCTGCGTTAATATATTGTTGTAAGACTTATTGTTGTAATACCAATAAAGTGCACTGTTTCAACATTTAGTTATTTTTATACTTTTGAAAAACCGGCTGGCCCGAAATCCAAGTAGCTTGCACGCTAAAATCATCATCTAAAATAACAAAGTCAGCTTGCGAGCCGACCATTAAGTTTCCGCGAATAGCCGACTGATTAATATAATCAGCAGGATACTGCCCCGCCATTCTAAGTGCTTCATCAAGGGGAAGATTTAAACCAATATGAGCATTTTTAACCGCAGTTGCCATATCAAGTACAGAGCCTGCCAGCTCACCTGTGGTTGAAGTTAGCTTGCCATTTTCTAGAAATACAGTACGGTCAAAAAATGCGAATTCAGTATCGTTTGTGCCTACAGGCGGCATGGCATCAGTAACTAAAAACACCTTACCCTTAGGTTTACTTTTTAACGCTAATAGACAACTGGCATAATCAACATGATGACCATCAACAATTAAACCACAACTGGCTTGGTCGTTAAGTAAAGCGCAACCGGTAACCCCCGCTGCTCGCCCTTGTATTGGCGACATTGCATTGTATAAATGGGTAAAACCATCAGCACCAGCAGTAAGGGCGTTTTGTGCAGTAGCAAAATCAGCATTGGTATGACCTAAGCATACTTTAATGCCTAAGTTGACCATTCGCGTAATATCTTGCGCTGCCACCGTTTCTGGCGCTAGCGTTACTAAAATTTGACCTATATCTTTTCGCGATAATATTTGCCATTCGGCGGCCGTTATTTCACGAATATAATCAGCACTATGCGCGCCCTTTTTCGCAACAGATAAATGCGGCCCTTCAAAGTGAATGCCTAATATACCGGGTGTTTTTTCTTTAATCGCCGTAGCAATCGCATCGGCAGCTTGCGCCATGACGCTGACTTTATCGGTGATCAAGGTGGGCAACATTGCTGTGGTACCAAATTGAGCATGTGCGCTCATAATGGTTTGAATATTATTCAGCGAAGGAGAGTCATTCAATAACGCCCCGCCACCGCCATTAACTTGTAAGTCAATAAAGCCGGGGACCACTAAACCTTCAGCAATACCTTGTGCATCAGATACATTTGTATCTATTGCGATAATTTGACCATTTGAAATGGTTAACACATGATTATCTAAAAAGTTATCACCATCAAAAAGGCGACGAGCATGTAAGCGAAAGTGCTTTTGAGGAATATTAGACATCAGCATAACTCTTGATATTAAATAGTGTGAAAAACATGAACGACATAACCTGCACCTTTAGATAATTAACAATAGAAAACTATTCTGCTATGAATACGTTTTGAACATATTAACTACTTGCTAATAATGAATATTGTTGCTGTGCATACAATACCGAGCCCATTTCAGGAGCACTAAGTGGCTCTGATAATTTTGCTTTAATATCGTCAGCTAACCATGGTTGAATACTTGAACTTAAGCCGCCAATCATCGACATTCTTGGCGGGTTTTGCTGCCATAACCTGCGAGCGACGCCATTTATATAGTCAGCACCTTCTTCGATTATTTCTATCGCAATTGCATCACCTTCTTTGGCTGCCGCAAAGACAATCCCAGCTAAACGCGCATAATAGGTTGCAGGTTTGCCAGCAATGGCTTCAACTAAAGCGACATCATCTTTCACACAAAGTAAGTTCAACAGCTTTTCAGTGATAGCGGTTGGCTCAATTAAACCATCCATCGACAATAAAACATGTTTCGCCGCTTGTAAGCCAAACCATGCGCCACTGCCTTTATCGCCATGAGGAAAACCATGTGCGCCAATAATAACTTCTTTATTATCAACATAAGAGAAACCGCAAGAGCCAGTGCCGGTGATCATTACCGCGCCGTCTGCCCCCTGATGAGCACCTAAACAAGCAATTAGTAAGTCTGTGGCTAAAAACATCTTTTTAAACGGATGCTGCCAAGCTGACATTTGCTCAAAAAGTACTGGCAAGTTAACACCCGCAAGGCCAACACCTGCAATAACGTCACTTAAATCGGTATCAGTTAAACCTGCGTCTGCAAGTGCTAACTTAGCTGATTCAATAATAGAATTGGTTGCCTGCTCAAAACCATGCAACGGGTTGCCTGGTCCAGCAATGCCGGTACCTAATATTTGATTATCAACTGATACTACAATCGCTTTACACTTAGTGCCGCCACCGTCGATACCTAAAAATATATTGTTGTTTTTACCACTGCTGTTTAGCATACCGACCTCATGTCACTTCCAATTATTCACTCTTTATATTAATTTTGCGTATTTTACGCGTAGAGCTTATTTGTTATCTGTACTCATATTACCATAAATGACAGCGTTGTCATTTACTTTCTAGCACAAATTGATACATTTTATTTTAAAGCGCTGTGAAACAAGATTAATATATTGTTATTCCACAGCTTTATTTGATTCTAGTTGATGTACTAATTAAATGGCACCGCGGTAATACGGCCTTTTCTTAAACCATTATGACTACTACTGCGCACCTTAACTGGTCCAGAAACTTTTACTGGTTGAAGATATTGTTGCCACTTCTGATCTTTTTCAGCCTTTACTTGATACTCAATTGTTAAACCCGCAAATGCGACATTGGCTTTAAGCGTTTCATTTTCAATAACAGCACCAACTGTGGGTAAACGATAGTCAATGCTCGATAGCTCTAATTTCGCCAAGGCTTTGCTGCCAAGCACTTTCGAAAAGTCAGCCCATTGTTGGTCACGCTGTTGCTGCTTCGTTTCGCTAAACACTTTAGTTTTTTGGCTATAGTTAAAGCCGTCATAATTATAAGGCACTGCCCATTGCGGCAAATGCCAAGCTCGTTCAGCTAAAGCAAATAATCGCGGGAATACTTTATGCTCAGCCATATTGTCGTTACGGGTATTTTCACTCCACAACTGGCCTTGAATCCCTAAAAACTTACGACCTTTTTCCATTGGACCTGAAACCAACTTACCACTGTCGTCAATAATTTTTTGGTCGTCAGCATTAAATGGATTATCTTCTCTGTCTAACCAAAATTCGGCATGAATGGGTAAGTTGTCAGGCATAAACTGGAATATTTTTTCAGTATTAATTTGTCGTGACGCCCAATAATAACCGTGCTCTTTGGGATCAGCTTCGTAAGGGAAGTCAAAATATAAAACATCAGGGGTTGAAACCACCACTTGCCAGTTACGATTTACTAATTCATGGGTTTGCTTATGTGATTGCCAAGGTAAATGCCCCCAAGCATTGGCTTGCACAACGCTTGGCATTTTTTCTGTGCGGGTATGTTCTAAACCGTCACTCCAGGCAGCGGCTTCAATGTTTAGTTCAGCTAATATATTGGCAACCCGCTCGATAAAGTAAGGGCCAACCTCTTTTACCGAAGTTACGCCTTTGTTGTTATTGGCAACAAAATCAAGGCAAGCTGGCGAGTCAACCCAAGCACCTGCTGTTTCATCGGCGCCAATATGATAACGCGTTAATGGATGATTCACTGCCGCATGCACGGCTTTTACTTGCGTCATCACCTCGGTAATAAAGTCGTAAGACGACTCTAAACAAACGTTAATGGTATTGTCGTTATAAAACTGCACCGAAGAATATTTAGTGGTGTCTTTAGGGTCGTGTAATAAATACTGCTGCGCTTTTTCTGGTTGCTCTAACAACATATATTTGTTGTAGCGTGCCGTCATTGCCTTAATTGCCGCACGGGAGTGACCAGGCATATCAAGCGATGGAATAACTTGAATATGGCGTTTTGACGCGGCAACTAAAATTTCTTGGTAATCAGCGACACTGTAATAACCATTAACAGCGGAATTCTTATCAATTCCTGCGCCTAATTGCGGCAGTAAACATTCACTTTCTTGATTATCAAAGCAGCGTTGACCGCCAAGCTCTGTTAATTCGGGTAAACCGGGAATCTCTAGACGCCAGCCTTCATCGTCACCTAAGTGTAAATGCAGTTTATTAAGTTTATAAGCGCCCATTTGTTCGAGCAGGTTTAAAATAAATTCTTTACTGTGAAAGTTACGTGCAACATCAACCAACATGCCACGAAAGTCATAATGTGGTTCATCACTAATCGTTACTAACGGCAATTCGGTTTTACCTAAAGTTAGCAGTGAGGCTAGCGATTGCACACCATAGAAAACGCCCGTGGCATCAACACCAGTAATATCAATTTTATTATCACTAACCACTAACTGATAACTACCAATTTTTTTACTGTTATCAGCCACGACATTCAAATTTACAGCAATGCCCTGTTCACTTTGCTTTAAGCCTAAAGTTGCTAAACGTGCAATCGCGCTATCAACGTTAATGGGTTTAACATTGTTATAACTAACTTTTATTCCGGTGCTGATATCTAGGGTTTTATCTTCTTGAGAAAAAGTAGCCGATAATGGCGTTGGAATAATCGCTTTACTAATATCAACCGCACTGGCGTATGTTTGACTATTGCGCTGATAAAGCGACTTGGCCGACAGCCACTCAGTGTTGTCATTTTTAGTACGCTTAAAGTGTTTATTTTGATCAGAAAAAGGCACTACAAAAGGTAAAACTTCTAGGCCGGTATCAGCATCAATTTTGGTACGGGTGCTAGCAATAACGCTCGGTGTTAGGTCATCTGCGGTTAAGATGTAATTTGGCAAGGCGTCATATTCAGATAATGACCAAAACATCGCTCTAAAAGTTAAGGTTTTACTTTCGCCAGCACGAAAGCCTTTAAAGTTTTCACTTAAGGCAATTTTATGTAAATCACCATTTAAGTGTTCAACAGTAAATTCATCACTTTCAAACGATTGAATCGGCGCTATTTGGCTAAAATAAATAAACCAATTATTGGCAGTAATCGCTTGTGGCGCGGTAAATGTTAACGCCACTTCAAAACAGGCGCCATCTGCAATGTTCTTATCACACTTGTCTGTTGGAATATTGGTGATCAGCTGGTATTTAACTTCAAGCTGCTCAGCGATGGTATTAATATCGGCCTGTTTAGCTGGAGATAGTTTAGTTGTGGATAGTTTAATCGCGGTACTATTACTAACACGGCTATTTGAGTTGTCATTACTTTCGCTAGTTGATTGCTGCTCACAACCCATTAAAGTTAAGAAAAATACCGCCATAAATGGCGTTAACAGAGAAAAGTATTTACGCATATTTCTTCCAGAAAGACTAATTAAATGTGTGACTACTGTGCTTACAGCAGACAATAAAGGTACCCAATTAAAGGTAACAAGTGGTTATTAAGATCTCGCAGCCGCGGCTTTTAATCCCATCAACCAATCACGATGTTTTAACAAATGAGCTGAAGCTTTAGCGACCAGCTGATCATTATTTTCAAGTAAAGCCTTACTACGTTCAATTTCAATATTAGATAAGATGGCTGACTTCGTTTTAAACTTCATCCCGTATAAAACATAAAGAAAGTTTTTTTCACCAAAAAGGTCAAAGCGACTAAAAAAATCTGATTGTTGTGGTGGGCGATATTTAAACTTTTGCAAGCGTTCAATGAGTTCATCAGAAAAGGTCGCTGCTTGTTGGTTATCTAGCCAAAACTGTGAGTCGCTTCGATCTGACAAGCAATAATGCAACTTGATAAAGTCAACGGTTCTTTCCCAAGCATAAGTAACCACCTTATTATAATAAGCTGTTGAGGCCTCCATTTCACTCATCTCGCGTGGGAAGTTACGCGCTAATAGCTCTGCAGAAAAATCAGTTAACAAAATAGAGGTCGCTTCTAAGGGCTCTAAAAAACCTTGCGCTAAACCTAATGCAACACAGTTTTTATACCAAAACTCTTTTCGATAGCCAATTTCCATTGGTAACTTACGTGGTGAAATTGAACCTGATTCAACACCTAAATATTCTTCGTACAAACGCAATGCTTCATCATCACTCATATGTCGACTTGAATAAACAAAACCGGTTCCACGACGATTTGTTAATGGAATATCCCAAATCCATCCAGCTTTATGTGCAGTTGCCGTAGTGTAAGGATTAATATCTTCATCATCAGCAAGCGGCATTTGTTGTACTAATACCGTATCGGTAAGTAATTCAGCAGCTTTACTGACAAAAGGCACCTGTAATTGTTTATCAATTAAGATCGACGAAAAACCACTACAATCGACATAAAAATCGAACGCAAGCTCTTCACCTTCATCGGTCAGCAGTTGAGTAATATTACCCAAAGTGTCTTTATTAGCGCCAGTTATAGTGGCGAATTTATGAGTAACATTAAATCTTTTTTGGGCATTCGTAGCTAATAAATTGGCAAACTTTGCCGCATTAAAATGATAAGCATACGATAAGTCACCTTCATATTCAGCAGAGCTTTTTCTTTTAGGAGATAAGCCAAGTTCAGCAATTCTTGCCTGTATTCCGACATCATCGAAGGGGCGTTCTCCGCCATGTTCTATCCAATATCGGCTAATATCAAAACCACCGGGGTATGGCTCATCAAATGAATGATAATAGGCATTCTCACCATGCTGCTCTGTATCAAGCCAATTAACAAACTTAATGCCTTGTTTAAAAGTGGCATCACAAGTGAGTAATAGTTCGGCTTCAGATATACCAAAACGTTTTAAGCCGTTCATGATATAGGGCACCGTACCTTCACCAACACCAATGGTTGGTACATCCTTAGATTCTATAACGGTGATTTCAATGTTTTGATCAGCACTAAGTTCTGCACCTAAATGGTTAGCGGCTAACCAGCCAGCGGTACCTGCACCAATAATTGCTATGCGCTTAATTTTCATAGTAAACCCCGACTAAAGTAACTAATGTAGATATAACCGTAAACTTAATATTCTTGGTAAAATCCTATGTTATATATAAAAAAAAACCCAGCCGAAACTGGGTTTTAAATTACAAGCTAAGGTTAAAAGTTAAAATTAACACCTAATTTGTAAGTTGTTTCACCAACAAAAGACCATGTTGGGAAGCCATCTTGCAATGCTGGTTTAACAGAAGTACCTACTTCAGCAGCACCATATTGCACATCATCTTCTTCCATTAAGTTAACTACTTCAAGTTTAACTATAATGTTGTCTGTAGCATTCCAACCTAAGCTAACATCTAAAGTACCAAAATCATCATGCATACGGTTACCGTAGTAGTAATCATATTCACGAACCATGTACTCTGAACGCCAGTTATATGCAGCACGAGCTGAGAAGTCATCATTTTCCCAATAACCAACTAAGTTAGCTGTATGTTTTGAAGACTCTGTAAACATGCCAATACCATCTGAATATACAGTTTCAGGCGCTTGACCATCAGCAAAGGTATAGTTAGCATTAATACCAAAACCGTTATCCCAAGCATGGTTTAATTGTAATTCAACACCGTCAATTGTACCGCCACCAGCATTTTTGTAGGTATGAACAGTCCAATCATCCGCACCATTACCTGGGTTAATTAAGCCAATCTCTTGATTAAATGCTGCATCTGCAACCACAAAATTTTCAATATCTTTAATAAAGAAAGTCGCTGAAACTAAATTACCGTCACCATAGTAGTACTCTAAGCTTAAATCAGCTTGAGACGACTTCATTGGTAAAAGTTCAGGGCTACCGTAAGACATACTGTTATTATCTGGGCGGGTGTCTGTTAAACCTTGAATACGGGTTAAGAACAAGTTTTGATAATTAGTTCGCGTAATCGCTTGGGCTGCTGAGAAACGCATAATCATATCTTCAGACAAATCAAAAGCAACGTTAAAGCTAGGTAAAAAGTCATTGTAGCTAGCTTTTTGGCTAGTTGGACTTTCACTCCAGTTTTCATTAAAAGCATTAGCTGCAGGTGAACCATCGATTTCATGACCACTTGACGTTACGTCAGTGCTGATATAACGCATACCAAAGTTACCGCGAAAACCGTCACCTTCAAAGGAGAACATACCATATAAAGACAAGTTATCTTCTTCGATCATGCCATAACCTGAACGGTCATATACAAATTCATCAACTAAAGAAAGTGTGCCATTAATCATTGCATCTAAATCAGCTTTTGGAATGGTATAACCAGCCGCACCTAATTTCATCGTGCCGCTATAAAGATCAGATGAATTAAATGAGTTAGGAGCATCACCGTAAACCGCTTTATTTTGCGATTTAGTAAATTCATGCTGAGTAAAACGGATACCAGTTTCAAACTTAGTTAATGCGCCGATGTCTAAATCAAAATCAGCATCAAACTGTACATAAGTTTCTTCATCTGAGTTAGGGCCTTGCAGTCCTGTCCACTGAGAAGTACCAACGGTGGTATCTAATTGATCTTCAGTGAAACTCATATCTGCGCCATCAATTTTGATTTGCTTGCCTGTTGCGTCAACATTACCGTGCCACTTCACTTGACCAAAATTATCACCCCACCAACCATAACCAAAGTTAGCACTCATTTGGGTGCCACCTTCAGCTTTAGTATTACCTGCAACAGCCGTAAGCGTATAACCTTCACCTTCGTATTCAGCGTTGAATTCAAAAGTATCTGAAGTCATTTCGCCTTTACGCGCCCAGTTTTGGAAGAATACTCGTGAAGCATCTGCTTCTGAAGTTTCACTAATAGTACAAACACCGGCAGCATTAAATTGTTGACAATTTGAAGCACCATCGCCCCAATCAGTATCCGTTTGAATGTACATGTTAGCACCAATGCTATCAGCACCTAGCTCTAAAGAAAGCACATGCAAACCAAACTCTAAGCTTTCGGTTGGTTTAAATTGTAAGGTGGCATCTAACGCAGTACGCTCTTGGTTTTGTAAGAAACTAGAAGGTTGGATAGAGGAACGTCCACCCCAATCTAAATCGGACTCGGTACCACGGCGTAAATATTCACGGTCAACATAAGAACCTGAAACTAAAACACCAAAGGTTTCATCTTCATTTTTCCAGCTATATAAGCCTGAAACTTCTGGGGATACAGTTTCGTTAATTGAACCATACTCGCCTTTAATACTTACAAATGCTTTATTAGCATCTAAATCTAGCGGCTTTAACGTTTTAACGATAACTGTACCACCGATACCACCTTCAACTAAGTTAGCTTGGCTTGATTTATAAACTTCAATACCACCAATAAGTTCAGAAGGAAGCATTGAATAGTTAAATGAACGGTCAACATTTAGTTGGTCGAACCAACCTGTTGATGCAACGTTTTGACCATTTAAGGTAGTTAATGTCATCAATGGGTCTGTACCACGAATTGATACTGATGAACCTTGACCAAATGAGCGACCAACACTAACACCTGGAATACGACCTAATGCTTGACCAACATCTGAATCAGGAAATTGACCAACATCTTCTGCGCTTACAGCATCTACTACCGCATCAGAAAATCGTTTTGAATTTACGCTCGCTCGGTTAGAGCCACGAATACCCGTTACCTGAATAACTTCAATTTCTTTTTCAGCTTTAGCTTCATCAGCAGCCATAGCGAATGGAGTTGCACCACCGGCTAATACCATGGCAATTGAACTTGCTAGCAAACCTTTTTTAAATGTTTTAGATGACATTGACTTTCCCTTACACACGTTTTTATAAATATAGTTGTTTTTGAAATTTGTATTTAACTCTTTTAGACAGCGCTGTCTTTTTACCTCATGACAGCGTTGTCATTTCGATAGGGATAACCTTACACAGAAAATTCCACTTTGGCTACACTATTTAACAAAATAAATACACAAAAAACCATAAGTGCATGAATAAATTAAATTTTATTTTTATTGTTTTTTGTTACCAACTGGATTTTAATTACTATTTACGAACAAAAAAAGGCCTTTTGACGTACGATTAACGAACAAAAAAAGGCCCTTTTTAGACTAACTTGTGACTTGGTTAACGAATAATAATCAGTGCTACGTTAGGCACTTTTATGGGTTTTATAATATTTGATAAGGTTTTGGGTTGAGCTGTCGTGTTGATTTTCGCAATCAGCATTTTCTAACTCTTGCTGAATGCTTGCCGCTAACCCTTTACCTAATTCGACCCCCCACTGATCGAACGAGCATATTTGCAAAACAATGCCCTGCACAAATATTTTTTGCTCATATAAAGCGATTAAACCACCTAAGGTTTCTGGGTCAATTTGATTAAGCAAAATGGTATTTGTTGGTCGGTTGCCCTTATGCACTTTATGCGGAGCTACCTTGTCAATATAGTCTGCTGTTCGCCCTTTCGCTTTTAAATCTGCTCGCACTTGTTGTTCATTCACCCCAGACATTAACGCTTGAGTCTGCGCAAAGAAGTTTGCCATCAAGGTTTCATGGTGGCCTTTAACCGGAGTAACACTGGCCACCGAGCCGATAAAGTCAGCAGGTACAATATTATTGCTCTGATGCAAATATTGATAAAAAGCATGTTGACCATTAATGCCGAGTTCACCCCAAATAGAAGGTACGGTAGCGTAATCAACTTCATCACCATGCCAAGTAACCGACTTTCCATTACTTTCCATTTCAGCTTGTTGTAAATACGCCGTAAGCATATGCAAGGTTTGGTCATAAGGTAAAATTGCTTGTGACTGCGCCCCTAAGAAAGTGGTATTCCATACACTTAACAGCGCCATTATCACTGGCATATTCTCAGCTAGTGGCGCTTCAAGAAAGTGTTCATCCATGGCTTGTGCGCCGGCAAGTAAGGCTTTAAATTGCTCGAAACCAAGATCAAGCGCAATCGGTAAACCAATTGCTGACCATAACGAGAATCGCCCCCCAACCCAGTCCCACATATCAAAAATATTTTCAGCTTTAATGCCAAACGACATTGCATTGTCTTTATTTGCCGTTACCGCAACAAAATGTTTCGCCACCGATTTTTGATCGAATGAAGCAGCCGTTAACCAATTGATTGCTGTTTTGGCATTGGTCATGGTTTCCGTTGTGGTAAATGTTTTTGAGGAGACGATAAACAAAACTTTTTCAGGATCAAGAGGTCTTAAAATTTCAACTATCTGTGCACCATCGACATTAGAAACATAATGCACATTCACACTGTTATCGCTGTAGTGTTTTAGCCCTTCTGTAACCATTTGTGGACCAAGGTTTGAGCCACCAACGCCAATATTAACAATATCGGTAATGCGTTTACCCGAATACCCTAACCAATGCCCTTCTCTAACGGTATTAACAAAGGCTTCCATTTTTTCTAATTGCGCTTGCACATGTTCACTAATATTTTCACCGTCAACAATTAACGGCTGCTGATGGTCGCGACGCAGAGCTGTATGTAGCACGGCGCGGTCTTCAGTTTGATTAATTTTATCACCGCGAAACATCTTCTCTCGCCACTGGCAAACTTGGGTTTGCTCTGCAAGTTGCAACAAAGCTGTTAAAGTTTCACTATCAATTAAATTTTTTGAATAGTCGAGTAACATGCTTGGCAGTTCAATAGAAAACTTTTTAAAGCGTTGATTATCCTCAGCAAATAAGTCATTCATATGCTGTGTTTTTTTTGTTTGGGCAAGTGTTTGTAGTTTTCTCCAACTAGATAATGCTTGTCGCTTACTCATAAATGTTCCTAATATAGTGATACTTGCTAGATTTTGTTATAGCATAAAAACTAATGACAGCGCTGTCAATTTTAATTGCGTCTTTGTTTAAAACATGATTTGAATTAACTTTGACTAAACACTGCGCTACAAAGCAAGAAAAACGCTTGCCCATACACATAAGAAGCAATACCCTTGGGCCTGCTAATAAACATAATGATTAAAAGGCGCAAAAATCAATGAAAGCTACCATTAATGACGTTGCCAAACACGCTGAGGTTTCCATTAAAACCGTGTCTCGGGTAATGAATAATGAACCTTCAGTACGTCAAAATACTCGTGATAAGGTAATGGCGGCGGTTACTGAATTAAACTACCAGCCTAATTTAGCTGCTCGTAACTTAGCTGGCACTAAGTCTTATAGCATCGCTTATGTTTATGATAACCCTAATGCTTATTACGTAATTGATATGCAGGCAGGTATTTTATCCGCCTGTAGAAAACAGGGGTTTGAACTACTTATTCACCCATGTAATGCCAAAGCCGATAATATTGAACAAGAAGTGGCGAACATGGTTAAGCATTCCCGAGTAGCTGGGTTGGTATTAACCCCGCCATTTTCAGAAATGCCAGCCTTTGTAAAGGCAATGACCGAGCTTGATGTAAAAGTCGTACGCATTATGTCGGGTGACGAAGCCCCAGATGATTTAACCCCATGCATTATGGTAAATGACCATAAAGCCGCCTTTACTATAACTCAGCATTTAATCGACTTAGGTCATAAAAACATTGGCTTTATTGCTGGTGGCTCAGAGCATAAGTCGACCATTGAACGTCTGCAAGGTTATAAACAGGCCTTACTTGATAATAACCTCAGCATTGAAGAAAGCTTAATTATTGATGGTGAATATTCTTTTGATTCGGGTGTGCAAGGTGCGAAGAAACTATTAACCGGCGACATTCGCCCTACGGCGATTTTTTCATGTAACGATGAAATTGCCGCTGGTGCTTTATTTGCTTCACGCTTAATGAATATTGCCATACCAGAAACGTTGTCTATTGCAGGTTTTGAGAACAGTCCTTTCTCGCGTCAAACTTGGCCTAAATTAACCACCGCAGATCAGCCCAATAGTACCATTGCTGAAAACGCAGCCAATTTATTAATCGCACAAACCCGTAAGCAAAAGCCAAGTAACATTGTGCAGCAATATACGCCGCAATTAGTGATCAGAGATTCGTCAGGAAAAGCGATTTAGTTATAATCATTATAAAAATCAACGATTCATATCAAATAAAAAAGCCCTACAAGTAATACTTATTGGGCTTTTAAAATATCTAATAATTTATTTTATCAAGGTTAACAGTCAGGGCCAAAACCACGTTTTATTTTTTCAATACGTTCGGTATGTTTATGATGTGCTTTTAATGCGGCGACAACAAAGGCACCAACAATAGCAATAATGGGGATTATTAACGACAAGGTTTCGGCTTGCAATAAGCCTGAGATCCATTCCATGGCAATTTCCTTATAATTCTTCCTTGAACCAAAATATTTTTCTAAGTACTTATATAAGATTTTGTCTAAAATCTATACTTAGCTTTTTAATTATAAACTGAACTTTAATAATAACAAGTGCTTGCAATTATTAAAGTTCATTAATAACCAATAAATTAAACAAATATACAAACATAAATCAAATTTACTGCTGTTAAATCTTACTCTTCGAAGTAAGTACCCCAGCCGTCGTAATCAACTTTGCATTGTTTAGCAAGGTTAAACATGGTCTCGGTTTCAGCAATAATAATGTCAAAATCAAGCGCCTGCTCGGTAATAATATCAAAGGCAAAAACTTTTTCACCCGTTTCTAATTCAGCTTCTTCTGGCTCTTCAACTTCAAGACCCATCTTAAAAGCGGCTACCGCAGCTTTTTCTAATGTATCAAAATCAACACTAGAAAAGTGATGTTCTATGGTGTGGTGAACTTCTTCATTAGTGCCGTCTTCTACTAAGGCGGCAATTAAGTCTTCAGTGTGTTCAATCCATTCCTGCATGGCTTCGTCTTTCATGGTTAGCTGCTCGTATTCGTTAAAGGATAAATTATGAAACCGTAGAAACTGGCATTTCATTACCTACTTCTTTGCTAATTTCTTCAATTTTTTCTAGCATCAATTGATGAGTGCTATTGGTAACATTGCGAATATTTTTTTGATCATCCGCGGTTAAAAAAATGGGGTCTAAAAATTCAATAATAAGCTTACCATTTTTAACGCGATTTAATTTAATAGCATTATGTAAGTTACTGCCACAAATTGGCACAATAGGCACGCCAGCTTGTAATGCGGTTCGAAACGCGCCGGTTTTAAAAGGTAATAAACCTCTGCCATTGCTGCGTGTGCCTTCTGGAAATAACCATACCGATAATTTTTTTTCTTTAATTTTTTCTGCTGTTAACGCAATAGTATTCATCGCCTTGCTGGTATTATTACGGTCAATCAAAATATTGCCACTTAACCAATACATTTGACCAAAAAATGGGATCCACTTTAAACTTTTTTTACCAACACTGACCGTGCCCGGCTGTACTGCATTACTTAGAGTGAATATGTCGTAACTATTTTGGTGATTGCAAACATATACCACCGGGCCAATACCCTTTACCGACTCAGGTATTCTAAGTTCAACTTCAAGCCCTAATATTTTTACAACTTTGCCCATTAATGTCGCAGCAAAATGCACATTATTACGATGAAAAGGGCGAGCCAAAGAATATAAACATGAGAGTACCGGAATAATAATGATGGCGATCAATAAAGCAATAATACGAATAATAGCTAACAACGGAAGATCCTAAAAAATTTTCAGGACGCAAGTATACAACGAATTACGCAAATAGCTCTAGCCATGAATAGATTATTAGATTTGGTCAATAACGTTTTCAATGGTCATAATGCCAAACATCACTTTTTTGATAAAAGATTCAGAGCTACCAACCAAGTTAAAATTAGGGTGTTGCGACCAAACTTGCTGTAAACGCTCATCAATTTCAATTGCCTTATTTTCAGACTCATTACGTATCGGGTTATTACTACGAATGCCCTGTCCTGACTTGGCTGCTGTTTCAAAAAATATCACCGCGTCGTAGCGGCTCAGCTCATACTCAAGCGTAGTACCCATGGTTTTAAAAAAGTTTTCATCGCTATAAGGCCAGTAGGCTAAACCATCTAAACTACCGCGGTCACACAGTATTAAGCACTCAGGGTTGGCAATGCGCTGGCTGTCTTCAAGGTTTTTTTGCAAATTAAAAATTGCTTTTTGCTGCGCGGCAACAACTTCAGGCTGGGGTGAACGTTCAATACCACCACTAAAAATCATCGTGGCAGACTCAGGCACGGAAGCAACACGACCGGAAAATTCACGACGAAATAAATCTAATGCTGTCGTTTTACCACCTCCTGGGCCACCGGTTAAAACAATGCGTCTTTTCAAGTGCATTTTATCCATCATCATGTCCTTAATAATTCCCTAAAACTTACTGTTCAACTTCTTAAGTTATAGAAGCTTTATCATTTACATTGCGTTTATGAATACCGCAACAGCGGCTAATAACGGCGTTAAAATGGTCGCCATTACATTCATTGCTAAAAACTGTGGGTGCTTGCCAATGGTTTGTTTATATTTAAATGCGCCATATAAAGCGACCATGCTTAAACCAAGCGGAAATAAAGCGATTAACGCTAAAGTAGGTAACAGTTGCATTGATATTAACAGCAATAAAACGCCAATAGCAGCAAACAAAAAGGCGGCATAAACTTTATTACTGTGGCCTACACCATAAGCGATAGAAAAATGGTTTCGGCCAACAGATTTATCTGCGTCAATATCAGGGTATTGATTAAGAAGTAGTAAATTATTAATCAGAAAAAACGGTAATAAACTAAATAAAAAACCTTTTAATGAATAACTGCCACTAAGTACAAATTCAGTACCAACCACCATTACCACGGCAATGCCAACTCCTGGGGAAATTAAACATAACCACGGACGTTTATTTAGCCAGTCGGTATATGTAACGATAATCACCACGCCTAACAAACCTAGCGGTAGTAACATTAGCCCGCGTAACTGAATAAAATAAAGCCCGATAGCACTTACGACAAGCAATGCTAGCATGCCAACGTTGCGCACCACTTTACTTTGTGAAGGCTCTGCAACTAAAGCACCGCTACCACCACTAAACGGAGTTTTCTGTGTTTTAAAGTCTAGGCCGCTGCTAAAATCAGAATATTCATTTAATAAGTTAACACTGATATTTGCCAACAAAGCTGCAAATAAAATTAGCGCCGCCAAGCCCCAATTAACTTCTGGAGCAACTACGGCAATACCAAGCATTACACAAGCTACAGGTAAAAATAAAAACGGTAAGCGCATCGCTTGTATTAAAATATTTAACTTCACATTTTTTCCTTAAGCTACGGCGAAACCATTGCGGGCTTCTAATAAGCGATACCAGTCTGCACTGGTGTATTCAACATTAAGCGCAGCTTTTGCCGCAACAATTCTTTCAGGCGTGGTTGAGCCAATAATAGGACTAATATTACCAGGGTGCTTTAATAACCACGCGAGTACTACTTGCCAGTTGGCTAAACCGTATTTTTCACTTTGGCGCTGTAGTTCTGTTTCAATACGTTGTTCATCGTCACCTGAGAAGGTATTCCCCCAAGCAGAATAGGCAACACCACCTAACGGGCACCAAGCTATGGGCGTAATGCCTTGCTGCTGACATAAATCTAAAGTGCCGTCTTCAAAGCTGCTAATATTATGAATATTTATTTCAATTTGATTAACCAGCAAAGGTTCATTTAATACACTTGATAGTGCTGATATTTGTGACGGTTGAAAATTACTCACGCCAAAATACTTCACTTTTCCACTCGCTTTTAGTTGCTCAAATACTTGTGCTACTTCTGCGATATCCATGAGATAATCAGGACGATGCAATAAAAACAAATCTAAATAGTCGGTATTTAACCGCTGCAAAGAGTTTTCTACCGAAGTTATTAAATAATCACGGTTAAAATCATATCGTTTAGGATCGCCAGCATTAGGAGAATTTTCAGTACGAATTCCTGCTTTAGATGTAAGAATAAGCTCATCACGCAGTGAAGGTTTTGCTTTTAGTAATTCGCCAAATAAGCTTTCACAAGCACCTCCGCCGTAAATATCAGCATGATCAAAGTGGTTATAACCTGCGTTAATAGCGCTTTCAATGGCCAGTTTGCCTTTAGCGCGATCAGTAGGGCTATTATCTCCAGCGATACGCATACAGCCATAAATTAACCTTGAACTGATAAGGTTTGAATGTTGATAAGCTATTTTTTTCATGTTTTCGCCTAATGAAGTTAAAAGTGAAAGTAGAGATAAAGTTCGCATTAACTCATTAACTTTTAATGACTACTTATCAAAGCAACAGTTTACTGCTAATTACTGAATTACATAAGTCTTTATCACATTTACTAACAATTTAGCCTACCTGCAAACAGCCTTAATTTTATTGACCTTAAGCCAATATATAGTGCTGGTAGCAGCTAATAGGCTACTATCGCACGGCTAAATACTTTAAATATTTCGGTTATTTAATATAATTACGCCAATGAAAAACTTAGCAATATTTACCGTACTTTTCTAATACTTAACCTATATTTAACCTATATTTAACCTATAACTAATCTTTATCAATTTATAAGTTTAGTTGGTCAGATAACACCTTAAAAGATTAATGGAGATTGTGCTTTAATGAACATTAAGCAATTTTGCTTGATAGCTCAGCTTACTTTTCTCCCATCACTAACTGCCAATGCAGATAATTCCTTTTGGCAGTTTCAATGGGACAATGATGTGCTTGTTGGTAGTGATGGCAACTTCACTAATGGCGCGGCATTAACGTGGGGAATGAATATTAGCCCCAATCAAAATAGCATAAACTGGCTTGCTGATATTCAATCTACTTTCTTATTTAAGCAAAATACAAATTACCGTCATTGGGGCGTATCATTTGAACAACGTATTTGGACTCCTGAAGACTTTGAACAACCACTCCCTCAACCCAATGAGCGCCCTTATGCGGGTCATATACAACTGCAAAGCTTCTTCAGCACTTTCAATGAAGAATTTAGCCAGCGAAATTGGCTAGCCATAGGACTTATTGGTAAAGATTCTGGCAGTGAGTGGTTACAAACCTCGATTCATGACCTTATCGGCTCACCAACGCCTGAAGGTTGGCATTATCAGGTAAAAGATCAAGCAACAATTCAAGCGTCTTATGAAGTTGAAAAGTTATTGCTTCGTGATATTTATTTAGATAATTACCAATGGGAAATGAGTGCTTATAGTTATAATCAGCTCGGCAATTTAGTTAGTGAAGCCAATGTTGGCTTGCAGTTTCGTAATGGCCCAAACTTAGCAAGAACCTTTGGTTTTTTAAGTCGTCATTATGGTCAAACAAGTGACTGGAGTCGACTAGAAAAAAACCTCCACATGCTTTATGCCAATGTGCAATTGGGTTATCGCTTTAACGATTTAACCATTGAAGGCAATCTGCCCTATCAAAGTAATGTTGAAGTAGAACACTTACGCTTAGAAACCAGCTTCGGCATTATTTATCCTTTTGAAAGCTTCACCGCGAGCTGGAGCCTGCATTTTTATAATCGCGCTTTTGCATCTGACAATCATTATTGGCATGGTTATAGTTCGTTAGCGATTAATAGTAATTTTTAGGTTTTGCTTTAGCCTTTAGCTTTTTACTAAAGGGGTCGGTGACAAAAAAGAATCCTGAAGTTGTCACTAATTTGAATAACGATTAAATGTCACCGACCCCTTTATTTCTATAAATTCATGGATTTAACATCGGCTAGAGCTTAACAAAGCTAAATTCAAAAACTAAAAAAGCCAGTAGGCATGAAGCTTACTGGCTTTTTAAAATGGCTATTCGTTATCACTAACGACTAGTTCAATAGCTTATTTCTTTTTCTTTACTGCTTTGCCGTTTGGTAAATCAGTAATTGAACCTTCGAATATTTCAGCAGCTAAGCCAATTGACTCATTCAAGGTTGGGTGAGCATGAATCGTTAACGCTAAGTCTTCAGCGTCAGCACCCATTTCAACCGCTAAACAAACTTCGCCTAACATTTCACCGGCATTGATACCAACAATTGCACCACCTAATACACGGCCAGTTTCTTTTTCGAAGATCATCTTAGTTTTGCCTTCAGTACGTGCAGAAGCGATAGCACGACCAGAAGCAGCCCAAGGGAAGTTAGCCACTTCAATGTTCAAGCCTTCTTCTTTTGCTTCACGTTCGGTAATGCCAACCCAAGCCATTTCTGGATCAGTATAAGCAATAGAAGGAATACAACGTGGGTCAAATACGTGTTTCTTACCAGCAATAACTTCTGCAGCACAATGCGCTTCGTGAACCGCTTTATGAGCAAGCATAGGTTGACCAACAACATCGCCAATAGCGAAGATGTGATTAACGTTAGTACGTAATTCATTCGATACGTTGATGAAGCCACGCTCGTCTACATTTACACCGGCTTTATCTGCAGCAACTAAGTGACCATTAGGCTTACGACCAACAGCAACTAAAATTTTGTCGTAACGCACTTGGCCTTCAGGAGCATTTTTACCTTCAAAAGTAACGTATAAACCGTCGTCTTTCGCATCAACAGCAACAACTTTAGTTGAAAGCATAATTGATTTGAAACGAGGCTTGTTATATTTGGTGTAGATTTTAACAATATCGGTATCAGCAGCTGGCACTAATTGGTCAGCAAATTCTACTACAGAAACATTAGAGCCTAATGAGCTATACACAGTACCCATTTCTAAACCAATAATACCGCCACCAAGTACTAACATTTCACCTGGTACGTCTTTTAATTCTAACGCGCCAGTTGAGTCAATTACACGAGGGTCGTCATTTGGAATGAAAGGTAAATCAACAACAGAAGAGCCACAAGAGATTATGGCATTATCAAAAGTAATGTTAGTTACTGTACCGTCTTCAGCTTCTACTGCGATAGTTTTATCAGAGGTAAATTTACCATAACCGGTAACAGTTTTAACTTTACGCATTTTGGCCATGCCAGCAACGCCACCAGAAAGCTTGCCAACAACATCAGTGTCTTTCCACTGACGAATTTTATCTAAATCAATTTCAGGCTTACCAAAAGTAACACCATGAGCTGCCATTTCTGCCGCGTCATCAATAACTTTAGCAACATGCAATAAAGCCTTTGATGGGATACAGCCAACATTTAAACATACACCACCTAGGGCGTTATGCTTTTCTACTAATACTACATCTAAACCTAAATCTGCCGCGCGGAATGCTGCAGAATAACCACCAGGGCCTGATCCTAAAACTACTACCTGAGTTTTAATTTCGTTGCTCATGCTAACCTCAAATTGTTTAATTTGTTTGTTGTTATGATTTGTTTCATAACAATAAATGATTCTGTCCAACCACTTCAAATATGTAATTAAATGTGGTTATTTTACACGCCACGAAGTTTACTTAATGTCAGTAAAAATCGCTATCTTTTAATACTTTTTAACTTATTTTTAGTCTATTTATTGATGGCGCTTAAACCAAATGACAAAAGCGCCCAAATAACACTATAAAATTAGCTGACGAATGTCTGACATTACGTTAGCAATATGCACAGTAAAGCGTGCTGCTAAAGCTCCGTCAATTACACGATGGTCGTAAGACATTGACAATGGCAACATTAACTTAGGTTCGAAGTCTTTACCATTCCACTTTGGTTTAATTTCTGATTTAGAAACACCTAAAATAGCAACTTCTGGCGCATTAACGATTGGCGTAAATGCCGTACCGCCAATACCACCTAAGCTTGAAATAGTAAAACAACCACCTTGCATGTCAGCAGCTTTTAGCTTGCCTTCACGAGCTTTGATGCTGATTTCAAGTAATTCACGAGATAACTCATAAATGCCTTTCTTATCCACATCTTTAACCACTGGAACCACTAAACCATTTGGCGTATCAACCGCCACACCAATATTGATATATTTCTTCAATATTAAGCTTTCACCGTCTTCACTCAAGCTTGAGTTAAAGGTTGGGAATTCAGCTAAAGCGTCAGCACAAGCTTTTAAAATAAACACTAGTGGTGTAATTTTAAAACCAAGCTTTTTCTTCTCACCAATCACGTTTTGCTCTTTGCGGAAGGCTTCAACGTTAGTGATATCAGCTTCATCAAATTGGGTAACGTGTGGAATAGTTACCCAGTTACGATGTAAAAATGGCCCTGATATTTTCTGAATACGTGATAATGGCTTGGTTTCAATTTCACCAAATTTAGCAAAATCAATCGCTTTCGCACTAACTACCTGTAAACCACCTTCACCTGCAGCTACTGAACTACCGGCATTGGCTTTCGGACGAGAAAGTTCGTATTTCACGAAAGACTGAACATCTTCTTTTAAAATACGACCTTTGTTACCCGAGCCTTTAACTACGGTTAGGTCAACACCAAATTCACGCGCTAAACGGCGAATTGAAGGCGAAGTATAAATACTGCCTTTAGCTTTCACGCCAGATTGTGGGTGATGCGGCACTGGCGCTGCTTTTTTCGCAGGCGCTGGTGCTGGAGCTGCGGTAACCGTAGCAGGTTCAGCAACAGGTGCTGAAGCTGCAACAACTTCGCCGCCAGCAGTTTCAAGTTTAATAACCAATGAACCTTGCTTAACTTTGTCACCAGTATTTACTAAAACTTCTTTAACTGTACCCGCTTTTGGCGATGGCACGTCCATAGTCGCTTTATCAGTTTCTAAAGTAATTAAGCCATCTTCAGCTTCAATAACGTCACCAACAGCAACTAATATTTCGATAACGTCAACTTCGCCGTCTTCACCAATATCAGGAACTTCAACATCAACAACCGCACTTGCAGCTGGAGCTGAAACTGGAGCAGGCGCAGCAACTGGTGCTTCAACCGCTGCCAGAGCTTCGGCTTCAACTACCGCTGGAGCGGCTACTTCTGGCTCAGCTTCAGGTGCTGATGCACCTGCTGCTTTAAGTTCACCTATGATGTCGCCTTCTTTAATTTTGTCACCAACAGCAACACTAAGGCTTGCTAAAACACCAGCAAATGGTGCTGGAATATCCATTGACGCTTTATCAGTTTCAACGGTAACAATACCTTCATCAGCTTCTAATGTGTCGCCAACAGCAACACATATTTCAATGATCTCAACTTCTTCACCACCAACATCAGGGACTAGAATTTTTTGAATATCAGACATTTCTTTGATTCCTCTCTAGTCTCTAATTATGCGTAAAGTGGGTTAAGTTTATCAGCGTCAATTTCAAAGCGTTTAATTGCTTCGCTAACCACTGAAGGTTTAATATCACCACGGTTCGCTAATTCAAATAATGACGCCACAACAACATAACCCGCATTCACTTCAAAGTGAGTACGTAAGTTAGCGCGGCTATCTGAACGACCAAAACCGTCAGTACCTAAACAGCGATATTGGGTATCGATGAAAGCACGAACTTGGTCTGAATACGATTTAACATAATCAGTAGCAGCAATTGCAGGACCGGCTTCTTTAGTAATAACAGAACCGATGTAAGCTTGCTTAGGCGTACTTTCAGGGTTAAGCATATTCCAACGAATTGCTTCTTGGCCTTCACGGGCTAATTCATTAAATGAAGTTACTGAGTAAACATCACTTGAAATACCATAATCGCTAGATAAAATTTGCGCCGCTTTACGTACTTCATTCAAAATAGTACCTGAGCCCATTAACTGTACGTTTGCTTTGGCTTTTTTCGCAGCAACGGTTTCTAACTTATAAATACCTTTGATGATTTCATCAGCAATATCTTTAGTATCAGGCATTGCCGGGTGTTGATAGTTTTCATTCATTAAGGTTAAGTAATAGAAAATGTTTTCATTTTCTTCGTACATACGACGTAAACCGTCACGAATAATTACCGCTACTTCATAACCGTAAGTTGGATCGTAAGTTACACAGTTAGGAATTAAGTTCGCTTGTACATGTGAATGACCATCTTGATGTTGTAAACCTTCACCATTAAGGGTAGTACGACCGGCTGTAGCACCTAATAAGAAACCACGTGCTTGGCTATCGCCCGCTGCCCATGCTAAGTCACCAACACGTTGGAAACCAAACATTGAGTAGTAAATGTAAAATGGAATAGTGGTCGCGTTACAGGTTGAGTAAGACGTACCAGAAGCAACCCATGACGCCATTGCTCCTAGCTCGTTAATACCTTCTTGTAATACTTGGCCTTTCTTGTCTTCACGGTAGTATGCTACTTGGTCAGCATCTTGAGGAACGTATTTTTGTCCTTCATTTGCGTAAATACCTACTTGGCGGAATAAACCTTCCATACCAAAAGTACGAGCTTCATCAGGAATAATAGGAACAATGCGTTTACCTATTTTCTTGTCTTTTAATAAGCTATTAAGTACACGAACAAAAGTCATGGTAGACGAAACTTCACGTTCGCCAGAACCTTTCAAGATAGCGTCGAACGCTTTCAATGGTGGAATTTCCATTGACTCTTCAGGCTGAACACGACGTGCAGGTAATGAACCACCTAAGGCTTCACGACGCGCTTTCATGTATTTGAATTCTTCGCTGTCTTCAGGGAATTTGTAAAATGGCAAGTCAGCAATTTCATCATCGCTAATTGGCATATTAAAACGGTCGCGGTAATGTTTAATTGACTCAACGTCCATTTTCTTAACGTTATGAGCAATATTTAAAGCTTCACCTGAGGCGCCTAAACCAAAACCTTTCACCGTTTTAGCAAGAATTACTGTTGGACGACCTTTAGTTTCCATGGCTTTTTTATATGCCGCGTAAACTTTAACCGGGTCATGACCACCACGGTTTAAACGATAAATGTCTTCATCAGACATATTCGCTACTAATGCTGCAGTTTCAGGATACTTGTTGAAGAAGTTTTCACGGGTATACTTGCCGCCTTTGGCTTTACAGTTTTGGTATTCACCGTCAACTGTTTCACTCATTAGCTGTAAAAGTTTACCTGAAGTATCACGGGCGATAAGAGCGTCCCAATAAGAACCCCAAATAACTTTCACTACTTCCCAGCCTGCGCCGCGGAAAGTACCTTCAAGTTCTTGAATAATTTTGCCGTTACCACGTACCGGACCATCAAGACGTTGCAAGTTACAGTTGATCACGAAGGTTAAATTGTCTAAACCTTCACGAGAAGCTAAACCAATAGCACCTAATGATTCTGGCTCATCAGTTTCGCCGTCACCTAAGTAACAATAAACGCGTTGGCCTGAACAGTCTTTAATACCACGGTCAGTTAAATACTTAAGGAAACGTGCCGTGTAAATTGCTTGTAATGGACCTAAGCCCATAGAAACTGTTGGGAACTGCCAGAAGTCTTTCATCAAATGCGGATGAGGGTATGAAGATAAACCTTTACCATCACACTCTTGACGGAAGTTATTCATTTGATCTTCAGTTAAACGTCCTTCTAAGAAAGCACGAGAATAGATACCTGGAGAAATATGACCTTGAGCGAAAATAAAATCGCCACCGTCTTTTTCTGAAGCAGCTTTAAAGAAGTGATTAAAACCTACATCGTAAAGCATTGCTGAAGAAGCAAAACTACCAATATGACCACCAAGCTCTAAATCTTTCTTAGAAGCTCGCAATACTAATACCAAGGCATTCCAACGAATAGCAGCACGAATACGCGCTTCTATAGTTTGGTCAGCTGGCATGTGCGGCTCTTGTCCTGGAGGAATAGTATTAACGTAAGCTGTGGTTGCATCGAAAGGTAAATGGGTACCGCTACGACGGGCACGGTCAATTAACTTTTCTAACAAATAATGTGCTCGTTCTGGACCTTCATTTTCCAGAACTGAATCCATCGACTCTAACCATTCTTGGGTTTCTAGTGAATCGATATCTAAATTAGGGAGCTCAGACATAATAAATATTAGTCTCCGATAGTTATTATATTAAAAGTTAAGTTTATTTTTAATCGTTTAAAGATAGTCAAACTTGTTAAAAATCTTCACCTTGTTAAAAATAATTACTCACTCATGTTAGGTTTAAATGTAATGCTTAGTTTAAATATTCAGGTTAAAAGTCAAATTTCACTTTACCTAATGCTTGTTAACGTTTTACTAAACAAGCTTGGCAACATTATAAAATTTCACTTTTAACGCTGCATTCTGCGCATTGAACGTTCCATGCGACTATTTTCTTGTGTTGATTTAAGCAACACTTCTTCAATAAACGCTAAGTGACGATGACTCGCCCCCCACGCTTTTTGAGGCTGACCACTGATGATCGCCTCAAGTAAATTTTTGCGATAGTCTGATATTTTGGCAAAAACGTCAGGTCGCTTAGCAACAATTTTTAAATTCTGCTCAATGCTGTCAATTAATAAAGTCGACATGCTACGTGCCAGTTGCAAAATAACTGCGTTATGTGAAGCAGCGCAAATGGCTAAGTAAAAATCAAAAACGGCTTCTGCTTCGGTATGAAAATTCTCATCTAACTGTACGTTGCCGATATTTTCATGTTGCTTTTGAATTTCTGAAAAATCGGCTTCTGTACCGCGCATCGCGGCATAATAGGCTGACATACCTTCAATACCATGGCGAAATTCTAATAAATCAAATTGCGACTCAGGGCTTTTCGACATCAATTCAAATAAAGGATCAGACAGTCCTGTTAATATTTTTTCATTAACAAATGTGCCACCGCCCTGCTTACGGGTAACCAAATTCTTTGCTTCTAACTTTTGAATCGCTTCTCTAAGCGACGGCCTTGAAACATCAAACTGCACGGCAAGTTCACGCTCAGGCGGTAATTTTTCACCAGGCTTTAGGCTGCCTTCAATAATCATGCTTTCTAACTGCGCTAAGATCACATCAGATAACTTAGGCTGTTTTACCGGTTTTTTTACTTGCTGATAATTCATTTATCACCGTTATTAAAAAGCATCAATGTAAGCAAAATCGCTCATGAAATTATTGGTAAATTGGTATTACCATTAAAAATATACCCGTTAAAATAGCAGAAATGCTACTTTGTGTAAACGGAATTTAGAGTAAGGTTACTAAATTAGCAACAATTAAATTAGAGTGTAAACTTAAAACAATTGTTTAAATTAACAATGGTCTTACCAATATTCACCGATAAATTTTACTTGAGAAAAGTAATAATGACTAAGGGATAGTGAGAGGAAAAGCAATAAGGCGCTAATTTTGTTAGCAATAATTGGCGCCTGATAATAACTGAATTGTTTTATCTAAATAGGTAAGTGCTAAAAAGCTTAGCAAAAAATCAATCGATCACGCCGCTAAGTATTAACAAAGCAATAACAGCTAAGCACAATAATAAGGTGCGCTTGGCTAAGCGCACCAATAAACAAGGTTCGGCTGTGCAGTCATCTTCATCAATCATAAAGTCTTCCGATTTTTGCGCAACGCTGCTTAAAACATTATGAGGCAACTTATGCACATCAAAAATACTTTCTAACCATACTGGAAGTGCTTTAGAGAAATGACCAACCAACATATAACCAAAAGCAACTAAGCGCACTAACGGCCAGTCTATCCAAAATAACCACTGTTTAACCTGCTGGTTAACATCTTCATTTAAGGGCAGTTCTTCAGAGGTTTGTCCTTCAGCAACCGTGACTAATAAACGGTAGAATAATGCGCCTACTGCGCCAAACAATACGAAGAAAAGCATAATAGCTATAAAGTAGCGAAAGTTTAGCCACACTAATAATTGGCCAAAGCTCATTTTTGGTTGTGCTTTGTCTTCCTGTAATTGCAAGTGGTGCATATCGCAGGTTGTGGCTTCACCACGAAATGCTGACATTAAGTAGTTTTTATAGCAATCACGAGTTTTAAAACAACCAAAACAAACTATTAACAGTAAAGTTGAAATAATCAGGTGCAATAAACTGTCATCTATTAATTCTAAAAACACAGACACCACTAACACAGGTGCAGCAATAAAAAGTGCACAGGTAAAACTACTTTGCCAAGGAGATGGCAAAGCTTTAACTTTCGTTACCAACATTAAATATTGTTGATAAAAAGTGTTGAATTGCCACAGTGGTGACGACAAATAACGTTCTGCGGCTAAAGCAATTAATAAACTAATTAAACTCATTTTTGTTCCGTTTTGTTTTTCAAAATTTACTTTATAAGAATTATTTAGCTAACTCGGCTTGGTAATATTGCCAATCAAACGCTGGCCCCGGATCAGTCTTTCTTTGCGGAGCAATATCGCAATGACCAACAATATTATTGATAATGGCAGGATACGCTTGTTGAAGCAATTTAGTTAAACTAATAAGCTGTTGATATTGCTCGCTAGTATAAGGAATATCGTCACAACCTTCTAGCTCTATACCAATAGAAAAGTCATTACATTTCTCGCGACCTAAATAATTAGAAACTCCTGCATGCCACGCACGTTGGTGAAATGGCACATATTGGATAATACTGCCGTTTCTTCTGATCAAACAATGAGCAGATACTCGCAGTTGATAAATCTCTTCAAAACTAGCATCAGCATTGGCATCTAAACATCCCATAAATAAGTCGGTAATATAAGGGCCGCCAAAGTTACCTGCCGGCAAAGAAATATTATGAATAACCAATAAGCTTATTTCAGTTGTTTCGCGTAAATCGAAATGGGGAGAAACTTGATGCTCAACATTTTCTAACCAACCATTATTTATAGTTGAATGGATATTTAAATTAAGAGCTGTTTGACCAGCTAGCTCAATATTTGTTTTTTTCACTGTTTCATACCCGCTTTTCCTTAATTAATCTGCATAAGTTTGTATAAGCAAATGATAATGATAATATCGGCTTAATATTTCATAAAACCTAGCACTACCTAATTATGACTGAAGATGATGCCACAAACAAAATAGGAAAAGTATTTATCTGGGTTGCTTGGTTTTTTGCCCTAGCATTATTGGCATTTCTTTTTCAGGGCATGTTAGACGAACAATGGAACCCAAACAGTCAGCCTGATATTGCGTTATCAAGCACCGGACAAGCCGAAGTGCGTTTACAGCAAAACCGTCAAGGGCATTATGTAGTTGACGGAACTATTAACGAACAAAAAGTGACTTTTTTATTAGACACCGGTGCAACTCAAGTATCAATTCCTGTGCATATTGCTGAGCAATTAAATCTGCAACGTTACGGCAGTCATTTAGCACAAACAGCAAATGGCACGGTAAAAGTATATCAAACCCAAATAGAGCAACTTCGAGTAGGTAATATTTTCCTTTACGATGTTGCTGCTAGTATCAACCCAGGGATGAAATCAAACGAAATTCTGTTAGGCATGAGCGCGCTAAAAAGAGTAGAATTTCGCCAAACGGGTAAAACCTTAACAATTACCGAAACTAGGTCTAACTAAACAATAGCTCTGACCGAGATATATTTCTAACCAACATCACCAATGTTGAAAGAACTTTTTACGTAGCTAATACACAACAAACCGAGAGATCACCTTAAATGCTTTCACCTGCACTTTTACAAGATATTACCACCACAGTTTCATGGGCTTTATTAGAAGACCTTGGTCAAAGCTTTGCCGATGAACCAAGTAACGAACTTGATATTACCGCAGCACTTATTCCTGAGAATCATCAAGCCGTTGCCAATATTATTACTCGCGAAGATTGCATTATTTGCGGCGTAGCTTGGGTAAATGAAGTATTTAAGCAACTTGACCAAGTAGCAGGTAGCGAAACAAAAATCACTTGGTTTGTCAAAGATGGCGAGCACGTAAGCGCTAATAGTAAATTATTTGAATTATCAGGCAATGCTCGCTTATTGCTAACTGGCGAGCGCACCGCATTAAACTTTTTACAAAGCCTTTCTGCCACAGCAACAGTTACCGGACAATATGTAAAAGAATTAGCCAATAGCCAAACCAAATTATTAGATACCCGAAAAACAGTACCGGGCCTGCGTAGTGCGCAAAAATATGCAGTAACTTGTGGCGGCGGTTATAACCATCGCATTGGTTTGTTCGACGCCTTCTTAATTAAAGAAAACCACATTGCCGCTTGTGGCGGTATAGATAACGCAGTATCAACGGCAAAAAGTAATCACCCTGATAAAAAAGTAGAAGTTGAAGTAGAGTCACTTGCTGAGCTTAGCCAAGCGCTAAACGCAGGTGCCGATATTATAATGCTAGATAATTTCACCACACAAATGATCGAACAAGCGGTAGCGATTAATAAAAGCATTAATAACGGACAAGCAAAATTAGAAGTTTCTGGCAATATGACCTTAGCCACATTAAAAGAATACGCTAAAGCCGGAGTCGACTTTATTTCTGTTGGCGCGCTAACCAAACATATTAACGCTGTCGACTTATCGATGCGTTTTTCATCATAACGATCTTTCTCTATAAAAAGACACTACTGTGAATTTACTGCTCATCGTCTGTTAGTAACTAATAATTAGTAAAAGCAGGCGACTGAGTGAAGTTAATAGCTTGTTAAATACCTGCCTAAAAGTTAATAAGTTGTTAGTTAATTAACCAATTATCAACTTTTTAACAAAAAAACAAAAAAAACTCGCAACATTATTTTACAAATCCAGATTTTTGTCGCAGTATGAATTCAGCCCCCGTAAAACAATGGATACTTTATTATGAAAAAGACACTACAAAACTTAGCAACAGCAAAAGCAAACCAAAAAGGTTTTACACTAATTGAATTGATGATCGTTGTAGCGATTATCGGTATTTTAGCCGCGGTAGCATTACCGGCTTATCAAACTTATACAGATAAAGCTCGTTATACTGAAGTTGTTCAGGCTGCGACTGGGTTTAAAACAGCTATAGAAGTTTGTGGTCAAGTTGAAGGTACACTAGCAGAAGCTAGCTGTGGCCATGGTGTAGGCGGCGTACCTGCTGCGGCTGGAGCTTCAGGAGCTGTGACTTCAGTGACTGTTGGTGGACACACTGCTACAGCTGTAACTATTACAGTAGTTCCTGTGGCTCAAGGTGGTATTGTAGCTGGAGATACTTATGTTCTATCAGGTGCATTAAATGCAGGACAAGTAACTTGGTCTGATAATTGTACAGATTTATGTTAATTTAAACTTTAAGTTATAAAGAAGCTCCTTTAAGGAGCTTTTTTATTGTCTAAATTTCCATATTTATGATTAAACAATGTTTTTGTTTTGGTGTGTAATAAAATACGCTACACTGAAAGTTAGAGTAACTCGTTGAGAAAATTCAATATCTAATGAAAGGGCTTCATAAACAATCCAGTTTACTTTCCGCTTTATCCAAGCATGATTTAGTTCCCAGTGACTCTGTGGAAAAAATCAGCACAGAATTTATCAATCAAAAAAAACCTTTTGTTCGCTACCTCGTTGAAGACAAACACTACAATGCTGAGCATATTGCCAGTATATTAGCCAAAAGCTTTGGTTATCCGCACATTGATTTAAAAAGCTTTGACACCTCCTTAGTACCTGAAGGTATTCGCAACGAAAAACTTATTCGCAAGCACAATGCACTACCACTTTTTCTGCGTGGTAAAGTATTGTTTGTCGCGATGTCTGATCCAACTAATCACGACGCTTTAGAAGAGATTCAATTTAATACCGGCTTTAGTACAGAATTGGTGTTGGCTGATGAGAACTCTTTGCATGATTGCATTGAACGGGTCTTAGAAGAAGACAGTGATGCCCTTGATATAACTGATATCGACGCTGAAGAACTATCAGGTATTGATGTTCAAGATGACCAAAAAGAAGACGATGGCGCTGCAGTAGAAAAAGACGATGCGCCGATTGTTGTTTATATTAATAAAATATTATTAGATGCGATAAAAAAAGGCGCCTCTGATTTACATTTTGAACCTTATGAAAAGTCTTACCGTATTCGCTTTCGTATTGACGGAATTTTAACCGAAGTCGCTAAGCCTCCTGTTTCTCTTTCTGCACGTATGGCGGCGCGTTTAAAAGTTATGTCAAAACTTGATATTGCCGAGCGACGAGTACCACAAGATGGCCGGATAAAACTCGCGCTTTCCAAGAAAAAATCCATCGACTTTCGTGTTTCTACCCTACCGACTATGTGGGGAGAAAAAATAGTAATGCGGATTTTAGACTCCTCTAGTGCCATGCTTGGTATTGACATGCTCGGTTATGATCCTGAGCAAAAAAAAATATATATGGACGCGTTAGATCAACCCCAAGGGATGATTTTAGTTACCGGCCCAACTGGTTCAGGTAAAACGGTATCCTTGTATACTGGTTTAAATATTTTAAATACCCAAGAACGTAACATTTCCACCGCAGAAGACCCAGTTGAAATTAACTTAGAAGGCATTAACCAAGTTCAAATTAATGTTAGAGCTGGCTTAACTTTCCCCGGCGCTTTACGGTCATTTTTACGTCAAGATCCTGATATTGTTATGGTTGGTGAAATACGTGACCTTGAAACCGCAGAAATAGCAATAAAAGCGGCGCAAACTGGCCATCTGGTTTTATCAACATTACATACCAACTCTGCCGCAGAAACCTTAACTCGACTACTAAACATGGGCGTGCCTCATTACAATGTTGCCAGTTCAGTCAGTATTATTATTGCCCAACGTTTAGCACGTCGGTTATGTATGCAATGTAAAGAGCCTGAAGAAATTCCAGAGCAAGAGCTATTAAATCAAGGTTTTACTCACGAACAACTCCCTGATATAAAGTTATTTAAACCGGTCGGTTGTGAACAATGTACTGGCGGTTATAAAGGCCGCGTCGGTATATATGAAGTGATCAAGATTAGCCCTGAAATAGCCAGTATTATTATGGAAGGTGGTAATTCTTTAGATATTGCCAATCAATGTCAAAAAGAAGGTTATAACAACTTACGTCAATCTGGCTTAATTAAAGCCATGAATGGCATGACCAGCTTAACCGAAATTAATCGAGTCACTAGTTCATAACGCTATTGTTTACCTTATTGTAAATTAAAACAAATAAGGTTGATCAATATAACATCTGTAGTTATAACTAGTTAATAAGCTTTACAGAATTAGGTGAACCATGGCAACAACTACTGCAAAAATGCCAACCCCAAAAGCCCTAGATGTATTTATTTGGCAAGGGGTCAATAGAAAAGGTAAAAAAGTAAATGGTGAGCTTTCTGCCTCTAGCCTATTAGAGTTAAAAGCTCAGCTCAGAAAGCAAGGCATTACCCCAGGAAAAATCAAAAAAAAACCAAAACCTTTATTCGGTTTAGGTGGTGATAAAAAAATCACCCCTGCTGACATTGCTGTAGTTACCCGCCAAATTGCAACTATGTTAGGTGCTGGTGTGCCACTAGTGCAAACCATTGAAATGATTGGCAAGGGCGATAGTAATGGTAATATTCAGAAATTACTTGCTAACATTGGCAATAAACTGTCTTCCGGTATTCCTTTGTCTGAATGTTTACGTGAACATCCTTTATATTTTGATGACTTATATTGTGATTTAGTGCAATCAGGCGAACAATCAGGTGCGTTAGAGACTATCTACGATCGTATTGCCACTTACAAAGAAAAAGCAGAGGCGTTGAAAGCTAAAATTAAAAAAGCAATGACCTACCCAATTTCAGTACTCATCATTGCTTTTATTGTTACCGCTGTTTTACTTATATTTGTAGTACCTGTTTTCCAAGAAATTTTTGCCAGCTTTGGCGCTGAATTACCTGGTTTTACTTTACTCGTTATTTCAATATCAGAATTTATGCAAGCTTATTGGTATTTTGCCTTAGCTGGAATTTTTATCGGTATTTTTCTTTTTAAAAAGGCGCACCGAACCAGCCAAGATTTTAGAGATAGTGTTGATAAACAAATACTAAAAATACCTGTTGTTGGTGATATTTTACAAAAAGCGGCGGTTGCTCGATATGCCCGAACTCTTTCAACCACTTTCGCCGCCGGGGTGCCGTTAATAGATGCCTTAGACTCTGCTGCTGGCGCTTCAGGTAATGCAGTATTTCGTGATGCAATATTAGAAGTTAAAGCTGAGGTCAGTTCAGGTATGCAAATGAATTTAGCGATGAGAAATTGTAATATATTCCCTGATATGGTTATTTCTATGGTTGCTATTGGTGAAGAATCTGGCGCAGTTGATGATATGCTCGCTAAAGTAGCTAATGTTTACGAAGCCCAAGTTGACAATGCCGTCGATAATTTAACTGCTTTAATTGAGCCAATGATAATGGCAGTACTAGGGGTTGTTATCGGTGGTTTGATTATCGCGATGTACTTGCCTATTTTCCAAATTGGTATGGTAGTTTAAGCTTAGACTTAAGCTGAATTCGACTTCAACTTGGCCTATAAGCTACAAAAATAATAACAAAGCGCTTAAACCTAGGTCGCCACATTTGGTAACTATAGGCAAGAGCGCACTATTTGAGAATAATTAATGTTTGCGCAAACCTTTTCTACTTTTGAACAATTCCCTGCTCTTTTCTACGCTACTGTCGCATTATTTTCGTTAATGATCGGTAGCTTTTTAAATGTTGTTATTTACCGATTTCCAAAAATGCTTGAACGTGGCTGGTATTTTGAATGCCGTGAATTTTTAGCTGATGAAGTTAAAGATATTCCTGCAAAAGAGATTGCGGAAATAACCTTATCTACTCCTGCATCTACTTGTCCTAAATGCAGTCATAAAATTCGCTTTTATGAAAATATTCCCGTGATCAGCTGGCTATTTTTAGAAGGTAAATGCAGCCAGTGTAAAACCGATATTTCAATGCGTTACCCTGCGATTGAGCTAGTCACTGCACTATTAAGTGTGGTGGTTGCGGTTAATTTTGGTGTTACGTTAACAACGTTATTGGTATTAATTTTAACTTGGGGACTTATAAGCTTAACCCTGATTGATTATGACCATATGTTATTACCCGACCAATTCACCTTGCCGTTAATGTGGCTCGGATTATTATTTAACCTTTACGGTGGTTTAGTTGATATTGACCAAGCTGTTATTGGCGCTGCCGCCGGTTATTTAAGTTTATATTCAATATTTTGGCTATTTAAATTAGTTACTGGTAAAGAAGGTATGGGTTATGGCGACTTTAAACTAGTTGCGGTATTTGGCGCTTGGTTTGGTTGGCAGTTATTACCTTTACTTATTTTAATGGCTTCAGCTGTCGCCGCAGTTATTGGCATTAGTTTGATCGTTTTTAAAGGTCACCAAAGAGAACAAGCCATTCCATTTGGCCCCTATTTAGCAATTGCCGGCTGGATAACCTTGTTATGGGGTGATGGTATCTGGTCATGGTATTTGGGCCAGTTAGTTTAATTATGAATAACTATATGAGTAACTATGTAGTTGGCTTAACTGGCGGTATTGGCTGCGGAAAAACTACCGTCTCTGATATGTTCATCGCTTTAGGCATTGAAGTAGTTGATGCTGATGTCGTTGCTCGTGAAGTGGTTGCACCAAACAGTTTCGGCCTTAATGAAATTGTTAAATATTTTGGCGAAGAATTTCTATTAGCTTCAGGCGAGCTTGATCGAGCAAAACTGCGCAGCGAAATTTTTTCTAATTCAGCAAGTAAAAACTGGCTTAATCAATTATTACACCCGCTCATTAGAACCAGTATTGAGCAGCAGCTCAAAGCCTGCCGCAGCGATTATTGCATATTGGCTGCTCCATTACTGATTGAAAATAATTTACTACATTTAGTGCAACGAGTATTAGTGATTGATGTTGACCAACAAACTCAGCTAAAACGCACTTTAGCACGAGACCCAAGCTCAGCAGCCGAAATTAAGCGCATTATTGCCAGCCAGGTACCTCAACAACAACGTCGCGAAACTGCTGATGATATTATTGATAATAGCGGTGATGATCTAACAATAATTACCGCTCAAGTCGCTGAACTACACCAAAAGTATTTGGCTTTATCAGCGCAAGATTTATAGTAAATATTACCGTTTGATGAAAAACATTCGCCATTTTAGGGCTGACTGGTTAGTATAGAGTAAGCAACTGATTCAACACCTTGTTATGACAACGATTTTATACGAACATCCGCTCAACGAGCGTATTAGAAGTTATTTAAAGCTTGAGCAACTTTTCGCTCAGGCCAATGACTGTCTAGCTTGTGGTATAAAAACTAGCCAAGGGATTTTTTTTAACAGCCTATTTGCCATTATTGACACCCTTGAACGTAATGATATTCGTGGTGATTTGATTAAAGACCTAGAAAAACTCGAACAAAACCTTATTGTTTGGTCACAATCTCCCAAAGTTGACGTAACTGCCTTAGAGCAAAACTTAAAGCATACCGTTGCCTTAGTTTGCAAATTACGTAACCCGCGCCCCAAATGGTGGCAACTTAAAGATGACAAGTTTTTAGCCACAGTAAAACAGCGTTTTGCTATTCAAGGTGGTAATTCTAGCTTTGACCTGCCGCAATTACATTTTTGGTTGAACCGTCCGGAAAGTCTACAACAAGAAAATATTGCGCGTTGGTTAGAATTACTTGATCAAATAAAATACGCGTTAACACTGATTTTAAAATTTATTCGCCTACGTAGTGAATTTTCATTAATTAATACTGATAGTGGTTTTTACCAAGACAGTGGCGAAGGTATTTTATTATTACGTATAAAAGTAGACCAACAAGCACAATATTACCCTACCGTTAGTGGTAATAAATTTAGATACTCTATTCGTTTTATGTTGCCATGCGCCGAAAGTGGCCGTCGTTATTCTAATCAAGCAACGAAGTTTGAATTGGCTAAGTGTTAACTCCTACAGTTAGCATCACCTAGCGCTTGCTTTTATAGCTATCGTGGCGATAATTTTTTATAATTGACTATATTTCCTTTTTCAAACCAAGATTATGACCTTAAAAGTACCTTGTCCAACTTGCCAAAAAGATGTGTTATGGCAGCCTGAAAGTGAATACCGCCCTTTTTGCAGCAAACGTTGTCAATTAATTGATTTAGGTGAATGGGCCGATGAAGGCCACAAAATTTCACAACCTATTCAAGGTGAAACTGTGATGAGCGAAGAAATGTTAGATGCTTTAGAAGATGAGTTTTTACAACATAACAAATTTTTTGTTGAGCCTGAATAATGGCAGCCATAAGCGGTAATATTTAAGCTGCAAGTGGTAAGCTATAAGTTGCAAGTTCCAAGCGACAAGAAACAGCTTTTAACTTGTCGCTTCTAACTTGTCGCTTCTAACTTGTCGCTTCTAACTTGTCGCTTCTAACTTGAAGCTTCTCACTTGTCGCTAGTACCTTAGCTCTTTGAGTTTTTTAATAATGGCGACGTTCGCTGCTGGAAAGTCGAGTTTTGCTAGTTCCGCTAAATCAAACCAGCCCTGCTGCTGCCCTTCTTGGGCACTGGCTTCACCAATATAGTTATCAACAACAAATACTTCCAAACATACTTTTTTATCGCCGTAATCATGTTCAATGGTCATTAAAGGTTGGCAAGCTAATACTTCAATGGCAACTTCTTCTTTAAGCTCTCTAGCTAATGCCTGAGCAACAGTTTCATCTTCTTCTACCTTACCACCAGGAAATTCCCATTTATTGCCTTGGTGAACGTTTTCGGCACGTTTGGTAAGAAAAAACACACCATTTTGATAAATAACACCAACGGCAACTTGTACTACTTTTTTCATAACTTTTCACTACTCATTATTTTTCTTAATTTGGCTATGCCACTTTACTCAGGATAAAAATTAAATGCACTTATTTGTAAGTCGTACTTTAGTGCGACAAATCAGCGCAGTTTAACAGAATTGTCGGTATAAATTCCGACCTACTATTGACGCCATCACAAGCTATTAATGTTATCACTAATACAAAAATGCCAGTCGTTTGACTGGCATTTAATCTAATCATTCAAGGCTTTACTTATTTAGGTTAAGCAAGCTTACCATGACATTGTTTATATTTTTTACCTGAACCACAAGGACAAGGTTCATTACGGCCAACACGGGCTGCAGGTTTTTCTTTCACACTGTTATCTGCTGAAGGATGGGTATATTCCTTCGGTGTTTCTTCCGCTTTTCTATGTTGCTCTTCAACTGCTTCAACATCAGATTCTGCACGAATTTGCACTTTAGATAGAATACCAATTACGTCATATTTTAGGTTTTCAAGTAATTCAGAGAACAACTCGAATGACTCACGCTTGTATTCTTGCTTAGGATTTTTCTGTGCATGTGCTCTAAGACCAATACCTTGACGTAAATGATCCATCGCAGCTAAATGCTCTTTCCAGTGTGAATCTAAGCTTTGCAACATAACGGCTTTTTCAAACTGTCTTAATACGTCAGCGCCAACCATAGCTTCTTTTTCAGCATAACTTTCTTCTACTGAAGCGAGAATTTTTTCTCTTAAAGTCTCTTCATGTAAGCTCTTGTCTTCATCTAACCACTTAGCAAGCGGTAACTCTATAGTTAACTCGCCTTTTAAGCGCTCTTCTAAACCTGGAACATCCCACATTTCTTCTAAAGACTGTGGTGGAATATGCTGGTCAATTAAGCCAACAACAACATCTTCACGGATAGCTTTTATTACATCAGCAATATCGGCTTCATCCATTAATTCATTACGTTGCTCGTAAATAACTTTACGTTGATCATTTGAAACATCATCAAACTCAAGTAATTGCTTACGAACGTCGAAGTTACGACCTTCAACTTTGCGTTGCGCATTTTCAATACTACGAGTAACCCAAGGATGTTCAATCGCTTCGCCGTGTTCCATGCCTAATTTACGCATCATATTTGAAATACGCTCTGAAGCAAAAATACGCATCAGGGCATCTTCCATCGACAAGTAAAAACGTGTTGAACCCGCATCACCTTGACGACCTGAACGACCTCGTAACTGGTTATCGATACGACGTGACTCATGACGTTCAGTAGCTACAATATGCAAGCCGCCTAACGCAATAACTTTGTCATGATGTTCTTGCCATTCAGCTTTCGCTTTTTCAATTTGCTGCTCTGATGGGTTGTTCAGCTTAGCAAGCGCGGCATTTAAATTACCACCCAATACAATATCAGTACCACGACCAGCCATGTTAGTGGCAATAGTTACCGCGCCAACTTTACCGGCATCAGCAACAATTTCAGCTTCTTGCTGATGAAACTTAGCATTAAGTACTTTGTGCTTAATTTTGGCTTTTTTCAGGAAGTCGGATAAAAACTCAGAAGTTTCAATGCTGATGGTACCAACAAGTACTGGCTGACCACGTTCTACACAGTCTTTGATATCGGCTAGAATAGCTTCAAACTTTTCTTCTGCGGTTAAATAAATTAAATCAGCACGATCATCACGAATCATCGGTTGGTTAGTTGGAATAACCACGGTTTCTAAACCGTAAATATGATTAAATTCAAACGCTTCAGTATCAGCAGTACCTGTCATACCAGAAAGCTTTTCATATATACGGAAGAAGTTTTGGAAAGTAATAGAGGCTAAAGTTTGGTTTTCATTTTGAATGTTAACCCCTTCTTTTGCTTCTACCGCTTGGTGTAAACCTTCAGACCAACGACGGCCTTCCATAGTACGACCAGTATGCTCATCAACAATGACAATTTCACCGTCTTTAACAATGTAATCAACATCTTTTTGGAAAAGTTTATGGGCACGTAATGCCGCCATAACATGATGAAGCAAGGTAATGTTATTCGCTGAATATAAAGAGTCACCAGCTTGTAACAAGCCTTTTTCTTCCATTATTTCTTCAATGCGAACTTGACCACGTTCAGTTAAGTAAATTTGCTTTGCTTTTTCATCAATGGTGAAATCACCTTCAACGAAGTCTTCTGATTGACCAGTATCTTCGTCTTTATCTTCTTCGCTTTGTAAATCTAAAGTTGGTACTACGGTGTTGATTAGCTTGTATAACTCTGAGCTATCTTCAGCTTGTCCTGAAATAATTAATGGCGTACGCGCTTCATCAATTAAAATGGAGTCAACTTCATCAACTACGGCAAAATGCAGTGGTTTTTGTACACGTTCATTTGGCGAGAACGCCATGTTGTCACGTAAGTAATCAAAACCAAACTCGTTATTCGTACCGTAAGTAATATCGGAATTATAAGCGGCTTGTTTGGCAATATGGTCCATACCGGCAATATTACAGCCTACGGTCATACCTAAAAATTCAAATAATGGACGAGCCCAATCAGCATCACGCGAGGCTAGATAGTCGTTCACAGTAATTACATGAACACCCTTTTCTGTTAGGGCATTTAAATATGAAGGTAACGTTGCCGTTAAAGTTTTACCTTCACCGGTACGCATTTCCGCAATTTTACCGTCGTTTAAAACCATGCCGCCGATCATTTGCACGTCGAAATGACGCATAGCAAAAACACGCTTACTGGCTTCACGAACTACAGCAAAGGCTTCTGGCAATAATGACTCTAAAGTTTCACCTTCAGCAAGACGTTTTTTAAATTCAGCTGTTTTGGCTTTTAATTCTTCGTCCGTTAGTGCCTCAATTACTGGCTCTAAGGCATTAATTTTACTTACTTCTTTGTGCATTTGTTTTAGTAATCTGTCGTTACGACTACCAAACAGCTTTGTCATTATTTTTACAAACATCTTTATAAACCGTATTGGGAAGAATCCTTCCGCCTAAAATAAAATGATCGACAAAAGCCGATCACAAAAAATGAAATTATCTGACTTTATTTTGCTTTTCTATATACATATTTAACTGGGTCAATTTGACGGTCATTTTTCAAAATTTCATAATGAACGTGTGGCCCTGTTGAACGACCAGTGCTGCCCATACGCGCAATCACTTGACCTTTTCTTACTACGTCGCCAACTGCCACTAATAAATTTTTATTGTGTCCGTAACGAGTTTTGTAACCTTTACCGTGGTTAATTTCAACCAATTGACCATAACCGTATCTTTCGCCGGCCCAACTAACTACACCAGCTGCGGTGGCAAGTATTTCACCATCTTCTTTACCAGCAAAATCGATACCTTTATGCATTGCCGGCTTGCCATTAAAAGGGTCTTTACGAATACCGTAATAAGAAGACAACCAACCTTTAGTTATTGGACGACCAGATAAGTAGCTGGTATTTTCTATATGGTGACCCAAGGTTAAAGATTCAAGCATTTTTAATTGTTTTTCTTCTGTGTCCAACTGCTGTTCTAAAACACTTATTTCGGCTAAAACTTCAACCAAAGATTTATCATTAACATAGTTGCCATTGGCCACTGGCCCACCACTGGGTGGTTGAACTTCAAAGTTAAATTCTTTATCAGGAATGTTTGCTTCATCAGCAAGTCGATCACCTAAAGCATTTAGTCGTAAAACATGGCTCTGTAATTCCGCCAATTTCATGGTAAGTGCGGTAATTTGTTGGTTTTCTACTGAAGAAGTAGTCGCTGATTTTTGTTGTTCAGCAACTTGGTAATATGGTGTTTGAGGTAGTTCATTTGAAGAGAACAGCAAATAGATAATGCAACCAGATACCAAAGCAAAAGCGGCAAGAGCAGACAACCAACGAAGCTTATTCAACTTCATAGAGAATCTTACGTTCTTTCCTCGGTATAGTAGTGTTAAACTCATAGTTATTTACGGTTACTTTTACAATTATTTATCGGTATGGCAAAAAAATCGAAACAGCCTAAAGATATGTCGGCTTTGTTTAATTCATCGAAAGGCACTTTGGCACAGATTGCGTCAAAAACCAACTCTTTGACAATATTAGCTAACATTGTACGCCAAATCTGCCCCGACCTGCCAGCAGATGTGTGGCATATTGCCAATTTTCGTCAAAATACTTTAGTGATCGAAGTTAACTCGTCAGTGTGGAGCCAACGTTTACAGTTTGAACGCTTTAATATTTGTGATGCTTTAGTGCGGGAAACTGATAATCAATTTAACCAAATTGAAATTAAAGTAGCGCCGTACCGGAAAAAAGTACCAACGGCTACTGCTGAAACAACTCCTATGAATCACAAACCCCAACATATTTCTCAGCAAACCGCCGCTCATTTACGAGAAGTTGCACAAGGCGCCCCTGATAGTTTCAAAGTAATCTTAGAACGTATTGCAAAGTTGGCTGATAAAAACTAAAAAATCGACCGAAGTCGATTTTTATTTAATACCATAACTTCAGTTAAAAGCCCGAAGCATTAACTTCTTGATATTTAATAGGAGAGCTGGCTTTTTCATCTTCGAAGGTTGCCCATTCCCAAGCATCAGTTTGCTTAAATACCGCTCTTAATAACATATTATTTAAAGCATGCCCTGATTTAAACGCATTTAGCTCACCAAGAATACTAAAACCGCCCATGTATAAATCACCAATGGCGTCTAATATTTTATGCTTAACAAATTCATCGTCATAGCGAAGATCGTTTTTATTAAGCATTCTGAATTCGTCAAGTACAATGGCATTTTCTAAACTGCCACCTAAAGCTAGATTATGAGAACGTAAAAACTCAATATCTTGCATAAAACCAAAAGTGCGCGCACGACTGATTTCTTTAACAAAAGTATCGCTTGATAAGTCCATACTCATGGTTTGACATGTATTGGCGATAATCGGATGGTTAAACTCTATGGCAAAATTAACACGGAAACCTTCATAAGGTTGTAATTCTGCCCATTTATCACCTTCTTCAACACGAATAGTTTCTTTAATGCGAATATAACGCTTAGCAACATTCGATGTTTCAATACCAACCGATTGTAATAAATAAACAAAAGGTAGTGCGCTGCCGTCCATAATAGGTACTTCCGGCGAGTCAACATCAACGACTAGGTTATCAATACCTAAACTCGATATTGCCGCTAAAAGGTGTTCGACGGTGGAAATCTGAACACCTTCCTCATTAACTAAACACGTACATAAAGTGGTTTCACCCACAGCTTCAGGTGTTGCGGGAATATCCACAACAGGTTCTAGGTCGACGCGACGAAATACAATACCAGTGTTTGCCGGTGCAGGACGGAGAGTGATCTGCACTTTTTCACCTTTATGTAAGCCAACACCAACTGCTGAAACTTGTTCTTTTATGGTACGTTGTTTAATCATAAACAGCCCTTCTTCTAAGCATTTTTAGCCATGTTATTCCCCCGCGCAATTACGCGGCGACATAATATAACAAAAAAGCCTAATAAAATCAAAATATCGACTATTGAGTACTAACTAAAAACTTCAAGCTACTTTATCTACTACAGCCAGATTAATCTGCTTGTTTACGTAAAAAAGCTGGAATATCTAAATAGCTTTCGGTTTCGCCAGCAACCGATTTTTGCGGAGCTGCTTGTATATTGGTTTCGGCAAATCCTGTTGGGTCCAGCTCTGGCTGTGCATTAGGCGTATAATCACTACCTACAGCAATAGGTTCCATTTGTGGCGCCGGATTTACTAAAGTAATATCTGGACGACGTTCTGCGCCAATACCTGTTGCTACAACAGTTACCCGTAGTTCTTCAGTCATTTCAGGGTCAATAACCGCACCAACTACTACCGTGGCATTTTCAGAGGCGAAGGCTTTAACTGCATTACCAACGGTTTCAAATTCGTCAATGCTAATGTCCATACCTGCGGTAATATTAACTAAAATACCGCGAGCACCCGCTAAATCAACATCTTCAAGTAATGGGCTTGAAATAGCAGCTTCTGCCGCTTCTTCAGCGCGATCTTCGCCAGATGCAATACCTGAGCCCATCATAGCCGTGCCCATTTCAGACATTACTGTGCGAACATCGGCAAAATCGACGTTAATTAAACCAGGACGAGTAATTAATTCTGCAATACCTTGTACCGCGCCTAATAATACGTTGTTAGCTGCTTTAAACGCGTCTAACAAACTTGTACCTGGGCCCAATACTTTTAATAATTTTTCATTTGGAATAGTGATTAATGAGTCAACACTTTTCGATAAAAACTCGATACCTTGATCCGCATAATTCATGCGTTTCTTACCTTCAAATGGAAACGGCTTAGTTACTACAGCAACCGTTAATATGCCCATTTCTTTGGCAATTTCAGCAACCACTGGTGCCGCGCCAGTACCAGTTCCGCCACCCATACCTGCGGCGATAAAAACCATATCAGCACCTTGTAAGGTTTGCTTAATAGTTTCACGGTCTTCTTCAGCACTACGACGGCCAATTTCTGGGTTAGCACCAGCACCTAAACCTTTAGTTACGTCACAACCCATTTGCAAAGTTACATTTGCTGCAGAGTTACGTAGCGCTTGTGAATCAGTATTAGCAGTAATAAATTCAACACCTTCAATGGTTTGACAAACCATGTGTTCAACTGCATTACCACCACCACCGCCAACACCAATCACTTTAATGACTGCTTCTTCGTTATGGTCTTCCATCAATTCAAACATTTTATTTTCTCCGTTCTTTAACGTTTTTGTTCCACCAAAAAATACTTAACTTATTTTAACTGAGTGCTTATATACCCTAGTTAAAATTCACCCTTGAACCATGCGTGTAGACGTGACCATAAACCGCTCACCCCTTCACTAGATTTTTTCTCGCCACTTTCTTGTTCGCTTGCTTGCATGCCGTAATGTAATAAGCCGACTACTGTTGCGTAGCTTGGGTCATTTACATATTCTTTTAGTCCGCAAACATTCATTGGCTGTGCTATGCGCACTGGCATTTGGAAAACTTCTTCAGCAAACTCAACTACACCTTCCATTTTTGCTGTGCCGCCGGTTAATACATAACCCGCAGCAATTTGGTCTTCCAAACCACATTCTTTTAATTCTTCTTGTATTAATTCAAATAATTCCTGATATCTCGGCTCTACCACTTCGGCAAGGGTATGTCGTGACATCGAACGTGCGGGCCGTCCGCCTACACTTGGTACTTCAATATTTTCTTCCATGCTCACCAATTGGCGTAATGCACAGGCGTATTGCACTTTAATATCTTCAGCGTGACTTAGCGGCGTTCTAAATATTTTGGCAATATCGCTAGTCACTTGGTTTCCGGCTACCGGAATAACCGCAGTATGTCGTAATGCACCACCAGTAAAGACTGAAATGTCCATGGTGCCAGCGCCAATATCAACCACACAAATACCAAGTTCTTTTTCGTCATCAGTCAATACTGAATAACTTGAAGCCAATGCTGAGAAAATTAATTGGTCAGCTTTTAAGTCGCAGCGTTCAACACATTTAACTATGTTTTTGGCCATGTCATTGGCACAGGTAATAATGTGTACTTTCGCTTCCATACGTACACCAGACATACCAATTGGGCTTTTTATGCCGTCTTGACAGTCAATACTGTATTCCTGCGGCAAAACATGCAGCATTCTACGTTCAGCTGAAATAGGCACTGAGCGCGCAGTATGAATAACATTATCAACGTCTTCTTGAATTACTTCTTTATCGTTGATTGGCACCATACCGTTTTCGTTTTGACAACGAATATGCTTGCCAGAAATACCTAAATACACTGAGCTAATACGGCAATCGGCCATTAATTCGGCTTCATTGATGGCGCGCTGAATTGACTGAATCACTAAATTCAGATCATTGACGCCACCTTTGTCCATACCACGCGAAGGTTGATTACCAACACCAACAATACTCAATTGATTGTCTGGGGTAATTTCACCAACAGCGACTGATATTTTAGAGGTACCAATATCTAAGCCGACGACTAAATTTCTTTCTGTTACTTTTGACATCAATACTAAACTCTTTGTTTTTCAACAGCCGATTTCCAGCCAACGGCCAAACCGGTATCATAACGTAAGTCGATATAATCAACTTGCTGATTTTCTTTCTTATTTTCTTTTATTTCTGAGTAAACGTCCATAAATCTTTGTATGCGCTGTACTCTTTCTTCACGTCCTAAATTCAAGGTAACGCCGTCACTTAATAGCAACTGCCAAGAATAGCGCTCAGACAATACCAATTCATCAATACCTAAGTTCTTATAAGTTAATAAACTGCTAAAGTTTCTAAAGTTTTCTAAAGCGGTAACTTCACTACCTTCTGGGCCAAAAAATGCCGGTAAGCCGTGAGTAACTCGCGAAGCATCTGCTTGAAAAGCATGTCCTTGAGCATTGATAAAAAAGTCACCATTCCAACGAGCAATAGGGGCTTGGTCAACTACATACAATTTAAGTTCATTAGGCCACTGCTTTCGTACTGATACTGAATATACCCAAGGTAATACTGCTACTTGTTGCTGAATTTCATTTACATCAACATGAAAGAAGTTACCTAAATCGATATTTTCCATCGCGCTGTGGATATCTTGCTCTGTGGTATAAGGCATTTCACCACTGATCACGATTGACGTTACCGGTACCGCTTCTTCTGAAGCCATTCGCTGCGTTAACATCCAGCCCGACGATAAGATAGCAACAATCACCAAAACAAAAAAAGCAACGCCTAGCCAAAATGACCAGTGCAGTTGTTCTTGCTCTGTTTGCGGTGATGAATTTGCTAACTTAGTTGTCATCAAATTTAATCCTGTTTTAAGCGCATATCGACAATGGCTTTCACCAATTCGCTAAACGATAAACCAAATACTTTCGCCGCTTTCGGCACTAACGAACTTTCGGTCATACCTGGCACAGTATTCACTTCTAAAAACTGCCACTGACCCTGTTCATTTTTCATTACGTCAACTCGGCCCCAACCACTCGCGTTGGTTGCTTTAAATACTTTTAACGCCAGTGCTTGTAATGCTTGTTCTTCACTTTGCTCTAAATGACATGGGCAATGATATTGTGTCGTCGTTGACTGATATTTTGCTTCATAGTCATAAAATTCTCGTGGTGTTTCCATATGAATAACCGGCAATGCCTGCTCGCCTAAAATGGCGATAGTATATTCTGGGCCGTTGATCCACGCTTCAACTAATACTTGTTCATCAAAACTAAAGGCAGCTGCTAAAGCGTCTACTAGTTGCTGCGCGGTTTCAGCTTTGGCCATGCCAATGCTTGAACCTTCATGCGCGGGTTTAACCATAACCTTGCCGTTAAGTTCGGCTAATATTTTTGTCGCATCTTGTGCTTTAAAACTGTCTTTTTCTACCACAGCAAACTTTGCCGTTGGTAAACCTAAGGCTTGGAATATTAGCTTGCTGCGAGTTTTATCCATCGACAGCGCTGAGCCTAAAACTTTTGAGCCGGTATAAGGAATGCCTAAATACTCAAGCGCACCTTGTATGCAACCGTCTTCGCCGCCACGACCATGCAAAGCAATAAAGGCACAATCGATGGCTAATAATTTTAATTCGCTTAACTGGCGATCTCGGGTGTCAAATAACACCACATCAAAACCTGACTCGGTTAACCCCTTGGCAACCGCTTCACCAGAGCGTAAAGATATTTCACGCTCTGCAGAGTCGCCGCCATACAATACTGCAATATTTAACCGGCTCATGCTTGCTCACCTTTTGCTTGTTCAGCAACATTAAGCAGTGGGTGATTAGCTAAATCATGTGATACCACACCGATATTTCCTGCGCCTTGGGTAATTACCATGTCGCCATTTTGCAATTGTGCAGCCATTAGCTCAGCAAGCTTGTCAACATCGCTAACATAAATAGGCTCTACTTGACCGCGCTGGCGAATACTACGGGCTAAACTTTTACTATCAGCACTGGCTATTGGCGCTTCGCCCGCAGCATATACGTCTAAGAGAAAAAGGCAATCAACTTCTGATAATACTTCAACAAAATCTTCATAAAGATCACGTGTACGAGAATAACGATGTGGTTGAAACACCATAACTAAGCGCTTGTTAGGCCAGCCATTACGCATCGCAAGAATGGTTGCTTTAACTTCACTCGGGTGATGACCATAATCATCAACCAATACCATTTCACCTTGCCCAGTTTTTAAATCGGCCAATTGCTCGAAACGACGACCAATACCAGCAAACTCAGTTAATGCTTGGCAAATATCACTATCTTTTACGCCTTCATCACTGGCAACAGCTACTGCTGCAAGTGCATTTAAAACATTGTGCTCACCCGGTAAATTAACCGTCATATCCAGTGGCGGCTGCCCTGCTCTTTCAACAGTGAAAGAACTTACTGCGCCTTGTTGTAGGTAATTAGTTGCTTTAACGTCGGCATCATCAGAAAAGCCATAGGTGATCACTTGACGACTCATGCGCGGTAATAATTCACGCACTACTGGGTTATCAATACAAACCACAGCTAAACCATAAAACGGCAAGTTGTGCAGGAATTCAATATAAGTATCTTTAAGTTTTTCAAAGTCACCTTGATAGGTGTCCATATGGTCTTCAGCAATATTAGTAATTACCGCAACCATAGGTTGTAAATGCAAAAATGAAGCATCACTTTCATCAGCTTCAGCAATCAAGTAACGGCTACTACCTAAACGCGCATTGGTGCCGGCACTATTTAGTAAACCGCCAATAACAAAAGTTGGGTCTAAATCACCTTGAGCAAATACGCTGGCAATTAAACTGGTAGTGGTGGTTTTACCATGTGTGCCCGCAATAGCTACGCCGTGGCGAAACCGCATTAGCTCTGCTAACATTTCTGCGCGCCTAACCACTGGTATACGATTTTCTTGTGCTGCGACTAATTCAGGGTTGTCTTGTGCGATAGCGGTTGAAACAACAATAACGCTGGCATCAATAACATTTTCTTTAGCGTGGCCAATGGTAATTTCTGCACCTAATGCGGTTAAGCGTTTAACCACTTGGTTATTGCCAATGTCTGAACCGGAAATTTGGTAACCTTCATTCAATAAAACTTCAGCAATACCGCCCATCCCTGCGCCACCAATACCAACAAAATGGATGCGTTTTACTCGGCGCATTTCAGGTATTTTAATTGGGGCAATATTTGCTTTTTGATCTGTCATTGGTTTTCTCATTTTTGGGCTAGCTCCACACAGGTATTGGCAACTTTAATGGTTGCATCAGCATGGGCTGCATCTTGTGCTGCCTTAGACATGCTCTGTAGTACCTTGTCGGAAATAAAAAAGCTATTAAGCATTTGCGCGAGTGTGGTGCCGTTAAATTCTTGTTGTGGGATCAGCTTAGCTGCTCCTCTTGCCACTAAATACATGGCATTTTTTGTTTGATGATCGTCAACCGCGTGCGGTAATGGTACAAAAATAGCGGGTTTAGCGACCATGGCTAATTCTGATACCGTTAATGCCCCAGCTCGGCAAATAACCACATCAGCCCACTGATATGCCGCTGACATATCTCCAATAAATTCACTTACTTTAATGTTTTCAGCATCTAAGCCGTATTGGTCGTAACTAGCACAAACAGATTCTTCATTTCCGGCGCCAGTTTGATGCCAAACACTAATGTTTTGTACTTTAATTTGATTCATAGCTTGTGGCACGGTTTCATTTAATACTCGTGCGCCTAAGCTGCCGCCAATAATTAATACTTTTTTAGTGGTTGCTGGTTGCGGCGATAAAATATTATCAAGCTCGACAATATCGCGTCTTAACGGGTTTCCTACTACAGTCGATTTATGCTTACTAAAAGCGTTTGGAAACGCGCTTAATACCGAACTGGCCAAATGCGCTAAATAACGATTACTTAAACCGGCAACGGCATTTTGCTCATGCAAAACTAAAGGTTTACCTAATAACCACGCAGCAAAGCCACCTGGGGCGCTGGCATATCCGCCCATACCTAATACTACGTCAGGTTTTACTTCACGAATAACCCGTACTGACTGCATGACTGATTGCAATAATTTAAACGGTGTTTTCAACCACGTTGTCCAGTTGGTATTACGTAAACCAGCAATATTTATAAAGGAGATATCGTAACCATGCGCTGGAACAATTTTCGCTTCCATTCGCTTTTCAGTGCCTAACCAGTGAATATGCCAACCTAATGCTTTTAGATGATCAGCCACGGCAATACCTGGAAAAATATGACCGCCAGTACCGCCAGCCATAATCAAAATAGTGGCATTTTTTTTCTGAGTATTAATTGCTGCAGAATTCACGTTTTCAGTTTTCACTTCTTTTATCTCATTTGCTTGTGGAGGTTGGTTCATGAGGTACCTCCTTTAGCAGTAACTTTGGCTTTGGCTTTCGTTTTTCCGGAAGTTTTACTGGTTGCTTGAATAGTTTGCAAACGTAATTCATGATCAATACGCACTAGCACTACTAAGGCAATGGTCATAATGATCATCGAGCTGCCACCGTAACTTATTAACGGCATGGTCAAACCTTTCGTAGGAACAATACCAGCGCTAGCGCCAACATTGACCGCAGCCTGAAATACCATCCATATACCGATGCCATAAGCGAAAAAACCTTCAAAATATTTCTCTTTACTAACCGCTTTTCGGCCCAATAATAACGCTTTAATGACTAAGGTCATGCTTAAAAGCAAAATAACGCTAATACCAACAAAGCCGAATTCTTCCGCTAATACTGCCATAACAAAGTCAGTATGGGCTTCAGGTAAATATTCAAGTTTTTGAATGCTATTACCTAAACCTTGACCAAAAGTTTCGCCGCGGCCATAGGCCATTAACGACTGGGTTAATTGATAACCACTACCAAAAGGGTCTTGCCAAGGGTCTAGAAAACTGGTGATCCGGCGCCAGCGATAAGGCTCAAATACTGCCAACATAGTGAGTGCTGCAACGCCAACACTGGCAACAGCAAAAAACTGCCATAATTTTGCGCCAGCTAAAAACAATAAACCAAAAGTGGTCACAAACATTACAATCACTGTGCCTAAATCAGGCTGCATTAGTAATAAAAATGCGAGTAAGCCAAAGACCACCAAAGGCTTAGCAAAGCCTTTAATGTTTTCCATTACTTCATCACGTCTGCGTACTAAATACGCCGATAAATAACAGAAGAAAAATAGCTTCGCTGGCTCTGCCGCTTGAATGGTAATTGGACCAATAACAATCCAACGGGTTGAACCATTCACAGAACGACCAATAACTAACACCACAACGAGTAATAACAACGCGCAAATGAGCAACATGCCGCTATGTTGTTTCCAGCGACTCATTGGTACTTGCAAAGTAATGCCGGCAACAATAAGACTTAATACGATGTAAATGGCATGACGAGTAACAAAATGAAATGGATTACCAAATAATCGTTCTGCTACTGGCATCGACGAACTTGCCACCATAACTAAACCGATCATGTACATCACCATAGCTAAAACTATATAGCTGCGGTCAAATAATACCGTACTTGCTGGCGCAGGCTTGAACCATGTTGTAAGTTTATCTGTGAAATTAAAAGATAAGTTAGCAGTTAACTTATCAAGCTTAACTTTATTGTTAGTAAGAGCTGCGCTTAATTCAGTCATTAGCTGCGCTCCTTACAACTATTACAAGCACTAATAGCATTGATAAATACTTGGCCGCGCTCAGCAAAATTTTTAAACATATCAATGCTTGCACAGGCTGGTGAAAGCAAAATAATATCGCCTGCTTTAGCTTCAGCTCGTGCAGCACTAACCGCTTGCTCTAACGTATCAAAGTAACGGCCATGTTTACTTAAGGCTGCAATTGCTCGACCGTCTTTACCTAAACTAAAAACTTGCGCAACATGTTTTTCTATCGCCGCTTTTAATGGCAAAAAGTCAGCACCTTTGCCGTCACCGCCAGCAATTAATAGCAGTTTATTTCCTGCGACTAAACTTGGCGCTAAACCTTCAATCGCCGCAAGTGCAGAGCCAACATTGGTTGCTTTAGAGTCATTCACCCAAATAATACCGTCGTCACTGGCAATTTTTTGACAACGATGCGCTAACCCTGAAAATGATGAAAAGGCCTTAACCATATCAACGATGGACCAACCTGCACTATTACCTAAGGCTAAAACAGCTAGATAATTCAAGGCATTATGAATGCCAGCTAAAGGTAATTCGTTAAGCGCAATTAAACAGTTTTCACCTTGAGCTAAATAAGTTTGCTGGTTTTGCTGACGTAAACCAAACTGACCCACTTCAGGCTCATCAGAGCCAAACGAGATAATGCTCATTTTTTCTGATGAACATGCAGTTAACGCATCATCACGATTTATAACCGCAACTTGGCTTTGCTGATAGATGCGTTGTTTAATTTGTGCGTAGTTAGCTAAAGTTTTATGTCGGTCTAAATGGTCATCACTAACATTCAATACCGTGCTAGCAAGTGCTTTCATGCTGTGCAAAGTTTCTAACTGAAAACTAGACAACTCTAATACCAACATATCTACGCTGCTGGTTTGTTCTTCAATAAGCTGGTCAAGTACAGGTACGCCAATATTGCCGCCCAGTTGCACGTTTTTACCTAATTCTTTACCAACATGGGCTAATAACGACACTACCGTTGATTTACCGTTTGAACCGGTAACCGCTAGTATTGGCGTATCAGCCACTAAACAATACAGTTCAACATCACCAATTACTTGGCAGTTTGGTGTAATTGCGTTACTAATTTCTGTTGTGGCTAAGTCAATTCCTGGGCTAACAATCAATACTTGTGCTTGGGCAATAAGCTCTTTGTTCCACCCACCTTGAACAAAGTTAGTATTTGGAAAGTGCTGCGCAACTTCAGCAGCTAATGTATTATTTTCTCGGCTATCATTGATTGAAAAAACTAAACCATGGTGGTCTAAAAAGCGCGCACAGGAAAGCCCTGTCATACCAGCACCTAATACCACAATGTTTTTGTTTCTTAGCCCAGATAAATAAGTCATTTTTCCTCTAACGCAATTTCAGCGTTGCTAAGCCAATTAAGACTAAAATTAAAGAGATGATCCAAAAGCGCACTATAACGCGCGGCTCTGGCCAGCCTTTTAATTCGTAATGATGATGAATGGGCGCCATACGAAATATTCGCTGCCCCCGCAACTTGTAAGAGCCGACCTGCAAAATCACCGACACCGTTTCCATAACAAAAACGCCGCCCATGATAAATAATACTAATTCTTGCTTAACCAATACCGCGATAACGCCAAGGGCCGCGCCTAAAGCTAACGAGCCAACATCGCCCATAAACACTTGAGCTGGGTAGGTGTTGAACCATAAAAAACCTAAGCCCGCACCAACAATAGCGGTACATACCACCACTAATTCACTGGTTTGTGGAATATAAGGAATGTGTAAATACGCTGAAAAATTGACGTTGCCCGTTACATAAGCAAAAACCGCAAAAGCGCCTGCCACCATAATGGTTGGTACTATTGCTAAACCGTCTAAACCGTCAGTTAAGTTAACCGCATTACTTGTGCCGACTATGACAAAATAAGTAAGGAAGATATAAAAAATGCCAAGTTGCGGCAGTACGTCTTTTACAAAAGGAATAAGCAGTGCGGTTTCTTCTGTACCTTGGCCAAGGTAATACAAAAACAAAGCAGTACTAAAACCGATAACGGTTTGCCAAAAATACTTCCAACGGGCAATTAAGCCGTTAGAATCTTTTCTGATCACTTTTCTGTAGTCATCAACAAAACCAATAATGCCGAAGGTAACCACCACAAATAACACCACGCAAACGTAGATGTTACTTAAGTCAGCCCACAATAAAACACTAACGACAATAGAAGCTAGGATCAAAATACCGCCCATGGTTGGCGTACCTGATTTTGACAAATGACTTTGTGGACCATCGTCACGTATCGTTTGACCAATTTGCATGCGTTGCAAGGCACGAATCAATTTCGGGCCAAAATATAAAGAAATAACTAGCGCGGTTAACGTGCTAACAATGGCTCGAAACGTTAAGTATGAAAAAACGTTAAAGCCTGAATAAAATTGAGTTAAATACTCACCTAACCATAAAAGCATTAGAGTTGCTCTCCACTGTGATTTTTTGAACGCCAGTCTACGATTTCTTCAACCACGTGTTCCATATGCGCACTGCGTGAACCTTTGACTAAAACTGCTATTTGTTGAGCTTCATTGCTTAACATGTTTGCTAATTGCTTAACTAAATTTTCGCGACTACTAAAATGTTGGCCACGGCCATTAAAACTGTCTGATGCACTTTGGCTAAGCACGCCTAAGGTCATCAAATCATCTATTTTTAACGACTTGGCATATTCACCTACTTCCTGATGATAACTGCGCGCCGCAGAGCCCAGTTCGCCCATATCGCCTAATATTAAAATTCGACGGCCGGGGTAGCTCGCCAGTAACTCAGTTGCTGCTTTAACTGAATCAACATTAGCATTGTAGGTATCGTCAATCAGTTTAAAATTGTCACCCAACTGGTGAATATTCAAGCGACCACCAACCCTGGCCATATCAGCTAAACCTAAACGGATATCATCAAGGCTGGCACCACATTCAAGCGCAACGCTAGCCGCTGCTACTGCATTACAAACGTTATGTCGCCCAGGCACGGTAAGCTCAATAAAAGTACGTCCAACGTTAGTATTAAGTGAGAAAGTAGCGCAGCCATTTTCATCAAGCACTACGTTTGAGCTAAAACAATCTGATTTTTTTAAACATGAGAATTTACGGACATTCTTATCGGTTAAACGCCACTGCCATTTACTGGCATATGGGCTGTCTTGATTATAAATTGCCACGCCGCTTTCACTTAAACCTTCAAAGATTTCACCTTTAGCACGGGCTACGCCTGCTAAATCACCAAAACCTTCTAAATGAGCCGCTGCAATGTTATTGATCATAGCAATATCAGGACGTACTAAATTTGATGTATAAGAAATTTCGCCCAAATGATTAGCGCCAAGCTCTACTACGGCAAAGTCGTGTTTATCTTCTAAGCGCAACAAGGTTAATGGCACACCAATATCATTATTAAAATTACCTTTGGTCGCTAAAACACAACCTAAACGAGACAAAATAGCCGCGACCATTTCTTTAACCGTAGTTTTTCCGCTACTACCAGTAATAGCTACCGTTTTAGGTGCTACTTGTGCTTTCACTAAAGCGCCAATTTGTCCTAGAGCTAAATGGGTATCTTCAACAATAATTTGTGGAATATCGGTTGCTTGTTGATGGTCAACAATTATTGCACTACAACCTTGCTCAAGCACTTGTTTGATAAATCGATGACCGTCAAAGTTAGGCCCTTTTAAGGCTAGAAATGCCTCGTCAACTTTTAAAGCGCGACTGTCTGTCACTAAGGCATTAATAGTAATATTTCGACCAACTAATTTTCCGTTTACTGCACTGGCAATATCCGCTAACGCTAATGGGATCATAAGACCACCTCGTTTTGATAAGCCGAGCGCACCAAAGCGCGTTCGTCGTATGGCAATTTCTCATCATTAATGATGATATAGTTTTCATGGCCTTTACCCGCAAGTAATATCACGTCGTGCGGTTGGGCTTGTGCTAATGCTGACAGCACCGCTTGTTGGCGATCGAGCATTACAGTAATTTTTTCAGAATCTTTACAGCCGGATAAAATATCATTGGCGATAGCTTCTGGCGCTTCATTTCTTGGGTTGTCGCTGGTAATAATTACCTGCTCGGCTAAACGTTCAGCTATTTCACCCATTAGCGCGCGTTTGCCTTTATCGCGATTGCCACCACAACCAAATACTACCCACAAAGCTCCTTGGCAATGTTGACGACAAGCCTGTAAAGCATTAACCAGTGCATCGGGGGTATGAGCATAATCAACAACGGCGGTCGCTTTACCATTAGCATGAAAAGCTTCCATGCGACCGGCAATCGGTTTTATTTGCGCTGCTGAATGAGCGATATCTGCTAATGCAATATTGTCTGCAAGCATTGTGGCAATGCCTGCAAGTAAATTATCAACATTAAAATCACCCAGTAATTGGCTGGTAATTTCACAACTACCAAGGTGACTACTTAGTTTAAAAGTAACCCCTTGATGGTGATGACTAATTTGCTCAGCATAAACATATTGTTGATGTGTTTTAATGGCTTTACTGCGACCATAAACAATAACAGGCTGCGCTTTAAAACCTTGAGCTAACCACTGTTGGCCCTGAGCATCATCACCATTTATGATAGCAACCTGCGTTGCTTGACCTGAAAATACTTTATGTTTTGCCGCAGCGTATTCAGCCATGTTGTGATGATAATCAAGATGATCACGACTTAAATTAGTAAAAATGCTGACATCAAACAATTCGTTATGAACACGTTTTTGCGCCAAGGCATGTGATGATACCTCCATGGCGACATGGCTAATTTTTTGTTGTGAAAACTGTGATAACCAGCCTAATAATTCTGTTGCACCAGGGGTGGTATTGGCAATCGGCGTTAAATCATCAATTAGGCCCGCGCCGACAGTGCCGATAACTGCACAATTTTGCTGATGAGCTTGGTATAAGCTAGCAATAATTTGGCTGGTGGTGGTTTTACCATTGGTGCCAGTAATACCAATAATTTTCATGGCTTTTTGCGGCTGTTGGTAATAAGCGCTGGCTAAATCAAATAGCTGCTGATCAAGCTGATAAAATTCAATAATAGCCACATTCGTATCTGGGCTACTTTCTTCACTGCTTCGTGGATGAAAACTAATATTACCGTGCTTTGTTGGAGATTGGCACTGAGCAATAACTAAAGCTGCGCCTTGGTTTATGGCTTTATCAATATACAAGCGACCGTCAAGCGCATGGCCTTGTAACGCACAAAAAATATCGCCTTGTTGTATATTTCGGCTGTCATTTTCCAAACGCTTAAAAGCTGATTTTTGGCTAATGTTTGCATTAGCTAGGCTGATAGAAAATTCAGACAAAGCGGCACTAATACGCTGGTAGCCATTTAAAGTTAAAGAGTTAGACATTGTCTTTCTCCTTAGCTTTATTCTTTTTATTCACCGTATGGGTTACTTGGTCAGGCTCAATATTAAGTAGCTGCAGCGCGCCTTTCATTACTCGTGAAAAAACTGGCGCGGCAATGTCCCCACCATGGTATAAGTCGCCGCCGGGTTCGTTAATCACTACCACAATGGCTAACTCAGGATTTGAAATAGGCGCAAGTCCAGCAAATAAACCGACATAGTCATTACCGTAACCACCGGCAAAAGCCTTTATCGATGTACCGGTTTTTCCACCCACACGATAGCCAGCTACTTTTGCTTTCCCTACATGTTCATTAACTACACTTTCCAGCATATTAACGACTTCACGACTATAATTTTCTGAGAAAACTTGCACCGGCTCATCTTGTAGCTCAGCGGTAAGTTCGGTGCCTTTTTTAATAATAGTAAGCGGCTGTTTTACGCCATTATTACCTAAGGTTGAATAAAATCGTGCTAATTGTAGCGGCGTAATGGCTAAGCCATAACCCCAAGATAAAGTAGCTAATTCATACTGCGACCAACGTTGGCGGTCATGCATCATGCCCGAACTTTCACCCACTAAACCTGTGCCAGTATTTTCACCAAAGCCGGCGTCAAAAAACTTGTCTAATAAAAACGCTTTAGGCACCGACAAAGCTAGTTTGGTGGTGCCCATGTTAGAAGAGGTGACTAAAATATCAGTTAAACTTAACTTGCCCCGATTTATGGGGTCATCGACCCTTCGTCCGCCAAGGCGCATCCATCCTGGGTGGGTATTAATAATGGTTGATGACTCAACCGAGCCAAACTCTAATGCTGATAACATGGTCAGCGGTTTCATGGTTGAGCCAGGTTCATAAATATCGGTAATAGCTCGATTTCGAAACCTATGAATAGCAGTATTACGTCGGTTATTAGGGTTATAAGAAGGGCTATTAACCATGGCTAAAATTTCACCGGTGCGAACATTAGTAACTACCACTGAGCCTGAGGACGCTTTGAATGCTTTAACAGCACCTTTTAATTCTTTATAAGCCAGTGCTTGAATGCGTTGGTCAATACTTAAGGTAATATTGTTTGGCTTGGTTGATTCTTCTACCGATAGAATTTCAATTTTACGACCTTTCGCGTCTTTACGAAAACGCTTAGCACCATCGGTACCGGTTAACAGTTGGTCGTAAACACGTTCAATACCTTCAATACCTTTATCGTCTACATTGGTAAAACCAACCACGTGAGCACTAATTTCACCGGCCGGATAAAAGCGTTTTGATTCTTTCTCTAAGTAAATACCGGGGATCTTTAATTGACGAATGTAATTCGCCATAGCAGGGGAAACTTGGCGCTGCACATAAACAAAGCGTTTACGTGGATTGGTTCCAATAAGGCTTAGTAATTTCTTAACATCTTGATCTAATACGTCAGCTAAAGCTTGCCAATGATCTGTCATAGCTAAGGCATTATTCTCAATAATAATTTTAGGATCGGCATAAACGGTTTCTACCGGCACGCTAATCGCCAACTCATCACCATTACGGTCAACAATTGAACCACGTTGCACAGTATTGGTGGCTGTACGAATTGAGCGATTATCACCTTGCTCTTTGAGCATATCAGGTTCGATAATTTGAATATAAGCAGTGCGCGCCATTAGCGTGCCATAAATAGCGACCACAATGGCGATCACAACGTAAAAACGCCATGCTACCGTTGTTGGCTGGTATTTATTATTAGCTCTATTCACCGCTGTTTTCATGGTAGTTTTATTATCACTTCCGATTCGGCACTTGGCCTTTTCATATTCAGTAGTTTCGCTGCTTTAGTTTCTATGGTGCTATGTTCAGCCAAACTGTTTTGTTCTAATAGCAAGTTGCGCCATTCAATATCTAATTCGTCACGCTCGGTTAATAAACTTTCTAAGCTGCTCGTAGTTTGTCTATTTAAATGGGTAAAATAAATTACCGAAAATGCTGAAGCGACAACCACCAGCATTAAAGCGTACGTAAATAGGTGGCGCCGAATGTCTTGCCAAACATCATAAGCAAGCGCAACTTTAGCCGACGCCATGGTTAATCAGCCAATCTCTGTGCGACACGTAATACCGAGCTACGTGAACGAACATTGTCATCAACTTCTTGTTTACTTGGTTTTTGTCTTTTACCAACTAGAGCTAGCTTTTTACCTTTCTGAATTTCTTCTTCACTGATCGGCATACCACGTGGCACTTGCTTGCCTTGAGAATGCTTTTTCATAAATTGCTTAACTAAGCGATCTTCTAAAGAATGGAAACTAATAACTACTAAGCGCCCTTCTTGTGCCAATACATTTAAAGATGCGGCTAGCACTTTTTCAATTTGCTCAAGTTCACTATTTATATAAATGCGAATAGCTTGAAAACTTCTCGTTGCTGGGTGCTTTTTAATTTCACGCTGCGGCGCGGTAGTTTTAATAAGCTTGGCTAATTCACTGGTGCGAGTTAGTGGTGACTCTTCGCGCGTATCAACAATGGCATTGGCGATACGCCAAGCGTGTTTTTCTTCACCAAAAGTTCTTAATACCCAAGTAATATCTTCAACATCAGCACTGGCTAACCACTGTGCAGCAGTTTGGCCACGAGTAGTATCCATGCGCATATCAAGTGGGCCGTCTTTCATAAAACTAAAACCACGTTCAGCTTCATCAAGTTGCGGTGAAGAAACGCCTAAATCGAGTAGAACGCCATCAACTTTTTTCAGTAAATTGTGTTTAGTGGCAATATTTTCTAATTCAGCAAAACCTTCATGCTCAATAAGAAAACGAGGGTCATCAGCAAACTTTTTCGCCGCTTCTATCGCAGTTAGGTCACGGTCAATGGCAATTAAGCGCCCTTGCTCGGAAAGTTTAGAAAGAATAAGTGAGGAATGTCCGCCGCGACCGAAAGTACAGTCGATATAAGTACCGTCTGGGTTTATGGCTAGTGCGGTTACTGCTTCGTCGAGCAATACCGATATGTGTGACTTATCTGTGTGCATTTTATCGTTTAACGCCGTCTAATTATCGTTATTTTTGTTACAGGGATAAATCAAGTAGTCGTTCTGTTAATTCGATTTCACCCGACTGGATTTTCGCAATACCTTGCTGCATTTGTGCTTGCCATGCACTTTCGTTCCAAATTTCGAATTTCTTTAACTGACCAACTAACATAATATTTTTTTCTAAACTCGCATGCTGTCTAAGTGGGCCATTAATTAACAAACGACCGTTTTTATCAACTTCACAATCAGAAGCATTACCTAACAACACTTGCTGTAATAACCTTTCTTGCGGATTCATGCTCGAAAGATTACATAATTTCAGTTCAATTTCTTCCCATTCAGGGAGTGGATAAAGCAATAAACAAGGGTGTTGAATGTCAACAGTACAAACCATTTTTCCGGCGCAATCGGCAAACAACTCCTCGCGATACCGCGTGGGCACCGTGATTCGGTTTTTGCTGTCTAATGTTATTGCGCTAGTTCCTCTGTACATAACCCTATTCTTTTTATGGGATCTACCGTGATCCACTATTTTCCACTTTTCTCCACATTGATACAGTTTAGTGATTAAAGCAAACTATTGTCAAGCAAAGAATTAGGAATTTGATCGGCTTGATCATCAATAAAATTAAGGGGTTTAAGGAAGTTTATGAAATTGTGGGGTTTTGTGGATCGCAGCCCCAAGAAATGACTAAAAATAAGCTAAATTGAACTTTTTCAGTTAAAATTTTGGAGAAATATGCTGGCTTTAGTGCCAAGAGTGTGGCCTCGTGTGAATGCCGATAAAGGCGAAACTACTGCAAGGCGATAATTATACTTCATGGCGATGTTTTACCTATACAAATAACTTGAACTAAAGTGTAGTTAGAAGTTATTCCAACAATTTTTGCCAAACGGTGCTGATTTTAATAAAAGCAAACCCGAGTGTATTTACCTCTCGAGCTAGCTCGTAAAAACCTTATGCGTTATCAATCGCTGATTAACTAGCGAGGAGCTTAAGCGGTAGTGACAAGGCATTATTGCCTGTTTGACCAACAAACCAAATTACAGCACTTAAGCCGCCCAATGTAATCACATACCACACGGCAGATACTATTTGAGCATAACGATTAAGCGGTAATAACTCACTTAAATGCCGACGTTTATATTCAAAGAATATTTCAACGCTACCAATAGCAAGTAAAAAGCCTAATAAGGCCAAGCCAAAATAATAGCTAAGATAAATACCCAAAGCAGCCCCTAAAATACAAGCCACTAAACCAAACTTAGAATTAATTGAAAAAGCGATACTCTTAAGCACGTGCCCGCCATCTAAAGGTAATATAGGTAATAAATTAAATAAATTAAGCAAAGCGTTGAATACCGCCAAACCAGCAAGTATTTCTAAATCAGTGAGCCAATATCCGACTAAGCAGGCGATAGAGAGTATTAAACCAAAGAAAGGCCCCATAATTGAAATAACAATATCTTGCCAACGGGTATTAATTTTGTCATCGCTGAGCGCTAAGCCACCAACAAAGGGAATAAGATAAATACCTTTGGTTTTCAAGCCAAAATATTTCATTGCTTTGATATGACCGTATTCATGAAAAACCAAACAAAGCACCAGCGCGATGGCAAACTCAATAGAGAACAACCAGCTATAAGCCGCTAAACTACCCGCAGCAAACAATACTTTAATAACCTTGGCACTTTTCAATAATTTTAAACCAAGGCCAGCCATGCCGATAAAGCTAACCTTCATTGGCTGCTTTTCACCTTGGCTGATTTGGCGTTGCTCGATATCTTTTTCATTGACGGTATTTTCTTGCAATAACTCGTTATTAACTAACAACTGAAATTGCAGGTCAAAAGGTTGCCATTGCAATGAACCATTAAGTTCAACCTGCAACTCGCCCTGATCACCTTCTCTAGCATCAGTTTTTAGGATGAATTTATGGGAAAAGTTATCACTGTCGGCATTAGCATCAATTTGTGAAACACATTGCTCGCCCCAAAAAAGTTGTTGCCAGCCGGCCATTGAACCTTCTAACCGTAACGGTTTACCTAAACATTCTATTGCTAATAGTTGCACTTAATACTCTCAGATAATGGCTTTGTAAAAACAGTGCCCGATTATCACTATATTTACGAATGCAGCAAGGTTTATCTATGCTGTTGTTAAATATTAATCAAGATTTAGCTCAGGCAGCTTATTCATGAAGAGTGAACTTGGCTGTTAAGATTTAAAATGGGCGAATTAAAAGAGAGCAAAAATTTAAAAGGGGTCGGTTTAAAAGGGGTCGGTGACAAATGAGAGTTCTTATATTCTCATTTGTCACCGACCCCTTTTTCTATATTTATCGCAGGTTCTATTTATTTTTTAACATCAACAAGCTGTTCTTTTGGTCAATATGAAAATCAAAGGCGCTTAAAAAGTTCATCCCTAACAAACCATCGTTACCTTCACTTCCATTACTTCCATTACTTCCATTACTTCCATTACTTCCATTACTTACGTAAGAGGGGCTTACCGCGAAAACAAAGTCGTTAACAATATAACCTTGTATAGAAAATTCCGCTACTTGGTAGATACTGGCGTTTATTGTTCCACCGGCGGTATTCAGGGTTAAATCTTTTACATAAGCGACTTCTGAATACTGGTTTAAGGCTGTAAATGCCGATTCAGATAACAATGAAATACTGGCTCCGGTATCTAACATCAACGAAACGTTAAACGTATCATTCATCAATGCCTGCACTATAAAGTGATCACCTTGACGATTTAGCGGAATGCTTTGCGGCTTTCTTAACGCCAGTTCAATTTCTGCCTCTATTTCAGCTAATAAGGCTCGCGCTTTTATTTTATAATTAGGTTCATTTAGAAAAGGTTCAATAACAGTACGTGCATAGTCAAATTCGCCTAACTGGTATTGTGCGCGAGCAAAAAGCCATTGTAAGTTAAGGCTAGTAGGATCAAATACCAACACCTCTTCAACAAAGTTGCTAAGTTCTAGCCATAGATTTTTATTTATTAACAATTCAACATGTTGTTGAACTAGGTCTCTGGCAAAGTTAACCGCCTTACGATTTTCAACTTCAGTAAATACATGATATTGCACTTCATAGGCATGCTTAATAGCAGCTAAAGGCAACTGCTGTTGCCAATATAAGTCAACTTGTTGATAGAGAAAATCGCCATCATCTGGCTGGAATTCTAGATAAGCACTGATCGAATTTTCAGCATCAGTAAAAAACTTTTGCTCAATTAGCCCTCCGGTAGTATGCAACCAAAAGAGTCTTACTTCAGGTAGTTGGGCTTGATGCTCATGAGCTAAGCTATTAATTAAAAAAGTCGCATTAAAATAGTCTTTCATCTTAATCGCACTTTTAATCTTATTCGCCAGTTGTTGAGCGCCCTTGGTGTGCTCAGTGTAATTATTTTTAACGTTAGCTTTTTTCATCTGCGTTGCCTCTTGCTGCTGATGTAAACTAACTTGTTGCTCGATTTGTTTTTCAATGCTGTTCATATTCAATAGCATGAACAGATAAACATTCAGTACTACTGAACAGATCAAGCCAATAAATAAAGCAATACGCCACATAATTTTCCAAAACGCTGATAAGCGTCAATATAAAAAATAACTTCAACTGCGCCAGAGTATGCTGTTCTTTGCTGGAACCCTGCGCTAGAAAACCTGCTACTAACAGAGCTTATGGTATTGAACAAAACTGAGCTGAGTTAATTTATATTCCCACAATACCGATAACTAATAACCAAGTAGCAAAAAAAAGTTTTAACCGCGTAGCTGATAAATGGGTAACTAAGGTTTTAGCAAAAATACCACCGAGGACTGCCCCCGGCCCTGCAAATATAACCACTTGCCAAAATACCTGAAAATCAACCAAGGTATATTGCCATATTGCTGACCATACCGTGATAGCTGAAACAATAACCGCAGCTGCCACCGCCATATTAATATCAAAACGCCGGATAATTAAATAAATAGCTAAAAGTTCACCCACGCCAACCGAAAGCCATGCGGTAATTACGCCGCCAAATAAACCTATTAACGCCAGAGCGATATAGTCATAAAAATATAGCTGGCTGCGTTCACGATGCGGTTTTATCAAAAATACACTTGCAACAATAAACACACCAATGGCTAAAGAAAACCAACTAAAGCTGTAATGCAGTGACGCTGGAGATTCAACAGCAAAAGCATACACAGCAAGAATTCCAGCTACTGAAGCAACACTAGTTATAGCGATAATACGTTTAAAGCCTTGCCATAACTTTAATTCAGTTTTCTCGCTTTTATAATGGTGATACCAAGTTAATGCGCCAGCAGTCATGCCGCAACATTGAATAGCAAAACTAGTGGCTAGTGCTTGCAGTTCACTAAAAGCGAGCTGATTAAACATTGGAATAAAAATTACGCCACCGCCAGCGCCAGTAGAGTTAGCAAAAATAGCCCCCAATACACCTAAAAAACTATACAAAACATAATCGAGTATTTGCGAAGCTGATAAAGGAGACAGCACCACTAGCGCTGCCCACAATAAAATAAAGGCTAAAAAATATTTTAACTGATAAAATTTCATTAACGTCTAACTTTTAACATAAAACGGCGGTTAATCCTGAGCTTTGGAATTATCTTGTTCTGATGAAGATGCGCTCTGCTGTAAAATATACTGATAGGCGTCTTCAGATAAAATACTTTTTGATAAGTAATTTTTTCCTTGTGGATGAAAAATTAATAAGCCGCATTTTGTTGCTTCAATTTTTTGGATATTTTGCCAAGTCAGGCTTTGCTTAACATAATAAGAATGATTGCTAATGCCCTGCTCGTCAACAGTAATGGTAACTTCGCTGCCAGCTGCTCGGCTCAGCATTTGTCTCATTACCCACCACGGTTTTTGATAATAAACACTTACTGCGTCTAAGACCCCAAGCGCCAAAATAAACCAAGCAACATAGCGGTTAGCTTCGCTAAATATTAATATCGCCAAACCTACCAAGGTTAAAAATGCCGCTTTATAATAAAGACTAGGCTTTGGCTCGTTACTCACCGACTGGCTGTAACATTCAGCAAAATGGGGTTTATCTAATATATACGTAGTGGAATATGAAAATGTCATGTTGGCGTAGTCATCGCAAGGTTTATTAGCTTAAAAGAGCTTAGTGTAACGATTAGCGTCTGTGCTTAACAGTAAATATTTATTTGCATAAATATCCCACTTTCATAGTAAAGCCAGAAATACAAAATAGAACAATAAACGATATACAAAAGAGCTATAAAAGAGAGTACCCGCTAGCGGCAACACTATATAACCAGTACACTTATTAATAACAATGTATTCTTTAAAACAAAGAATATATTCACCCTTTCTTAATTACGACCAGCTAAAGGTAAAATATGAATTCAATTTTAGTAGCAAGTGACCAAGGTACCCCATTAACCGTTATCCGAAAAAGTGCCTTTGCTGCTTGGCTCGAACAGCAAAATGCTTTTAGTCAAAACTGGATAAAACAAACCAACTTTTCAGGCCAAGGTATTTGCTTGATCCCTGGAGAATCAGGCCAGCTTTCACAAGCGGTTTTTGTGAGCGACCAACCCGAGCATTATTTTGCTTGTGGTGACTTAAGTACCCAACTTCCTCAAGGTCAATATCTCTTAAGTTGTGAAGATGAACTCAAAAAAGCCATCGCTTTTGCTTGGGCGGTCGGCTCATATCAGTTTGAACGTTATAAAAAATCAAACAAAACCTTAGCAACTTTGGCAATTAACGACGCTGAAGTTGTCGCTCAAGCATTAATACAAGCAGAGGCAACCGCTTTAGTACGCGATCTAGTAAATACTCCAGCAGCAGACATGATGCCTGAGCATATTGGCGAAGCAGCTATTGCCTTAGCAGAGCAATTTGGTGGTAGCGTTTCACAGATTATTGGTGATGACTTACTTACCGAAAACTACCCAACCATTCACGCGGTTGGTCGTGCTAGCTTACATAAGCCACGCCTGATCGATATGAAATGGGGTAAGGAAACCGACACTAAAGTAACTTTAGTTGGTAAAGGCGTATGTTTTGATAGCGGCGGTTTAGATTTAAAACCCGCTTCTGGTATGCGTTTTATGAAAAAAGATATGGGCGGATCGGCTCATGTACTTGGTTTAGCCCATTTAATTATGGCTAATAACTTACCCATTTCTTTACGTGTACTTATTCCTGCTGTTGAGAATGCCGTGTCGAGTAATGCGCTTCGTCCAGGTGATGTTATTACGACCCGTAAAGGTTTAACGGTAGAAATTCATAATACAGATGCTGAAGGCCGATTAGTATTATGTGACGCCTTAGCTGAAGCTGAAAATGACAGTCCTGAGTTATTAATTGATTTCGCCACCTTAACGGGTGCAATGCGCGTTGCTTTAGGCACTGAGTTAGCAGGCTTTTTCTCGACAAATACTGAAATTGCCGAAAAAATAACCCTTGCTGGTGAACAGGTTAACGATCCAGCATGGCGCATGCCGTTACACGCACCATATAAAGATTTGTTCAGTAGCACCATTGCCGATATGACCAACTGTGCTGCGATTCCGCAAGGCAGTGCTATTACCGCCGCTTTATATTTACAAGAGTTTGTAAATCCAGAAACTAACTGGCTACATTTCGACATTATGGCGTTTAATACTCGTACCCTTTCAGGCCGTCCTGTTGGTGGTGAAGCTTTTGGTATTCGCGCGGTTTATGAATACCTTGCTGCCCAATACCCTGTAAAGTAAACAGCCAGTAAATTAAGTGTTGGTAAAATAGCTGCCCAGATAGTTTAACTGGCTATTAAAAAGCCCAGACAATAACTTGTCTGGGCTTTGTTTTATCTAACAACTATGTACGTTACTCAAAGATAAAAATTAAATGCGCTTATTTATAGGTCGTACTTTTGTGCGACGAATAAGCACAGAGTTGTTGAAATAAATTCCGACTTATACTTTAGCTTGAAAGTTCAGCATAGGTATAAAAGCTATTTATTCTCTAAAATTCTTTTTCGCTGCGATTTTTCTATAGGTATTAGGGAAGAAGCGATAGATAGTTGGCGCCCAATAACTGATACCTTTACCAATCACCACTTCACTTTTGTCAGCTTTAATCGCTTTAATCATTTGCTCAGCACAGCTTTCAACAGGAATACCATTTTTTATCGCACCAGCTACTCGGCCAAATTGTTCACCAGAAGCGGTTTTAGCATTAACTGATATTTGAGTTTGCACAAAACCAGGGCAAATATTAAGTACCTGAATACCATGCTCGCTTTCTTCTGCGCGCAAACAATCCATATAACCAAGCACCGCGTGTTTTGAAGCGCTATAACCAGACATACTTTTGCCGCCAACTTTCCCTGCCACAGAAGATACGGTAACTATCATGCCTTGCCCTGCAGCTATCATGCTTGGCAGTACCGCTTGCGTCATCGCTACGGCGCCAAAGTAGTTTACTTCCATCACTTGTCTTTGTACTGACAGCTGAGTTTTTCTGGCACTACCTCGCTGAGAAAGGCCGCCGTTATTCACTAAAATATCAATAGCGCCAAATTGTTCAATATTCTCTTTTACTAGCGCATCTAGCTGCTCAGGCTGAGCTAAATCAAGTACCAGCACTTGGTGGAGTGCTGAATTAACCAGTTGCTTTTTCAGCGCAACTAATTTTTCTTTATTCCGCGCTGCCAAAATAAGCTGCGCGCCTTGCTTAGCACAAGCGATAGCGAGTGCTTCACCGATACCAGATGATGCTCCGGTGATCAAAATACGCTTTTGTGAAATTTCCATTAATGCCTACACATGCATAAAGTTCATCAAACTTTAGCATAACTTATTGTGCTCCCCTCTATGATTCAACTAATATTTCAAGGAATACTTCAATAAATACCAGCACTAATAGCGTTCTCACTATAACTTTTATTAATGAAAATAATTACCTGCACAAAAACCGAGCGCACCAAAAAGAATCACCAAACCACAACTAATCACCATTTTGGTGCAAAAAAGCTCACCCTATTGCACTATTGATATTTATCACATTGATTAATAAGGGTAAATATAATGGCTTATTTCGTGCATATTTTTAAACCGAGCAAAACGTTAACAATAAATGCGCACCAAATGTGTGATAATTTTTATAACCTCAAGTTTAAAGGGCTACTTAAAGTCAAAACTTGCACTGATATAACAACACCTTGGGCATTTATTAAGTTTTATTAAATACCCGCAACAAAGCTTTGGATAATAACTATGTTAAAAATACTTATAAGTTTGCTGTTAATGCTACCAACTTTAGCATTTGCCGATGATGGCCAGCTAAATGGTGCCAATACCAGCTGGATCTTAACCTCGACAGCATTAGTACTATTAATGACCCTCCCGGGCCTCGCCCTTTTTTATGGTGGTTTAGTTAGAAAGAAGAACGTACTTTCTATTTTAATGCAATGTTTTGCCATTGCTGGTATCTCTTCAATTTTGTGGTTGGTTATAGGTTATAGCTTAGCCTTCGGTGAAGGTAATAGCTTCATTGGTGATTTCAGTAAAGTGATGATGACAGGTATTGGTAAAGACACCTTGTCTGGCGATATTCCAGAAAGCTTATTTATGTTATTCCAAATGACTTTCGCCATTATTACCCCTGCACTTATTATTGGTGGTTTTGCTGAACGAATGAAGTTCTCAGCCGTTTTATTATTTAGTGGTTTTTGGTTATTAGCAGTATACGCACCTGTTACTCACTGGGTATGGGGCGGCGGTTGGTTAGCTCAAATGGGTCTTTATGACTTTGCCGGTGGTGTAGTAGTACACATTACCGCAGGTACCGCAGCTTTAGTTGCTGCTATGGTCGTTGGCCCAAGAAAAGGCTTTCCAAAAACACCAATGCTACCGCATAACTTAACCATGACAGTTACCGGTGCTGGTATGTTATGGGTAGGCTGGTTTGGTTTTAACGGTGGTAGTGCATTAGCTGCTACTGGTGATGCTTCAATGGCAATGTTAGTAACCCATATTTCAGCTGCTGCAGGTACCCTTACTTGGGCTGCAATTGAATGGAAGAAATTTGGTAAAGCCAGTGTCTTAGGCGCCGTAACAGGTATGGTTGCAGGTTTAGGTACAATTACTCCAGCTTCTGGTTTTGTTGGCCCTGGTGGCGCGTTAGTTATTGGTATTGCCGCCGGTTTTGTTTGTTTCTATGCTACGGTTTATATTAAGCAAAAGCTTAAAATTGATGACTCGTTAGATGTATTTCCAGTGCATGGTGTGGGTGGTATTTTAGGTACGTTATTAGTTGGCGTATTTGCTTCGACCAGCTTAGGCGCTTTTAGTGGTTTTGGCTTTGCTGACGGCATCGAAACTATAGGAGGACAAGTATACGTACAGCTTATCGGCATAGTTTCAACGCTAGCTTATACCGCAGTAGTGACTTATGTATTATTAAAACTGGTTGCTTTGATGACGGATGGTTTACGTATTGATGAAGAGTCTGAAGTTAGCGGCCTTGACCAAATAGAACATGAAGAGTCAGGTTATAACCTGAGCTAGTCACTCGTAACAAGTAATGACTGTGCGAATATTTATAAGCGCAGTCATTAATTATTAGTGCGGTCATTAATTATTAGTGCGGTCATAGTACAGCAGTAGAAAACAAAAAAGGCCGCTAGGCCTTTTTTATTATCTCAAATATTGTTGATATTTTTAATTCACTTTAAAGCTTAAACTGTAATTCTTACAGGCATAAGGTTCTTTCAGTTCAAAGTTTAGCTTTAAGGCTAACTATATTTTAAAAGCGCTAGCAATATCTTGTAGCGTTGACGCTAACTGCGCCTGCTCATTGGCCGTTGCGGTAATTTGATTAGCACCTACCGCTGACTCTGTTGACTTATCTTCAACACTAACAACATTCTTAGCAACATCTTGAGTGACCATAGCTTGCTCTTCTACAGCAGCGGCAACTTGCTCTGTTACTGCAAAAATATTACTCACTGAATCAGTAATACCCGTTAAGGTTTGTTCAACATTTTTTGAATGACTAACCGCTTCGTCCGCCATTTTCTGGCTATTTTCAATAACACTAAATGCCGAGTTTGAATCTGCTTGTAATGAAATAATAAAGCTTTCAATTTCACTGGTCGAGTCTTGAGTACGTTGCGCTAGGGTTCTTACTTCATCAGCAACTACAGCAAAGCCGCGACCTTGCTCACCAGCTCGTGCCGCTTCAATGGCTGCGTTCAACGCTAATAAATTGGTTTGCTCAGCCACTGACTTGATCACATCAACTACACTAGTAATTTTATTACTACTACTATGCAAATTAGTAATGCGTTCAGCAAGGTTAGTAATTTCACCCGCTAAGTTTTCGATTGAATGATAAGACGTTTGCACTACTTCACTTGCCTCATGAGCTTGTGAGTCAGCTTCTTTGGCTGAATCAGCTGCTAGTTGAGTATTACCTGCCACTTCTTTTACCGTGATAGATAACTCTTCTATCGCTGTAGCAATTAAGGCAATTTCAGCTTGTTGGTCAGCTAAAGAGGTGGAATTTTGCTGACAGGTTTGTGAGGTTTCTTCAGCCGATGCTGCTAAAGTTGAGCTTGATGAAGCCATTTCTTCCATAGCCGCTGCAAACTTTTCCAGTGTTAAGTTAAGTGCTGAGGCAATTTGACCTAATTCGCTTTTACCAACAAATTTTGCCCGCACAGTTAAGTCATTATCGTCACGTACTTTTTCCATCACAGAGGTTAAATCTTTTACTTCAGTGTGTAGCCCTTTAGCAATATAACCACTTAACAACAAGGCAATAGCAATAATGACTAAACTAGAAATAAGTTGAAATACCATAGCAGTAAAAGCTTCACTTTGAATTTCTGCTGATACGCTTAATAAATACTTGCTTAAGTGATCTTCAATTAATTTTAATTGCCCAATACGCTCGGTTGCTTGTGAAAACCAATATTCAGCGTCTATACCAAATTGACCCGACACTGATTTTTCTTGAGCAAGTTTACGTAATTTATTTACTTCTGCCACGGCTGAATGAGCCATATTTTCAGTATAATAAGTTTGATTAGACTTGCTGGCAAAAGCACTAAATTGTTGAAAATAGGTTTTCTGCTCAGACGCTAAAGTAATCGCTTTAACAAACATTCCTGAGCCAAAAGAGTCTTGAGCAAAAGTATTACTAAGCACGGCTCGTTCAATACCCGCGCGTTCCTTTCCTTGAATAAAGCTGTAATAAGCGCTGATATTTTGAGTAATAACCGCGTTAGTGCTAATAGCTGAAATTAAGGTGGAAACACTTAATAACTGAGCATTAGTATTAGTATAAAAGGCCAAGGCTTCTTTTAAAGAAATGCTTTGTTTATCAACACGCGATCTAATTTTTTGTAATTGTTTAAATTGAACATTAATCTGCTGATGTAGGTTTTTAACCTCAGTATTTTTAAAGGTATGACTACGCCAATATTCCACACGTTTAGCCATTTTTTCTTTAGAGTTTATTCTTTGCATTTTCAATTTAGATGCAAATTTTTGCCCTTTTGAGCCAAGAAAACCAGCGGTTAAACCACGCTCTTTTTGCAACTCGTGCGCGACATTACTATAAATAGCAGAAAGCTCGATTAGCTGACTTAATTCTACCATTTCGTTGTAAGTGCCAACGCTTTTAGTAATAGCGGTAAGGCTACTCCATAAAAAGCCTAGTAAGGGTACAAGCAGTAGAATGAGGATTTTTTTGCGAAAAGACATGTCCGTAAATTGCATATTGTTATCCATGGTAATGATGCATATAGCGATGTTATATCTCTAACTAAAAGCAAATTATTAACTAAAGTAAGTTAATGGCATTTTAGAGAGTTCCCAGTTGCGCAGATACTGAAGAGTAGCAATGGTATGAGAGCATCATCGCTATTAACAAAAGTTCTTTCGCGCTAATTTTTATTATCAGTTAAGACTATGTGAAAACGAGTAATTATCAATTATATATTGGCTTAAAATACAAAAGAGTAACATTGCCAATTGAATATTTTTGAAGTAAAAGTGATATATATCAAGATTAAAAATCTTAACGTTTGAATTTAAACACTAAAATTAAATATTAATTAGTGCCTTTCACATCAAGTAATTCAATAATAGACTGGCAAATTTCATCGATTCTATCTGCGTTCGACGGCGCGATAAAAATGGTATCATCACCCGCTAAAGTGCCTAAAATACCTGAAGACTCACCTAAACTATCTAACATTCTTGAAATTAATGGCGCGCCACCAATGCCGGTTTTAACGATAATTTGCATATTGTTGTGTTTAACACTTAAGACGACCGACTGAATAGCTTGTTTTGACTTTGGCACAGCGAGTTCATCAGGAAGAATATAAACCTTCTGATTATTGGTATTACGCATTTTAACGGCGCCAAGTTTCGATAATAAACGTGATACCTTAGCTTGAGGAATATCAATAAAGCCATGTTCAGCTAGCGCTGCTGACAGCTCACTTTGCGAGCCATAACATTGCTCTTTTAATAATGTTTTAAAAACCTGTACTAATTCAGACTCATTTTTTTTGCGAATAGTGCTCATATTTCCTCCAAGCCCCGCGACAACACGGTAAATACTTATCATACCAGTAAAGTGAATATTTACGCTTATTTTATTCACTATATATTAGGGGCTGCTGAGCTTTCGTGTTCACTTTTACAGCAAGATGTTTGATATTTAGGCAAGGCAGAGTATGTAAACTGTAACTGACTCGGCTTTGTCTCCTGAGTCGCTATTCATGCATCCAAGCGGTCGTACATAAACATGCCATAACACCGTAATAAAATTCAAAAAAGTGCGACCTTGTGGCTCATTTAAAACGAACTTACGCTTTATTGCCAACATAGATGTAGCTACTTAAGCCTGAGCAGCATGTGAAAGTAGTGCTCATTTTTTAATAGCAGAACTATGATAGCAAACGAACGCCATGATTAACCCTGCTTTCAATTGAATAATTTTTAACCATAAAAGTTCAATAGACCCTATACTTATTTTAGTACTTAGCTTTATTCATCAATTGATTAAGTGTATCTTCATAAGCCTAACAATAAGAGTTTAAGAATATGGCCTTGAAAAAAACCTACCTACTGCCGTTAATATTCTATTCAGTACTAAGCTCGGCGTCTGCTCGCGCTGATGACTTGGTGATCGCCTTAGGAAATTTCCCGCCAATGTTCGCTAAAGAAGGTGAGCCTGCACTTTTCAAAGATATTATCGATGGCGTTTATCACTATCTTCCTCAACATAAAGTCAGCTATCAATACATGGTACCTAACGCACGTTTAGTGGTTGAGTTAAATCAAAAGGCTGTTGACGGCGCTGCCAATATTTTTTCACAATCAGAAATTAAGGGCTGCTTAACCGCCCCAGTATTTCGTTTTAAAGATGTGGCGGTAACACTTAAGAAGAATAATTATCAGCTAGAAGAAATCGCTGACCTAGCGGGTAAGTCTATTGTCAGTTATCAAAGAGCTGAACACTTACTTGGTGAGGAGTTCAGTGCTGCCGTAGCTAACAGCAAATATTATCAAGAAGTAGCCGAGCCAATGCAACAAGCTAAGCTTTTGTCTTCAGGGTTGGTTGATGTAAGTATTGGTGATAAGTATATTTTTCTGCAAAGTTTAAAAAACTGGCAAAAGCAGAGCTATGCGCCTAACAATTTAGTTTTTCATGAAATTTTTCCACCGGTATATTCTCGAGTGGGTTTTAATAAACAAAGCCTTTGCGATGAATTTGACCAAGCCTTAGCAACATTCAAGCAACACGGTGAGTACGAAAAAATTTACGACAACTATCTTAAAAAGCTCGGTTATCGCTCACAATAAAATTTAATTAATTGTTTTTTGGTAGCTTAACATGCCTTTAACTAAAGAAAATTGTGCTAAGTAATAGCTTGTCATCACCCAAAAATTAGCGTTAGGAATTGCAATAGAGAACTTGTTTATTCCTAATAAACTGTCTGATATTACAAAAGATAAACCACCAAGTATCAGCCAAAAATTGCTTTTTTCACTTAATACTGTAGCAATAGCCATCATCAATAATACCATCATATATGCTAAAACGGGCAACAGTTGCTTACCTAAAGACGGTACTAACCATAGGCACATTAATACACCGTAAACACAATAAAAACCGACCAACTTAAGCTGATTATTTTTGAAAGGTTTAGCTTTATCAGACTTACATTTAAATGGTTTTAATGCCATTAAATAGGCAATATGCGCAAATAAGAAGGCTGATAGACCAAACATAAAAAAGTGTCTTGGTGAAAAGTCTAAGAAAAAATCGCCGATAGCTGAACAGATAAGACCTAATAGAAAAAACTCATCAACCTTGCCCTTAAGCCTTGCACGATAGCAGTATATCAAAATAGCCATAGGCAATATTTTAACTAACCAACTTAACGGATAAGGTTGAAAGAAAGTTGATAAAGTAAAAACAACCGCTAGTAATACCGCAAACCTCATCGCCATTAAGGTTCCTTGGTATCTGTGGTTTTAAAGGTTAACAAAATGTTTTTATTGCCATCGCTTAAAGTCAAGCGATTGCCAATCACTTCAAAGTAATTAGTTTTCTTAAATTCAGTTAAAAAAGAAACCTCTAATTCAGCATGGTCGCTGCAATACATTTTAGTTGAAGATAGCGGGCCAAAATTAACATGGCCATCAACTAAAATATAAAACGCAGAAAAACGATTACAACCTGAGTAGCCATAAGCCATTTTTCTTTCATTATCAAAACTGAAATCAACCTTAGGGTAGTTCTCAGCGTAGACAACATCTTGCCCTTTTATTTGAGTTAACTGCCATGACTGCGCGTATAAGTCAGCGTTTTTTACTTCAGTTGTGGTGATAATATTTGGTTTGACTAACGCTGATTTGGTTTTATTTTCACTGGCAGGGGTTTGACTAGTTGAAACGCTTTCTTCTGCTTCAGGGGTTTGATTATCAGTTATTTGTGCGCAAGCTGATAATAATAATGCGCCGGTAAATACCATAGCGGTTTTAACATTTAACATGGTTTTCCCTTCAAGATCTGCCAATTTATAGCTTCAAGTATAAATAAGTTCTAAAGACTTTATCTGGGTAAATTGTAACTTAAGGAAAACGATGTATTAGCATTTTGTAGCGAAGCTTGTTTTAAATTCAAGCCATTAATAACAAGTGCATGGCTGTTAAGTGCATAAAACAGCCTAATTAACCTCAACCCTAGTTTAGGTTAATAAATAATGAGCACTTGGCTAATGAAAAAGGGCGAATAGAAAGCGGAAATAAAAAACGGCCGATACTATCAGCCGTTAAAAGTAGAGTTTAATTTTGCCTAATCGTACTTAGTTATACTCTTGCTAGTTATACCCGTACTAGTTAGGCTGTTAAGAGTATTTCATGGTAATCGGAATCGTCAGTATAGTTTTGCCATAACTTTTCAGTAAGCGATAAACTCCGTACATAACAATAACCACAGCAGACAAAGCAATAGATGAAGTAACGGGTGTGATAAATAAGGTGCCTAACTGATAACAAAAAGTAGCAGCTAAATAAGCTAATAAAAAGCTCCAAGTACCGGCAAAGCCCGCCCAACGGCCACCAACTTCATTTTTAATTGCCCCCATTGCGGCAACACATGGGGTATATAATAAAATAAACAATAAATAACTAAAGGCACCAAGCTTGCCATCAAAGGCATTTTGCATTACTTGATAAGTGCTTAAGGCAACTTCTTGCTCTTGCGCTGCGATATTTAAGTCGCTGATATCTCCAACATCAACTCCTAAAGGGTCTGCCGCTTTAATACCTAATAAATTCTCTTTTACTATACTTGTTGCTTCATCCCAGCTTGCAGATAATGAAGGCTCGCCTTGCTCATCTTCTGCGCCCGGCGAATACAAACTATTGAAAGTAGCCACTAAAACTTCTTTAGCAAAAATACCGGTAATTATACCTACCCCTGCTTGCCAGTTTTCTTCTTTCACCCCTAAAGGTGCTAGCACCGGCATTACTAGTTTTGCCCCAGCACTTAAAATTGACTGCTCACTGTCTTGATTACCAAAGCGACCGTCAGTACCAATAGAATTTAAAAAGTTTAATAAACACACCACAATAACAATGGTTTTGCCTGCTCCGGTAATAAAGCTTTTAGTTCGCTGATAAACCCGAGCACAAATATGGCTAAACTTAGGAATTTCATATAAAGGCAGTTCCATAATATTAATTGAACTGGTACCGGGCAAGGTGGTTTTTTTCAGTAAAAAGCCAGTAAATATTGCCGCAGCTATACCCACTAAATACAATAAAAATACTAGGTTCTGGCCACTTTCAGGGAAAAATGCCGCAGCAAATAAAGCGTATACTGGCAGCCTAGCGCCACACGACATAAACGGGGCCATCATCACAGTAGTAATACGCTCACGTTCACTATCAAGCACACGCGCCGACATTACCGCAGGCACGGTACAACCAAAACCAACAATAAGTGGTACAAAGGCTTTACCCGGCAAACCAATTCTTTGCATTAGGCTATCAACAACAAAAGCCGCCCGTGCTAAATAACCACTATTTTCAAGTAAAGATAAGCCGATAAATAAACACATAATCACCGGAATAAAGGTAGCAACGGTTTGCATTCCGCTGCCAATACCTTCAACAATAGTAAGTAACCACTGGGGTAAATTAAATTGTGCTAGCCAATGTAGTGGATATTCAACAAATAAGGTACCACTGAGAATATCAAAAAAGTCGATAAATGAATTACCAACATTTATTGCAAACATGAATAATAAATACATCATGCCTAGAAAAATGGGAATGCCAACAACAGGATGTAAAACCACGTCGTCAAGGCGATCACTAAAACCTTTCTTTTCGGTTTTATCAGTAACAGTACTGGCTAATAATTTTTGAATAAACTGATGACGTTGATGAATAACATCAATCGCTTCAGATTGGCTGTTATCTTCAACAGTATGATGTTCAGCAACAACAGAAGCCGTATTAAGTGCTTTTTGGATGTGCGCTAATGAATGTTTATTTTGCGCGCTGATTTCAACAACCGGGCAACCAAGTAGTTTTGACAGTGAATCAACGTCAACATTCATCGCCTCTTTTCTATCGGTTTTATTAAGCAATACCATCATAGGTATGCCTAATTCTAGCAATTGTGTTGTTAAATACAGCTGACGTTGTAATTGCGTGGCATCAACTACGTTCACCAAACAATCGATATTTTTTTCAGCAATAAAATCGTGCGATATGGTTAAGTCTTGGCCTTGTTCATCACGTTTAGTTAATGAGCTTAAACCGGGCAAATCGGAAAGTATCGCGTTATGAGAAGGTAAAGTAATCGCTTTTTGTTTGGCCGAAACCGTAACTCCCGACCAGTTACCTACTTTTTGTTTATCGCCTGATAATAAATTGAATAAGGTACTTTTACCTGAGTTAGCAAAACCAACCAGGGCATAATGTTGAAAGTTGGACATTAAACAATATCCACTATCACTTGTTGAGCAAGCTGCTGTTGCAAGGTGATTTTAGTATTATGTAAACGAAAAGCCACCGGACCATTCCACGGAGCTTTATGGGCAAGAGATATTTCTGACTGAGGAACAAAGCCCTGCTCTAATAACTGCTCGGCCAATTCAAAGTTTCTTGGCAAGGCAATAATTTTAGCTTTCTGATTTTTAGCTAGATCCATTAATGTCATAATCTCTACAACCTCGTTACATACAAATGAGAATTACTATTATTTACATTTTACACTATATCAAAGCCATGTACAGATCATTTTGTCGCTTGTCACCCGTTGTTTGACTGAAATCAAAGCTTTTAACTGCTAGGTTACAAATTCGCTACATTGCATTACACACCTAAGCTCTAGCGTTATTATTCTCCCTTCTAAAATTAAAGACCTACGAAAAACAATACTAGACATTTACTAGCGTCTCACTTTATCCTGATAAAATTCAAACAGGTGTTTAAGAGCTTAATATGCATTTTCAATCACTTTTTGTTCCGGTAAATAACAACGACCAGTTGCACTTAATGAGCATTAACCAAAATGCTCATCATCAAGGTATTCCCATATTAATGATTCATGGCATGGTCGAAGACGGACGTATTTTTTATCATCGCAGCGGCAAAGGCCTTGCCTGCTATTTAGCCAAACAAGGTTATAGCGTTTATGTTGCTGACTTAAGAGGCATAGGCAAGAGTCGACCAAAAATAGATAAGCATTCAAGCCATGGGCAAACTGAAACCATAGTGACCGATATTCCGGCTTTAATAAATTTTGTTACTGCACATAGCCAACAGCAAAAGCTACACCTAATCGCCCACTCATGGGGCGGTGTAAATATTAATGCCTGCTTACTGCGTTTCCCTAAGCTTGCTCAGCAGGTATTAAGTGGCGTTTATTTTGGATCTAAACGTAGAGTGCGCGTTAAAAACCTTGAACGTTTTTTCAAAGTAGAGCTATTTTGGAATCGCATTGGTTTACTCATCAGCCAACGAAAAGGCTATTTACCGGCTAAATCGTTAAAAGTAGGCTCTGAAAATGAAACTATTAAAACCCACATGCAATGTGTGCGCTGGGTAAAACATGACGCCTGGCAAGACACAGATGACGGTTTTGATTATGCCTTAACCGCAAAAAACAGCACCCTGCCGCCGATATTCTATTTAGCTGCGGTAAACGATAATGCCCTAGGTCACCAAAGTGACGTGAAATTATTTATGCAGGAGTCTGGTAGTGAAAATAGTCGCTATATGTTGCTCGGAAAAAAGCAGGGGCACTTACTTAATTATGACCATTTAAATATGCTGACCGCTTTTGAAGCAGAAAAAGATCATTTCCCTGAGGTGCTAAAATGGCTGGCAGCTCAGCAAAAATAGGCTTAAATTCTTTTAGAACAAGTACAAAACAGTTAAAAATACGTCGGTAATTATTAAATTTTACCCGATACGGTTAAAAATGTTACAATCATCGGCAATTGGAATTTGAACAAATAGATAAAGTAAATATGCGTATTAAATTAACAGCAACAATTGATAAAAATCCAGAGCACGGCTGCGAAGTAGGTAAAGAGTTTGAAGCAGTATTAATTCACCCTCGTTCAACCACCGTTGAGTTTACTTCTGACTCAAATAAGCAATTCAGAGCTTTTCACTACGAATATGAAGTAGTTGAGTCAGTCGAGTAGTTTCTATTATTCGCTAACAGCAACAAGCTCTATTAATAATTATGCTATTTAATTAGCGTAGGTAGAGCAGCTACAAATATTAGTGTTATTAAATCGCTTTTATTAGGTACTAATAATAGTTTCAACATAATTTGAAATTATTATAAAAGCTACTAATAAAAGCTTTTTGCGTTTAACCAAAAAATATTTCAAAACAGTTTATGGAAAAACTAGAATATGACAACTATTCAGCTGAACAATGAACCTACAGTCCAAACGAGCATTGCCTCGCCTTGCATCCGTAATTGCTGTTTAGATAATAACGATGTTTGCTTAGGCTGCTATCGCCATTTAGAAGAAATAAAAGCATGGAGCCAAGCAAGTGCTCAGCAAAAAAGCACTATTTTGTCGGCCGTCGCTCAACGAAAAAGCCAAAGCCAAAGCCAAAGCCAAGTACGATAATTTTTAATTTTATAACCATCACTTAATTTTTAAACCAGCAAGCTATCAACTCGGCTAATTAGCCACTTTTTCTACCAATACATCAATAAAGCTTCTTATTTTAGGCGATAAATATTTTCTGCTGGGATAAACCACATAAACATCAATATCTGGTGCAGGTAAATCAGTAAATATTACTTCCAGCTTCTGCTCTGCTAAAGCCTTGGTCATCACAAACTCAGGTAAACGGGCAATACCTAAACCGTCAAGCACTAAAGCCAGTTCCATTTGCGCACTATTACACGCTAAGCTTTGCGGTACATCAACATAGTAATCTTTACCAGCGCTACTTTTATATTGCCAACGATTAGGCACTTTATGATTGCTGTAACTAAAACAAGTATGGTTTTTTAATTGCTGCGGTGATGTCGGCCGACCATGTTTATTTAAGTAACTTGGCGTTGCTACGGTCAAACCTTTACAACTAAAAAATTTTCGACAAATCAAACTCGACTCATCCAGTTGCTGGGTTGCCCTGATCACCAAATCAAAACCGTCTTGAACTACATCAACATGTCGATCATTTAAATCGATATCTAGCTGAACCTCGGGGTAACGTTGCATATAAGCAGAAATGGCAGGTTGTAAATACCCTAAAGCAAAAGACACTGGGCAACTTATTCTCAACAAGCCTTTAGGCTCAACATGGCTTTGGTTAATCTCGCCTAAACTTTGCTGTGCATCTAGAACCATTTGCAAACACTGCTGATAATAAACTTTACCTTCTGGAGTTAAGCCAATAGAGCGAGTAGTACGGTTTAGCAAGCGCACACCTAAACGTGCTTCGAGTTTATTTACTTCTTTACTGATATAAGAAGTTGAGTGCCCTGTTGCTTCAGCAGCTGCAGAAAAGCCACCTTGTTTAACCACTTCAGTGAATATTACTACGCCGTCGAATAATTTTGTATTAGAAGCCATATGGAAATAGTTCTTATTATTTTGCTATATTAATTATCATTAAGAATTAATATACACTGTGTCATATTAAGTGTCTGCCATAATCATCAAAGGATTTACCATGAAAGTATTAGCATTTGCTGCCAGCAGCAGCTCAAAATCTATCAACAAACAATTAGCCGTTTATGCTGCGTCATTAATTGATAACGCTGAAGTAGAAATTATAGATATTAATGATTATGAAATGCCAATTTTTAGCCAAGACCGTGAAGAACAATTAGGTCAACCACTGCAAGCAAAAAACTTTTTCGACAAAATAACTGAAGCTGACGCGATTATTATTTCTTTTGCTGAGCATAACGGCTCTTATACCGCCGCTTATAAAAACTTATTTGATTGGACTTCGCGTATTGAACAAAAGTTATTTCAAAATACTGCCATGGTATTACTAGCGACATCGCCAGGTCCTGGCGGAGCAGCTAACGTATTAGCAGCGGCAACAGGCTCTGCCCCCTATTTCGCTGGTGACGTAAAAGCAAACCTATCTATTCCAAGCTTTTATGATAATTTTGACATGGAGAAGCAGCAGCTTCGTAATCCTGAATTATTAAGCGAGCTTAAAGAAGCATTAGCCAAATTAAACTAACCTCAGTTAAGCTAACCCCAGTTAAGCTAACCTCAGTTAAATTAAGTTAAGCTCGGGGGTAGCATCTGGCGAAGGTAACTACCAAAGAGTTATTTTCGCCTTTCATCCGTAGTCATTCCATAATCCCCCCTCTCTTACTTAGTTATTTCCTTGTTCATTTTAATTGCCACTTTTTTGATATATCTCACACGTTTTTTGGCGCAAAGACCAAGCACTAGCTATAGTTTTACTATCTAATGTATAGATATTTCCCGCTAGAATGGTCGTAATTGAAAGGATGCAAGAATATGCCAATGATGGAACAACTCTCCAATTACGCCGATATTGTGCTTATTTACCAAGACAGATATAAAGTTGAAAAAACCATATCCATATTACAAAGCTTAAATATCAGCTTTAAATGTGTACGCATGACCAAAGAAAATCACTCAAAAATTATAGCCACGCAAGCTAAATTAATTATGCTGTCGAGCCACCATTTGATCACAGCAACCGAATTTTATTTAGATTTATTAGTGCAATGCCAAGACCAGCTATGCCAGCACTCATCCATTACCTTGATCAATAATGATGAAGCACAACAAGCATTTACTACTTGTGAAGATGGCTTGTTTGATAATTACGTTATTATTTCCCCTGAGCTTGAAGATGCTCGACTTAACTTAGTTATTTTGCAATCGCTAAAAAAAATAGAAGAAGAAAAAATTGACCAAGCAACACAATCGATTATTGAAGGTGATGAAAATAAGCCGTACGATTTTGAGCAAAACCACAGTCTTGAAAGAGATTTAAAAACCCAAATTAACCAATGCCAACTTAAAATTAATAATGCCTTAAGCACTTTAATTACCGATACAAATTGCCTTAAGCAAGTTGAGCAAAACGTCAATCAGGCACTTGATACCTTATCAAATAACATTAGCACTCATGCCAGCATGCATTCACACAAGCTTATCGCCAATATTCAAAACGTAACCTTTAAAAATTTACTCAATAACAAAAAACTTATTAATAGACTAAGTAGTGCCGAGCCTTCTGTTAATAAAAGCTCTTTGAATGCATTGACTACACCAAGCTACAAAATTTTAATTGCCGAAAGCTCAATGTTATTTGCCAATTCCGTCGCTGAAATTTTTGAGGATATGAATTTTCAAGTAAGGATAACTGTTGATGGTAAGAAAACCCTGCAAGCCTTTACAGATTTTCAGCCTGATATTGTTTTAATTGAAAATAATTTAGCGCAAATTAATGGCATAGAAGTAACGCGAAAAATTAGAAATCGTGGCAGTTGCGTACCCATTATCACCATAATTGACAACCATGAAAAGTCGTTATTAAAGCAATGGATACCTTTAGGTATTAGTGCCTATTTGTATAAATCGGCAGAGCATAGCGACATACTTGATACCGTTGTTTCTGAGTTATTAAACCCTACTGGGTTATTAAAATTTCATACCGAAAATAATATAGACCAAATAAAGTGGCTGCCTGAATATTCAGTGGGAAATGAGCTAATGGACAGCCACCATAAAGCGCTGTTTAATATTATCAAAGTATTTCTTAGCTCTGAGCCAAAACATACCCTTAAAATTTTCAAAAAAATCAAACAATATATCACCATGCATTTTTCCGCCGAAGAAAAACTGCTGAAAAAACATCAATACCCTGACTATGAAAGTCATAAAAAAGAGCATACCGCCTTAATAAATAAAGTGGCCAGAATGGAACATAAACTTGCTGCTAATGAAACAGATATTCACAATAAAGTAGGACTGTTTTTATATAAATGGTTAAGTCATCATATTTTAAAGTCAGATATGGCATACAAGCCTTTTTTAACCGTAGAACAACATCATTTTGATATTGACAAAATCTCCCTTGATTAAGCTCAGTAAAGTTTCCAAGCTGAGCTTAGTTAGAGTAAACCTTGCTAGCTCATTCAGCTTATTAAAAATGCAGCCTTTATTTAAATTCCTCATTAGTTAACCATTTTCATACAATCATCACCTATAACAATGTTGTAACAAATCTGAGCTGCTAGAATAAAATGAAAGATAATTATTAATCGCCAACAACAAGAGAAGTAAAGTTTTATGAAATCACTATACTACCGCGCGACCTTAAAAAAACTCTCGCTCGCACTATTAACTACTTTACTCGTTAGCCCCGCAGCCCTTGCCGAGGCGACTAAGGAAGAGTTGGCAAAAAAACTCGCCAATCCGATAGCAAATTTGATCAGTTTACCGATGCAAATAAATTACGACCAAAACATTGGTGCTGACGATAAAGGCTCTCGCATCACCATGAATATTCAACCCGTTGCGCCTATTAATATTAATGACGACTGGTTATTGGTAAGTCGCACCATTTTGCCGTTGATACAACAAAATGATATTAATGGTCAAAGCTCATCTTCTGGTCTTGGTGATACCACTCAAAGCTTATTTTTATCGCCAAAAGCTAAATCGTCAGATGGCTGGACTTGGGGTGTAGGCGGAGCGTTCTTATTACCAACAGGAGCTGATAAGTTCACCACCGATAAATGGGCAGCTGGCCCTACGGCAATAGCCTTAAAACAAAGTGGCCCGTGGACTTATGGCGGCTTGGCTAATCATCTTGTTTCAGTTGCTGGTGACAGTGATCGCGCAGATATTAACAATACTTTTCTACAACCGTTCGTTTCTTACACCACCAAAGCGGCAATATCATTATCACTTAATACTGAAGCTACTTATAACTGGGAAAGTGAAGAGCTCACCTTGCCACTGACCTTTAACGCTTCAAAAGTACTGCGCTTTGGTACGCAATTAGTAAGCTTAGGTGCTGGCCTACGTTATTATGTGCAAAGCCCAGATAATGGCCCTGAAGGCATGGCTTATCGAGTACAAGCAACCTTTATTTTTCCAAAGTAACTTATTCAAAAATAAACTTTCTTAACAAGCGATTAAACAAAAAGGCTGATATTACCCATCGTAATATCAGCCTTTTTTAATTCTTTACGTTTTGGTATTTAATTAACCATTATACGTCGAGGGTTTGTATCCAACCAAAACGGTCTTCTTTAATGCCGTATTGAATACCCGTAAGCTCGTCGTATAAATGCTTGGCAACTGCACCAGACTCATTATTGTTAATAATATGGTCTTCGCCTTTTAAGCATAAATTCCCTACCGGCGAAATAACCGCAGCAGTACCACAACCAAAAGCTTCAGTAATTTTACCTGACTTAATATCAGCAAGAATTTGCATAATATCAAGGCGCTCTTCACTTACTTCATAACCTAACGCTGGCGCTAGTTGTAAAATAGAGTCGCGGGTAATGCCCGGTAAAATACTACCGCTAAGTGCTGGGGTAACAATTTTTTTGTTTTCGTAAACAAAACAAATATTCATCGCGCCAACTTCTTCAACGTACTTACCTTCAATGGCGTCTAACCACAGTACTTGCGAATAACCTAGCTTTGCTACTTCTTCAGAAACAAATAGGCTAGCTGCATAGTTACCACCAGTTTTAGCTTCACCAACACCACCAGCAACCGCACGGCGATAGGTATCAGCAATATATACAGATACCGGATTAAAACCTTCTTTAAAATAAGCGCCAGCTGGGCCAACAATAATATAATGGCAATAACGAGCACTTGCACCTAAACCAAGTTTAGAGCTAGTAGCGATCATCGTTGGACGAATATATAACGATGAACCGTCTTGATCTGGCACCCATAAATGGTCAAGTTTAATTAATTCGGTTAACGCTTCTAAATGAAAATCAACATCAACTTCAGGCATTACCATACGCTTAGCTGAACGGTTAAAGCGTTTAAAATTTTCTTCTGGGCGGAATAAATTAATTTTTCCATCAGCGGTGCGATAGGCTTTTAAACCTTCAAAAATTTCTTGGCTGTAATGTAAGACAGCCGCTGACGGGTCTAATGATAAGGCATGATAAGGGCTAATTTCTGCATTGTGCCAGCCGTTTTCAGGATCATAGTCTTGGGTAAACATATGGTCCGAAAAGGTGCCGCCAAAGCTATATTCTTGTGGGCATGCGCCACGCTTTGATAACTCAAGCGCTTTCATTTCAATAGACATATTCTTTTTTTACTCTCTTTCAAAAGCGACTGCGTTCAATACAATCACTTATTTAGTTCAAAAAATCAGTTCGGAAAATCCATCACTTGCTTGAAAACTATTTATACCAATCGGATAAAATGTTCACTTACAATGAAGAAGAGCAGAAGTATACCAACATTATTGAAATTTTCAGAGAGAAAAACGCTCGATATAAAGACAATTATGCAAACTCTTATATTTGAAAGTAATTGATGAACGAATCTAGCATAAAATGGTCAATATAAGACTAAACTGTGCAGGCCGCTTTAATAACGTTTTGTAGCTGTTTGAATCGTTGTAAAAGGTTATAGTTTTAGTTGGCATCACATCATAAAAATAAAGAACATTACTGGGAGTATTTGTGTTTAAAAAAATCGTTTTACTTGGTTTATTATTTTGGCCAGCACTTCATTTGCAAGCAAAAGCGCCAAGCACCTTAGCACAACAAACCGCAAACTATGCGGTAAAAGCTTATCAAAATGACATGGTAACAAGCTTAAGTAAATTAGTGCAGTTTAATACCGTAGCTGTTGAAGGCATTAAAGCGATTGATAACCCTGCGCACATTGCCTTTAAAGCTGAATTAAAAAACCAAGCAACAGCACTTGGCCTCGATTATACCGACCATGGTTATGTAGCTGTTATTGGCTTAGGTAACAGCAAAGAACGAGTAGGCATTATTACTCATGGCGATGTGCAACCGGTGAATATTAGTAAATGGAAAAAGTCGCCATTTGAACTCGATACCACTTCAGAGCCAGGTAAATTAATTGCCCGTGGCACTGAAGACGATAAAGGCCCAATATCTTCCGCGCTATATGCAATGAAAGCGATTAAAGATCAAAAAATTGCGCTAAATAAACGCCTTGAACTTTATGTCTATATGGCCGAAGAATCTGATTGGCAGCCGCTAAAAGACTTTGTTAAAAATAACAGTTTACCGCAAATTAACATCACCCTTGATTCTGAGTACCCGGTAGTAAATGCTGAAAAAGGTTATGGCACCATCAGTGTAACCTTTGCCAAAGCGCAGGTTATGTCTGAGCATGCCTATATTAGTAGTTTTACCGGTGGCGCTTTTGGCAGTCAAATTCCAGAAGACGCAAAAGTCGTGATCAAAAATAGTAACTACTCCTTGCTGGAAAAATTGATAAAGCGCATGAGAAACGCTTCTAAAGTGACTTTCGACATTAATATGGTTGATGATGAAATAACCATTACCGCCTTAGGAAAGTCAGCACATTCTTCCAAACCTGAGCAAGGGGTTAACGCCATAACCCATATCGCTGATTTATTATCATTCCAACAGTGGCCTAACAATGCCGGTGGCGCCTTAGTTAATTTTATTAATGATAATTTAGGCACTAATCTTTACGGTGAGAACTTTGGTGATATAGCCTATCAAGACGACTTCATGGGCAAGATGACGGTATCAGCCACGGTACTTAAACAAGTGAAAAATGGTATCGAATTAAATATTAATATCCGCCGCCCACAAGGGAAAAGTCAAGGGGTTTTAAGTGATGAAATTAAGCAAGCAATTGCAAAATGGCAAACAGAAAATAAAGTCGCCTTGTATGATCAAAGTAATAGCATTGGCGATCCTTGGTTATTAACAGATGCACCACATATAGATACCTTGTTATCAGTATTTTCACATTTTAGTGGAATTGAAAATGCCAAACCAATTGCCATTGGCGGCGGCACCAATTCACGCTTATTTCCTAATGCGGTAAGTTTTGGCCCTTCAATGCCTAATACAAGCTACACCGGACACTCTGAGCACGAGTACATTACCATGGAGCAGTTTGTTTTAAACTTAAAAATGTATACTGCGGTATTGGTGGAGTTGGCTAAATAAGCATTTTGGGATTAGCAAAAAACACTCAATAAAAAAGCCCTCAAAAATACCTTGAGGGCTTTTTACCTTAAGCTTTTATAAACTTAAAAACTATAAGTAGCTGCTAGCTGGAAGTTGGTGCCATCAGTAAAGTAATTCTCTGACGTTTGATAGTCTTTATCAAACAAATTGTTTATTTTAGCAATAACTAACAAGTCATTAGTTACCTGATAATCAACAGAAAAATCAACCAAAATATATTTATCAAGCTCAACATCACCAGAGTCTATGCTACTGCCGCGATAGCTAACAATTGCATTGGCATTAAAATCTTGCCACTGGTAACCCAGAATATAATTGGCAGTTATTTTAGGACGACGTAATAGTTCTTCTCCGGTTAATTTATCCTCAGTTCGAGTATAAGCAACCGCGATTTGATGCGATAAAAACTCATTATTAAGTGATAAACTCACCTCTAAACCTTCAATAGAAGCTTTAGCAATATTCTCTGGTTTCCAGTTACCTGAATCATCAGGCGCCCAAGCAATTAAGTTTTCAACATCCGATTTATATACAGCCCAATCAAGACTGCCATTTTCAAATTGTCTTTTAACTAAAAACTCTGTGCTTTCAACACTTTCAGGCATTAATTCAGGGTTACCTGAGCCCGGCCAATATAAATCATTAAAGGTAGGCGCTTTAAAACCTGTTCCGCGATTTAGGCTCATTAACCAATTTGGGTCCAATTGATACCCCAAAGAAACGTTATAGGTATTCTCACTACCAATACCGTCAATATCATCACGACGCAGCGCACCTTCAAATAAAAATTGATCGATTTGATGGCGAGCTTGAATATAAGTAGCGCGTGTAGTTCGCTCATCTTCATCCCATGTTTGCACGCCCTCAGACCATGAGTCTAAATCACCACCTGAAACTTGTTCTTTATACCAATCAAAGCCTGCGGTTAAACTGGTTTTATCGCTAAAGCTATATTGACTAAGTAAAGTGAATTGATCTCGGTCTGTTTGAATAGACGAAGCGTTACTTTTATCGCCTGATATAAAGGTGGCTCCTTCCTCTTTGCTGGTTGAGGCCGAAACTTCAGTAAACAAAGCATCAGTTTGATAATTACCAGCAACTTTTACTGAGTAGTTTTCATGCTCTTGCTCATTTGCGCCGCCATATTTAGGATCGTACTCTGAACCACCTTCTTCATAGCGAGAGACTAAATGTAATGACAGCTCATCTGAAAACTCGCTTTTTCCAACAATACCTAGCGATTTACGTTCATAACCGTCATCATCATCTTCATAAATATTGGCACTAAAACCATCACTTTCTTCAACAGAAGCCGACACTGTTAGTGAGTGCTGTTCAGTACCTAAACCAATAGCAGCATCAGTTTTCCAGAAACCATTGCTACCAGCTGCTGCAGAAACATAACCTTCCCCTGTTGAAAGTCGTTTGGTGAAAATTTGAATAACACCGCCTATCGCATCAGATCCCCAAAGTGCCGCACGCGGGCCTTTAACAATTTCAATGCGATCAACTAAGGCAATCGACATGGTGGCAAAGTTAGTGGTACCTAAAGTGGCAGAGCCAACGCGAACACCATCAACCAAAATTAAGGTGTGATCGCTATTGGTGCCACGCATAAAGACTGAACTGGCTTGACCTGCACCACCTTGGTTTACTACGCTAATACCCGCAACAGTATCGAGCAAGTCGGTAATATTAAGCGGCTGTATTGCTTGAATATCTTGCTGAGAAATAACGTTAACAGCTGAAAGCGCTAAAAATTTATCTTGTTGGGTACGATTCGCCGTAACCACAATATTTTCTAGTTCGGCATCATCCGTTGTTTCATTTACCTTTGCTGCGTAAACATTTACGCTAGATAAAGCCATAGTTAGCAATGCGATATGAATTGGTGATTTTTTAAAGCTTTTGCTTTGTCTTAATTTTACTACGTGTTTAGTTGTCATATTACCTCGTCTTACGGTGCCCTCCGCACCATGTTGATCACAGCTTGTTTTTATAACGCCGTGATAATTAAGCGAACTTTAGGCTGTCGGACTTAAACACTCTTAGTTATAAAAGAGGTAATTACCGTTGCGGGGGCAGTAACAAAATTTCATTGTTTTCCCCTAAAGTTCACCATATAAAAGCAGAATAATTCTGCCATTTCTTCATGAGTTCAACGTTAGCTAGTGCTTAACGTTGACCATCAATTTTTTTACACATATCTTCAACACCGTTTAACATTCGGGTACTGAACCTATGTAATAAATCTGCGTTTACGTGCACAAAACCGTCATGTTTTACTGCGGGAATTTCTGGCCATTTTTGCCAATTGACCACCGGTTGTACTTTTTTTGATTTTTCATCAGGAAGAATGATGATTTCTGGCTGGGCAACAATAACATTCTCTATTCCAATTTTTGGATATTGAGTAGGATTATTGCCAAAAACATTTTCCCCCTGACAAATTTCTACTAGCTGATTTAGCCAAGTATCTTTATTGATGGTCATCATCGGCTCAGGCCATAGCTGATAAAATATTTTTACTGGCGCTTTAGCTTGATGTTTTGCTCGAATTTTTTCTAGGCGCTGCTCAAAAGCTAGTGCCACTTGTTCAGCTTGAACCGCACGGCCGGTTAACTGACCAAAGTAGCGGATCTCTTTTGCTACATCTTCTATATTTTCCGGTTGGCTAAACACCACCTTTAAACCTAAGCGCTGCATTTGTTCAATGTCAGTCACTTGGTTCCCTGATGTCCACGCAATCACTAAATCAGGCTTTAATGATAAAACCTTTTCCATTTTTAAACCGTGATAACCACCCACTCGAGGAATATCTAGCGCCGCTTTGGGGAAGTCTGAATATTCAACCGCGCCGACCACTTGCTCGCCCGCGCCAATGTCAAAAAGCATTTCAACAATATGCGGTGCCATAGCAATAATGCGCAATGCTTGTTGAGGTTTTTCGCTCGCTTGCGCCGTTAAGCAGGTAGCAAAAAAGCTTATAAAAAATACGGAAATAATTGCTTTCATCATCACGCCTTTTCCTCTTGTTGCTTGGAGCTTGTGGTAATACCTTGCTTAATAATTTGCTCAATTTTGCCAATATCTAAGTATTTTTGACAAACACCCGCTAGGCGTTCAAGTTGAGTTTCGCGGTGCTCTGCAATATCAATATTGCCGGTTACGCCATGGTCTTTATCAAGCCAATGCAAAATAACATCAGTGGCCTGAGCATTATCAAACAAACCGTGTAAATAAGTACCCACTATCAGCTTATCTTCTGATATAGCACCATCATTACTAATTTCCGCAGGCTGATTATCAAAATTTGAACCAGAACCTGAACTAAAGCTCAGCTGAGTTAATAACGGAGCAGTTAAAGCTGCACCAGTTGAGCGGCCACAGTGAATTTCATAACCAGCAACCTGACAACTTTTCCCAGCTAAATTCATGGTCGCGGTGGCGCGGGTTAAGGTTTTTTCTTCGCTAAGTTCAGTATCAATATCAAGCAAACCAAGCCCTTTAACCGCTACAGAATTATTTTCAGCACTTGATTCGAGCTTTGATTCAATACCATGGGGGTCGCTAATGCTATTACCCAACATTTGATAACCACCACAAATACCTAAAACTTTACCGCCATATCGCAGGTGAGTTTGAATGTGTTGATGCCAGTTTTGCGACTTTAAAAAGGCTAAGTCGGAAATAACATTTTTACTGCCGGGCAAAATAATTAAATCGCAGCTTGGTATTTTTTCGCCCATTTTCACGTAATTAAGATTTATTTGTGGATGCAGTCTTAAGGCGTCAAAGTCAGTATGATTACTAATATGAGGTAATAACGGCACGGCAATATTAATAATGCGTTGCCCTTGGTTTGCGGCAACAAGGTTGTCAATGGCGATGGCATCTTCAGCATCAAGCGCTAAGTCATGTAAATAAGGTAATACGCCAAGAACTGGTTTTCCGGTTCGTTCTTCTAACCAATCAAGGCCCGACTCCAGTAATTTAATATCGCCGCGAAAACGGTTAATAACAAAACCTTTTACTCTGGCTTGCTCACTTTCAGATAACAAGGCTAAGGTACCAACTAGGTGCGCAAATACGCCGCCTTTATCTATATCAGCAACAATAATTACTGGGCAATCAACCACTTCGGCATACCCCATATTGGCAATATCATTAGCACGTAAATTAATTTCTGCTGGGCTGCCCGCCCCTTCGACCATTAATAAGTCAAAGTTTTTTGCTAAACGTTGATGCGAGGTTAATACGGCGTCCATCGCCACTTTTTTATAATCGTGATAACTACTCGCTTCCATGTTTGAAATAGCTTTGCCATGAACAATGACCTGCGCGCCGGTATCGCTATTGGGTTTTAGTAAAATAGGATTAAAGTCTATCTGTGGCTCGACTCTAGCGGCAAATGCTTGCAATGCTTGTGCGCGACCAATTTCACCACCGTCAGCAGTAACCGCACTATTTAACGCCATATTTTGCGGTTTAAACGGCGCAACTTTATAGCCTAAATTAGCAAATACACGACATAAACCGGCGACTAAAGTGCTTTTTCCAGCATCGGAAGTGGTGCCTTGCACCATAAAGGTTTTCATTAACTATCCTGGTTTTCTTGATGAACTTGATTTGTTGATAACGGTTTTAATGGCATAGCAATGCCAGCAATAACAAAGTCAACTTGGTTAGCAAGTTTGGCGATGTCTTGATGCAGCCAACCGGCTTGGTCAACAAAATCGCGCGCTAAATCGCCAAGCGGTACAATGCCGTGGCCAACTTCATTACTCACTAAAATCAGTGTTTTTTCTGGTGATTTCGATAGCCTTTCAAGTAGCTGGATAAAGGCCGACTTTTCTTGCTGCCAAAGGTCAAGCGCGCCTTTACATAAACAGTTACTCAGCCACAGGGTTAAACAGTCAACTAATACACAGTCGTGTTCAATAAAAGCTTGCTCAATAGCAAACGCAAGCGCCAAAGGCGACTCAACCACTTGCCACAATTTAGCTTGTTCATTTTCAGCTCGTTGATTTTTATGCATAGCAATTCGCTGCACCATTTCATCATCACCAGCTTCAGCGGTGGCAATATAGGTAACAGAGCCTTTGCTCGCTAATTGTTTTTGACGCGCTATTTGCTCGGCAAGGCGACTTTTCCCAGAACGGGCGCCGCCTAAAATTAAATGTATATTGTTCATATGTTGCTACCATAGCCGAGTAAAAATAAATAAATAACCACTTCAGTAAATTGCTGAGCCGCGCCTAAGCAATCGCCGGTATAACCGCCTAATTGGCGATTAAACCAAAACGACAATAATTGGCGGGTGATCACTAAACATAAGGTTAAAGCAAAAAAAGTTTGCCACGTTAATAAAAACAAGCCGACAACAACGCCAGTTAGCACCAATACCAACACACCATTTTTTGATAAATGCTGCGCGAGCGGCTTTACCTTGCTAGCCGCATCTTCTTGTACATAATGCATGGTAAAAATTAAGCTCGTTGCCACTACTCGGCTTAAGGTATGTGCCAATATTAAAGCGCTAATAACTGAAAATAAGCTGCTCAATGCCACTAAACTGTAGAATTTCAGCAATATAATAAAAATAAGTGCTGCACCGCCATAAGTGCCAATGCGCGAGTCTTTCATGATGATTAGCTTTTGCTCAATACTCCAGCCACCGCCAAATCCGTCCCAAACATCAGCCCAACCATCTTCATGAAAAGCGCCGGTTAGTAAAACACTCGTCGCCATCGCCAATAAAACCGAGATTGGTATTGGGAAAAGCATCGCTGCCAAATAATAAATAGCAGCACTAACCACACCAATAAATAAGCCAATAACACCAAAATATCGGCTGGCTTGATGCAACATATTCGGGCTTATCTCATCAGGTAGGCGCACAGGTACGCGAGTAAAAAAACTCAACGCCAGTAGCAACAGTTGATAGTGATAACGAACCTTCATGTTAGATGCTTACCTTAAACAACTTTGGTGACCGCCGCTTGTTCAAAGCTGGCCATGTCATTATAAAAACCAACTGCCGCTTGAATAAGCGGTAACGCTAACGCCGCACCGGTGCCTTCGCCTAAACGCAGCCCTAAATTAAGTAGCGGTTGAACTTGTAAATAGCCCAACATTTTTTGATGGCCTTGTTCACCTGAGCAATGGGCGAAAATTAAATAATCGCGCACCTTTGGCTCGATAGCACAAGCAAGCATAGCGGCAGCGGTACAAATAAAACCGTCAACCACAACCAACATTTTCTCTTCTGCTGCGCTAAGCATTGCGCCGGTAATTTGCACAATTTCAAAACCGCCTAAACAAGCTAATATTTGCATGGGCTCGTTAAGCTGTTTGTGATGTAGCGCTAACGCTTGTTCAATTACTTGCTGTTTTTTCAAGACAACCTCGTCACTCACACCAGTACCTTTACCGACAGTTTCACTGGCAGGTAAGTGCATTAACGCCGCCATTATCGCCGAGGCTGAAGTAGTATTACCGATGCCCATTTCGCCAAAGGCAATTAAATTACAGCCTGATTTTTTGGTTTTCTGTACCAAAATTATCGCTTTAGCAAAACCTTGTTCTACTTGGCTAATGCTCATCGCTGGCGCTAAATGAAACGGCTCAGTAATATCACCTAAGCGTTGGCTTATCACGCCAAGGTTTTCATCAGGCGAAATTAATATGCCAGCATCAACTACATTTAACTGCCAACCAAGTTGCCGACAGAAAACATTAATCGCTGCGCCGCCATTGGCAAAGTTAGCCACCATTTGTCCGGTAACTTCACTTGGCGCAATCGATACACCTTCTGCGGCAATACCGTGATCACTCGCAAAAATAAATAAGTGCGGCTTAGTGATAACTAACGGCTCAAGCGCTTCTTTGCCGATATGCTGTACCAAAGCAATAGCTTTTGCTGTTGTTTCTAGTTGTCCTAAAGCGCCTAACGGCTTAGTTTTTCCGTCAATAACACCTTGAATTTTTTGATCTAAGTGATGACCTACATGAGTATCAACAGCATCGATATTAAAGTTCATTTATTATTCCTAATAGCAATTTCAGTGATTTACAGCAATTAACTCGGGCGGTTTTTACGAAAGTAGAGCAAGGTTAAGAAAAACATGCTGCCACTGGCGGCGGTGATCACACCAACAGGTAACTCTTGATTATCAAGCACAATACGCGAGAGCACATCAACCCAAATCATGAAAATGCCACCAACTAACGCGGTTAGTAAAATGCCATAAACGGTGCCTTGCGAGACAAAAAAGCGCACGATATGCGGGATCATCAAACCGACAAAACCAATGCCGCCGCACATTGATACTAAAGTTGCGGTAATTAATGAACTTAGCACCAACATTACAATGCGAAAGCGATTGACATTAATGCCTAATGTAGTCGCGCTTTCATCGCCTAAAAGCATGGCATTTAATTGACGACGATAGGCCAACATTACCGCGACACAGCTAATAATGACCACGGCAGGAAACCATAAGGTTGTCCACTGAGCACGGGAAAAGCTGCCCATAGTCCAAAACAAAATCGCGGCAACCGCTTGTGGATCGGTGTGATACAGCAATAAGCTGGTAAAGGAGCTAAATAGAAATGACAAAGCGACACCCGCTAATAGCATTGACTCAACCTGTTGGCTTTGTCTGCGGCCGGCAATAAGCAATAGCATTAACATCGCCACTAAACTGCCAATAAAAGCCGCACCAGAGGTGAATATACTTAAGGTGCCACCATATAAGGCCACTAAAATCACTACACCTAACGATGCCCCTGAGGAAATACCAAAAAGATAAGGGTCAGCAAGCGGGTTGCGAGTCACGGTTTGCAATATCAGTCCTGATACTGCTAAACCGCAGCCTGCGAGAAAAGCTAAAAGAGTGCGCGGCATACGCAGCTCCCAAATAATACGCTCAAAGAAGAAGGCTTGTTCGCCGTCAACATTCGGTAATAAGCTCGTCCAAACATCGGTAAAACTAATTTCTGCAGCACCTAATGATAACGCTAAAAAACAGCTCAATATGGCGAAAAGGATAGTAATTATTAGCGCTAAGGTTTGATTAATTCGAATCATGCTTTGCTACCTTTATCACTAGTTTTCGTATCAATTTGCTGCTTAGCTAATCGTTCAGTATGTACTTTAGCCTGAGCTTTATCTTGCTCTTTACTTAAGTAACCGTAGTAATAAGTAATATGCGGAACATTGTGCTGAGGATGTTCGGTAACTTGTGCACAAACACCAAAAACATCAGACAACATTTTTGACGTTAAAACCATTTTAGGGCTGCCTTCGCTGATCAACTTACCTTTATCAAGCACCAATAAATTATCGCACATTGCACTGGCAAGATTTAAGTCGTGAAAAGAGGCTATAACGGTAATACCTAACGATTTCGCCAATTCCATGACTTGAATTTGATAACGCACATCTAAATGGCTGGTTGGTTCGTCCATAATCAACACACTTGGCGACTGCACTATCGCCCGAGCAATTAATGCTCGTTGTTTTTCACCGCCAGATAAATGTTCAAAACTTTGCCCTGCTTTATCAGCTAAACCTACTTGAGCAATAGCTCGATTAATTTTGTCGCGATCATTAACTTGCGCACGGGTAAAAAGACCTTTATGAGGAATTAACCCTAAGGCGACAACATCAAATACGGTTAAATTAAAATGTGAAGGTGACTCTTGTAATACCACCGCAATTTGCTGGGCATAATCGTTAGCTGATATCTCCCAAATATCATCTTGATGCAAAGAAACATAGCCAGAGTCAGGTTTTACAAAGCGATATAAACAGCGTAGCAAGCTTGATTTACCTGCGCCATTAGGCCCCAAAATGCCGGTAAAACTGCCTTGTTCGACAGAAAAGCTAATATCATCGAGGATCACTTTTCCGTCAGCATGCCAGCTTAACTGCCGCACTGATATCAGTGATTTACCAGAAGATGAAAGAGTATTGCTCAAGGTTTATTCGCCTATTATAAAGCGGCCAAACAGAGCACAGTCAATCTACAAGAAATAGAGTTGAGCATACAATGTTCGAGTGTTCCCGCTCGAATTTGTTAGTAAATACTTAGTTAATGGGTATCCTGACTTGTCGTTTACGTTACTCTGTTTTAATTTTGAATAACAAGACTTTACAGTTGCGGGTACAGTTGCGGACTTTCACCGCATTCCCAAAATTGCCATGTGCGGGCAATTCATTAAAAAAGATTTTATATGTAATACCAATTCCATTAAATTTATTCCCATCTCAGAGCTATGTCAGAGAAGTTATAATAAATTAAATTTGTGCTGGTATAGTTATTCTATACTTAGAAAATTTGTGCAGTTATTGCTTTTCTGACAAGCTCCCAAGGGCGAGTTTAAAAGGCTTACATGCTGCGTTATTGATTTTGACAAGGGAATAACCATTCTCTTCAATCAATGCCTTGCCTCTCAGCCTTTTAATTCTCGCTGAGTGGGAAATAACTTAAAGGACTTGGTATAAGTTAAATCTAAGTTAAAAAATAACTTGCGGCGATTATCGTCAACGCCAGAAAAATAGCAAGATTTATTTAGTTTTTATCTGTTACAGGTCAAGCTTAGTCGCAAAATTAAAAAATGACTTTTGGCCAGTGCTGACCTTGCTCGTCATGATAAACCACAACCTTAATAACACTAGCATAAGGCACGTCAATTGCGCTCATATGCATAGTACCCGGAATGGGCAAAGCTAAAATACGCGCTAACAGGTGCTTGATCACCCCGCCATGCGCTATTACTAGAGTCTTTCCACTGGCTTGTTGGTTTAACCAACCTTGCCACCAGTTATCAACACGGCTAACAAAGTCAACCATTAACTCGCCATTTGGCGCAGCATGTTGCCAAGGGTTTTGCCAAAAGTCACCAATTGATATTTTTGCTTGCTCTTCATCATTAGCAGCTTCAGACCAAAGCGCTTGGTAATTTTTGCCATCCCAATCACCAAAATTCATTTCTTGCAGTGATTTTTCTATTATGAGAGGTATTTGTTGTTGTTGGCTAAAGTGCTGTGCAAACAAGGCGCAGCGCTTTAAGGGTGAACTGATGCAATGGTTAATTTGGGGTAATTTTTGTGTCGCACGGTCAAGTTGTTGCCAGCCCAAGTCTGAAAGTAAAACATCGGTTTTACCTGCTAAAATTCCTGAGGTAGCAATTTCACCATGGCGCATTAGATACAAAGTACTGGTATTAGCTTTTTTCACCTGTAGGGAGTTTTCTGAAGAACGAAATAAAGAATTTTGAGGAGAATTTTTCATATCTGAAAATTAAAAACACTAGCAGTCTTTGATAAATATAAGCAACTAGTGTTAATGACTTAAGCAAAAATAACAAGCGGTTCTTGCTGCATAGCAATAACCGCTAATAATAACCGTTAAAAAAGCACCCCCTCGCTTAAGCAGGTGCTTGTTCGTTACTTATCGCTTTGGTTTTATTATCTAAATAAGCAATCACTCGACCATAAATAATCAATGATATTGCTGAAACAGTCGCAATAGCAGCAAATATGTACCAAATATAATGGGCATTAACGGCTGCTTCTTGCCAAGCTTGATGATCAGCAAATTTACGTGGGTCTGGGCAGTAGGCATCTAATAAATAACCGGATAAACCAAAACCTAATAATGAACTAATAAAAGAATGTAAATGTGAAAACCCTAAATACAAGGCTTCTTCACCTTTAGGTGCTTGTAATGAAAAGTATTCTAAAAAGCGCGGCGAGATAAAAGATTCAGCCAAACCTTGGAAAATAATGCCAACGATCATCATAAAGGCTATTGGGTGAACTTGCATAAAGCCTAAGTTAATATCGCCAGTTATCATATTGCCTGATGCCATTAAAATAGCCGACAACGGCATAATAAACATACCTGTGGTCATCGAAAATAAGGCACTACGCTTTCTCATCAGTGCGGTAACAAAGCTAACCGTAATCACCACCACCAAAGGGTTAACGTTAGCATACCATGATGGTGATGCGCCCTCGCCTGCCATACGTAATACATACTTTGGCATAGTGGCATATAACTGATGTTGTACCATCCAAAAACCAGTAATAATTAGAATAAGCGCAAGTAGTCGGCCATTAGATAATACTTTTATTAACGCGCGACAAACTTCTGATAACGACTTGCCTTTATGCTCGGTTTCGGCATTTTTAAAGAAAAAGAATACACTAATAAAAGCAATACAAGTCATCGCCGCAGCAAAGTAGTTAAGGTTAATTAAACCTAAATCGCCCATTGATTCGCGTAGCGGTTTTACAATGGTTTTTCCTGAGAAAGCGCCAATGTTTACCATCATGTAAAAAATGGCAAAACCTTTAGCACGATTTTCTGTGGTGGTTGATTGCGCAACCGTACCTGTGATCACCGCTTTAATAAATGAACCACCAATCATGATAATCACCATAATAGGTATTATCGCCCAGCGAATATCTTGTTCAAGCAAGCCGGTAAACTGTACCGTTTTGCCATATTCAACTAGACCTTGATTTTCTAACAAGGCAGGAAACAGTGCCAAGCCACCATAACCTAAGGTTAATAACGCAAACGCGAGCAACAGTGAATGGCGAAAACCAATTTTATCGGCAATAGCACCGGTAAAAGTTGGCAGGAAATAAAGGCCTGCAGAAAAAGAGCCCGAAATCCACGCAGCTTGAATATCGTCAAAGCCTAAAATTCGTGAAAGATATAAGGTAATTACAATGAAAACACCATAATAAGCGGCGCGTTCAAGTAACTCGACACTGTTAGCTATCCAAAAGTTTTTCGGATAACTTTGAAAAACAGAGGGCTTGGTTGTTGTGGTCATATTTGTCTCAACTTCATGTTTGAACCCTGCAAATGGCTTTTTTATCTCACCTTGTGCTATCAATAAAAAAACTGCGGGGTTTGTTGTAATAATTTTAAAAGGGTTAACTCAATTCAAATTAAGTTTTATTGTTTTTATAGGCTAACTTTAACTTGGTAGGTTTTTGACTAAAGGTACGTACTTTACTCAAAAATCTACAAACCAAAGTGCGAGCAACAGTTTACCGATATCAAAAGTCTATATTGTCTATTTAATCTCGTTTTTTGCTCTATTCGTCTATTTTAGCGGTGTTGATGTTGGTTTAACTACTAAGAAATAGATAATATTAAGCGACAATAAGTAACAAAAAGTACGCGTTAAAAGGAAAAGTCACCACGTGAAAAAAAAACTTACTACCATAAAAAAAACCTTAGCCTTAGCTATCGGCTTAATCAGCTACTCAGCACTTGCCGCTGATACATTTACCGCTGAAGAATTAGCAACGTTGCAACAAGTCAGCCAAGCACAAGTTAGCCCTAATGGTGAAACTATTGCTTTTACCCGTTCAGTTCCCCGTGAACTTTATGTCGAAAAAGATGGCTTAAACTGGGATGAGCTTTATGTTGTTGACGATAAAGGCAATGAACGTGCTTTTATTACCGGCAAAGTAAACATCAAAAACATTCAATGGTCTGCTGACGGTAGCCAGATTTATTTTCTCAGTAAAATGAAAGATGATAAATTTACCTCACTCTACCAAATTGCCATCAACGGCGGCCAAGCACAAAAAGTAGCGGCGCTTAAAGGCACCAGCATCAGTGACTATGAAATTACCGCAAAAACCGGTCAAATAGCTCTTTTAGCAAAACCTGCCAAAGACGCTTCAGAGAAAAAGCTTAAAGAGTTTGGTTTTAAAGCCGAAATTTATGAAGAAAATTTAGTTAACCAACAACTTTATGTAGTTGACCTAAAAGCAAGTAATAAAGAATTAACGCCAAGCCCATGGCCAATTGACACTTATGCTTCAGACATTCATTGGTCTCCGTCTGGCGAGCGTTTATTAGTAAAAACCCAACCAACAGCGTTAATTGACGACAAGTACATGAAGTCGCAATGGCACATTGTTGACGCGAAAAGCCAGCAAGTTACCACTTCATTTGCCACAGAAGGAAAGCTAGGCGCAGCTGAATTTTCTTATGACGGTAAATATGTTGCTTTACACGGCGCAGAAGACAAACACGATCCAGCTAATGGCCGTTTGTTTTTAGCTGAAACCGCTACAGGTAAAGTAACTGACTGGTTACCTAACCATTTAGGCCATGTCAGTGATTTTGAATGGGCGAATGATGAAAACAGCTTATTCTTTGCCAGCAACATTGGCACTGAAACCGTTATCGCCAAAATCAAACCAGGTAAAAACAGCTATAAAACGCTAGTAAAACCGGGGAAATTTATCGCCACTAACATCAGTGTTTCTGACTCTGACAAAACCATAGTCGTAAAAGCTAACACCGCTAAGCACCCGAACGAAGTATTTATGTTACGTGGTTCAAAAGCTAAATCTAGCCGTTTAACTGACTCAAACCCATGGTTGAGTAAAAAAACCTTGGCCAAGCAAGAAACTATTGAAATAAAAGCCCGTGACGGCGTAGAACTAAGTGGCGTATTAATTTACCCATTAGACTATAAAAAAGGTCAAAGCTACCCACTGATCATGTCAGTACATGGCGGCCCTGAAAGTCATGACAAAAACGGTTGGGTAACGGCTTATTCTCGCCCTGGCCAATTGGCAGCAAGCCAAGGTTATGTAGTGTTCTATCCAAACTATCGAGGTAGTACAGGTAAAGGCGTTGCTTATTCAAAGCTTGGTCAAAATGATTATGCAGGTGCTGAATTTAACGACTTAGTCGACTTAAAAGATCACTTAGTTAACATTGGTTTAGTTGATGAAAAACGTGTTGGTATTACCGGTGGTTCATACGGCGGTTATGCATCAGCGTGGGCAGCAACTAAGTTAACCGAGCATTTTGCTGCGAGTGTAATGTTTGTTGGTATTTCTAACCAATTATCAAAATTTGGTACTACTGATATTTCTAATGAAATGCACTCAGTTCATGCCCGTTCTTACCCTTGGGACAAATGGCAATACTATTTAGAGCGTAGCCCTATTTATTGGGCTGGTCAGTCAAAAACACCATTATTAATCATGCATGGTAAAAGTGACCCACGTGTACATCCGGCACAATCAATGGAACTTTATCGCTACATGAAAGTACAAGGTAAAGCCGTACGTTTAGTGTATTACCCAGATGAAGGCCATGGCAACAAGCGCATTGCGGCAAAATACGACTACAACTTACGTTTAATGCGTTGGATGGATAACTATTTAAAAGCCGGCGAAACGACTATGCCAAGTCATGAAATTGACCATAAAGCAAAGTTGGCTGAGCAAAGCAAAAAAGCTAGCCCTGCCAAATAGTAGCTATTTCAGCAAAGCTAATGTTTAAATATCAAACCTCCCTAAGCTTCATTAGGGAGGTTTTTTTTATGACTTTTCATACTGTGGAGTTGAAATGTTGATAGTAGTGAAAGCAATTCTGTTAAATTAATTCTCACGATATGGGAAATAACTTAATAAAATAAATAAGCTAGCATTGTTAACTTCGCCCTATTGTTACTTTGAACTTTACTTTGTACAAAAATTTCTTTATTAATTGAAGCAAACTATACTGATTTAACAGCGCAAAGGATTTTGCCCGTAACTACAACCAAGATCATTTTTCGTTAGTGCTTATAAAAACAATATTAATTACATGAAAGGTAATAACCATGCTTTTGAAACAAAAAGTTTATGCAAGTCTGATCAGTGCCATTGTTTTACCCTTAGCTATTTCAACCTTCCTTTTTTCTAACAATATAAAGTCTCATGCTGAGGAAAAGCTCGCTAAAATTGATTTACCTACCGCCTTAGGCGAAGTTAGAAATGCGGTAGAGTTAGAGCTATTACAGCCGATTACCATGTCAAAAGCCATCGCCCAAAATACCTTAGTGACTAACTGGTTAGCCAATGGCGAAAATGAACAGCAACTCGCTGATTTTACTCAATACTTAAGCAATATAAAAAATAAAGAAAATGCCATTACCTCGTTTATTGTTTCAAAAAACTCCAGAAATTATTATACCGCCGACGGTATTTCGAGAAAAATTAGCCAAGCAGAAGACGGCTGGTTTTACAGTTTTATTAATTCAAGTAAAGAATTTGAACTTAGTTTAGATATTGATAAAAAATTAGGTAAAGCGGCAGTTTTCATTAATTATGCCATTGAAGTTAATGGCCAAAGAACAGCAATTGGCGGGGTTGGCCGCTCTTTAGAAGCGATGACCAAGCTTATTCAAAGCCACCATGTCGGTACAAGCGGTATTGTTTATTTAGTTGGTGCTAATGGCGAAATAAAGCTACATCCTAATAAAAACTTAATTGGTAATCAGGTCAATCTTACTGCCGTACAAGGTGGCAAAATTGAAGAGATAAGCCAAGATGAGCGCAGTTTTATTCGCTCAAGCACACCATTAACTTCATTAGACTGGCATTTAGTCGCAGAAATTCCTGAACAAGAACTATACGGCGCAATTGATGACGCCATTAATATGAATATATTATTCGGGGTGATTATTGCTGCGATTGGCTTTGTTTTAGTCCGTATTTTATCTAACCAAATTTTCAAACCTATTGAAGTTATCACCAAAGCAGTAAATGCGTTAACCCAAAATGACGGCGATTTAACTGCACGTTTGCCGATTAAAGACGAAAATGAAATTAGTAAACTCGCTGATAACTTTAATGTTTTCCTCGAACAATTACATGGCATGTTTTGCCAAGTTTCAGAGTCTTCTCAAAGTGTGAAAAATATTTCCGACAGTGTAAAAACCGAAATGAGCCAAGCGATGAAGCTTTCAGAAAATCAGTCAGAAAGTACTCACACCGTTGCTGCCGCAGTTAATGAAATGGAAATGACGGTATTAGAGATATCTGAAAGTGCTAACCGAGCCTCAGAAATAGCCAATGACTCGCAAGATGAAACCGTAAAAGGTAATGCTTATGTGGTTGAAACTATCGAGCAGATGACACTTTTAGAGCAATCGATGGCGTCATCTGTGCAATCTGTATCTGAATTATCAGATGAAATTCAATCGATTACTCATGTACTTGAAGTAATTAAAGGTATTTCAGAACAAACCAACTTACTTGCCTTGAACGCCGCCATTGAAGCTGCTCGCGCCGGAGAACAAGGCCGTGGTTTTGCTGTAGTTGCTGACGAAGTAAGAACGCTTGCACAAAAAACGGCGGAGTCGACCGAAGAAATAAATTCGATGATCAATACCTTAAAATCAAAAGCCAGCGATACGGTATCAGCCATTGAAGTAGGTAGTAATTCCACCAAACAAACCTCAGACAGACTCAGCCAAACGGGCGAAACTTTATCAGATGTATCCACTAAAATTGAAAGTTTAACCGAGGTGAATACTCAAGTAGCCACCGCCACCAAAGAGCAAACCAGTGCGACATCAGAGATTAGCCATAACATTGTTTTAATTTCAGATACCGCCAGTGAAACTAAAGACAAGGTGCTGCAATCAACCGAGCTTTGTAATCAGCTTAATGAAGAGGCAAATTCCTTAGATAATTTGATCAATAAATTCACCTTATGATCAATAACTAAACGATAAAAAATAAAGAGTTAAAATAGTACCATTAAAAAACGAGCAATAGCCTTCCCCCTACTGCTCGTTTTTTTATTGCTTACTCTTCTATCTTCTATCTTCTATCTTCTATCTTCCAACTTCTGGCTTTTGGCTTCTAACTTCTGGCTTTTGGCTTCTGGCTTTTGGCTTCTGGCTTTTGGCTTCTGGCTTTTGGCTTCTGGCTTACTGCTATTCGTTAAGTCATTTTACTGGGCTGTAAAATATCTTCTAACTGCCCATCTGTTAACAATTGCTGTTCTTTAATTAATTCAACCACCGAGCGATTAGAAATTAACGCCATTTTGGCCAACTTACTGGTAACTTCATATCCTAAATAAGGATTCAGTGCGGTGATCAAGCCTAAGCTGTTGTCTAGTAAGTCACGACAACGTAGCTCATTCGCCTCAATATCGTCAACACAATGATTTTTAAACATAGTTATCGCGTTGGTTAATAAGTCCATTGAGTCTAGAATATTTACCGTGATCAAAGGCTCCATCGCATTAAGTTGCAACTGCCCTGCTTCTGCCGCCATGGTTATTGCCATATCATTACCCACGACTTGATAAGCACATTGATTCACCGCTTCAGGAATAACAGGGTTTACCTTACCCGGCATAATAGAGCTGCCCGGTTGGCGTGCCGGTAAACTTATTTCACTTAAGCCTGCTTTTGGTCCCATGCTTAATAAGCGCAAATCGTTAGCAATTTTTGACAACTTCAAGGCCAAGCGCTTTAAGGTGGCAGAATAAATAACAAAAGCCCCCATATCAGAGCTGGCTTCCACTAAATCTTCTGCGACGCTAAAATCAATATTGGTAAGCTTCTGTAAAGCGGTGATCGCCAAGTTACCATAGCCTGGCTGAGTATTAATTGAGGTGCCAACAGCGGTGCCGCCTAAGTTTATTTCAGTTAATAACTTGCTGATTGTCGCCAGTAACTTAATATCTTCTTTAATCGTCGATGAAAAGCCTTTAAATTCTTGTCCTAAAGTCATCGGCACGGCGTCTTGCAGCTGGGTTCGAGCAAGTTTTAAAATATGGTCAAACTGTTGGCCTTTATCGGCAAAACTCGTTACTAAGCCATTAAGTGCTAACATCAATTTTTTCTGCTTTAGCAAAATTGCTAATCTAACCGCACTTGGGTAAACATCGTTGGTTGATTGCGACATATTTACATCAATATTGGGGTGTAAATATTCATACTCGCCTTTTTGATGCCCTAAATGTTCAAGGGCAATGTTGGCAATAACTTCATTAGCATTCATATTACTTGAAGTACCCGCGCCGCCTTGGATCATATCAATAGCAAAAGCTTGGTGATGCTCTCCTAAAATAAGTCGTTCTGCGGCCGCGCAAATAGCTACGGTTTTCTCATCAGAAAGTATTTTCTGAGCATTATTGGCTTGTGCACAAGCATATTTAACATAGGCGAGTGCCTGAATTAATTCAGGGTATGAAAATAACTTATTGTTTGATAGCTGAAAATTATTAATCGCGCGCTGCGTTTGAATACCGTAATAACATAAATTGTCTATTGGCATACTACCGAGTAAATCAGTTTCTATACGAGAATTGTCGGTTAATGGCGACGTGGTTTTTATTATTGTAGGAGCTGCTAAAGTCATGTTTTCTATTGCCTAATTAAAGAGGGCTCAAGATTATGATTTAGCCAAGAAAACTGCCAATGCTGAATTTAAATCAAGTTATGCAAGTTGTGCATAACGTCTGCTCACACCATATATAAAGGCTGTTTATAATATTATTTAGAAAAACAAAGCGAATATTATTTATTTGATGTTAAAGACGAAAACTCTGCAAACTTTGCCAAAGTTTTTGTAATGGCTCATTACCAACATTATTTCGATAAAGCCTCACTTCAAGTTCAGGCTGCCATTGATGACCACCAGCAATAGCCAACTTATTATTAGCCAGTTCGTCATGAATACTAAATTCAGGGATCCACGCAACACCTAAGCCTTTTAATGCCATCATTTTCAAACTATCGGCCATTGAAGACTCTAAAATTTGTTGTACGTTTAAGCGTGATTGGTTTCGGCTTATCAAACGGTTAACCACCCGACCTAAATAGATACTGTGCTGATATCCCAAATACGGGGTGACGTTTTCAACATCAGATAATCGATAACAAGGCTGACCAAAATCATCGGTTTTACATACCGGCAGTAACTTCACTTTTCCTAATAATAGCGAGTCTTGATGCAACTGCTTCAGTAAAGGGTCGCTAAAGGCGAGTAAATAGTCACAACGCTTTGAGGTCAGTAAATTCACACAATCGTCAGCATCGGCGACCTTTAACTTGGTTTCAATATCAAACGGTAGTTGACGCATTTTCTCCAAAAAAGCAGGGAAAACGCCTAAAGACAAGGTATGTGTAGCAGCAACAGTTAAGGTAGTCGCATTATTGTCATCACGATAATCATTAAACTTAGCTAATGCCGCCAGCATTTCTTTGGCCGTTTTTTCAAAACGCTGACCTTGCTCTGTTAATACTATTGGGTGGTTTAAACGATTGAATAGCTTACAAGACAGCTTTTGCTCCAACGCTTTAATACGACGACTAAAGGCTGGTTGGGTAACATAGCGACTTTGCGCAGCTAATGAGAAATTTTGTGTTTCTGCCAAGGCTAAAAAATCTTTCAACCATTTTGTTTCTATGTTCATTGCTTTAGTTGGTTACACAAATACTGCCAAATTGAATAATGAGTATAACAACTTAGTCTACAACTAATGTACTGGAAATTGGCGAAACGGCGACATTTGTGTAATTCTCAATAATAGACCGTTATTTGTATAACGATGAGCTGTTGTGCAGCCTTGAAATACTTACCCAATTTACGATAAGGCTTAACAAAAATTTATGAGTAGAATACCAGTTAAGCTTTTAATGATCACTTACCTATTCGCTGCATTCGCGAATGCTGAACTGGCGGCGATGGCGAACCAGCAAGTGTTGGAAGACTTATCAAAAATGTACCGCTCATCAATGGCTTATATTTTTAAACAACAAGCCTTAATTAATGGCGATCACTCAGATAAAAATCAGCTCTTTGGTTATCCGTTCATTGAAAATGTAAAACAAGCTCATCAAGCAAAATTTTCCCAGCCATTTCCCGCAATAGATCATCCGCTAAAACAAAAGCTGATCGAGGCTATGATTGAAGTGATGGAAGACAACCGCACCCTAATTTACGACAAAGAACTAAATTTTAAAGGCTTTATTCCCGCTATTTTTGCCTTGCAACTTTCAAATAAATTATCGCAAAAAGGCTTAGGGGTAAAAATTAAATTCACCAGTCATGCTGATATGATCAGAAACCAGTTCAACCAGCCTGATGACTGGGAAACGGCGGCAATGGCAAAACTTGCTGCTAATAAAAAAAACTATCTATATGATGAAAATGCTAGCTACCAAGGGAAAGCTGCATATCGACATTTCACCCCAATCACTATTCAACCATTTTGCTTAACTTGTCATGGCAGCCCAGGGCATAATCCGCTAAATGAAAATATAGCTAAAGAGCAATGGAGCTCATTTGATGTTACCGGCTTTAAAATGGAAGGTTGGCGCTTAGGTGACTTTGGTGGCGGTATTAGTGTGGTAGTTTATGAACTTTAAGCTTACGTTAATCTTGATATTCGCCTTAACCATAGCGCTAGTTTTATCAGCTAAGGCATCGGCTGAGAAAATTTTAGTGGGTGTGGTTAATTATCCTCCACATATCAATCAAGGTGAGCCGCTTGAAAATAACGCCACAACTCAATATTTAAATACCATTTTGAAAAAAATTTATACAGACGTAGATTTTATTAAACTGCCACTAAAGCGCGCTTTAATAGAGCTTAAAAAAGGAAAAATTGATTTATTGTACCCGCTTAATGATGATATGGCCGACATTAGCTATTTGTCAAAACCACTGTTTTATACCGTGCCGGGCTTGTGTTTTAAAAAAGAAAATTTTATTCCTATGCTCAGCGCGACACATTTGTTCAAAAAAATGATTATTGGCATTCCCGCTGGAGTTGAAGTGGTTTCAACCCTAAAAGAGGCCAAGGCACATTTGAGAATTATTGAAGGCAGCGGCACGATTAATCGCGGAGTGAACATGCTTTTAGGTGATCGTATAGATGCGTTATATCATCCTAGTCCGGCACAAATTTATCACTTTAGTAATCCGCTATCGAAAAGCATTGCATGTTCGTATTTCTATGGCTATTCATCAGGGGTATCAATTGCCAGTAGCCCAACAATGCCACCGGCGCAATATCAACGAATTAATCGCGCCTATATCGGCGCATTAAAAAATAAGTCTTATGAGTTTTCAATTGCTGAGCAACCATAAGGCTGCTCGTTCGCTATTGTTACTTTTTTATCTCGATTAAAAACAATAAATAAAGCCGGTAATACTAATAAACACACCACTGTAGTAAATAAAATACCAAAACCTAGCGACACCGCCATAGGTACAATAAACTGCGCCTGTTGTGAAGTTTCAAATACCATAGGTGCTAAGCCGCCAAAAGTGGTTAAAGTAGTTAGTAATATCGGCCTAAAGCGCCGTTGGCAAGCTTGCAAAATAGCCTTGTAAGGGCTTTCGCCTTGGGCAAGTTGTCCATTAGCATATTCAATTAAAATTAAGCTGTCGTTCACTACCACGCCAGCTAACGCTAACATGCCCATTAAACTCACCACACTTAAGCCTAAGCCCAATATCATATGACCTAAAATAGCGCCCACTGCGCCAAAGGGAATAATAGCCATAATTAACAGCGGCTGGCCATAACTGCGAAACGCTATCGCCAATAAAATATAAATAGCCGCTAAAGCAAAACCAGTGCCCAATTCAAGCCGCGAAACACTTTCGGCTATTTGCTCTTGGTCGCCACCAAAGCCAACTTTCAAGCCTGGATAGCGCCCTTGAAGTTCAGGAATAATGTCTGATTTAACCGTTGAAATAACCGCAGGAATTGCTTCTTCAGGTAAAATTTCTGCGCCCACTTTTTCCACTCGTTGACCTTTTCGTCTGGTAATACGCGCAGGAGCAAGAATTTTTTCAATGGTCGCCACCGAGCCTAGTGGCGCATAGCCGCCGGTTGCGGTTTTGATCATTAAGTTTTCAATGTCGTTTGCCGCTTCACGCTCATTTTGCGGTAATCGTACTAAGGTCGTCACTTGATTCCCTAGCCGGTGCTGACGCTGCGCCCTTGCGCCATACAAGGCTGAGCGCATTTGCGCCGCTAAATCTGATGCGTCTAAGCCAAGCGAGCGACCATTTTCATTAAGTTTAAGTTTCCACTGCGGTTTACCGTCTTCCATACCATTAATGGTAGCAACTACGTTTTCGGTTAGCGCTAACAGCTCGCTTGCATCTTGAGTAGCTGCCATAAGCACCTGGCTGTCGCTATGCTTTAACTCTAAAGTAAGCGACGATTCACTTACCGTGCTACTGCCACGCCGAGCGGCACTGAACTTTAATTTATCGCGCTGAGGTAAGTGCTCTGAATGTTCTCGCCACCACTTACGCACTTGCTCGGTATTTACTTCTCGTTCTTCACTTTCAACTAAAAGTAACGCTACTTCAACGCCAACATCACTAATGTAACTTCGGGTACTCACCAAAATATCGCCAATACCTTTGTCTTCTAGCATAGCTTTTGAAGTTGCTATTAATGACTCTCGATGAACAATGGCTTGCTCTATAGGCGTAGATTCTGAAATTTCATAGCTCGCTTTTACCCAACGGCCATCCATTTTCGGATACAAGCTAAACCCCATTTTCCCGCTATAGGCATACGACATAACTAACATAAAACTCATAAAAGCTAGCGCTAAAGTAAGCCCTGGCCAAGCTAAGGTTTTTTTCAAAAAGGGGATGTAATGTTGACGAATAAAAAACTGCAAACCCGCATCGCAATGCTTTTGCAAATATTGTAATTTCTGCTCAAAAAAGTTGGGCTTTTTCTCTTTAATATTGGCTAAATGCGACGGTAAAATAAATAGTGCTTCAACCCAAGAAACCAAGAAACATAACACCACCACAATAGGAATTGCGCCAAAGAGCAATTTCATAAAACCGGGTAAAAGTAGCAAAGGTAAAAACGCGACTATGTTAGTTAAAATGGCAAAAGTTAACGGTTTAGCAACTTCTTTAGCACCTTGAATAGCAGCGTCGTGATAACTCATGCCGTCTTGAATATGCGAGAAAATATTCTCTCCGGCAATAATGGCGTCGTCAACGACTATGCCCAGTGCGATAATAAAACCAAACATTGAAACCATGTTGATAGAAACATCAAAGCTTGGCAAAAATAAAATCGCGCCAAGAAAGGCACTTGGAATACCTGCAACTACCCAAAAAGCGAGTTTAAATTGTAAGAACAAACTCATTAAACATAGCACTAATAACAAGCCTAAAAAGGCATTATTAAGCAATAAACCTAAGCGTTTTTTATAGTTTTTCGCGTCAGAATCGACAATAGCCATACCCGCATTAGGCGGCAACAGAGCTTGTAATTCAGGCCACATTTGCTCAACCGCATCAGCAATTTGATTAGGGGTTTGCTCACCCATGCGATAAATACTTAAGCGTGCTGAAAGCTGGCCATTATAAGTTACTAGCAAGCGTTCATCAGCAAAACCTTCACTCACTTCGGCGATGTCACCTAATAATAATTGGTCACCTTCACTACTCGAATATACTGGTACTTTAGCTAATTCTTGTGCCCAAAATTCGCGTTCATCAACAGACACCAAAATATCGCCACCTTGGGCTTTAATTTTTCCGGCTGACTTTTCTAAGACGCCACGTTTAATTAAGCTGGAAACTTTATCTAAACTTAAATTGTATGCCTGCAGAGTATGCTGGGGTATTTCAACATGAATCTCTTCGGAGGGAATACCGCGTAATTTCACTTGCGAAATATAAGGTGATTGCAATAACCGGCCGCGAATTTGCTCGGTTAACCTTTTAACCGTGTATTTGTCCATGTCGGCATGAACAACAATTTCCATAACATCAACAATACGAGTATCTAAATTCACATAGGGGTTTTCCATGCCATCAGGAAAAGAGGAAATGCGATTAACCGCTTGTTGGGCGTCTTGGTAAATTTTCTGTGCATTAGCGCCAGCTTCTAAATCTCCATAAATGCCAACTTTTCCAGAGCGAATATAGGTATGGAGTTTACTGATGCCTGGCAAACCAGACAAAGCACTTTCAATAGGCATAACCACACTGCTTTCTAACTCTGCAGGTGAAGAACCAGGATAATAAACTTTTACGGAAATACGATCTAAAGTAGTTTCTGGCATGTATTCTTTGCGAATAACTAGCGACATGACAATGCCGCCAAATAGCAAGGCCAACATTAATAAATGAGGTGCTATGCCATGTTTTATCATCCAAGTGATTGGGCTAAATTTCATCTTAATCAGCCTTATTCATTGAACTTGCAATATTAGCTTGTAACTTGCGCGCAGGGTTAACACGGTTAATATCGCCTTTAACGGCTACGCTAAGACCAATACTGGCAATGCCTGGCTTTTCATTTAAGGCCCTATCACCAGCGAGAAAATCGGCTTGCACATATATTTTTTCTCGACCTTTAAAAACAATTTCCACAGCGCGCTTTTGTAAGGTGTTATTTTCGTCAACCACCCAAATACTTTTATCGGTCTGTAACCAGTTATCATTTATAACCCAAACATCCTCTAAAGCTTTACCTAATAACGACACCGATAAAAAATCATGAACAAAAATTGCTGGTGCTGATTTTGCTAATAACGGTTCATTTTTTATTTGTAGTGATAAAGGATCGTCAATGGCAAGTAGTACTTTCACTTGGCGGTCACGTGCATCAAGCTCAGGCAATACCGACAAAATGTTGGCATAGCGAACTTGTGCTTTGCCCCAAAGCTTATCTTGGCTAAGTTCAACCTGTTGGTTACTGTCTAGCAGAGGTAGGAAACTACGTGGAATTTTAATCTCAAGATGGAAACGTTCAACGTTGATAATATCGAAGAGGTTACTGTTTTGGCCAACGCGGCTTCCGCGCCCAACACTGCGACTAACAATTTTTCCAGTAAAAGGCATTTTTACTTGGGTACGTTGCAAAGCAACTTGGCTTTTTTCTACGGCAACTTTTGCGGTTTCAACTTTTGCTTTTGCTGATGCAAGTTGCGGCTCTCTAAGTACAAGTGCGACTTCAATGCTTTGGTCAAGATGCTCGATTAGCGACAACTCTTCTTTCGCTAGCTGCTGATTAGCTAATTCCAGCGAAAAATTAGCTTCCGCTTGTACGAGTTGCGCTTGGGCAGTGCGTAAATTTAATAAATAGTCGGTTTGGTCTAATTCAACTAACCAATCGCCTTTCGCCAATAGGGTACCTGAGTGAGCCTTTTCATTAATTTTTTCAACTTTACCGGCAACTTCTGAAACAATGCGTACCGCTTCAGCAGCTTTTACCAAGCCGGTAGTTTGCCATTTTGGCTGGTAATTAGTTTTTAATAATGGAGCGACATTAACAATACGCCCCGACGGCATTCGGGCCTTTTTATGTTTTTTGCCCTTCGACATTTTTGCAGCTTTAGCCGTTTTGGCAGAATTATCGCTAAACCACTTGCTGCTTTGCTTACCTGAGTCAAAAATAATAAAAGCCAATGGCAAACTTATCAGCACTAATAACCACGGCAGCCAAGTTTTGAGTTTTCCAGAACAATGCTTAGGGGATAAATTCATGGCTATTTATTCTCAAGGTCAGGTAAATGGGGAGGTAACGAGTTATTATTTTCGGTAAGTTTAATTACTGATAATTGAGGTAGGCCATTATCATTTTTATCACTAGTATTAAGTTCAGTATCAATGCCGTTAACACTGTCATTAGTACCTCCATTAGTACTGCCAAAGTCAGCATGAGATAGTTCGCGATATAAACTTATTCGATTAGTAATTAAGGTGTGCTGCGCGTCTACCGCTTGACGTTCTAAATTCAAAATAGTTTCTTGAGCTCTTAATAAGCTTAAATAAGTGGATTTACCGTTTAAGTATTTCAATGAAGTTAGCCGTTCAGTTTTTTTAGCTAAGCGCATTTGCTCGTTAATATTATTAGCCACTTGCTCAAGTTGTTTTTCTGAAATAAGCGCTCTTTCAACTGCATAAATAGCATCTAACCAAGTTTGTCGATAGTCAGCATACGCGGCGTCATATAAAAACTCTTTTTGCTTAACGCCTGCTTCACGACTGCCCATATCAATCAATGGCATCGCTAAGTTAGCAGCTAAATTACCACTCCAATTTTCGAACAGATCATAAGTAGAGTTTTCACTAGTTGAATAACCAGCTCTTATAGTTAAACGCGGAAATTTTTCTGTTATCGCTATAGCTAAGCTAGCATTGGCGGCTTGTAAGCGGGCATAAGCTTGTTGAATATCTGGGCGATATTGCAAACGTTCAATCGGTAAACCGGTTTTAGGTAACGCTGGTAAAAGAGGTAATGCTTGAGCAATAAGTTTGGGCAAAGCTTCAGTATTAATACCGAGCCATTGCGCTAAACGTTGTTGATAAATAGCAAGCTGAGCAGCATTTCTCGCTTGTTGCGCTTCAATAGATGCTAACAAACGTTCTTGTTGCCAAACATCAGTGACTGAGTTTTTTCCTAAGGCAAAGCGACGTTTTATCACGGTAAGTGAGGTTTGTGTTCTTTGATATTGATCAGCAAATAATTGCTGTTTTTCCAGTTCGGCTAACCAGCCATACCAAGCGGCACTGACAGCGCCAGCAACACTATTCGCACGAATTTTATAATTGGCTTGTTGGGCAAATACATCCCAATGGGCTTTATCAACTTGTGCAGATATTTTTCCCCATAAGTCAATTTCCCACGATGATGAAAAACCTAAAGACGAACCGCTTAAATCGCCAAAGCGGTCAAACTCACTCGCGGTATTAACAGTTAAATTCAAATTAGGATATTGCTTAGCTTCACTAACCCCCAATTGCGAATAACTACTTTGTAAACGGGCATAAGTAGCCGCTAAGGTTTGATTATTTTCAAGTCCCTGATTAACTAAGTTGTTTAATTGTGAGTCGCTGAAGCTTTGCCACCAATTCCTTTGTAAGTCAGCACTTCCTGAATGAATAAAAGCGTTATTAAGCTCAGGTAGCTGGGCACTTTTATCAGTTTTCATACTACAAGCTGTTAACACAACAATTAAAGCTAGCACAGCAAGGCATTTAGGTAAGTGCATCAGTTATTTTGTTTCATTTAATTAAAGTCACTTAGTAGCTATGTTTAAAAGTAATCACTCATTACCATACTAATAACTTTCATTTATATTCACCAATAAGTTTTACTTAACTTTACATATATTAGCGACTGTTTATTAATGGCATAAAAAAACAAGTAGCGACAAAGTCGTTACTTGTTTTTCATTAATTAAACTAATATCTGATTTATTTCACCCTTTTATGTTTTGCATTCTTGAGCGTATATAACCCCATGAGTGCTAAATACAAATAAAGGCTTACTAAAACTTAAGGCATTGTTTCGCTTATCACTACGCTATCAAGGTAAAAATCAGCAGGAATAGCCTCTCCTTGCCAGAAAGTTATAAAGAAATCACCATTACCAAAATCATCAGCGGTAAGATCAGCAGTATTAATAGTGAAAGTTGTTTCTGTCCATGTTGTTCCTCTAACAATATCAATTTTTGCTAACTCAATATCAGTAGTATTATCATTATCCCCCTGCACCGCTTTGATTACGACTTTGGGACTTTGAGTTATATCAACGCTAAATTTAGAGAAAATAGAAACGGTATATTCTGTATTCGCGTCTAAATTAAAGACTTGGGTTAATGCCGAAGTAAATGATGCTTTAGTTTTCCCCATGCTGTTGCCTTCATGAGGATCAGTTTCTGTAGACGTTACAAATTCATGACCGTAGCTGGTATAACTACCAGCACCATTACCGTCTGTCCAAGCACTATAATCACTGTCTTCAAAGTCACCATTAGCCACTTTGTTCACTACAGTAGGAGTACTAGGCGTGGGGAGTACGGGGTCAAAGTTGTTGACGATATCGTCTTTGGCAACACTGTTAAAGAGTTTTTCTTGGAAGCTGCTACCCGTTACTGATTTATCCCCTTGGCGCACATAAGGGCTGCCTTCCAAATCACTTTCAACAAAGATGAAACGGCTCTTCTCGTCTTCATCAACATCGACGAGCATGACAATATCATCCGGAACGGTAAACTCAACCACATCAATACTACCTATAGTTGTTTCTGATACACTTCCTTTACCAACTTCTACCATTGGCGTGCCGTTATGATGATTTTTCAGGAACACCACTTCAAGATTAGCACCAGCTATTGTGCCATCGTCAGACAGTAAATACCCCTGAATATCAAAACCTCCAGCAGAGTTAAAACCACTGCCTACCCAAATGCCACCTACAGGGTTATTAGCTAATGAATCGGCGGTATTGACCACCTCATCAAGTGTTGTTGCAGGTACGGGATCCCAGTTACCAGAGTTAAGTTCAGTTTCTTGCCATGTAATAGGTAAGATGTTGTCACAAATGAGGTTGGCATCAAACCAGTCGTCAAAGTCATCATCACACCAGAAGTTATAGCTATTAACTTGTGTAGTAATAGTAGCGACATAAAGTTCGGCACCGGTACTAAAGACTTCACTTTCATCAAAGCCTATTAGCCAATCATCATCTAACCAATCAACCACGGTAAGGCCGGCAAGATCAAACTTTTTAAGTTCAAGGTGCTCTATTTGCGCAGCAACGGCAGAGCCATCACTGGTCGGTTGAATAATAGCGACCTCACCTGCGCTGACATAGCCAGTCACCATAAATAAATCATCCGCGGTAACAACTCCAGTTGAGGTTAGAAACATTTGGTTACCCAGCTCTTCAGAAGAAATATCGACCCAGTCATTCGCTGTTTCAAAATCCCAAATATTAATTACTTCTGGAGCGCCATCAGTCAAGGTGCCAAATTCAAATTCCATTTCATCATTTTCACCATCACCATTAGAGTCAAATGAGTCACTTTCAAACCAACTAACGCCTGTTGCTAATACCGTCTCTTCAGTAACGGCTGCGGCACCCATACCAGCGACGGTACCATCAGCCTCGCAAGTTACCGTGCCATCATCATTACTTTCAGACTCAGCAAAGGTAAAACTGAAGCTACCCGCTTGTTCATCAAAACTGGCATTTTCAACAATAAAGGTATCAGAGCTACTTTTTAAGCTGAAGCTGCCATCAGCTAACATCACACCAAATACGCCGTCGTCTTCATCGTCTTCAGGCTCTTTAGCAAACAGTTGGTTACCTTCCATATGAAATTCTAGTAAGAAAGCTTCATCGGTATCTGCTTCACAATCATCACCTGCGTCGTTAAGTAAGACGCTGTTTGGGCCGGCAGTAAAAGTAGTGAAATACAAGCCACTAATATCTGGCACGACCATGTCACAAGCATCGCCTAAACCATTTTGATCTGCATCTTCTTGTAATTCATTAACAATGGCTATGCAGTTATCGTCTTTATCGGCAACTCCGTCACCATCAAGGTCTTTAACTGCACCAATATTTGGGTCAAACGGGTCAAGGTCATCTTCATCTAAAACGCCATCGTTATCATCATCAGGGTCAGCATTATCACCTAAGTCATCACCATCATTGTTGTACTGCTCGGTGTCATCAAATGGGAACGCATCGCTGTTATCGCCGACACCATCAAAGTCAGAATCAAATTGCTCAGTATCATCAAATGGGAAGGCATCCTGATCATCATCGGTGCCGTCATTATCATCATCAGGATCGGCGTTGTCACCTAAGTCATCACCATCATGGTTATGTTGTTCACTAGGGTCATCAGGGAAAGCATCGTCTTCATTTTTAGTCCCGTCACCGTCATTATCAACCACTGGTGGCAAGCTATAAGTAAAGTTCGCTTTGGCCTCATCTAATGCTGGAACATTTAAGCCGGTTTCAATAAATGAGTGTCCTGCAGGTGTAATTTCACCTATACGTACATAACCTACATCATCAGAAGGGTCTGGCACTACAGCTAAAAATAACAACTCTGTATCAAAGTTATGATGAAAATGCCCCTTAATAAACTCAGGCAATTCAAAGACCAATAATAAGTCACTGTCGTTGGCTAGAGGATCTATGATTTCCCAAGTGCTAGTTACTGCTTCTTGATTAAAGTCTAATACTTGTTCTATTCCCCCTCCCACTAAATAATAATCAACCTTACCGCTACTACCTTCTGCACCTGAGCTATCAGTACCGGTAAATAGAGCCCAAACACTCCGGCCATCACTTGCTCTGGCAACTGGTGTTCCTTTATGGAATTCATCCAGTGTTGAGCCATCAGCAAATATTTTATCTGATAAGCTCGTAGCCAATACTGGCGGGTTATCATTGATGGGTAAAGCCCACTCTGATGGTGACCAATTTACACAGGTTAAACCGGTATTCCAGAAATCGTCCGTTGGGCACCAAACTTCATAAACGGCATTTTGATTAGTGATCATCATGGCTAAGGCTTTAGCGTCAGTACTGACAAATGCTGCTTCTGGGTCAATAGCCCCTTCATCTAACCAGTCTTCTTCAACTAACCACGCCATAGGCTTATCAGTAATAACAAAACTATATCCTTCAACGCGAGAACGTCTAAGTTCAACACCTTCACTATCGACATCAACCACATCTACCATATTTGGCATTTCAGCAACAGCTTCAATCACAGGAGCTGATAGCGGAGAGCTCCAGCCAGTACTGCCTAAATTAAACCTCAGCTCATCGTCATTAAACTCATCCCACTGCAATGCATCGCCATCCCAAATACCTACTGTTGCACCAGTATCATTGAAAATGTCGTATTTAAATTCAAATACATTAGCATGTCGGGTTTGATCCCACATTTGCTCTGCTTCTAAGCTAGCAAAACCACCATCAGTACCGGTACTGTCTAACACCGGAGCTGGACTACCAGCCAACATAGGCGTTAATGTAACATCGAGTACGGCAGAGCATTCAACCACCACTTCATTGCCTGATTCAATGATGACAAAGTCATTTGCTTCACCAATTAACATACCTGTTGTTGGGTCTAAATCGAAACTCGCATCGAAACTAAACTCAAAAGTAGTGGTGCCATCTGGACCTTGATCAATTTCTTCCCCTGCAAGGTTTATTTGACCAAATGTTGTGATTGTGCCGAAATCACCGTCTTCAATAGAGAAATCGTCAGCAGCAAACAGTAACTTAATTTCAGCGCCGTTTTGCTTGATTAAGGCAAGTTCAGCGGCAACATCACCTTGGAGGTTGTCACATTCGTTATCAGCTTCATTCTCAAATTTATCATCAAACACTTCACGAGTTGCACTGGTCACTGAAATATCTAAAAGATAAAAACCAGCAACATCAGCAGGGTCATCACAAACATTACCAACACCATCAGCGTCCGCATCACTTTGGTCAACATTGCTGATCAGTTTACAGTTATCTGCAGCATCGTTAATTGAGTCGCCGTCGGTATCACTTAATAAGCTGTTGGTGCCTAATTCAGCTTCTTCAGCATCAGTTAACGTATCACCGTCATCATCAGTGTCTTCGTTATTACCAATTCCATCTCCGTCAGTATCCATTGATTCTTCAGGATTAAGCGGAAAAGCATCGTCAGCGTCAGCAACGTCATCGTTATCATCATCGGTGTCACAAACATCGCCTAAGTCGTCATTATCACTATTAGTTTGTGGGCCAGCAATTTGCGGACAGTTATCACTGTTATCACCGGTACCATCCATATCAGTATCTGTACTTTCTAAGGCATTAAATGGAAAGGCATCGTCGACATCAGCAACATCATCATTATCATCATCAGTATCAGCAACATCACCTGTGCCATCTTGGTCGGCATCGCTGGATTCGGTGCTATCTAATGGAAAGGCATCATTGCCATCATCAACGCCGTCATTATCATCATCGCCATCAGGAGCTAAACCTCCCTCATCGGCAGCGCCATCACCATCGGTATCAACATAAGCAATATCTGGCACATTGGCATCAGCATCATCGCTGTCTTGCCCTACAGGCCAGCCATCACCATCTGCATCGGTAGACACCGAAGCATTAGGATCTAATGGGAAGTCATCTTCGCCATCAAGTACTCCGTCGTTATCATCATCGGGGTCACATGCGTTACCGAGCTCATCTTGGTCAGTATCAAGCTGATTTTGATTAGCCATAGCAGGACAATTATCCCCAAGATTACCAACACCATCATCATCGGTATCTAATACTTCACTAGGATCTGATGGGAAGGCATCAGAGCCATCTTTAACGCCATCACCGTCAGTATCTTTATTGGTTGGATCAGGATCATCTACATCAGCTAAGCCATCACCATCAGCATCGGCATCGGCATTATCACCAATACCATCACCATCTAAGTCTGAACTTTCTGAGCTGTCATAAGGAAATGCATCGCCATCAACGGCTAAATTATCAGAACCATTAATCACATCATCGCCGCCGGTATTATTAGCTACGCCGTCACCGTCAATATCATCATCTTTGTTATCACCAATGCCATCACCGTCACTGTCTGAACTTTCGCTAGCATCAGTTGGCAGTGCATCTTCACTGTCTGGAACACCATCGTTATCGTCATCGGTATCGGTAGTATTACCTACGCCATCACCATCAGTATCGATAAAGGCAACACCTGGGTTATTGGCATTAGTATCATCGGCATCTTGATCGGTTGGCCAACCGTCATTATCAACATCAGTAGCATTACTTTTTAACGCATCTAACGGAAAGTCATCATCGCCATCTAACACACTATCGTTATCGTCATCAGGATCGGCATTATTACCGATACCATCTTCGTCTGAATCTACGGTTTCAGTAGCATCCATCGGGAAGTCATCATTGGCATCATTTACACCGTCATTATCATCATCAGGATCGGCATTATCACCTATGCCATCAGCATCGCTATCCATACTTTCGTTAGGATCATCTGGGAAAGCGTCTTCTGAATTTAATACGCCATCGTCATCACGATCAATATTGACACTGGCTGCTTGCGCATCACTATCAATGGTGCCGTCACTTAATTCGCTAGTATCGGTAGCTGTACCGGTTTCACTAGTTTCCTCACTTAATAAATCTTCAGTATCACTTACCGTTTTATCAGTTCCAGGTATAGTTAAATTAGCAGGGTCAGTTTCAACAATAACGCCAGCATCATCGCCTTCGTAGGCATCCACAGTTTCATCTTCACTGTTGGTACCATCAATTTCACCATCACTTAAATCATCAGCCAGACCCGCTAGTACGTCATCAACAGACGAACCACTCTCATCATTTTGTTCAATTTCGAAAATTACCGCAGCCATACCTGAAATAGCCGTACGATAATCGGCAATATCGGATAATTCTTCAGTGGTATCTGAAGTGTCGGTGACTAAAGGCGGTGTTGAAAATATATCAATATCATCTGACATCCCAAATCCAAGTGCAGAAACAACTTGGCTAGCACTTTCATCTAAACCATCAAGAAAATCTTGCTCGGTAAAAGCCCCCGCATCATCTTCTTTAGCTACAGTTAAATCAACCGCCATGGTGGTAAGCGGCGTTGCATAAACAGGTTCGCTAATACCATCTGCAGTTAGAATAGTTACCAGTTCAGAAATAATTGGCGCTTCACCAGTATTAAGGTCGACGGTAGTTTCATTGGCAGTCACTACGATTAAGAAGGGGCCGGTTTCATCTACGGGAATATCTAAACCTGAGAATTGTGCTTGTGCATCGGTTATGCCCTCATCAAGTAATAAACCTTGTAAATTAGGAGCTGAAGTATCAAGACGATAAATTGCAACATCAGCATTGGCCACAGGGCCATCAACTGCAGCGCCACTTAAACTTAAAGTATCAGTAACACAAGTTACCGCAACATCAGTTACCGCAGCACTTGCAATAGTTCCTGCTGCTGATGTTAGTGTACATGTTTGTGCCGGAGACGTTGGCTGGGTACTTACCGTCACCGCATAGGCGCCACCATCAATCACCTCTGTAGCAAAGGTAAAGTTACCATCTGCTGTTATCGCAAGATCGTCACCCGCATTATTTTGTAACATTAAACCTGAACCCGAAAGCCCCGTTACAGAGCCACCAACAGCAAAGGTGTCAGTAACACAAGTTACCGCAACATCAGATACCGCCGCACCAGCTATATTGCCAGTGCCAGAGCTTACGGTACAAGTTTGCGCAGGCGCAGTTGGTTGGGCACTTACCGTCACTGCATAAGCATTACCTGTGCTTATTTCGGTGGCAAAAGTAAAATTCCCATCAGCTGTTATCGCAAGATCGTCACCCGCGTTATTTTGTAGCATCAAGCCACTACCAGTTAAACCAGTAACCGCACCACCAACAGTAAATGTTGAAGGAGGTGGCATAGGTGCTGGTGGATCATCATTTCCACCACAGCCGCTTAAACCTAAAGTAAGAAGAGAGATCGCAATAAGGTGTTGAAAGCGAAAACGGGCTATGAACGCCAATATTAGCTTGAATAGTGGTTGTGCCATAATAATATATCCTTGATTACTGTCTTGGGTTTACCGCAAAAAAGCATACCAACATAGAGCGCTGGTAATGACGATATTTATGTATGAATGAGTTTTAGAAATAGCTGCTAAAGCTAAGTTATTTAAAGAGAAGGACACAACTTGGGATTGTTTGAAAATAAAGCTTTGATAATTGATAGCAATCACCAAGGGAATAATCGATGAAGTCATTTTACGCTGCCCTAGCCTAACTTTTTTATCTATTAAAAAGTGAAATTTCACATGCCATAAAAGTTAGTCGACAAAACAGAAATTAACCAGCGTTTGATTTAGATTTTCTTATAAGCCAACAAGAGAAAGCCACCAATTTTAAAGGTTTACCAAGTAACCTCAAACTTATAACAATATAAATATATATAAGATTAATTATTGATTAAATTAACAAAAGCCGCGCTTTAAAAATAAAAATTCAAGGTGATTTTTTGAACATTTTCGAGGTTAAATAACGAGAATAAAAAAATTAATAATCATTTTTATTCTGTTAATGGTAAATGTCCTACTTTTACCCAAATTAAAGTATCTTGCTCTACATAGGGATGATGTTTGCTCATGTGTGGGTTACGAATCCAACTCCCTTGTGGGTATCGGCCAAATTCATCAATAAATTCACCACTGATCACATAAATTTCTTCGCCGCCCATATGAGTATGAGGATTAAATTTTTCACCAGCAGGCCAAAAAACTAAAGCGGTACTTTCTGTATTGAAACTATGCAGTGGCAAAACTTTCAAGCCCCCGTGACCAGGCAACCACTTAGCATTATGAGTATCAATATGAACTTGTTCATTATCGCCTAATTGGAATTGGTGTAACTTCACTAAAATAATACAGCCTTGGTTACTATAAGGCGCATGTTCAGTGCCATCAGGATTTCGAAGATAACTACCTTTTGGATAATCACCATTTTCATCCGAAAAAATGCCGTCAAGAACCAATATTTCTTCGCCTTGTGGATGTAGATGAGTGGAGAAACTAGCACCAGCATCATATTTAACAATGCTGGTTGCGTGACCTTGTTCTGCCAGCTCTCGTGCTAAAGGCTTACGCCAAACACCTGCTTTCGGGCTTTGCTGCCAGTCAATTTTTTCAGTTTCTAGCACGACACGTTTGGCAAAGTTCATATTCAAGTTAATCATACTATTCTCAGTAATTTCACGACTATATTAAATCGGCTAAGTCATCATACTCCTCAATAGTATTAAATTTAGCAGAGACTTTAAAAATGAATTTAGTAATGAATGTAGAAAAGCAGGCAAAAAAAAACGTTTATCTGAAATAGATAAACGTTAAAAACATGAAACACTAAGGGAAATAAAGCTCTCGTATGGTAAGAGCGTGCTTTATTGATTAAGTTCCCTAGAAAAATAAAAATTTTATAAATAATCAAAAAACAAGCTTAAAACGCAATTTTACCATACCATTTAGTAGCCATATAAAAACTTTGTTTAAACAAAATATTCGCAAAATGTATGTAAATACCAGAAAAAAACACCAAAGAAATGTATTTATTTTGTAATAACAAGGTTGGTTACTTTACCCCGCCAACTGCTCTCTGCGATAAAGTAATTAAAGAGAAACAATAAGATTCATAGCGATTAACGCCTAATAAATAAAACAGTAACAAAAAAACATAAATCAAATAAAAACAACAAACTACAACAAACCCCTCACAAATAAATTATAAAAACCAACAATAAAGCAATTATTTTAAAAAAATAATTCAATCGCTAATTTACGTTTTTTTATCTCTATTGCAATAAGCCACAAAAGCAAACCCGAGCTGCCTTTATTCACAATTGTTAACAACTTGACATCTTAATTTTGCATTTACTAGTAAAACTTGTACAGTTTACTAATATTAGCTAGCAATTCATTTTCTATTTTAGAAAGTAATTGCACTTTTATTTCATCACAAATCAGAAAAAATATAATAAAAACTGATTGCTTAATTTTGGGGATATTTAATATGACAAAAAAATTCAATAAATCGACCATTGCTTTAGGTTTGCTTTTATCATTTAGCCAACAAGCTGCGATGGCGCAAGAAAGTAACGATAATAAAAAAGATGAAGACTCTAAAATAGAAGTCATTTCAGTAATGTCTACCAAACGTGTGCAATCTATTCAGGAAGTACCTATTTCAGTAATGGCCTATACCGGCGAAGAAATTGTTAAATCAGGTATTGAGGAAATTGAAGATTTAGGTACCTTTACACCTAACCTATTTGTTTCTAAATCAAGTATGCAGTCAAGCCAAACTATAGGTATTCGAGGTGTAGGTACTGTTGCTAACGCTGCATTAGAACCAAGTGTAGCCACCTATATTGACGGCGTATATATGGCTCGTCCTGGCGCCTTATTAGGTACTTTAAGTGATATAGAAATGGTAGAAGTATTACGTGGCCCACAAGGCACATTATTTGGTCGTAATGCCTCTATGGGTGCTGTTAGCATTCGTACCAAAGCACCAGAGCTTGATAATCAATTTATCGACGTATCTGCAGGTATCGGTAACTATGGCGCTTTAGATACATCTATTACTGCAAACTCTAACTTAACAGATGAAATTGCTGCGCGATTTAATTTTAATTACAGCACTGATGACGGTTATGGTGAAAACCTATTTGATGGCAATGATAAAGTAGGCGAAAAAGACAGTACTTTAGCGCGCGCTTCATTTTTGTATGAACCTTCTGCTGATTTCAACGCGCTATTAAGATTTGATTATCAGAAAATGAATGGTACAGGTCTTCCAATTGAGCTTGACCCGAATTCAGTTACTCCTGAACGTATCGCAATATTAAATGCATTTGGTGCATTACCTGAAGCAGAAGACGGCGAAGATTACATCATTAACCAAATTCACAACGACACTATGGTAAGTAAGCAATGGGGCACAGCTCTAGAGCTTAATTGGGATAATGTTTTTGGTGATTATAGTATTAAGTCAACCAGTTCTTATCGTGAATGGGACAACCACTCTCTAGAAGATGGCGTAGTTCGTATACCACTTGACCTTTTAGCTAGAGAATCTGACTATGCCAGCACATCTATCAGCCAAGAAGTTCAGCTTATTTCACCATTAAGTGATACCTACGATTATGTTGCCGGTGTTTATTACTACCAAGAAGACTACTCTATAGCTCAAACCTTTAATTTAGGTACTGCTTTTTGTCCAATCGCGGTAAGAGTGAAGTTAGCAGGTAAACCACAAGCCGTTATTGATGCAACAACAGCTGCCTGCCTAGCTATGCCTCAGCAAAATGCGACACCTGCCGATTTTGATCAAAGCACAACTTCGTTAGCCGCTTACTACCAAGGTACTTGGCATGTCACTGATAAGCTAGATATCACGGGTGGTATTCGCTATAGCGATGATGATAAAGATGCCACTATGGTAGTTGCGCCAACAAATGCCATTGCAGGTTCTTTTCTTGCCGGCGCTGAAGATCATCAGTTAAATTTCACTGATTCTCAAGTTACATGGTTATTAAATACTAAATATCAGGTTGATAGCGACTTAATGGTATTTGCGACCGCATCAACTGGTTTTAAAGCTGGTGGCTTTAACTCGGTAATGACAGGTGGAGGCTTAACTGCAGACCAAAGAATACTTGAGTCTGAAGAAGTAACTAACTATGAATTAGGGGTTAAATCGACCTTATTAGATGGTTCGATGACAGCTAATGCGACCTTATTTAGAACCGATATTGACAACTTTCAAGATCGCTCTTTTAAAGGTTTAGAATTTCTAACCAGTAACGTTGGTGAACTTAGACAGCAAGGTTTGGAGTTAGAAGCAAATTTATATCCAACTGATGAAATAACGTTAAGAGCTTCATATGCCTATTTAGACTCAGAATTTCTTGATTATAAAGGTGCTACCAATTTACCAGGTTTAGAAGGCACTCAAGATTTAACTGGCGCGCCAAATAGACGCTCACCAAAAAATCAAATCAGTTTATTTGCTGAATATGCCGATAGTATTCCAAATACTAATTTAGATTGGTATGCACGCGTGGAATCAAACTGGGTAGATGATACTAATATTGGTGCTACGACCAACAACAATCCACAAGACATTCAAGATGCTCACGCGTTAACGAATATCAGATTCGGATTGATCGAAAATGACGAAACTTGGAATGTTCAGCTTTATGTTGAAAATGTTATGGACCAAACATACTGCCTTAACAGATTTAACCAACCATTTGGTGAGCAGTTTAAAACAGAATCTAACGGTGGCACTTTAGTACGTTGTGTTATGGGTACGCCGCGTACATTCGGTATCAGAGCTAGTTACCACTTTGAATAACATTAGCTTATTGATTAAATAAAAATAAAGGGAAACGTCAGTTTCCCTTTTTATTGACCGTAATTTATTGCGGTTCAGCGTAACTAATTTTGGCCCACAGTAACGCATTGTAACCTGACCTAGGAAACTTAAGTTTTGTTTGCTAGATCAACATTATCTTAACAAATTTCGTTTACTGGCTATCTTCTGTAAAAACCTATTAATAAGTTATGGATAAAATAAGTGATCATCAAATAATGCAGAAAAAACTGTGTATAAACATCAGCTGTCATACACATAAAATATATCTGTAAAATCAAATAAGAGTTATATGCTATGAAATTACATCTTAAATTATTGTGTGCTTTACCTTTAACATTTTCAATAACTGCTTCGGCAATAGAATTTAATGAACTTATGCAGGGTTTTCCACCAGCGCCAGAAGCACGAGTAAGTAAAGCGAATTGGCTTGCTTATCCGCAGGTTCGTTGGGCTTTACAAAATTCAAACTTAATGTTCCCAATGGCAACCATCAGTCGCGGCCATGAACAAGTTAATGTTTTACAGAAAAAAGAAGGCATAAACTTAGACAATATTACTTTTAATGAAAATGAACAAAAAACAACATTAGCTGAAGCGCTTAAAAACTGGAATGTTGACGGTTTCTTAGTTATACACCAAGGTAAAATTGTTTATGAAAAATACCGTGACGGTTTTGAACAAAACAAAGCGCATTCAGTAGCTTCTGTTACTAAATCTTTTACTGGCCTTTTAGCGGAAATGTTAGCTCATGAAGGTAAATTAGATTTAAGCAAACAACTTTCATTTTATGTATCTGAATTAGCAGGCACCGCTTTAGGTGATGCAACAGTACAACAAAATTTAAATATGGAAGTGCCAGTTACCTATGAAGGAGGATTAAACCCAGCGGTAGATTTTTTTGCGGCAGTTGGTTTACTTAATTCTAAAGGTCCAAAAATTCATGGTATATATGAATTTTTAGGTAAATCAATACCTAACGGAGAGCCAGGTAGCGCACTATATTATCAAAATGGTTCACCAGAAGCCGTTGCTTGGGCGATAAGCAAAGTAACTGGCAAGCCTTGGGCTCAACTACTTAGTGAGCGTGTTTGGTCTAAATTAGGCGCAGAACATGACGCAAACATTATTGTTGATGAACTAAGCACAGCTCAAGCTAGCGGAGGCTTATCAGCTACCCTTAGAGATTTAGGTCGTTTCTCGGAAATGCTTCGTAACAATGGTTACTACAATGGTCAACAAATTGTTGATAAAGAAGTCATTGCCAAAATACGTAAGAATGCTGGCAACGCTGATTTATTTGCAAAAAGTGCCCTTTCTAAAGGCCAAGCAGACTTCTCTTACCGTTCATTCTGGTACCAAACCAATAATAAATATGAAGCAATTCAAGCTAACGGCATATTCGATCAACGCTTACATATTAGCTACGGTTCAGAAATGTCAATTGTGCAGTTATCATCACGCAAACCAGAGCATGGTGCTATTGCTCACACTACACATACTTCACAAGCCTTTGGTGAAGCTGTAGCTGAAATTGCAAAACGTTTAAATAAATAGTAAAACTGGCCAAAACTTAATTCACTATGTGCTGGCCAATCATTACTTAGTGTTTTCATCATTCAAATAAAAATCACTCGTTAACAGCTTGCCTAGTACAAGTAAAATTAACTAAAAAATTAGTAACACCAAGCACTATAGAATAATTTAATTAGCCGAGCTAAGCTTAAGTAACGCACCTAGTTTTTTAATCGCTTGTAAGCGTTTTCCCACCGTTGGATGATTAAAACTTAAACGCAGAAAATTTCGATAATAATCAGAGCAGGTAAAAAGACTGCCCGGCGTGATAACAATATTGGCTTTAACCGCTTCTAGATAAAGTTCAGCTGTGTCGATGTTTTTATCAAGTTCAAGCCACAAAGCAATCCCCCCTTCCGGTACAGTAAAACGAATAGTAGCTGGCCAATGTTTTAAAATAGCATCAATTAGTTGATTACGTTGATGGGCTAATTTTATCTTAAAATAGTCTAAATGTTTTCGATAGCCGCCACTGCTTATAAAGCTGGTAAGGCCTTGCTGCTGAGTTTGGCTACTGGCGAGCTGGCTAGTTAATTTTAAGCGCACCACCGCTTGTTGCCAACGTCCTGCGGCGATCCAGCCAATGCGTAAATCTCGTGACAACGACTTAGAAAAAGAACTGCATAAAATCACTCTACTTTCACGGTCTAAACACTTTAGCGGTGCTACTGGCTCTTTAAAAGACAACTCGCCATAAATGTCGTCTTCAATAATAGCGAAGTCATACTCATTAGCTAAAGCGACCAGCGTTTGTTTATTTTCATCAGGCATAAGCGCACCTGAAGGAGTAGCAAAACTAGGTGTAACAATGCAGGCTTTTATTGGCCATTGTTCAATAGCGTTGGCTAATTCATTAACATCAAGTCCGGTGGTGGGTGATGCTGAAATTTCAATAATATTAAGGTTAAGTTGCTCTAATAATTGCACCACACCATAAAAAGCAGGGCTTTCTACCGCAACATTATCACCGGGTTCACAGGTGACTAATAACGCTAAAAATAGCGCATGCTGGCAGCCTGAAGTTATACATAAATCATCAGCATTAAGTTTAAGAGCGCGGTTTCGATAACGCTCAGATATTTGAAACCTTAACGCTTTTGACCCTAACGGAGAGTCGTAATACATTGATTTTTCATGCATTGACTCTTTCAGTGCTCGACCAAGGTGGCGATTAAGCTCAAGTAAGTGTTTAGAGGCTTGTTCAGTAGAGCTTTTAGGTAAAATATCAAATGCTGCACTACGATACATAATGTCGTAAAACAAAAAAGGCACAGCAACTTTAGTTGGGTTAAAGTCGGGATATAACTGGTTTGGGAGCAAGTTGTTTTTTTCTTGAAAACTAACAAAAAAACCCACTTTGGCTTTTGCTGAAATTAAGCCTTTTTGCTCAAGCTCTGTTAACGCTCTGATCACGGTATTTTTAGAAACTTGATGTTCTTTAACTAAGGTTCTAATTGACGGAATTTTTTCACCATATAGCCATAATTTTTGGTTAATTTTAGCTTCAATAAAATCTACCACGCCTTGAAAAATACAGTCCGACATTTCAACCTCCAACCAAACAACTGTACCCATTGTAAATTATTTTTTTGTCACTGTCTGGGCAAGGCTGAGTTTTATAAAATAGTAGCCATAAAATTCCTCGCCAAAGTGTGCTGAATTACAGCATAACAAGGCTAATAAATGATGAAGCTGCCAGTAATTATTGCCTCATCAATAAGGCTTCAGCCCATGAACTCTCCACATTTATCTGATAATAACGTTATTTTTCAAACAAAAAATATTGATAGCCGCGTCGACGGTCATATTTATGTAAAAGAGCAAAAAGGTTACTTTCAAGCCATTAGGCGCAAGCTCGGTTGGATATTAAGTTTACTATTTATCGCTATTCCCTTTATGCAATACCAAGGCGAACAAGCAATATTATTTGATGTTGGCACGCAGAAAATTAATTTTTTTGCTTTGGCTTTTTACCCCCAAGATTTGATGATTCTAGCCTTGTTATTGTTATTTTCTGCCTTTGGCTTATTTTACCTTTCCAGCAAATACGGACGAGTATGGTGTGGCTATGTATGCCCACAAACTATTTGGACATTACTGTTTGTCTGGGTTGAGCATCGCGTTGAAGGCAACCGACAACAACGCATGCAATTAAATAAAGCGCCAACCTCCTTTAAAAAAATACGCTTAAAATTAGCTAAGCATTTTATCTGGCTAATAATTTCGTTAATTACCGCAACGGTTTTTATGTCTTACTTCATTCCAGCCCACGAGATTTATCTCAATTTAGTTACCGGTGAATTAACCTCTTTAGTGATGTGGTGGATCGTTTTTTTCTGTGGCTGTACCTATGTAAATGCCGGCTGGATTCGTGAAAAAATGTGTGAACATATGTGCCCGTATGCTCGCTTTCAATCGGTAATGTTTAATAAAAACAGTAAAATTATTAGCTACGATAACCAGCGCGGTGAAAACCGAGGACCACGAAAAATTGGCGCAACCACAGACAACAGAGAAAACGCTCTTGGCGATTGTGTTGACTGTAAGTTATGTGTGCAAGTGTGTCCGGTGGGCATAGATATTCGTAACGGCCTGCAGTACGAATGCATAAGCTGCGGTTTGTGCATTGACGCTTGCGATCAAACTATGGAGAAGTTTTCGTATAAAAAAGGTTTGATAAAATACACTAGCGAGAGCCAAGTTAGCGATAAAAAATCAACCAGTGTTTCCTACGCTATAGTGATGTTAGCTATTGTGTCGGCCTTTTATTTTTGGTTTGACAGCCGGAGTATATTTGAAGTTTCTATTACTAAAGACCGTCAGGCTTTATATCGTGAGACTAATGAAGGCAATATTGAAAACTACTTTCAAATTAAGTTATTTAATAAGAGCAAAAGTTCTGAACTGGTAAAGATAAAACTGGCCAATGCAGAAGCATCACCAGCGCAAAGAACATCTAATTTAGCTCAGCAATTACAGCTAAAATTATCGCCCAGAGCTAGTACCAGCCTTAAGGTTGAACCAAATAGCAGCGCCTTAATAAATGTAACGGTGCAATCACCCAAGGGCTTTAAAAAGAGCATGACCGAGTTTGACTTTGTTTTTGAAAATATTAAAGGCGAGCTTTTGTTCAAGAAAAAGTCTACTTTTCATGCCATGTGAACGCTTTAGATAATAAAAAGCCTTAGTGAAATAACTAAGGCTTTCTTATTTTTGAACGGCACTGCCAGACAATGATAACTTACTACTTACTACTTACTACTTATTACTTACTACTTACTGCTTATCACTTACAGCTTATTACTTGCAGCTTACTTCTTACAGCTTATCACTTACTGCTTATGGCTAGCTACTTACAGCTTTAGTACTCAATTAAATCACGGTTAATATCGGCAATTTTATTAACGCCCATTAGCGCCATGCTCACTTCTATTTCTTTTTGAAAAATAGCTAACTGGTCATTTAAGCCAGACTCACCGCGTGCAGCTAAAGCGTTGATCCACGGACGACCAATAAGTACGCCGTTCGCACCGAGCGCTACGGCTTTAACCACATCAACACCGCTTCTTATTCCACCGTCCATATACACTTCTGTTTGTCCGCCAACGGCACTGGCAATATCGGGTAGTTTAGAAATTGTAGAAGCAACGCTGTCGAGCTGACGCCCACCATGATTAGAAACTAATACCGCGTCAGCACCGGCATCTACAGCCGCTTTGGCATCATCAACTTCCATTACGCCTTTAATCATCAATTTGCCTTTCCATACCGAACGTAACCAAGCAATATCTTGCCAAGTTACCGTAGGATCAAATTGATCATCAATAAATTGTTTATAAGCATTAAGATCATTGGGATTAGGCACAACATCTTTTAAGTTACCAAAAATTAGCGGCTGCCCTCTTAATGCCACATCAGCAACCCAACGCGGACGAGTAACTATTTGCTGAACTTTCGCTATTTGACCACTAAAACGGTTTGATAACATACCATTACGGGTATCTGAATGACGCATTCCTGCTACGGCTAAATCAACAGTAAAAACTAAAGTAGTACAGCCAGCAGCTTCTGCGCGCTTTAATAAGTCGAGAATAATATCGCGGTCACGCAACATATAAAGCTGAAACCAAAAAGGTGAATTGGTCGCTGCTTGAATTTCATCAACCGGACATATTCCTACGGTAGATGCAGTAAAAGGAACACCGGCAGTTTTAGCCGCTTTGGCACCTAAAACTTCGCCACGCCTTGCCATCATCCCAGCCATACCTACTGGCGCTAATGCCAACGGCATTGACGCTTGTTGGCCTAATAAACGGGTACTGGTGTCGATGTTGCTCACATCGCGCATGACATGCTGTTTAAGGTGATATTTAGTAAAGTCGTTAGTATTGGCACGCAGCGTATCTTGATTATTTGCACCGCCGTCGATGTATTCAAATAAAAATCTTGGTAAGCGTTTTTTAGCTAAATAACGATAATCCTCTGGTGTTACCGGATTGACAATATTATGACTCATGCTGTGATACCCATTGTTGATATTATTTTATAGTGATAAAAGCGGCGATGTTTAACGTCTTTCATCTTTATTGTTATGGAATGCTTAGTAATATTACATTCTCTTACAACCATAGTGCCGCACAAGTTAGCGCTATTCTGTCAACTTTCTAACAATTGAAAATTGTATAAAGAGTTAACAAGTTACACTGTATAAATATTATTCACCTTGGCAAGTTATTCACAGTTACTCCAGCCTTGAATTCAATCAATGCTTTTATTGAATTCTTACATTCATTTTAGCTTAAAAGAACGAAGGGGATGAACTAGATTTTCTAGCAGTGATTAATATTTAATTATTGATGATGGGGATAGATGAAGAGTACTGGTAGGCAGCTATTTTTTGAAACTAGCTATAAATAATTAGAAAGGAGCTTTGTCGAAACATAATAGAAAAAGCCCTTAGCCTGTGCAGCCAAGGGCTTGCTTAATAGTTAATAATAACCAGTTTATTGCTACTGGTAATTAACCGTTAATTGCGGGCTGAAACTACTTTCTTTTGACGATAACTTGATTAAGTTTTTATTCGAGGCACCTAAAACAAGTGTTACATTTTCATCACTGCGTTGGTTAATAAAGTCAGTAATGTCTACTTCAAGCCAACCACTTTGCGTTAATTCAACCGTAGTAACTATTTCACCTAATCCGGGTTGATTAAGCCAATTCAACTCACTTTCTTGCCATTGCCCAGTTAAAGCCGCATAAGCAGTTAACTGGCTAACACCAACATCAGTGATATCAGTTTCTACATACACACTTAAAATGGCTTGAGTGGCATTACTGACTTGTTCTGAAATATTAAAACTAAGGTAGCTAAAGTTCGCTTCGCCTGACTTTTCTTTTAACCTTAAGGTATTGTTATCACCTTTATTGTCGCTAGGTTTATTTTCAATAACTGATGAGTCTTGTACAGGCGTTACTACTAACTCTTTTTCAGTTTCGAATGACCAAGTTTCTCCGGCTACTACACCTTTTTCAGTAACATTATCAACTCGCCAAAAGTAAGTTGAATTTTTTTCAATCAGCTCAGGTACACATTCGGCAGCAGTTGTTGAGCAAATCAGCGTCAAGTTATCAGCATCTTTACCAAAATAAACATTAGCATTGGTTATTTGTAAGCCGTCTTGCCAAGATAGATTTTGCGAAGGGGTAATATTAACAGCGCCATCTTCCGGGCTAGGCTTACGTGCAGCCGTTGGGTCTAAGTGATCTAATATCACTTGGTACAAGCTTTTCCCCCCATAAATGCCCTCTTCACTGGTAAAGGTAGTATCTAACGTCCACCAAGATGCATTATAAACCGGCCAAACAAAGGTAAAACCGTAAACATCTTGCAGTTTGCCTATCTCAATTAATTTATCTGCTTGCTCATCCACTGGCAGCATAGAAAACTCGAAAGCTGGGCTTTTAAAGTCTAGATACAAAACAATATCTTCGATTGACGCATTCATGGCGATTTTTTGGAAAGCAGACATGCTAGGTAAAAAATCATCATGGTTAACCCCAAACGCACCAACAGTAATCATGTCATAACTATTGGTATTGCCGCCAATATAGTTAGTGGCAATTTCCAAGCCCATGGCTTTTAGTCTGGCTAACATTGCAGCAATTTCTTCATCGCTATGATTATCACTAAACTCTCCGCCCCAATTATCTAAGCTAATTTTACGTATTGGCTTTTTAAGCGGTAAATTATATAAGTTGTCTATAACCGCCCAAAAGGCATTATCTGGATATTCAGTGCTCCAATCATTCACCAGATCAAAATAGTGTAAGCTCACCCGAGGCGTTAAAATACAGTCACATATCTCTTGGCTTTTATCGAGGAATTCAACAGTGGTCATTTCCGCTTCACCTTCACGAACAGGCACTAACTTATTACCATCAAACGGACCAGCAATATAGCGCTCTAATTCTTTTGGCTGGGTATCTCTGATCATGTCAAAAACATCGTGTGCCGTTAAGCCATCCATATTCCACGTACCCGAAATCCCGTGTATACCTTTATTTTGCAAGGGTCTTAAGCGAATGTAATTCCCCTTAGGCGCATAACTGCTAGCTTGATTTAAAGAAACATCTAATGCTTCTACTCTAAACTGTTCATTTAAACTTGGATCTTTAAGCTTAATTTGTAATAGCTCATTAGCTGGCAGTTTACTTTGAATGAGTCCTGAATTATTTGATGTTATTTCTCCCCACTCTTGAGCGCCAACTTTATAATTAACCACTGAAACATTATCCATACCGGTGAGATAAACAGTATTAAGATATACGTCGTGGTCAAAGCTAATATTTAGCACTTCTTCACCATTAATATCACCTTTTTTGGTGCCACTAATGCCAATACCGCCGTACCTGCTCATCATTAATTGTTCAGCTGCTGAACCAGCAGTTGTTAATGTTACCTGCACATTTTCAGCGCCTAAAGATACCGAGTAGCTGCTATAAAGCGAATCAGTCGTTTTTTTATAATGCCCTTGGCTGGTTTCCAGCCACTCAATATCGGCGCCAGAATTGGTTGGGTCACCACTTTTACCAAGCTTAAAAAAAATAGGATCTGCCATTGCATTAAGTGCAAATAGCGACATAGAAATAAGCGCGAGTTTCTTTGAGTTAAAAGTCATACCTTGTCCTTTTACCTACATAACACTTAAGCACTATGGTTAATAATTTCTTTAAGAGATCATCAACTAAGCAACAAAGTGAGTAGGTAGAAATAAATTTAAAATAAGTGGTTAGAGTTATCGCGTTACTGAAGCGATAAAAATTACCTTACGAGGTTTAATTCAAGGCATTATTTAGATAAATATACGCGTTAAAAAGACAGGTATGAGTGGTTGATAATTGCTGTTCAAGCTGTGATTGTTGCTTTTATCAGAAAAACTAACTTGCCGTTTTTCTCTGTTTATTACATTTTTTATATCCATATTATGCACCGTCAAATGTGAAGTCATTTATAAAAGCAATACTTAACTGTGTAAGTACTAGCTTTCACGCACAAGGCCATTTATTAATAGCATTGCAAGATGCGAAAATATCTTTGAATAAAATATCTTCAATACCAATATTGGTAACAGGTGCAATTTTGTCAAGATTATTGTTTTAGTTATGTTTGACTTTATTGGTATATAGCTCCAATTAAATATGCTTCAACAGCCTAAGCACAAGGCTGCGTAGTAAAATAGACAAGTGATTTTTTTGATGAGATTACTTTGTTACACAATTGTAAGGTTAGATATTATTTAGGAATAAAAAAACTTAAAAATGACATAGTTTGCAGCAAACTTTCATGAGCAAATTGCTAGAGAAAGTTTGCTGAATAGTTTTTTATTTATATCGACTGATTAATATAAAGTGGTTTAGCTAACTAGTTATTATTGGCAGTTTCAAGCTTAGCAGCACTTCTATTTTCTTTATATTTTAGTAGCCACACAAACGCAGCTCCTGTAGCAAACATCAATAAAGAATAACACGTGGGAGCAATGGCCATTTCGGTATTTTCTAACAAGGTTAAGGCGATTACGACCGCCAGAGCACCATTTTGCAAACCCACTTCAATTGAAATAGTTTTACTTTGCGCTTCACTTAAATTAGCAAGTTTTGCCATACCATAACCAAATGCCATACAAGCAATATTTAAGACTAAAGCAGCTAACCCAGCTTGAGCAAAATATCCGGCCATGTGATCAATATTTTTAGCAAAAATTCCGGCAATAATTAAAAATAGGAAAATCACCGAAAAGCGTTTCACGTATTTTTCAGCTTGTTGAGAAAATTTCGGCTGATAAGCATTAATTACCATACCAATAGCAACCGGAATAATAGTGATCACTACCAATTGCACAATAGTTTTTAAAATGGGCAATTCAATTTGTTGCTCTGATCCCATCAATAACTGCATAAACAATACGATCATCAAGGGTACGGTAAAAGGAGCAATTAAACTCACCACAGACGTAAGGGTAACTGAAAGGGCAATATCGCCTTTGGCTAAATAAGTAAATAAATTAGAAACCGTACCGCCGGGTGATAACGACAAAATCATCAACCCCACCGCCAATGCACCAGTTAAGCCAAATAAAACCGCGACAGCATAAGCTAATATAGGCAGCATCACCATTTGAGCAAATACCCCTAATGCCACCGCTTTAGGACGGACAAACACTAAGGAAAAATCTCTCAATTTAAGCGACAACCCCATACCTAACATAATAATAAAGAGGGAACCGGGGAGAATAAATTGGATAATAAAATCTGATTTCATAATTACTTTGTCTTTTTTATTGATAAGAATTTAAAATGACATAATCGGATATGCCGATTTATTCTGTCGCTAATAACATGATAAATAACTAAAACAATACAAATAACAACCTGACTCATGACTAGTTTGGGAAGCCTAAGAGTCGTACTACTTCGATAAATATTGCGCTTAAGCGCTAAAAACATCAAGTGCTACAACTTGTTTTAAAACGTTACTTTCTGAAACATACTGCCCAACTCGTTACGACTATTCTGTCAACTAACTAACAATTGAAGCGAGTTTGAGTATGGAAACACCGTCTAGACAAACCCAACCATAGTTTAAGAGAAACATTCAGTGCCATTAAATAATCAAAAAGCACTGAATATACTATTGTCGCAATTATTAATTACGCCGCTTTAAAAGCTGAAGACCGCCATAAATAATATAAGGTAGGTAATACCACTAAGGTTAACAGCACCGCACTTAACATGCCGCCAACCATAGGGGCAGCGATACGGCTCATCACTTCTGAACCTGTTCCTGTGCCGTATAAAATAGGTAATAAACCAACTATTATGGCGGCGGCGGTCATCATAACCGGACGAACACGCATGCCCGCACCTTCCATTACCGCTTGCAGAACATCGGCTTTGGTGGTGACAATATTTTTTTTCTGATGCTTATCAAGCAATGCCTGATAAGCTTGGTTTAAATACACCAGCATAATAACGCCTATTTCTACGGCGACGCCGGCAAGGGCAATGAAACCAACACCAACAGCCACAGAAAAGTTATAACCTGCTAGGTACATTAGCCACACACTGCCAACCATTGCCAGTGGTAACGTGCCCATGATCATCGCCACTTCCACTATATTTTTAAAGTTGAGATAAAGTAAAATAACAATAATAAATATCGTTAACGGCACTACGTAGGCTAGTTTCGCTTTAGCGCGTTGCATATATTCATACTGTCCGGCCCAAGCAATAGAATACCCTGCGGGTAATTTAAGCTGTTCAGCAATAATTTTTTGTGCGTCAACAACATAACTGCCAATATCAACACCTTCAATATCAACAAAGGCCCAGCCATTTAAGCGGGCATTTTCTGACTTGATCCCCGGCGGTCCATCTTCAATAAAAATATTGGCAACATCGCCTAAGGCAATACGTTGACCATTTGGGGTTACAATAGGCAGTAACGATAGTTCTTCAGGTGAGTCTCGATAATCTTGCCGATAGCGTAAATTCACCGGATAACGTTCTAAGCCTTCAACCGTTTGAGTAACATTCATTCCGCCTACCGCTGTGGCAATAACTTGCTGTATTTGGGCAATGTTCAAACCATAACGCGCGGCTTTAGCCCGTTGAATATCCACTTTAATATAGCGGCCACCAGCAACTCGTTCTGAATACACCGAAGCCGTGCCGGGAATATCAGCAAGTATGGTTTCAATTTGTTGACCAATATCTTGAATCACTTCCAATTTAGGACCTGCGATTTTAATTCCTACCGGTGTTTTAATGCCTGTTGCCAACATATCAATGCGGGTTTTAATCGGCATTACCCAAGCATTGGTTACCCCGGGCAGTTTCACTAGAGCATCAAGTTCTTTTCTCAAACTTTCAGTGGTTACGCCATCGCGCCATTGGTCATGTGGGTTAAATTGGATAAAGGTTTCGATCATGGTTAATGGCGCAGGATCGGTTGCGGTTTCAGCCCGACCAACTTTGCCAAACACGGTTTTCACTTCCGGCACGGTTTTAATTAACTTATCGGTTTGTTGCAATAATTGCCGTGCTTGGCCGATAGAAATACTGGGATAGGTGATCGGCATATACATAAGATCGCCTTCATCAAGTGGCGGAATAAATTCACTGCCAATTTTATCCAGTGGATATAAACCAATACCCAAAATCAGCACCGCTGAAATCAAGGTGATTTTAGGAAAGCGTAATACCGTTTTTAACACCGGAAGGTAAAGAAAGGTTAATAGTCTATTAACTGGATTTTTATGCTCACCAATGATTTTTCCGCGAATAAAATACCCCATTAATACTGGCACTAAGGTAATGGCTAATACGGCAGAAGCAGCCATGGCATAGGTTTTTGTAAACGCTAATGGCGCGAACATCCGCCCTTCTTGCGCTTCTAAGGTAAATACCGGCACAAAGCTAACTGTGATTATGAGTAAGCTAAAAAATAACGCTGGCCCTACTTCACTCGCTGAGTCGATAACCACTTGCCAACGGTTTTCATTATTAAGCGTTTTTCCTTGTGTGCTGAGCTTTTCCATATGCTTGTGCATATTTTCGATCATCACGATTGCGCCGTCTATCATCGCACCAATGGCAATGGCAATACCGCCAAGCGACATGATATTTGCGTTAAGCCCTTGCACATGCATAACAATAAACGCGGTTAGAATTCCTATCGGTAAGCTAATAATTGCCACTAACGATGAACGCACATGGAATAAAAAGATGATGCAAACTAGCGCAACAACGCCAAACTCTTCTAATAATTTAAAGGTAAGGTTATCAACCGCACGTTCAATTAATGCCGAGCGGTCATAAACAGGCACGATTTCAACGCCTTCGGGTAAGCCTTTTTTCAGCTGTTCAAGTTTAGCTTTTACGCCATTAATGACTTGCTGAGCATTTTCACCAAAACGCATAACGACAATGCCACCAACAGTTTCACCTTCACCGTTTAGCTCAGCAATGCCACGACGCATTTGTGGACCAGTGCCAATTTCAGCGACATCTTTTAATAATAATGGGCTGCCATTTTTATTGAGCCCTAAAGGAATATTTTCTAAATCATCAATACTTTTTAGATAACCGGTCGCGCTGATCATATATTCCGCTTCAGCCATTTCAACCACCGAAGCGCCAATTTCTTGATTACCTTGTTTAATCGCGGTTTGAATAAGTGACAACGGAATGTCAAAAGCACGTAATTTATTAGGGTCAACCCGCACTTGATATTGCTTAACCATACCGCCTAAAGCGGCAACTTCCGACACTCCAGATACGGTTTGCAGTTCATATTTTAAGAACCAGTCTTGAATGCTGCGCAATTGGCTTAGGTCATGTTGTCCGGTTTTATCAACCAAAGCATACAAATATACCCAGCCAACACCGGTCGCGTCAGGCCCTAATTGGGGTTTGGCATTACTTGGCAAGCTTGGCGCGACTTGGCTTAAATATTCCAACACCCGCGAACGCGCCCAATATAAGTCGGTGTCTTCGTCAAAAATAACATATACATAAGAGTCTCCAAAAAAGGAAAAGCCACGCACGGTAACCGCGCCGGGTACTGACAACATAGCCGTAGTCAGCGGATAGGTAACTTGGTCTTCAACCACTTGCGGCGCTTGCCCAGGGTAATTAGTTTTAATGATAACTTGCACATCAGATAAATCAGGCAGCGCGTCAATCGGGGTTTTACTTACTGAATATAAGCCAGCGCCAACCAATAAAACCGTGGTTAATAAAACCAAGAAGCGATTAGTGACTGACCAACGAATAATTGCGCCGATCATGGTTTGTCTCCTTGCTTGTTTTCTTGGTTATTCTCTGGCTTATTTACTTCTTTATCGCTTGGCTTATTTTCTGAGTTCATGCCCATATTCATAGGCATAGCCATGGCGCTGACAATAACAAAGTCTTCATCGCCAACTTCAAAAGTAAACATAACCCTAGCGCCTTTGGTAAATAGCGAAATATCAACACTTTCAGCGATGATAAAATCAACATCGTCGGCCGGACGATTCCATTTTTTAATCGCTTCACGGGCAATATTTACCATACGATGTTCAGTCATTACTGAGTTAACAATGCCATTAACCGTCGCTGAAGAAACGGTAATTTCATCAGGTATGGCGATGTTCATTTCATCATGGTTCATACGTTTAAAATCGGATGATTTACTCGACTCTGAATCAAGCAAAAATTGGGCTGAACTGACCACTTGCTCGCCTGCGCTTAAGCCAGAAAGTATCTCGACATGGTCACTATCAAACCGACCTATGGTAACCGCGACTGATTTATAACTACCCTCGCCTAACGCTAGCACTACTCGATTTTGGCTGCCTGTTCTGATCAAGGCTTCTTTGGGAATTATTAACGCAGATGCATTATCGCCAGTTTTGCTCGCTTCAATAACAAGCTCGGCAAACATGTTTGGTTTAAGTTCACCGTCGCTATTATCTAAACTTAAACGTACCACATAGGTACGTGTTTTAGCGTTTAACATTGGGTGAATATGTTCAACTCGCCCTTGCCAGCGCTTATTCGCTAAAGCGCCTATTTTTATGGTTACTTTATCACCCATAGCAACGACTGCACTTTGTCGTTCAAATACTTCAGCCTTTAGCCAAACTTTACTTAAATCCACAATCGATAACAGCTGCGTTTCTAGTTTTACATAAAAGCCTTCTCTGATCGCTAAGTTTTCAACAACCCCACTTTGCGGAGCATAAAAGGTGATCACTTGTTGCACTTTTTTGCTAGATTTAAGCTTTTTGATCATATTTTTCGATAATTTCAACGCAGTTAAGCGATTTTCAGCGGCTTGTATTAATTGCTTATTATTACGTGTTAGCGCCAGTAAAAGCTCTTCTTGAGCATTAACCAGCTCAGGTGAGTAAAGATCATAAAGTGCTTGGCCTTTAGAAATAGGATCGCCAACCGCTTTAACATAAAGCTTTTCAACCCAGCCTTGCACTCTTGGATGAATATGCACAAATTTATTCTCATCAAAAGTGATAAAACCAACCGTATTTATTGTTGATGCTAACTTTTGGTAGCTTGCTGTAACCGTACGAACACCTAAATTATTAACTACATTTGGTGAAATTCTTATGGTGCCTGCGCCCTCATCAGGGCCTTTACCGCCATCATCATATACCGGCACTAAATCCATGCCCATCGGTGATTTTCCAGGTTTGTCTCTGCGATAATTTGCATCCATAGGCGCGACCCAATACTTTGGTTTTTTCACTGTTGTGGTATTGGCTGCGCTTGGCTTTTCAACATTAGGAGTTAAGAATTGATAAGCCAAGAAAGTTAGCGCAATACCAATAATCGCGCCCACTAATATGCCGATAAGCATGCTTGACCCAGCTTGTTTGTTAATATTGGTCATTATTGCTCTCCCAAACTATTCAGGTGCTGCTTATGCAAACTAACGCTGTGCATATTGCTAGCAGTTACGGTGTTAAGGTCGTTAATAAACAGATAATTAAGTTCTAGGCGCATTTTTTGCTCTTCTACATTTAACTTTAATTGGTCTATTTCAGCATTTAAAACGGCAATACGGGCACGCACTACTTCAGCAAAGTCGCCATCATCATTGGTATAAGCAGTTAATGATACTTCGGCTTGCGCGTGTAATTGCGGTATAAGTTTTTCTCGGTATAGATGCTGTCTTTTGTTAAGGCCAAGTAACCTCGCTTTAGTGCTTGAAAAAGCGCCAAGGAGTTGCCTTAACAATAATACTTTTTCAGTTTTCACCGCTTCGGTTGTAGCAATGGCTGATTGCACTTCTTTATCTTGTCGGTTTTCAGTAAATAAAGGCAAATCAAAAGTTACCCCTACCGAGAATAAATCAGCTCGGCTGTTGCCATTCAGATCGTCGTCTCGATAACCATAACTTGCATTCACTCCCCATTCAGGTTGGTATTTTTGCTCTGCTAATTTAATCGATGTTTGGGTTGAGCTGACTTTTTTATCAACAGAAGTTATCGCGGGATGTTGAGAAAAGTAAGGCACTAATTGTTGTGGGGTTAGCCATTTATCGCTAAATACCAATTCACTGTTAAGTAAGTCAATTTTCGGCATTTCCTTGCTAAGCTTACGGCTAAGTGCACGACCAAGCTTAAGCTCATTTACAGAAACTTTATTTAGTGACGAGTTAATATTTACCTGCGTTTCACCTGCATTCGGTAGTTCAGCAAGCCATTGCATCAACAAGCCTTGGTAGCTACTTTGTTGCTGGGCTAATTTATCTAAACGTTCTTCTAAACGAGTTAATTCCAGTTGCGACCTAACAATATCTTGCTGACGAGCTTTGCCAAAAGTTGATGAATAACTCGCTTGAGCAACATCAGCTAATTGCTCAAACAAGGCACGGTTTTGCTGTATAAGGGCAATGCTTTGTTGTACTCGATAAGCGTCTAACCATAAGCTGCCTACGGTTACGGTTACTTGAGCTTGGCGATTTTTTCGCTGGTAGGGATATGCTTCACTTTGAAGTTTAAGCTGCTCGCTTTTAATTGCTAAACTGTCACCACGGGGGAACATTTGTGAAATACCAAATTTAGCTTGGGTCATGCCTTCTTGTGAAAAGTCAAAGCCATTGCTTGGTAAGTTTGCTAAGCCAATGGAAACTTTAGGATCAGGTAAGCTATTGGCTGAAATACTTAATAGTTCGATTGCCCTTTGCTTATGGACATTTCCACTAAGCCAAGGATCATTTAGCTGAGCTGACTTTATCGCCCGTTCAAACGATAACGGCGCTTGCTCAGCTTTTCCTTGTTGTTCAGCGGCTATACTCGCAAAGCTTGCTATAGAAAAAAAACTTAACAGTGCTAGGCCACAGTATTTAGCCAACTTAGGTTTACCAGCGATAGTTTTTATAGGCACAAGGCTAGGAGCAAGAATAGCCTTAACGATAACCATTAAAATTGCTCCTGATACGATTGCAGCTCGGCATAAATTTCATAGCTACCATCAGCTTTTAAAAGCAGCACACTGTAAGGTTGAAAGTTATCACCCATTTCCATACCCGGACTGCCCACCGGCATGGCAGGAACCGCTAAGCCAATAACGCTATCGTTATGAGTTTCATTTAAAAACTGCTGCATAACTTTCGCCGGCACATGGCCTTCAAAAATATAACCGGCTTGGGAAACGGCGGTATGGCAAGAACGATAACGTGGCGCTATCGCTTTTTTATCTTTGATGATTGAAATATTTTCCACATTATGAATGTTTGATTTAAAGCCATTTTCATCTAAGTGGTTAATCCATTTTTTGCAGCAGCCACAACTCTCACTTTTATAAACATCGAGCATAATTTCAGCGAATTTAGTAGGTTGCGGTTTTTTAACAGGCTCTTCAGGCTTTGAACAAGCGCCAAGCAAAACAAGTAATACGCTTGCAACAACATAAGCGGCGACAGATTTTACGGTAATTTTTTTTGACAACATAACCCCTCCGAAGGGATATCTACATGAATGTTTTACATTATTTCTATAAGTTTTTTTACTGAGTTTTTGGCTCAATTTTTTGCCAAATTAAGAGCTTTTTTGAAAAAATTAAATGATGTTTTTTACATATTTAATGATCAAAAAAGCCAAATACAGCAATGAATTGCCTGTAAATGCCAAATTATGGGCACAGTTAGGCTGTAGTTAGCTTTTTATTGGAGGACGATACAGAGATGTTAAATGTTGGCTAAGTGCCAAGCTAGAAAAGGAATTAATTTTCGCGGAATAGTCGATCACAGCTTCATTACCAAAGTCTTGATTCAAAGTCGCAATAGTTGCACAACCGCCAGCGTAGCAGTTACAGCTTTCACTACAGCACGACTCTTCTGACATTGCTTGTGCTGAAACAACTTGTTCAGACTCAGGGCTGTCAGCGCTTGGCTGGTTCATCATAGAATGGTTATGGTGAGCCATAGCTGATTTATTTTTTGACTTATCAGCAGTTTTTTCTTGCTGATAAGTTTGCATGTCAGTGCTTTGCTTAGCCATACTATGCATGGTCATTCCTTCCATACTCATGCCTTTCATACTCAGCATTTGATACGACATAACAGCAGACGCCATCGCTTGACCAACAAAAGTCAAACAAAGCATTATCACCATCAATGTTTTAGGAAAGTTTCTCAACACAAGTAACCACACAATTTATAGCAGTAAAATAATTTTACCTAGAGTTTATATTTATGCAATCAATATCAAGCAAATAAATACGCCAAAAAGTAAGAATATATTAACAAGTCTACTACTTAGTTCAGCGATAAAAATAACTGAAAGCACCAGCAAACATTTTATATATGATTACCTTTATCTATAAAGCTAGTTTCTTCTATCAAGAGCGCGTAACTTTTATAGGCCATATCAGCTTTCAATATATGCTTAGCCAGCCAGTTATAGAGAAACATGGCAATTTTGTGATGCATGTCTAAGTCGTAGTCACTCAGCTTGTGTTGAAGTAACTCGAATTTCTCTCTTAATTCATTATGGCTATTAATGTGCTCGTTAGTTTCAGGATAATTAATTTGTCTTAGTAAGTTTTCTTCCGCTTCAAAATGTAAGTCAATATAAGAAGATAGATTATCAAAAGCGATTGTTGCCGCTTGCTTACCGTCTTGATTAAAAAAATCATTAGTCATAGAGAATAACATTTTGTGCTGCTCATCAAGCACGGCATTGCCAACAGAATATTCGGGGATCCATTGAATATCATCTTTATCAGCATTCTTATGATGATGAATAATTTCAATCGGGCTTTTTATTGCTTTATTGACACTTTTTAAAATTAAGCTTTTCTTTGAAGGCTTGATTAAATAACCACTGAGCCCTAAAGGGATCCAACGTTTTATAATGGCCTTATCACGATGATGTGTATAAGCAATAACAGGAACTTTATTACCTTCTTTACGGAGAGTTTTTGTAATTTCAAGGCCATTTATGATCGGTAGATCATAGGCAAGTAAAACAACATCAGGTGAAAAAGCGGCTATTTGGCTCAATGCCGCTTGGCCGTCATTCACTAGTAAATATTTGAATACTGTTTCTGAAAATATTTCTTCAATCACGCGGGAAAATAAATCGGACGGCTCGGCGATTAATATTTTGTAACTTAGCGTTTCCCCTTTTTCAAGGCCTGAGCTTAATAATTCAGTATTAATCCCGTTGGTGTTTTTTTGTTTTGGTGCATGATATTGCTCAACATTTTTTTGGATAGCTTGATTGTTAATTTTCAAGGCAATTAACTGATCTAAAATCTCTTGAATATTTGCAGAAACATTATCGTTCATTTCTTCTAAAGAAAGACCAATAAGGTCTTGTATTACCGCTTTAGCCTTATCAGTATTAACTACTTTTTCAGCTGCCGATAAAAGACCTGTTTCACATTTACCAATTTCATGTAAAAAGGATTTTTTCAACGCCACACCGTGCTCAATACAAGAAGCTAATTCATCTTCGCCTTCAGCAACCAGTTGCGCTAAACTTTCATTTTTATGGCTTTCAATTATTTTTAATTCTTGCAGCAAAACTAATTTTAATCGGTGGGGTTCATTCAAGGGATTAATAATAACGTAGTTATCAAAAAGACCATTTTCACAGGCTAAATAAGCACAAGATGTTTCCCGGTTGTTAATGAGTAAAATCGCGCTGTGCGGCGCGATGTTTTGTTCATACTCTTCAAGGTAATCAATGTATAGTTCGATAGTTTTTTTAACGCTATTTGACGATAACAACAATACCTTCGGCTTCATTTCCGTTATATCGTGCAACTTTTTAGTATTATATTTATAAGCTTGGAACTCAAGTTCTAGCTCCATAAGTTGTTGAATAGCCAATGAAACATTATCTCGGTCTTGATAAATCATAATCACATCAGGATGATTTTTTAGATTTACCGGCTTCATTAAAGCTCCTCATTAACAATAGTGCGATGTAACTGCCCATGTTTTAGCTTATGTTCTTTAAGCCATACTTCAAAGTCTTGTGCTCTTAACGGCTTACTATAAAGGTAGCCTTGGTGGTTATAACAACCCAAAGCATTTAATTTTTCCGCCTGTCTTTGTGTTTCAATTCCTTCAGCGATAAGGTCAAACTTAAACGTTTTTGATAATAATATAATGGCTTTAAGTATTGCGACATCCTTCTTTGAATGAACAATATGGTCGATAAAACACTTATCTATTTTTACATTATCTATAGGAAGCCGCTGTAAGCGTTCAAGTGAGGAATATCCGGTACCAAAGTCATCAATGGCAATGTGCATGCCTAGACTTCTTATTGCCAACAGGGTTGGGCTGAGATGGGTATTATCTTCTGAGAACAATGATTCCGTTACTTCTAGCTCAATGGCATTAGCGGGGATCATTTCCTCAGCCAATAGCTCTTGCACCTGAGCAACAAGGTCGTTGCGATCAAACTGACGTATTGAGACATTAATTGCCATAATCCCCGTAAATACATTGCTTAACCGCCATTGTCTTAATTGTTTGAATGCTGTTTTCAAAACAAAATGACCTAGCTCTTTAATTGTGCCATTAGCTTCGGCAATAGGAATAAATAAAGCTGGGGAAATAATACCTTGCTCAGGATGAATCCACCGGAGCAAACATTCAACTCCATAAACCTCATTCGTTTGGCTATTTATTTGTGGTTGATACCAAAGCTCAAAATGTTGATTTTTAATGGCTTGAGAAATTTCTTGCTCAAGCTCTAAACGGTGCATTATTGTGGTTTTTTCTCGAGCATCAAAAAGCGTATAGTTATTACCGCCCGACTCTTTCACTTTCGACATGGCGACATCAGCAAATGAAATTAATTCCCTGACACTGTTTGAGTCTGCGGGGAATTGGCTTACCCCAATACTAATGGTTATTTTAAACTCGCCAAATTTGGTTTGAAAAGGTTGGTCAAAAAGTGACAATATCTGCAAACAAATATTATCCAAATTATTTAGCGCCTTTTCTCCTTCAAGCACAACAATAAATTCATCACCACCTATTCGGGCTAGTAAGTCATTATCTCTTAATTTGGCTTCAAAGCGCAGTGCGACACTCTTTAAAAGTTCATCGCCTGCTTCATGACTTAACGAGTCGTTAATTAACTTAAAACGGTCTAGGTCACAAAAAAGCACCGCGAAATTAACTGCACTTTTTGAATGAAGTTCACATAAGTGGCTGAGTCGTTCAAATAATAGGTGCCGATTAGGTAAATTGGTGAGTGAGTCGTGATAGGCTTGAAAATGTTTTTCTTCTTCCGATTTTTTCAATGCGGTAATATCAGAAAATTGGCAAATATAGTTGGTTATAAGCTCATCATCATTACGAATACTAGAAATATTTAGCCACTCGGGATAAATTTCACCACTTTTTCGTCGATTCCAAATTTCACCTTGCCAGCTACCTTCATTAACCAGCTTTTGCCAAAACTGTTTATAAAAGTATTTATCTTGTTTTCCTGATTTTAAAATAGATAGGTTTTTCCCTATCACCTCGGCATGAGCATAACCGGTAATTGTACAAAAACTCTTATTAACATTTTGGATAAAACCATAATTATCAGCGACAACAATAGCTTCATTTGAGTTATCAAATATTTGTTCAATAATAGACAAGTTTGATTGTGCCAGAGAAGCGTCAGTTACGTTTTTAATCATTAAGGTAAAGAGGTTATTGCCTTCTTGCTGAAGAGGGAATAAACAAACTTCTACTGGGAAATTTTCGCCATTGCAATGCTTTAACGTGGTGTGATAATGCTCAAATTTCGAATCAATGCCAGTTGCTTTTATTCGCTTTGCTGAAAGCGAGTCAACTTTAGCTATCGACTCACCCAATAAGTCAGACTCTTTAAAGCCTGTCATAATTAAAAAGTACTGGTTAACTTCAACAAAAGCACCCTGAGTATTTATTGTTATAACACCCGTATTCGATGTATTTTGAAAGAGTTCCTTATTAATAACCATCTTACCTACTTCACTGTAATGTCTCAAAATCACACGGATATTTACTACTATTCACGGAGAGTGATAAATTTAATGAGCTAATTCCATGATAAAAATGTTGAATAATCGTGTATCGAATAAATTATTTAGCAGCCAAAATATGAACGCCTACTTCAAATAACAACAACTGTATTTGATTTTTAAGTATTGACCTAAATGCAATAAAATACAATTTTAGACAGTCACTTTAAAGGAATGAAAGTTTAATAAAATGTTAAAGAAAACAGACCAATGTAAAGCTTTTTGTTGCGAGGTAAAGTAGTTAATAACTTCTTCTAAAACAGAATTCTACATTAATCACTTAGGCAGGTTTTAAAGGATTCAACAAAGAAAAATAACAGAGCCTTTTCAAGGTTTAACAAGCATATAACGCTGAAATATATCAGCATAACGACCATCTGCTTTCATCTTTTTTAGCTGCTTAACAAAGTCATTTTTTGTTTTGCTATGACTAAATAAAAATCCATTAGGGTTTTCGCCAAATAAAGGAAAGCGCTCGATATCGTTTATATCAATAACGACAAGCCCTTCTTCGATTAAAGCTTTGAAATAATATTCAAAAATTTGATGATCCAATTGAATCACTTCAACTCGCCCTAATAACAACATTTTCACTTGCGACTTTTGATCAAAGGTTTCTCGATAAAATGGGTTTTTTTCAGCCATTTCACGATATTCACTGCCTAATTGCGATTTAGCACCTTGCCAAGACAGCACACTATGACCAATTAACTGGTTGATTTTTGTAAAGTGAAAATTATGTTTCTTTAAGGTATAAGCATAGTTTTTATAGGCATAAACAATTCCAGAAAATGCCCCTTTTAAGTTTGAGTTAGTAATATTTTTCTGATTAATATCACAAACCACATCAACCACATGAGTTTGATATGACATAATTCTACGAGCATACGGAAAATAATACGCTTCAATTTCATAACCTAAAGGCTGCATAGCATCATGCAAAATATCTAATAAAATACCCTTGTTTTTCTCTGGCATCACCCAAGGCGCTAGGGTATTTCCACAAGCAACTTTTAAAACTTGCTTAGAGTGGTTAGCCGCAAGACTAACTTGCGAAACAATGACACAGGAAAATATGCCAAAAGAAATCATTAATCTAAAAATGTTTCTGAAGGTGAAATTCATGTCGAGCACTTGGAAAACGAATGGTATAAAAATTATAGCAACGACTAAATTATCTGCTGTAAAAGCCGAGAATATCCATTAGTTACCGCTTGCAACTTTGCTTTAATAACTAAATTTTAAAGGTGGTTATTTAAATTTAAGTAGCTAAAACTGAGAGGTAATACATTACCCTAAAAAGAAAAACCCCAGCATTGCTGCTGGGGTTTATTGAATAAGTGAGTTGACCGATAAGCCGGGTTTTGTCGAGGACAATCATTCGTCTAGGCCTTAAATCGCTTTAAGGCTCAAGCAACCTACCCGGTTTCAACGCGAGCCACGTCTAATGAAACCCTATTTGGTCTTGCTCCGGGTGGAGTTTACCCTGCAATTACTGTTACCAGCAATCCGGTGCGCTCTTACCGCACCCTTTCAGCCTTACCTGTGAAACTTTCGAAAAAGTAACCATCGGCGGTCTTCTCTCTGCTGCACTTGTCGTGGGCTTGCGCCCCCCAGGCGTTACCTGGCACCCTGCTCATTGGAGCCCGGACTTTCCTCCCCTCGCTAAATAAATTCAGCGAGCAGCGATTGTCTGGTCAACTCGGGCCGCATTCTACCTGAACATTCTCTGCACGCCAATGACTATCAGCTTAAAGTTAACAATGAATTGGTAAAATCACTTAAAAAGCAAATGTTCTCATTTAGTTTTTAATTACTTACAGCAAAAATATTCCTTAGTTTACGTATGGATATTTATCAAATATCTACCATAATCATTAGATGTAAACGATTCTTAACAAATTTAAATAATTAAATTCTCATTCAATAAAGAGATAAAAATGCTTAACTTCAAAAATTTAAACCTTAAAATTAAATTCACTTTGTTATTCATTATCATTGGCTTGTTGCCCGCCATTATCATCAGTATTATTTCAACCTCAAACAGCTCGGCTGATGTCACCAGTAAAGTTTACAACCAGCTGACTGCCATTAATCAAATCAAGAAAACGTCTATTGAAACCTACTTTCATGAGCGTGAAGGTGACATGGGGGTATTAGTTAATATTGCCGATACGCTACGAGCACAAGCTTTTTTAAAGTTATCAGCCGTAAACGATATTAAAAAATCGCAATTAAAAGATTATTTAGCGAATAATAATGCCCAATTAAACTTACTAGCTTCGAGAAAATATGTTCACAATGCGATAAGAGAATTTAAAGGAAGTTTTAACAATAAGCAGCGCTGGCGTAGTTTATTAGACAAGCATGATAAATCATTTAAAACACTACTGTCTTCTTTCGGCTGGTACGACTTTTTCCTCTTAAATACCCAAGGCGATATTATTTATTCTGTGACTAGAGAAAGTGATTTAGGGCAAAATTTAGCGAACGACTTAGCAGAAAGCTCTTTTTACCAAGCTTTTGAACGGGCAAAATTATCAGGTACCAACGACATTCATTTTGCTGATTTCAAGTCTTACGCACCAAGTAATAATGACCCAGCAGCATTTGCGGTAAAAGCCATTGAAACTAATGGCACACGTTTAGGCTATATCGCTTTTCAACAACCTTTAGAAAAAATAAACAGCATTTTAGGCAACCGCACTGGCATGGGTGATACTGGCGAGTCTTACTTAGTTGGTCAAGACTTATTAATGCGCTCTAATTCTTACCTAAATCCCACAGAGTTTTCCGTAATGGCGTCATTCGCCAATAATAATAAAGTAGTAACTGCTGCCAGTAAAAGTGCACTTAAAGGTGAGAAAAATACTGCGGTGATCTTAGACTATAACAATAATCCGGTAGTCAGTAGTTGGGACAATATAAATGTAGGAAATGGTATTCGCTGGGCGATTATTTCTGAGGTAGATGTTGCTGAAGCTTTTAATTCAAAAACAGCAAATGGCGATGAGTTCTACAAAAGTTATATTGAAAAGTATGGCTACTATGACCTATTTCTTATTGAGCCTGAAGGTTTAATTTTTTATACCGTAACCAAAGAAGCTGACTTTAATACCAACATTATTAACGGAAAATATGCCGACTCAAACTTAGGGGCCTTAATAAAAAAAATTAGCCAAACAAAAGAATATAGCATGGTTGATTTTGCCCCTTATGCACCAAGTAATGATGAACCTGCTGCTTTTATTGCACAACCGCTATTAAGTAGCGAAGGGCAAGTTGCCTTATATATTGCCCTACAACTACCGTTAGAAGGTATTCAAGCAATTATGGAAGTGCGTGAGGGTATGGGCGAAACTGGTGAAAGTTATTTAGTAGGTGAAGACTTTAGAATGCGCAGCAATTCTTTTCTGGATAAAACCGGACATAGTGTCAAAGCGAGTTTTGCCGGCAGCATTGAAAAAAATGGTGTGAAAACCGCTGCCAGCCAGCAAGCTTTATCAGGCGTTAAAGGTACCGATATAATCACTGACTATAACGGCAACCCAGTACTTTCTTCATTCAACCATATTGATTTTAAAGACTTTAAATGGGCAGTAATTTCAGAAATTGATGAACCGGAAGCCTTTGCCTCAATTCGCAGCAATACTATATTTATGATCTTAATTATGGCTGGTATTGCAATTATTGTTGCTATCGTTGGCTTAATAGTCGCGAAAAGAGTTGCAACACCTATTATTGACGTTGCTAAAGTTGCTGAACACGTTGCCAATGGTGACTTAACGATAAAAGTAGATAAAACCTCGAATGATGAAGTTGGTCAATTACAAGAAGCCATCGCTAAAATGATCGGCAATTTGTCTGAAATGGTCAGTAATATTTCCAGTGTCGCAATACAACAAGCGTCTACATCAGAAGAGTTAGCCGCTATAACCACACAAACCAGTGCCACCGTGGCTGAGCAACATGCAGTGTCAGAGCAGTTAGCTACAGCTATGCAGGAAATGGGCGCAACCGTTCAAGAAGTAGCAAGTAATACCACGATCACCTCAACTGCAGTGGAGGATATTTTAATACAAGTTAATGATGGCTCTGAAAAACTTACTCATACCTATGAAAATATTCTATCCATGACCGAACAAATACAGCAATCAGAACAGAGTGTGCAAAAAGTAAGAACTGACTTTGAGCAAGTTGTTACCGTGTTAGATGTTATTAAAAGTATTGCCGATCAAACCAACTTACTTGCTTTGAACGCGGCTATTGAAGCTGCCCGCGCTGGCGATCAAGGCAGAGGTTTCGCGGTAGTAGCTGATGAAGTTCGCCAACTTGCACAACGCACCCAAGATTCAACCCAAGAAATTGACTCAATGATCACCACCATCACCGCTGGAGCAAATTCATCAGTTGAAATAATGGCTAATAGCGTAACTCAAGCCAGTGAAGTACAAGCTAATGCCAAAGAGGCCACCGAGCTTAATAATGTTATTAGTATTGAAATGAGAAATATTAGCGATTTAAGCACGCAAATAGCAACCGCAGCTGAAGAGCAAGCCGTTGTGGTTGAGGAAATTTTACAGAACGTAGAAGTGTTAAATACCGGCGTTACCGAAACGAGTCAAGCAACTGATAATATCGCTGAGTCGAGCGTTGAGCTCGCTCGTTTAGCAACTGAATTAGAAAAAGAAACCACCTTTTTCAAAGTATCAGGATAAGCAAAACCGCTCAAATATGAGCGGCGAATATTAAGTTAAAGCTATCAAATGTAAGCTAATCATAAGTTATGATTTTAACGATAAAGCGGTTTCATATAAGGTGTTTTTCTTAACACCATATATTTTAGCCGCTATTGCACAGGCTTTTTTCGGCGGTAGCTCATCAACCAATAATTTTAACGTGGTTAAAATGTGCGGTAAAATGGCGTTAGGATCAACCTTATGCCCTTCAATAATCAACACCATTTCGCCTTTAAGCTGATTAGGATCTTCCTTAAGCCATAGCAAGAAGTTCGCTGCGGTATCAGAATGGATAGTTTCAAAGGTTTTAGTCAGCTCACGCGCAATCACTATATAGCGGTCACCACCAAGAGTTTCAACAATATCGGCAACGGTATCTATAGCGCGGCGCGGCGCGTCATAAAACACCATAGTACGGGTTTCATTAGCTAATTCTGTTAATGCGGCTTGGCGAGCGCCAGATTTTGACGGTAAAAAGCCCTCAAAAGAAAAGCGATCGGTAGGTAACCCCGCCGCTGATAACGCAGCAATAGCTGCACATGCACCAGGAATAGGTGAAACTGTTAAACCTAAGCTACGGCAATGGCGCACTAAATGAAAACCTGGGTCACTTATTAAAGGCGTACCAGCGTCAGAAACTAAAGCAATATTTTGACCTTGCTGTAAAAGCTCACCAATATAGTCTTGGCGCTGACGCTCATTATGGTCATGCATCGACAAGGTTTTATTTTTAATTGAATAAGCACTCAGTAACTTTTGTGTGTGCCTAGTGTCTTCACAGGCGATAACATCAACTTCAGCTAAAATATCTAAAGCACGTTGACTTATATCTTTAAGGTTGCCGATGGGTGTTGCAACTATGTATAAAGTTCCAGATCCAGCCTGTTCATGCATGTTAATTGTTCACTTAAGTTGAGACTAATTCAGATGAGGTTTATTATATACGCAATTATCTTCAAGACATAAGCAAACTGAGATAATTTCATTGGCTTATGCGATAAAATAAAGCTTTAAGTTGAAGTAGTCATCATTTAATTATTACCATGAGTATAAATCGGCGCTGAGTTAACTTATCGTCATAAATATCGCTTTAATGAGTACAAAAAATTTGTTTTTATTTCCAAAAAAATACTACGCCATTTTTGCCTTCACTCTTTTCATAATTGGTTGTGGTAGTAGCCCCAAAAAAACACCAACTCCAGCAGATAAAACTTCGATAAGTGAAGCTTTGCCTGAGCAAGATGAAGACAGTATTTCAGCGCAGCAATATTTATTATTGGCAGAAAGCGCCGCTACCGCCCAAGCTATAGAGTTACTAGTGCGCGCCAGTGAACAATATTTACAAGAACAGCAATTTCATCAAGCGTTATGGTTAGCTACTCAAAACGTGGCAGTTATAGATGCCACAGAGCAAGTGCCCGCATTATCAACAATGCAAAGTTACCGCTTAGCTTTAGTGAAAACCCAAGCGTTAATTGCTTTAGCCGATATACCACGTGCTCAAACTCAGTTCGCCTTAGCAGAGCAGTTAAGTGAAGAAAATAATATTACCCGTAACAGTCATTATTACCAAATGGCAGCCAGTATTTATAATGCTAGCAATAATGATGTCGCCGCTATAGAAGCGCAACTTTTTGCTTTTTCATTAAATACTCAAGCAACTGAACACGATGTTTTTCAGTTATGCCAAACCTTAAGTAAGATGTCCTCTTGGCAAATACATCAGCTTAACCAAAGCCAAGCACCGTTTATAAAAGGTTGGTTACAGCTATTAAATTATGGTCATAAATTTGGTGCTAACCACGACCAGTTTGCTCGTTATTTACAGCAGTGGCAACGAGAGTTCAACCAACACCCAGCACAACTTGTCGTCACGCAACTGCTTGCTGACTCAAACGATATATCAGCGCAAAATAGCGGTGATAATCAAAACATCGCTGTATTATTACCGTTATCTGGAAAACAACAGTCTGCCGGGCTAGCTGCCCAACAAGGTATTTTATTAGCCTATCAAAGTGACACCAGTAAAGAGTTGCACTTTATCGATACCAATCAACTGGATATGACGAGCCTTTCTGAGCAATTTATTAACTTAAATATTGATGCTGTCATTGGGCCATTACTTAAAGCCAATGTTGAAAGCTATTTACAGCAAAGTGAATTAACTCAGCCAACATTATTGTTAAATATTCCACAGCAGCCGATTACCGCTGCACATATTAGCGCTTTTTCAATGCGCCCTGAAGATGAAGCCATTCAAGCTGCGGCCATACTTAGTAATCAACAATATCAACACCCTATTGTATTAAGTCAAAACGATGCCACTAGCCAGCGCATAGCCAATAGCTTTACTAAAAAATGGCAAAGCATCACCGGGAAAGCACCTGAAACCATTAGCTTTAAAGGTGGCGCAGCAATGCAAGACGAGGTTAAAACCAGTCTTGATGTAAACTATAGTAACGCCCGTATTAACGAATTAAAATTACGCTTAAAACAGACTATAAAAGCTGAGTCTCGTAACCGTCGTGATGTAGATATGATTTATTTGGTTGGCTCGCCGCAACAGTCTCGGCTACTTAAACCTTATATCGACGTTAACATCAGTCCTTTTTCTCGCTTAATCCCCGTATATGCCAGTTCACGTAGCCATAGCGCAGTTATTGATTCAGAAATAAATAATGATTTATTGGGCTTAACTTTTACCGAAATGCCCTGGTTATTGGCAAGTAAACAGCAAAATACCGCGGCCGCCCAACAAGCTAATAGCTTATGGCCTTTACAAAGCGTTACCTTAAAGCGTATTTTTGCCATGGGTTATGACAGCTATGCTTTAATAGACAAATTAACAGCGATGAAAAATGCCACTTATGTTCGTCATTATGGTCAAACAGGTATTTTGCAATTGGGTGAAAATAATATTCTTACCCGTAGCTTATTGTGGGGAAAATATCGTAGCAACAAGGTCGCCGAAATTGCCATGGATTAACTCAAATAATACCACGCAAACAGGGCAAAGTACTGAAGCCTTGGCGGAGCATTATTTACTTACTCAAGGCTTAATTAGCCACAGTAAAAATTTTCATAGTCGCCAAGGTGAAATTGACTTGATCATGCGCGATAACGACACTTGGGTATTTATTGAAGTTAAATATCGAAAAAGTGCCCAGTTTGGTGGCCCATTAGCAGCGGTATCATACACAAAACAACAAAAGATTAAGCAATGTGCTGCATTTTTCCTGCAACAACAGCAACTAAATGAATATAATACCCCGTGTCGATTCGACGTAGTCGGTTTATTAGGGCACAGTAGCCAACCACAAATCACCTGGCTTAAAAATGCCTTTTGAAAAATTGAACAAAGGAGCTTAACGCAACTATGTTAGAGCGGATAAAAGAAAACTTTACCGAAAGCATTCAAACCAAAATTGCTGCCAGTGAAGTATTAGCTGGCCCCATTGAACATGCTGGCATGATCGTCGTGCAAAGCTTATTAGCTGGTAATAAAATTTTATGTTGCGGCAACGGCAGTTCAGCTAACGACGCACAGCGCTTTTCAACTGGCTTATTGCATCGCTATGAAACTGAGCGCCCAAGCTTACCCGCCATTGCGTTAACCACAGATAACAACACCTTAACCGCTGTTGCTAACGACAACCATTTTGATGAAATTTTTTCCAAGCAAGTACGCGCTTTTGGTAATAACGGCGATGTATTATTAGCAATTTCCCCTTCTGGAAACTGCAGCAATGTGATTAAAGCGATGGAAACCGCAGTATCTCGCGATATGCCAATTATTGCGCTTACTGGCAAAGACGGTGGCGATATTGCCGGCTTATTAGGTGACAACGATATTGAAATTAGAGTACCTTCAGCCCGTTCTTCACGCATTCAAGAAGTGCATTCGTTAGTTATTCATTGCTTGTGTGATTTAATCGATTCCACTTTATTCCCACAAGATGAAAGCTAAGCTAATTTAGTTTAATTCAAATGACTTTTATAAGAGACTTCACCATGAAATTTTCTAAACTAATTTTTGTATTAACAAGTATTGCCTTATTACAAGGCTGTGTTGCCGCAGCTGGTGTTGCTGTTGTAACCGGCGCCAGTATGGCAACCGACAAGCGTACTTTTGGTAAGCAAATTGACGACCAAGGCATTGAGTTTAACATCGCACAAAAATTCAGTAACCACGCCGCAATTTCAAAACAAGCCAACTTATCTGTAGTTAGCATTAATGGCGGGGTATTAGTTGTAGGTCAAGCGCCAACTCCACACTTGCGTGATGAAGCAATCAAGCTAGTTAATAACGTTGAAGGGGTTAGCCAAGTACATAATCAAATTCGCATCAGTAATACTACTTCAATTACCACCCGTACTAACGATGCTTGGTTAACCACTAAAGTGAAAACGAATTTATTTGGTAGCGACACTATTGATGCCACCAACGTTAAAGTAGTAACTGAAAATGGTGAAGTATTCTTAATGGGTTTAATTGCCAAAGAGCATGCTAATGAAGCGGTAGAAATTACCCGCCATATTAATGGTGTAAACCGCGTATTTAAATTATTTGAATATCGCTAAAATTATTTATTAAGTATCGTTAAAGTTCAGTAAATATACGGCCTATTCAAATTTCAGACATAAAAAAAGCAAGTAATATACTTGCTTTTTTTGTATCTAAATTTTAGTTTCTAAGCCACGTACTTGGTTCAGCTAAAGTAATTACTTAACTACTTTAAAGCTCGCTTTACGTTTTGCCTTTTCGGCAATATCGCTCACTTTTTTCACTGATTTTTTGTCAGAAGAAACATCACTTAAAGTGAATTTCTCTGGCACATCATCTGCTAGTTGCTCAGACGTTTCAGTGACTTCAGGATGCTCAATTGGCAAAGAGGTGCCGGCACCATTTTCTTTAGCGTAAATGGCGGCTATCGCGCCGTAAGGCACCACCATATATTCAAGCTTTCCGCCAAAACGTGCACTAAATTCAATCGTTTCAGAACCTAAAGCAATAGAACCAACAGAGCCTGCAGAAATATTTAAAATAATCTGGCCATCATTAACATAATGCATAGGAACTAAAACCCCATAAACACTTACGTCAACGACAATATAAGGCGTTAGTTCGTTATCCTGAATCCAATCATAAAAAGCCCTAACTAAATAAGGTTTATTAGACGACATTGTTGATGTCATTGTTCTACCTAAACCGGATTGCCAAAACGTAATTCACGCTCTTCTTCAGTTAAAGAAGCTTGGAATGATTCACGTTCAAATAACTTAAGCATATAGGTTTTTAATTCTTTTGAACCTTGGCCATCAAGCTCAATACCTAAAACAGGTAAACGCCATAATAGCGGTGCTAAATAACAATCAACTAAACTAAATTCTTCACTCATAAAGTATGGTGCTTCGTTTAAAATTGGCGCAACACTTAATAAGCTTTCTTTTAATTCCTGACGTGCTTTTGTAGCTTTGTCAGCAGGACCATTTAATACAATTTTAGCCAAGCTGTACCAGTCTTGCTCAACACGATGCATCATTAAGCGGCTACGGCCACGAGATACAGGGTAAACTGGCATCAATGGTGGATGAGGAAAACGCTCATCTAAATATTCAATAATGATCGACGCTTCATATAAAGCCAACTCACGATCAATTAAGGTAGGAACAGTGCCGTAAGGGTTTAAGTCAAGTAGGTCTTCTGGCAAGTTAGCCAAATCTACTAAATGAATGTCTACACCAACACCTTTTTCTGCTAATACAATACGTGTTTGATGACTGTACATATCATCTGCATGTGAATATAAAGTCATAACAGAGCGTTTGTTTGCAGCTACGGCCATAAAGCCTCCAAAAAAATAAATAATAGTCAGCGAGTGCCGACGGATCCGCCCATGATAACCTACTTTTCATTATTATCAAAACAGGTCGTACCAGCTGCGCATTTCCAGATAACAAAAAGGCAGCTCTAGGCTGCCTTTTACTTAAATATTCAATACTTTAGATATTAAACATTCAGATTTAGTGTACGTCTTTCCAATATTCTTTTTTCAGTAAATATGAAAAAATTAATAAGATGAATAAGAAGCCAATAACCTTATAACCTAAACTTTCACGCTCAAGTTTATTTGGCTCAGCCACGTATTCCAAAAAGTTAGTTAAATCACGAACAAAAACGTCATACTCTTCATCCGTCATTGTGCCACCCGTTGCTGGTGTTAAGTAGTACTCTTCAGGCTCTGCATCAATGCCTTGCTCAGCATTTGCCGCAACAGCTTCTTTAGTTACTACTTTAGTTTGCACACCTTGCAAGTTTTGCAATACATGTGGCATACCAACATCTTTAAATACCGTATTATTTACACCAAATGGACGGTTTTCATCAACATAAAAAGAACGTAAATAAGTATAAATCCAATCAGGACCATTCTTTCTAAAACGCGCTTCTAAGGTTAAATCTGGCGGCGCGCTACCAAACCATTTTGCCGCATCTTTAGCTGGCATAGTATTGGTAATATGATCACCAACCTTCTCACCGGTATACATGTAATTTGCCATACCATCTTCTTCACTAATACCTAAATCAGCAAAAGTACGGTTATAACGTTGATACTGTAATTGGTGACAACCTAAACAATAATTAATATAAGATTTAAAACCTTTTTTAAGTGACTCTTTATCACTTAAGTCATTGTTTGCAGCATCTAATGGAATGCTAGGACCAGCGGCCATAGCAAGCATAGGAACTAAAGTTAATAATACTAAAATAAACTTTTTCATTAGCTTGATACCCTCTCTGGAACTGGTTTAGTTTTTTCGTTTTTACTATAAAGCCATAATAAAATGAAGAAACCAAAGTAACCAAAACTTGCGACTATACCTATCATATTGGCAATAGGTGTTGCTGGCATTGTACCTAGCGCACCTAAAACAACAAAACAAATAGCAAATTGAATTAAGTTAACTGTGTGTAAAGTACAACGGAATTTCAATGACTTCACAGTACCACGGTCAAACCAAGGTAAGGCGAATAACATAATAATTGCACCAAACATCGCAATGGCACCTAATAACTTATCAGGAACAACACGTAAAATGGTGTAGAAAGGACCGAAATACCAAACTGGCGCAATATGCTCAGGTGTTTTCAAACCATTAGCTGGTGTGAAGTTTGGCGCTTCCATAAAGTAACCACCGCCTTCAGGGGCAAAAAACATTACCCAACAGAAACCGATTAAGAAAATAACTACAGCGACTAAGTCTTTAACTGTGTAGTAAGGGTGGAACGGGATAGCATCAACAATATCGTATTTCTTAGTGTATTGTTCATGGAAAGTAAATTTACTTTGTTCTTCAGGAGGAACACTACCTTTAGGCTTCTTAATGTCTGTACCTTCAGGGTTATTCGAACCTACTTCATGCAACGCTAGAATATGTAAGAATACCAATACCACTAGTACCAATGGCATAGCCACAACGTGTAAAGCAAAGAAGCGGTTTAAAGTAGCACCAGAAATAACATAATCACCACGAATCCATAGTGTTAAGTCATCACCAATTACTGGAATTGCGCCAAACAAGGAAATAATTACCTGTGCGCCCCAGTAACTCATATTACCCCAAGGTAATAAGTAGCCCATGAAAGCTTCAGCCATAAGCACTAAGAAGATCAACATACCGAAGATCCATAGTAACTCACGTGGTTTTTGATACGAACCGTACATCATGCCACGGAACATATGTAAATAAACTACGATGAAAAAGGCTGATGCCCCCGTAGAATGCATGTAGCGTAATAACCAACCGTAGTCGACATCACGCATGATGTATTCAATAGAAGCAAATGCACCATCGCCAGAAGGCTCATAGCTCATAGTTAACCAAATACCGGTAAGTAACTGGTTCACTAAAACAACACTGGCTAAAATGCCGAATACATACCAAAAGTTAAAGTTTTTTGGAGCAGGATACTGAGCAGCATGCTTGTTCATTGCATCCATTAAAGGTAATCGTTTTTCGATCCAAGCTAGAAAACTATTCATTAGGCTTCTCCTGGTCCGACACCCACTAATAAGGTGTCGTCAGATGGGAATGAGTGCTCAGGTACCATCAAGTTTGATGGTGCTGGTACACTTTGGAATACACGACCAGCCATATCAAATTTAGAACCATGACATGGACAAAAGAAACCTTCAGAAACACCTTCAACGAATTGGTCAAAGTCATCTTTGTGATAAGTAGGAGCACAACCTAAATGGGTACAAACACCTAACGCGACTAAAAATTCAGGTTTAATCGAACGAAAAGCATTAGTTGCGTATTCAGGCTGTTGAGCAACTTCAGATTTAGGATCTTTAAGTTGGCCATCATGCTTAGCCAAATCGCTCACAGTTTTTTCACTACGGCGAACGACATAAACCGGTTTACCGCGCCATTCAGCACGTACTAATTGACCTGGTTGTATTTTACCAACATTGACTTCAACTGGAGCACCGGCAGCTTTTGCTCGGGCACTTGGATTCCAGGAACCAATGAAAGGCACAGCTACACCGACAACACCTACACCACCAACTACAGAAGTAGCAGCAGTTAAGAAGCGTCGACGGCCGTTATTCACGGGCGCATTGCTCATTCAAAACTCTCCAAATATTATTATACTCAAATGCAGTTTTTTTTATGACTTTCATTTTAAAGTGAAAGCCTTTTCAACTGCTCGAATATTCTAGCGAAAAAAATTTTTATGATCATAATGAAAAGCCCTATTTTTTACAAGGCAAATAAGCGTTTAGTGAGGTTAATAGCGAAAATACTTTAAAAAAATATAGGTAAGAATTGTTGGATAGTAATGATAATTGTTATCGAGGTGATATTGTTGAATTTCATCGAAAAAAAAACCGGCATAAAGCCGGTTTTTTGAACACGTATAAAGTAAATATTAACGTTTTGAAAATTGTGGCTTTTTACGAGCCTTGTGTAGACCAACTTTCTTACGTTCAACTTTACGAGCATCACGAGTTACGAAACCAGCTGTACGTAGAGAACCACGTAAAGTTTCATCGAACTCCATTAATGCACGAGTAATACCGTGACGAATTGCGCCAGCTTGACCAGAAATACCACCACCAACTACAGTGATGTTAAAGTCAAACTTTTCTAACATTTCAACTAATTCTAATGGTTGACGAACAACCATACGAGCCGTTTCACGACCAAAGTATACAGAAATGTCACGATTGTTAATTGTGATTGCACCGTTACCAGCTTTCATAAACACACGAGCAGTTGAGCTCTTGCGACGACCAGTACCGTAATATTGATTATCAGCCATTGCTTAAAGCTCCAAAAGTTGTGGTTGTTGTGCTGTATGCTTGTGTTCAGTACCTGCGTAAACTTTAAGTTTACGGAACATTTCGCGACCTAAAGGACCTTTAGGTAACATGCCTTTAACAGCAAGTTCAATTACACGTTCAGGAGCTTTTGCGATTAGCTTTTCAAAACTAATTTGCTTAAGGCCGCCAACATATTCAGTATGCGAGTAGTAAATTTTACCTTTCGCTTTGTTACCAGTTACACGTACTTTCTCAGCATTGATAACAACGATGTAATCGCCAGTATCAACATGAGGAGTGTATTCTGCTTTATGCTTACCGCGTAAACGGGTTGCAATTTCAGTAGCGATACGACCTAAAGTTTTATCTTCGGCGTCCACTAATAACCATTCGCGTTGTACGCTTTCTGGTTTTGCTACAAAAGTTTTCATTAAAAAACCCAATTATAAAAATGTTACATTAATAATAATACTAACCTGATGTTGGTATTACCGGTTAAAAAGCTACGCTTTACCCCTTCGAGTATCGAGCCCGTTGCACTTATCTATGGAAAAATAAACAAGCACAGTTGTAACTAGGGAGCGCGGATTATACAGAAGTTATTAAAAAAGATCACGCCTAAATTTCAATCAATTGTGAGTTTTTTGCAAAAACTTCTCAGCCAGAACATTTTAACGCAGAAAACCGTCGCAAGTCGCAAGTCGCAAGTCGCAAGTCGCAAGTCGCAAGTCGCAAGTCGCAAGTCGCAAGTCGCAAGTCGCAA
>CANMXU010000006.1 GCA_947501935.1 uncultured Alteromonadaceae bacterium
ATCCCTAAGGGGATTCGAACCCCTGTTACCGCCGTGAAAGGGCGGTGTCCTAGGCCTCTAGACGATAGGGACACAATTAGCTTATCGAAATTTTCGACAATCGAATTAAGTATAAACTTAATTCATGCTAAAACTATCTATTACCTACTTATAAATTCATATAAGCAAATAACTAAATTTGGTGGAGCTATGCGGGATCGAACCGCAGACCTCTTCGCTGCCAGCGAAGCGCTCTCCCAGCTGAGCTATAGCCCCGTGATAATTTTATAGATGGCCTAATATCTATTAAAAAATCTTCTCAGTAAGTAGACCTAGTACTTGCTGAAAACGAGGCGCATTCTAAGCAGCAGCTCGGTTAGTGTCAACCATTATTTAAAATAAAATGCTAAAATACGCTAACTTTTTTATTGAGTGCCTAGTAATACATCAACTTGATTAAATTTTGTATAATCAACCCTTTATAAGGCATCTTAGCTGGTTGTTTTTTATACTTTAATAATAACAACATCTTATTAAGTTCATTAGCCAATTTGGCTTTATCTTTTCTTTAAAATTGTACGATAGTTTGCAAACCAGTATTAACAAAGGCTGCAGGCTAACAAGCAGTGATAAAACCTTTATTTTTTTACTAAATACAGGTAAGGTTTATTCACTAAATAACCTTAAATGAAAATCATGCAACTAGAAAACTTAAATATCGTTGCTATTGGTGGCGGCCATGGTTTAGGCCGAGTTTTATCTACCCTCTCCTTTATGGGTGATAAACTAACAGGGATAGTAACAACAACAGATAATGGTGGCTCTACTGGCCGACTAAGAAAAAGAAGTAGCACTATTGCCTGGGGCGATTTACGTAACTGTTTAACTGAATTAGTACCTAACGACTCTGTTGGTAGTCAGCTGTTTAACTTTCGTTTTGATGGCTCTGACGAGCTTGGCGGTCATAATTTAGGTAACCTCATATTATATGGTTTAGGGCAAATTCAATCGCGTCCGTTAGACTCTATAAAATTAGTCAGGCGCATGCTGCGGGTTAAAACAAAAGTTTACCCTATGTCTGAAACCCCTACTGACTTAATGGCTTTTTATCCAAAAGGCCGCTGTCGTGTTGGTGAAGTTTCGGTTGACGAAATGCCGATGATGCCAAAAAACCTCATGTTAGCACCACTCGTTAAAGCGGTAGATATTTGCGTTGAAACAATCGAAAACGCTGACTTGATTATTTTAGGGCCGGGTAGCTTTCTTACCAGCGTAGTGCCGCCGTTATTAATCAGAGATATATCTAAGGCTATTGCACGTAGTAATGCCCAATGTGTATTTATCGAAAATCTGGTTAAAGAAAATAGTCCAGCATCAGCGTTAACCTTAGATGAAAAGCTTAGCTGGATTGAAGAGAATATCGATTATCAGCCAGTGACTAGCGTGATTTGTGAAGACTTAAGCGTAAAATCTGATTTAGTTAAAGTACTCCATCACCCGCTAATGTCGCAAGAAAAGAAGCATCATCACGATAAAGATCAATTAATTTCGGCGCTACGCTTAGCTATAAACGATATTAGCAGGCAAACTACACCGCAAGTCGTTAACTCATAGCTGTTAATTTACCTGTCTTTAAAAGCATTCTAAGGGCTAGGAAAATTTTGAAGGGAATAAATGAAGAGAAGTGTTTATGTTCTTTAATAGAAGAATATAAACACTTTTTTGTTAGTAGATATACTTAAAAAGTTTTATCTCTGGTTAATCTCACCTAATGTAGGTTACTTAATTAGTTTTCTACCGCATCGTCTTGGCTAATACGGCTTGCTACAGCACCGGTTTGACCTTTATATTTAGCATCGTCCCTTTTATTATAAGGACGGTCTGCTCTGCCTGACATGGTTTCAAAATTTAATGCCGCGATTTTCATTTTAGGACGCAGCGCTAGTGGTAATTTACCGCTGTTGTAAAATTCTAAAACAATTTGCCCTGACCAGCCGGGATCAATTCGATGCGCCGTAACATGCACCATTAAGCCTAAACGAGCTAATGATGAACGACCGTCTAACCAACCGACGATATTGTCTGGAATAGTAACCGACTCATATGTTACCGCTAAGGCAAGCTCTCCAGGATGAAGAAAAAACGCTTCACCGTCAGGAATATAAATTTCATCACTCATCACCGAATTCATCGCTTTTTGCATTTCATCTCGTGGGCCGCTTAAATCAATAAAAGGCGCGGTGTGATCTTGAAATACTCTAAACTCATTTCCTAGGCGAATATCAACACTCACCCCTGAGATCATTGAAGAATCAGGCATTGGCACTATTTGTAATTCGCCATCTAACAGGCTCTGTTCTATATCTTTATCACACAATCTCATAATTTTTCTTCTTTGCTTGTCAGCCCATAGAGCTAACGAATTTGTTTACTATAAAGTAATCATAAATCTGCGATTCACTGACTACTTAAGATTTTTCAATAACCACATCAGCAGTTTGACTGCTGCGCATATCCAGTTGCTGGTAAAGCTGGGCAGCAACGTTTTGCGCCAGTTTACGATAACTTAATGAAATTTCACTACGACTATCAATAGCGATAAGTGATTGACCTTGGTCAGCATTTTCTCTTATGGCAATATTTAAGGGTAATTGTCCTAATAGCGGTGCATTGAACTCAGCTGAAACTTGCTTGCCGCCACCTTGACCAAATAAATGAGACTGATGACCACAATTTTCGCAGACATGATAACTCATGTTCTCGACTATGCCTAACACTGGCACATTCACTTTTTCAAACATGGCAATGCCTTTAATTGCATCAATTAAGGCAATATCTTGCGGAGTGGTCACTACAACAGACGCGGCAACAGGCACACTTTGCGCTAAAGTTAATTGAATATCACCGGTACCCGGTGGCATATCAATAATTAAATAATCAAGCTCTGGCCATGCGGTTTCATTAAGCAATTGCCCAAATGCGCGACTTGCCATAGGACCACGCCACACCGTTGCTTCGGCATCATCAACCAAAAAGCCAATCGACATTGCAGTGATGCCGTCTTTATTTAAAGGCGTTAATAACTTGCCATCGCTTGAGGTTGGCTGTTGATCTTGCAGCCCCAACAACGTCGGAATAGATGGACCATAAATATCAGCATCTAAAATACCAACACTCGCCCCTTCCGCCTGCAACGCATAAGCTAAATTCACCGAAGTGGTCGACTTCCCTACCCCGCCTTTGCCCGATGCCACGGCAATAATATTTTTCACGCCGGTAATTGCATGTTCACGAACTGCTTCTATGGCATAGCTCACTGAAAAAGTTACCGTCAGCTCAAGTTGCTTTGACAAATTATCAGCTATGGTGGTTAAGGCTACGGCGCAGGGAAAAGGCATGGTAATAGCAATAACAACGTCACTTTTATGTTGCGACAAGCTAATATCACCGCTAAGGGCTAAAACACCTTGCTTAAAAACATCACAACGATAATTTTTTAAATATTCGTAAATGGCACTTTCGCATGTTTGAGAAACGCTTTTACCGCTAGATTTTGAAGAAAATAACTTACTAAACAAATTGATTAACCCAGTGAATAACCTAAATCTGCAATTTTTCGTAAAATCACAGCAATTATTAATGAAAATTGGAGCTAAATTCTGTACCATTCTCGCCATTATTACCATCAAAAATATTGTTATTATCAATGACTCTTCAAAAACGTAAAATTTTAGCCACTTGTGCGCTGCCTTATGCCAACGGTTCTATTCACTTAGGACATTTACTTGAACATATACAAACTGATATTTGGGTACGTTTTCAGCGTATGCGCGGTCATGAAATTTATTTCGTTTGTGCTGACGATGCCCACGGCACGCCAATTATGTTAAAGGCACAAGAGCTTGGCATAACTCCAGAAGAAATGATCGCTGGTGTACGTGAAGAGCATATGGCTGATTTTGCTGATTTTCATATTAGTTTTGATAATTACCATTCAACCCACAGTGAAGAAAACCAAGCCTTTGCCAGCGAAATATATAATCGCTTGCACGCTAAAGGTTTGATAAAAACGCGCGTTATTTCACAGTTATATGATCCAGAAAAAAACATGTTCTTGCCTGATCGTTTTGTAAAAGGCACTTGCCCTAGCTGTAAAAGTGAAGACCAAAACGGCGATAGTTGTGACAACTGTGGCGCAACTTACTCGCCAACGGAAGTTATCAACCCACGTTCTGTTGTTTCGGGTGCCACGCCGATATTAAAAGACTCTGAGCATTATTTCTTCGACTTACCTGCGTTTAGCGATATGTTACAAGAATGGACTCGCAGTGGTTCATTACAAGAAGAAATGGCCAATAAACTGGCTGAATGGTTTGAACAAGGTTTACAGCAGTGGGATATTAGCCGCGATGCGCCTTATTTCGGTTTTGAAATTCCAAACGCACCGGGCAAGTATTTTTACGTATGGTTAGACGCGCCAATTGGTTACATGGGCAGCTTTAAAAATTACTGTGATAAAACTGGTGTTGATTTTGACCAATTTTGGCAGAAAGACTCAGAAGCTGAACTGTATCACTTCATCGGTAAAGACATTATTTATTTCCACAGTTTATTCTGGCCAGCCATGTTAGAAGGCGCCGACCTTCGTAAACCTACTTCAGTTTACGCTCACGGTTTTGTCACGGTTAATGGCGCAAAAATGTCGAAATCTAAAGGCACCTTTATTAAAGGTCGTACTTATTTAGAACACTTAAACCCTGAATACTTGCGTTATTACTACGCGGCGAAGTTAACCAGCCGTATTGACGACTTAGATCTAAACTTAGAAGACTTCGCTCAACGAGTAAATTCTGACTTAGTCGGGAAAGTCGTTAATATTGCTTCACGCTGTGCAAGCTTTATTACCAAACGCTTTGATGGCATGTTATCAAGCACCATTGAAAACCAAGCACTAGCTGATGAAGTAACCCAAGCAGGCGATAACATTGCCGCACTTTACGAAGCACGTGATTTTGGTAAAGCAATGCGCGAAATTATGGCACTGGCTGATAAAGCCAATGAATACATTGCGATAAAAGAACCTTGGCAATTAGTTAAAGACGAAACTAAGCAGCAAGAAGTACAAGATATTTGCTCATTAGGCATTAACCTTTTCCGCACGTTAATGATTTATTTAAAACCTGTGCTACCTAAGCTTGCTGAAAGTACAGAAGCTTTCTTAAATGATGAACTTAACTGGGAAGGTCATAAAATTTTATTAACCAGCCATAAAATCAATAAGTTTAAAGCGTTATTACAACGTGTTGACATGGATAAAGTAAATGCTATGACCGATGCGTCAAAAGATAACTTGGCTGTTGCAGAAGAACCGGCGAAAAAGGCTAATAAGAAAAAAGCTAAAAAATCAGCGCCGAAAAAAGAATTAACCGGTAAGCCATTGGTTGACGATCCTATTAGTGAAGAAATTCAGTTTGACGATTTCGCTAAAATAGATTTACGTATTGCTAAAATTGTCAATGCTGAACATGTTGAAAAAGCCGATAAATTGCTGCGTTTAACCTTATCGCTCGACGAAACTGGCTCTGGCGAAGAGAATACTACTCGCCAAGTATTCGCCGGTATCAAATCAGCTTATCAACCTGAAGACTTAATAGGAAAGCTAACTGTAATGGTTGCCAACCTTGCGCCGCGTAAAATGCGTTTTGGCATGTCTGAAGGCATGGTATTAGCAGCAGGCCCTGGCGGTGAAGACTTATGGATATTAAATCCAGAAGACGGCGCACAGCCGGGTATGCGCGTTAAGTAAAGCTTGCAGCTAAATACCTCTAAATAGCCCTACTAGGTATTGATACTTTAAGGCGGTGTTCGTTAAATCACGAACACCGCCTTTTTTTTAACAGCTAAGCTCTAATAATGTCCCATGCTATTTTTCAAATTACTCAAAGTGAAAAACACTATTCAATACTTCCTCTAAGCCGACCTTATCGACATGTGTTTATTATAATTAATATAAAACAAAACCAAACACTAAAGTTTTCACTTTATTCTTACACTTTAAATTAATAATTTATCTTCCCTCAAGTTACGCAACAATAAATACAATAAAGGCAACTTCCTTTTTATAATTACCAGTGAATTTTAAATAAATAGTTAATGTTTAATTCATTCTTTACTTACTCAATTATTTTATGTACTTTATAGATAAAACACACAAATGGATTTGTTGGAGTTAAACATGAAATGCTTATTAAGTAGAAGCCTTCCACATTTAGGTGAGAAGTTAGGTAAAAAATCACAGGGCGGTGCCAGCCAATGATGAAAACAATTATTTGTAAACGCCCAGGGGAATTAATTGTTGAATCAATAAAAAAACCTATACCAAAAGAAGGTGAAGTTCTGATAAAAATTCGAGCTATTGGGGTTTGTGGTACTGATATTCACGCCTATGGGGGGAATCAACCTTATTTTTCTTACCCTAGAGTACTAGGTCATGAACTTGCTGGTGAAATAATCGGCCTTGGTAAAAATGTAAATTTACCCATAGGTAAACCTGTTTATGTTATTCCCTATATTGCCTGTGGTAAGTGTATTGCTTGTACAAAGAATAAAACAAATTGCTGCGAGAATATTTCTGTTATTGGAGTACACCGAGATGGCGGTATGTGTGAATACATAGCTGTGCCTGAAAACAATGTAGTGATCACAGAAGGCTTACCTTTTAAGCAATTAGCTATTGTGGAATGTTTAGCCATTGGTGCTCATGCGGTGCGACGCGCGCAAATCAATAAAAATGACACCGTTTTAGTTTTAGGAGCTGGCCCTATTGGTCTAGGCGCAGCCCAGTTTGCAAAAGTAACGGGGGCGAAGGTTTTTGTTGGCGATGTAAATATCGAACGTTTAGATTTTTGTTTACAAGAATTTGCTTTTGATGGCGTTATTAATAGCAAAACAGATATGGCTAAAAAACTTGTTGAATTGAATGACGGTGAATACCCGAGTGTTATTATCGACGCGACGGGTAATGCTAACGCGATGAATTCAACCTTCAAATGGCTAGCACATGGCGGCACTATAGTATTTGTTAGCGTAGTAAAAGCCGATATTACTTTTCATGATCCTGAATTTCATAAACGCGAAACCACCTTGATGGGCAGTAGAAATGCGACCAAACAAGATTTTGAGCATGTGGTAAATTGCATCAAAAAAGAGTTAATTAAATCAACGAATATGATCACTCATAAAACTTCATTTAGCCAATTTACCACGATATTTCCACTATGGGTTAAACCTGAATCTGGCGTGGTAAAAGCTGTGATTGAACTGTAACTCGTCACACTATAGACATATATCGTAGTTAATATACACAATACTGGTTAATAAAGTGAGTACCAATTGATGAAATTATCTTCACAAACACTTAACAAAAAACTTAAAAATACTGAAATTAAAACCCCAGCCTACGATCATAACAATGTTGATATCGGCATTGTTCATTTGGGGCCTGGCGCTTTTCATCGCGCCCATCAAGCAGTTTATACCGAAAATATTATGAATGTTGATGGCGGTAATTGGGGAATTTGTGGGGTATCGCTTCATAGCTCAACTGCACGCGACATCTTAGCCAAGCAAGACTATTTATATACTTTAGCTGTTTTAGATAAAAAGATTAATTATCAAGTCATTGGCGCTATTAAAGAAATATTGGTTGCTCAGCAGCAAACAGCTGAAGTTATTGCAAGATTAAGCGTAACAAGCACCAAGCTAGTAACACTGACGATTACTGAGAAAGGTTATTGCTTAAACGCTTGTGGCAACTTAGATTTAAAGCACAGTGATATCGCCCATGATCTTAACAACCCAAGCAAACCTATAAGCGCTATCGGCTTTATAGTTGAAGGCTTAAAACAAAGAAAGCTCAATAATATCCCCGCTTTTAATGTCATCAGTTGCGACAATGTTTCAGGTAATGGCGACAAATTACAGCAGGCTGTTTTTGACTTTGCCAACCAGCTAGATGCCAGCCTGGCACAGTGGATAAAAACAGAAGTTGCTTTTCCCAATACTATGGTTGACAGCATTACGCCAAAAACAGAAAACTACACCATTGAAAATGTTAAACATTCTACCGACATAGATGATAGCTGGCCGATTCAACGGGAAGAGTTTTGCCAATGGGTTATCGAAAACAATTGGCAAGGCGAACGCCCAAATTGGGAAAAAGTTGGCGTTATTTTTACCAGTGACGTTAATGGCTTTGAAAAAGCAAAATTACGTTTACTAAACTGCCTACACTCTACCTTAGCTTATGCTGGCACTCTAATGGGCTACACCAGCGTTTATGAAGTTACCAGCGATGAGTTTTTCCGTAAGTTCATTACCCAAATGGCCAACACAGAAATTATTGGTTCATTTACTCCGCCAAAAGAGCTTAATGTTAAAGTTTATTCTAATGAAATAATCAAACGCTTTTTAAACCCTGAAATTCGACACTTATTATCACAAATTGCTTGGGACGGTTCACAAAAACTACAAATGCGCATACTGCCTATTATTCACGACAATATTGCCTTAAACCGCCCTACTAAATTGCTTTGTTTTTCATTAGCCTGTTGGTTTGAATTTATTTGTCGGGCACTAAAAAATGGTGAAGAAATAATTGACCCTTTAGCCGATGAGCTAGCAAAAATGTCGATATTATATAGCAATAATACCAATGACATTGTTGATGCCTTTTTAAACATAGAGTCAGTTTTTGGCCTTGAGTTGAAAAATAATAAAAGAATTAAAACTCAGTTAGTCAATAGTTTACATACCTTACGCATTGGCCGTGTAAATAAAATTAATCAGGTTATTTCTGCGCTTAGTTAACTGACATGAACACCTGGTGAATAAATTAAATAAGCTTGTTGGTAAATATAGGTAGAGTTATCATTCACTGATACTCTGCCGATACTTCCTTTACGCCCTTAGGATAAATAATGAAAACCACCCGCCACTGTTTAGCCACGGATCTAAAAAATAACCCTGAACTAATAGAAAAATATAAAGAGTACCATCAGCCGGGCAATGGTTTTCCAGCGGTAACAAAAAGTATACGTGATGCGGGCATTGTAGAAATGCAAATATACCTTATTGAAAACCGTTTATTTATGATTATGGAAGTTGATGATAACTTTGATGCTAAAACAAAAGCAGACACTGACAAAAAGTGCCCTGAAGTACAAAAATGGGAAAAGTTGATGTGGCAATTTCAACAAGCCCTACCTTGGGCTAAGGCAGGCGAAAAATGGTTACCTATGGAAGAAATTTTTAAATTATCAGACCAACCCTAACCCACTAACGGCTATAACTATGCGAAATATTTCAGCAGAAAAACAAATATCCTTCTACTGAAATAACCTAAGCATCACTGTTTACAAAATTAGTTACAAGCCTAAGCTTTGTTCAAGTTTTTGATTTTCACGCTCTATATGCCTGAAAAACTCTTGATTTTCTAATAATGACGCTGCCGCTTCATCAATAATAATCACGGCATCAGGGTGAAGTTGCAAGGCAGATGCTGGGCATTGTGCAGTAATTGGCCCTTGTACGGTATCAACAATTGCTTGTGCTTTATTCTCACCGGTTGCTAATAAAACCACCTGCTTTGCTTCTAATATTGTGCCAATACCCATAGTAATAGACAAGTGAGGTTGAAACTCGTCAGCCGAAAAGAATCGGGCGTTATCGTCAATAGTTTCTTGAGTAAGGGTTTTTACTCGTGTTCTTGACCCTAGTGAAGATGACGGCTCATTAAAACCAATATGTCCATTTCGTCCAATACCTAATAACTGCACATCAATACCGCCGCTTGACTTAATGTTTTGCTCGTAAACTTCACAAGCTTCAATCGGATTTTTAGCATCGCCTACGGGCACAAAGGTATTAGCCTTGTTTATATCAACGTGGTTAAACAGCTGTTCATTCATAAAATGACGGTAGCTTTGTTGATGATCACCACTCACGCCTAGATATTCATCTAAGTTAAAACTTTTAATATTTCTAAACGATACTTGGTTATGTTTATAAAAATCGATCAGTTGTTTATACATAGCAACGGGGGTTGAACCAGTCGCTAAACCAAGTACTGAGTTTGGCTTTCTATTGATTTGTTTGCTAAACAGCGTAGCACCATATTGAGCAACTTCTGCGGCATTATTAAGAATAACAACTTTCATTTTTATAACTCTCCAAGAAATGAATGATCTTTTGCTAACGTACCTGCTATATGAGTAACTCATTGCAGGTTTCGTGCTTAGCTATCACCCTTTTATAATTTTGATTGTAAATACTTTATCATATAAAAAACCATAATGACAGCGTTGTCATTTATCCTTGATGAAATTGATCCGTCATGTGAATTTTGAAAGCTCTGACCTTGGTGAATTGTATTTATTAGACCGCTAAATTATATACAAGCGAGTTTTATACTGACTCAATATAATGGCAAAGCGCTGATAAACTATGCTTAGTTTGTGTAAATAACTATGACGTAGGTACTTTTATCATAACCTACTCTTATGGTAGTGGAGAAATAGAATGAAACTCATCATATTACTAATAACTTTAACGCTTTCATTAAGTGCGCTAGCCGCTGATAAAAAGCAACAAGAAATGTACAGCTACGCCACCTACTTTGCTTGTGATGTTGATAAAGAGCAGCAAATAGATGATTTAATTAGCACCAATTACGGTCCAATTTACGATGCAGAAGTCAAAAATGGCACTATGTATAATTGGGGTTGGTTAGCACACCATACCGGCGGCAATTGGCGTAGAATTTTGTATCATACTGCCCCCACCATTGATGCCTTATTTACAGCCCAAGATAAAATAAACGCTAAGTATGAAAAAATGTTTGGTAATGATCCCGACGCGCTAGCTAAAGGCTGTAAAACCCATGACGACTACATTTGGCAATATATTATTGGTAGCCAGATGGATGCTAAAAACAATCAACGCGGTAAAACAAGTATGTCTGTATATTGGGAATGTAGCTTTAATGGTGAAGAGCGCGCTGATGAAATTGTTAAACAACACTTCGCGCCTATTTATAATGCTCATTTAGGTAAAGGTAAACTTAGCTCTTGGGGTTGGTTATCACATGTTATTGGTGGTAAATATCGCCGTTTAGAAACCATTACCGCTGATAACTATAGCGACTTGCTCAAAGCCAAAAAAAGCATACTTGACGCTATTTATGGTCATAAAGATAAAACTCATGGCGACGAATTTACAGAAATTTGTACCAGTCATACTGACTACTTATGGGATATTCAAAAAGAAAGTCCTTAAAGCCAGCGTAACAACTAGTACAAAAATAAAACAAATATCGTTATGAAAAAGGGGCTACTGATTATGTAGTCCCTTACTTTTATAAAATGTTATAAATTCCAACCTAATACATCATTAACCACTGACCAGCGTGGTTGTTTGGCTTTAGGATTTAGGCCTAATATCCAGTAATCATATACCCGTTGTTGAAAACCATTTTCTTTTTTAAGCTTTAACCAAGTATTTAAAAATTGTACATATTCAATATCACCTTTTGGCACAATAAAACCAACCGGGGCCTTTAGTTGCATGCCTTTTGGCACCACCGCAGAATATTCTGGATAAAGCATACTCCACGCTGATCCCGCCTCTGTTGAATATACCAAGGCATCAACTTCAGGATATTTCCCTCTTAAAAATAACCGCATATTGGTGACTTTAGTTAAAGTGGCGTTTGGGAAAGCTTGCGCCAATACATTAATATAATATTCATTATTTGCCACACCCAAATTGAGCTTGGTCATAGCTCTAATGTCATCAAAACTGGCAAATTCATCTCGATGTGAATCAAGTAGTACTAAACCAGCAGTATGATGTGTGTAAGAGTCAGTGAAAGCGACATCAAGCGCACGTAATGGGGTAATAGTTTGTCCACCAATGCTAATATCGATACTGCCGTTGGCAAGTAACTGATCTAGGTCTTTACGGTTTTCCAAATAGTATAATTCAATAGCTAAATTAAGATCTTTTGCTAATTCATTAACCATTTCCATATCAAAACCGACAACATGGTTGTTTTCATTTTTAAAAGCATAAGGTAATGACGCAGGAAAATAGGCCACTCGAATAGTGCCACGTTCACGAATAATATCTAATCGGGTATTTTGTAATTGGCTTTGAGTTAATGGCGTTAATTCACCATTTTTAACTATTTTGGTTTGGCCATTCATCGGCTGTAAAGACTCAAACGTTTTCACTCCTTCATATTGATAAGGAATGAAATGTGTTAGTGCCATACCCGCCGCTATCATGACTCCTGCGGTGATCACTAAATGAAGTGCGATTGCTTGAAACATACGGTGCCACTTTAATTGCTTCATTACAGCACAAGCCACTAGTAAGGTAACGACAAAACCATGTAGAGCAGCCAAGCCAGTTGCAAAACGCATGGTGACTACACTACCTAATAAGTACAGTTGAAATTGATCCCTCGGTAAATCAAAAAAGTCTAATAGAAAAGGAATAGAAACCGCCATACGGCCAAAGGCTGTTAGTACTCCCAAAATTGTAAATGAAAAATAATCGTCTAATCCCAGCGGAGAACCTACATACCAAGCCGAGAATAAAATAAAACCTAAACCTAATAATGTGCCAGTGCTGGGAAAGCTATACGCGGTTGGTACTAGCACATCTACTGTAGAGTTGGTTTCTTCACAGTCCATATTATGTTTGGCCAATAAGGCTTTGCTCCGCTCAATAATCATCGGCAATACCACTAAAACAGTGCCAGTTGCTACCGCCGTAACCACAGCTTCACCTGAAATAGATAATACTTCACGGTATGAAAAAGGTGTCGCCCAGTGCAAAACTAAAGGCAATAAAATAAACGCTAATAAAACTGCAGCAACAAGATAAACCCATAAAAACACCTGTAATCGACCAAGCTCTGCTACTTCTAACGTACCGGCTGCAGCTGCAGAAATGGCAAAAATACCTAAAGGCGCAACCTTGGCAACATAAGAGGCAACTTTCATTAAACTGTCGCCAATATTAGTAGTAAGCATTAAAAAGGTATCTTTGTTTTTCACGTTAATAAGAGCGATCCCCATTAACAAAGAAAAAAGTACTACGGCTGGCACAATAGCATCAGCGAGTGAGGCAAAAATATTAGAGGGAATATAAAGTTTTAGGAAATCAAACGCAGTAGACTCTGCCACCATGCTCGAGCTAAAAAATCCAGCCGTTTCCCAATTTGGATAAGCTAATGGCAAAAATAACAAGGTACTCATTACCGCCAGCCACATAATTAAAATAACTTTAATTGCTCTTAAGCCAATTCTTGCGGCCATGGTGCTGTCTAATCGTCCCAAACCACCAATAATGGATACTAATACGTAAGGTAATACCGTCATTTGTAATAAATGAATATAAGCATTACCTAATACCTCAATATTACCCGCAGGTTCACCAATGAAAATACCGGTAGCAATGCCTAGTAGCAAAGCAATAATAACCCGTTGAAATGGGCTAACTTTATTATAAAACTTGAAAATGGCCATGACTGCTCTCGAAGTTACAGGGATATTAAAATGAAAAAACAAAAAGAAGAAATGTTATCTTACAAACAGTTTAACCATAAAAAAAGTACCAAGCATCAGTTATTAAAAAGATACATGGTACTTTGCTTGAAATAAGGTAGATATAGAGGCTGTTGACCTTTCGAGATTATTTTGCAGCGCTCTATTCTTTGTTGCCTACATGGAAGTAGGTACTGAGCGCAAGCAGAATGCGGAAGCGGTGAGTAGTATTAGCTTAGGGTGCTAGGCTACACACTACTCGCCACGATTAAAACGCTGTTAGCTCGAACAAAATTTAGCCTTAAAAGATCTACAGGCGCCAGCAATTAACTATTAGCGAGCACTTTATGAAACTGCTCAAAGCCTTGGGTTAAGTCATCAATTAAATCATCAACATCTTCAAGACCAATATGTAAACGAATAAGTGGATACTGATATGGCCACGTTGTTGCAGTGCGCATTGATTTTAAGCCGGTAATGCCTAAAATCAAACTTTCAAAACCGCCCCAAGAATAGCCCATTTTAAAATGCTCCATGCTATCTAAGAAAGCATTTAACGCGGCTTGATTACCGCAATTTAGCACAAATGAAAATAAGCCGTTAGAACCGTTAAAGTCACGTTTAAAAAACTCATGCCCCGGACAACTTTCAAAAGCGGGATGTAAAATAGTTTCTACTTCAGGGCGAGTTTTTAACCAATTAGCGACTTTAAGTGCATTGGTTTCATGTTGCTTTAAACGCACGCCCAAAGTTCGCATGCCCCGTAGCGCTAAATATAAGTCATCTGGTGAAGTACATTGCCCTAAGGTATAACTGTGCTCACGCAGTTGTGGCCAGTATTTTTCAGTTGCGGTTGCTGTACCAAGCATAACGTCTGAATGACCAACAATGTATTTAGTCGCCGCTTGAATAGAAATATCAACGCCATAATCAAACGGTTGAAAATTAATGCCGCTGCCCCAGGTATTATCAAGCATTACAATACAATCATGCTGATGGGCAATTTTAGCTATGGTGGGCACATCTTGTACTTCCATAGTAATTGAACCTGGCGATTCTAAGAAAATAATCGAGGTATTGTCTTTAATTAACGCTTCAATGCCCGCGCCAATTAATGGGTCATAATAAGTGGTTTCTACGCCGTAATTGGCTAATAACTTATCGCAAAAGTCACGGGTTGGTTCATAGGCGTTATCAACCATTAAAATATGATCGCCACTTTTAACAAACGATAAAATAGCATTGGTAATGGCCGCGGTACCTGAAGGATACAAAGCACAACCTGCGCCGCCTTCAAGTTCAACCATGGCGTCGCTAAAGGCAAAAGAAGTAGTAGTGCCACGACGACCATAAAATAAAACCTGATTGGTTTTATTGCCCGCAGCATGTTTCATTTCTTTGGTTGATTCAAAAACAACTGTTGATGCACGTTGTACCGAAGGGTTAACAACACCTTGAGTCCATTTAGACTTCCGGCCAGCATTAATTATTTTAGTATCTTGTTTCATCTTTTATAAAAACCTTTATGGTGTTTTTTAGCGAATAATTTTAAATTTTGCGCACGTTTAATTAAGAGTACATTTAATTTAGAGATTAAGTCGGTTAATGGACAAAATCAATTGGCTATCTAGCCATCCAAAGTACATTAATACTAACAAGTTTATAAGCGAAATCCTAATGAATAACGGCGTAAATATCATTTTAGTTAATAGATAGTCATTAGGATGATGGAAACTAAGCAATTAAGAAAACAAATTCAGCTGAGCATCCACTATTTCAGTAAAGCTGGTGCCTATGAAAGGCAATATAGCATCAGCCACTGTCGCTAATTGACGATCAACATATAATTGATAATCAAGCGGCGCGGCAAGGTATTCCTTCGCTTGTGGGCCACTGGTGGTCAAATAATATTCTATCCAACCACGTTGTTGATATTTAAGTGGTTTTCCTAAACGGGCATTTTGTTCATCAGCTAAACGCGCAGCCCTAACATGCGGTGGCACATTTTTAATATAATCATCTAATTTTCTACGAATACGTTTACGATATATAAGTAAATGATCAAACTGCCCTGCTTTAGTTTTCTCTACTGTTTCAATAATATAGTCTTTTACTGGTAACTTATTAAATACTCTATGATATAACTCGCCCTGAAATTGCTTGGCTAATTCAGTCCAGTCGGTACGGACACTTTCTAGCCCTTTAAAAACAATGTTCTGCTCACCGTTTTGTTCTAATAAGCCGGCATAGCGCTTTTTCGTCCCTACATCTTGTCCGCGTATGGTGGGCATGAAAAATTGGCTAAAATGGGTTTCAAACTCTATTTCTAATTTACTGGTTACCTGATGCTGCGTTTTAATATCAGCAGTCCACTTTTCATTAATAAAGTCTTGTAATTCTTTACCTATTTTTTTGCACTGTGAAGCGTCGTGCTCTGGGTCAACATGCACAAATATTGAGTCGGTATCGCCGTAAATAACCACATAGCCGAGATCTTCTAACCACTTTTTCGTTGTTTTTAAGACATCATGGCTGCGCTTTGTAATTGACCCCGACAGTCTAGGATCAAAAAACCGGCAACCAGTTGAGCCTAAAATACCGTAAAATGAATTCATGATGATTTTTATCGCTTGAGATAGCGCAGCGTTTTTTTCTACTTTGGCTTTATCCCGTTCAGCCCACAAGCTTTCAATAATATCGGGCAGGAAATGTTGCTCCCGTGAGAACAACGCGCCATCGTAACCTTCAATCGCATTTTCTGGAGCGTTTAAGCCTTCTATTAGGCCCATTGGGTCAATATTAAAAGTGCGAATAATACTTGGGTATAGGCTTTTAAAATCAAGCACTAAAATATTACTGTATAAGCCCGGTAGCGAGTCCATAACAAAACCGCCTGGAGAAACTAAACCTGAGTCGCCATCGCCCATATTAGGCGCAACATAGCCTTTACGATGTAGTTTTGGCAGATATAAATTAGTAAAGGCTGCTACTGAGCCGCCGATGCGATCAATCGCCAAACCAGTTAACTGCGCGCGTAATATGGCAAAGTCGAGTAATTGTGTTTTTTCAAATATTAACCATACTAAGCGACAATCTTCTAGGTTATATGCCGCTAACGCTGGTTTATTATGATTAAAGTTATCGGTTATTTCTTGCAGGCGATTATCAACGTCATCAACCTTTTTACCAATGCCTAATAAGGTATTAGCAACATTATCTAATGAAAAGCTTGGGAAATTGTAGGTTGCGGTTTTTAATAAATCGATACCGTCGAGCACCACACGGCCAGCAATTTCTAAATATTGTTGTTCGCTATTTTTGTTTTTACGCCAGTATGGTGTTTTACCATCACGGCCAATACTAAATTTAATGTTATGCAAATCGTAGCGTTTTTGCAGTAGCTGCATATCAAAATTAACCACATTCCAGCCAATAATAATGTCAGGATCTTCACTGTTAATCCAAGCAAGCAGCGCCTGTAATAAAGCCTTTTCGTCGCTAAGCCATACAATATATTCATCATCAGCACTTATTTGGTAGCCATTTTTATCCCCGATCATAAAAACACAGCGTACAGAATTTGAATACAAACCTATAGAGTAAAGCTCACCAGCGAATGAACACTCAATATCAAGCGAGACCATAGTTAATGGCTGCTGAGATTGCTGCAATTTTTGCGCTTTACACTTAGCGTGTTTAACTTCTACATAGCCATTTTTATTTATTTCATTACCGATATAAGCTAAGTCTGCTGTAATAAAGCGCTCCATTAAATAACGCTCGTCAGGACGAAAATCATCTTCATAGCACTTAATGCCATATAATTGCAGGTGCGATCTCGCTTGGTAAAGATCACGCATAAAGGTGAAATAAAAACCGGTGACAGCTTGTTGATTAAATGTTTTTAAAGGCAATGATTGGCACTTAGCTAAGTTAATATTTTGCTGGCTAAGTAAAGCTTTTGCTTGTTCAACTTGGCTGTTTTCAATAAAAAAAACTGCCAGTTCATTTTCTACTAATAATTTTACCGGACCGCTTTTGGTCGCTAACCATAAGGTGATCACTATACCGTGGCGCTGATCTTGCGCTTGTTTAGTCAGCAAAAAGCCACTTTTTATCGGTTCGATAAGCGAATTTGTCATTAGTTGTCGATTATTGAATAGTTAACCTGTTAATATATACAGCAGTGTAATAGATCCACCAGCAATTAGAAACGCCTGCTTTAAAGTTAATGGGAATAAATGTGCTAAGTGAAAAAATTAAACAAGTAATACGCGATGCTTACAAAACCATGGGCAAAAGTTTACCTAACTTTAACCCTCGTAAGCAGCAAACTTTTCTGATCGCCGAAATTGCCAAAACCCTTGCTGGTGAATACGACAAAGTTAGAAAAATTATCACCATAGAAGCTGGCACAGGTACAGGAAAGTCGCTTGCTTATAGTTTAGGTGCTATTCCATTAGCTATCTCTCGCGATAAAAAAGTCATCATTTCATCAGCAACCGTAGCCTTACAAGAGCAGCTAGTAGATAAAGACTTACCTTTTTTGAAAACCCATACAGGCCTTAATTTTAACTTCACTTTAGTGAAAGGTCGCCAGCGTTATGTTTGCCGACAAAAACTCACCCAAGCAGTGGCTGCTGATGATAATCCACAACCAGGATTTACCTTCGCAGAAAAACCCAAAGCTAGCGATTTAGCTTCATTAATGGCGATGTTTTCCGCATTAAATGACGGCACTTGGCTCGGCGATTTAGACTCTTGGAAAGAGCCAATTTCGCCATTAGTTTGGCAGCAAATTCAAAGCGACAAACACAGCTGTTTAAAGCACGTTTCTGAGCATAGCCACTGCCCATTTCACAAAGCCAGAGAAACTATGGACGCTGCTGATGTATTAGTAGTAAATCATAGTTTATTATTAGCCGATTTAGAGCTTGGCGGCGGAAAAATCCTCCCCAGCCCTGAAGATTGCTACTATATCATTGATGAGGCACATCACCTCCCTAAGGTAACGCGTGACCATTCAAGTGCCAGTATCACCCTAAAAGGTGCCATAGATTGGTTAACTAAGCTTACTGAAACCGGCGATAAAATTGCCAAGTTAGTAAAATCACAATCAGCGATTTCACCGTCAATAAAACTCGCCGACGATGTGCAAGATATTCTTATTGATTTACGCCGTTTAGTGACCTTTATTGAAAACAACAAAGCCCATTATTTTCCTGAACAAGCAGCATCGCAATTTAGTCACAAAAGTGGAGCTCAGTCAGGAAAAAAAGAAGCTGAAAAACTTTACCGTTTTGAAAATGGCATTATTCCGAAAGAGCTAAAAAACTGGAGTGAAGACTTAGCCAACGCCAGTAAAAAATCACTCAGCCATATCAACAAACTTTATAATTTGTTAATGGAGCAAGTGAAAGACGGCGATGTGCAATTATATTTGGCCGAGCCATTATTAGCCGAGTCTGGCTTTATGGCCCAGCGCTTAGAAAACTTTCAAGCACTTTGTGCCATGTATGCTAAAACTGATAGTGAAAAAGGTGCACCGATGGCACGCTGGGTTGAACAAATAGATGGTAAACGCCAAGATTATTTATTGTCGGCATCGCCAATTGATGTCGGTTTTATGCTCGAAGATATGTTGTGGTCAAAATGTGAAGGCGCGGTTTTATGCTCAGCAACCATAATGGCGCTGAATTCCTTTGAGCATTTTCGCAAGCAAGCCGGCCTTGGCACCAACGATGGTACTCAGTATCAAAATGTTGCCTCCCCTTTTGACTATCAAAACAATGCCCGCTTAGTTATTCCACAAATGATCCATGAACCCAGTGCTGATAAATTTACCGATGAGCTGATCCAAAAACTGCCAAAGCTATTTAAACAAGGTAAAACCACCTTAGTATTGTTTTCATCGTATTGGCAAATGGAAAAAGTCGCGCAGCATTTACGAGAAAAAGACAAAATCAAGCTACAAATACAAGGTGAAAAGTCACGTCAGCATATTATTGAACAACATAAAAAATTAGCGGATGATGATAAAGAAAGCATTGTTTTTGGTACACAAAGTTTCTCTGAAGGGCTCGATTTACCAGGAAAATATTTAACTAATTTAATTATTACTAAATTGCCCTTCTCAGTGCCAACCTCGCCTGTAGAAGAAGCCCATGCCGAGCATATAACCGCTAAAGGTGGTAACCCCTTTATGAGCTTATCGGTACCGGAAACATCGAAGAAACTCATTCAAGCAACCGGACGTTTATTACGTAATGAGCAAGATACCGGTACCATTACCCTGTTAGACCGGCGTGTGGTTAGCAAGCGATATGGTAAAAACCTGCTAAATTCATTACCGCCTTATCAACGGGTAATTGAATAATTAAATAATTGAAATTACGTCATCACTCATTAAGTTCACTATTGTTGTATCAAATCAATATTTTCCTATAAATAGCGGTTGGCTTTTTCTGGCTAGTCGCTTATTTTTATTTAATTAATAATTAAGCCGTATGAGAGCCCCTATGAATAATAAAATAAAATATACCATCATCACCTTTTTGTGCGCTATTTTCCTTGCTGGCTGTGGTAAAACTCTAAATATTCAACTAGCACCTGAAGTTACCATGTATCTTAGCCAAGAGACTAAAGAGCGAGTCACCATAACAGCACAAGATGAAGCCTATAAGATGCTCAGTCAGTGGCTAAATGAACATCAAACCGGTTGGTTTACTGCTTCGGGTCGTTTTCAAGGTGGGGTTTATTTCAGATCTGGTGAGCATGGCATTCAGGTAACCAAAACTAAGGTCATCATATACTCAACCAAAGGTAGCAAGCCACAAGCACTTTATGCGCAAGAAATTAGAAAAGGCGAACTAAATAAATTATTACCTTCGGCGCAGTAAGTATGCAACCTAGCTCATCTTAATGAGCATCATTTCAAGTAGTCAAAAATAGCCAAGAGCAATTGCCCTTGGCTAATTAATTTTAATAAAGTCCGTTTGGTCACCTCCTTTTTATATTTTGTTTAATGCTGGGATACCTCGCTGAAAATTAGTTTTTAGCCGTTTGGCTATTGGCGGTTTTTACTTGCAATACTACGCGGCGATCATAAAAGTTCACTTCACTTTGGCTATCAGCAACGAGTGGTTGTGCCTCACCAAAAGCAAAACTTTGAATGCGCTCTTCACTCACTCCTTGTGCCATTAATAACTCTTTTACTGAAGCCACTCGCGCTTTAGATAAATTTTGATTTAAAGTTTCATCACCTTCTAAGTCGGTATAGCCTGATAAGTCGACTGATAAACCCGGATCACTATTTAATAATTGCGCTAATACAGCGACTTGTTCTTGATAATGTGGGGCAATGTCACTTGAGCCAGTTGAAAACTGTAAACTCATCAATAATTGTTCGGCTTTAATTTGTTCGGCTGAGCGATAGTTATTTTCAAGGGCAATTAATTCATTTTGGTACGACTGCTCAGCTTGTTGTAATTTAGTCTCGTAGCTACGTTGGTATTGCGCTATTTGCTGCTCATTACTGGTTTGAGATTGCGCTAAGCTTGTTGCTAAGTGATCTATTTCATCGTTGGCGTTCATATGCTTGGCAACAAAGTTTCCAGCAACACCGGTGATCACCGCACCTATTGGACCCGCGACTATAGCGCCAACAACCATACCAACACCAAAACCAACTTCTTCACGTGTTTGTGCACTGTCATGACGTTGCTGATCTGTTTGCAGTTCAACATTACCTGATGATGCAAAAACGTTGGTACTGCTAATACTGGCAACAATTAAGGCGCATGATAACGTTGATGTGAGCACATTATTTTTACGGCGGTTAATTTTTTTGCAATTACCATTGGTTGTAAAATCGCTGCGTAGGTTGGTAGTTAATTTAGTGTTTGAATTAGTTAATAAAGTTGGTGTAGTCATTGATATTTCCTCAGCTATGCAAATGTTTATATATGGGTATTTCTTAAAAGTTAAGTTACTCACGAGTTGTTTCGTGGTTGAAGTAATTAAACCGCACAAAAACGACACCAATATGAAGCAAAAAAGGCAATGCACTGAGCAAATGTGGCAACAATATGGCAATTGCTAGAAAACAGCGCATTGCAGTGAAAAGTTCGATATAGTTATTTAAAACTCGCTAAATACATAAATAAAATGACAAAAAGAATTGCCATTGTTGAAGACGAAGCGGCTATTCGTGAAAATTACGCCGATGTTTTACGTAGCCAAGGTTACCAAGTACAAACCTATGCTAATCGTGAGCATGCAACTCAAGCTTTCAGCTTAAACTTACCTAATTTGGTGATTTTAGACATTGGCCTAGAGCAAGAATTTGATGGCGGTTTTACCTTGTGTCAATGGCTTAGAGATATGTCTAAAACCTTACCTATTATTTTTCTTACCGCCAGAGATAACGACGTAGATACGGTATCAGGCTTGCGTATTGGCGCTGACGATTATTTAACTAAAGATATTAGCCTTGCCCATTTAACCGCGCGCATAGCCGCCCTTTTTCGTCGCCAAGACGCCCTTAAACAACCTTTACAACAAGAGCAGTTATTAACTGCAGGTCCACTAATAATAGATAACCAGCGCATGAGCGTAACTTGGCAAAGCCAACATGTAGACTTAACCATTACCGAATTTTGGATGGTACACGCCTTAGCCAAACGCACCGGCCATGTAAAGAATCGCCAGCAATTAATGCAAGACTCTAAAATTTATGTTGATGACAGCACCATCACCTCACACATTAAACGAATTCGTAAAAAATTTATTAAAATAGATGACAGCTTTGATTGTATTGAAACTGTTTATGGCATGGGTTATCGCTGGAATGAATGCCATGCTAGTTAACTTTACGGTTAAGTTTACGGCTAAATTAACGGCCATATTAAGAACTAATATTAGCGATTTAGCGTGAGTACATTAACAAGATGAAGTTTCGTTTACCTCTAGGTATTAATTTACGTTTTAGTTTACGTTTTAAGCTCTTACTGCTGTCATGTGTATTATTGACCGTTCCTTGGTTTGGCTATCAATACGTTTGGGAAATGGAAAAATATTTACGTTTTGGTCAAGAGCAAACCATAGTCGGTACCGCTCGCGCCTTAGCTACCGCCTTGCATGAGCGGCCAAAACTTTTTAATAACCAAGCCAGCTTTTTACCCAGTGTTGAACAAGGCAAAGATCTATATGGCTATCAACTACACGAGGCAATTCAACTTGACGGTTTATACCAAGATTGGCCAAGGTTTGACGAACGTGCTCATTTTTATGGTGTTGATAATCAAATTAGCTTAGCCGAACAAATTCACTCAAAACCAGCGCTCCCCCAAACTGAGCTGTCATTACATTACAGCGCTGCGTTAGGGAAATACGATAAATACTTGTACTTACTTTTTCGCGTGGTTGATGATCAGGTGATTTTTCGCGGTAAAAATGCCCGCAGCATTACCAATAATGATCATATCGAAATATCATTAGTAGATGCCGATGGTAAATTTCACCGTTATATCATTAGCAATAAAAAAGCCGGCTGGTTAAGTGGCTATCGCATTAGCGATATTGAAGATAATATTCCAGAGGTTACCCGTGAAATTCAAGGACAATGGCTAGATACACCGCAAGGTTACAACGTTGAACTTAGGCTACCTCTTGCTAAACTTGGCGATAACATTGCTTTTGTAATTCATGATGTTGACCAAAAAAATGGTGAAGTAATCACCAGTATTGGCTCGGCTGATCCTAGCAATATTGATACCTTAGGCACCGTATTAGTACCTTCTCCTGAAATTGAACGCATTGTTAAAGGCATGAGCTACACCCATTCGAGTGTTTGGGTGGTAGACCAACATCACCGCGTTTTAGCTTCCGCCGGTAATATTAAAGAAGCCAGTGGTGTATGGAAAAATAGTCGTAATACCAGCAATAATTTAAGTTTTTGGCCAAATCTTTGGCAAAATATTGAACAAGACTGGCTACATCCTTTGTATTATAAAATTTTAACTAAACCACCCAAAGATTTTATTGACCAACTTTACGATGCTAGCCACTTAACCGGTAAGCACATTGAAAGTGCTTTAACGGGTAAAGCCAAGTCACAATGGCGGTTAACCCAAGACCAACAAGCGGTGATCCTTTCCGCGGCTTATCCCATATATATCGATAATAATGTTAAAGGTGCGGTAATTGTAGAAGAAACTACCAATGGCATTCGAACCCTACGTAATCGTGCTTTAGAGAAGCTTTTTAGCGTAATTTTAGTTATTTTAGTTATTGGCGCATTAGTATTTTTCTTATTTGCTAGCCGAATATCTGGCCGTATTATTAATTTACGTAACCAAGCAGAATCAGCCATTGACCAACAAGGCCGTATAACCCAAACCATTAGTGCTAGTAATGTAAATGATGAAATTGGCGACCTCTCACGTAGTTTTTCTCAAGTGGTTAATCGCTTAAGTCAATATAATCATTACCTTGAGAATATGTCGTCACGGTTATCACATGAATTGCGCACGCCTATTGCTGTGGTTCGTACTTCGTTAGATAACTTAACTATGCAGCAGCAATTACCTGCAGCAAGTGAGCAATACATAGAACGAGCACAAGATGGCATACAACGCCTTGATCATATTCTAACCAGAATGAGTGAAGCGACACGTCTTGAACAAATGCTGCAAACTACCGACAAACAAAGCTTTGATCTACATTCAATGCTTAGCGCTTGTATTAAAAGTTATCAGCAGATTTATCCCGATTTTAGCTTTAGCTATTGTGCTAATGTTGAACAAGCCCATTGTTTCGGCTCAGATGAACATATTGCCCAACTGCTAGATAAAATAATTACCAATGCGGTTGAATTTAGTCAGGATAATAACATCAACATTTGCTTAACAGAGCAAAAACACGCATGGCAGGTAAGTATTAAAAACCATGGCCAATTACTGCCAGAAAATATGCAAGAGCAATTATTTAATTCAATGGTTTCACTAAGAAGTGAAAGTAAAAGTAAAACCCCACATTTGGGGCTTGGTTTATATATCGCACGGCTGATCACTGAATTTCATCAAGGTACTATTAGCGCTAAAAATATTGATGAACCGGCTGGGGTTGAAATAAGTTTTACCTTAGCTAAAAGCTAAAGACTTTAAGTCTTTATTCAATACCTAAGTATTTATGAACTTGCACTGACAAACGCCAGTTATTTTCAATACAGGTTTTTATTGCCAACTCTGTTGCCCGTGGCTTTTGGCTAATAGGTTGTAAATAAATATGGGTATCTTGAATGTTATGCTCACTTAATAACTGTTTTAAATCATCAACATGTTGCTCAGTGGCTATTGGGTGTTTAATTTCGTTAGCACGTTTTAAAGCAGAATTTAAAATTTCATAACCGCCACGCATATTAATTTTTGGTGATACCGTAACCCAACATTGCTCGCTCACTAGTACTTCAAACGTACCTGAGGTTTCTACCTGGCAAGAATAGCCTTGTGCTTCAAAAGCGGCGCATAGTGGTGTTAAGTCAACCATACAAGGTTCGCCACCAGTAATAACAATATGCTTAGCTTGGTAACCTTGTGCTTTAACAATTGCTAATATTTGCTCAACATTAACTTTTGACCAATGCTCAGACTCTGCACTTTTATTTAACATCTGCTGAGTAGGCACTTCTTGGTCAAGATTTATTTCCCAAGTATGCTTGGTATCACACCAAGAACAGGCGACAGGACAGCCCTGTAGACGGATAAATATTGAAGGTTGACCAGTAAAAGCCCCCTCACCTTGGATGGTTTCAAATAATTCATTAATTTTATAGGTAGAATGCAACACTTTTTTTCTTTTGCCTTTGGATCAGATCAAGTAAAATTACTTTAGTAATCTATTATACCCTATGAGAAAAAATAAATGACTGAAAAAGTTGTCGTGATCTATTCCGGTGGCATGGACTCCTACACGGTACTTAATCGCGCCCTAAAAGATGGCAAAGAAGTTTATGCCTTATCTTTTGATTATGGTCAGCGCCACGTTAAAGAACTTGAGTGTGCAGCCACCGCCTGTAAGAAACTAAATGTTCATCATAAAATCATTGATATTTCAGCAATAAACCAATTATTAGCGGGTTCATCGTTAACCGACGACATTGATATTCCTGAAGGTCATTACGAAGCAGAAAGCATGAAATCAACGGTGGTACCGAACCGTAATATGATTTTATTATCACTGGCTGTTGGTTATGCGGTTTCAGTAAAAGCTGGGCAAGTTTATTATGGCGCTCATTCTGGCGATCACGCCATTTATCCTGATTGTCGTCCAGAGTTTGTAATGAAAATGAACGAGGTTTGTAAAATTGCCAACTATGAAGCGGTAGAAATTTTCAGCCCCTATTTAAATGTGAGTAAAACAGCAATTTTAACTGACGGCTTATCGATGGGGTTAACCTATGAAGATACGTGGACCTGCTACAACGGCCGTGACAAAGCCTGTGGAAAATGTGGTGCTTGCCAAGAGCGCTTAGAAGCGTTTAGCGAAAACCAAGCAACCGATCCGCTGAGCTACGAATAAATTAAGTCCTTTTTTACTTAATTCGTCACATAAAAAACAGCTCCATTTATCAGCTAAATGGGGCTGTTTTTTAATTCTAGTTGAAATTTTTATTGTTAAACATCTGCATCACAGCTTGAAAAACAGTTATTTTTCTAGATAAATAAGAATTATTTCACCTATTTTTAAATTAAGTCGTACATATACGTTTTAGAAAAAACGCCAAGAAACAATCAATAATCTCCATCATATTCCATTATCTACTATCCCAAATTTTTAGAGAGCTAAACCTTATAAGCGACACTCAAGCTTGGGCTAGAATTAAGTTATCTCTGGCCATAACCTAGATGTTTAGGGACTTGAGAGTAAAATAAAATAGAGAGGAGTTTATATGAGTTCTATTTGGATAAATCATGCGATGCATTTATCAGACTTGGTAAATGGCAATCGAGAAACGCAAGCCCATCTTTACCTTGAACAACTAATGTTATTTCCAGTAGACGTACAAGATAAAATAATAGAAGAAATTAGTCATTTACAACATTGTAATAGCGATGCCGTAGCAGGCATAATCGGCAAATACAGTATATTTGATTTAAACTAATAGAGAATACCAACAGTTAGGGTTAAGTTGCTAACTGTTGCTCTCTTAACTTAGCAACTTCATCACGGGTTGCAGCTGCTTGTTCAAACTCTAAGTTTTGCGCGTGCTGATACATTTTCTCTTCAAGTTCTTTAACCTTCTTATCAATTTCTGCAGTAGACAATAATTGGTACTCTGCTGTTTTTTCAGCAACTAATGACAAGTCGGCTTTAGAAGAGCGCGTGCCTACGTCCATCACGTCGGTAATTTTGCGGATAACGCCTTTAGGTTTAATGCCGTTATCTAAGTTAAATTGGTGCTGCTTAGCACGACGACGTTCGGTTTCATCAATGGCTTTTTTCATTGAACCAGTAATGCGTGCAGCATATAAAATAGCACGACCGTTAATATTACGAGCTGCGCGGCCAATGGTTTGAATAAGTGAGCGCTCCGAGCGGAGAAAGCCTTCTTTATCAGCGTCTAAAATTGCCACTAAAGACACTTCTGGCATATCTAAACCTTCACGCAATAAGTTAATGCCAATAAGTACATCAAACTTACCCAAACGGAAATCGCGAATAATTTCGACACGTTCAACGGTATCAACATCGGAATGTAAATAGCGGGCTTTGATATTGTGATCATGCAAATAATCGGTTAAATCTTCCGCCATGCGTTTGGTTAAGGTGGTCGCTAAAACCCGTTCATCAATAGCAACACGCTTATTAATTTCTGATAATAAATCATCTACTTGCGTTTCAACCGGACGCACTTCAATTTGCGGGTCTAGTAAGCCAGTAGGACGTACCACTTGCTCAGCAATATCATCACCCGATTTTTCAATCTCATAATTACTTGGTGTCGCTGATACATAAATCGTTTGTGGTGATAAGGCTTCAAACTCATCAAACTTCATCGGTCTGTTATCAAGCGCTGAAGGTAAGCGAAAACCATATTGAACTAAGTTTTCTTTACGTGATCGGTCACCTTTGTACATCGCGCCTATTTGCGGCACAGTAACATGAGACTCATCAATAATTAACAAACCATCATCAGGTAAATAATCAAATAAGGTCGGTGGCGCTTCACCTTCACCGCGACCAGAAAGGTAGCGAGAGTAGTTTTCAATGCCTGAGCAATAACCAAGCTCGGTCATCATTTCAATATCAAATTGGGTACGTTGCATTACCCTTTGCTCTTCCACTAACTTATTCAGACTTTTAAGTTGCGCAGAGCGATCTTTTAATTCAATTTTAATTTTTTCAACAGCAGCCAATATTTTTTCACGTGGCGTGGCGTAGTGAGTTTTAGGATAAACCGTCACACGCGCTAAGGTTTGCTCTACTTGGCCGGTAAGTGGGTCAAATTCACTTAAACGCTCGAGTTCTTCGTCAAATAACTCAACACGCAGGGCTAAACGGTCAGACTCTGCTGGGAAAATATCAATAACATCACCACGCACGCGATAAGTAGCGCGCTGAAACGCAACATCGTTACGAGTATATTGCAGCTCAGCCAAGCGCCTTAAGATGTCACGTTGATTAATAATGTCACCAACGCGTAGGTGTAACATCATTTTTAAGTAAGAATCAGGATCCCCTAAACCATAAATTGCCGAAACCGAGGCTATAATAATAACGTCGCGTCGTTCTAATAATGCTTTAGTTGCAGATAGACGCATTTGTTCAATGTGTTCATTGACTGAAGCATCTTTTTCAATAAAGGTATCAGTAGTTGGCACATAAGCTTCTGGCTGATAATAATCATAATAAGAAACAAAATATTCAACCGCGTTATTAGGGAAAAATTCTTTCATTTCACCATATAACTGCGCAGCTAAAGTTTTATTGGGCGCGAGCATCATGGTTGGACGATTTAGTTTTTCAATCACGTTGGCAATAGTAAAGGTTTTACCTGAGCCAGTTACCCCTAACAAAGTTTGATGCGCTAAACCATCTTCAATACCACCAAGTAATGACGCAATAGCGGTTGGTTGGTCGCCACTTGGAATGTAATTTGAAACTAAAGTTAAATTTTTCATGATGAAGCCGCCTCAGCAGTTAAGCCATTTTCATGAAACTGCTTGGTAAATAATCGATAAGAAATAACCGCCATCACTAAATTGCCAAGTAGAGCGCCGATAAAGAAACCTTCAATACCCGCTAAATAACTACCTAAATACGCTAGCGGCACATAACAAACGAACAAACGAATAATACTTAACATCAAGGCAACCATAGGTTTATGTAAAGCATTAAAGGAAGAGTTAGTTAAAATAACCACCCCTTGTAAGCCATAACCTAAAGGGAGAATCCAAATAAATAACTTTATAATTTCGATAACAGCAGCTTCATTAGAAAATACACGGGCAATATAAGCAGCGGTTAATACTAATACGGCATAAATAAGCACTTGCCAAAGCATAACGAACTTAATCGATATTTTATAAGCATCTTCAACGCGACACATTTTTCCGGCACCAAAGTTTTGGCTAATAAAAGGAGGTAGGGTCATTGAAAGCGCTAATACCACTAAACAAGCAATTGACTCAATACGACTACCAACACCAAAAGCAGCAACGGCTTCTTCACCATATTGTGCAACAATTGCGGTTAGTATTGCCGCGGCAATTGGCGTTAACATATTAGCCCCTGCCGCAGGTAAGCCAATTTTTAAAATTTCTCGGCAAGATAAAACAAACTGTTTAAGGCTTGGAATAATGACATGAATTAACTGCTGTTTATTCAAAATAGAAAGTACCAGTGCGGTACCAAATATCCATGAAATAAGTGTAGCAATTGCGGCTCCTTGCATACCCATCGCAGGTATTGGCCCAATACCAAAAATAAAGACCGGATCTAATACCGCATTTACCAAACCAGCACTGCCCATTATTATACTTGGGGTTTTAGTATCGCCAGACGCACGTAATACCGCATTACCTATCATTGGCCCAATTAACGTTACACTGCCTAAAAACCAAATATCCATATATTCATGAATTAGTGGTAATAAAGAAGGCTTGGCTCCAAGTAATAAAAATATTTCGTCACTGAAATAAAAACCTAGCAAAGAAAGTAAACCAACAATAACAGCTGTTAGATATAGCGCTGCCGTTGCCGAGTTTTTAGCTGAGCTGTCATCTCCCCTACCGAGCGCACGTGCAGTAACCGCTGATGTTCCTATACCTAAACCTATGGTTAAGCTGATCACAGTAAAAGTTATTGGAAAGGTAAAACTTATTGCAGCAAGTGGTTGAGTGCCTAATAAACTAACAAAAAAGGTATCAACTAAATTAAAAGTCATTAATAAAATCATGCCGTAGATCATCGGGATGGTCATATCACGTATAGTTGTTGCTACCGGGCTTTTTAGTAAGTCGACTTTATTTCTACTTTTTTTATGAGTCATTAAATTATTAATTGGCTAAATTAGGCTAATCGTCCATTGTAAAAGATACTAGTGAGACCTGCTATGTAAAAATTAACTTTCATAGCAATATTGTAATTAAATGAGCTTAACGAGAGTTTATCTGTATAAAACAACAAATGGTCATTTATTAACCTAAACATACTCATTAGCCATCATAAACACCCAACAAACTGATATATATAGCTTTATTAAAAACACAAAAATGTAGTAACTTTACGACACGCGAGTAAATACGTTTTAGTCATAATTCCTTACACGACAATTCACAGTGTTATCCACAGGTATAGTGGATAACTTAAATTTAATGAAAGCCTTTTTGCCCTTGTCGATATTTACAGCCTTTTCTGATGAGAAATCGGCCGCGTTGATGTTAAAATAAACAAACGAACAATTATTTAATTATTTTATAAATTTTGTGTTGACAGTATCCCTACTGCCCTTTAATATTCCGCCCCGTTAGCCACTTGGTTGGCAAGCAATTCCTCAATAGCTCAGTTGGTAGAGCAACGGACTGTTAATCCGTTTGTCCCTGGTTCAAGTCCAGGTTGAGGAGCCATATTTAAGTAATGGTTATTAGTTCTTCTTTTAGAGAAAAAACAATAACGGTTACCGGCGCAAGCCAAAATGATGTAAGTCATTTAAAAGAGATAATTCCTCAATAGCTCAGTTGGTAGAGCAACGGACTGTTAATCCGTTTGTCCCTGGTTCAAGTCCAGGTTGAGGAGCCACATTTAGTAATTGTTATTACTTGATAAGAAAAGTAAATTACACTTACAGGCGCAAGCCATAATGATGAAAGTCATTAAAACAAGACAATTCCTCAATAGCTCAGTTGGTAGAGCAACGGACTGTTAATCCGTTTGTCCCTGGTTCAAGTCCAGGTTGAGGAGCCACATTAAAGGGCTACGATTTATCGTAGCCCTTTTTCTTTGTCTGGAATAAAAAGTTCATTTCCCAATAGTACAATGGTAGAGCAACGAACTGTGCTCTTATAAAATACAGCGTTTGTCCCTGGTTCAAGTCCAGGTTAATAATCACAATAAAATGACGAGCGAAAGTAGCCTTTTTTCTTTGTCTGGAATAAAGTTCACTTCCCAATAGTACAATGGTAGAGCAACGAACTGTGCTCTTATAAAAACAGCGTTTGTCCCTGATACAAATTCAGGTTGAGGAGCCACATTAAAGGGCTACGATTTATCGTAGCCCTTTTTCTTTGTCTGGAATAAAGTTCATTTCCCAATAGTACAATGGTAGAGCAACGGACTGTGCTCTTATAAAAACAGCGTTTGTCCCTGATACAAGTTCAGATTGATAACCACAATTAAATGACGAGTGATGGTAGCCCTTTTTCTTTGTCTGGAATAAAGTTCATTTCCCAATAAAGCAATGGTATAGCAACGAACTGTGCTCTTATAAAATACAGCGTTTGTCCCTGGTTCAAGTCCAGGTTGAGGAGCCACATTAAAGGGCTACGATTTATTGTAGCCCTTTTTCTTTGTCTGGAATAATGTTCATTTCCCAATAAAGCAATGGTAGAGCAACGAACTGTGCTCTTATAAAAACAGCGTTTGTCCCTGATACAAATTCAGGTTAATAACCACAATTAAATGACGAGTGATGGTAGCCCTTTTTCTTTGTCTAAAATAAAAGCAATGGTAGAGCAACGAACTGTGCTCTTATAAAAACAACTTTTGCTCATCACCTTAATCCAACTATCGCCTTAACCCAATTTAAGAACCATGTAAAAACTACAAATAACCATCCCCTTTTTTGGAATTTGCAATAAAGTTCTCACTCACTAAGAAATTGACCGTTACATTTTCGAATTAGTTTAAAAAGAGCTGATTTATAAGCAACGAAATACTAAAAAAAATTAACGCTGTGTAATAAGGTTTGTGAGTCACATAAAAGCTATTAGCAATTCAAGCCTTTAGCTTTATGTTAAATAAAATGATTTGAATCTTATAATCTTAAATAATGTCTTTAAATGGAGACTATTTAGCTAACAGGCTTCAAATAAGCGCTATAAAGTAATATTTATTAACAACAATGCAAGATACTGCTTTAAATTCTTACAAATACTAGTATATTGATTCACATCATTTTTAAAATAATATATTTTAATAATATAGTTTTCGTAGTTTATTAAATATCAGGAAAAATAAATGGCAATTTCACGTAGCAGAAATACTCAACACAAAGTATACATTCCTTCATCAGCACGAGAAAATCAGTACATTTTAGCTAAATTTAAAGTAACCGATGAATTAATTGCTAAAGTTGCAGGAAAAATAGATGAATCGTCAGCAGCTCCATACCAAGACTTTTATCAAAACCTATCTAAATTGTTTTTCCAAGTATGTAATGAACACGGTTTAGAAAGTTGTAAATTTGTTGGTAACGATAAGTTCTCTCGTGTGCGCTATTCGCCAGAGCGTTTAACAGCACAAACTAAAGAACAAATTTTATTTTTATATAACCCTAAATATCACACTAGCCAAAGTGCATATTTTAGAGTTGATCAACGTGCGAAAAAAATCACCTTGGTATTTTTAACTAACCAAGACGATATACGTGCTGAAGCGCCTATTTTCCATAAAAAAGTTAAAGACGCTATTGCCCAGTTTTCAGAGCAAGTAGGTTTTGGCGCAGATGAAATTCGTGTTTGTGATCATCAGCACTTAACCTATGACTTGTTTGCGAAAGACAAAGGTGTAACGGGTACTCAAACTCATAAACTACGCTCTATTCCTGTTCGCTACTCGGCTTCTGATGTTACGGTTGACGAAAACGCTGATGCCTTAACTTATGTAACGGTAGACTTTCCAATTAACAAACGAATTAAATCGCTTGTTGAAATTGATGAAAGCTCAAATGAACCTTACAGCGCGCTTTATAACTTAATTGCTGATTCATTTATGAATGCAGCGAAGCGCCACAATGTAACTACCGGTGCTGTTATTGCTAATGGCTTAGTGCCTTTTGTTAGAACCAGTGACGATGAAATTGCAGTGGTTAACGGCGAATTACAAAAACTAGGTTATAACCCAGCTCATACTGGTGGTGGTTTTACCTGTAAATGGTCATCAGACAAGCTTGTTGATAACGCGCAACTAATTTTTGCCGCTTCAAACCAACATCAAACAACGCATGGTTTTGGTAAATTCTTAAACCAAGTTGAACAAGCCCTGCGCACTATGACTGAAAACCTTGAATTTATTAATGATAAAGAAGAGCTTAAAGTGCGCTTCCATCAACATGTAGGTTTTAATTTATAAAATTAGTTTTGTAACTAGTTTAAGAGGCGTTCCAACTTAGGTTGAGCGCCTTTTTTATTACCTAAAAATAAAAGGATTTAGAATGAAACTACTGACGGTATTGTTCACTTTAACAGTATTTATTTTCCCAAGCTTAGCGTCAACCAAGTTATCTAAACAAATAGACACCATCAACAGTCCGATTTCAATTGACAGAGTTGCTCCTAAGTATCCTATAAATGCAGCAAGAGCTGGAACTGAAGGTTGGACGAGAGCTAGCTTTGTAATTGATACCGATGGCTCAGTTAAGGATATAGTTATAATGGACTATGAAGGCTCTCGTGATTTCAAAAAAGAGTCTATAAGAGCTTTGAGAAAGTGGAAATACCAACCAGCAAAAGAAAATGGAGAAGCGGTTCAAAGTTGTAATAATACTGTGCAACTTGATTTTAGAATGGGTAAAGGTAGTAGCGGAACAATTAGTAAAAAATTTAAAAATAAATACGTATTAGCCAAAGAGTATTTAAATGATAAAAATTTACCTATGGCGAAACAAACTATTAAAGAAATTGAAAGTTTTAAAAGTATTAATATTAGTGAAAGATCCTTCCTCGCCATTATCAAAGCTGACTATGCCAAACAAAACAACCAACCAAAGCTACAACTTAATTATATCAATAGAATTAACCTTGATGCTCTAAGTGATAAAACAAAATTATATTGGCTCAATCAAAAACTAATATTAGAAGCTAATCAATTTAAGCTTGCTAAAGCGATTGAAACTTATAATAAAATAATAAAGTTAGATGTAGCAAAACCTTATTTAAGTGCCTTACAAAATACGTATACGCAAATCAAGGCACTAATAGCTGATAATGAATTAATCCTTATCAACGCTAAAGTTAGCAAACATGGCAGTTGGTTACATAAGTTAGCAAGAAATGATTTTTCTATCTCTAATATTCAAGGTAACCTGCACAAACTTGAAGTACGTTGCGCCAACAAACGTCATATTTTCACCGTTGAGACAGACAATACTTGGAAAATTCCAAAAAGCTGGCGTGGCTGTAGTGTTGTCGCTTATAGTGACAACGAAGCCACCTTTGATTTAATAGAGCACCCTTTTGAAAAAATCACCACTGCTGCAATCAATTAACCACTTAGCTCCAAGAGCCAGCAAAGTATGGTAGACCTTACTTTGCTGTTGCTTTTTATCCCTACCTTTTTCATCGCAAGCATAACCCCTGGCATGTGTATGACCTTAGCGATGACGCTTGGCATGACCATAGGTGTAAAACGAACCCTATGGATGATGTTAGGCGAGTTAATTGGCGTTGCTGCAGTTGCTATTGCGGCTGTTATTGGTGTTGCTGCGCTGATGTTAGAATGGCCGATATTATTTCAAGCACTAAAATTTGTTGGCGGCGGATATTTATTTTACATTGGGGTAAGTATGTGGCGCTCAAAAGGTAAAATGGCGTTAAATCATCAACAAAAAACCACAGAGAAAATAAGCAATAAAAACCTTTTTAATCAAGGTTTCATTACCGCAATTGCTAACCCTAAAGGTTGGGCATTTATGGTATCGCTGCTACCGCCTTTTATCAGTGCCAACTACCCTTTCGTACCGCAGTTATTGAGTTTAATCACTATTATTGTCGTCACTGAATTTAGCTGTTTAATGCTTTATGCAACCGGCGGTAAAACCATTGGTAAAAAACTAGTAGAAAAAAACAACGTGAAATTACTCAATAAATTATCAGGCACCTTAATGATTATTATTGCGCTGTGGCTAATTAGCAGTTAGCCCTATAAGTTCTTTAATCAACGAGAGCTAAAAATTACCCTACAAGTGTTCAATAACGTGAGCTGGTAAAGTCGACAAAAAACCTTACTTTGCTTTGTTCAAAAGCTTGTTCATCATTTGGGCTCTTGTTATCAATGCTTGTTTCACTTTTAATAACCGTTATCCAAATACGCCAAGTCATCACATCTTCACTGCAGCTGGCTAATAACGACTCTGCTGTCACTTGCTCTGGCTTATTTGGCTGATGTTGAAAAAAAACCGGCACTTTGCCCATAAACATATCTTTACCTTCAAAATAACCAGTAAAGTTTAAGTCAGAAATTGAATTTTCTGCGCTAATTGAAATAACAAAAGGCACTTCGGCTTGTACTTTTTTTACGTTAAAGTGAATGTTAAATTTACCTAGCTCTGTATCAATGTCGCATATACTTTGATCACTAAGGCACTGTGGTTCAACATAATGACTTTGCGGTGGTGTTTTCGGCTGACATGCTGATAATAAGCCAAAGATAAGAATTAATATAAAAGCTGCTTTCAAAATGTCCCCGTAATAATTGTGAGTAGTAATAATTGCGGCTAATAATACACAAGCAAACCAAATAAAAAATGATTAATATCACAGTTATTGATTTAGGTTAATAATTGCATTGCAGTAAACAATTAAAATGTGTTTATCTATTAAGCAATATACTGCTAATCAGCTATGACAACATCTCAGAAAAATCAGCAAAACAGTAATTATATCGACTGTGATAAATGTTCAATGCAAGCAGTATGCGAGCCAGTTTCAAAAGCGGTACAAGCGCTAGATTTAACCAATAACTATTTATCTAAACGTATGCCCTTAAAAGCGGGTGAAGTGTTATTTTCAGAAAATGAAGCCTTAACTTCATTTTATGCTGTTAGCTCAGGCAGTTTTGTCTTAACTGAAATAAAAGATAATAACGAAAGTAAAATTGTTGGCTTTAGGTTTCCCGGTGAACTTATCGGTGAAGATGCTATTTATCCTGAAAAATACGGTTATAACGCCGTTGCCGCCACAGCAAGTTCAGTGTGTAAAGTGGTTAGCGATAAATTAATGTCGTGTAGTAAGTTAGTTCCTGATTTGCAGCTTAATATTATTAAGTTATTAAGCAAACAAAACTATACCCGCCAATCTGAATTTCGCGCTGCAGTGGCAAAAAAATCTGCTGAAAATGTATTGGCCTCTTTTTTAGTTAATGTTGCTCAGCGTAATACACAGCATGAAAAATCAGCAACGGTATTAAACCTAGCAGTGAGCCGAGATAATATTGCCAATTTTCTGGGTTTACGCCGTGAAACCTTAAGCCGCCTATTAACTAAATTACAAAATGACCAGCTAATTAAAGTTGAAGGTAAAACCATTTACTTACTTGACCTGAAAAATTTAGAAAAACTCGCCGATATCTAAAAAGCCTCCTATAGTATTCACTCGAATACATAACCGCTATTCGTGATAAAAATGTTTATTAAGCAGATAAATAAGTAGTTGATATTATCAAAAAAACGGCAAGTGACTTATGTTACTTTTATACGTAACCAACTGAATTTATGGCATTAATAATCGCCACCCTTGATAAGTGCGCAATAAACGTTCACCTTAAGTACAAAGTGTCGTATTTATAACCTTAATCTTTATAGGGAGATTGTTGTATTTATTGATTTAAATCATGCTTTTTTATTGCTTTATAACTCCCTCGAAAGGTAGAATTGCAGCCGATATGTCACTACTTGTAACTTTTGGTGACATATATCACCGCTTTTGTGATAACTATTTGGAAGTAACATTTATTACAACCAGTTTGTTATAACAAAACCTAACCTAAGTAAACGGAACAAAAAAAATGACAACAACGCTTGAGCACTCGTCATATAACTACAAGGTGGTACGTCAATTTACCGTCATGACAGTTATATGGGGGATCGTTGGTACTCTCGTAGGTGTTCTTATTGCAGCCCAATTAATTTGGCCGGCACTAAACTTTGAAACACCTTGGCTAACCTATTCCCGTCTTCGCCCTCTTCATACCAATGCAGTAATATTTGCTTTTGGTACAAGTGCCCTATTTGCCACTTCTTACTACATAGTACAAAGAACTTGTAAAACCACATTGTTTGGTGGCAAGCTCGCTGCTTTTACCTTCTGGGGTTGGCAAGCAATTATTGTATTAGCGGCAATCACCCTACCTTTAGGTTATACCTCAAGTAAAGAATATGCTGAGCTTGAATGGCCTATTGATATTCTTATTGCTGTGGTTTGGGTTGCTTATGCCATTGTTTTCTTTGGTACATTAGTTAAACGCAAAACGTCGCATATTTATGTAGCTAACTGGTTCTTAGGTGGTTTCATCTTAACGGTTGCGGTATTGCATATTGGTAACAGCATGGTTGTACCAATTTCAATGACTAAGTCATACTCACTTTATTCTGGTGCTATCGATGCCATGATGCAGTGGTGGTATGGACATAACGCCGTAGGTTTCTTATTAACAGCTGGTTTCTTAGGTATGATGTATTACTTCGTTCCTAAACAAGCTGAACGTCCGGTTTATTCTTACCGTTTATCTATTGTGCATTTTTGGGCATTAGTTTCTTTATATATTTGGGCTGGTCCTCATCATCTTCATTATACTGCTTTACCTGACTGGGCTCAGTCTGTTGGTATGGTAATGTCTATCGTATTATTCCTTCCTTCTTGGGGTGGTATGATCAACGGTATTATGACTCTTTCTGGCGCATGGCATAAACTTCGTCATGACCCTATTCTACGCTTCTTAATTGTTTCATTATCTTTCTACGGTATGTCTACGTTTGAAGGCCCAATGATGGCAATTAAATCAGTAAATGCTTTATCTCATTATACTGATTGGACCGTTGGTCACGTTCACTCTGGTGCCCTAGGTTGGGTTGCTATGATTTCAATTGGTGCTATGTATCACTTGATCCCAATTCTATTTAACCAAGGTCGTATGTACAGCATCCGCCTTATCAACATTCACTTCTGGATGCACACCGCAGGTATTATTTTATACATAGTTGCAATGTGGATTTCAGGTGTAATGCAAGGGTTAATGTGGCGTGCGGTAAATGCTGACGGTACCTTAACTTACAGCTTTGTTGAAAGTTTAACCGCTTCTTACCCGTTCTACTTCATCCGTTTCTTAGGTGGTGTATTAGTTGTAGCTGGCTTTATCTTAATGGCTTACAACATGTTCAAAACAATTGCAGCAAAAGACAATAGTCTTAAAGCTGTAGAAGCAGCTTAGGAGCGAACCATGAGTAATAAACATGAAGCTGTCGAGAAAAATGTAGGCTTATTTGTTATTTTCACCATTCTTGCAATCAGCATTGGTGGTTTAGTAGAAATAACGCCATTATTTTTCCAAAAAGCAACCACTCAACCGGTTGACAATTTACGCCCTTATACGGCGTTAGAAATGGAAGGTCGTGACATTTATATCCGTGAAGGTTGTAGTAACTGTCACAGTCAAATGATCCGTCCTTTCCGTGCTGAAACTGAGCGTTATGGTCACTACAGTGTTGCTGGTGAGCAAGTTTGGGAACATCCATTCTTATGGGGTTCAAAACGTACAGGGCCTGATTTAGCCCGTGTTGGTGGTCGTTATAGTGACGACTGGCATCGTGCGCATTTAATTGACCCTCGTTCAGTAGTACCTGAGTCGAACATGCCTTCGTACAAATGGTTAGCTGAAAACACCTTAGACGGTGAGTTAACCGCGAAAAAATTGGAAACCTTTAACTGGTTAACAAGAAATCGTAGTCATAAAAACGAACAAGGTGAAGCTATTCCATTGTATACGGCAGAAGAAATTTCCGGTGCTCAAGCAGCAGTTAAAGGCAAAACAGAAATAGATGCCCTAATTGCTTACTTGCAGTCACTCGGACATGCACTGAAGTAATGACGATGGATTATGGAACGCTTAGAGGGGTTATCGCCCTATTAATTTTGGCACTTTTTATCATCATTGTGGTGTGGTCTTTTAATAAAAAACGTAAAAACTCGTTTGAAGAAGCCGCAAATTCTATCTTTGAAGAAGATAGCAAAGTAGACCGCAAAGAAGAGAAAAGTAAACAGGAGACTAATAATAATGTCTAGCTTCTGGAGTATTTGGATATCAGTTCTAACACTAGGTACCTTAGTAGGTTGTTTTTTTCTACTACGTTGGTGTTTAAAGAACTTCGTAGGTGTTAAAGAAGGAGAGTCTACTGGGCACTCGTTTGATGGCATTGAAGAATTGAACAACCCTTTACCTAAATGGTGGAGTACGTTTTTCTTAATAACTATCATTTGGGGTTTTGGTTATTTAGTCCTTTATCCGGGCTTAGGTAACTTCCAAGGCCTTTTAGGCTGGAAAAGCTCAAACCAAGACGTTGTTAGCCTTGCAGATTCAAAAGCACAAATGGCTGCAGCAAAAGAAAGTGGTTTATTAGTACAGTATGACCGTGAAATGGACGCTGCTGACGCTAAATACGGACCAATTTTTGACGCTTTTGCCGCACGTAGCATTGAAGACTTAAGCACTGATAAAGCAGCATTAAAAATTGGTCAACGCCTATTTTTACAAAACTGTTCACAGTGTCATGGTTCTAACGCAAGTGGTACAACTGGCTTCCCTGACCTAACAGATACTGATTGGTTATACGGCGGCAAACCTGAGGCCATTAAAGAAAGCATCTTAAATGGTCGTACAGCTAATGGCATGATGCCTTGGGGCGCAGCATTAGGCGGCGAACAAGGCATTAAAGAAGTAGCTGCTTATGTTATCAGTTTAAGTGGTCGTTCAGTTAATCCTGACCTTGCTGAAGCCGGTAAAGCTAAATTTGGTATTTGTGCGGGTTGTCACGGCGCAGAAGGCCAAGGCAGTTTAGCGATGGGTGTGCCATTAGGTGCTCCAAATCTTGCCGATCACGTATGGTTATACGGCGGTTCACAACGTGTTATTGAAGAATCAATACGTAATGGCCGCGCGGGTGTAATGCCTGCTTGGAAAGACATCTTAGGTGAAGAAAAAGTTCACTTACTTAGTGCATACGTCTATAGTTTATCGCAAAAATAAACGGTAAAACGTAACACTGAAAATAAAAAACCTGTTAAGTAATTAACAGGTTTTTTTTGCAAAACTTTAACGTTTAAGCCGTTATTTTATCGCACTTGCTCTTGGTTCAAACGCTATAACTGGGTATAATATCGCCCTATTTTACAAGTGTGAAAAACAATGAAAACATCTTGGTATAAAGAGCCTTGGGCATGGTTAGTATTTATATTGCCTTTTACCGCAGTAGTCGCAGGTATTGCTACCTTCATTATTGCCAATACTAACCCCGATACCTTGGTTGTTGGTGATTATTATAAAAAAGGCAAAGCTATTAACTTAGAGTTAAGCAAAGTAAAATTAGCACAAAAGCTTGGTATGCGTTTTGACCTACAGTTACACAATAACCAATTAGTTATAAAACCTACTGGTATAGAAAAAGTATTCCCATTATTAAATGTGAATTTTTTTCACCCTACCCTTGAAGACAAAGATTTTTACCTAGCATTAACTCCTGATGGCAATGGTTATTTCCGCCATCATTTTGATCAAGAAGTTAGCGGGAAATGGCGTATTACCATTTCACCATTTGAAGGTCATTGGAAAATTCAAAACACTATTAGCTTACCGCAAGCCAATTTTATTGAAATAGTTCCTAATCTTACTGAAGCAAATTAATGTCAAATAGCTGTTTTCATTGTGGTGAACTGGTGCCAAATGGCATTGACTTATCCGTTACTATTTTCCAAAAACAGCAACAAATGTGCTGTATTGGTTGTCAGGCGGTGGCGCAAACCATCGTTGATAACCAGTTAACTGAGTATTATCAGTTTCGTACCGAGCCAGCTATTAAAGGCAGTGGTTTAATTCCAGAGCAGCTGCAAAAAAATAAGCTGCTTGACGATGCTAACCTGCAAAATGAATTTACTTACAGCACAGATGATTATAAAGAAACCATTTTAACCATCGACGGCATTAGCTGCGCTGCTTGCGCTTGGCTGATTGAAATGCAACTAGCTAAAGTAAACGGCATTATCACAATTACCGTTAATGCGACTACTCAACGCGCTACCGTGCGCTGGAAAAACGAAATAATCACCCTAAGTGAAATATTGGGTAGCATTGAAAATATCGGTTATCACGCGCTGCCTTTTAAGGCTAATATCGCTGAAGAAAACAATCAAAAACAAGCTAAAGTATTTATCAAACGCTTAGGTATTTCTGGCATTTTAATGATGCAAGTAATGATGATAGCGACCGGGTTATACTTTGGTGCCTTTTCCGACATGTCTGAATACAACCTGCTTTATTTACGCTGGACCAGCATGTTATTAACCTTCCCTGTAGTTACCTACGGCGCATTTCCTTTTTACAAAGGCGCTATTAATGCGTTGAAATTAAAACGTTTATCTATGGACGTACCGGTAGCTATTGCTATTAGCTTAGCTTTCACTGCCAGTGTTTGGGCAACGGTTACTGAGCAAGGTGAAGTTTATTTTGAATCGGTCGCTATGTTCACCTTTTTATTATTAATTGGTAAGTTTTTAGAATTTAGGGCACGAGCACGGGCAGCAGAAGTTTCCGCAAATTTATTAAAATTAATGCCGATGACCGCCGTTAAAGTGATTGAAACCAGTAATGGTCAACAAGAGCAATATATCGCGGCTAAAAACCTTATTGCACTTGATATAGTTAGAATAAAACCTGGAGAAGTGGTGCCTGCCGATGGCATTATTATTCAAGGAACCAGTCAACTTAATGAAGCTATGCTTTCTGGTGAGCAGCTGCCCGTAAATAAAAGTATTGGTGAACAAGTTTTTGCTGGTACTGTAAATGGCGACGGTAACTTAACCGTTGAAGTAAAAAAAGCCACCAGCCACTCTTTTTTAAGCCAATTAATAAGACTTAGCGAACATTCTCAGTCACATAAACCTAAACTGGCTAAGCTCTCTGACAAAATTGCGCAGTATTTTGTTGCAGTAATATTACTTACAGCCATTGCTACCGCTTGGTATTGGCACCTTCATTTGCCCAGTGAAGCGTTTTGGATAACCCTTTCGGTATTAGTTGCCACCTGCCCTTGTGCACTTTCTTTAGCAACACCAACTGCGTTAACTTGCGCGACAACTCGACTTAATAAGTCGGGAATAATGATCAAATCAGCTCATGTTATGGAAACCATTCCCGCAATTACCGCAATGGCCTTTGATAAAACCGGCACCTTAACAAATGGTGAATTTACACTGGCCGCAGTTGGCATAATTGACCATAGCTACAAAGAAACTCAGTTACTTGCCATTGCAGCGGCACTTGAATGCCATTCAGAGCACCCTTTAGCTAAACCTTTTAATAAATATCGTGACTTTAGCTACCATGCACAACACCCACATGTAGAACCTGGTGCCGGGGTTAGCGGCGAAGTCAACGGACAACAATTTAGCATTGGTAAACCGAGCTGGGTATTAAATAATCTGTTAAGTAGTAATAAGTTAAGCGGTGATGAATTAGCCAAGTACAGCGCTGAGCAATGTATATTAATGCAAGGTGATAACATACTTTGTACGTTTAGCCTACGCGATAATATTCGCGATGACGCTGAACCATTACTTAACTATTTACAGCAAAATGATATCAATACCATTATGCTTTCTGGCGATAATGAAATTGCCTGTAAAAGTGCACAAGCCCAGCTTACTATTGATGAATTTCATGCAGGCCTTAGCGCCCAAGATAAAATGTCGATATTAAAAGAGCACCAGCAACAACATACCGTTGCTATGGTAGGAGACGGTGTAAATGATACGCCAGTATTTGGCGCTGCTCATATTGCTATAGCCATGGGCAGTGGTACTGATATTGCAAAAAATGGCGCTGATGTTATTTTACTTAATAATCAACTTTCTTCGATAAAAACCTTAAAGCAAGTTGCCATTAAAACCAAAAAAATTATTTGGCAAAACTATCTTTGGGCATTTGGCTATAATGCCATTGTATTGCCTTTAGCTGTAGCCGGTTTTATTACTCCGTATATGGCGGTTATTGGCATGTCACTTAGTTCAATATTGGTGATCACTAACTCGTTGAGACTCCTTAAAAAATGAGCATAATTTACGTATTAATCCCCATTGCCGTATTACTTACCGCAATTGGCATTTATCTATTTTTTTGGGCTGTTAAAACTGAGCAGTTTGACGACCTAGAAAAACAAGGTATGAGCATTCTTTTTGATGATGAGAAAACTGAGAATGATGATAATGAAAATGTAGGCTTTGATCAAAAAACTGATGAGCAAGCTAACCTGAAAAGTTCTGCCAGTATTGAAACCTCAGCAAATACAGCAAGCCTTAGTGATGACCAAATAAATACCAGCAATACAACCAAGCAACCAGAAAATGACGCTTGATTATTTTTCAGCTTTTATCATAGGTTTACTAGGTTCCGGCCACTGTATAGGTATGTGTGGCGGCATCAGCTCAATGTTAACTTCGGCAATACCAGGTAAAAAAGTACAGCTGTCATTAATTTTGAGTTATAACTTTGGCAGAATATTCTCTTACAGTGTCATTGGCGCTATCGTTGGTTTTAGTGGCTCAATCGCGGCAAAGAATATTGGTATACCATTAATTGGTTTACGGTTAGTTTCTGGTATATTTTTAGTACTACTCGGCTTATATCTTGGTCAATGGTTAATGTGGCTAAGCAAATTAGAGCATTTAGGTAAGTACGTTTGGCGATATTTATCACCATATAGTAAACATTTCATTCCAGTTGACCGTCCTTCAAAGGCACTTGCACTTGGAGCACTTTGGGGTTGGTTACCTTGTGGTTTAGTTTATTCAACCCTTACTTGGGCACTTGCCAGCAATAGTGCGCTATCAGGAGCGCTTATCATGCTCTGTTTTGGTTTAGGTACGCTACCGGCATTATTAACCTTCTCCATAAGTTTCTATAACATTAAAAAGTTAGTGACAAATATCACATTTAGAAAACTATTGGCTATAGTTACAATATTCTATGGAATTTTTACTATATTGTTTGCATCTAGACAATTGTTTTAATATGATCTAGCTCAATAAAGTTTAAGTAAATTGTTTAGGTAGTTATGCAAAATCGTCATTGTTCAGGTCAACAACATATACATTGTCAAAACTGTAGCATTAGCGAATTATGCTTACCTTTTTCTTTAAACGACAAAGAGTTAGACGTTCTCGATAAAATTATTGACCGTAAACGACCTATCCATAAAGGTGAGCAAATTTTCCAAGACGGTGAAAAAATGCAATCTCTTTATGCTATTCGTTCAGGTACGTTCAAAACCTTTACAGTAAATGAACAAGGTGAAGAGCAAATTACCGGCTTTCATTTAGCAGGTGACTTACTTGGCTTTGATGCAATTGCCGAGTCAGAGCATCCTAGTTTTGCCAAAGCGCTTGAAACCTCAATGGTTTGTGAAATTCCATATAACACTTTAGACACCTTGTCTAACACCATGCCTAAGCTTAAAAAACAAATTCTTCGCCTAATGAGCAGTGAAATTCGTGCTGATCAAGAAATGCTAACTTTACTTAACCGTAAAAATGCTGAGCAACGTTTAGCAACCTTTATCAGCGCATTAAGTACTCGTTACAATGAGCGTGGCCTTTCAGCTGCTGAATTTAGATTATCAATGACCCGTAGCGACATCGGCAATTATATTGGCTTAACTGTTGAAACTATTAGTCGCTTATTTAATCGCTTTCATAAAAGCGGCATTATTAAAATTGACGGTAAACTAGTCACTATTTTAGATATTAATAAATTAAACGAAACCGCTGGTTTTTAATCTTTTATAATCCCCTTTTCTTGCTGCTTTGTGCATAAATTCACTTAGTCTCTTCCATGATCATACAGTCATGACGTTTTTCTTCGTCCATGACTGTTATTCCAATTTAAGTAAATTTACTCCCAGCTAAGCGCTATGTTAGAGAAGTTGTAACAATCAAAGTTTGTGTTGGATAGTGATTCTCGGCTTTGACAACCTGCGTAGCTCTACCTCTGGCATCCAGCCTTTTAATACTCGCTGAGTAGCAAATAACTTTATAGACTTGGTATTAACTTGATATAAAACAAATAACTATCATTTTCCATGATGCACTATTAAACTGTAATTATCCTTTATTGTTTATGTAGGTGAACTAATGGAAAAATATCAAAAAATTCTTGTTGTTATCGACCCAACAACAGATGATCAAACCGCTCTCAAAAGGGCAATAGAGCTTGCCAAGAAAACCGGCGCAAGCATTACCGCTTTCTTATCAATTTTCGACTTTTCTTATGAAATGACCACTATGCTGTCAAGCGATGAGCGTGAAGTTATGCGCCAATCGGTGATCACCGACAGAGAGCTGTGGATTAATGAATATATCGACAGCCTCGATACCACAGGCTTGACTATCAATTGCAAAGTGGTTTGGCACAATAGACCATTTGAATCAATTATCGACGAAGTACATCAACATGGCTTTGATCTCGTTGTTAAAGGTACTCACCAGCATGATAAATTAAAATCAGTTATCTTTACTCCAACCGATTGGCATATTCTCAGAAAATGCCCTTGCCCCGTACTTTTAGTGAAAGATCACCTTTGGCCAGAGAATGGTAAAATATTAGCAGCAGTTAATGTTGGTAGTGATGAAGCTGAGCATCAACAGCTTAATAATAAAATTACTGAAGAAGCACTTAACTTAGCTAAAATCATCAAAGCACAAGTGCACTTAATAAATTCATTCCCTGGTACTCCCGTTAATATCGCCATTGAAATTCCTGAATTTAACTCAACCGAATATAACGATGCAATGTTAAAACATCATCAAGAAGCAATGAATGCCCATGCTAAAACCTTTGATTTAGCAACTGAATTTATTGCTGTTGAAGAAGGCTTACCTGAAGATGTTATTGAAGAAGCTGCTAATAAATTAGACGCTGAATTAGTAGTACTAGGAACCGTTGGCAGAACCGGCTTATCTGCCGCCTTTATTGGCAATACTGCTGAGCATGTTATTGATCGCTTAAATTGTGATGTATTAGCATTAAAACCTGACGGCTATATTTCACCTTTAGCTGAATAATTTAGCTTTTACACTAAAAACCGAGCTTATCGCTCGGTTTTTTTATGCTTATAAATCCCGTTAAAGTTAACAAAATAGCCATGTACCTGAGCGCTTATTTGTTTATAATACGCGCCGTTATTAATCAGGAAAACGCTATGCAAACTCTTACCGCCGACCAAAAAACTCAATTAGCCAAACTAGAGAAACGTTTACGACGTCATGTTGGTCAAGCGATCGCTGAATATAATATGATTGAAGACGGTGATAAAATCATGGTGTGTTTATCGGGTGGCAAGGACTCTTTTGTGATGCTTGATACTCTATTGCATTTACAGCGTGTTGCCCCTATTAATTTTGAAATCGTAGCAGTAAACCTTGACCAAAAACAGCCGGGCTTCCCTGAGGACGTTTTACCAAACTACCTTGAACAAAAAGGCATTGATTACTACATCGTCGATAAAGACACCTACTCTGTAGTAAAGCAAAAAATTCCAGAAGGTAAAACGACTTGCTCGTTATGCTCTCGCCTAAGACGAGGCTCTTTATATGGTTTTGCTGAAAAAATTGATGCCACTAAAATCGCTTTAGGCCACCACATGGACGATATCGTTGAAACGTTGTTAATGAACATGTTTAATAACGCAAAACTAAAGGCAATGCCACCGAAACTACTCAGTGACGATAAACGTAATATTATCATTCGACCTCTTGCCTATTGCCGAGAGAAAGATATTGCACAATTAGCCCAGGTTAATGATTACCCGATCATTCCTTGTAACCTCTGTGGTTCACAAGAAAATTTACAAAGAAAAAAAATAAAAGAAATGCTCATCACTTGGGATCAAGAATCTCCTGGCCGTGTTGAAAGTATTTTTAAAAGCACTCAGAGCGTTAGCCCATCTCAATTGTCTGATACTAATTTTTACAACTTTTCAAATTTAGCGATCGATAGATCACAAACGCTAAAAGCTAAAGAGTTCAGCGGTGTAGACATTTCTTCTTCAAATCTAATTGATGTAAAAAACATCGAAATTATTGATGCTTCTCAGTAACCAATTGTTAAAAGCGCAGACCAACCCCGATAATTGATTCAAAGTCTTATATCTTTATAGTTCTATATTTTCTTTCTAAAGCATGATAGCAGTAAAGGTCACTTCCCCCCTATATACGTTTTCATGTGAAGATATAGTGGTCAAGGAAACTACTAAAATTATTGTATTGTTAATTCATTTGCCCAATATCAAAACTATAGGCCACTCTTTGTATTGAATCACTTTATCATCTAATCAGGAGTACCCGATTGTATAAAAACAAAGGTTTTACATTGATAGAGTTAGTAATCGTTATTTTAGGGATATTATCCCCAGTAGTAGCACCTAAATTTATAAACTTGTCTTCAGATGCACGTATCTCTGTTTTAGAAACTGTTTATGCATCAATTAAAACAGCTGCTGATCAAACGAAGCTAAAAGCTACCATTACTGGTGCAGCTAATAATTCACGTACTTCCCCCCTCTGACCTACCTGAAGTAATAATTAATAGTCAATCAATGGAATTAAAATATGGTTACCCTGAATCTCGTGCTGAGAGTGCTAGCAACGGAGATATAATCGATTTAATTGATGTAAGTGACGAGTTGGAAGTATGTTATGCCACAAACTGTGAATCAGGTAATAGCTCAAGAGTTAAAGTAGGGTTTGATACTACAGAGGATATTGGCTGCTATGTTAGATATAGTGAGCCTGGAGGCACTGGTGCCCCTTCTGCAACTGAATATGGTTTGATCATCGTTCAAGTAGGTTGTTAATGTTGAATGTACAACTTCGAATACCTATAACTAATGAGCTTGAAACAAAAGCGGTTTAACTCTTAATGCGCTATACTTAAGAACACCATTTATTAACTAGTATTTAATGTTAGCTGCAATTTTATCTAATATCTCTAAAGCGCCTTCAAAATCAAATTCATTGATTTTATTAATCAAGTTTTCTTTCGCATCTAGGTCATCAATAAGTGGAGACAGAGAGTTTACTTCCTCAAGGGCGGCACTATCATAATTTTTAAGTAGTGTGCGAATATCGGTAAATAGCTGTTCTACAGGTTTTATTATCTGAATTTCAGGCGTCTCATTACTAGCATTTATTTCAGCTAATGCGGCCTTCGTTATCGCGTTGACAACAGCAGATAATTTACTAATAAATGAGTCGTACGGCTCTTCTATTGACGTTATCGTTTCAAGGTTTAACTCATTGCAACGCTTCTCGAGTATTTCTGCCGCGATCGCTAACTCACTTGCACCTAAGGTCGCACTTAAGCCTTTAATAGAATGCGCCATACGCATCATTGTTTTTATATCATTACAATTTTGAGCCTCTTTGAACTCTGAATCGAATGACTTTTGCTTTTCTGAAAAGCTTATTAATATTTTGATATATAAGTTTTTATTATTATTAGTTGATGCTAACCCTTGCTTTGTATCAATACCTTCTATTACTGGAAAACACATTTCATTTGGCGTTTCATGGCTATTGATTGAACTGATTTTTTTCTTATTTTGGGGTGTGATCCAATGAGAGAGTGTGTCAAACATTTTGCTAACAACGATAGGTTTTTGAATATGATCATTCATTCCTGCTGCAATCGCTTTTTCTTTATCGCCCACCATAGCATTTGCTGTCATAGCAATAATTGGGATTGCCTGATATGCTGGCATTTCTCGTATTAATTTTGTTGCTTCGTACCCGTCCATAACAGGCATTTGACAATCCATTAATATACCATCGTACTTTTCTGGCTCTAGCATAGCTAAAGCAACCTTTCCATTTTCAGCAATGTCTACAGAGATACCTTTTTGTAATAACAACTCACGTGCAAGCTCCTGATTTATTTCGTTGTCTTCTACTAATAAGAGGTGTGCGCCCGTTAACTTTTGAATGTAATGCTCATTGTTAACTTGCTGATAGTGAGCAGTTGATGAGTCATCTAATTTACCAAACGCTTGCATTATCGCTTTTTTAAGCGAGTCTGGTGAAAGAGGTTTGGTGATTACCGCATTAATGGTATTGGGTTTAGTTTGCCTAATAGCTTCTTCATAATCATAGGCAGTAATCAATAAAATAGGACTTTCAAAACCGATTGTTCGACATTGCTCAGCCGTTTCTATGCCGTCTAACCCCTGCATTTTCCAATCAACCAATAACAGATCAAACGAGTTCCCCTCTTTAATCAATGCTATGGCGGCTTCTCCACTTTTTACACAAACTACATTGAAATTTTGCGAGCTAAGTAAACTTTTTAGTATATGACGAGCCGTTTGGTTGTCATCTACCACTAATACTTTTAAATCAGCGACATTAGCTTCTACTAAACTAAATATAGGAGCTGGTTGCTCATTTTGGACTGCTAAATTAATGGTGAAGTGAAACGTACTTCCATTACCGTACTCACTTTCACCCCAAACTTTTCCGCCCATCATTTCGACCAAATTTTTACAAATGCTTAGTCCTAAACCTGTACCACCGTAACGTCGAGTTGTTGAAGAGTCAGCCTGTGAAAAAGCTTTAAATAGCTTTTTCTGTTGTTCCTCTGTCATTCCAATACCGGAATCAATCACTGAAAACTGTAGCTGTACTTGTTGCTCATCGAGGCTTAATAACTTAGCCTTAAATATAATATCCCCAGATTCGGTAAACTTAACGGCATTATTCCCTAGGTTGATCAGTATTTGCCCAAGCCTCAACGGGTCGCCAAGCAAGCCCATCGGAATATTAGGATCAATATCAAACATTAGTTCAAGCCCTTTGTCTTGGGCATTTAAGCCAACAACATTAGCAAGATTGTTTAATACGCTATTTAATGAAAATTCAATGGTCTCAATATCAAGTTTACCTGCTTCAATTTTTGACACATCTAGAATATCGTTAATTAACCCTAAAAGAGATTCTGCTGACCACTGTACTTTGCTGATGTAATTACGCTGTTTATCATCTAAATGGGTTTCTAGGGCTAAATGCGACATACCGATAATGGCATTCATCGGTGTTCTAATTTCATGAGACATATTGGCAAGAAACTCACTTTTGGCCGCATCAGCCATATGTGCTTCTTTGGTAGCAATATTAAGTTCTTCTTGCGTTTTCCTTAATTCAACAACCTGATTAGCAAGTTGTTCATTTGCCCGTTTTCGACTACGTGACAGCTTTATAATAACAATAAATAAAATAGCAAAAGATAAAGCAATTAGCGCGACTAACCAGAGTAAATTCTGCTGATAAGTAACTGTTTCACCTAGCGAAGCTATTTCTTTACGTCGACTGGTTAACTCTACCGATAACGATTCTAATTGCTTTGTTTGTAAGTCAACATTATTCGCATTATCTGCAATTTGTTTTTGAAGGTTTTCTACTTTTGCTTGTCGGTCTTTAATTGCTGTAATACGTTTATCTAGTTCAAGTTGATTATCGATTAACTGCTGCTCACTTAACGCGAGCTTGTTTTCAATTTCTCGGCTATTTTGTTGAGCATTAACAAGCGCGGTTTCCATATTTTTAGCTTCAATTCTTTTTTTAGCTAAATCATCGCTATAGGTTTGTAAATCAGCGGTTAACTTTTCAATTTGCACTATTTCTGTTTGCCGTAATTGCTCTAACGACATGAGTTCTTTCGACCGAGCACTAATTTCTTTTTTCTGTTTTAGCATTAACGCTTCGGTGTCACGTAATAATTGTGCAACGTCTAACTCAGTGCCACCCAAAAGCAATATGCTCTTGTCCATGGTTAACCCTTCGAAAATAATATTACTTTTGTTAATTTCAAAAGTAATTTTATCTTGTTTTTCTTGGTTAAAATTAACCATAAAGCTTGTTTTGTTTTGACTATATTCAGTAACTACTAAGGTATTAGACTGACGGACTGCTGCACTTAACGATACTTCTTGGTTGTAATTATATTGAGGGATAAATAATAAGTGAGCAGATTTGGCAACTTGAATTTTTTGATGATCTAAGCGGATGACTTTTACAGGTTTACCTCTAATCTTCATTTTGGGGCTAACTCGGCTAAGCTCTTTGAATTGCTCATCATTTCCACCAACGTAACCAATAATAAACGCATCAAAACTGGCTTCATTTTCCCAAGAAAAATACTTCAAAAAATTAAAAACATAAGCACTTTTGATTACATGTATTTCGGTAGACAATACAAAAAAAGGGGAAAGTAAGAACACCACAAAAAAAACATGAAGACATTGCTTTAATTTCACTATTTGATTCTCGAAAATTTAGCTACAATAATGGTTTACACTATATTACACATTCCGCCATTAAAACAACAAAGTGGTGTTTATTGCTTAAATTTGACGCAGTCTGTTAATATTCTCCAAAAGGATTGATTTTCATGAGAAATAAACTTCACTTTTTAGTGTTGTTCGCCCCCTTATCATTCAAAGCAGTTGCCAATGATGATATTTACAGCCTAAATTTAGAGCAGTTATCTGAAATATCAGTTTCCAGTTCGACGAGTTTAACCACAACAACAAAAAGACTTCAGCCGGCAAAAACAACGAGTATTGATTTTCAATTATTAAACAGCGTTGGCGCGGCAAATCAAATCGACCTACTGAATATGCTTGTGCCCGAGCTTCAAGTTGTTAGCAACAAAGGCTTGGGTCACAACCCAGCATTTAGGGGGCTCGCACCAAGCGCACCAAATGCTCACCAATATTTAATTAATGGCCGCTCAATGAACATGAACTTTTTCCTTGGTTCATGGGTAGAAGCATATAATTTAATGGGAGATATAAATTCCGTCGAAGTCATTCATGGCCCAGGTTCCGTTATCCATGGCCCAGGTGCATTATCTGGCGTAGTAAGTGTACAAACACATGACGTTATGAGCTTTCAAGGGCTAGAGTTAACGGCTAAGCATATGCTTGAAAACAAAAGTGACATTGCTGAAATAAAATTTGGCCACAAAACAGACGAAAATGCAGGCTTTTTCATTTATGCGGGTTTTGAAGATCAAGAAGGTGCCGATAGACACCACTCTCCTGTTAGGTATAGCAATAGTTTCACCGCAATAAACGGTTACGAAATTGTCGCAGGTCAAGATGCAAATATTAACTTGTCAAATTACCAAGAATCACCTGACAACGATTATAAGGTATTTGTCGACTATACAAATAACAACTTTAACGCATGGTTTAGGTATTCTCACGAATCAGAACGCTTATACATTGACCGAACAAAATTGTCGTTAATTCAACCGGATAATGTAGTCTTGTTAGACGGTATAGGCGCTGAATTTTTAATCAACAATTCGAATAGTTATATATATCGTAATTATAGTTTTGAAATCAATAATACGTGGCAATTTAATAATGGTCTTTCACTATTAGCCCTAATAGGAGGAGACAAAATAGATTCAGATTTTGACTTCCCTCGTCCCAATGGCGGTGTTCGAGTGATTAACCATTACGAAGACGAAATAAACGCTAAATTATTATTAAATTGGCCATTAAATGACAACCACATACTTGCTGTTGGACTCGAAGCTTCAGATCACAACTACGAGTTTAATGTTAATGGCCTTGCAGCCTCAACAGAGCCGTGGAGTGTATTTTCGTATGCTGGCCTATTTGAACACCAATGGCATATATCGAATAAGTGGACAAGTTTCTTAGGCGGCAGATTAGATAAAGGTCGCTACAGCGAGAACTTATTCTCCCCGAGGTTGGCAGTGGTTTACGCAGCAAACAACGCTGACACATGGAAGTTTATCGCCAACCGAGCAGTGCGCTTTCCACCTGAGTTAGTAGCAAGATTAGATGCCCTTAAAGGTAGTAATACCACCAAAGAGGAAGTACTCGATTCATTAGAAATTAGCTTTGATTCAGTGTTAAACCAGAATTTATCTTACAATTTGAGTGCCTACTACCAAGAGTTAGATGCCATTGACAGCTTAGGTGGTTTGCAAGCTAACGTTGGTAAGTTTGACACTTATGGCTTCACACTTTCGACGACATACGAGCAAGATAATTTAACGTTCTTGTTTTCTCACTCTATTGTTGAACTAATTGACGCAGAGGACAAGCCCGGTATCGATCCATCGAATTTTAGCGCAGCTGGACAAGGTTACGGTAACGATCTGAATGCCTGGGCGAACCATAATACTAAAATGAATGTGATATATTCTCTCTCGGAAACATTTGCCATAAACAGTAGCTTAAATATTCTCTGGGATTATCCGGGTAGCCAAGACTTAGGTGAGTATAACAGTTTTGTAAGAGATACTCGCGCTAACCCAGCCTCTATTGTTATAGATTCAGGCTACACTGAAGCATTTGAACATAATATTGAATGGTCTATCGGTGCGGCTTACCAATGGAATAAAGCAACCGCACTAAGATTCGATGCTTATAATATTGTCAGCCTTTTTGATGATGAGCATAATCGATATCAAGATAGAAATTACGGAACCTACCGTGTAAAACCATTTTCTGTGTTACTGTCACTAACTTACAAGATATAAATTTTAATATTACTATAGAAAAACAAGGGAATTTCATGGGTAAGCAAAAAATCATTGTTGTTGATGATCAGTCTGAAAACTTGCAAGTGCTGGTCGAAATTTTAAAAGCTGATTATGCTGTTATTGCTACGACCTCTGCGCTTAAGGCTATAGATTTAGCTCAAGTAGACCCCAAGGCTTGCGCAATTTTATTAGATGTTTGTATGCCCGAAATGGACGGTTTCACTTTATGCGAAAAATTAAAGTCTATTGAGGTGGTTAAAGACATTCCTGTTTTTTTTATCACGAGCTTAACCGAAGAAGAAGATTATAAAAAAGGATTTAGCTCAGGTTGTTATGATTTTATACAAAAGCCATTCAGCGCAACATTACTTTTAAACAGATTACAAAAAGCCATCAAATAAAAAAGTGGTGCAAAGCACCACTTCTCATTCATAACTGCCATATAGTTATGCCTTGTAGCTTTCTACGTTTGCTTCAATGCTCGCTTTTAAGTCTGACATTTTGGTCATATAATCAGATAATTTTACTTTCACTTGTTCTACTTTTTCAGCTTCGATTGACTGTGCTTTTTCAAGTACGCTCTCAAACTGTCCTGCGCACTTTGTCACGACATCTTTAGATTTTTCTATCGCCTCTTTGCTCTCCATTTTGCCTAGGGCAACTTGCACTTGTAAGTTTTCTAGCTCGCTATTAATGCTATCTTTTACATCATTAGCTGTAACACCGATACTTTCTAAATGTTTGCTTAATTCAGCGGCAGCCTTTACTGCAACTTTGCGTTTTTCTTGAATGTTATCTTCCAAGTCAGCTTTACCTAATGAAGCCTGTAATTTCAACGCTTGTACTTTCATTTGTGCGTGATCCATTGTTTCATTAATTGCAGATTTGATTGTTTCGATAGTTGTCATGATTCTCACCTTAGTTTTAAGTTATTTAGATAAACAAGAAGCGATAATTGTTTTGCTTCGTGATTAAGTTGAGATAAGAATAGCGCAGCATTAACCGTTTGAATGTGTACAAGCTAAGAGAGTTTGTGTGATATAAAATGACTTAAACCATAGCAGCAGGTAATACCAATAGAGTTTTGTTGTTTCTTCAACGTTCAAGCGTGTGTTTTTTGATGGTTATGTATTTATATCATTTGCACAGCGCCTAAGCGCAACTTAATGCTATTACGTCATAATTAGACGCAATAACATTAAAGACATCAATAACTTTAAAGCAGTGCTTCTGCCCTGTAACGATGAATAAAAGCGCAGTGTCATACTTCTGTTTTGTTATCGTACACTAAGGTTTAACCATTTTATTATTGTTCCTCTTCCACAGAAGGATAATTATCAATGCTGTAACAGCACCGCCGACATGAGCAAAATGAGCAATATTACCGACGGAATATTTAGTTAACCCAAAAAATAAATCCCCAGCAATAATGACAGGAACAAAATATTTAGCATTGATAGGTATAGGCAAGAATATCAATGATAATTTGGCATTTGGATAGGTAAAGGCAAAAGCCACTAAAATTCCGTAGATTGCCCCCGACGCACCAACAACAGGTGAATGAAAAATCGACATTAACTCCATAAACGTAGATTTTCCTACTTGATTCACTAAGTTGCTATCAACATAACCGCTAGTTAACATAGTTTGAATAGTTTCAGCGCTATATCCAAGCGCCACAATTTGATTAAAAATAACGCTAAATTGGTAATAGTTAACCAATGTATATAACAGTGCCGCGCCAATGCCCGTAGCAAAATAAAATATTAAGAATTTTGGTGTCTGCCAAGATGTTTCCAGTGGCGTACCAAAAGACCATAAGGCATACATATTAAACAACAGGTGGCTAATCCCCCCATGCATAAACATGTGTGTTAGCACTTGATAATAATTAAATTTTTCATTAAGTGGGAAATATAACGCTAAGGCCTGTACTTCTGATATTTTAAAAAAATAGCCGATTATGAAAATAACTACATTGATGACAACAAGGTAATATATCGATTGTTTTGCTGAAGGCATGGTACTTCCTTTTAAATCACTTAATGGACTTTACTAGCCCTCTTTAAGCATAATATTTGCAAACTAAAGAAGTGGTGCACTTGCACCAATTCTCATTTTGTATTTCTTCGCCGATTACGACTTATAGCTGTCTACTTTAACTTCAATACTGGCTTTTAAGTCAGACATCTTTGTCATGTAGTCAGATAACTTCACTTTTACCTGTTCGACTTTCTCTGCTTCAATAGATTCAGCCTGCTCGATAACACTTTCAAATTGCCCTGCATACTTTGTCACCTCATTTTTCGCTTGTTCCATTGACGATTTACCTTCCATTTTCCCCAACGCAACTTGTAGTTGTAGGTTTTCTATTTCAGTATTGATGCTTTCTTTAACATCACTTGCTGTTACGCCAATTTCCTCTAAATGAGTGCTTAACTCAGCGGCTGCAACTACAGCAGCTTTGCGCTTTGCCTTAATGTTATCTTCTAAGTCGGCTTTACCTAATGAGGCTTGTAATGTTAGCGCTTCAACTTTCATTTGAGCGTGGTCGATTGTTTCATTAATTGCAGATTTAATTGTTTCGATAGAAGTCATTATTCTCACCTTTTATTTGATATTTTAAGTTGTTTATATAAAAAGAAGCGGTAGTTGTTTTGCTTCGTATTTAAGTTGAGATAATAATAACCAAGTATTTAAGATTTGAATGTGTACAATCTAGATGAGTTTGTGTGGTCTATTTATGCTTAGGTGTAAAGCCCTTTTGAAGTATGACCGCTATTACCAATGCAATAGATAGTAATTATTTAATTAATAGACTTACCTTCTCTATCACCCAAAGAACACTTGATAAAATATAGAACTGTTATTCTGTGCTTAACTCTTTTCAACATTAATTCAGTATGAAACCAACAATTTTTTCTGTCATTTTCTTTTTCTCTATAGGAGTAATAACTAACGCGCTTAACATAACAATGATGATTATCATTATTATGTTAAGCGCTTTTCTTATTTATATAGCTTGGATAGAAGACAAAAAAGCAAAACACGAACAAGAACTACGTACACAGCGTATGATAAAAATTAAAAAAATTACTGACCTTTATAAACGGGAATCTAATAAAATCAAATGAATAAAGGGTACATAAAAATAAGTATTGGTCGGATTATTTTTCGGGGGGATTACCCTAATATTTTAGTAATCGCTATGATCCACTTTAAAATGCATGACATCCCCATTTAAGTACCTGATAAAAAACCAGTGTAGAGCTAAAGGTGAAAACAATAAAGATGCAATATTTTTTACTTTAAGTATAAAGGAGCTCTCCTAGTCAAACACCATTTCGTTATATTCTATGTAGTTGAACTGCATTAAATAGTCAAAACAACAGTTAGGATTAACAGCTCTCAGCGCTCCCCATAGGCAACACAATTAAAAAATAAAATCACACTAACAAAACTTTAAAGCACACAGCCTTATTTATCTTGGTTAATCATAATAGCTTCATCAACTCAGCAAGGGTTGGACAATTAAACAATACTTAAGGTGAAATTATGAAAAACTTATTAAAATTATTAAAAGACAATGCAAAGCTAAATGTAGTTGCCGGCATCACATTATCACTGCTTGGCATACTTTGTATTAACCTACCGTTCTTATCCGGACTGACCATTGCGGGGGGGATGAGTTTAGCAATGGTCGCTTACGGTATTACTACTAGTGTATTTGCTTTTAGCAAAGATAAGATTACACATAAGATATTCAGTTTCATCTCCGGAATTCTTGTGGCTTTATTAGGTGTATTAATGTTAATTACCCCCGTAGTAAACCTATATGCACTGGCAATGGTAAGCGTATATTATTTTATCATTGATGGTTTAATGAATTTAATCACGACCTATCAAATGCGAAAAACTAAAGTATGGGGTTGGTCATTACTTCATGGCATTACTAGCTTAGTATTAGCTGCTTCACTAATCGTTCAATGGCCTTTATCAAGCATTTATATTATTGGCACTTTAGTCGGAATACGTTTTATCTTTAATGGGTTAAACATCGTTTTGTTAGCTTCTACAGGTTTCGGCGTTGTTGATGCAATTGAAACATCACAAAATAACAATGACATTGAAGGAAAAAAAGTTAATAACATTCAACACGCCTAATACTTAATTCAAAACAAATACCATGACGAATAACATAAAAAAGCCTATAGAAAGTATTTTCTATAGGCTTTTTTATAGATTAAATTAGCTTAAAATACTATTAGTAACTTATTAATTAACGTTTATTGCACCTCGAATAATCCGCCGGCTTTTATCCCTCTCATTATTTTTGTATAAAAAGCAATCAGTATTCTCCAATGAACATTTAGCAAGCTAGCAAAGCCGAACAAATGACTCCGTTAAAATCACAACTAAAGTCTGAAAGAATAAAAAGAAGACGTGAGGGAAAATACAAAGCCATAACCCAAATTAGCCACTGCTTCATACATCAAAATAATGCCCTTCAACACATATAAATTATCCTTTCACACAAAAGAATCATAAAAGCACACAGCCTTATTTATCATGATTACTCATAATAGCTTCATCAACTCAACAAGGGTTGGACAATTAAACAATATTTAAGGTGAAATTATGAAAAACTTACTAACATTATTAAAAGACAATGCAAAACTAAATGTAGTTGGCGGCATCACATTATTACTGCTTGGCGCACTCTGTATTAACTTACCGTATTTATCAGGACTGACAATTGCAGGATTCGTAAGCTTAGCAATGGTCGCTTATGGTATCAGCACCAGTATATTTGCTTTTACTAAAAATAAGGTTACACATAAGATATTAAACTTTATCTCTGGCATTCTCGTGACACTACTGGGTGTATTCATGTTAATTAACCCCATTGCAAACCTATACACCCTGGCAATGATAAGCGTATGTTACTTTATTATCGATGGCGTTATGAATTTAGTTACAACCTATCAAATTCGTAAAACTAAGCTATGGGGTTGGTCATTATTTCACGGCATTATTAGCTTAGCATTAGCTGCGTCACTCATCGTTCAATGGCCTTTATCAAGTATTTATATTGTGGGGACTTTAGTAGGCATACGTTTTATCTTTAATGGACTAAACATCGCTCTATTAGCTTCTACAGGTTTCGGTGTAGTTGATGCCATTGAAACATCACAAAAAAGCGATAACGTTGAAGATGAAAAAGTTAATAAAGTTCAACATGCTTAACACTTAATTTTAAATAAAAAACATGACGAACAACATCAAAACATGAGCCTGTAGAATGCAATTTCTATAGGCTTTTTTATAGATTATCGTTTAGCTTCAAATGCGCCCCCCCATTTATTAATCTCAAAAATTCAATTTTTTTATGACCTCAGTCAATATTTTTTGTATTGGAAGTACTCTGTGTTCTCTACGAGACATTGTACAAAATAGCAAATGTCATACTGTACAAAAATCACTCAGCCTTAGGTGTGTACTACAAATTAAGCGTTGTGATTATCCAATGATATATAAACATGAATTAGACAATGTTAATTCGTATTTTTTGAGGTTTTATAATGAGCAATGCATTGCAGAAATTAAACAATAACCAAGTTAAGCACCCATTAACGTGTTGCAAAAACGATATAAGTTCACACATGTTAGCGCAGTATGGTCTTGCTATTGATGCCAGTGCAATTGTTTCAATAGCGGATACCACAGGCAAAATAACCTATGTTAATGAAAATTTGTGTCGTCTTTCAGGTTACGACAAAAACGAATTAATCGGTAAGACTCATGCGCATACTAAACACCCTGAAACACCTAAGGCTATTTATGAAGAACTATGGAGTACTATTTCCTCAGGAAATATATGGCAAGGTATATTAAAAAATCGAACTAAAGATAAACAAACATTTGTCACTAACAACTCAATTGTGCCGATTAAAAATAATTCAGGTGAAATTATTGAGTATATTTGCATTAGGTTCGATATAACCCAAGTTTATCAGCAGCAAAAGATAACTGAGTGTCAGTTCACAGATAAAGTCACCAGTCTGCCGAACAGCATAAAACTAATGGCCGATAGTGATAAATTAAAAAATACTCATATTGCAGTATTAACGATCCCTGAATTAAACAAAATTCAATATACATACCCGATTGAATTTTATAATAAGCTGGTGAGAGCGATCACCGATTTCATCTTGCCACACATTCCAAAAAACTATACGTTCTATCGTTTATCAGAGAATATGTTTGCCATTTCCCCTCCTCAAAACAATTCTTTTGACGACTTAAAAGGCTGTTGCTATTCACTTAAATTTAATTTTGAAGAGCAACAAATAGCTATCGACTCAACCATATTTAAATTTTCAATTGTCATTGGCTTAGCAAAAGCAACACAAGCCGAGAATACCTTGATCAATGCTAAAATGGCACTTGCCTATGCTTTAGATAATGACAAAGACTTATCGACATTTAGGCAAGAAAACCTCGTTTATGAAAAAATACTCAATACCATTGAGTGGGGCCGTAAAATCAAAAGTGCGTTAAAAAATAATAACGTGTGTATTTTTGGCCAGGATATTGTTGATAAACATGGCAATGTCGCTTACACGGAAGTATTAATGAGAATTTTTGATGCTGAAAAGGATGACTATATTTCTCCACACCATTTTTTGTCTATTGCCAAAAAGGCGAATTTGTATCATCAACTTTCTCAGCAAGTGCTAAAAAAAGCCATAAGATATTTTGGCATAAGTCGGCAACACTTTAGTATAAACCTGTCGTCTGAAGATTTTAAAAATGGTCAAACAAGACGCCTACTTGTTCAACTGCTCAACGAACACCAAGCAGGTCACTTAATTACCATTGAGTTGGTAGAATCAGAGCTGTGTAATATAAATAGCGCACAATTCATTTCGTATATTGAAGAGCTAAAAAGCTTAGGTTGTAAGATTGCAATTGATGACTTTGGTAGTGGCTATTCTAACTTTAACTATTTACTTGCTCTACCTATAGATATTCTCAAAATTGACGGGTCATTAATCAAAGACATCAGTAAAAATGAAAAACATAGAATTTTAGTCGATTCTATTATCAACCTCTGTCATCGACTCAATATCAAAGTAGTCGCTGAATATATCGCCAATGAAGAGGATTTTATTCAAGTATCAAAGTTAAATGCTCATTATTATCAAGGCTATTTTTTTAATCAGCCTAAACGATTGACAACACAGTCTATTGTAAAACTTCACCGTTAACTTTAACGAACTCAATTTACTGGTTTTCAGTAAATTGAGTTGATGAACAAACGAGGTTAACCTCGATTTATAGTTGATAGTTAAATTCTATTCGGTGATCGCCATCACTAGCATTAACTTTCTCATTCCAATTTGCAAAATACCGGATATTTGCTCTTGATGAAATTTGATAGGAAATAGCAAATTCATGGGTAAGTATATTACTTTCATTGCCATAGTAACCATTCTTGTATTCATCACTTCCTGATATTGTAGTTAACCACAGAGGGTTATAATTTATCCAAACATTTTCAGAGACGGTAACTTTTCCATAAAAACCTAAAGCAGAAAACGCCCCAGGAACTTCATAACCATTCTCAGCATCATTTTGCATTGTTACCCCTACACCAGCTAAAGGGTAAAGTTGCACCGGTCCCCATTTAGGCAATGCTTGAATTAAGCTATAGGAAGCATCCATTGTCTCTTTATCTAGGTTTACATTTATATCAATTTGAGTTCCTCTGCCATTTGTTGTTTCAACTTGAAAATTTCTAAACCTAAGGGAATCTACTGCATTATCAACACCTTGATACAAGGCGTTATTATCATCTCGAATCCCCAACCACTCACCACCAACACCTTTTACTTCGATAATATTCATCGCCATATTGGTTTCGCTACCAGTGTCATAAGTTTGTCCTATTTTTAAATTCAAGCCCTTGTCGGTAATACCTCCACCTAGCTGAGTATAAACAGCTAACGGATCTGACATATCTTGAAACTGCTCTTCTTGAGCAGCAACGTTAAGGTGCAAAGCGGCTGCCATTAACATAGTAATTTGTGTTTTATTCATTTCATTTATCCCGTTAGAAAGCAATATAATGAAACTATTATTATTTTTTTTACAATGACTGTATGTGTTATTAAATAAACTAAGTGTGTACTTGAGAAGTGAGTACACATCTATTTTGGTCATTTACACATACTAATATTATGTTCTTATCTACAATAGTTTTATCAAACGACAACAAGCATCTGTTGTACATAAGGTAATATGTTATGACTAAATTAGAGCGCTCATATTTTGCGAGTAAGTTAATCGAAAAATTAACTTGGGTGAGAAAAAAATTAAATATAAGCATTATTTTAGATAAGAAAAAATACAGGCACTCATTGCTTAATTTTACTATAAGCTTTTATTTCTTAGCTTTTTTAATCACAACCCCCATCTCATTACTCAGAGCTATCGATATTAACTGGCACTCTATTAACTATGTTCATATAGCGTTATTAGTTGTTATCACGTTTTTACAAGCACATAAAAACAAGCTGAGTTATCACGTGAAAGTGATTACGTTAATCCTTGTTTTTTATAGTATTGGAATAATCGCAGATTACAGCTTGGGAATGGCCCTAGGTAATTATCTATACTTTTCAATATGTATATTACTTGCGGCTACTTTCTTATCTTTAAAGAATACTTTATTGATATTATTAGCCATTGTATTAACTCAATTACTCTTTATGGGTTTAACTTTTTTCGAAATAATCGCATTCAAGGTATCACCTTTAGTTCAAATCAATAACATTCACTTTTGGGGTACGCATATCACAGCCTTTATCACTCTTATTGCAAGCCCTTTAATTGCTCTAGGTTGGTTAAACAAATCACTAAAAGCTTCTGAACACTCGTTAAAAATAGCAAATGAAAATTTAGAATATGCACAAAAACAATTAATTCATTTAGCTCAGACAGACGAATTAACCTCCCTTCCCAATAAACGGGCACTTCTGTCATACTCAGAATTAGAATTTAATAAGTTTAAGCGTCATAAAAATAGCTTTTCAGTGCTTATGATAGATATAGATTTCTTTAAACACGTTAATGATACCTACGGACATGACGCTGGTGATCTCGTTTTAAAATCTGTTGCTAATGTCTTAGCAAAACAAGTAAGGGATTATGAAATTGTGGCTCGAAATGGCGGTGAAGAATTCGTCATTATTTTACAAGAGCAAGATATAAATATATCACTTAAAATTGCAGATCGAATAAGACTCGCGGTTGAAAAAACTAACACTCAATATCAGCAGACAAATATTAAAGTGACTGTTAGTATCGGGTTAGCGCAAGTGAGTATAGACGACCTAAGCTTTGCAGACTCATTAAAAAGAGCCGATAATAATGTCTATAAAGCAAAGGAAAGTGGAAGAAATATTGTCATCATTTAATCAATTTATAGGGAAGTACATATGAATAGAACTAGGTTAATTTTAAATGGTAAAAAAGCAGCACTTGAAATGGTACGTGCCGCTATTTTTCAAGCAAGAAAGCAAGGCCCTATTGATGTCAGAGTTACTTGGGAAGCAGGTGATGTGCCAAGATTAGTCCAAGAAGCGTACAATGAAAATTGTACCCGAATTATCGTTGCCGGAGGTGATGGCACAGTTAAAGAGGCCGTCGACGCCCTTATTAATTTGCCTGAAGATAACAGGCCGGAGCTCGCCATTTTACCCTTAGGCACTGCCAATGATTTCGCTACAGCCTGTACAGTCCCGACTGATTTAGCCTCAGCACTGACTCTAGCGCAACAAGGTATTGCAACTCCAATAGATTGTGTAAAAGCCAATGATGAATATTTTATAAATGTTGCTAGTGGAGGGTTTGGCGCTCAAGTAACAACAAGTACACCTGTTGAACTTAAAAACTTCTTAGGCGGAGGAGCTTACACTTTAAATGGCTTAGTGCAGGCTTTGAACTTTACACCCTATCATGGTGAAATTACGTTACCCGATACCACCTTGGCTGGTGAAGTTATTGTTGGAGCGGTATGTAATTCGAGACAAGCAGGCGGTGGGCAACAATTAGCACCGAACGCATTAATTAATGATGGCCTGCTAGATGTAGTGATATTACTCAGTTTCCCTAAAGAAGATCTAGTCCAAGTCGTTGAAGAGCTTCTTTCCACAGGAAACAGTGGAACCTATGTAAAGCGATATCAAACCCCATGGGTCAAATGGCAGTCTAAAAGTGTGATCCCCACCAATTTAGACGGAGAACCTATTAGTGCAAAACAGATCCATTATCAAATAATGCCCAACGCTATCAAGTTAGTTATACCTAAATATTCACCTGTACTGAAAGCTACTTAGCTGATAACGCTATGAGTGATTATAAATTTTTCATCTAACAATCGTAGTGCGACGTGTTAGAAATCACCTTTTTTAAACGTTAAGGTTTATCTTTCTTCGACTTTACGTCTCTCGAAGAAAGATATAATCGACTGTTATATATGGTTTATATTGTCTACTAATCTACACTTGTATATGAAAAAATGGTGGTCTGCTTGGCGTTACTGCATCTGAAAATTTGTTTTTCGCGCTTGTTAAGTGTTCAATAGTGTTTAGCTTTTTATTTTGTTGAGCTAATACAACTACGTCGTTAGCATTTACCGTGCTCTTATTTTCTACGTTGCCAGTGCTTTGTGAAATATATTGCTCTACTAATTCTTGTTGATGCTGATGATGGCTCATATTTACAGCTAAACTTCGAACAGCTTCTTGTTCTGTCTGTTCTCGCTGCCGTACGTTTTGAACACCATCTTGAGCGTTATCAGTAAACTCATTAACCTTCTCTGGAGTGGCAACTATCGAAGGATTTTTTTGACTTTCGACTACATTTTTTTCTGTCGCTTCCCCTACAAACTGAATAATTTTTGTCGAAATAGGGCTAGAATTTATTGGACTGATCATAATATTTCCTATTGTTTTTTTATAGTGAGTTATCAGTGACTTTTCAGTAAAAGCACCTATTGGCTAACATTATTGACACGCTCGGTTAATAATTGACCATCTGCTGACATCAGTATTGCAACCCATTTCGTTCCCTCAATATGAGAAAATACGATAGCTGTAGCTACCATCAATGGTATGGCTAGAAACATGCCTATAAGTCCCCAAATAAATCCCCAAAAGCTCAATGAGATTAAGATCATAAACGCACTTAAGTTTAAACTTTTTCCCATTACTGCTGGCTCTACTACATTGCCCATAATAAATTGAATGACGAGCAAACTACCTATAATCACCATAATGTACGGTAGACTATCAAATTGAAGACTGATAATTATGCTTGGAAAAATAACGGCCAGTGCAGAGCCTATATTAGGAATAAAGTTTAATAAAAAGGTACTTATTGCCCAAAGTTCTGCAAAATCAACTTGAAATAAAATAAGCACAAAATAACAAAGTAGTGAGGTCAATGCGCTGACAAAACTTTTCAACCTGATGTAGCGTTTGATCATAGCAATAGTATTTTTAAAAACAGATTGAATCACAGAAAACCGATCAGATAGTTGCTCAAGCGCTTTAACTTTGACACTGGCGTTACTTTGTTCAACAAACATAAAGCCAACATAAATAACAACTAAAAATATGCTTGAAAGAAAACTTTGTGTGGAATCAGCAATAAACGTTAATAAATCGGTTAAGTTCAAATTTTCATATAATTGAGTTAATAGATTATCAACTTTCAAACCGCTAAGTTGCGCTAAATGGTGAACGATTTTTTCAGTTTTCTCTTGATAAAATGGTGCAGCTGAAATTAAATTTTCTGTCTGTGTAACAATAACTTGGTAAATAAATAGCATTAAAATAGAAAAGATAATAATAACCGAAGTAGAAATCAGCCACTTAGGTATTTTTCTCTCTAAAATCTTTAGGCCTTTAAGTTTTGAAGCAACTGAATCTATGAGCATCCAAATTAAAAAAGCCAATACAATCGGAACAAATAGCGATTTGGCCAACATAAGAATGGCGACAATTCCTAAGCATGCAAATAAGCCTATAGTGAATTTCTCAATGTTCATTATGAGTCCTCTGACTGCTTTTTATCTAACTTTTTATCTGACTTATTATCAATGACACCAGAAGCAAGTTTTATAATAGGTATCAGCGCTGTTAAACCGCCTTCGCTGAACATTTTAATATCTTTACTGAAGCTTTGAACTTTTTCTATGCTCTGTTTTATATCAACAACATTTGCTTCAACGTTCCTTTTTAAATCCGCGATTAATGCTTCTCTAATTTCATTTGCAGCACCTTCTGGAGCTGATTGTTTACGATTTGTTAAAAGTAAACCTAGCGGTATTAACGCAAGCAAGGCATTTAACGCTGCAATGGTCCAAGCACTTTTTGCATATAGGGGAAAGTCACTAATATGGCAAAAAAGTGCCACATTAATTGCGAGTATAATCAACATAAAAAAGGCGACCGTTATTGCAGTTAAAAAGGCCTGTTTTTTTTGTTGCTGGTACTTATCGCTCAACATGCCCTTTTCTAAGGTGATCAACATTTGTAATTTATCTATTTGATTATTCATAACGATCCATTTAGTTGTTGTCGGTTAGTGTGATAGAAGTATAGTTCTAACAATGATTAATTAATGTGTTATAAAAAAACAACAATGTGTGATACCACTAACGTATTGAATAGTAATAATAAAGATTGATTTCTTTGTGCAACAGTTAGGGCTTAATCATTCGCTAATTCACAAATGCATTATGTTTGAAAAATAAAGCTATCGATTAAGTTATTGGCTCAAAGCCATAACTCTTAGCTTCTAAAAAGAGAGCGTCAAAATTTAGCACATGAATGCACTCTCGAGTTGAGTCTATGTATGTTAAGCGTTTGTACTTTTGAATTGTCTCATTCACTCTCGATCTAGAAACAATACATATATCGCCAATTTGTTTTTGCGATGCCTTTATACAAGGGTTTCCGTTCTGATCTAAGCTAGAGTACGTTGCAACTTCGGTTAAAGTATATAGAACCCTCAACGCACTATTACAGTTTTGATAAGATAAATGATTCGCCCACTTTTTGCTAAAGGCTTTAGTTATAGCAAAAAGCCATTGATAGATTTCGTGATTTTTTTTAGCTAATAACTCAACTTTTTGTTGTTCAAAAAAAACTATGTCCATTGCCTCGACTTCTTCAGCTTTGGCCATCGAGGTATCAAAGTCACCAATGCTAACGGCGCCAATCCAGTCATTTTTTCCGATGATCAGCCCGTAAGAACTATTAAATTCATAATTGAGCATAGATAAATAGCCAACCCCTTTTTTAACATAGGCTATGCCTTTAAACGTTGATGAATATGGTGGAATTCCTAACTGGCTTATATTGCTTGTAGTTGAAGCTATTGATAACAGCTGTTGCTTAGTTTCAATTGAAAGTTCACATGGCCAATTAATATCGTTGTGATGATGTAACATACGCACTTCCTCTTACACGGTACATTAAAGTTATAATGCGAGTGTATTAAAGTTACGCCAGTTAAGATGTGTGGAATGAGACAACCATTGTGTGATTAGATATTGCCTGCTTTGCAGCATTAACTTAAAGATAGTTTTTTAGTTAGGATCGAATCATTTCATTGTGATTTTCTTAACACCAAGCGACAGAAATAGGCGTATTTCGATTAGCAAAGTGTCCTTAGGTATAATTTACCCACTTTTATTGTATCTAAGAAATGCCTTAGCATTATTCTAGATATAACTCCCTACACTTTAATATTTCATCAAACGAAGCAAAGAAGGCATTCACAACGTCTGGGTCAAACTGCTTACCACTTTCCTCTTTAATTAAATTAGCTGCATCATCAACAGCCCACGCTTTCTTATAAGGGCGGCTAGAAGTTAACGCATCAAATACATCAGCTACCGCAACAATACGACCGATTAAAGGAATTTTATCTGCGCTTAAATTATTCGGGTAGCCGGTACCATCCCACTTTTCATGATGTGTCATGGCTATTGTCCATGCCCATTGTAATAATGGAGACTCACTTCCTTTTAAAATTTCTCCCCCAATATTTACATGGGTTTTCATAATGTCCCATTCATCTGGCTCAAACTTCCCAGGTTTAAGTAAAATATGATCTGGAATACCAATTTTTCCTATATCGTGCATAGGGGCTGCTTGTTGAAGTAATTCAGCATCTTGGTCAGAAAAGCCTAGCGTTAATGCAATAATTTTCGAATAGATACTCATTCGCTTAACATGCAAGCCTGTTTCATTGTCCTTATATTCAGCAGCCATACCAAGTCTATTGACTATGTCTAAACGAGATTTATCAAGTTCGTGAGTTCTCTCGCTCACTTCATGTGCTAAATGGCGTTTTTGATCGAATAAATTAAGATGCAAACGAACACGCTTTCTTACCAATACCGACCGAACAGGTTTGGTTATGTAGTCAACAGCACCACAATCGAAACCTATCGCCTCGTCCTCAACATCATTTTTTGCCGATACGAATATTACCGGAATATGTTTAGTTACAGGGTCCTGTTTCAATATTTTACAGACTTGGTAACCATCCATTCCTGGCATCATAATATCTAATAAAATTAAGTCTGGCGGAGAGTTTTTCGCAATTTCAATTGCTGATTCACCGTCAATTGCAGCTTTTACACGATAATCATCTTTAAGTATTTTAGTTAAGATATTTACATTTTCGGGAAAATCATCAACAACTAATATTGTTTCTTTGCTATCTTTATTCACGTGATATGCCTCATGTTTCCATACTACAAGTTAAAACGTCAAATGCTTGTTCAAACTGATAAATTTCAGCAAATGCGTAACATTTTTGTATCGCTTTGGTGTAATTACTCTCTTTAGTTAATAATTTTTCAAGCTCATCTACCGCTTGTGTATCTCTATCTTGTAATAGACGTGAAATAAACTTCAGAGATTCAAGTACCTCACTATCGTTGATGTATTCTTTACTGGATTGCTCTTGCCATACCACCTGTGCTAATAGATTAATGAGTTGCTTAAATTCCCTTTCTAACTTAGTTATTAAGCTAATTTCGTATTGGCTATTTTGTTGAAACGCTACTTCTAGCTCAATGCAATAGTTTGCTTCCTGTTCAAAGCCAATACTTTGATTAATTCCTTTAAAAGAGTGCAAAGCAATAGCTGCCTCACTACTGTTCTCACGAAGTGCCTTAAACATTACTTTAACTTGCTCAGGTTGTTGGGTGAAATATCGATTGAGCATTTTGACGATTAAGGCCTTATCATTATCTAAACGAAACATGACACTATCTAAATTCAATAAGCTAATGTTTTTCAAATAAGGCCATTCTTGTGGTTCATTTTCTTCACTTTTCTCTACAGACTCTTCTACATGAATATCTTCTTCGGGCTGCAAATCAAGCCAAGTTATAATCTTATTCCTAACTTCATTAACATGGATAGGTTTTGTAATATGATCATTCATACCTGCTGCTAAAGACCTTTCTTTGTCGCCTTCAAGTGCGTGCGCAGTTAGCGCGATTATAGGTAAGTCTTTATAACAAGCTTGGGTACGAATCAACTTTGTGGCCTTGATCCCATCAATCACAGGCATCTGTATATCCATAAAAACGATATCATATGCGTTAGGATTTTTACTAAGCAACTCAATTGCTTCTTTTCCGTGTTTCGCTAAAGTGACTTTTATACCAAGTTTAGAAAATACCGCTACGGCTAACTCCTGATTGGTCTCGTTGTCTTCAACGAGTAAAATAGAAACATCGGAAAAATCGTATTGAATACTGTTATCTGAAAAATCTGAGTTATCATGGTTAAAACCGTGTGTTAGTATCCCTTGACATGCATAAGCCATTCGATGCCGAGTTACGGGCTTTTCAACAACATTATCGACATAATCTTTCCAATCTTCTTGCTCAATACCTTTAGCTTGAAAGTGATTAAGCATAGCAATTATTTTTACTTGAGTATTACGTTTAATAAGTGATAATAAATTAAGTAGAATAAAATTATCATAATGATTGCTATCACAATCGATCACGACTAAGTCAAAGTTTTCTTTATCAACGGATATCAGTTTTTGCGCTTTGGTTACGTCTGTCATTGCCACAATATCTTCGGCACCAAAAGATTTTATGTAACGTAAAACAATAGACATACTGGCTGGAGAAGTGTCAAAAATAAGCACGCGTTTATTTTTATTTTCTAGTAATTCAAAACATGTTTCAGGTAGATTTTCCGTTATCTTCAAAGTCAATTCAAACCAAAAGGTGCTCCCCTCTCCTAAAGTAGATAAAACACCTATTTCCCCCCCCATAAGATCAATCAATTGCTTACTAATAGCTAGTCCTAATCCTGTGCCGCCAAACTGACGTGTCGATGAGGCATCAATTTGTTCAAACGACTTAAATAACCTTGTTATATTAGTTTCTGCGATACCAATACCCGTATCAGAAACTTCAAATAAAACTGAAACGGTTTCTTTAGTTTGACCCGATATAGAAAGGCTTAATGTTACCGCTCCTGTTTCTGTGAACTTAAACGCATTATTAAGTAAGTTGTATAACACCTGAGTTATGCGGTATTGATCGCCCAATAGGAGGGGGGGTATATCAATATCATAATTACATAACAACTCAAGCTGTTTACTTTCGACATTTTCAATAATACTTGGGATAACCTTTTCAATAATATCCGTTTCTAAATTAAATTCGGCTTCATTGATTTCTAAATTCCTTGCATCGAGCTTTGAAAGATCTAAAACATCATTAATGATCTGAAGCAACTCATGAGCTGAGCTATCGACTTTATCAAGATAGTCCTTTAGGAGACCTTCTGTAGAGAGCTCTTTAGCTAAATTAGAAAAGCCCAAAATTGCATTCATTGGGGTTCTTATCTCATGACTCATGTTTGCTAAAAAGTGGCTTTTACTTTGTTGTGCTAAACTAGCTTGCAATTTAGCATTTAATAGCGCGTTCTCATTTTCTAAGCGCGCCGTAATATCTCTAATTGATAATAAATAAATATCATTGTCTTGAAAATTTATCGTACTAATTTTGATTTCAACAGGAAGTTCTTTGCCAGCTTTTGTTTTTAACGTTTGTTGGTCATTATCACCATGTTCATCACAGTCATAACCATTTTTAAACGCTATTTTTTCCGAAGAGTCTAAGACACAATTAGCCTTAGGTATTAGGTGATAAATTGATTTTTCTCGTAACTCACTCTCTTGGTAACCCGATATTTTTTTTGCTTGGTTGTTAATCCTCACAATCTTTTTTTGACTATTTATTACCACAAGAATGTCGGGGGCTTCATCTATCAACTTTTGAAACTCAACCATGGCACTTTCAAGTTTTTCTTCCTTTTCGTTCATTACTGATAGGTCAGTAAATACGCCAACTAATTGAGGTTTATTCTTCTTACTAATAATTACTTTGCGTTTATATATTCCAATTCGTTGATTACCATCTGCGCCTTTAATAGTGATAGTAGTTTCTAGCTCTCCACTTTGAGTTAACAAAAGTTCATCTGCAGTAATAATTTCATCTAAAAGACTTAATTCAAAAACAAGGCCGAAGTCCTTATGTTTAATTAACTCATCACTTTTAATTGATATATGAGTTAATTCTGTAAAAGCTTGATTGCAAAAAATTAATTCTAAGTTCTCATTCAGAATAAACAAAGGCTGGGGTAATGCGCTAAAAACCTTGTCGAAATATGTTCTGGCATAGCTTAATTTAATTTTTAAAATAAATAAAAAAGCTAGGATTAACATGAGGACGGGAGTAATTAATAAACATCCCCATAACATTGTCTCATTCAAAATAAAGTCCTTTATATTGACAATTAAACCGCAGAGCTACGATTACCGCTATTTAACTTTACATGTAAACGAGTTTCTTCGTCATTGGTATCTAATAAAAGACTTCCGCCTAAAGCCTCGGTAATAAGTTTAGCGGAGTATGTCCCCAACCCAGTACCATTGGCTTTACCTTTAGTAACATACTTATCAAAAAATCGATTAACAATAGCTTCATCAACACCACCAAGGTTATAAAATGTGATAATCTGTTGAGAGTTTTCTACTTTATGAAAAATCATTAACTCACTTCCTCTTGGAGCGGCTTCAATAGCATTTAAGAGAAGATTACTTAACATGGTATAAAGTAAAACTTCATCCCCCTGTACATAACAGTTTGTAGGTACGTAATTATCCAAACTCAAGCTTTTTTCTTTCATCTCTTTTGAAAGAGTACCTGCTACGTTATTAACCACTTTGGTCAAGTTAACGTTCGATAATGTTGGCTTAAAACTTTTATCTTCAATTTTAACCATACTGCTTAATGATTCAATTAAACGTTCAATTGTCGTTCTAGCCTTTTCTAAAACAATTCCTTCTTGAACCGCTTGATTATTTGTAATACTTTTTTGCATTAAACGATAAGAAATATCATGAAGGTTGTTTAGTGGTATTTTAATATGGTCGAACAAAATTCTCTCTAAATCAGCTTTTAATGCAAAGTTATCTATATACGTATCAATTTGATTTTGCATCATCTTTTGATATTCAATATGTTTCTTTTGGTTACTAACTCGGGCAAGCAAGATTTGATTATTTATTGGCTTAGTCACATAGTCAGCAGCTCCCATGGATAAACCTTTCACAATATCTTCTTCATCTGCTTTCCCTGTAACGAAAATCACCGGGATCTCTGCAGTAAGTGAGTGTTTTTTTAATTGATTAAACACTTGATAACCATTCATATCTGGCATCATAATATCGAGTAAAATCAAATCTGGTGGAAATTCGTTGCATATTTGAATAGCAGCTTTACCATCAGTTGCAAATTTAACTCTACCTAACGGCTTTATCGCCTTTGTCGCTATATCAATATTATCGGGGTTATCATCAACAACTAAAATAGTAAAACAAGATTCTGATATTTCTGGTGCTCGTTGTGAAAATGCTGTGATATTCAGTGGTTTATCATTTTTCTCAATTTTATGAGAAAATTGCTCTTCAAACCGAGTATTTAGCGGATTCTTAAATGCTTTGTTCAAATGCTTTTGAAATGAAGCAAAGCTAAGCGGCTTAGCAATATATTCTGAAACCCCTGCTTTTAAGGCTTTTATTACACTTAGTTGCTCTACAAGTGAGGTGCAAAATATAAAGGGTGTTATCTTAGTCTCTTCTCTTTGACGACACCATTGAAGTAACTCAATGGCATCAGAACCATTAACATCTCTTTCAGAAATAATTACATCTGGTGTTGTTTGGTTTAATATGCGCTGCGCTTCGCTAACCTTCAAAGATTGGTGAATTGGATGAAAGCCCATTTCTCGTAACATTTTAACTATCGCCGAACGCATAATATCTGCGGGCTCAATAATTAATGCCGACTTTCCTACATGACTATTCTTTACTATATCCTCTGAAAACATGAGCTACTCCTATTAACCCTAACGTTGATCATAATTTTCAGCTAGGTAACTACTGACATTCTGTTATTAAATACTATTGCGTCAATTGATGTTCATGATCATTTTTTTATTTTCTAATACCTAAGTAAACAATAAGACTATATTCTAAAATCAAACTAAGCGACTAAATACAAACAAGTATTGTTAATAATAAATACTAGTCGCATTAACTTGATTGCGATATTTCATCTAGTATTGATTGAGCTTTTGTATAATCAAAATTCTCAACCGAGGCTTTTAAAGCATCACATTGAGCTTTATGAGATAAATATAACGATGAATTATGTATCTCTTTCACTAATTCTATAGCTTCAGCGTCATATTCAGTTAACTTCTTAGCAAGTGATGTCATCAACAACTGAGGTTCAGTATTAGACACCCTAGCCACCTTCTCTTCACTTTCAATTAAACATGCTTGTACTTGTGGTATGACTTGGTCAAGAGTTCGGGCAGCTTCACTTATCAGTAACTTTATCTCAACAAACTTACCATGGGTCTTTAATATCTCTTCAATTTTTGAAAAGGTAAGACTAGCTTTGTCCATGCCTAGGGTTGCAGCAGCACTTTTTAAGCTATGTGCTAAACGCGTGCAAACGTCGGAGTCACTGTCATTCAAAGCCTTGTTAAACTTATGACGAATATCTCCATTATCATTAGCAAACTTAGCCATCAATTGATTTAACAATTGCACATTGTTTTGGCAATTCGCTAGCGCTGAGCTTTCGTCGATGCCATCAATCTTAGATAGTGAAGACAGAAACTGTTGCTCGATAATCGGAAAAGTTGAAACAGAATTTTCGCTTTCAAGTAAAGGTGTATCTTGTGGGACAATATTTTTAGAGCACATCCATTTAGCAATGCTCTGGTACATTTTATGTGGATTAATAGGTTTGGATATATGGTCATTCATTCCCGATGCGAATGCTTTTTCTTTATCACCCGCCATGGCATTGGCGGTCATGGCTATGATCGGCAATTGTTTAAATTTTTCAAAGGTTCGAATTTTTGTCGTTGCACTATAGCCATCCATCACAGGCATCTGGCAATCCATCAACACACCATCATAAGTGTTGCAATTTAGCTTCTCAATGGCCTCTTGCCCATTGCAAGCTAGGTCAACTTCTATTCCTTTTAACGTTAATAATTCTATTGCCAGATCTTGATTAAATTCATTATCTTCAACCAATAAAACTTTTAACCCTGATAGCTGCTCAAATGATAATTTATTAGTTGAGTTTTGCATCGAACCTAGCGCTGGTTTTTTTTCTGCTGTAAATAAATACATGATTGAATCAAGTAAATTTGATGGAGTGATAGGCTTTTCGACAAAAGCACGAATATCAACGCCCTCTGCTTGAGCCATTGCATCTTCACGACTATAAGCAGTTACCATGATACAAAACGGCAACTGTGTTATATGCGTGCTACGTTGCATTTCTCGCATGGTTTCAATGCCGTCCATATTAGGCATTTTCCAATCCATAATGACCAAATTAAATTGCTGATTTTTGTTTTGAGCCTCTTCCACTAACTTAATTGCTTGAAAACCATCGTTTGCAGTGGTCACTTTAAATTTAAAACTATCTAAGATTGATGCAATAATTTCTCTTGATGTCGCATTATCATCAACAACCAAAGTATGAAAGTCATTAAAAACGGGAATGTAATTTTCTAGCTCGCTGATACCGTCTTTAATTTTAGTCTGTGATATACCAAAATCTAATTGAAAGCTAAACGTTGAACCCAAATCGTAAATTGACTCAACTTTTATCTCTCCTCCCATCAAAGTGACTAAATTTTTCGAGATAACTAACCCTAAACCACTACCGCCATACTTTCGTGTAACTGAGCTATCTACTTGAGAGAAAGACTTAAACAAGCTTTCTAACTGTTCTTCTTTCATGCCAATACCGGTGTCTTCCACAAGGAACTTGAGAGAAACTTTTTCTTCCGTTAGTTTTACCGGCTCGACGGTGATGATCACTTCCCCAACATTGGTAAACTTAATGGCATTACTCGCTAGATTAATGAGTACTTGATTCAACCTCAAAGGGTCACCAATCAGGTAAAAAGGAACATTGGGGGAGATTTTAAAAAATAAGCCGATGCCTTTTTCTTCAGCTTTTAAACTCAATACATTGGTTAAATGCTCAAGTGTTTCGCTTAAGTTAAATTCGATTTTTTCTATTTCAAGTTTACCGGCTTCAATTTTAGAAAAATCTAGAATATCATTAATAATGCCTAACAAAGACTCTGCTGAGCGATATGTTTTAACCACATAGTTATGTTGCTTTTCCGACAAATTGGTTTGTAATGCCAGATGCGTCATTCCCATGATGGAGTTCATAGGTGTTCTGATTTCATGAGACATATTGGCAAGAAAATTACTCTTCGCTTCGGTAGCTTCTTCAGCTTTTTCTTTAGCAGCAATTAACTCTTGCTCTAATACCTTCCTATCACTAATATCTCTAATTGCTGCAGAAACAAGGCTCCCAGACTTTCCTTTGATTGGGCTTAAACTAATTTCAACGGGAATTAAGTCACCATTTTTACATAACGCTTTTAAATTAAGTCCAGGTCCCATAGCGCGTATTTTAGGCTTTTGAATATAACCGTTTCTTAAGTTTTCATGTCCTGACCTATTCTTTTTAGGTATCAACATTTCAATGGCTTGGCCAATAAGTTCCTCTCTTTGGTAACCAAATAAATTTTCAGTTTGTTTATTCACTAATACAATAACTCCACTTGCATCTGCAATAATCATACTGTCTGGCGCAGATTCGAGCATATCCCTGAATTCTTTTTCCTTACCTTTAATTTCATGAAGCAATGTTTCTAGTTTTTGATCATGATAAAAGATGATCTGTAAAAACCTTAAAATTAACACTAAAAGCACGAGTAGCACTGCAGGCACTAAGACAACAAACCAAGAGTTTTCAGGGTAAAGGGAATTGCTTTTAGACAAAGCGATTACTTTAAAGTGCTGATTAAAAATTTCGAGTTCTATCGTTTGATTAAACAGTTCACTAGTGTGCTCTTTGTCTGCTATTCGGGAATAATGTGTGTAAATGGGGGTTTGGGAGCTATCAGTAAAAAACTGTAATTCTAATCCGGCAGGTTCAGTATATTTAGATATTATTGTCTCTAATATTTTACCCAGTTCGACTACTGCAACGACAACCCCTTTGAGGTTACTCATATTTTGAGTGCCTTTTGTATTTTGCGAGTTTATATAAACAGGGCTAAAAAGAATAATGCCTTTAGTCACTTCTGATTTTTGAATTAAATGAACCAAATGGCTAGCAGCCAATTCATTTTTTTGAATCGCAGTTAAAAGTGCTCCTTGCTCCATAGGGTTTGAAGAAATATCAAAACCTATCGCTTGTCGGTTATTTTTAATAGGCTCAGCAAAAACCACAGGAAAATAGAAATCTTTATTCGCTGCCGGCACAATTTCATTTCCACTATTCAATGTATTTATTGCGTAATGCTTCCCGTGAATTAATTTTTGATTCGCAACAAAAAGCCCCAGGTTTTCATTGTTAATGAAAGGGCTCCACTGTAATGAAACTAGGCCAGCTAGTTTATTTAAGTCATGTTTTGTAAGTAAGTAAAACTCATGTGCTGTAATTTCTTTCGAGGAATTAAACGCATTTCTAAGGTCTTCAAGAGCATCAATATAGATTTCTTCCCCTTGCTTTAGTGACTTTATATGACTAACAACAGCGGCATTAAAACTCGCATTAACTTTAGTATGATGATTAACTTTTAAGTATTGATAAAGTGTGAAGGTAAGCACCAAACTGACCGTTGTTAGTGCCCCGTAAATAAATGTTTTGTGTTGCTGCAAACGACGCCGGCCTTTATCCAAAGAAACAAAGTGTCCATAAAAAACAAAAGAAAGTACGATTAAAGAGCCTATTAATAAGATGCCCTCATCAATAAATAGTTGATTATCATTTTGAAGAGTGGCCGTAATATTATTTTCATAAGTAGATAAAGCCTGCCATAAACCTATCGTAACTATTGTTGAAAAACAGCCTAAACCGTATGCCCTTATTGACTTTATATATTGCTTACTTTTATCAGCATTAAGCACAAACTCTACATATTGAATAATACAACAGCCAAAAAGAATAAAACCTAAAGAGGTATGCACCGCCATTTTGGTTAACTTCCCCCAACCATACGCGGTATCAATACTTCCTATATAGCCTATTAAAGCTACGGTACCTAAACTCGCAATTAGATAACCAACCATTAAAACAATAACGCTAGAGACTAAACGTTTCTGATGTAAACTAAATAAAAACAAAACAAAACCAGCCCCCAAAAAACATAAGGCGGTATTCGGTGCCATTCGTCCTGGGTGAGATGAATTTACATCGATATAATGCTCCATCAACGCTTGATCGATACCAAATGAAACGTTGAATACGTATTGGCACAAGGTTAAAAAGCCTAAAAGCATAAGTAACAAGCTAAGGAATATTGTTAATTTATTCTTTCGATAAAAAAGACTAAATAAACCTAAAGCTGAAATCACAAAACCTAATGCAGTATTAAATTGCATTGGTACAAAAGATGGGTTTACTTGAATTAAACTCGTATTGCTAGTGAACCAACCTAAAAGAACGGACATGCCTAAAAATAAAATACTAAGGGCAAGCACAAGATGAACAAATGTGTATTGGTATGTGTTCTTGGTGAAAAAATCACTTTTATTCGTCATTGTATTGCTACCCTAAACATCCATTTTTAATTTGCTCAACAAACCTCACGTTACAAAAAACAGTGCTCAGAAGTTAATAGAAGCTATAATCTTAGATTTCTATAATATTTACTATATACTTAAAAAAAACAATAATCTATTTAACAAGGAAAGCCATTGAATCATCAAGAAGCTAAATCGCTACTGTCAGTTAAACTTCCGGAAAGCAGCCTTTCACTCATAAAAGTAGAAGTATTTCGCTTATCTTGGCAAGGCAAAGGTTACAATATTATTGCGGAAGAAACTGGCTATGATCATGATTATGTTCGTAAAGCTGGTTCTCAATTATGGGCTGAATTAACAAAAATTTTAGAACAAACCGTTAATAAACGAAATTTCCGCACCATTATGGAAAGCATCCTTCAAGAGAATCATCAAAAAAATATTAAACAGCCTGACTTTCCTGGAACTACTATTGCTTTTAGTTCACCTTTCTACATTGAGCGCTCTTCTGAAGAAGCTCGATCTTATAATGAAATAATGAAACCTGGCGCTATTGTAAGAATAAAAGGCCCTGTCAAAATGGGAAAAAGTTCTTTAATGCATAGGGTTGCAGATCATGCGAATAGCGAAGGTATGGCACAAGTTGTTATCGACTTTAATAAAGCCGATAGAAAGATACTGTCTGATACCGACCTATTACTAAAATGGCTTTGTATACAAACCACACTGCAATTAAATGTAGAAAATAAACTTGATGATTATTGGCATGACATTATCGGCAGTAAAATTTGTTGCAGTAACTACATAGAGCAGTATGTGTTACCCCAAATAAACAGCCCTATTTTATTTATTTTCAGTGATATCGACGTAATATTTGATTTTGAAGACACCTATAAAGATTTTTTCCCTTTATTACGCTCTTGGCATGAAGAGTCAAAGCATAATGATAATTTCAAAGAAATCAGGCAACTTCTGATTTATTCTACTGAGGCTTATACTCAACTAGACATCAACCTATCACCATTTAATGTCGGCCTTCCTATTGAACTTGCTCCTTTTAATGCCGAGCAAATAACTCAACTATGTCATGTTTACGGTTTTTCATGGACTAATGATGGTGGCATGAACAGCCCAATCACTTTGATTCTAAAAAAACTTGGTGGACACCCTTACCTTACGCAATTAACGCTATATCACCTATCAACTAGTGAAGGTGCATTAGAAAGTCCTTCGGCAGAACTCACAAATATCTTAAATAATGCTCACCGCTCAAGTGGCATTTTTGGTGACTTTTTAAAACAATTGTTGCACCTATTTATAGGTAATCAACACTGCCAACAAGCACTGTTGCGTTTGTTTAATAATGACACCTTAACTCGACAAGAAATAAATTTACTTGAAAATACCGGTATTATTCGAATGAGCAATGACAGCCCGGTGGTCATTTCTCCAGTATTAATTAAGTATTTAAAAGATCACTGCCATGCATAATCAATTTCAGGTTGGTGGCAGTTTAACTTCAGATTCTACGGTATATGTTAAACGAAGTGCCGACTTAGAAATAACCACTGCGCTTAAAAATAACGAACTGTGTTATGTGTTCAATACAAGACAAATAGGGAAGTCGTCGTTATTACTCAAAACTAAAAAGTTGATGCAGTCATTTGGTTACAAATGTAGCTATATTGATATTAGTCGTATTGGTAGTATCAATATAACAAGCGAGCAATGGTATGCTGGGCTAGCCTTTGAACTGTGGCGCAATTTTTCTCTCCCCTCTGGCATGGCTTTTTTTGAATGGTGGAAAGGTTTAGGAGATATTCCGGCACCTCAAAAACTCAGCCTCTTTTGGGAGGAAAAATTACTCGAAGCATTTCCAGAAGATTCCTTTATTTTATTCTTTGATGAAGTAGATAGTGTTATTTCATTGCCTTTTGCGGCCGACGACTTTTTCACGGCCATACGCAGTGCATACAACACGGAAAAAAATGAAAATATAGGGCGAATAAACTTTGCTATATTTGGTGTTGCTTTACCCTCAGACCTAATTAGTGACTCATCAAGAGCTCCTTTTAATATTGGCAAGGCAATTGCGCTTGACTGTTTTACAATCGACGAAGCTGTGCCACTAATTTCTCCATTTTGTTTACCGACTAGTCAGCAAAAAACCATACTTAAACGAGCTCTATATTGGACCGGTGGACAACCTTTTCTTACGCAGAAGTTGCTTTCAATGGCACTCACTCAGTTAAAGAATGATCAACTAAATTTGATAAATGAAGAAGCTATTGATCAACTTGTTCAAGATTATATTATTGATAATTGGCGTAATAATGACACCCCCGAACACCTTAAAACAATTTATGATCGAGTCACCTTAGATAAGAATAATGTTCAACTGTTAAGTGACTATTTGAAAGTTTGTCATGGCGATATCTTCCCAGAGCATCTTGATAACTACCAACGTTTATATTTAACAGGTTTAGTACATATCAAAAACAAGACAGTTGTGGTTAAAAATCAAATATATAAAACCATCTTTTCTTCACAATGGGCAGAAGATGAATTATCAAAATTACGCCCTTACCATAATAAAATGCATCAATGGATATTGGTGCAATCTGACAAGCATTTACTCAATGAAAAAGAGCTAGCTGATGCAAAGGTTTGGGCAAGTACCCGCTCGCTATCTGAACAAGATTACCAATATTTAGCCAGCTCACAAGAAAAACAGAATAAAGACGTTAAGCTTAAAAACGAACAACTAAATACTGAAATAAGACAAAGAAGACTGACAGAAGAAAAGTTACAAAAAACATTAGCCGAACTTGATGTAGCTAAGCTACAAGCAGAAAATGCAAATAAAGCTAAAAGCCTATTTTTAGCTAAAGTAAGTCATGAAATACGTACCCATGTTAATAGTATTATTGGCATTAATTACCTTGCTAGGAAACAACCTGAACATGCAGAACACCTAAAAAGCATCGACAGAGCAGCTAATTACATGCACACAGTCATAAATGATATGGTCGATATTAACCAAATCGAACGAGGTGAACTTACATTCCAGCAAGAAGCCTTCTATATAGACTCAATTATTGATAATTTAATTAACATTAACGCGCCAATGATATTCAATAAAGGGCTAAACTTCCTTGTTGATATCCCTGGCAGTATCACACCACCACTTCTCAGTGATCCACGCAGAATAGAGCAAGTCCTGTCTAACTTGTTAGCAAATGCCATCAAGTATTGTTCTATCGGCACGATTTCTGTCAAAATAAAGGAAGTGTTAACCGACACCACAGAAAATCAAAAATGTTATCAATTTTCAGTGTCTGACACGGGGCAAGGGGTTAGTAAAAAGTGTGTCAGTGGGGTAATTAATAACTCAAGTCACTCCTCTTTAGAAATGGGTATAGGTTTAACCATTTGTTATGAATTACTGAACATGATGGGAAGCGAGTTAATTGTTGAAAGCATTTATGGCCAAGGCTCAACATTCTCTTTTACATTAACATTCGACATCGTCACTGAGACCAGTGACAGCATTAAAAAACTGCCCATTGTTGGCATTCCATCAACATTAATGCCGGAAGTAGTTAAAAGTCTACACACAATAAATTGTACTGTTTTTCAATATGATATTAATGATGATACTTTTGAAGATCACAACATTGATATTTTCTTACTCGATGAAAATTATCTGCAATATCAACAACAGCTTTTAACCTTATCAAACACGCGCAAAATAGAACTTATTCCATTATTAACCATTGGCAGTGCTTACCCTCATTGGTTAACAACACTCAATTATAATAACCGAATAGATTTACCTATTACGCCAAGGAAAATATACCGTGAATTAATTTCATTCCGCCAAGCACCTACAAGCAATACATTTAAACTTCCAGAAATAGAGCAAGCAAATAATTATCATATCCTTGTCGCTGAAGACGATGAAATTAATCAAGAAATTATGCGTTCATTACTCACATTGATGGGCATAAATGTCACTATCGCTAATAATGGTCTAGAAGCAACTGAAGCTATAACAAGGTCAAAATTCGATTTAATTCTTATGGATATCGAAATGCCATTAATGGATGGGATAGAAGCTGTACAGGTGATTCGATCTTACGATTCTTCAAATAACAATATAAAAAATATACCTATAATAGCGATGACCGCTCATGCTTTACTAGGTGATAAACAAAAGTTTATTCGCAAAGGAATGAATGATCACCTGAGCAAGCCTATCGAACCACAACAACTTACAAATGCCTTACGTCAATGGTTACCAAAGATAACGGTTAAAGAAGTTAACCCATCAGAAGCTAGATTCCCAAAAATAGCGGGAATTAACATCTCAGAGGGGCTAATTAGGTGTAACCATAACCACGTACTTTACCAAAAAGTATTACTTCAATTTGCTAAAAAATATAGTGTCGTCGAAAAGTTTGACCTGTATAACAATGATCAACTTAGACTTCATCTTCATGCAATAAAAGGAACCGCCGGTAATATTGGTGCCAATGAAATATCTTTACTCGCGGCTACACTTGAAAATAAGTGCTTAAATGGCAATAAAATCCCTAATGATGAGTTGCAGCACTTTACACAAAGTTTAACTCTCTTGTGCAGTAATATTGAGCAGAGTATACAAGCTAAAAATCCCGAGCAAGCTAATACAGGCTCAGCACTATTTGAAGCTAACATTAGCATTGATTTAGCATTAAAGTTACGCCAAGCATTAGCTACAGATCATAGCCAAGCACTTGATATTTGTGTAAAACTGGAAGACAGTTCAGATAAAGAAATTATAAATATTTGCAAAGCTGTTAATGCTTTCGAAATTGACAAAGCCGAAACTTTATTGACTGACTGGCTAAGCTCATACAACAACAAAGTAAGCCATTAAAAAAAATAATCCCAAAGAAACTTAAACAGCTAATTCTTGGTGATTAAGATACAACAAAGTCGATTGGTATTAACATACTAAGGTGCGGTAGCTCAAACCTGAACTTACACTTCCCGCTTTTAACGGTGTTTTATCAGCTTAGATTTAAGCTATTTAATATAACTCTATAAAATTCAACCCAGTAAGTTAAATATAATCAATGATTAACTTTAACTTACTAGGTTTCCTGATGCACATACTCAGCTATTAACATTTGCATATACTTATGCGTTATTATTCACCACTTTTGCTTCTATAGTGGCTTTTAGCTGTGACATTTTAGCCATGTAAGTAGAAAGCTTACCTTTCACTTCAGAAATCTTTTCGTGTTGAATAATCTTTAATTCACCGACAACGTCTTCAAACTGACCAGCACATTTAGTTAATGCATCTTTAGCTTTTTCTAAAGACTCTTTACTTTCCATTTTTCCTAATGCAACTTGTAGTTTTAGGTTTTCTACTTCACTATTGATGTTATCTCCTAAATCATTGGCTGTTACGCCAATACTTTCAAGGTATTTACTTAACTCTGTAGCAGCATTAATAGCAGACTCTCGTTTATCTTTAAGATTATCAGCTAAGTCAGCTTTGCCTAAAGTCGTTTGTAAGCTTAATGCTTCAACTTTCATTTGAGCATGATCTAGTTCTTCATTAATTGCAGATTTAATTGTTTCAATAGTTGTCATAATATTCGCCTTAAAATAAGTTTGTTATTAACTAAACAATAAGTGGTGACTCCCTCCTAATGTTTAACTTAAAACAATAATAGCGATTATTTATAAACCTGAATGTGTACACCTTAAAGGTTTTTGTGTGAATAAAACCAAACACTTTATAAAATTGATAAACTAAAAGCTTACTATCTCTTAATCCATAGTCACTTATTCGGATTTAATCGGATAGCGTTGCCATATGTATCAGCTTTTATTGAAAGTTCTCTTTCGATTGGTTTAAGCAGTTTTTTCGCTTCATGCAATGATATCTCTCGTTGATAGTGAAAGAAGCCGTTATTTATCAATACTTCAACAATATGACTTTGCTCGCTATTTTTTTTATAAAAGCGAGTTAAAGTATTAGGAACAGAGCTGTTTGTTTTTTTACTGTTTTTAGTAAATATATGCGGCAGTAATCTATATAAATACTGGCATGCCTGAGGATATGATTCTTGCGAAATTGATTTTAAAAATCTAGCCTCTAACTGCCGCTGTTTATAATGACTGACATGTTGATAAAAAGTGATAACCGCGCTTTGGTTCACAATTAACACTTTCAACAACCATAAAACAGCTATAACCAATAATAAAATTAGCATCAAATACTTAAGTTCAATATCATTAAGCCATTTAAAAACGCTAGTTTTACTGGCTGATTCGTTCGATAAAACTTGATTAGAAACTTGCCAAGTCTGCTCAGCAATAGTCACGACTTCCAGCGAATTATTGGTAACATTCCACCAATAAAAAGTCAGCTCTGGTATGGAATAATCCCCTGGCTGTTCAAAAATAAAATTTAACTGCTCTATTCTTTTACTTACTAATGTTCCGCGGTTGCTCTTTTCTACCAGCTGAGGCTTTTTGCTATATATCGCCACTCCAGGAATGTCTAATTCTGGCAATACTGGCAACATCATAGCTGGAACGTCATTTGCTTTTAATTCAATCGATAAAGTAACCGCTTCGCCTATCCTATAAGCATTTTTATCATCAAATTCGCCGGCAGTTGTTAGCTTGAAACTATCGGTCACCACGTAGTGTTCAATATGAGTTAATTGCGTAGGTAAAATCACATCAAGGACAATAGATTGAGTTTTTATTGAGCCTTTAACCTCTCCTTCTTGCGTATTTACGACGATATCAAGGGTTAACGGTGGCAGTTCATAAACGCCAGCTGCAAGCGGAAATATGGTTATTTCACGCTGTTGGCTTGCCCATTGTTTGCCTTTGTACCTAAGTGATGAATTGGTAGTTTGTTCATCAAATGGTAATTTAATAATATTGTCTAAATTAAAATCGTGAATCTTATTACCTGAGCCGAACCAACGATCGGTCAATAGTTCAACAGAGATTTTTATGGGCTGTTTGGCAATAAATGGCTCGTCAGATACAACGTCAACCTTGACCATCAACTTCTCTTCACTGATAAGCTGTTCAATCGATAATGCGTTAACAGCAAACGAAAATACAAAAGAAAAACTAACTAACAGTACAAAGCGATTAAATTTACTTATCATCATTACCTCCTTGCTCTGATGAGTTACTTTTTTGAAATTCTGATTGAAATTTAGCGCCTAAAAATTTCGCAGGATTTTTTTGAACCTGTCGTAACCACATTTCATTTAATTCTGGGTTACTCAACAATTGCTCGGCACTCAATTGCTCTATTTCTTGCTTTCTAGCCTCTTTCTTTTCAGCCCCGTCAGCTCGTTGAGGCTCATCCCCTAACTTTTTGGGTGAGTCACCTTCTTCTGGCCTTTGGCTCTCTGACATTAAGTTAATGTTGTCAATAATAGCTTCAACAATGGCAAGGTTGTGCTTTGCAGGTTGATATTCTGGGTAGCGTTGAATAATGTCTCGATATAACGCTCGTGCTTTAACATAGCTTTTATTGTGAGCGTAAGCATTGGCTTGAGCTAATAAGTCGCCTTCTGTATCAAATTGGCTATACAGTGTTGCTGCCTGCTTATACTGTTCACTTCCGTAAAAGCTAAATGCTTGCCATCGCGAGTCAGTATATCGTTGGCTTGCTAAATCGTACTTTTTCAATGCAAAAAGTATTTGCCCTTGCTGGTCTTTAGTTAACCACCAGTTGGCGAATTGGTAGGGGTTCAGCCACGCATAAATCGTCATTGTTAACAGTAAAATCAATAATATTTTCTGTTTATACTTTCTCCAGAACAAGTTGAGCGTATTAAGTTGCAAAGACCATTCTTTAACACGTTGAGCCAACATTGCTTCGCTTTTTTCGTTAACATCTACCATTGCAACGTCCACCCCTTTCTAAACCAGAATAAATAAAAGAATGACAAGACAAAAACAAGAGGATATCCAGAGTCGTACCAAGGTGTCGCTTTGTCATCAATGATCACTGGGGTATTTTTTAAATAGCGATTAACACGTTCAACATCGGCTTTATCATGCTCCATCAACACTAAGTGTGAATAATTATTGCCACCTAAATTTTCAAGTTGTGCTATTTGCAAAGGAATTAGCTTTGAACCAATTTCCTCTTGTTCAGCTTTGCTTACATCTCCAATTCCCCAAACTATCAGTTGGTGTGGTCTTTCAGAAAAATAATGATCAAATGCATCACCAGACTCCTCACTAACACCGTCAGTAATTAAAACCACTGAGCCTGGAACACCTGTAGGCTTAAGTAAATTTTCTACCAAAGGAATGATATGTTGAGGCATTTTGCCTTGCTGAGGAATAATTGATTTATCCAACACATCTAAAAAGTGACTGATCATTTCACTATCATTTGTAATGGGCATAACAACATGCGCAGAGCCGGCGAAGGCAATTAACCCTGTAAGGCTATCTCCCCTTAGCGCGAGCAAATCAATAATTTTTTGTTTTGCTCGGATTAATCTTGATGGCTGCACATCGCTCTGCTCCATAGAGTCAGAAACATCTAGCGCAATAACTAGCGCCGACTTATCTTGCGTAAATGGCGACTTTTGCTGGCTCCAACTTGGACCAACTAATACCAATATCACTAAAATACACATTAAATAGGTGAGTTTTACTGGTGAGAATAACTTTGACTGGCTGCCCGAAATAGTGAGTACACTCAACATTTCGTTCGACATACTTTTTTTCCATATAGATAAATGGTCACTGTTACTGTGCATTTTTCTTAAAATAAGATACAAAGGTACGATTAATAAAAACCACCACGGTCTAAGGAAATGAAAATTCGAAAGTAAACTCAGCTCATAAAATAAATCAGCCATTCGCATCGACTCCTGTAGTTTTACTACTACGGTGGCTCACTATCGCTAACGCCAGCAGATACGTTAAAGCAAACATTAAAATAAAATAGTGATGAATACTTGTTCTTGGTCTGAAAGATTTAGAATCAAACTGCTGGGGCTCTAACTCATCAATTTGAGCATAAACTTGTTGTAAGCTCTCGGTATCAAGTGCTTGATAACTTTGTCCTCCGGTTGACTCGGCGACACTGTTAAGCACACTTAAATCAACTTTTTCTTCGCCTGTTGCTATAGGATCACCAATCGCTATTGAGTAAATTTTAATATTTTTATCTGCTGCAATTTTGGCGGCATCGATAGGAGGAACTTTCGAACCATTGTCATTACCATCGGTTAGAACAATCAACATTCTGTTAGCTGTTTGACTATTTTCAAATACCGAAATTGATAAACCAATAGCGTCACCAAAAGCAGTGCTTTGTCCTGCCATACCAATATCAGCAGCATTGAGCAACGCCAGCCAAGTTGAAAAGTCATCGGTAAATGGTGCTTGCAGATATGGAGCATCACCAAATAATATCAATCCTAATCGGTCACCTTTCCTATTTTTGGCAAACTCCGCTAGCACAGTTTTCACGGCAGCTAGTCGCGTCACTTTTTTACCACTGGGATCAACGAAGTCCTGCACAGACATTGAGCCCGATAAATCCACAGCAATCATTAAATCTCTTGCTGATTTTTGCTGTGAAATAGGCGCTCCAATTTGTTCAGGTTTTGCCATTGCGGTTACTAGGCAACACCATGCAAAAGCAACTAATAGTTTTTGTATACGCATACGCTTTAGCACAACTGCGCCTGACTGAGGTTTTTCACCGGTAACATCGACTAAGCGAAGAAAAAAAGGTACCTGTAATGACTCCTTTTTTTCTTTATAAACAGGGAGTGACCAATGAATTACAAAAGGCAATAATAATAGAAAAAATAAATATGGGTATGCGAACTCAATCATTTGAATCTCCATGATGAATTATCCATATTTTTATTTGCTCCACTAATGTATGCATATCTTGTTGACCAATACTAATATGCTCACGATATGAAATATGTGTTAAAAGTTGAGGGCATTTGTGTGTAAAGTCCGTTTTTGTGCAGTGACTATCTAACCATGTATCCCAATCACTAAAATGTATGTTATTTACTTCCTTTCTCTGAAAGTAAAACAATGCAGTAGTTTTTATAAGTGCCGGTAGCTGTCGATATTGGCTATCAGGTTTAGTGGAGTTAAATTCAGGTAAATTAGCCAACCAAGAAAGTGCTTCTCGACGATAAGCGTTAGCTTTATAGGCTTTAACTTTCAACCATACCTTTCTTGCACTCCAAACTAAGAAACATACAAAAAGTATTTTCCAAGCAATAGTTTGAGGAAACCAACTCACAGACTCTGGCGCTTGAGTTTCGACAAACTCTTTTAATAGATAATTTCCCCAAGGTGCATCAAATAAAGGTTTCATCAGCGCTTTCCTAATGCATTTCTTAGCTGCATATTTACCGGTTCTACGGTATTAATGGGAATAAATGGAATGCCGTGCTTTTGAGAAAAGTACTCATAAGCCGATACTAATTGCTGTAAACTTTCTTGGTATTTTTTCCTGACAGCTGCATCAGAGGATGAAAACTGAATTTGTTGTTGCCCGTCACTCACTACCATTTGGGACATGGTCGGAAACTTTTGCTCAAGTTGGTCAAATACATAACAGCTAATTAGTTCATTATGTTGGCGAATTTTTTTAATCACACTTCCATTATTGGCATTCCAGCCATAACCGTCACTTATCATAATAACGAGTGCATTGTGCCCACATATTTGGCTAAGCTTGATCAGTGCTTGTTCAAAAGACTGCTGCGAGGAAACTAATGGCTGACCACTTTTTAGTTGTTTGTTTTTCTTCTCTAACGCCGACAATAAACTAATAATATGTGCAACTCCACGCTTAGCAGGAACATAACTCACTTCGTTATCATTAAAAATAATGGCACCAACACGATCGCCAATACTGCTTATTTGCCATGCACTTAATGCCGCTAACTCTGCAGCAATGACCGATTTTGTTTTGCCAACACTGCCAAAGAACATGCTAGAACGTTGATCAATAAACAAATACACATTACGTTCTCGTTCTTCGGTATATACTTTGATATGCGGTTTGCCCGTTCTGCGAGTAACTTTCCAGTCCATTGAGCGAATATCATCACCAGGACGGTAATGCCGTAATTCTTCAAAATTTAAACCACGCCCCCTAAGTTTTGACACATTTTTGCCCGACAATATGCTATTTACAGGTTGCTTTGGCAAAAACGAAAAACCTTTGGCAAAAAACTGAAGTTTTCGCAACTGCTCCATGCTGACATAAATATTCGAAGATGATTGACGAGTCTCTGTGCTCATAGCTGATCCTTATTAGGCAACCGCCACTTGGTTTAGGATTTCGTCAATCACTTGATCAGGAGAGATCCCATCAGCCAATGCATCGTAACTTAGGACGAGTCGATGCCTAAGCACTGGATAAACCACGCTTCGAACATCATCAGGGTCAACAAAATCTTTACCTTTTAACCACGCATGGGCACGTGCAGCTTTATCAATCGCAATACTCGCTCGAGGACTAGAACCAACATTTATCCAGGCAGATAAAGGCGAATCAGAGTAAGTATCCGGTTGTCGGGTTGCCATGATTATCGCAACAATATAATCAACTACAGCTTCGCTCATATGAATTTTATGAACTTGCTTTCGAGCATTAAAAATATGCTCAGGGTCAACCTGATTGACCTCACTTTTCACACTAACTTCTTCACCACGAACCAATGCAATAATTTGTTTTTCAGCAGCTGAGTCAGGATAATCTATGTTAATTTTCATTAAAAATCGGTCCATTTGCGCTTCTGGCAATGGGTACGTACCTTCCTGTTCAACTGGGTTTTGTGTCGCAAGTACCATAAAAAGTTCAGGTAGCTTATAGGTTTTACCTGCCACTGTAATTTGCCGCTCTTCCATAGCCTCTAATAGCGCCGCTTGTACTTTCGCAGGAGAGCGATTAATTTCATCAGCTAACAATAAATTATTAAAAATAGGTCCTTGTTGAAACGTTAAAAGTGGCTTGCCATCAACTTCTTGATAAACCTCTGTACCTGTAACATCTGATGGCAATAAATCTGGCGTAAACTGCACTCTGCCAAGTGTTACCGATAACGTTTTAGCTAAACTTTTAATTGAGCGTGTTTTAGCAGTACCAGGAAGACCTTCTAACAACACATTACCGTTGGTTAATAAAGACAATAGTAATGCATCAACAACATGCTCTTGCCCGATGACAGAATTTTGTATTTGCTCTTTTAGCGTTAAAATTGCTTGATAACTCTCAGTCATACATGTCCCTAATTAAAATATTGATTTAGTTTTATGGTTTACAACATTATTTATTTGCATTACTTAGTTGTACCTTTAATTGTTCAACCACCTCAGGTGGAGCAACTTCACTTAACTGTTCAATGCATTTCGATGCGCGATTTTTGGCATACTTAACCTGCATATCACACAGCGCATATAAATGACGCGGATTCTGGCTTACTTGGTAAGCTTTGCTTAGTGAACGTTGAGCTTCATTCACATCAAATTTTTCTAACATCAGACCTAACACGTAATGATATTGGCCATTATTAGGTGCCCGTTGAGTAGCAAGCTTTAAGTTATCAATTGCATCATTCGTTTGGCCTTTTCGCAGATATGAAAGCCCGAGGCTATAGGGGATTTGAGCATTGTTATACGCAGCATTTTTCCCTTGATTAAGCACCGCGATAGATTTTGCTTCATCTTGGTTTGAGCGACGGTAAGTTTCTGACAAGTTCACATAGGCCTGAGCAAAATTAGGCTCTAATCGAATACTGGTTTTAAACGCTGTTTCAGCCTTTTCCCATAAGCCTTGATTAGCATAAACGGTACCAATATTGTTATGAGAAAAACCGCGGTCGTTATTAAATTCTTGAACGCTAATATATTCATCAAGTGCGGGTTGCATTAATTCTTTTTGCTCATCTGTCAGCTGTGGCCATAACAATAGCAATGAATAAGCAGCTTCAACCCGAACAGACAACACTTTATCTTTTAATAGCGGTGCCAAAATTCTCCAACGCTCATTTAAAGCAATACTATCCGCCCCTCGTGCAGCGCCAAGTCGAACAAATTCATTCGGGTCTCTTGCCCCACGAGCTATAGCAATGAGACTATTTTTATCTGATAAAGGCGACATACGCTCAAGAGCTGAAGCTCTAATAATTGGCGTGTTAGCTTTATTTTGTGCAACATGTGAAAGCGCTTGAGAAGCTTGTAGATAACCATTATCAATAGCACTAAATACGGGGGCAAAATGCTCTTGTGATTGAGTTGGTGAATCTGGGTACCAAGATTTCAATAACGAAGCGCTCCATGAAGAGTCCTTCTCGCTATGACAGTTTAAACAAGTATCTGGGGTGCCAAGCTTTTCTGCTAAATCAGATCTCGGAACATGCCACGCATGATCACGTCTTTCATCAACTTGCATGTAGGTTGTTTCAGGCATATGACAATTAACACACTGAGCGCCTTCTGAGTTTTCCTGGTGCTGATGATGTGAAGTGGCTGCATATGTTGTTGCAGTATGGCATTGCAGACAGAGAGCTTCTTTGGGAATAATTAATTCATTAGAGTGAGGGTCGTGACAATTAGTACAGGCAACACCATTTTGGCTCATTTTACTTTGTACAAAAGAGCCAAAAACAAAAACTTCATCATATATTTGACCGTCAGCATGGTACTGATTGCTGTTAATTAAACTCAACATATATCGTTCACCAAAAGCGTTACCGTCAACATGATTATTATCACTGATCTGCACATGTCGACTGTGACATTGCGCACAAACTAACAATTGCTGAGTTGGTACAATTTCTTCAGGAAACAATGTATTTTTGCCAGCTCTTTTTACCCATTGGTTGACTGGCTTTGATAGATTTCGATTAAACCCCTGCGATTTATCTTCACTGTTTTTTACAAAATTTAAGTGTACACTCGCCGGCCCATGGCAGGCTTCACAACCAACATTTATTTCACTAAACGTTGTATTGTAAGTGTTAGTTGCTAAATCAAAATTTTTCTTAACATTGGTGGAATGACAATCTGCGCACATGTAATTCCAATTCTGGCCCGTATTTGTCCAGAAAAACTCATCACGACTGTCTGTAAATTCAGGGTATAGGTGAAACCAACGCTGGCCACCTTGTGAAGCTTCGCGGTCGTCCCATGCATAAGGGATCAGCTGAATACGGCCATCGTCGAATTCAACCATATATTGTTGTAATGGATACACACCAAAAGTATATTTAATTTGGTAATCAGAAAATTTCCCATCAGCACCTTTTATGTTTACCCAATAAGCATCGCCTTTACGAAAAAATTTATTTATTTCATTGTTAAAGCCAAATTCGACATTATCAAAATCACCTTTCACTGCGTCGGGTTTTGCATGTCGCATTGCCATATCATGATGAGAGCCTTGCCATTTTTTAGATTCAGCTTGATGACAACCTGCGCAAATTTCACTACCAACATAGCTTGCTTGACTACCTTCAATGTGATGTTCCGCTTTTTCAGCGACAGTAGCAGCTTTTACTTGGATGGACATGAAGCAAACGGCTAACATTAAAAATTTAAATAAATTATTCACTTATATCGTCCATTGCTAAGCGAAAGCCAATATCAGGCATCCGAACATTACTAGTTGCGCCATCACGACGATACACTTGTGACTCATTGGCGTTAAATTCATAACCACTGCCACGGACAACTTTTAAACTGGTCGCTTCATTGGGTAAGCCTAGACTATAAATAGGATTTACACGGGATGCTTTGCTGTAAAGGTCAAGATTCATATCGTCTTGACAGAACTCCCATACGTTACCCGTCATATCGTAAAGACCAAGCTCATTAGGCTTTTTAAGGCCAACTGGATGCAATTTTCTCGTTGAATTTTTAGCATACCATGCAACTTCATCAATGTTATTTGAACCACTGTATTTATAGCCTTGAGATTTAGTACCGCCTTTTGCAGCAAACTCCCATTCTGCTTCAGTTGGCAAACGAAACGTCTGCCCTGTTATATCATTTAATCGCGTGATAAAGCTTTGCATGTTTTTCCAACTTATATTGTTAACAGGACATGCGTTACATTTAAAGTAACTTAAATTCCATCCCATAACAGCAGAAAATAATTCTTGAGTAACTTCAGTTTTCGCAATATAAAAGCCATCCAAGGTCACTGTATGCGCCGGTTTTTCTCTATCACCAGCTTCTTCTTCATCCGTGCCCATAACAAAAGAGCTTGTGTTTACTTTCACCATGTTATTTCGTAGCTGAAGAGTTAGTTCATCAGCCATAGCATCAGTAATTTTATTTGCTTCAACGGCATAAGAACTTAATGCTGTGGCACAGTAGAATATTAAAATTAAAAAGGCGTTAGCTTGCCACTGCTTGTTTATTTGAATGTTATTCGGTTTTATCATGGTTTCACTCATCAACATTTAGCTATATAGCTTTTGCTGTGTTTCGTTAAGTCTTGACGTTAATATAGCCAATAAAGGTATTATTTAATGTGTGACATTTTCATCAGAAAGTGTGATTAAAGAGTAGTTAAATTAAAATCTTGTTCCACAAAAAAACAAAGACTAGCGAGCTAGTCTTTGTTGCTTTAAGGTTTGTTTACTTATTGGTTGTATTTTCCCAAATTTCTAATTGTTCAACTACGCTATCGAATGTCCAATCACCAGGTACTTGTGATGGTGGATATTCTTTAAATGTATGTAAAAACTTAATTACTTCAGAAGCAGCAGGAGCCATCATATACATACGGTTTGCCCACCAAGCTTCATATGAACCAGATTCATCAGCAGCAATCTCATAAGGGTCTTGACGTAAGTTGGTAATTGAAGGCGCACGACGTTTTTCAAGTTGGCAAAACCATACACTCATGCCTTCACAATCTTGCTCTAACCATAAGAACTTCCAATCATCCATTCGAATACCAGCAACATCACCACTGTCTGTAGCATAAATGAATTGCTTTCTAGGCCAGTTTTTATTGTTATCTCTAGTCGTATTTTTGCCTTTAATTAATTCAGGTAACAAATTATAACCATCAAGTTTGTTTTTATACTTACGGCCATTCATCGTTGTGCCTTTTGCTAACTGTTCCTTAATTTTAGGATTACCAGCAGCAGCTAGGAATGTAGGAGCCCAATCGTTATGTGCAGCCATTTCATTAACAATTTGACCTGCTGGAATTTTAGCTGGCCAGCGAACTAAAGCGGGTACTCGAAAACCACCTTCCCACGTAGTATTTTTTTCACCTTTATAGCGGTTAGTACCACCATCAGGCCAAGTGAATTTTTCTGCGCCGTTATCTGTCGAATACATAACGATGGTATTATCAGCAATTTTTAAGTCGTCTAATTTATCTAATAATTGACCAACATGACCGTCATGCTCAACCATGCCATCGCCGTATAGACCACCTCGTTTTGAAATACCCTTTGTCTCTTCTTTTAAGTGAGTCCATACATGCATTCTTGAAGCATTCCACCAAACAAAAAATGGTTTTTTCTCTACATGAGCTTTGTCGATAAATTTAAGCGCATGAGACAAAAATTCTTCATCTGCTGTTTCCATACGTTTTTTAGTAAGTGGGCCAGTATCTTTTAATTTACCATCAGAGAAAGCATGAATAACACCACGAGGACTAAATTGTTTCACTTGCTCTTTAGTCATGAACTTATTGTAATCTTCGTTCTCTGGCTCTTCTTCAGCATTTAAATGGTATAAATTACCAAAAAACTCATCAAAACCGTGATTTGTAGGTAAATGTTCATCTTGGTCGCCGAAGTGATTTTTACCAAACTGCCCAGTAACATAACCTAAAGGTTTTAACATACCAGCAATAGTAATGTCGTCTTCTCTAGCTCCTTCTTTAGCTCCTGGCAAACCAACTTTAGTTAAACCCGTTCGCATTGGGTGTTGACCGAAAATAAATGCTGCACGACCGGCAGTACATGAGTTTTCGCCATAATAATCAGTAAATAAAGCACCTTCTTTAGCAATTCTATCGATATTAGGCGTCCAATGTCCTGCTTGCCCCATTGTATATGCAGAGATATTATCTTGACCAATATCATCTCCCCAAATAGCTAAAATATTAGGACGTGAAGTATCTGTAGTTGCAAATGCGGCACTTGAGAGTGCTAATAATCCTGCAGTAAGTAACGATAAGTTAAAGCTTTTCTTTTTCATGGCATTTCCCTTAATTAAATAGGTTTAGTTATTGGTTACGTTATGTCTCTGTGTAACCAGTAATCATATTATTAATTTATTCCGATTAAACTTATGTGTTCTACTAACTTATTTATGTGTGCTGTTCTACGATTTAAGTGTACTGCCTACACAACAACAGTGCGATAAATCACAACTACAACATCTTACATCATGCAACAAATAGTAACACTTAAAATAACTAATTAATTTGTAACACAAAAGTATCGGCAACATCACTTTTTTGAAATATCCCTTAAAGTATTGCTTCTTCGTATTAATCCACCATATTTATACACTTATATTTGCTACACTCGACTGAGTAAGAAATATAAGCTAAGAAGCTAGCGCCAAATTTAATGAGGTTATACATGAGAGAGAAAATAAAAACGAGTCTATTCTTTGGCGTACTAATGGTTATGCCTTCAATCAATTCTTTCGCTGTGTTAGCGCAACAACCAAAATTGATTTTACAAATTACAGTTGATCAACTCAGAGCTGACTTACCCAAAAAGTATCGTCATCATATGGGAGGGAAAGGGTTTAACTATTTATATAACTCTGGTGTTGAATACCTTAATGCTAACCACCTTCATGCGAACACCGAGACCATTGTTGGTCATACAACATTAGCTACAGGTGCGACTCCGGCCATTCATGGCATGGTGGGCAATATATGGTATAACCGAAGCTTAAATCGCTTAGTTTATAATGTTGAAGATGAGAACTTTCCCATTTTAAGTAAAAATGCTGATGTAGACAAAAACGTTGAGATCGATCCAACACAGAAAAAAGCACGTTCATCTGGACGTTCACCGGTCAATATTAATGTATCAACATTTTCTGATGAACTTGCTTTATTCACTGCTAATAAAGCGAAAATTTTTAGTGTTTCAGTAAAAGATAGAAGTGCGATAGCGATGGCTGGCCATAAAGGTAAAGCGTTTTGGTTTTCAAAAAGTTCAGGAGACTTTATCACAAGTAGTTATTACTATGACACTTACCCTAGCTGGGTGAGCGCATGGAATAATAACAATTATGAAAAATTTTACGAAAATACAGCATGGTCACTGAGTTTAGATAAAAGCAAATACTTGATGGCAGACAAAGATGAACAAGCAGGCGAAGTAAAGTTCCCGCTTTTTAATAACATTTTTCCACATCACTATGGCGATTTAAGCAATAAGTACTTCAATACATTTTTAACCTTAAGCCCTGCTGGAGACGAATTAACAGTCAAGTTTGCAAAATCAATTATCGAAGAAGAAAACCTTGGCGCTGATGATATTACTGATTACTTATCAGTGAGTTTATCGTCTACTGATTATGTAGGTCATGTTTTTGGTCCTTCCAGTTTAGAAATGGAAGACAACTTAATTCGTTTAGATAAATCATTAGCAAACTTATTAAATTATGTTCATGAGAAAGTCGGTTTAGAGAATACGCTCATCGTATTATCAGCAGATCATGGCGGGGCTGATACTGTAGCAGCGAACCAAAGTAATGGCCTTACAGCAAAACATGTAGCTTTACCTGACTGGAAAAGCTTGTTTGCCAGCTCATCATTAAAAAACAAAGTTAAAGACCCTTCATCTGTCTTACTAAGTTATAGCCACCCTTATGTTTATTTAGATCATAAAAAAATTAAGCAACTGGGTCTAGACCTTAAAGATGTACAACAAGAGCTAGCTGATATACTAAGTAAAAACGAATCTATCGAAGTCGCCATACCTAGCTACAAAATAAAAAATGGAATACACCCAAACAACTCTATATATCGTTCAATTGCAAATAACTATAATGAAAAACGCTCTGGTGATATTCATCTTGTTTTTAAACCCAATTATTTTATTAACGACATGGACGGTTTAAAAGTTGCAGCTCATCATGGTTCTCCGTGGCGATATGACACACATGTACCGATCATTTTTTCAGGAAAGTGTATTGAAAGTAAGCAAGTAACTAAAAATGTATCCACTCTTGATATTTCAACGACATTAGCTGCGATTATCGGAACAAAAATGCCAAGTGGTAGTACAGGAAATATCTTAACAGAAGCAATCAATACACTTACCCCAAATAAATGTTTGCCTGCTGCAACGGTATTTTAACGATAAGATCGTTACAAATTCTAATTAGTCACTTTCCACCACAGTAAAGTAAGCTTGGTTATGACGGATCATCTCGGTTAATTCTAAAACATAATCAATACCACGCTCAGAATACGGTAATAAGCCCGTTGCTAAAATTTCCGGCGCTAATTCTTCTTCATTGGCTCTTAACTGCGCTCGAATGCTACGAAATACCTGATAAGCGTTATTGGTATTAATATTAAATAAATAGCGTTCTACGGCGTGTTCAACGCTTTTAAATGCGGCTACTTCATGTTTTGCGCCAACATTTCGCCCCTGAGGCACAAGCCCGCAACCTTCGCGAAAACACCAAATACCAAAATAATTCAATCCAATGCGGGCAAAACGTGATGTGCCCCATGCCGACTCGTTAGCGGCTTGTACTAAAACTAGCTCGCTAGGAACAATATCTATTTTAAGTAATAGTTGGTGCGCTTGATGAAGTTGCGAATATTGCGCGCTAACTTTATAACGTTTGGCATTTTTGCTAAGCAGCTGTATTTCATCATCAAGTAATGGTTCTTCTAATGATAACTTATCAACAATGGTTTCAATGCGAGCTCTTAGTGCTAGTACCTTATTGTTTTGTGCTTCTACAGCTGGGCTGATAAATGCAAAAAACTGACGTTTTTTCTCTTTCACATCAACAATGCTGGCAAAGTCAGGCAAAGTTAGTGAATGCAAAGGTTTTTCTGCAACCACTTTGGGCTTAATTTTTTTCACTGGCGTAGCATCAGCTAGCTCTTGCTCAACTGGTTTAGTTGTTGGTTTTAAAAAGGTAAACGGTGCCAGTAAACAAGCCACTGACGCAATCAGTATTACTGACTTAACTAAAAATGAAATTTTCATAAAACCCTTACATTGAACTCGAAAATAAAGATATATTTTAACGCTGTATATTCAGTAACAGCCTAGGCATTAAAAATGTCGTCAACAACACCTTGCTGGGCATTTTTACTTTGTAATTGCATGCCAAATATTTCACGATACAAAATGCCTTTAACATTGAAAAACAACGGTGCTAAATAGGTAAAAGCAAATAAGAATATCATCACGCCAATAACCGCTGCGCCACTACTTGCCATTAACAGTAGCGGTAAACAGGCCGCTGAAAATGCGCCCGCCAATATTAAATAAAGCCCTGCTATTTTAAACCATTGAAAACGAGTCGCTTGAATGCAAAGCCAAATGGCTTTCATAGGGGTCATACGCTTTTCAATCACTAATGGGATTACTAAGGTTAATGACACTGCTAAAAATATTCCCGGTATGATAAGCACCATACCTAATTGAATAAGTACTGAGCTTAATAGTGAACACAAAATAACCCAGCTACTGCGCTTGAAAAAAGCAAAGATCATTGACGCTTTAGTTTTTATGCCGACGCTGTGTAAAACCCCCATCATGTCAACACCTGCGAATAACGGACATTGCACAATAGCAACAACCATAAAAATAACGTTAATTTTTTGGCCAACATCATCAGGAATAACAAGTTGTTCATTACCGATTTCAATAGACGAGATAAGTTGGGTTAAGCCACCAAAATATTCACCCAAGGCAAAAGCAAGCCCTAAACCTAAAATATAAATAAACAACAAACCTAAGTTGATAGAAATGCGCGACTTTAGCGTTTGCTGCCAAGCTTCTTTTAAAATAGCACGCATATCAAGGTTGTATTCACCTTTAACTGCACGCTCTAGACTGCCGCCTACTTGTAATACGGTATGTTTGTCCACGATAATAAAAACACCTTTAGAATGACCAATACGAAAAATTAAAGCGCTATTATAGCCAAAGTTAGCAGTGTTTAGCTAACACCTAAATAAATCGATAGTTCAATGATTACTTTAATAATGACTTAACAAGGAAATGAGCCCATGTTGATAAGTTAATATTTGTTGTGAATACCAGCTAAAAGCTCAGTAAAATATGACTTACCTTTAGCACGAGCTAAGGCAATATTATTATCAGGAATAGCTTCAGGGTTTTTATATACGGCTAATACCCGCGCTAAGCTTGCTTCACGAATAATATGAACGGTGGGCAGTGGTGAGCGGTTAGTGAAGTTGGCTGCGTCGTTTTCATCTTCCCCTTCAAAACAATAATCAGGGTGAAAACTTGCCAGTTGAAAAATGCCTTCAAACCCTGAGTCGATAAGTAATTGATTACCATAATCAACTAAGTCTAAATAATCTTCAAAATCACGAAAGCCTAAGCTAAAAATAACTAAACTGGTGTCTATGGCATCATGTTCTTGTAAATACTGGCAACGCTCAATTAATGATGTTAGCGCTGGCTCTAACTTACGCTGCGCACAAATGTGATAGTCGATAGTATTATTAACAAATTCTTTTTTGGCAAAGGGACAAAAATTCAAACCAATAATCACCTGTTCAAGCCAGTGTTTAGTTTTTAATATTGCCGGATGTATGGTGGTCATGAGGTTTATATTTCTCTTCAATTGTTTTATTCATTAGTTATCATATTTTGGTAAAGCAATTGCGCTTAATGTGAAGATTGCTGCAATAACCACATTTTATGATAAGCACCTTGCTTAGCTAATAAAGCTTGATGTGTGCCCTGCTCAACCATTTCACCTTTGTTCATGACAATAATATTGTCAGCGTCAATAATGGTTGAAAGTCGATGAGCAATAACTAAACTGGTGCGGTTAACAGCAACTTCACTAATAGCGGCAAGAATCGCTTGTTCTGAGTGGCTATCAAGTGATGAGGTTGCTTCATCAAAAATTAAAATTTTAGGGTTCTTTAAAATGGTTCGGGCAATAGCCACGCGCTGTTTTTCTCCCCCCGAAAGTTTTAATCCGCGCTCGCCTACTAAGGTTTGATCGCCCTTAGGCAAAGCGCTGATAAATTCTCTAAGGTGCGCCATATCAATAGCTTTATTTACTTGATCAAGGCTGGCACTTGGTCGACCGTAATGTACATTCGCCAATAAGGTATCGTTAAATAACACAGTGTCTTGCGGCACTATGCCAATATGACTGCGTAGCGAATGTTGACTAACTTGGGTAATTTTTTGTCCATCAATACTAATATCACCGCCAGCAACATCATAAAAACGAAACAGTAATTTCACCAAAGTTGACTTGCCTGAGCCACTTTCACCAACTATTGCCACTTTTTGTCCAGCTTTAACTTCAAATGAAAGCTTTTTAATAATCGCTCTATCTTTATGATAACTAAAGTCAACATTGTTAAAAGTAATATTGGCTTGCTCAACGCGCAGCTCGTCAGCATTAACAACATCAACTACTTTGGGCTGACGTTTTAACAGGCCAAACATATGCTCAATATTCGCCAATGAGCCTTTAATTTCACGATAAACAAAACCTAAGAAATTAAGCGGAATGAAAAGTTGCATCATAAAAGCATTGATTAAAACAAAGTCGCCTAAAGTCATATTACCGTAGGTTACTTCGTATGCAGCTAAGCCCAGCATTACTGTCATCGCCACTGAAATAATCAAAGCTTGGCCACCATTTAAGGCAAATAATGATAAACGGTTTTTAGTTTTAGCTTGTTCCCATTGTGCTAACTGATGATCATAAGCTTGCGCTTCATAATCTTCATTGGTGAAATATTTCACCGTTTCATAATTTAATAAGCTGTCGATAGCACGGGTGTTGCTTGATGAATCAGCTTTATTAGCTGCGCGAATATAACGGGTACGCCATTCCGTGGCGTAAATGGAATAACTGACATAACACACAATCGCAATCAAGGTAGTTAAGGCGAACCATATTCCATAATTAACAAATAAAATGGTGATCACCATCGCGATTTCTATCAAGGTCGGCACAATATTAAAAACCATAAAGCGCATTAAGAAACTAACCCCTGAGCTTCCTCGGTCAATATCTCTTGATAAACCGCCGGTTTGGCGATTTAGATGAAAGTCTAAATCAAGCAGGTGTAAATGCTGAAATACTTTAAGGCCAATGCGGCGAATAGCCCGCTCAGTTACACGGCCAAATAAGGTATCACGAATTTCAGCGAATAAAACAATCATTAGCCGCACGCCCCCATAAGTAGCAATTAAAGCAAAAGGCACTAAATAAACCTTATCAGCTTGGTTAGCATCTAAGGTATCAACAATATCTTTTAGGATAAAAGGTAAATAAACGCTAGCAACTTTAGTTAAAATTAAGCACAGCATGGCAAAACCAATGCGTAGCTTAAATTCGAGTAAATAAGGCCATAGCATTTTTAATACTTGCCAGTTAATTTGGCTAACTTCTTCTTCTTGATATTGAGGGCGGCGCATGAGAATTCTTTTAAAGGAAAATGCAAAGCTGATGATAAATCAAAAAAATTAATTTTGCTAAATAATCCAGACTATTAGCCAAATAAGAGCTAACTTTAACAACCCTTAGATGAATTATTAATAGATCACTCGTTTTCTAGCGCGCAATTTCCAACTATAGAAATAATGAATAGCTAGCCTTTAACCAATTTCAACAACGGTTTATTGTTATTCATTGAAGCATTATTCGGCGTTATTTTAATACTATCGGATATTCTTTTCTCTTGTTTAAAGCGATCAAAATTGGCACTTTTCACTTCTAATTGCTGGGTCATTTTCATGAAAGTTAAGTAGTCTTCACGGGTGAAGCTTTCATCTTGTTTAGTTAATAAACCATCAATATAAGCATTGTTTCCATTGAGGGTGAAATTGGCAATGGCAGAATAAGGTTTACCAAAATCGTCTACCCGTATGGCCCGAATGGTTTTTACTTCAAAAATCCATTTATCTATTTGAACATAACGAGACAAGGCGGCTGGGGGTGATTGATCATTCATATTGGTGAACCTTAAATTACTAGAGGAAAAGCCGACTGCTGGTTGGGAAAAAGACCAATTAAGCTCGTATACAGAACCATTTGGAAGAACGACAGCAGTCGGCAAAAAAGCAGTTACTTTTCAGTAACCATTAAAACTAAGACAATGACTTGTTCAGGCTTTGTAGATATTGAGCAAATTCTTGTTCACTAATTTGCTGATCGCTATTGGCATCAACTTTTGTGAAAATTTTACTTAGGCTAACGTTTTTAGCCAATTCATCAATACTTAAGGTATTGTTTTTATCAAGGTCATAATCGGCAATAAGTTGTGAAAAAGATGGCGCAGACGACTCAACTTTAGCTACGACATTGCTAAGTTCATTGCTCGCAAAAACAAAATTAGATGCTAATGCTGCAACAACTACGGTGATTGAAAGTTTTGTTAAGCTTATATTTTTCATGATTAAACCCTTATTTTTTATAACTTGTTTTGAATAAGCAGTATATCAACAGACATACCCGCTATGGCTATTGCCACATACACCCCGCTATTGCACATGTTAGGCCAACTAATTAAGCTACTGATATATAAGCACTTAATAAATAAACAAACTTCTTCAGTGTCGCCTTATAGCAACAGGTTATTTAAAGATTTATTTATCGGAGTTTTCAAACAAACCCAGCCAAGATATTTTCCCTTATTAATCAGTAATTAAAGTAATAAACATTCATTAATAACCACCGTCTCCAAATAGAGACACCATTGTTTTTTGTTATGTTTTAGCTAAGAATACCAAGGGATTTTAATACTCTGCACAAAGGTAAAAACCGTAATCGTGAATACCGCAACCGCAACAATATTGAACAAACAGCTTAAGCGCTTATTTAATCTGAATTTTTCGATTAAGTCGTTAACCTTGCTCGGTTTCAGCTTGGTTGCCATACCGCTATTTTTCGCGCTACTGTTTGGTGCCTCGCAAGTAAATACCCTAGCTAAAAGCAGCGAAGGCGCCATTGTTGGTGTAACCAAACTATTAGAAAACCAACAGCGGTTGAAAAGCAGCCAAATTAAAATGGAGCGTAGAGCGTCACAATATTTAGTGCTTAGAGACGCAAACTTAGCTAAGCAATATATTCAACACAGCCAAGAGCTTTTACAGATAACCCAGCAACTTATTAGCGCAAGTAATAATGCGCAACTGCAAGAATTAGCGGGGATTTACGCATCTACCGTGAATGAATTAGTTACGGTCACTATTGTTAATGCTGAGCAAAAATCACAAAATGATCCTAGTATTATTGAGCCGGTACAACGCCAATTTAATACCCTTACCGCACTTTATGAACAAATTAGCCTAAGCATTAACGAGCAAAATACTCAACACATCAATAACATTAAGCAAGCGGCACAAGCTACTCGCGATATGATGATTCAAAGTTTAGTAATCATTCCAGTAAGCTTGGTTATTGCCGCACTGTTTATTTTCTTAATTACCACGCCATTAAAACTACTAACTCAAAGCATTGTGCGTTTACAAGACGGTAAGTTTGATAAAGAAATACAGACCAGTGGCTCAACAGAAATACAAGATATTGCTAAAGCATTAGATAATATGCGCATGAGATTACATGCGCTAGAATTGCAAAAATCGAGTTTTATCAGACACATTTCCCATGAGCTTAAAACCCCACTTGCCGCAATTCGAGAAGGTACTGAATTACTTTATGATAATAGTGTCGGAGAACTAAACGCTGATCAGCAAGAAATAGCTGAGATCATAAAAAACAGCGTTTTTCGCCTACAAAAGCATATTGAAGATTTGCTCGACTTTAATATTGTGCTCGACTCAACCAGCTTACAAGATGGCGAAGAAATGCTACTCGATAACACCGTAGAACAAGTGTTGTCGGAGCAAAAGCTAGAGTTAAAGCGTAAAAACATTCAAGTCGATTTTACCCCTTGTAATATTGGCTTAGTCAGTAATCGTAAGCAGGTTAAAGTTATCATCGATAATTTACTGTCAAATGCGATAAAATATTCCCCTGATCACGGCGTTGTTACCATTTCATCACAGCTTTGTGAAAACCAGCTGCAATTAACCATTAGCGATCAAGGTATAGGGATTAGTGATGATATTCAAAATAAAATATTTGATGCCTTCTACCAAGGGCCACCGCCCGCAGATAACAAAATAAAAGGCAGTGGTTTGGGCTTAACCATAGTAAAAGAGCTGATACTTAGGCTCAATGGCCGCATTGAATTATCAAGCAAGCCAGCCCAGTATGCAGGAACTAAAATGACTGTTTACTTACCACGAGCTTTTGGGCAAAAGGAGCAAAACTAATGCTTAGCACTCGCGACTTTCCCTCTTCACTTTTAGCTATTGTATTGGCTTGTATTATTCTACTTTCTGGTTGTCAGCTGCCAGGCAACACTCAAAATAATAACGGCAGTTATGGCCAGTATTACCTTGCTTTACAGCAGTTCAGTCAAGAGCAATTAAATACAGAAATTAAAATAATACAAAATAAAACAGCGCTGATTCCAAGTAACTCCGCTCAAGATGACTACGATAATCAAATTAAATTATTGCTACTGTACAGCTTACCAAAATCGCCAATTCACAATAGCTTTAACGCCAAAGCTTTGTTAAACAAACTTAATAGGTTAACCAAACAACAAAATAATGCTTTAGCGATAATAAACCCAAGTGAAAAAGCCTTTATCACGCTATTAAATGATCAGCTTAATCAACAAATATTAATGCGCAACCGCTTGCTTTCTAATCAGCAAGAACAACAAAACCAGCAGCAGCAAAATCAGCAGGCATTAATTAAAAAAATACACTTGCTTGAACAAACAATTAAACAGCTGAAAAATATTGACCAAACCATAGATAAACGAGATTAACCAATGAACTCCTCGAACCAAGTAACAGAGCCAAGCAGCGCCGTCAGCACCAGTAAAATTCTACTTGTTGATGACGACCCTAGTTTATTACGCCTACTTGGTATTCGATTATCGGCGGCAGGTTATCAGGTTGAGTCAGCAAACAATGCCAAAATAGCACTAGGGCGATTAGAGAGTTTCCATCCCCATTTAGTGATCAGTGATTTAAAAATGGAAGGTATGGACGGCATGGCACTGTTTGAACAAATTAGAGCCAAAAATCCCCATATTCCTGTGATCATTATGACAGCACATGGCACCATTCCTGACGCTATTAATGCGACTAAACAAGGGGTGTTTAGCTTTCTAACTAAGCCTTTTGAAAGTAAAGAGTTACTTGACATTGTTCAACAAGCTATTCGCTTACAACCAGCAGAATTAAACCATAGCCAAGCTGATAATCAATGGCGTGATAAAATTATTAGCCGCAGTACCATTATGGAAGCCTTGCTACAACAAAGTAAGCAAGTGGCCAAAAGTGATTTTAGCTTATTAATTCATAGCCAAAGTGGCACCGGTAAAGAGCTACTGGCCAAAGCAATTCATTTGGCCAGCCCACGGCATAAAAAAGCATTTACCGCGATTAATTGCGCAGCAATTCCAGAGCAACTGCTCGAATCTGAGCTGTTTGGCCATACCAAAGGCGCATTCACAGGAGCTGAGAAAAACCACATCGGCTTATTTCAAGCCACCAATGGCGGTACCTTATTTCTAGATGAAATTGGCGATATGCCAATGAGCTTTCAAGTAAAACTATTACGTGCCATACAAGAAAGAGAAGTTCGCCCCGTTGGTAGCACACAATCAATAAAAGTTGATGTGCGCATAATTTCAGCCACTCATAAAAATTTACAGCAGGCTATTATTGATAAAACTTTTCGTGAAGATTTATATTACCGGCTTAACGTGGTGGAATTACAGTTACCGCCTTTAGCGGATCGCAGAGAAGATATTCCACTACTCGCTCAGTATTTTTTAACTAAATCTGCACAGCAAGCCCACATAAATATTTCAGGTTTTTCACAAGAAGCAATGGAGATTTTAATTAGCGCCGCATGGCCAGGTAACATTAGACAATTGCAAAATGTTGTTGAACAAACGGTTGCCCTATCAACCGAGCCTTTGATAAGTGAATTGCTGGTAAAAAATGCCCTGCGTGATAAAACCACAATTTTGCCATCGTTTGTCCAAGCTAGAGATAAATTTGAGCGAGATTATTTAGCTAAACTTCTAAGAATAACCGCAGGTAATGTCTCTCAGGCGGCGAAAATAGCACAGCGAAACCGCACCGAATTTTATAAATTACTAAATCGTCATCATCTAAGTGCAGAAGCTTTTAGAGATGAATAAAAAAACCTATAACTAACCTTTACGTTCAGTTTCACAGCAAGAGCTAAAGGGACGTTTTAAGCAAAGACAAATTGTTACCAACAAGTAACGCTAAGTGACGGCGCGTGAAATAATTTAAGCCTACTCTATTGAATAGACAAGTTGTTTTAATATTTAGTTACTATTAAAAGCAGCATTAACATAAGCATGCCGCACACCATTTTGTGCTAATGTTTATAAAAACATACTTTCTTCTTACTGATAAGATGCTATTTATGAATAAAATTCTTAAGCACTCATTTTCTTCACTTTTTTCCAAGTCTTTTATAATCACCGTTACGCTGCTAACAAGCTTAATAACAACTCAAATAAACGCAGCTGACTTTGTAGGCTCAAAACAGTGCGTTGATTGTCATCAAGACGAATTTGAAAAATGGCAAGGTTCACATCACGATATGGCAATGCGTCATGCAAAACCTGACTCAGTATTAGGTGACTTTAACGACGTAAAAATGACTTTTAGAAACCAAGAGAATCGTTTTTATAAAAAAGGCGATCAATATTGGGTAAAAATTGCCGGTCCTGATGAAAAATTAACTAACTATCAAATTAAATACACTTTTGGTTATGAACCGCTTCAGCAATATATGGTGGAATTTGATGATGGCCGTGTACAGCTTATTCCCTTTGCTTGGGATTCTCGCCCCAAAAGTGACGGTGGACAACGTTGGTTCGACTTATATCCTCAATTTAATAAATCTCACCAAGACTTTTTCTGGACTAATATCGGCCAAAATTGGAACTACATGTGCGCTGATTGCCACTCAACCAATCTTGATAAAAATTTTGATGTAGAAACCAATACCTACAATACTACTTTTAGTGAAATTAACGTTGCTTGTGAAGCTTGTCATGGCCCTGCTAGTGATCATATAGCTTGGAGTGAAAAAGCAGCTAAAAAGCCAACAGAGCAAACCACAACACAGCACAGCAACGCAGACACATCATCTTCACAAAAAGGCTTTGATCGCGATTTAACTAAATCAGTGAAAAACTGGGTCTACCAAGCAGGCAACAATACCCTACAACCTGAAAGTATTAATGATACTCAGCAAACCTTGGTATGTGCACAGTGCCATAGTCGTCATTTGCAAATAAGCGATAAAGACCATGTTAAAGCTGATGAGTTTGGCGAGCGTTATATGCTTAGCTTGATCACTTCAGAATTATATTATCCTGATGGCCAAATTTATGATGAAAACTTTGTTTATGGCTCATTTTTACAAAGTGAAATGAATAAAAAAGGTGTGGTTTGCAGTAATTGCCATGATCCCCATTCTGCTGAACTAGTTATGCCGGAAGAAGTAGTTTGTCTGCAATGTCATCAAGCCAATGCTTATGCAACAACCGAACATCATAAACATCAAGAAGACTCTACAGGAGCACAATGTGTAAATTGTCACATGCCTGCAACTACTTATATGCAAGTAGATGACCGACGCGATCATGGCTGGCATAGCCCTCGTCCAGATTTGGCCATCGACTTAAAAACACCTGATACTTGTTTAAATTGTCATGAAGATAAAGACAGCCGTTGGAGTGACAAAATCACTAAAACTTGGCGACCTACATCGGAATTTCGTGACCAACAACAGTTTGCTCCGGCTTTTGCTGCGGTAAATGTTGGCGATCCACAAGCGGCCAGTGAATTATCAAAAATTGCGCAAGCATCTTCATTTAAGCCAATTATTAGAGCATCGGCACTTGAGCAAATGGCAAACCTAGCAGATCCTAACACCACCTTTGCCATTGCTCGTGCGGTTAAAAGCGAAGATAGTCTGATTAGATTAGGTGCAGCTAATGGTGCGGTTAACTTACCTCCTGCTGAGCGCTGGCGTTTATTATCGCCTTTACTAACAGATAAAGTACTTTCAGTGAGAACTGAAGCCGCACTAGCGTTATCGCCTTTATGGCAAAGCTTGTCAGCTGAGCAAAGAACAGCATTACAGCCTGCGCTTAACGACTATATTGAAGTTCAAAATTTTAATAGTGATCGCGGTTATGCTCATACCAACAAAGGTAATGTTTTAGCGCATCAGGGAAAATTTAACGAAGCGGAAAAGTCTTACAAGAACAGTATGCGTATTGAATCTTACTTTGTTACTGCCTACATTAACTTAGCTGAATTATATCGCTTACAGGGCCAAGACAATAAAGGTCTACAAAGCTTATTAGCAGCGGAAAAAGTTATTCCAGATAATAGTGAAATTCCTTATGCCTTAGGATTAGCCTATATTCGCGCCCAACAAAAAACGACGGCTCAGCAATATTTTGCTAAAGCAACAAAATTAGCCCCCAGCAATGCTAATTATTTTTATATTTACGGCTTAAGTTTAGAAAGTGATAAACAAGATCAAGCCTACCAAGCATTAGCAACCGCGTATCAATTAAGTGGAAATCCACAATATTTATATGGTTTGTGCGAAATGAAAATACGTCATCAAGCAGCCGGTATCGAGCAATGTTTAGCGCAGTTAAGCCAAGTTGTACCCGCTGAAATAGTTGACCGATTAAAGCATTAGCTTCATTTAACAGTAATTTAACAACAAGCTAACAAGGGATTGACAACCTTGTTATAAATCAACCATTTACACTATTATCGTTACAATAAGCTGCCGATTTAGATGGTAAGTTATGGTCATCAACAAGAAGTCAAATAAGTGATTAGTTGACTTTAAACTGTAACCCACCTTCTAAATTGGAAGCTTAACTCGATAGAGTGATAAACATGAAAAAATCAATATTTAGCCTAACACTATTAGCATTATTTTCCTTAAATACTAGTGTTCAAGCAGCCCAAGCAAGCGACTGGACTTTCAAATTAACCCCTTACGGTTTTGCAAATTCAATTAGTGGTACTGCCAGCGCTATTGGACAAAATGATGTGCCTGCAAACTTAGACTTCGAGCAAATTTTTAATAACTTAGACGCTACATTTATGATGACTGGTGAAGCGGTTCATAACTCTGGTTGGGGTTTTGCTGTTGATTATAGTTTTATGGACCTAAGTAAATCAAAATCAATTCCTGTCGTTGGTACTTTAGCAGCAAGTAACCGTTTAGGTGTACTCGAAGGTTTGGTTTTTAAACGCAGTGAAACTAAGTTTGGACAAATTGATGTATTTGGTGGTTTCCGATGGTGGGATCACGATTTAGCCGCATCATTAAATTCCAACCTCCCTGGGAAAGGTTTTGACATTGCAGTTGCTGAAGATTGGGTTGATGCTGTAGTAGGTGTTCGTATAATGAAAGAATTAAATGAAGATTGGGCAATCAATGCTCGCGCAGATATTGGCGGTTTAGGTTTAAGCTCAGATTTCACTTCAACTGTTTCAACAGGTGTTAATTACCACATTAATGACACTATGACCTTAGAAGTTAGCTATAAAGCGACATGGGTTGATTATAACAATGGCAAATCAGGCACTGATTACTACGCATACGACACCTTAACTCATGGCCCGGTAATTGGTCTGAGCTTTGAATTCTAAACTTAGCACATTAGAGATCAGTCTTTAACTAAGTAAACTCTCAAGGTGGCTGATAAAGTTGGCAAATAAAGCAAGCTATTGCGACAAAAATAAAAACTTGTCTGCATAGTTTGCTTTTTTTATAACACAATGATAATTATTGAGTACTAGCTAAATAAACAACAAAAATGTTGGAGTGTTTGTTATAAAAACTTTATGGATAATGATCACCACATTATTTGATCGCGTGCTGTTTACCCTTTGTTTTTTAATCGGTGTACAGTTACCAGAGTTTGTTCAACAATATAGCCAACGCTTATCAGGCCACTTAAACGAAGCACAGCATCAATTACAGCAATTTCAGTTCATTGCCGACACGCAATATCAAGGTAGCCTTGTTACCTTAATTAAGCGCTATCAAGAAAACAGCGACCTTGCCATTCAACAAACCGGCCAGCTAGTAAATAACTTATCTATTCGCATTACTGAACTCGACTTTTCCCTAAATCAGCTACAACAAAATAATTATTGGCAGCGTATTTATTATTTTGTCACTGATATGAATATTGAAATGGCGCAGGCAACCGCAAAACAATATATTTTAGCGATTCCATTAGAAATGAATGCCTTAATAACCGGCGTACTTTTTGCGGTGTTTGTATTAATCACTAAAGCGCTAATAGTGTTTTTAAGTATTAGGGGTTATCTACGCTTACGAGGATTTGCGACAAAGGATCGTTCACTTATCTAGCCGCACCCTTTTAACTTTTAACTTTTAACTTTTAACTTTTAACTTTTAACTTTTAACTTTTAACTTTTAACTTTTAACTTTTAACTACCATTGAAATTTAGCCATAAAAAAAGCTGCAATTAATGCAGCTTTTTTAAAACATTTAAAGAAAAATTAATTAGCCATTACCATTTTCAACACGACTCTTAAGCTTTTGCCCTGGTCTAAAAGTAACAACTTTACGTGCAGAAATTGGAATGTCTTCACCGGTTTTTGGATTACGGCCAGGACGTTCACTTTTCTCACGAAGGTCGAAGTTACCAAAACCCGAAAGTTTTACTTGTTCGCCACTTTCTAAGGTTTCACGGATTTCTTCAAAAAAAATCTCAACCATTTCTTTTGCATCGCGCTTATTCAGCCCGACTTTTTCGTATAAATGCTCTGCTACTTCTGCTTTGGTTAGCGCCATGGCTTAATCCCTCAGGGTTGCATCTAGTTCAGTATTTAATGTATTTACTACACGATTAACAACGTCCGTGATATCTTTTTCTTCGAGTGTTTTTTCAGTGTCTTGCAGTGTTAAAGCAATGGCAAGACTCTTAAAACCTTCCTCTATACCAGTACCTCGGTATACATCGAACAAGTTTAGATCAATTAAATTATTTCCGCCAACCTTTTCAATAAGTTGTAACACTTTTTTTGCATCAATTTGTTCTTTTACCACTACAGCGATATCACGTCGATTCGCTGGGAAGCGAGATATATCAACAGCTTCAGGCAATTTACGTTCACTTAATTGAGCAACTAAAAGTTCAAAAACTAACGTTCTACCGTTTAATCCTAATTTTCTTTCTAATTCAGGATGTAACGCGCCAATATAACCAACCAACTGACCATCACGGGTAATTTCTGCGGTTTGACCAGGGTGCAAGGCATCAACTTCTGCTTTGCTAAATTCATATTCGTTAGCAATTGATGTTAAAGATAACAACGCTTCAACATCCCCTTTCATATCATAAAAATCAGTGGCTGACTTTTCTTTGCTCCAATGCTCGTCGTCACGTTGACCACAAATAAGGCCTGCGATCATTTGCTCTTGACGAACACCATTTTCAGCGGTTTCATCAGGAACAAAGCGTAAGCCCGTTTCAAATAAACGAATGCGCGCTTGCTGGCGGTTTTGATTATATACCGCAGATTGAACCAAACCTGTCCATAAGCTAATACGCATTACTGACATATCAGCTGAGATAGGATGAGGTAAAGTCATTACCGCTTGCTCGGGGTGCAATAAGCTTTGAACTTTAGGGTCAACAAAGCTATAAGTGATCGCTTCTTGATAATCACGGTTCACCAAAGCTTGACGCAATTTAGCAACAGGTAAACGTTTTTCTTTTTGGCTACGCATTGCTAAGGTCGCTTTTGGCGAAACATTAGGAATATTGTTATAGCCAAAAATGCGAGCCACTTCTTCAATTAAATCAACTTCAACTGAAATATCAAAACGATAAGCAGGTACTTCTACTGTCCATACTTGCTCAGCGAAAGTAACCGAGAAACCTAAACGCGTTAAAATGTCATTTACTTGCTCATCGCTAATATGATGACCAATACGGCCGTCTAATTTTTCGCGGCGCAGAGTAACCGTGCTTGCTTTAGGTAATTGTTCATTATGTACAGCCTCTACAATAGGACCTGCTTCGCCGCCAACAATTTCTAGTAATAGTGTGGTCGCACGTTCCATCGCTTCACGTTGTAATTGTGGGTCAACACCACGTTCATAACGGTGAGAAGCATCAGTATGTAAACCGTATTGACGCGCTTTACCTAAAATAGCCAGTGGTGCAAAAAAAGCACTTTCTAAGAAAATATCAGCGGTTTCATTAGTAACACCTGAGTGTAAGCCACCAAATATTCCAGCCATTGCCAAAGCTTTGCCTTGACCGTCGGCGCCTGTATCGGCAATAACTAAAGTTTCGCTAGAAAGTGTGACTTCATTTTCATCAAGTAATACTAATTTTTCGTCTTTATTAGCAAAACGTACTTCGATGTTGCCGTCAATTTTCGCTAAATCAAAGGCATGCATTGGATGACCTTGCTCTAACAACACATAGTTAGTTACATCAACTACCGGGTCAATTGCACGAGTGCCACAACGACGCAGTTTTTCCACCATCCACAATGGTGTTTGCGCGTTTACATTTATATTTTTAATCACTCGCCCTAAATAACGTGGACAAGCCTCGCCAGCAGTAATGGTAATTTCACGGCTGTCATCAATGCTTGGTATTACCGCAGTAATTTCAGGCTCAGTAACGGCTAAACTGTTTAAGACCCCAACTTCACGAGCTAAACCTTTAAGGCCTAAACAATCACCGCGGTTAGCAGTTAAATCAACGTCGATACTAACGTCGTTTAAGTCTAAATATTCACGTACGCATAAACCAATTGGCGCGTCGCTCGCTAATTCAAGAATACCGTCAGAGCTGTCAGATAAACCAAGCTCTGATTCAGAGCACAACATGCCATGTGAAGGCACACCACGTAGCTTGGCTTTTTTAATTTTAAAGTTACCTGGTAAAACTGCACCAACGGTAGCAACCGCAACTTTAAGACCTAAACGACAGTTTTTAGCACCACAAACAATGTCGACCAACTCGCCATCGTTAAAGTCTGCGCCACTCTCGCCACTGAGACGAATTTTAGTTACTTGTAATTTATCAGCATCGGGATGTGGTCCACATTCAACCACTTCACCAATTAATACGCCGCTAAATTCACCTGCAACAGGATCAACAGCGTCAACTTCAAGGCCAGCCATTGTGATTTGATGAGAGAGCTCATCTGAAGAAATGGCAGGATTAACCCACTCACGTAACCATGATTCACTAAATTTCATTTTGGCTTTTCCTACTTGAACTGTTTTAAGAAGCGAAGATCGTTTTCAAAGAATGCACGTAAGTCATTCACCCCGTAGCGCAACATTGTTAAACGCTCTACGCCCATACCAAAAGCAAAACCGGTATAAACTTCAGGGTCAATGCCTACTGATTTTAGTACGTTAGGATGAACCATACCGCAACCTAGTACTTCTAACCATTTGCCATTTTTACCCATAATATCTACTTCTGCTGAAGGTTCAGTAAAAGGGAAATATGAAGGACGGAAACGTATTTCTACTTCTTCTTCAAAAAAGTGATGTAAGAAGTCATGTAACACACCTTTAAGGTGAGTAAAACTTACGTCTTTATCAACCATCAAACCTTCTACTTGATGGAACATTGGCGTATGGGTTTGATCGTAATCGTTACGATAAACTTTGCCCGGAGAAATAATGCGCAGTGGCGGTTTTTCTACTTCCATTGTGCGAATTTGCACGCCGGAGGTTTGCGTTCTCAATACTAGTTTCGGATTAAAGTAAAAAGTATCATGGTCTTGACGCGCAGGATGATGCTCAGGAATATTTAAAGCGTCGAAGTTATGAAAATCGTCTTCTACTTCAGGACCTGCTTTTACTTCAAAGCCTAAGTCACCAAAAAAGCTTTCAATACGTTCAATCGTGCGTGTTACTGGATGTAAGCCACCTAATTCAGTACCACGACCTGGTAAAGTTACATCAATTGATTCAGCAGCTAGTTTTTCTTTGATCACTTGTGCACGTAATAACTCACCACGTTCAACAAGTAACTTTTGTACTTGTTGCTTGGCTTGGTTTATTACTTGGCCTGCTTTAGGCTTTTCTTCTTTAGGTAATTTACTTAGGCCTTTCATTTGTTCAGTGAACAAGCCTTTTTTACCTAAAAAATTAACACGTACTTGATCAAGTGCTACTGGATCTGCCGCTTGTGCAATTGCTTGCTCTGCTTGCAATATAATGTCGTCTAAATTCATGAGTTCCTCTAAAGCGCCTCTATCTAAAATTTTTAGCCATTTTTTAGCTAAATAAAGTTAGGGCTTTGGGTAGACAATTTGATTAATAAAAATGGTGACTGATTCTACACAAAAAAATTGTGAATATGTAGGGTAAATAGCGGTTTTTAATGAATTGGCAAACAATAAAGACAAAATGATAAGCCTTTAATGAACAGAGTTTTGCTCAACTTGGTTTTAGTGCTTTTCTTGCAGAGGATTTTAATACTTTATACCAGCGCTGATTGACTATGATAGTTAACGTTCACGCTAAACAAAAAAGCCTAATAATGTCTTATTAGGCTTTGATAAATTATTTGATAAATTATTTAATGTGTAAAATTACGCACTAGTTTTTGGTTTATAACCAACTACACCGTAGTAAGCAATAAACATATAACAAACAACCGGTAATAAAAAGGCTAATTGAACACCTACTGTGTCAGCTAATACACCTTGTAATAATGGAATAATAGCTCCACCAACAATAGCTAAACATAAAATACCAGCACCTTGGCTAGTATGCTTGCCTAAGCCGTTTATCGCTAAAGAGAAAATAGTTGGAAACATAATTGAATTACATAAACCAATTAATAAAACAGCTACCATTGCTACTTGACCAGAGCTAAATGCAGTGATGAATAATAAAACAATTGCCATTACCGCATTAAAACATAACGCTTTATTGGCTGATATTTTCTGCATAACCGCAGCACCAATGAAACGCCCAACCATAGCACCACCCCAGAAATAAGTGATGTACTTAGCAGCTTCAGCTTCTTCTAAGCCAGCAATACTTGGCTCAGCAAAAAAGTTAACCAATAAGCTACCAATAGATACTTCAGCGCCTACATAAACAAAAATACCAATCGCACCTAAAACTAAATGACTATATTGCCAGGCACTACCGCTGGTAACTTCTTCAGTTTCAGCTGATTCTAGTGAGGACATATCTGGTAGTTTTAACCAAGCAAATACCGCAGCAAGAATAAGTAACATTGCAGCTAATAATAAATAAGGCATTTGCACGGCTTCAGCAGCAGCGCTTTTAGACAAAGCTTCAGTCGCTTGGTCTAAAATTAATAACGCGCCAAAATATGGTGCTACCGTAGTACCCAAGGCATTAAACGCTTGAGTCATGGTTAAACGTGATGAAGCAGTTTTGGCTGCACCTAACGCACTTACATACGGATTAGCTGATACTTGTAATAACGTAATACCACTAGCAAGGATAAACAAGGCTAATAAAAATACAGGGTAGCTATGTAAAGCGGCAGCTGGATAAAATGATATACAACCAACCGCGGCAATGACTAAACCAATAACGATACCTTTTTGATACCCCAAACGTTTAACGATAGCGCCAGATGGTAATGAAACAATAAAGTAAGCGCCAAAAAAGCAAAATTGCACCAACATGGCTTGGGTGTAAGATAAATCAAAAACACCTTTTAAATGAGGGATCAAAATATCATTTAAACAAGTGATGAAGCCCCACATAAAAAATAAAGATGTTAAAGACGTTAAGGCAAAAGAGTAATCTTTACCTTGATTGCTATCAGAGGCTGAGCCCGTTGTATTTAGTGTTGAAACTGTTTCCATAATTCCCCGCATTTGTAAAATATTATTTTGTTTTTATTTTAAAATAAACACCACAATAACGATTTACCATAAATAGACAAACAATTAGTAAAGTAGTATTTATAATATTTAATGTGGTTATTGAATGCGCAGAAACTCCTTACAATCCAATACCAAGAAGGCATTTAAAAGCATCAAAAAACTATTAGCAAGCTTTTTTAGCTACGTCTAAATACCGTAACCATCCATGTAAACATTACAAATAAAGAACACAAACAATTTAGCATTAATGGATAAAGAAACAAATGTTACGGCTAACTTTAATAAGTTTTTTAAGTATAATGACATCAGTTATTTAGGAATAAATTGATAAGAGCAGAGGTTCATTTGTTTAAATTAGGACGTTACCAACATTTTAAAGGCAATTATTATCAAGTGCTGCATTTAGCCAAACACAGTGAAACAGAAGAGTTGCTGGTAGTTTACCAACCCGAGTATGGTGCTAGAGAAATTTTCGTACGGCCACTAGCGATGTTTGATGAAGAAATAGTTAGAGAAGGAAAAACGTTAAAACGTTTCCAATATATAGGTGATTAGTTTGCCTTCATTTCTACATTAATGAAAAGATTAAAAAAAGCTTCCATAGACGAAAGCCAGAACAGTAAACCACACGTTGCTAAGCAAGCTCTCTGGCTTTTAAAATATAGCTAAAATCTGCCTTATACCATAACTACCGGTACAGCTCGCTCATCATGACATTCATGTGATCCCATCTCGAATTCTCGACAAATAAATGGGCGATTATCATAAATCGTACACATATAAGTTTCGCGGTCTAACGCTGAGCACCAACCATCTTCTAAACGCAGCATCGTTTCCCCGCCCCATTCATCAAATGCGATATGCTCAGTGGGTACACCGGTATCAGAAATAATCATAACTTCCAAACGGCAGCAACAAGCCTGACAGTTTGAACAAGTTATTTCGGGTTTAGAAACGTCTTTAATATCGATAGTCATGCAGATGTTCATCTAGAATAATTGCTCATATTACCCCAAGTGGACGCCATTCACATGCTTTTACATCGTCATTTAGAACAACAAGAATGCAAAGTGATAATCCCCAACAAAAGAAATAATTATTAGTAAGTTTAGCTAATAGAAAAGAAAGGATGTTCTTGCCATTTCACTTGTTTTTTATCGACACGTTCCACCTCAGCCTGCTCGGGCCCATGCTCAAGCCAAGACAACATTTTCTCAACATTCTCTTCATCACCACACATCAACACTTCCACTTCACCATCATCTAAGTTTCGCGCATAACCACTTAAATGATGATCTATTGCAACTTGCTGTGATGATGCACGAAAAAAAACTCCCTGTACCTTCCCGCTAACGTGTGCAATATAACTAACTCGCATAAACTGAATCCTCTAGTTTGTAATAAATAGATTGCGCCAGATACACCCTTTTACTACACTTCGCGCAATCAATTATTACTAAGTATAGGCATATGTCAGCAAGAATTTATTTAAATGTTGGACGGGAAAAATCTTTATTAAGAAAACACCCATGGATTTTCTCAAAAGGTGTTAGCAAAATTAAAGGCAAACCCATGCTTGGTGACACTGTCGATATTTTTGATAGTAAAGATAATTGGCTAGCAAGAGGCGCATATTCGCCTGAATCTCAAATTCGTATTCGCATTTGGACTTTTGATGAAAAAGAAGAAATTGATCGTGACTTTTTCCTTAAAAAATTAACTAGTGCCCAGTTGAGAAGAGATTGGTTTATTGAGCAAGGTAAGCTCACCGGTTATCGTTTAATTGCCGCAGAATCAGACGGTTTACCAGGTATTACTATCGACAAGTACGATAATTTAATTGTTTGCCAATTACTCAGCGCCGGCGCTGAATTTCACCGTTATACTATAGTTTCTTGTTTACAAGAACTTTACCCAGATTGTGCCATTTATGAACGTTCAGACGTTGAAGTTCGTAAAAAAGAAGGACTAGAGCCCGTTACAGGTTGGTTAACCGAGCCTTTAGATAGTACAGAATGTATTATTGAAGAGCATGGTATAAAAATTCATGTTGATGTCGACAAAGGTCATAAAACTGGCTTTTACCTTGATCAACGAGACTCCCGTTTAGCCGCTGGTAAATATTCTAAAGATAAAACCATTTTAAATTGTTTTTCTTATACTGGTACTTTTTCCCTTCATTGTGCCGCCAATGGCGCTAAAGAAGTCACTAACGTTGATGTTTCCCAAACCGCGCTTGATTTAGCTAAAAGAAATTTAGAGCTAAACGGCCTTGGCGACGCTAATGTCAATTTTGTAAAAGAAGATGTCTTCAAATTATTACGAGAATATCGCGCCGAAGGTAAAACTTTCGACATGATCATACTCGACCCACCCAAATTTGTTGATTCTAAAGCACAACTAACTAGGGCGTGTCGAGGTTATAAAGACATTAATATGCTCGCAATGCAGTTACTTAAACCTAACGGCACTTTATTAACTTTTTCATGCTCAGGGTTATTAGAAGCAGGTTTATTTCAAAAAGTGGTCGCTGATGCCGCCTTAGACGCTAAAAGAAATGTCTATATTGTAGAGCGTTTACAACAAGCTGCTGATCACCCAATATCAAGTAATTACCCTGAAGGGTATTACTTAAAAGGCTTAGTGTGCCAAGTTAATTAATGACTTGGTTAGCGAACAGAAATTAATTAGCTGCAAAGCTAGAATTACTGATATTTTAAGGCTGCTATTGTTTGATAATAATCAAAGCAATAGCAGCCTTTTTATTTAACAAACTATTTCACTTTTCAGGTAATAATCACTTCATTATTCAGAGCTTTGTGCAAGCCATTATTTTGTAAATAACTTAACGGCAAGCTTAACATTACTCGGGAAATACCAGTGCATATATGAGGCAATAATATTGCCATGTTGATAAACAAACTCTCCTGCTCGTTGGCTTGGATGATGAAGCGTTTGTGCTAGTGGTGTTAAATTAATTTCCGCTGTTGAATAATGAAAACTATGGCCGCGTATCACATTATTTTTGTATGGCTTTTCATTTAACAGCTCACCTGAACAGCTTTTATCCTCAACTAAACAAGATAAATCTACTGATTGAGAGCCAATAGCAGCTAGTTTATTTTGCATGCGGGCGTTACCGGGTAAAAGGCCGGCCATACAATGCAAAGTACCCTCCAAGTCTGTTAATTTATCTAACAAATACAGCATACCACCACACTCAGCAATTACTTTTTTTCCGGCGCGTACGAAACCTTGTACCGACTTAATAAATACTTGGTTATTACTAAGCTGTGCAGCATATAACTCTGGGTAACCTCCCGGAATATACAAAACATCGCCTTCTGGTAGTTCTGTATCATTAAGCGCTGAGCAATAGCTAACTTGAGCTCCTGCTTGTATTAAAAAGTCAACATTGGCTGCATATAAGAAGTTAAAAGCAACATCTTTAATAATAGTTACTTTGGTATTACGTAACGCCCAATAATGGCTTTCTTCTATTTGGCCTTGGTCAGCCGAAAAAAACTTAACGGATTCAGGTAAATTCTTTAAGCGCGTTTTACTAATATGCTCAGCGCTTATCGATAAATGTTTTGTAATATCCGTTAACTCTTGTGCTTGCACTAAGCCTAAATGGCGCTCAGCTAAACTGATAGACTGATCTTTTGGTATGCGACCATAAAAGCTAATATCGTCAGGCAAGTCCTCTTGTAACATTTGCGCATGTCCTTCACTATTCACACGATTTGCTAAAACACCGGCAAAAATAAGAGAGTTACGAAAGTTAGCTAAACCGTATGCAAGGGCAGAAAATGTTTGCGCCATCGCCGATGCATCAATAACGCCTAATACTGGAATCTTAAATAACTGTGCTAAATCAGCACTGCTAGGCGTACCGTCAAATAAACCCATTACCCCTTCAATTAAAATTAAGTCTGACACTAAGGCGGCTTGATAAAGCAATTCACGACAGCCTTTTTCACCCACTAGCCATAAGTCGAGTTGATATACTTTCGCGCCACTGGCATTGGCTAAAATCATTGGGTCAATAAAGTCAGGGCCCATTTTAAAAACCGTAACCTTCTTGCCTTGCAAATAATGATAATGCGCAATCGCCGCAGTGATAGTGGTTTTACCTGAACCAGAAGACGGCGCAGCAATCATTAGCGCTGGACATAGACATGAAGCTACTTCCCGAGCAGATTCGACAGCCATTAGTGGGCAGCCTTAGCCGATGCGCCTTTGAAAAACTTAACCAAGCAGTAATCAAAACATAAACCAATTGCAACATAGCAGAACGGATTAGTTATATACCCCAGATAATATTTTTCTACCCGAGTTGAATATTCGATAAGAGTTAAGGTGGGAAATTTACCTGACAACGCATAATAGCTACCATTTGAAATAAAAAATGCCAAACTACTCACTATCACTAAACCAGGAACAATAAAGGTTACTGAAAAAATGCTACTCGCAAATGTTGTCCACTTTGGATGTAAATAATAGCCCGTTGCCCACATAGCGGCGTAACTAAAAACTAGCATAGGGTACGACGGTGTTAAGCATGCGCTTAATTGCCCTCGTGCATAAGAAGCGCCTAAATCGATGGCTATCGATAATAAATAAAAAAACCAAAACGAAGATAAACTACGTAAATACATTCCAGCGAGAAAAAATATTGCAATTGAAGCGCTTGGTAAAGCATTCAATGATGAAAAATGGTGAGTTCGTGTAGCTAACATTAAAGCTGCCAATAATAAATAAAGGTAGCAGTGTGAACTTGATAATTTTTGCAGTGATTGGTTTGATGTTTGTTCTGGTGGTATTTCAGGTAAAAAAGCCATATTAAGCATCCCGTTAATAATAAATAACTATTATTGGCAGGCATAACATCAAAGGTGATAAATAATAATTATCCGGCATTAGTTAAACCAAAACCGATCAATTTAGCGCTGCGGTTAAGGTCTGTAATATGCGAACATCAAAAGCCCCCAATAACAAACTAAAAGGGTATTTACCAAGCTCTGATTTTCTGCCCGCCGCAGTAATAGAGTGTTCATAGGCCGGTCTCCGGACTCCTGTTCATCGCTAGTCAACACCTTCCCATCAGCTAAGCCGACAGTGGTATATTGTTGCTGCTCACAGTTACCGTTGCGGGGGCAGTACTGGTTTCTCACCAGTTTCACGTTTAACCTTCAAATACCAAACGTTGTTATTGCTTAAGCAATTTTTCACGCATTAATTTACGTTAGAATTCACGTAAAAAGTCACTTTGACTACATAAAAAAATCACACAAACAAGTTTGATAAAAGAAGACACCTACTGGCGGGAAAGGTACTAAAAAAGGCAGTCACTAGCAAGCATTAATATATGCTTATACTTAAGCTTTACAAAAGCTCAGCAGGAATTTTCCACTAGGGTTTTATTGATAAAAGCTATGTTTGAACGGGATTTATTAGTTAGATAGGGATTAAAGTTCAGGCAGTCGATATTTTTTACCTGATACGACTTTTTGAGTTTCAGGAGTTAAAAAAGTATTGTTGAGTTTAAAAATTCGCCGTTTATGCAGTTGAGCCTTAGTTAAAATATCTTTAGTAACAGGATGACTGTTAAATAAACTTAGAAAGCGCCCTTTTTGCTCAGCTATGTTTAAACCATATTCTATGCGCTGTAATAGTGGATCATTTTTCTTACTGACAAAAAAGAAATAAGGTGAGTCATATTGTAATGCCAATGCGCTTTCTACCACTAAACCTTCAAACGCTTGTGCTTCATTCCATGCCTCATGTAAAGCTCTAGGCATATAAGCATAACGGCCATGTTGTAACATTTTAAATAATGATTCATGCCCAGCAGGGGTCACTAATTTATAGCCATTGTCCGCTAAAATATATGAGTCAGGCCAGCCTCTGCCCTGACCGGCAACTAAGTCTTTAAGCTGGTCGGCATGACGAATTTTTTGATAGATATATTGATCATCTTCAGGAATAAGAAAAATACGATAACCACCAAGCCCACGTAAAAGTGGCACTCTGATGGGATTTAAAACCGCTTCGCGTTTTTTCGAAGTCATGCTCCAAACAACATTTAGCTTTTGGTTTTTATTAACCTCAATTAAGCTGCGCTCTTGAAACATTGGCTGAGAAGCTTGCACTAAAGTATATTCACCAAAGCGGTCTTTAGACTCTTCTAAGGCAAGTTTTAACAGGGCGAGGTAATAATGGTCTTCTTGAAATTTACCGTCAAACCAAGGGTAAATAATAACGTCTTTAGCTTTGCTTTGAAACGACATCGACAGAGCTAAGCAACAGAAAATGAATAATAAAATATGTTGTTGAAATTTAACCATTATCCCGCCGCATATAAAAGTTTAAACGCATAATAAAAATGTAACTAAGCGAGCGCTCAATGTCATTAAACTTTTTGAGATATTAACTATTATTTTTTATACGGCTGTATAGTTCACTAATGAAAATCAGTAAAACTAACTTTTAAATTAGTCATAAATTAACAAAAAGCCGCTAAAATGTACTTTTCAGCACATTTTAGCGGCTTTTTTAAACCCTAACCGTTAGATAAAGCTAATCAATTTCTTCAATTGAAACACCAATTAAAAAACAATCTGGTGCTTCTTCGGTAACTCGCATTACCTTGCCACGGGCATCAAGTGCTTGAATACTGCTATTAGCAGAGCCGACATTAATGCGAACGTGTGTGCCAATATCAATAGGATGGCTCATTTCTATCGCTAAACCAGTCGCACTTAAATCACGGCAAGTAGCAACAATATCACTATTTGCTTCATCGTCGATAATGGTGATGTTAACTTCACTGTTTAACATCATTCTATAAAAATTACGCTTATCGTCATAATTTAGCATGACTATTCCACCACTGTTAATATTGTTAACTCCTGAGACTTTTATACTTAGCTCATAGAGCACTGTCAAATGATTATATCGCCATACAATAAATCTTAGCTGATATTTATCAATATTTTAAGCTTATGACATATTTAATAAACGTCAACAGCCATTAGCTATTGAAGTGCGTTATAAGCTTTTTAAATGATTTAACACCCTTTTTAATGAAATAGGGTACGGGGTTTTCAAGTTTTGCGCATACAACGAAACCTTTAGCTCTTCTATCATCCACTTAACATCAAGCACTTCACTGGCTATTGGTTGGTCTTTGCGCTGTTTAGCTAGCAATTGTGTATAAGCGTCACTGGCTTTGGCAATATCAATCATTTTCAAACGATCTTGGTTAGGGTCAATTGGCAGCTTTTCTAAACGTCTTGAAATAGCATTGAGGTAACGAGTTATATCGTCGAGTTTATGATGACCACTTTCAGTAATAAAACCTTTAAAAACCAACAACTCAAGTTGTTGTTTAACATCCCCATGCGACTGAATAACATTTAGCGCCACTTTACCTTTAAGTTTTTTACGAATTTCATGGGCCAAGCTTAATACTTTTTCAACTTTGATGGCTCCCGCTAAAACACATTCTGCTAATTCAGCACGAATATAATCACGGCAACGTTTAAATTGCTGTTCATCACGTGGTAAGCCATTATTTTGTTCACTGAAATTAATAACTAAATGCTGACAAGCAGCAAGAATACAATCATTTAAAAGCTCGTTAATTGAGCCGAGCGGGTTAAAGTACAAACCTAATTTTGCTTTATTAGGCAGCTTTTCTTGCAAATATTTAATTGGTGATGGAATGTTTAATAGTACTAGTCGAGCAACACCTTTAAGCATGGCTTGTTCAGCTAATTCTTGTTGCTCAAAAAGTTCTATGGCAACACTAGAGCTGTTATCCACTAACGCGGGAAAAGCTTTAATGGTGATATTAGCAACTTTTTTCTCATAGCCAACGGGGATTTTAGCGAAATCCCACTGTTCAATACCTTGCCTTTCAATGCCTTTATCAGCAACTTTTTTAATGGATGCTTTTACCTTTCCTTGTAATTGCGCTTTAAGATCATCTAAGTCGCGCCCTTGTTTAAGCACCACTCCTTTATCATTAACCACTTTAAAGTTCATGGTTAAATGCGCTGGTAATTCGATATCTGTCCAAGCACCTTCGGCTAATCTCACGCCAGTCATGCGTAGCAATTGTTTCTCTACAGCGGCGGTTAACATGCCGTCATCTATCGATATTTTCGCCAGACAAGCCTCAGCATAATTAGGCGCAGGCACAAAATTACGACGTTGTGCTTTTGGCAGACCTCGAATATAGGCAATAATTAAGTCGTATCTTAGCGCTGGAATTAACCAATCAAAACCTATATTTTGTACTTGATTCAGTAAACCAATAGGAATAATTACACTTACGCCATCGTCAATATCACCGGGAGAAAAGTGATAAGTAAGCGGCAAAGTTAAATTATCTTGTTGCCAAGTATCTGGGTATTCTTTTTCACTCAGTTGCTGTGAGCTTTCTTTTAATAAAAATTCACGAGTAAAAGTTAATAGTTTTGCGTTGTTGGCTTTTTCTTTTTTCCACCACGCAAGAAAACTGCGCTGACAAATAACTTCTTCAGGAACTTTAGCGAGGTAAAAATCAACTAAGTGTTGTTCATCAATAAGAAAGTCTTTACGACGCGCTTTTTGTTCTAGCGCCTCAATGCTTTGCACCAGCGCCATGTTTTCTTTTAAAAAACTTTCTTTAATAAAACTGTCGCCATTAACTAACGCTTCGCGAACAAAAATTTCCCGGCAAGTATCAGGTTCAATTTTATTAAAATTGATTTTACGTTTACCCACAATGATCAAGCCATAAAGTGAGACTTGCTCGAACGCCATCACCGCGCCCTGTTTTTTCTCCCAATGGGGCTCACTGTAGCTTTTTTTGACTAAATGCCCTGCTAAGGGCTCTAACCATAGCGGATCAATTTTTGCGACCATACGGGCAAATAAGCGGCTGGTTTCAACAAGCTCAGCCGCCATTAACCACTTAGGTGATTTTTTTGCTAATGCCGAGCCTGGGAAAATATAAAATTTACTGCCGCGAGCGCCTTTATATTCTCGGTTTTCATCTAGTTGCCCTAAGTGACTTAACAGCCCTGATAACATTGCCTGATGAACAAGTTCAATTTTACCTTCATCATCAATATCGATTGAGGTTAGTTCAATTTTTTGATCTTTTAGGGCAAGTTTCAATTGGCTGAAAATGTCTTGCCATTCACGAATACGTATATAAGAAATAAATTCTTTTTGACACAGTTTTCGAAATTGATTTTGGCTTAATTCTTTTTGCTTTTCACTGACGTACTGCCACAAATTCAACAAGCTGATAAAGTCAGACTCTTTATCTTTAAAACGATTATGCTTTTCATCAGCAGCTTGCTGCTTTTCATGTGGACGTTCACGTGGGTCTTGAATACTTAAGGCACTAACAATAATAAAAACTTGCTCAATACAACCTAAATCAATCGACGATAACACCATTTTTGCTAAACGTGGATCAATAGGGAATTTCGCTAATAAACGCCCCGCTTTGGTTAACTTAGCTTGCTGAGTTTTACCGTCAATGGCGGCTAATTCTTCTAACAGGCGAATACCGTCATTAATATTGCGATTATCGGGTGGCTCAACAAACGGAAAGTCGCTAATACTACCTAAATCAAGCGCTAACATTTGCAAAATAACCGTGGCTAAATTGGTACGCAGTATTTCTGGATCGGTAAATTCAGGTCTAGCTAAAAAGTCATCTTCTGAATATAAACGCAAACAAACACCAGAGGATACACGGCCACAGCGCCCTGCTCGTTGATTGGCACTGGCCTGCGAAATAGCCTCAATGGGTAAACGCTGCACTTTAGTGCGGTAGCTATAACGAGAAATACGCGCGGTTCCGGGATCAATTACATATTTAATGCCCGGTACAGTTAAACTGGTTTCCGCAACGTTGGTGGCCAAAACAATATTTCGGCCACTGTGGGGCGCAAATATACGGTTTTGCTCTTGTACAGTTAGTCGTGAATATAAGGGTAGAATTTGCGTATGGCGTAAATTGGCTTGCTCGAGCGCACTTGCGGTATCACGAATCTCTCGTTCACCGTTTAAGAAAATTAAAATATCGCCATGGCCAATATCACTAATTTCATCGACCGCATTTAAAATACCTGAGATAACATCAATATCGTCACCCTGCTCACTCAAGGGACGGTATAGCATTTCAACCGGATAAGTACGGCCAGATACTTCAATAATAGGCGCATTACTAAAATGCTTTGAAAAGCGTTCAGGATCAATTGTTGCCGAAGTAATGATGACTTTTAGATCTGGGCGTTTAGGTAAAATTTGTTTGATATAACCTAAAATAAAATCAATATTTAGGCTGCGTTCATGGGCTTCATCAATAATCAAGGTATCGTATTGGCGTAACAACCTATCGTTTTGCATTTCAGCGAGCAAAATACCGTCAGTCATTAACTTGATATGACTTTGCTCACTAACTAGATCATTAAAACGTACTTTATAACCAACCGAGTCACCTAACTTGGTATTAAGTTCATCAGCAATACGCGTAGCTACCGTTCGCGCCGCAATTCTACGTGGTTGAGTATGGCCTATAACCCCTTCAATGCCTCGGCCTAATGCCATACAAATTTTAGGAATTTGTGTGGTTTTACCCGAGCCAGTTTCCCCCGCAATAATCACCACTTGGTTATCTTCAATCGCCTTTGAAATAACATCAACGTTTTGTGAAACGGGTAAATCTTCAGGATAAGTAATTTTGGGCAAGCTATTTATTTTATGCTGTTTATTTTCAATAGACTGGGAAATAGCATGTTGAATACTTTTTAATATTTGCGTTTTTTTCGCTTGGTTAGTTATTTTATTTAAACCCTGCAACCTTTTTTTAAGGCGTGCGATATCAGCTAGTTTAACTTTCTTTAATAAAGCAAAAAGTGATTGAACATTAGGGACAAGGTCGTTTTTTTCAGACCCTTTAGATTGTGAAGGTTTAACAGTAGACAAGACGAACTCAAGCTTTAACTAAAAAGCGCATAATAACAGCATTTTTAACGAATTTCAGCGTTGCTGCACTTTTATTTAAATGGTGAAATTTCAGTAGTTTTTATAGAAGTTCAAAGAGATAGAGGCTATTCACTATTAAGTAAATGCACTTTTATTTTTGGGGTAACTTAAACCTTGCTAAAAGCTTGGTTAACTCTGAGCTAAATCTGAGCTAAGATTTAGCTCAACCTTAGCTCAATATGGTTTAAGTCTTTATCTAAGCGCTATTTTCCGGCTTGAAAACCAGAGCGCATATGTTTATCTATCGCTTGTAACACATCATTACGACAAATAGTGCCGAGCAAATTACCATCGTCATCAACTACAGGGTATACCTTAGGTTTATTTAATAGCATGGTTTGGCCCAACTCTATAACACTGTCGTAAGGCTTCACCGTTAATACGTCTTTACGCATTAAATCAGCAACATTAACCCTTTGCTCATTGTAATAAATTGACTCGATCATTTTAGCCAGCACATCGCCTTCAGATAAAAACCCCACTAAATGATTATTTTTATCGATTACCGGACCGCCAATTTGCTTGGTTTTTAAAAAACGAAGCGACGCTTCTTCAACTACCATGTCTGCCGTGAAGGTGACTGGATAATGGTTCATATATTCTTTTACTTGTAATGATTCCATAACGTTTCCCTAAAGGTTTTATGCCTATTGTACTAACGATTTATGCGCTTGTTCACTTTAACTGTAGACCGATATTTTAAATAATTCCTCATTTATCAAATTATTGGCAGTATTTTTATCATATCATCTTCAGTCATTTAGTGAAGCTTAAAGCCAAATGATGGCTGTCTTGTTTTAAATAGCTTTTAATGTCTTTAAGCGCTTGTTTAAAAGTGCTGTGCAAGTGAGGCTTTAATGCAGGTAAAACCTGTTTATTGGCAATTAACTTTAGCTGACAAAATAAAGCCAAAACATAAACAGTTTCATGCTCAGGCAAAGCGACTTGTCGGTTCAGGTTAGCATTATTACATGAACCACAACCGCCTTTAAATTGGTAAGCTGTGTTTGAAAAAATAACCCCAAAACCTAAAAAGCAAGCAACTAAGTCAATGGTTTGAGGTAAAAATTCTTTCCCGCCCGGCGGAGCCACATTTTGCTGCAATACTAAAATAGTCGCCAAATTTTGTGCGTAAACGGCGATTAAATCTTGGGGCTGATTAACTTGTGTTGGTTGATAGCTTAATGAAATATTCTCTGCTTCATAAAGTGCAGATGTAACAACTGCAGTATTCCCCCGCAGATTATTTTCATTATTAACAAAGGATAACTGCGGGATTGCGCTAGGTGAATAATTTTCTGGCTTAACTAATTGTATTGGCCATTGCTGTAACCCTGCATAGTTAACTGTTGCATTAAAGATATTCGTTGCCATTTCATGCACGCTACTGACCCTGCCAGGATAAAAACGATTATTAGGCAATATCAACTTAGTTTCTTGATGAAAAAATCGACTGTCTAAATGTTCAATCGCCCAAGCGAAGCTATCAAATATCCATGCGCGGGTATTGTCATCAACAACAGGTGCTGGCTTTGAGAAAAAAGAAAACATAAAAACCTTTAATTATTGGTTAACACTTGTTGATTCGCCCACTGCCATGCTTGGGTTTTATATAAAGGCACAGTAGATAACGAGTGATGATGACTGCCACTAGACTCTTTAGTTGAGTAAGACAAATAAATTAAGCTTTTATGTTCTTTGTCATAAATACGACGTACTTTCAGGGTTTTGAACAAAACACTTTTCGATTTAGTAAAAACAATTTCGCCATTTTTAGACATGTCTATTTTATTCAATTGTATATCGGTAATTGGCCCGGTTTGCCGACACGCTATCGACATATCTGAAGGATCAGAAAAATCTAAGTTAGCTTCCACATGACTAATATGACAAGTAACACCGGTAACTATTGGATCTTGCTGAGCTTGAATCACTACATCTTTGGTGGTGAATAAACCTAAACTCACTTTACCAACATCGTCAGAGCAGGCTAATAAGCCCATTAAACTAATAGTAATAACAGTGGTTTTTATAAATGTGTGCTGAGAAAGTATCTTCATAAAATGCCCTTTATATAAGGAGTTGTTATGCTATTGAGGAGATAAAGCACCTTCTTTTTTCATCTCACGAATAACTTGATTAATTTGTTCTAATTGAGAAACTAGCAACGATTTTTTGGAAATAGCTAAGCGATTAACACTTTGAAAAATTGCTTTAGTGGTCGCTGTTATCCGACCTTTATATTGCGGATTATTTTCGATAAAATGTTCCGCACTATTAAATTCGATTATGGCCAGATCAACTCGCCCTAGTAATAACATTTTAATAAGTTGTTGGTTATCACCTACCGCTTGTACATTTAGTTTATATTTATTAACTGCCGTTAGCCATTGGTTCCCATAATTAAAGCCACGAACAATACCAATTCTAAAAGGTATTAGTTCTTGCCAGTTTTTCCAATGAAAATTCTTCCACTTATCTGAATAGTAAAGTAAAAACTGAGTTTCTTCAATCGGTTCAGTAAAGATCATATAACGAGATCTTTGCTCATTTTTAGAGACAAAAATTGCCAGGTCGGCATCACCCTCTTCCACCATTTTTAAACCTCGCTTAAAAGGAACTATGGTGATCTCATTTTTTATTTTCAGCCGAGTAAATATTTCGTCAACAATATCGATAGCAAAACCTGATGGTTTACCATTACCTTGCGGCACTATCCAAGGCGGCCACGGATCAGCAACCATTTTTACCACCGGCTCAGTTGCCCATACTAAATGAGTACAGAGCAAGGTTATAAAAACTGTAATTTTCCTGATAAATTTCTTTTGCATGTTTGCCTTAGTTGAGCTTAATTTACCCTTGGTTTTGCTTATTTCTAATAGCGCTTTACCAATAGTGCTTAACACTAATGGTGTCTACTTCATTTTAGTTCAGCTGAAAAGCTCTGTGTATATAACCACGTGCTAGGCTGTAAATTTATTTCTCGACATCATTATTTTCACTGTTACAATCAACTGGTCTAACCACGGAGTTTTTAAAACATGAACTATACCACTGTGTCATTAACACTTACCACTAACATTGCTTACTTAGAGCTAGCGCGACCAGAGAAACATAATGCGATAAACGCGACCATGTTTGCTGAAATAATTTCAGTTATTAAAGAGTTAAAGAAGATAAAAACTTTACGTGCTGTGATTATATCAGGCCAAGGTGAAGGTTTTAGTAGTGGTTTAGATGTTAAGTCAGTTTTTCAATCTCCCACGCTAGCGTTAAAATTATTAGCTAAAGTTTTCCCGTGGCAAGCCAATAAAGCCCAGAAAATATCCACCGGCTGGCGTGAACTAAAGGTACCGGTGATCATGGCTATTCACGGTCGTTGCTGGGGTGGTGGTATGCAAATAGCCCTTGGCGGTGATTTTCGCATTGCATCACCAATGGCATCACTTTCTATCATGGAAGCAAAATGGGGCTTAATTCCTGATATGGGGGGCACTTTGGGTTTACGTGAATTAGTCAGCCAAGATGTTGCTAAAGAACTTGCTATGACAGCGAAAATTATTGACGGTAATGAGGCTCACCGTATCGGTTTAGTAACCCACTTAAGTGATAATCCACTTGATGATGCCCAAGCGTTAGCACTGCGTATTGTTGAACAATCACCTGATTCAGTTGCTGCTACTAAAAAACTTTATAATAAAAGTTGGTGGAGTCGTGCTGGTATGGTGTTAGCCCGCGAGTCTTGGTACCAAATTAAAGTGCTTATGGGGAAAAATTATAAAATAAAGACTTTTAATCAAACCCATGACGAGTCTGAGAAAAAGCCTTTTAAGTTTTAGCAATTTACATATGAGCTACTAATAAAAAATACTTTAAGTTAATAGCTAAAGTTAATAGTTAAAGTTAATAGTTAAAGTTAATAGTTAAAAACGATAGACCATGCCTAACGTATAACGACGGCCAGCATTAGCAATATAGTTAGTTAACTGTTCGTATTTCATAAAACGTTCAGTTTCTGACTCGGTTAAATTAATTGCCGCAAAATTAAACTTAATATGCTCATTTAACGTGTAATTAGCGGTTAAGTCTAATTGGCCACGCTCTGCTTCAATTTCAGGTAAACGCTCACCACGAGCAAAGCCAAGGTCAACTTCGATTCTGCGAACAAATTCATCACGCCAATTATAAGCAAGGCGAGTACTGAAAGTACCGTCATCATAATAAGCGGCAATATTATAACTCGAATCTGATAAACGCTGACGAGCAATAGGGCTACCTTCTTGGTCTATTATTTCACTGGCTTCATCAGTAACTGTATAGTTCATACCAATACCAGTATGAGATAACAAACCCGGTAAATCAGTAAATCCATGTTGAAGTGCTATTTCAAAACCGTCTATCTCAGTACCAGGAAGGTTTTGTTTAGTTCGAATCCGATAGGTTTTATCACCAAAATCAATATCAACTTCATCTGGATTATCAGCTATAGTACTGTCAATATCTTTTCGATAATAAGCCAATGAAAACATACTGCTATCGCTATAATACCACTCAAACGACAAATCAATATTATTTGAATGTTGAGGGTCTAAATATGGATTGCCAGCAGTGCCAGAACCATCAATTCCTTCAACATCTTCACTTAAGGTAATATTCATACTAGGTGATATAGCGATTAATTCAGGACGTCCCAAAGTGCGTGACAAACCCAAACGAACCACCATTTCCTCATTTATGGCTAAATTGGCATTAAAACTTGGTAACCAATCATCATAACTATTACTAAATGTTTGCACTGACTGCCCTTCTTCCGTTGGTGCAATACCTGTTGAATCACTATCGGTTTCAACATAACGAATACCAAAGTTACCAAAAAAATCCATATCGCTAATATCAGTATAAAAATCTGCTCTTATATAAGCAGCGATGGTTTGTTCTTTTACTTGAAAACGCACACGCGCTAACTCATAGGCACCTATTTGCGTTTCCTCATCTATAGTACGGATATCTTGTAAACCAAAGGCATCACTAATATGGTTAGCGCTACAATTGGTGGCCGTCCAAGTTCTGGGTAAATTACTGCCCTCATCTGATAATAAACCATTGTCACCACCTTGCGTTAAACAGGCTTGTAAAAATTCAGATGATGCAATCAAGTCTGGATCTGATAATGACTCTGGGTTAACACGAATGGCTTGTACATTAATACCCGTTCGCAATTCATCTTCTCCATTCCACAAAGAAGACGGTCCACCTCGTTGATTTCGGTTTTCATAACCAATACGACTAAACTTTCGCTCAGCGGCTCGAACACCAAAGAATAACTCGGTAATAAAGTCACCATCTATGTCTAACGTTCCATCAATTCTAAAAGCATCGGCTTGATTTTCAGTATCACCTGCTACCCGATTAAATTGAAAATAGGCTAAACGCTCATAATCGACATCATTAGGGGCTATTGCCACTAAATCACCATCAGGTAAAACTAAGCCCGTACCAAAAGCCGAAGCAGGGAAAGGTGATTGATAAAGGGTCACATCAGGAATACGGCCCGCAGCTGAGTCAAAATCAACAAATTGAGAAAAATCTAAGCCATTAAGCTGACCATTACCATTAGCATCAATCCCCATAATTAGGGCACCTTGCTCTACCGTTGATGCAGTACCTTTTGACATTGATAATTCTGCTGAAAGGTTGAATTCATCGGTAATTTGCCAATCACCACCTAAAGTAAACTGCTCAGACTCACGATCGATTATATTGATTGAAGGCGAGGCGCCCATACGAGTAGTAGCATTGCCAATACGTCCAGAGGTCATCAAATAAACATCACCTGCTGGCAGAGCGTTAGAGTTTTCGGCACTAGAGCCAGGTATAGAATTTAACTTAACAAAATTATTATCTCCTGATGACAACGCCGCTAAACGAGCAGAGTTAAAACTTACGGAATAGCGTGATCCTGTTGATACTTCTTCAATGTCTGTTAAGGTCGCATCAAAAAAGATATTTATGTCATCATTAGGTTGCCACTGCAAAGTAGTATTAAAGGAGTTACGGTCAGACTCACGGGTATTTTCATAAAAGCCAAAACCTGCTGGCATATAATAAACATCATCAACATTAGACTCTCCATCACCGTTAACATCAATCTCACCATCATAACGCCATGCTTCATCACCGGTTTTAAAATGGTTAGCATTACCACTATTCGGATTACCCGGCCCTGCGGGTATGTAATCACCGTTTCTACGAACCCAAACAGCTTCAGCAGTAGCAAAATCACCGCCACCATAAGCTTCGGTAACTGATGTAACTGTTTTAATACCAACATTGACAATAAAACCAAAATCGCCAATACCAGTATCACGCCAATTTTTTTTCAAAAAACCATTAATATCAGGATCGGTTTCTCCAGCAATTTCAGCATGTTTTGCTTTCAGGGTAGCAGAGGCAAAAAAGTCCTTCTTCCCTTCTAACGGCCGACGAGTTTTTAAATTAACCGTGCCGCCAAGTGAGCCTTCAATTTTATCTGAAGTCGGCGCTTTTAAAACTTCAAGACCTGAGAATAGCTCTGAAGGTAAATCTTGAAAGTTAATACTTCGATCTGCACTACTACCGGATACACTTTGACCATTAATTTCCACATTATTATTAGTGAGCCCTCTAATTTGTAAAGTGCTACCTTCGCCATCGGCACTTCGGGCCATTTGAATACCCGTTACCCGTTGTAGCGCTTCAGCGATATTTTCATCAGGTAATTGACCAATATCTTCGGCTGATATCGAGTCTTTAATTTCGGTAGAAAAGCGCTTATCGTTCATTGAGTCGCGGATACTACCAAATACCCCTTTAATTTCTATAACTTCCATTTCTTCGTCAGCTTGCTTTGCTGCAGTGCTGTTGTTTTCTTCTTCCGCGGCCATAACTGATAAAGAGCTAATTCCCAAAGCAAATAAACAAGCTTTGGACAGTAAATTTAATTTGAAAAACCGTTCATTTTTCATCGTAATCTCCCCGTTCTCGTTTTATCATTATTTCGTTATCAATAAATAACACTAGATAAGCACTGATAACGTTAGATATCTATTTGACTATAGTAAGGATTATCCTTAGGTCAAATACTGATAAACACTAGGCTGAGGTATAACAGGGGAAATAAAGTTAACGCTTAAAGATAATATTTTAAACTTTGAAAATGTTCTGTTGTAGGGTGTTGATTAATAGAAATATAATTTGAGAGATAAATAATCATACAAAGTGCGGCATTAAAACAGATGGGGGAGATTATTTTTAAGGAAATGAAAATAATAAGCTGATTTGAGCAAAATCAGCTTATTTGCAAGGAGTTCTTGATACTTATTCAGTTTGCCCTTGCTCGGCAGCACTTTCTTGCTGAGCTAACTTCTCACGCTCAGCTTTTGAAATATAGCGCGGCTTATTACTGGTATGTAATTTAGCGTTGGCCTTTTTCTGCTTTTTCTTTAAGGTTTCATTAATTTTTTTCTTACGATTCATATTTTAATACCTAATAAATAAAACCTAATAGTTAAAACCTCATGAATCAAGCCTAATAAATAAAGCCGATTAACTAAAAACGAGGTGCTTTAATGACTATTTAAGTAATGGGTGCCCTTCAGGCAATTGTTTTGCGATCCATAAAGCAAGCTTATGTTTCATATTTGGTTGGTTTTCTTGGTCAACCGCTAATGGTTGCACTAACTTATCATTCACTAATAAACGGTACAAACTCTCAACTTTATCTTTGGCAGCGTTGGTTGCTGAGAAACTTTTATAACCGCGATTAACCGCGTATTTCTCACCAATGTCTATCGCCTTTTTAAGAAGAGCGGCTTCATTTTTCAATTTTTTCATACAAGATCCAATAAGCTGAAATTTATATTTTTGTTTAAACTTAGTTCTACGCAGTGTTTGTTTAACGCGTGCAGTCAGCCCCTTTAGCTTTCAGGCGTTGTAAAATAAAAAGCATTTAATTTATTACCGTCAAGATCTCGAAAATACCCAGCATAAAATCCACTTACCTCGTCACGTAAGCCGGGCTTACCCTCACAAGTAGCACCAAGTGAGATTGCTTTATTATAGAAAGCATCAACCTTGGCTGGAGAATCTAGCATAATAGCTACCATGGTACCGTTCCCCACAGTTGCGGGTTTTCCGTCAAAAGGTTTAGTTACTGAAACACCGGGCTGATCAGGAGCGGCTGCCCAAGCAACAAATTGCTCAGTTTCTAAAAAACGTCCTGCCCCTATGGTTGCAAATAGTTCATCATAAAAAGCAACCGCTTGTTCAAGATTGTTAGTACCTAAAGTGACGTATCCGATCATGATAAATTCCTCAAAGTATATATAAATGCAAGGTCTTATTTAACGAGCTGGTTATTAAAAGGTTTTAATTAACTTAGCGTCAAATTGCTCAAGCGTAATAGTTAAATTATGTTCATCACATTGTGCCTGTAAAGCCGTCAAATCCTTTTCAAGTTTTGAAATTGTTAAAGTATTATCATCAAGAAAATACACTTGCTTTAAGCTGTTGTAATAAAAATTTAGCACGATAAAGGCATCTATTTGCCCCTCTTTGGCTGCTTTTTTAATTTTAGTTAACTTACGATAAATTTTATTATGTATTTGCTTTAACTGCCATACATAATAAATTTCTTTAAATAGTTCGCTATCTTTAAATTTATTCAATATCACACTGCAAAATACTAGCGCAATAAGTACGCCCGCTAAGTTAAAACGAAAGTTATCAACAGCCTCGCCGTTTATGGCAACCTCGCCAAATAACTGTATCAAAATAGCGCCACACGCTATCGCCAATAAGGCAAAGCTAAGTACAAAAGTGACAATAACTTTATTCAAGGTTTTACGGTAGGTACTTTTATCTATTTCTATCAACATCATAATGCTATTTTTAAGTGCTCTTAGTCATGGAAAACTCATATTTCACAAAGCCAATATTTTTAGGCGACTGTTTAATAAGGCCGATTTGGTTAAAAACAATATGGTGCTAATAATGAAATAATCAAGCCGCTACCGAGCATTATTAATCGTTAAGCCTGAATTGCGTTTTACTTTATTTTCAACACCTACCTGCCATACATTTGCGCTCGCACAAATACTGAGTATCGATTTTGCCCTAGTAATGCCGGTATATAATAATTCCCTTGATAACAGCTTATTGTCTTGTTGATTGGGTAAAACCATAGCCACATGATTAAATTCACTGCCTTGGGTTTTATGAATAGTCATCGCGAACACAGTTTCAAATGGTGGTAGTCTTGAAGGTATAAACCAGCGATACTGTTTTTCCTGGCTCTGGTTATCATCTTCGTTATGCTTTTTACTTTGATCTTTAGCGTCAGCTTCAAAAACCGCCATTAAATGCCCTGAAGGGTGTCGCCAAATAAGGCCAATATCACCATTAAATAGGCCAACATTGTAGTCATTTTCACTGATCATGATCGGCTGACCATGAAAAACAGTCTCATCTTGGCGTAAACAACCTAAAGTACTGAGAATACGTTTAACTTGTTGGTTAATATTTTCAACGCCAGCCTCGCCTTTGCGAGTTGCACACAAAATGCTAAACACCGTTAACTGCTTAAACGCATCGCTAACTTCAGTAAAATTAAACAGCGGTTGATAATATTTACGCACTAATTTGTGCAGCCAACTGTTAATATCACTCGCCAATAACAAGTCAAAATTATTATTAGCAGATAAATCTTGCTCGCTAGGGTTTGCTAATAACTGCCAACTTTGCGGCCCTTCACCAGCGATAACTGCTGTTGCTAACCGACCAATTAAACCTTCACCATCAAAGCGACGACTTTTGGTAAGAAAAGTAACATGATCATCTGCCACTTTATTTGCCCGTACTTGATGACTTTTTAAGTTTTTATTGCCCGTTACTTGCATTAAATACTGACAGTTTTCTTTGCTGTAGCCTTTATGGGGCCTCGACGCAATATCTGTTAAAACACTGCCAGTAGCAACTGACGGTAATTGGTCAGCATCGCCTAATAAAATTACTTTACAGCTATCAGGTAAAGCCCTTAATACCCGTGTCATCATAGCTAAATCAACCATAGACACTTCATCTATAAGTAATACATCGATGGCTAATTTATTGTCATGATGATGGCGAAAATTAGGTGAATTTGGTATGACCCCTAATAAGCGGTGCAAGGTAGTCGCTTGCTGAGGAATATGAGCTAATATCTCAGGAGTTATTTGCCCTTGAAATTGGCTGACCGCTTGGCTAATAGATTCAGACAAACGCTGCGCCGCTTTACCTGTTGGCGCCGAGAGCATAATATTTAGCGGTTGATCAGTTAAGCCTTGCTGTAATTGAATAAGACCCGCCAATAATTTGGTTACCGTATAGGTTTTACCAGTACCAGGTCCGCCAGCGATAACCGAGAAATTTTTATTGAAGGCATTAGCGACACCGACCATTTGCCAGTCAATTTCACCATTATCACTATTGTCACCATTATCACTATTGTCACTATTGTCATCAACTTGGTTAAATAATTGCGTTAAGCAATCAGTTACCGCTTGGGGATCAAAAATCACTTGCTGTGAAAGTTTACTTTCAATGGCTTGGCTTAACTCATGTTCAAATTGATAATAACGGCGCAAATAGAGCTTATTATCGTTAAAAACAAGCAACTGTTGAGCTGCTGGCGTAATATTTAATTGCGATAACAAAGCGATTAATTCAGCTTGAGTTGCCAAGGTATAACCGTGATGACTAACAAAGCCCTCGCTATCACAAGCATAACCAAAACGTTGCCCTGCGATATCCGTTAAAACTATGCAGCTATGACCACTACGTAGGCTTTGACTAAGCATAACAATAAGATGAAATAGCTGGTGTTGCTGCTCGCGAGACAAAGGCTGAACGTTACTCTCAACATGTTTATCGCTATTCATTTCAACATGTACTTCAACATGTTTATCAGTTAAGGCTTGGCAGACTTCTTTAGCGAGAAAATAATCAATTGGTGCTAATTCAAACCATTGTAAAGCTGCTTGACTAAAACTGTTATATAGAGGAGTCATCATGAGTTAAGCTCCTGCTCTTCTTTAAACAATAGATCAAGAGCATTTAGCTCGTCTGTAGCAATATCTCGATGATAAATTCCACGATGTAAATGGTTAACATCGTTTGTCATACCACGTAAATAGAAATAATAAACGCCGCCAAAATGCTGCTCGGGAGCATAATCATCAAGTAAAAAACCTAACTGACGATGCAAGGCCAACGCGTAAATTAAATACTGTAAATCGTAATAATTGTTCTCAATATTTTCACGCATCATTTGATGAGAATAACAGTCGTAATTATCACCCAAATGACTCGATTTATAATCACACAAGTAATATTTTCCTTGATGTTCAAATATCAAATCAATAAAGCCATGCATCATACCTTTGAGTTTTTTAAAGTGCGGTAAACGAATATCCTTAACTGGTGTTTGTCGATGCTGCGCCAATAATGCCGATAACTTGGCGCTATTATCTGCGTGCATGGGGAAATAGAACTCACTTTCTCGTAAGGTCTGTTGACAAGTTAAATCAGCTAAACGGCCACCTTGTACCAACTCTGCGGTTAGTACTTGATCAAGCCAAGCGCTGATTTCATCTGCATCAAAGTCTGTTTGGCCAAAATTGGTTAATGGCCACTTTAATACTTGCGGCCAGTCAGGCTCATTAAAGTCACAATGTTCTAGAATTTCGTGTAATAAATTACCGGTTCTCGCGCCTTTGGTTAAGCGAAAACGTAATAAGCTGCTTAATACTTCTTGGGCTTGTTGACTTGCTAAACTATCACCGGCAAGCGGTTCATTGTCTCGGTCAGGTGCTGAAATACCGCTATGGCGTAAATTTCTTGTTAATGCTGAAAATGAACTTAACCACCAATCGCGCTCTATCTTACTAGTGAAATTGCCCAGCTGTGGCGTAATTGGCTGCTCAGTCGTCAGGGTAAATTCAGCATTACTGCTATTTTCATCCACTTGCATTACTGAAATAGCATCAGGGCAATCACTAGCTAGCTGTTGCAAGCTAGTTAAAATATCGTCTTCTTTTTGCCATTTCAGTGTTTGGCCTAAAGGCGAATTTTGATGATTTTCAAAAGCGGTAGTTAAAATATAACAGCGCTGCTCGGCACGGGTTATGGCAACATATAATAAGCGAATAGATTCCGCATAAGCTTCAGCCGCCATTGCCGCTTTGGCTTGTTTAGAGCCGTCTAAACTTAATAGCAATTCTTTCTTGTCGTTATGGTATTCAATTAAATTTACTGAACGATTACCAAATTTTAACGGGTCTTTATGCCGAGTCGCAAAAGGGATAAAAACTACAGGATATTCAAGACCTTTACAGCCATGTTGGGTAACAATACGAATTAAGTTATCGTCACTTTCTAAGCGTAACTCCGCTTCTATTTCTGGTGAGTCACTACGTATTTGTTGCTCAAACCAAAACAATAATGCTTGGCCTTGATGATGGCGCTGGCTGGCAGTTTGTAAAATCTCAAAAATATGTAATAAGTTGGTCAGGGCGCGATCTTTAGCCCCTGAACCATTAGCGTCACCATTTTCGCTATCATTATCAAAAATGAAATATTCATGCATTAGTTTTAATGCCATCGAGATAAAGCCTTGATACTGCCATTGTTCACGTAATGCTAAAAATTGAACTTTTAATGACTGCCAAGCAAGGTCATCTTGTTGTAACTGATAAAGTTTACTCGGATTAAAACCGAGAATTTCAGTAGTGAGCGCTGCAGTAAAAAGCCGATCGTTTTCAACAAATAAAATCGCTTTTAATATTTTGAGTAATTGCTGAGCTTGCTCACTATGAAATATATTGGCACGGTTACTTAAAAATACCGCGGCAATATTTATTTGCGCTAAGGCCTGTTTAATTGACGCCGCTTCTGCGCCATCTCTGACTAATATGGCAATATCTTGTGCTTTTAAACGTTGTGCTAATTCATCATTTTCATTGGATAATAATGACGCTATTTCGCTAGCACACCAATTTGCCATGACCGAGCGAAAGCTTTGTTTCACTGAGCTTTGCGCTTTAGCTGACTTTTCATTAGCACCCGCTTCGCCGTTAAAGTGAATAAACTGTAATGCTTTAGCGCCGCTAGCCCCGTCACCTTGTTGGTCAAAAATACGGGTTTTCGCTGAAGGTGACGCCTTTACGGGTTGATAGCCGATATCGTAACCAAATACCGCCTGACCAGACTCATCTAAGCGAGTACCATAAAATATGCGGTTATAGGCTTTTATCATATTTTCTGATGAGCGCCAGTTGGTGTCCATTAACCATTGCTGCGGGCAATTATCACGCGCGGCTAAATAAGCAAAAACATCGCCACCACGAAAACCATAAATAGCTTGTTTCGGATCGCCGATCATAAATAAGGCAGCATTTGACTGCTGCTGGTAAATCGCTTGTAAAATATCAAATTGTAGAGGGTCGGTATCTTGAAACTCATCCACTAACGCCACAGGGTATTGCGCCAATAGTTTTGCCGAGAGGCTATCTTTATTTATGGCTAAATTGGCTGTACTTTCCTTGCTTTCACTGTTTAGTTTATTGGCTAAAGTGCTGATCAAGTCATCAAAACTTAAAACCCCGAGTCGCTGTTTTTTCTCTTTCACTTTAGCGCGAATAATTAAAATACCGTCATGAACTACCGCTAAAGCTTTAGCTTTGTTGATGTTGGTAGCGAGCTTAGACGCTTGTGCTTTGACATCATTGGCTAATGAAAAAATCTCAATTAAACGCGGTTTTTCTTTTGAACGGCCAAAACGTCGACCGTCCATAAACGCAGCTGGCATAGGACTTAAACCTTGTTCAATATTTTCACTGCTATTATCACATTCGGCGAAGCCAGCAACATTCGATAGCCAATTTTTTAAATCGCTTAGCTCTTGCTGACGAACGGCTTGCTCGCTTGGTTTTTTAGTACTGATTAACAACGCGATTAACTCAGCTTCATGGTCGATTATTTGCTGTAACGCACTTGTAGCAAGCTTTTGAAATGCAAAGGAAATATCATTAACACTTATTTGTTCAAGCTTTATATCTCGCGAAATGGCTTTATTAAAGTCGGTTATTAAACTTTGTGGGCTTTGCCAAAACTGCGCTAATAACAAATATTGCTGTGGTGCGGTTTTGGCTAAACTCCGGTACCAATCTTGGCTAGCTTGTAGTACTAACTCTTGGCAGTCAGTTTCCATTTTGGCATTAAAACTAACACCGCTAGCAAAAGCATGCTGACTTAAAACTCGCTTACAAAAACCATGAATAGTAAAAATACTGGCTTCATCTAAAAACAATAATGCCCGGTTCAATAACGGCAGCGCCTGCTGATAAGTAATGCGTGTGGCCAGTGTTTTAAAATAGTCATCTTCAAGCACGAGCGTTTGCCAGTTGTTGATAACGGCGCGAATAAAATCGCCAATGCGACCTTTAATTTCTTCGGTCGCGTCTTTGGTAAAAGTCATCACCAAAATTTGCTCAACCGGTAACTCTCGCTCTAATAACATCCGTAAATAAATACGGGTAATGTTAAAAGTTTTGCCTGTTCCTGCACTGGCTTCAATTAAATGCTTACCGGTTAAACTAATATCTTGAGCAACAAGGTTTTGGTTATAGTTTTGATTATGGGTAGCTTCCATCATTATCCTTTACCTCCCGCACTCTTACGCGCCTTTTTCAGTGGCTGCACCGCAGTCATCATTGGTTGATAAACCTGAGTAAGAAGTGGTTGGTGCTGAGCAAGTTCAGGGCAATTAGGCCAGAAATATTGAATGTAATCATCATGACCAAATGGCATAACGGTATTGCTGCCTTGCCAGAAAGTTTCAAAATCAGCTTGGCTAAAGGTTTTTGCTTTTAGCATGCGTTCACCAAGCTCACTATTTAACAGCAAGGCTTGCTGTTGCCCTTGTAAATAAAGCGCGATTAAATCGCTAAGCTTACCTTGGGCATCGTCAATGTGGCTAACAAGAAATTCTGAAACCTTTTGGCTTTTGGTATCAAAATAAAAACCAAGATGACTATTAACCAATTGAACTAATTGAGCTTCTTCAGATAATTTCTCCGCGCCTTCTTCAATACTCGCTTGAAAAACCTGTAAAAATAGCTGATGTAAATAATGACTGAATTTATCTTTTGCTTTAGCACTACTGCTACGATAAAAAACCAGCTGCTGATTTTTTATCGGTAAGCGTGCATTTAGCTCGATAGTTAGGCTTTGTCGCTTTACGGGCGACTTATCTTGTTTTTCAAGGTCAATAGATAAAGTGCATTTGGCTGGAATGAGTTCTGGATTCGCAGCATGTTTAGCTAGTATCACTTCACTAAAGGTTTTGCTGTCGTTTTGCCAACCAGTAAAAATAGCTTCTGTAGTAGGTAAATCGGGGAATTTACCTGATAATCGCGCTTGCTGCAGCACCTGTTCGCTGTGCTGCGTTACTTGCTGGTCATCACTTATTTGGCTAGATACATCAGCTGAAACATCACTACTGTCATGATCACTTAAATAGCCATTTAGTAATGATTGGCGTAATAAGTAACTTTCTAAAGAATCAGCTAAAAAAGGCTCAACATCGTCTAGCTCTATTTCTGCTAACGATAAATTAAGCTTAAGCTGCTTTTGAGCAAAGGCCTTGGCCGGATGTTGGAAAAAACGAATAATATCTTCAAGGTTTAAAGACACTGCTTCTTGAGCTTGCTCGTTTTCGTTTTCGCCAATGCTAGCGTTAGCATTGGCAAATTCGATCACTAAAGGCTGAGCTTGCTTACTTGTTTCACTAGTGGCGACTTCATCAAACTCACCTGTGCTAGAGTGCCCTAGTTTCAGCCATTTTTTATCAAAACTTGGATAACGACCTTGATAGTTTTGTAAGCTAAACGGCTGCATCGCCAGCTCTCGAAGCGCGAGCATATTTTCATGATCATCAATATTTTCTTGTGGTTGTTGCCAGCCATAACCACCGTTTAAATAATCAATAAATTCTTTTAAAACAATTGAGGGTTGGCGCTCGGTATTATTTTTAATATTGCGGCCTTGGTAACTCAAATAAAGCGCTTTTCGAGCCGATATTATCGCTTCAAGAAATAAATAACGATCATCACCACGGCGCGACCTATCGCCTAAGCGCGCTTTTGCACTGGCTAATAAATCAAAACCTAGCGGTTGCCTTTGTCGTGGGAATTCGCCGTCATTTAAGCCTAAAATAGCAACCACCTTAAAAGGGATAGAGCGCATCGGCACCATAGAGCAGAACGTGACTTGGCCGATCATAAACTGCCGACCAGGCTCTGGCTGACTAAAGTAATTATTAAGAAAATCACTAACAATAGTGAGCGGAATAGTTTGCTGATACTGAGCATGTAGGCAATTTTCAGCTAAGTGCTTAATGCCGTTGCTAAGCTCGTCATAACAACGTTCGCCTTCAATGGCGAAAAGCTCATCAAGTAAACTAAATAAAAACTGTTGCCAACTTATAGCGCTGCGCGCTTGTGATAATTGCTGAGCAAATAATTGTAAGCGCTCAATAATCAGCATTAACTTACCTAGTAGTTCGCCGCCACTGCCTTCAACACTTGGCAGTAACAATTGCTCGCCGTAAATACTGGCTTGGTCGCCAAAGGCAAAACCGCGCAATAAACGTGACAAACCTTGCTGCCAAGTAAAGGCATTACTTAAACCTTTAGTGTGCAACAGTTGTTCTTTATGGGCTTTATCTAAGCCCCAATGAATACAAGCTTGTTCAAGCCAAACAGTAATTTTATCAATTTCTTCAAGCGCTAGTGAAAATTTTCGCTGCATTGCAGGTAAACGTAATAAGGCGATAAGTTCAGAAACTTGAAAACGACTGTCAGGCAATTGCAGCACATTTAAAAAGGCGGCGATTACCGGCTCGGCATCTTTGCTTATTCTATCGGCAATAGAGCAAGGCAGTGGCGGAATATTATCATCAAGCTCTTGCCAACCTCGGGTGAAAACGGCGTCAACATAAGGGGCGTAATTTTCAATTTGCGGACACATCACAATAATATCTTTTGGCGTGAGTGTCGGGTCTTGGTTAAATTGATGTAATAACCAGTCATGCAGGCCCTGCACTTCACGTAAAGCACTATGGCAAGAACTTATGGTAATAGAGCTGTCTTGGTATTGCTGAGCCTTACTTGGGCTTTGCTTGGCATCCGTTAAAGTTAAAATATCTTGCTGAATTGCTGCGAGCAAGGTTTTAGATTGCTCAGGGTCATCAGCTTGGTCAAAAGCATTAATATCTATAGTACTGTGATCTTGTAATAGCGCGATAAACTCTCGCCCTTGTTGACCTAAATTAGCCAGCAGCGGATTACCAACGCTTAAGTTGTGATCATCAAAATTATCTGTCCATTGCTTTAAATGTTGAAAGGCTTGTTTTTCCGTTTGAATATCCCCCCAATAAGAAAAACAGGGGTTTAAATGAAAAAAGTGAATATCAAGATGTTCGCTAAGCTGCTGAATAAAATCGAGCCATATTGGCGCCATGGCATTAATGCCAAAAAAAGATAACCGCGGCGGCAGTAAAGTCTTTTTCTGTTCAATATTTGCTAAGGCATCAGCGATTAAAGTTTTGGGATTATACGCTTGCTGCTCGGTGAGTAACTGCCACAGTTTACCTTGCCAAACAGCGCTGCCGTGAAGTTCATCACTTTCTATACCGTTGAGCTTATCTTGCACTTTCCCTTGCGACCACGCATCAATCCAATCGGGACGAAAAATCAAATACTGCTCAAATAAGTCAGCCAACTGATGTGCTAGCTGATAGCGTTTCAGCTGTGCTTGTTCATCTGCTGAGCTGGAATTTTCAGCTAACCAATAGTTATTTACCGCGGCAAAGTCATCGTCATTTAACACGTTTTCACTGGCTAACAAGGCATAAATACGCCAAGTTAATACTTCACGAGAATAAGGCGATTGGTCAGGTACATTTTCACTAGAAGCTAAACTACGTATAAGTTTCCACAAATATTGTGCTGGCAATGCATAATCAATATTCATACTAATACCGCGTTGCTGAGCTAATGACATATTAAGCCAATGCTGCATACCGGCATTTTGCACAACGATAGTTTCTTTAGCGAAAAAAGACAGCGGGGAAATTTGTTGAATTTTATCTAACAGGGCTAATAAATTTTCCATTTTATTAGCAGGATAAAGATAGATCAAAGAGCAGCCTATGGAGAAAAATTATTCTAGCCAAATTTAACCACAAGCGCTGACTAAACTCTAGGAAATTAAGCGCCTAAAAAGATTTAAACTAAGTAACCTGTGCTCGGGTTAACAAATGAAATCAAAGTGCTCTTGAAAATATTCACCTATTATTGGCACTAAGTATTGTTGACCAAAAAATGTTTGATATAAGGCTGTTAACCAAACGACTAAAACACCAATATTTAATAGCCAGCCAACCAAAGGAATAAAAGAAAGCAGCGCAGCCGTTACAATGAGCCCTAGCGACTGACGCAGGTGAAAACGGGCAAAAGCTGATTTATTTTTGCCATAAACAAGGGCGGCGATCAGCCAACCAACAATAGTTAAATAACTCATTATCGCGACAATTTTTTCAACATCATTATGCTCTTTTGGCTGAATTTCAAAAGCTGACATAATACTACTCCACCATTGACTGCTTACTTAAAAGTTAGTCGCTAAGAGCAAATAAAACAAATTTTAGCTCTCAGTCACTAACGCTTTTTGTTGCTTTAAAACTAACTTACACTGTTTATATTGCTGTTTAATGACAGTTAAATATGCCTGCTGTTCAGCGGCATTTAATTGTTGATATTGCAAAACCGTAAAGGTGTGACTAAAGCGCGCAAAAGGTATCGCTAACGCTGGCCATTGCTGACCAACAAGGGTTGAAAACTGTAAAGCTGAGTTGTTTTTTTCTTTAATTAAGCCTTTCTTTTCAATATCTTTAAGTAGCTTTAAATAATATGCTACCCACGCACAATGGCTAGTAACCGCTTTTTTATAATTATTTAAAATCACCAATGCTAACATGGTAATAATTAACACCGCGGCAATAGTTAATGTGTTTTTCCAAAGCTTTACTTGACCAAACCAGCGGCTTAATAAATTCAATTGCCGAGTGGCGCTATAGCCGACTACCCATTTAGTCCATTGATAATCTAAGCTATCAAGCTGAAGTCTGAGCGCATTGAGCCACTTTATCGATTTCAGTTGATATAGGTTTACCAGCTCGCCAGAAAGTGACGAGCGCTGAGCCAATAAATCATCAGAAAAGCCTCGTTCAACTCTATCAGGGCTTACCGCTGCTGTTGGGTCTACTCGTTGCCAGCCTTTATTTTGTAACCACACTTCAGTCCAAGCATGGGCATCGCGCTGTTTTATGGTATAAAACTGCCCTTGTGGGTTATATTCACCACCTAAATAGCCCACCACTAACCGCGTTGGAATACCTGCAGCGCGCATTAAAAAAGCAAAACTGCTGGCATAATGCTCACAAAAGCCGGCTTTGCTTTGAAAGTAAAACTGGTCGAGTGCCTGCTCACCCCGTTGATTTCCAAGTAAAGGTGGTTGCAAAGTATAATAATATTCTTGTTCACGAAAACGTTTTAATACCGCTTGAATTAAGTTTTCATCATTTATATAGCGTTTTCTTAAGCGCTGACCTTCACGCCATAACTTAGGGTTAGTATTTTCAGGCAACTGTAAGTTTAGTACTTTTTGTCGTTCACTTAACTCTAAATTCAGTGGGCTTTGCAAGTAACTTGATACTTGGTAACTCATTGATTGACTGAGAAGTTTTAAACTATACAAACTAAAGTCAGCCAAAGATATAATTTCGCTTTGCTTAGCTTTGGCGACATCTAAAGCAAATAACCAATGTTGAAAACTAGGTTCAACGATTATTTGATAACGGGTCTCAGCTCCGGTGACCGGGTGCTCAATTGAGCTATTTACCAGCTCTTGCCTATTGTCAGCATAATTTCTATTTGGTTTCTTACCAAACCCTTTAAGTGGCTGCTGTCGCCATGCCTTACCATCAAAAATATCTAAAACTAAAGTTCGCCAATAAAGCTGTTGATAAGCGGGAGTTGCGGTTTCAAAAGTGACTCGAAAAGCGACCGAGTCAGAAAGAGCTAAATTAGCAACATCGCCAACGGATACTTGATCAGACAAACCTGTTTGCGCCGACTTTGCCAGCGGCACTTGCCATAAAGGTGATAATTTGGGAAAGAGTAAAAACAAAGCTACGGCTAAGGGCACACTTTGCAGCAATAACTTAAAGCTTAAGCCATAATGACTTTTCAGCGAGGCTTTAGCTGAAAAATGGCTCAATAATAACGCCATATTCAACACCAATACGGCGGTAAAAACACTAAAATACGCTAACGATTGTCTGAAAATAAAACTCGCGGCTAAAATAAACAAACCAATAAAAAACAACTGATAAAAGTCTTTACGGCTGTGCATTTCCAACATTTTCAACCCGTATGAAAAACATAACAAATGCACCATAGCGAGTAATAAACCTAGGGCTTTGCCAGTAATGGCTAAAATAACACAGCCACTTAAAGCAAAAATAACCAATAGCCATTTTTGTGCTGATTTTTTTCTTTTCGGCTTTTTTGAAAATGAGCTCTTTGACGATGGCCTGTTTAACGATAAGCGGTTTAGCCCAACTCGCCATAATAAACACAGCGCTAACAAAGCGATTAACCACCAAGCTAATTCACTGATAATGGTTAAAACATTCGCGATAAAAGTTGCGATTAACAACCATTGACTATGTTGAGATAAGTTAAAAACTAAGCTGATTTCTTTGTTATTTAAATTAACTTTATCGCTTTTATGCACCATTTCATTCACCGACTCTTGGCTGCTTAAAACTTGCTAGCGCTAATAAACATGTCGATAAATGTGTTGCTGGTGACGAAGGTGATTGAACTTGAGGTGATGTAATCGTTTGCTGTATTTCAGAGGCTGAAAGGGCAATTTTAACTTGACCTAAGTCTAAACCAAAACTTTGCCCTTGTTGATGATATTCAAGCATTAAAAAACATAACATCGACAATTTAGTTTCTAGGTTATTGGCTGGCATTTCAGCTAATACCAGCCATACGGTATTATTGTCATCATGTTGATAATGTTTACTAAACCAGCCCTGTCCTCGTGCCACTTGTTTCCAAGCAACATGACTTAACGACTCGCCTGTTTGATAGTTTTTTAAGGCATAAAAGTCATCACCTTGCGATTTATTGTTTACTGCTTTTGCTGCATTTTTATCGACTTGGGAGGGCTTTTTATTAGTTTGTGAATCTTGACCAAATTCAGCACTGCCAATAATGGCGATTGGTTTTGGATAAATAATTGCTTGGCAATTTAAGTCAAGCTGAGTCCAAGTGGTAAACAAACCAAAGCCATATTCACTGCTTATTTTTACTCGGCCAAGTTTTTCTATACCTCGCTTAGTAGCAATATACGGCAGCTTAACTTGAGTGCTGCCTGCTAGAATTTCTGTTTTAAATAACGAGGCTTGCTCGGCAAATAACAAAGTTAAATTAAAACGCATTTTCGTTGAGGTTAAGTTAATATTCACCGGTAGGCTTTGCTGTGCATAACCTTTAATTGGGGCATGCTGTGATACTTCTAAGCCACTTAAATTATAGAAGCTGTGTAACATCGCAGTAATAAAAAAACTCCCCAATAAATAACTTAATAAAATAATAACGTTGTTTTGATAATTGGTGCCAAGTAAAAATATCAAAGTTGTGAAAGCTAAATAGGTTAGTCCAAAAAAACTTGGGAAAATAAAGATATTTTTACTGGTTAAAACATAACTATTTTTCGCAGGCATCCGCCTTTTCAACCAGTGGTTAAACCGGTTTTGTATAAAAACAATTAAAGATTTTTTAACAGTAAAATACAAAGTCACTCTCTGATTATGATTTTAAATTTATAGCTTAGCGCTTAGCAATTAAAGCTTATATTAAGTTAAGGCCGGGGTTATTACATCAACCTCGGTCAGCAAACTTTCACTAATACTTGAAGCATGTTGATCGGTGTGACCCGCGTCTAAGCGATGCTCACATACCGCGCTAAATACTGCTTGTACATCGTCAGGCAAAACATAATCTCTATTGTCGATAAAAGCCCATGCTTTGGCGCAGGCTAATAAAGCCTTACCTGCTCGCGGTGACAGTGGGTTTGCAGTACATTTTTCGCTCCGGCTGGCTTGGCAAAGGCCAATAATATAATCAAGAATTGCGTTGGTACTTTGTACTTCGCTTACCCCTGTTTGTAATTGGTTAAGATCATCAAGGCTAATACATGCACTTAAGGTTAACTGCGTTCGCTGATCACCTGACAATAGAATTTTTCGCTCGGCTGCGGTATCAGGAAAACCTAGGGAAATTCTCATCATAAAGCGGTCGAGTTGTGACTCTGGCAACGGATAAGTTCCTGCGTGGAATAACGGGTTTTGCGTGGCGATAACAAAAAATGGCTGAGCTAACGGATAGGTTTTTCCGTCGATACTCACTTGCCGTTCTTCCATAGCTTCTAATAGGGCTGATTGTGTTTTTGGACTCGCACGGTTAATTTCATCGGCCAAAACAATTTGGTTAAAAATGGCCCCTTGGTGTAATTGAAACTCTTGAGTTTGCTCATTAAAAATTGAGACACCAACTATATCGGCGGGTAATAAATCACTGGTAAACTGGCAACGTTGGTAACTTAAACCTAAAGTGGCCGATAGTGCCTGCGCTAAAGTGGTTTTGCCCATTCCCGGCAAGTCTTCAATCAGTAAATGTCCTTTGGCTAACAAACACGCTAACGCTAAGCGTATTTGCACCTCTTTACCAAGCACTACCTTGTTCATTTGCGCCAATATTAATTCTATTTTATTTTGCATAACCAAGCCGTGTTATTCACCCTATCTTCATACTATGAACAAAGTCCCTTAGTTGGCAAGTGCTTAATTTTTTGTTTTAGATCAACAAAGTGGTTTTTCTTTTTTAATTTTATCCAACGATAACAACTAAGCGTCTATTTTTTGACCTTAATCAAAATCCCCCATGAGTAAATTATGCGATGGTACCTTATTAACTGTTGATAAAGGGTATTTAACTATGGGAAAAAACATTGCTAAAAATGCCTTTTGTGATCACGACTTTACGCTTTTTCAGCAAAAACTAACCACGCAAGTTCAGCAACTAAAAACCATTATTAATAACAAAAATTTTGGCCAAGTACCTTTGAGAATTGGCGCTGAGTTAGAAATGTATTTGGTTGACGACAATGCCGAGGTCAGTTTAAGCAATAAAACCTTACTTGATGATTTACACGATCAACAATTTCAGCTGGAACTAAACCAATACAATCTTGAATTAAACTTAAATTGCTTTGAACAAACCGGCCGGCCATTTACCGCGCTTAGAAATGAAATTGTTGAGAAAACGGGAAAGTTAGAAAAACTTGCTAGTCAGAAAAATATCAGCATTGTTGCCATAGGTATTTTGCCCACGCTTGAGCAAAAGCACTTACACATTGATCACATGACAGATTTACCGCGTTATCACTGCTTGGCTAAGTATTTATACCAAAAACGTGGTGAGGCATTTAAGGTTAATATTAACGGCGAAGAGCCGTTATCTGTGAATTTTGACGACATTTGCGCCGAAGGTGCTAATACCTCTTTTCAGGTGCATTACATGACTAAGGCGGCAGACTTTGCCAATAGCTTTAATGCCGCGCAATTAACCTTACCATTGGTAACCGCTATAGGGGCAAATTCTGCCATTTTTCTTGGTAATAAACTGTGGCATGAAACCCGAGTCGCTTTATTTAAGCAAGCGTTAGATATTCGCTTACGAGACGCAGTTCCTTGGCAAGCGCCGCCCAGAGTTAATTTCGGTCAAGGTTGGGTACGTAATGGCCCATGGGAGTTATTTGCCGAGTCGGTAGCATTATTTGACCCCATTCTTCCAGAAATAACAGCTCCTGAACTAACACCTGATTTAGCACCTTTAAAACCTAAGCATCAAGCAGAGCTTAACGAATTAAATTTACATGTAGGCACTATTTGGCCATGGCACCGGCCGGTTTATGACCACCATGACAACGGCCATGTTCGTATTGAATTTAGAACCATTCCCGCCGGACCTACAAGCCTTGATATGGTAGCAAATGCAGCTTTTGCCATAGGTCTTGCCGCAGGACTTAGTACTCAAGTTAATGACTTTTTAGCGGTAATGCCATTTCGCTTTGCTGAATATAACTTTTATCGCGCTGCACAATATGGTTTAGACGCCAAAATACTCTGGCCATTACATAATGCCGGTAAACCTGAAGAAGTGCCAATTAGCCAAGTAATAGCCGCCTTAATACCAGTAGCAAAAAAAGGCTTAGCGAATATAGGTATCGCCAACGATGAAATAACAAAATTTATCAAAATTATTGAACAACGGCTAAATAACAAAATTACCGGCGCTATTTGGCAGCAAAACACACTCACCACATTAGAGCAAACGATGGACAAAAAATCAGCCTGTCGAGAGCTTGTTAAAATGTATATTAATAACAGTAGAACGTGTAAACCCGTTGCTACATGGGAGCAGATATGGACATAAATTTCTCCAAACTCGATTATTTAAAAGACCCGAGTGACCATCAACTTAAAGAAACACCCGAGCAGTTTTTATTATCACTCACTGCGCCAACAGTTATTGATATTACTGGCAATGATAAAAATCGCTGTCGAGTATTAGTCACGCTGCTACATGGTAATGAACCTTCCGGTCTTATTGCTATACACCGCTGGCTAAAAGAATACAATAAAATCAATAGCCACTTATTAATGCCATCAACCAATATGCGCTTTATTATTTGCTCGATAGAAGCTGCGAAATCTCTGCCCTTATTAAGTACTCGTTATGTCATAAACGGTAAAGACTTAAATCGCTGTTTTAATAACAACACGGTAAATGGTGAAAGCAAGCAAGATAAACAAGGCTTTTATCAACGGGCTGATTTAATTGCACAGGCAATAAAAACAGTAAAACCAGAGGCTATAATTGACTTACATAATACCTCAGGCTTAGGGCCAGCTTTTGCTGTTAGCACAGAAAATAATGAAGATACGGTATCGCTAACCTCACTGTTCTGTTCAACCATGATTTTATCGCACCTAAGCCTAGGCGCGTTGATGGAGCAAAGTTTTGGCTGCCCAAATATTACTATAGAATGTGGCGGCAGCTCTGATGAACAAGCCCATGAAATAGCCTTTGAGGGCATCAACCGCTTTTGTAGCTCAGAATTTATTGATGACTGTCATCATAATAACCCCGTTGAAATTATTCATACTCCGTTAAGATTACAACTAAAATCGGGTGTGGAATTAAGTTATGCAGATAATAATAACCAAGCAAATGGAGTGATATTAAGAAACAACCTTGAACAATTTAATTATGGTATTGCACAGCGTGGGCAAAGTTTTGGTTGGTTAAACGACAGTGGCCTAGAAAGCTTGGAATTAATCGACGCAGAGCAAGAAGATGTAATTACCGACTACTTTACTGTGCTTAATCACGAGTTAATTTGCGCAACCAACATTCGTGTTTTTATGGCAACCCCCAATAAAGAAATCGCTAAGAGTGACTGTATCTTTTATGTCATAAAACAACGAGATATTAAAAAATCCCAAATGCCAGAAATTGACTTTTCGGTAAGTCATTAACTAACAACTTGGCTATAACAAAAAAACGCGCAGCAATTAGCTAGCGCGTTTTTTATATTTTCCATTTATACAAATAACTCTTTAGTTTCAGCTAGTAAATTCAATTAACAACGCTATTTAATGGCATTAAAAAAGCTCAATAATCAAAATGACTATTGAGCTTTTTTTATTTTTTATAACTTAAACACTTTAAATTTATGTGCCCAAGTTTATGGTGCGATTGGCGTACCTTGAATTAAGAAGTTATCAATGTAACCGTGTTGCGCGCCTGTAGTTCCACTATTATTAAACTGAATCCATAGCGTTTTTTGATTATTGGCATCTGCTGGTAGAGCTACTACTTTCTTCATAAAAACTTGATTGGCAATAGGATTGCCGGTACCGTCATCATCATTACTAAAAGTTACTAACGGTTCCCAATTTATACCATCGATTGAATATGAAGTAGCAAACTCTAAACCACCAACTAAATCTTTAGCACCAACATCATAATAAAGAGTAATATCTTGCTGGCCGGTAGTATCGAATATTGCAGCTATATCTGCACCACGTCTAACTCTTAATACTTTAGTACTGGTAATTGCACCGCCATTAGCTGCTCCAACTGCATCATCAGCATGATCAAATGGTGAAAGAAGGCCTGACATGCCAAAACCATCTGTATGATACTCAGCCAAGTTCGCCCACTCTGCTGGAACAGTTTCCATCAACTGTAAACCCATTGGGAAAACTTCTCTAATATAAATCTGTTCTACATTATCAGGGGTATCGTTGGCAATACCATCAGTTGCGCTTAAAGCAAGCGTATATAGATTACCTGTTAAATTACCTGAAGCTTTAGTAGCGTATTCAGCTTCTAACGGTTCACGTAACATAACAATATTACCATCATCAGTGATTTCAAATAAATCGTCAGTGCCGCCAAGGTCATCAGAAGATGTAATTGTTAAGTTACTATTATCATGACCATCAGTTACATCTAGTGCCGTAGAAGTACCAACAAGCCCTGCAATGGCATTAGGTAGCACATCAGCGCCAAATAAGGCATGAGTAATTTTTAAGGTAGCTTCATCAGTTTCACCGCTGTCTTCGATCATAACAGTGAAAGTATTTTCTTCAGCTGCGGTAAAGGTACCCGATAACGCACCGGTATCTGCATCAACGCTTAACCAAGTAGGACCAGCAGTTATTGAATATACCAAATCATCAGGATTAGGACCTGTAGCAGAATCAGCTAAAGTTGCAGCAGAAACACTGTACTCATCCCCTTCTACACCACCATTTTTAATAATTACTGAGCTACTAAAAGCAACCGCTACAGGGTCTACAACAATAGTAAAAGTTTCTTCAATACTGTCTTCACCATCAGAAACACTTATCGTAACCGCAAAGTTACCATCAACAGATGGAGAACCGGTTAATTGGTCACCAGTAATCGACAACCAACCGTGGTCTTCACCAACAATGGTATAAGTAAGAGGGTCTGCATCAATATCTTGCGCGCTAAGTGTGCCAGCATAGTTGCCAGTGGCAATTGCAGCTAAATTATCTAATGCTAAGTCAGTAGGTGCACTATTAGGGTCTTCAACCACTAAAACAAATGTTTCTTCAGGAGAGAATTCATCATCTGAAACACTCAAGGTAATATTATAATTACCAGCAGCTGGTGGCGTACCGGCTAAGGTATCATTTTCTAACGTTAACCACTCTGGAGCAGTAACAATCGCAATAGTGATGGTATCACCATCTTCATCTTGCGCACTTACAGCCGCTTGATATGCCTGACCAGTCAGCCCAGCTAAATTATCAACTGCTAAACCTGTTGGGGTATGGTTTTCAATGCCAACAGTTACTGTGGCACTGCCTTCAACTTTATCTGTGCCGTCAAATACTCTAAAAGTAATTTCTTCGCTACCATTAGAGCCAACATTTGGCGTACCCGTTACTGCACCAGCATTTGAAATAGAAAGCCAATCAGGTCCAGATAACTTGGTATAAATAAGACTATCACCATCAGCATCGGTGGCTGATATAGTAGCGTTAAAAGGAACACGCTCGCGACCTTGACTAATATCAAGAACAGGAACTGTTGGCAAAGTATTAGCACTTGCATCAGTATTGCCATTACCACCTGAGCTATCATAACAGCCAGAAAGCAATAAGCATGAGCTTATTGCTACTGCAGTTAACGAACGTCTAAGCTTGTTATTCTGATTTTTAATTTGCATATAATATTGACCCCTATGTCAATTAAAGTTTTAAAACTTTTAATTTCAAATACCAAAAATTTCACAATTATTTAGTTATTATTTTAGTCGGCACCAAATATGTAATATTTTGTACACTTGGTAGTATTTATATTATAAATACTACCTTTAGACAAGGGATAATGATCACTATTTCACCTACCTGTAACTAAATTATTGATTTTTAGTTACATATTTAAAATATAAACACCTTGAACAGACAATATTTTTAGATAAAAAACAGTTACAGATATTGTCTGGAGGTATAGGAAAGTTACATTGTAATGAGAGATATCGAGTACTAAGAACTAGTACGGTTTGTAAGAACTATTGACTAAATGGGTAGCTTTGTAACTTATACCAGCACAGTTTTTGCTTCCCTGTACCGTTAACATTCTAAAAGAGCCGTTCAACTGGAAATTATTCTTAAGTGAATAGAACCCGTGCTAACGCGGCAAGAAAAAAATCATAAAAATACAAAAAATGGTGATCAGCCAAAATGCTTTCACAAAAACACTCAACATAATGCGTTTGTCATTCGGGTGTTTTTTAGCTAATGGCATGCCGCAGCTTGAACATTGGCTTGCTTGTGAGTCATTTTCTGTTTGGCAGTATAAACAAGGTATTTTATTCATAGGTATCGCTTTATAGGTACAAGTTCAACATTATAGCTTCATATTCTTCATCAAAATGCTTACCGGAACATAATCGCCGGCAAGCTTTTGATATACAGTTATGCATCGTTATTTAACGGTAACTTATTGGTTAGTTAACTGATGATATAACTGCGGCAGTTTTATCGGCAGTTGCGATGGTTTTAATATAACCGTATAAGAGCTACTACCAAAAATATACGGTAAGTATTCTTCTGCCTCTTGGTCAATGGTGATGCAAAACGGTTTAATGCCTAAGCGGTTGGCCTCAGCAATCGCTTGGTGGGTATCTTCAATACCAAAGCGCCCTTCATAGTGGTCAATATCGTTAGGTTTACCGTCGGTTAAAATTAACATCAGTTTTTGTGACGATTTTTGCTCAACCATAATTTTAGTGGCTTGGCGTATCGCTGCGCCCATGCGGGTATAAAACCCCGGTCGAATTGACTGAATGCGCCCGCGAACATCATCACTGTATTTTTCATTGAAATTTTTCAACATTGAAAAACGAACATTAGAGCGCTTAACTGATGAAAAGCCATACATGGCAAAATTATCGCCAACTGAATGTAACGCTTCGCCAAATAACAATAGACTGTCTTGAACTACGTCAATCACGCGGGTATTGTCGTCTAAATAGGCATCGGTTGACATAGATAAGTCAGCCAGTAGTAAACACGATAAGTCGCGATTATTGCCACGAAAGCTTTGAAACAAGCCCTTTTCTTGGGTCGGTGCAATTTGACTTTCTACGTGGAAATCAAGCCACGACGCCATATCAAGCTCTTCACCTTGAGGCTGTGCTTTTAACCAATACCGCACGCTGCGTAATTGTTCAAACTGTGCTTGTATGGTTTTTGATATTTTGCGCAATCGTTGTGGCAGGGGCTTAGCGATAGCATCTTTAGGTAACATAGGTTGCAGCAGAACACGGTCGTCAACCAAGTGTTGTTTTTTATAATCCCATTCAGGTAATTTTAAACCTTCGCCCATTGGAATATCATCTTCCGAGGCTGAGGGTAGGTCCATATCAATTTTAATACGGGCACTTTTTTGATTCTGTTGCTGAGATAAGGTAATTTTATCGAGATCTTCAACCACTCGTTGGTTGTCGTCATCATCGTCTTCACTATCATCAGTGCCGCGATCCATTTTGGCAAACTCACTCCATGAAAACATCGTTTCTAAACGAAATATCATCATACCGCTACGACTTTCTGGTGAGTCAACTCGTTCAGCTTTTTTCCGACTAGTTTCACTTTTTTTAGCGCCGCTAACGGTTTCTTGTTGTTCAACGTCATCAGGGTATTCCGGCATCAGCACATCGTCTAACGTTGCTGAAGGATATAACCATAAATATACCGCGCGCGGAGCAAAATTAACCACTGGAAATTCATGCACTGAACCTGGTGTAAGTACCGCTTCTATAATAGCCTCTTCCATCGCCTGCTCTTCTGGCGGCAATTTGCTAATGTCAGGACGGGTTTGCACAAATGCTTGTGCTAAGCGGTGATAACGCCCTTGTAATGCAGGGTAGCGTTTTAATACTTCAACCACTAGCTCTTGGTTATCAATCGCCCAATGGTGAAATTTTCCTTGATGATGCGCAGCCAGTACCGCTAACCAAATATAAAGATCTCGATTTAATGATACGGTCGGAAATACCGCTAAAGATTCCGGTAAACGTAAACTTTCTTCGTCTTGCCAAGCTAAGCTCAGTTGTTGATTGTCACCTGATATTTTTTGTAAAAAGCTGCGACGCTCTAAATATTCCCTTGGGCTTGCCGCTTCCACTCGTTTAAGCGCATCACCACCTAAAGCACGGAAAACTACCCCAATCGATTTACTGACCTGGTTAAATTCAACTCTCGCATCGAAAAAATCTGTGCTGGCCTTACGGGTTATAAACCTGTGCCAGATACCGCCAACCCACTCTTCCATTAACGTTCAAAACCGCAATAACATAATGCACAAAGAGTAACAAAGTCACACATCTAGCGATGTGATTTAAATCAATAACCAAAGCATTACCGTACAAGCATCAAGGATAATTAACAAAATGCTTAATGAGTAAAAACAGTAACTAGCGAGCTACTCATTTTAGGGTGCTTAAAATAGCTATTTCTAATTTATTGAAATTATGGGATATTATTAACGGTTAAATACGGACATTTACTATTTTGAATATGAAATAGAAAAGGATTTTTACCATGCTTGCCAATAACCTCACACTTAATACTAACAAGATAACTTTTAAAGTTACTGATTTAACAGCCATGGTGTTCAAAGCCATGATTATTTTAGGGCTTTGGTATTTCTCTTATCTTAAATACCAAAGTTATCAAGCCGAACAAGCTCAAACCTTAGCCATTACTTCTCAGCCACAAATCAACGATATTTACTTTTTAGACTTTAGCATGTTCAAAGCACAGTTCAGCGCTGAGCTAAAACCTCTTGAAAAATATCGAATCGCAAAAGTAGTTGATATAACTGGCGACACAGTAACCTTACGTTATGGCGTGTTCTACTATAAACAGCTATCCGCTGCGATTAACAGTATCCGTTATGGTCGGTTAGCGTTTGCCGATTACTTTGCGCCTAAACGTTACCAATACTCTCATGCCGAGCTTAAAAACCTCCATGCCAGTAGCGTAATTTCTTTAGCAAAACGACCGGTAAAAGATATGCTTTATGGCAATAGTGTTAGTCCAGAAAAAGTAAAATATTCCGCAAGTAAGCTAACTTACGGTAAAAAAGAAAACCATAAAGGCGAAGCTTTTTTAAAAGATAAACTCAGTGAAAATAATTTTGAATTAGCCTTTGGGCTTTTTCAACAGTCAGCGCAACTTGGTTATCCACCAGGACAAGTTAATTTAGCGAAAATGTATATTAATGGTTATTTGGTCAAAAAAGATTTTGATAAAGCGTTGTTTTGGTTAAAGCAGGCATCGTTGCAAAGTTACAAGCCTGCTATATTAAAATACGCTATTATTTGTAAGCAAGTGAATAACTGTTATGAAAGCGACTTTTATCAAGAGTTACTCGAGTCAGGTGTGAATATTAAAGTAAACAAGCCCATGAGCTTTACCCTTTCTAACCACCCTTTATCAAATAATAAGGATATGTTATGAATAACAAGGTATTAACACGAACTAAACACGGTATTATTTCAGGCACTTTAGCGGGTTTTGCTGAGTATTATGGTTTACGGAAAAGTCGGCTGCGGTTAGTATTTTTTATATTAGCTTTTACAGGAGTTGGGGTACTATTTTATTTTTTATTATGGATAAGCATTCCCAGTTATTCGCAACGAGAAACCTTTTTGGATAAATGAATTAAAGGCCAAAATTAAAGCGTCGCTAACTCTGCTGTTTTAACTTTTAATTAATTATATTGAGCTGTTCACTACTTAAATTTATGACCTAAATTTATGACCTAAAGTTATTGCCTAAAGTTATTGCCTAAAGTTATTGCCTAAAGTGTAAAAATTTAGGCAACGAGTCTGTAAACTTCAACCATGACGCTTGTGAACTTAAATAAATATGAGCATTTACTTTTATCGATGCGGTTAAATTATCAAAAGCCGCCAACGCAACTTCAATCGTTTTATCTTTGCGATTATAGCTCGACTCGAAGGTTAAGCTTGAGCCGCAATTTTTACAAAATTGCCTCACTGTGCCGTTACCAGCGGTATAGCTAGCCAACTGCCCTTGCCCTTTTAGCCAAAAAATATTGCTAAGCTTAACTTCGGCAAAAGTTGAGAAAGCCGCACCATGAAACTTTTGGCACATTTTACAGTGGCAATGGGCAATATTATTTTCAAAGCCGCTAACGGTAAAAACAATGTTTCCACATAAGCAACTTGCTTGATTAGCCTCTGGCATTAGCGCTGAGATTTTCGCTGACATTAGAGCTGTTTCACCATAAAGTATTTACAGCCGGTTTTAGGATAACCTTGTTGCTGCCACTGAGTTTCATAACCATGTTTTTGATAAAATGGCATAGCCTGAAAATTTAAGGTATCTAATAAACATTGTTTGCAGCCGCGCTTTTTCCCTATTGCTTCTATTTCGCCTAATAATTGACTACCAACGTTTTGACCGCGTAATTGCTCAGAAACCCATAATGTATCGAGTAATAACCAATCACCAAAAGAACGTGCCGCAGCGCCGGCAATCACTTCACCCTGCTCATTTTTAATTTGCACCGCTAAACTTTTACGCTCACTAACTTCCCAATGGGCCCAATTAAAGTCATCAATTTTTTTATCCAAAAAATCAAGTAAGGCTTGCTCAGGTTTTTCTAGAATTTCAATCTTCATTAATGCTCACTTATCTGGGTGAATGGCGTATTACCATGATTATTTTACTATAGAGTAAAAACAAAAAACCGCAGTAATAACTGCGGTTTTTAAGCTTGATTAAAAAGAATTAAGCTTGTTTTTCTTTAACCCAGAAGCTTGCTAAATAAGCAAATAAGCCAAGTAAGAAAACAACACCCGCTATTTCACGTAACCAGTAGAAAATAGTCAATTTATCTTGGGTAGCCATAAAGCTTAACGCTTCACCATTTTCTGGTAAACGTTGTAACCATACTTGTAAAACACCAGCGCCTGTTAGGAATAATGTGATGAAAACCATAGCAACAGTCATCAACCAAAAGCCCCACATTTCAACAACTTGCGCTCTATTACAGTTAGCTTCACCAATACCACGTAACTTAGGCATAGCGTATGAAATAATGGTCATAACGATCATTGCATAAGCACCGTAGAAAGCCATGTGACCATGAGCTGCAGTAATTTGAGAACCATGTGTATAGTAGTTTACCGGAGCTAAGGTATGCAAGAAGCCCCAAACACCAGCACCTAAGAATGCCATAACCGCTGTACCTAAAGCCCATAAAGTAGCTGCTTTGTTAGGATGTTCACGACGACGACGGTTAACCATGTTGAAGGCGTAAAGTACCATAGCGAAAAATGGTAATGGCTCTAATGCTGAGAAAATTGAACCAATCCACTGCCAGTACTCAGGCGTAGCTAACCAATAGAAATGGTGACCTGTACCTAATAAGCCGGTGATAAGTGCCATCGCGATGATCACATATAACCATTTTTCGATAACTTCACGGTCAACACCAGTAACTTTGATTAATACATAAGCTAAAATTGCGCCCATGATTAATTCCCAAACACCTTCTACCCATAAATGAACCACAAACCACCAGAAGTATTTATCAAGGGCGATGTTAGCTGGGTTATAGAAAGCAAATAAGAAGAATACCGCTAAACCAATTAAACCGGTTAGTAATACCATGTTAATGGCTGTTTTACGGCCTTTAAGAATGGTCATACCTAAGTTGAATAAGAAACCTAACGCAACAATTACAATACCAATTTTGGTAATGGTTGGTTGCTCAAGGAACTCACGTCCCATAGTCGGAAGTAATTCATTAAAAGTAAGGTCAGCAAGCGTTGAATAAGGTACAAGTAAGTAACCTAAAATGGTTAATACACCCGCTGCGGCAAATACCCAGAATAAAATGATAGCCAGCTTAGGACTATAGAGTTCAGTTTCAGCTTCTTCGGGTACTAAGTAATAAGCAGCCCCCATAAAACCAAATAATAACCAAACAATCAATAAGTTGGTATGCACCATACGGGCAACGTTAAAAGGAATGGCTCCTGCTAAAAAGTCGCCAACAACATATTGTAATCCCATGATTAAACCAAATAGAATTTGGCCAACAAATAAGATCATTGCAAAAATAAAATAAGGCTTTGCGACCGCTTGTGATTGATATTTTAAAGTGTTCATCGCATTATCCTTCATCGTTAGGTGGCCAACCGTTTACGTCCATTTCGGCAGTAAACTTTAAAAATTCAGCTAAGTCATCAATTTCTTGATCATTTAGGTGAAAGTTTGGCATTTGACGACGTCCTGGAATATTTAATGGTTGAGCATTCATCCAACCTTTAAAAAAGGCTTTAAAGCCCGCTTCGCCGCCGCGACGTACATAAACATTACCTAATTCCGGCGCAAAATATGCACCTTCACCGATAAGTGAATGACAGCCAACACAGTTATTTACTTCCCAAAGCATTTTACCGCGTTCTACTGATTCAGTAATATTTTCGCGATGATCTCTTTTAGGCATCTCTTTTGTGGTGTGAAAGGTCAAAGCAAGTAACATCAAAAGGAAGAAAACACTTCCGCCGTAATAGATATTCCTTGCCATGCCTTTAGTAAAGCTTTCTGACATGGTGTTTCCCTTATTAAAATTGTAATAAAGCAAGTGAATAATAAGCAGTAATGTCAGTTGGGGTCTTGATAGAAATCAAGTTTTTCAAAGAGTGTTTCAAAACGTGTCAAAACAGTACGCTATTTTGCGCTAAATCAAAGAATTGTAATTGTGAGACATCAACACTGGTTAAAAATGTAGCATTTATAACATTGTGTAAACTTTGCACCGCTGTTGTGCTGCTGCCTTATAATGAATAGCGTTTAGAAATCTGTAATTTTTCTCAGCCAACAACAAAATATCAACATTCTATTTATCAACAACTTAAAACACTCTAACGGCAAGTAATAATAATAAGTTTCATGGCACGCAATATGCTCTACCAATTACACTAAATGCTATTAATTACTGATTGTTAAACCATTTATAGGAAAATTCATGGACTCGATTCTTGTTATCATTGCTATTTCGTTAGCCATCGCCAGTGTGTTAAATATCATTTTAACCAAGTTTTCTATTTCCCATATTATTGGCTATATCATTACAGGCATTATCATCAGCAATATTTTTAATTTTAATGGCAGTACACAGTTAAGTTCGTTAGAGCTCATTGGTGAATTTGGCATTGTCTTTTTAATGTTTACCATCGGCTTAGAAATGTCTTTTGATAAATTAAAAAAAATGAAGCACATTATTTTCTTTAATGGCTTTATTCAAGTTGTTGCCAGTGCCTTAGTGATATTTCTTATCAGTTTATACGGGTTTAAACTCGATAGCACATCAGCGCTTATTATCGCCCTCGCCTTTAGTTTATCTTCAACCGCTATCGTTTTAACTTACTTAAAAAAATCTAAAGATATAAACACCCCTTACGGCGAAAAATCTGTCGCAATATTAATTTTTCAAGACTTAGCGGTGATCCCCATTTTATTGCTGATCAGCTTTTTGGCTAATGAGCAATTATCTGTAGGTGAAGTACTTAGTAAAACCTTTGTTTATGCCACCTTGGTGATTGTATTTATGTTCAGCCTTGGCAAAAAACTGATTGAATGGTTATTACAATTTTCAACGAAAGCAAAAATGGATGAAATATTTCTCGGCTCAGTATTAACCATAGTGTTGTGCACGTCATTACTGGCACATCAAATGGGTTTTACCTATTCATTAGGCGCTTTTATTGCAGGCATGATAATCGCTGAAACTCATTTTCACGTAAAAGTAGAATCAGACATAGCATCATATAAAGACTTATTACTTGGTGCCTTTTTCTTTTCTATTGGCACAAAAATAGACATCGTTTATTTTCTCAGTGATCTCTATCTTGTTTTTGGGATATTGCTATTAGTTATGCTGATTAAAGCCTTAATTATTTATATTTTAATTCGTAACAAATCAAATAAAAGTGACTCGATAAAATCAGCCTTAGCTTTATGTCAAATTGGAGAATTCTCTTTCGCTATTTTTAGCTTAGCTATTAATGAACATGTAATTAGCGAACAATTAGGCGCATTTTTAATACTAGTTACTGTGTTATCGATGATAATCACTCCATTTATGGTCAACAATATTTACAAACTTGCCGGCGTATTTGTTACCGAATTTTTTGAAGCCGACAAAATTACCCCAATAAATAATAATGACCATACTATTATTTGTGGCTTTGCTATTTTAGGACGCATAGTTGCGAAAAAGCTCGATGAACACGATGTAAACTTCATCATTATTTCAGATAACTTACCTCATGTTTTATTAGCAAGAAAGCGTGGCTATATGGCCTACTTTGGTCATTTAGATAAAACACCAGTATTAGAGTCACTCAAAATAGAGCAAAGTGCTGCAGTAATTTTAACCATGAATACCATTAAAACGAAGCGGATAATTTGTGAGTCAGTATTAAGTTATGCGCCAGAAACTAACTTAGTTGTAAAAATAAATACCTTAGAAGAAAAACAAAATTTGGCTGACTTACCAATAAAGTCGTTTGTACATGCAGAATATGAAACAGCTAACTTACTGGTTAAGCAATGCTTACAATGTCAGTAGCTTTAGGGGAAAAACGCATGCTTTAAAGCACGAAGAAACTAGCTATTAGTTACTTATACATAAATAAGAAATAAAATTGCTGGCACTACAATTACATAACTGAGCAGTAAATATCGCCATAATGAAGGCGCATGTTTTAACTCCATAAAAACATCGGTTATTTGTTGGCCTTTTAAAAACACAATGAAAAATACCGTCGCTAAAAACAGCGGAGCTTGAGTGAATATATCACCGGCAAATACTGATGCTAAGGTTAAAAGTATTAACCAAAACCAGCTAGCGCTTATTTTTAAAAACTCATGGCTTTCACCGTTGTTTTTATTAGCGTTTATTATCGGCTCTTTCAAATTAACCTCATTACTATGCTCATTAAATAACATACACTAACGGGAAAAGAATTATCCATAACATATCAACCATATGCCAATAACAAGCACCTGATTCAAAGCCAGATAAATTACCACTTTGATAGCGACCTTTAAACGTTTGCACGCTAATAAATATCAAAATAACCATGCCTAGCAGCACATGCATAAAGTGAAAACCGGTGATCATAAAATATAAGGTAAAAAAGGTATTAGTTTCTATATCAATGTTTTGAGCAAATAAAAATTGATACTCCCATGCTTTAACTCCTAAATAAATGCCAGCAAATAACATTGCAACAATTAACCAAAGACCAGCTTTTTTACTTCGGCCCAGCTGTTGACTTGATTGCATAATTTTAAGTGATAAAGCAACAAAGAAACTACTGGTGATCAAAGCTAAAGTATTAATTAAACCTGCAGTGGTATGAAGTTGGCTTTTACCTTCGCTAAACATACTAATATTCATTTGTTCAGCGACGGCAAAACCAATAAATAAAATAGCAAAAACCGTTAATTCAGCCAAAATAAAAAACCACATCGCCAAATCACCGGGGAGTTTTTTATCAATAGTTGAATTTACTATCGCAGAAGATGTGTTCATAAATGCTAGGTTATATTGGCTTGGAGATAAATTAGTCGGGTAGATTTAAAATAAAAAATTAAGCAAAAAAAGCTGAATAAGCGAACTTATTCAGCTAAAGCGTGCAGGAATTATTCGTCAAAATAAATTTTGGCCACATCCATTAAAGCAGCAACCGTTTGCGGATCATCTGATAATGGTTCAGCTAAACAACAACGACATACTTCCAATGGCTTCATGCCACTTGAAATCATGCGGGCGGCATAAATAAGTAAGCGAGTTGAGGCTACTTCATCTAAATCATTTTGTTCTAAGCGGCGCAGTGCTTGTGCTAATTCAACTAATTTAAAGGCTAAATGTGAGTCAGCACCGGCTTCTTTAATTAAAATTTCTTGTTCAACTTTTGCATCAGGGTAATCAAAACGTAGCGCAACAAAACGCTGACGCGTACTGGGCTTCATGCCTTTTAATAAATTTTGATAACCCGGGTTATATGAAACAACCAACATAAAGCCTGGGGCTGCTTCTAAAATTTCACCGGTACGTTCAAGGGGTAATACCCGGCGATCATCAGCTAGTGGATGTAAAACTACAGTGGTATCTTTACGCGCTTCTACCACTTCGTCTAAGTAACATATGCCACCTTCTCTTACCGCACGTGTTAATGGGCCGTCTTGCCAGTATGTGCCTTCAGGGCCAATTAAATGTCGACCAACCAAGTCAGCTGCCGTTAAGTCGTCATGACACGCTACCGTATATAAAGGTTTATTCAGTTTTTCAGCCATATGAGCAACAAAGCGGGTTTTACCACAGCCGGTAGGCCCTTTGATTAATACCGGTAATTGGTGCTGATAAGCATAATCAAACAAAGCAACTTCGTTTGCTTGTTCTTGATAATAAAGTGACTCTTTTGGCGAGTCGACCGATTTAATATTTACCGCAGTCATAGCAACTCAAATAGTTATAATGAAGAATGTGACTAAAGTAACGTTTACAGTAAATAACGGCAAGTTACAAAAACCGCTTCGTTGATGCATATCAATGAAGCATTGCAGATAGTTTTAATAGCCATAGTAAAACTAAGGCCTTGTTACTACGGCATTGCTGCTAATTGCTCTTTTAGCAAGATCATTTCTTTCGCCACTAATGCCGCAGAAGGTAAAAACATGGTTGATACAATACGCTGGTCAATAACTACTTCGGTTTTATCTTTTAAAGTTTGCTTATTTTGCGCCAAAGCGCCGTTTTTATTGAGTTGATTTTCAACTAAAAAGGGTAATAAGGTGCCCTGCTTTGCCCATGATTTAGCTTGCTCTGTTTCATTAGGGAAACCGGCAATACGTTTACCTTTGACAAGAAATTCGCCGTTGGTCAACTTAACATTGGCAAATGCACCAGCACCATGACCACCACCGCCAACAATACCGCCTGCTTGATAAATACTTGCAATCAGTGTTTGTATCGCTTGGTTATTAGCAACATCAAATAACGGCCCATAACCGCCGCCAATATATACTCCCCAATATTGGCTATGGTCAATATCGTTCGGCATAAATGAATGATTGGCTTTATCCAGAAAGCCTTCATATTTGATGGTATAACTACTAATACCTAATGGGTCCATCATAAAGGGGACATTTCCGCCTTTAGGAGAAACAAAGTCAACTTCAAAACCATGGCTAACAAAAACATGATACGGCGGCGCAACTTCCCATAGGTTATTTCTCGCATCATGTTTTTCACTATCCCCCATATCATGAAGGTTTGAGGCAATGATAAGGATTTTTTTAACAGGCTCTGCCATTATCGGCGCAGAAACAAATATTGAACAAATAAATAAGCGACGAATGAATAAGGTAAACATTGAGCAATTCCTTTACATAAATGACGTGGCACTAATAAAACCGTAAAACCAAAAAACACCTGATATTATGGTCAATGGCTGATGAAGGTATTTGATTAATTGATATTAAACTAACACAACTTAACAGAGGTTAGTTTGGCTTAAACAAAAATTGTGTTAGCAAATATATATTTACATCACGGTTATCACGAACAACAGACAAAATAAAGCCCCGACGAGCGATAACACCGATCAGTTAAGACTTGACTCTTAAAATAATCGGATCAAAATCCAGTGATCACAAGTCACTGGATTTT
>CANMXU010000007.1 GCA_947501935.1 uncultured Alteromonadaceae bacterium
TAGGTTTTTTTATGCCTAAAATCTCAGTAAAATTAATTGAACACAGCTATGTGGGCTCTTGGAATAGCTTGTTATGAAGCTAGTTGGCAAATACGGCTACGAAGTTTAAGCCTCATCCGGTCGCAGGTTCGATTCCTAGAGCAATCGCCACATTCTCTTTGAGAGTAAATAAACCTAGTTTCGGCTAGGTTTTTTTATGCCTAAAATTTAGCTTTGTCATTTATTAGCATGCTCTAGCCTGATCAAAGTAATCATATTCAAGCATAAAGCGTATTGCTTGTTGTATCTAGCCCGAAGGTTGGCGTTTGTATTTAGTTACTTAGTAAGGCGAATTAACCACTGATTATAAGGAGTCATTAAACTAGAAATCAAAATCCCTTTGTTTAATAAAAGCGGGATCTTTGGAGCATTGTTGAACTGCAACTTAAAAAAGGATTTATTGGTTAATTCTAGCTTTACTTAACTAAAGCTTTTTTTGTCAATTAACGATTATTTGGAGTTATTTCGTTTAGTCTATTTATAGAGATAACACCTTTCAATAACGGTAAATTATGCTCGTTACAGGTTTGTTATTTATTATCTTTTATGGGTAATTATTCGGTAGGTATGCATAAACTGTATTCTTGTATATTGTATGCAATCATATCATTCTTGCAGCTAATACTTAATATTCATGGATATCATATTGTATACAATCTTATTGCATACAAATAAATGAACTAAATAAGTCTAAAAAAGACTGCATATTAACTAAATAAGCCTTTATTAGAGGTTGACTAGATGTTTTTTTTCTGAAAATGGAAAATATTGATTGATCTTTGACTATTGGAGTGATTATTCTAATTATATATTTTTAAGACTGAGAATTGTAATGGAACATTTAAACGAGTTATTTGTTGAAGCAGGTACTTTGATGCTTGCCGGCATGGTATTTGTTTTTGCATTTTTAGGGCTATTAATTATTTTTATTAATACCGTTTTAGCAACATTGGCGGAAAAATTCCCTGATCCAATTATTCAATCTACTCCACAACGTGTAACTAATAAAAATAAGCAATCTGTTAGCGGTTTATCACCTAACATTGTTGCGGCAATTTCATCTGCGGTTACTAAATATCGTCAACAGCATCAAAATAAATAGGAGCCACTCATGACAAAGCAACTAGGTATCACTGAAGTCGTCTTAAGAGACGGTCACCAGTCTTTATTAGCAACAAGACTTCGTTTAGAAGACATGTTACCAATAGCATCAACACTTGATGATATTGGTTATTGGTCAATTGAATCTTGGGGTGGGGCTACATTTGACTCTTGTATTCGTTATTTAGGTGAAGATCCTTGGGAACGCATTCGTGCACTTAAAAAAGCGATGCCTAAAACCAAGCAACAAATGTTATTTCGTGGTCAGAACATTCTAGGTTACCGTCACTATGCTGATGACGTGGTAGAGAAATTTGTTGAGCGCGCTCATGTTAATGGTATTGACGTTTTCCGTATTTTTGACGCAATGAATGATGTTCGTAATTTACAAACTTCAATTAAAGCTGCTGTTAAAGTAGGTGCTCATGCGCAAGGTACCTTAAGTTACACAGAAAGCCCTGTGCATACTCTTGAAGGCTGGTTAACAATGGCCAAGCAACTTGAAGATATGGGGGCACATTCTTTATGTATTAAAGATATGTCTGGCTTGCTTAAGCCATATGATGCTGCTGAATTGGTAAGTAAACTAAAAGAAACAGTTTCATTACCTATCGCCTTGCATTGCCATGCAACTACAGGCTTAAGTATTGCTACACAAATGAAAGCAATCGATTCTGGCATTGACGTAATCGATACTTCTATTTCTTCTATGAGTATGACCTATGGCCATTCACCAACTGAAACTTTAGTTTCTATGGTTGAAGGGACTGCACGTGATACTGGTTTAGACTTAAATAAATTAACAGAAGTAGCTGCTTATTTTAGAGATGTACGTGCTAAATATGCGAAATTTGAAGGTAGCTTAAAAGGTGTTGATGCCCGTATATTACTCGCTCAAGTACCTGGTGGCATGTTAACTAACATGGAAAACCAGCTTAAAGAGCAAGGCGCTGCTGACAAATTTGATGAAGTATTAACTGAAATTCCAAAAGTACGTAAAGATCTTGGTTATATTCCTCTTGTAACACCAACTTCACAAATTGTAGGTACGCAAGCTGTACTTAACGTATTAACGGGTGAGCGTTATAAGTCAATCACCAAAGAAACTGCTGGTGTATTGAAAGGTGAATATGGCGCTACAGCTGATAAAGTTGATGAAGCGTTACAAGCACGTGTACTTGATGGTGCTGAAGCTATTACTTGTCGTCCAGCTGACTTGCTAGAGCCTGAAGTTGATAACTTATCGTCTGAATTAACTAGCCTAGCTAAAGAAAAAAATATTGTTTTAGCTGATGAAGTAATTGATGACGTATTAACTTATGCCTTATTCCCGCAAATTGGTTTGAAATTTCTTGAAAACAGAAATAACCCTGATGCTTTTGAGCCGGTACCTACGGCTGAGCCTGTTCAAGAAGTACCAGCAGCTCAACAAGCAACAGCAAAAGAAAACTATGCCGTGAGTGTCGACGGTAAAGTTTATGACGTTGTAGTAGCGCCTGGTGGCTCTATTGAAGATATTACACCGATTGCTGGTGATGATGCGATGAAGCAATCAGCAACAGTATCAGCAGAGGAAACGTTAAATGCACCACTTGCCGGTAATATTTTTAAAGTATTAGTGAGTGAAGGTGATGTTGTCGAAGCTGGTGACGTAGTAATCGTGATGGAAGCAATGAAAATGGAAACTGATATTCGCGCCGTTAAAGGTGGTGAAATTGTTAGTATTCATACCAAAGAAGGTGACTCTGTTGCCGTTGGTTCACCGCTTCTTAGCTTGTCATAGGTGAAATAATGGATTCGTTACATACTTTATGGCTATCAACCGGCTTAGCTAACTTTGAGTTAGGCCAAGTGATCATGATGTTGGTTGGTTGTGGCTTACTATATTTAGCCATTGCGAGAAACTTTGAGCCATTATTATTATTGCCAATGGGCTTTGGTGCGATATTAACCAATATTCCAGTATCAGGATTTTCTGAAGTTGGTGGCTTACTACACTATATTTATTATGCAGGGATCGATACTGGTATCTTCCCTTTGATAATATTTATGGGCGTTGGTGCCATGACCGATTTTGGTGCTTTAATTGCTAACCCTAAAACTTTATTATTAGGTGCCGCAGCTCAGTTTGGTATTTTTGCTACTTTGTTTGGTGCTATTGCGCTTAACTCTATCCCTGGTATTGAGTTCACCTTAAAGGATGCATCAGCTATCGCTATTATTGGTGGTGCTGATGGCCCTACGGCTATTTTCTTAGCTTCTAAGTTAGCGCCGGAGTTATTAGGTGCGATTGCGGTTGCTGCGTATTCTTATATGGCGCTAGTTCCAATTATTCAGCCACCTATTATGCGTGCATTAACAACCCAAGATGAACGCAAAATTGAAATGGCACAATTACGCCCTGTAACTAAAATTGAAAAAATTATTTTTCCATTAGGTGTTTTACTGATGACCATCTTCTTTTTACCGGCGGCAACACCTTTAGTAGGGATGTTCTGTTTGGGTAACTTGATGCGTGAGTCAGGAGTAGTTGACCGTTTAAGTTCAACCGCACAAAATGAATTAATTAACATCACTACTATTTTCTTAGGTTTAGGTGTTGGTTCAAAACTTAGTGCAGAAGCGTTCTTAAATGTTGAAACCTTAGGTATTTTAGGCCTTGGTGCTGTTGCTTTCTCTATTGGTACTGCTTCTGGCGTATTAATGGCTAAAGTAATGAATAAGCTATCGAAAGAGCCTATCAACCCACTTATTGGCGCGGCAGGTGTATCAGCAGTGCCAATGGCAGCACGTGTTGCCAATAAAGTTGGTTTAGAGTCTAACCCACATAACTTCTTACTGATGCATGCTATGGGCCCTAACGTGGCTGGTGTATTAGGTTCAGCGGTTGCTGCGGGTATATTGCTTGCCTTAGTTGGATAATTGAAAGCTTAATCAGTTAAGCTTTCAAAACTAAAAAGGGACATTAACTGTCCCTTTTTTTGTTTTCTTTTTCTGGCTGTTTAGCTAATTAACTTCAACTTCAATTTCAATTTAAATTTTTAGCTATAGCTTAGTTTAGGGGTGAAGCTTAAACTGTTGCCAGTTACCTTCATGCTGCTCAAAGCATACTCTGTCATGCAAACGACTTGCTCTTCCCTGCCAAAATTCAATATAACGTGGTTTGACGCGCCAGCCACCCCAGAACTCAGGTAAAGGAACTTCTGCGCCAGCAAACTTATTTTTAAAGTATTGCTCTCTTTCTTTTAACTCTTGCGGATATTCCAGCTTATTTGACTGCTTTGAAGCCCAAGCGCCAATTTGACTGCCACGATCACGACTATGAAAGTATTCACGAGCCTGTTGTGCCGATACTCGTTCTACAGTCCCTTCAATACGAATTTGGCGTTGCAGTACATTCCAGTGAAACAATAAGGCGACGTTGTTATTTTCCATCAACTCGTGGCTTTTTCGGCTACCAAAGTTTGTGTAAAAAACAAAACCATCTTCATCATAGTCTTTTAGCAATACCATACGAGAGCTTGGTTGGCCATCGCTTGAGCAGGTACTTACTGACATTGATTCAGGTAACAAAATACCTGACTGATTAGCATCGTCAAACCATTGCTTAAATAAAGTTAACGGCTGAGTGTCTGCTGATATTGCGGGTAAGGGCAGGGCGACGCCTTGACCAAAGGTTAGTAAACAACGAATTTTTTCAAATAAGGTCATAATGGAGGGAGTAATAACAAAAAAAACTATTGTAGCAGTTTTACGGTATTAACCAATACCCAAAAAAGGTGATTAACGCATAGAACGCGGCTAATCACTTAAGGTGATAATTAAGTACGGTGGAGGTCGTTAAAGTTTGGTGAGCTGTATTACAACATGGCCGTTATAGGCGAGCGCCTTACCACGAAAATACCAAGTATTGTAATACATTAGCACGGATTAATTAAAGTGAAGATAATCGACTTTAATCCATGAACTACTCACCAACCTTGGAAAATGATGAACATTTAAATTACTAAGGTGAAATTACCAGAGTTAGATTAAAGATCCCAATCGTCATCGGTTCCTTCTAATAATTCTTTTAACCTTTTTTCTTCCATTAAATCATCAAGGCGCTTATGTAGCTTCGCATTTTTGCTTGCTACTTCGCCATCAGGTAAATCTTTTTCATAATCCGAAGGATCATCATTATTGCGAATGTTATCTACTGAGTTTATGCTCATATGAGTCCTCTTTTTTCGATAATGTGAAATTGTTCATTCTTTGAACATAGAAAAGAAACAAACTTTTTTCAATTAAATTTTAGCAAATTTTTTCGAAAAAAATAAACCCTTAGATAAAAAAACACCCCGTAAATACGAGGTGTTTGTTTAAGTGCTTAATTAACGTGCAAAGTTAGTCCCAACCTTCAACACCTTTCATGTCTGGCAGCTCATGAGCGATACCTTTATGACAATCAATGCAGGTTTTATCACCACTTGCTAACGACGTTGAATGCTGCTTAGAAGCACGTGGACTTTGTTCGGTAAAGTCCATGTAGTCAAAGTTATGGCAATTACGACATTCAAGTGAGTCATTTGCTTTTAAGCGGGTCCATTCATTTTGAGCAAGCTGGCGACGATGAGCAAGAAACTTCTCGCGGGTATCGATAGTGCCAAATAGCATGCCCCAAACTTCTTTAGACGCCTGCATTTTCCGTGCTATTTTGTCAGTCCATTTATGGGGAACATGACAATCAGGACAAGTTGCTCTTACACCAGAACGGTTTGAAAAGTGAATAGTAGTTTTCAACTCTTCGTAAACGTTGTTTTCCATTTCATGACATGAAATACAAAACTCTTCGGTGTTGGTTGCTTCTAAAGCGGTGTTAAAACCACCCCAGAAAATAATCCCTGCAATGAAACCACCAATCACTAAAGCACCTAAGCTATAGTATGCGCTTGGTTTTCTCAGTGTTTGCCAGCCAATTTTAAGTATATTTTTCATTTGCGCCTCTACTTCTCATCAGCTTTTTTTTGTTTCATCAAACTGTGCATATCAATGAAGTTATTTTCAACCAGCGGTTTTGCATCTAGTTGAGTTACATGACATTGATTACAGAAATAACGACGAGGTGAAATTTCAGCTAAGAAATTACCGTCTCTATCCATGTAATGGGTCACACTTACCATAGGAGCTTGTGACTTTTCAGTTTGTTGACGACTATGACAAGACATACACTTGTTATTGTTTAAGTTGATGTAGTAATTTCTCGTTGAATGAGGAATTACTGGTGGTTGCATCGGATAGTTACGGCTTTGCTTAATATCCTTATTATCAACTTTAGGAATAACATTTGGTGTTTTTTGTTCATCAATACTGGTTTGGTCACGTAAGGTTGCTACTTCATTCGACTCTACAGCCATTGCTGAAATAGGCGAAAATAGTACCGCTAGAACCAAAGTTTTTTTAAGTAAACTTGTTAAGTTGTTTTTAAAATTGTTCATTAGCTCTCTCCTATACCTTCACTACTTTAACAGCACATTTTTTGTAATCAGTTTCTTTAGATAGCGGATCGGTTGCATCTAAAGTTACCTTGTTTACTAAACGGCTTGCGTCAAACCAAGGCATGAAAACTAAGCCTTTTGGCGGCTTATTACGGCCACGAGTTTCAACACGGGTTTGTACTTCACCACGACGAGAAACAATTTTCACTAAGTCGCCACGGCGCATTTGACGTGCTTTAGCATCGTCGGGATGCATATAAAGTAACGCGTCAGGCATTGCTTTATATAACTCAGGTACACGTTGAGTCATTGAACCTGAATGCCAATGTTCTAATACACGGCCAGTTGATAACCACATGTCGTATTCTTCATCAGGAGACTCGGCGGCAGGTTCATATGGCAGAGCAAAAATAATTGCACGGCCATCAGGCTTACCATAAAACTCAAAGTCAGTGCCTGCTTTAACATAAGGATCTGAGCCTTCTTTAAAGCGCCATTTGGTTTCTTTACCGTCAACTACCGGCCAACGTAAACCGCGTTCTTGATGATATCTCTCGTATGGTGCTAAATCATGTGCATGTCCACGACCAAAGGCTGCATATTCTTCGAATAAGCCTTTTTGTAAGTAGAAACCAAAGTCGCGTGATTCATCATTTAAACGATCATCAGGGATTTCACTTAATGGGAATTTACCTGCTTCAGCGTCTTTATAAAGTACGTCATATAAAGTCTTACCACGAACGTCAGGCTTCTTAGCAATTAATTCTTCAGTCCAAACATCTTCAATGTTGAAGCGTTTAGAGAATTCTACTAGTTGCCATAAATCTGATTTGGCGCCTTGTGGTGCTTCAACCATTTGGTACCAAGCTTGAGTACGACGCTCAGCATTACCATATACGCCTTCTTTTTCTACCCACATAGCGGTTGGTAAAATTAAGTCAGCTGCTTGCGCGGTAACGGTAGGATATGGGTCTGAAACTACAATAAAGTTTTCTGGGTTACGGTAACCTGGGTAAACTTCTTCATTAATATTCGCCGCAGCTTGCATGTTGTTATTACATTGCACCCAATAGAAGTTTAACTTGCCGTCTTTAAGCATACGGTTTTGTAAAACTGCATGATAACCAGGTTTTGGCGGAATAGTGCCTTCAGGTAAATCCCAAATTTTCTCGGCAATTGCACGATGCTTAGGATTAGCTACAACCATGTCTGCTGGTAAGCGATGTGAGAATGTACCAACTTCACGTGCTGTACCACAAGCTGAAGGTTGGCCTGTTAATGAAAACGGGCTATTACCTGGAGTAGAAATTTTACCGGTTAACAAGTGAATGTTATAAACAAGGTTGTTTGCCCATACACCACGAGTATGTTGGTTAAAGCCCATGGTCCAAAAAGAGGTTACTTTAATTTTTGGATCCGCATATAGCTCAGCTAATGCTTCAAGGTTGGCAACTGGAACACCTGAAAGCTTAGAGGTATATTCGGCAGTGTAGGTACTTACAAATTTAGCGTATTGCTTAAAGTTGATTTCTGATGAACCACCTGCTGTTTTACCGTTGTTTTTAGCTTTTTGCTCTAACGGATGCTCAGGGCGCAAGCCATAACCAATATCAGTATTACCTTGTCTGAAATTAGTATGCTTGGTAACAAAGTCTTTGTTAACGCGCTTAGTTTGAATAATGTAGTTAGCGATGAAGTTTAAAATCGCTAAATCAGTTTGCGGAGTAAAAATCATGCTGTTATCAGCAAGGTCAGTACTACGATGTTCAAAAGTAGAAAGTACTGCAACTTTTACATGCGGTGCACTTAAACGACGGTCAGTAACACGCGTCCATAAAATTGGATGCATTTCTGCCATGTTTGAGCCCCAAAGTACCATAGCATCAGCGGCTTCAATATCGTCATAACAACCCATCGGCTCGTCGATACCAAAGGTACGCATAAAACCACCAACAGCAGAAGCCATACAGTGACGAGCATTTGGGTCAATGTTGTTGGTTCTAAAACCAGCCTTCATTAGTTTAGCAGCAGCATAACCTTCTTGTACGGTCCATTGTCCTGAACCAAACATACCCACAGCGGTTGGGCCTTTTGCTTTTAAGGTTGCTTTGGCTTTTTCTGCCATTACGTCAAAAGCTTTGTCCCAAGAAATCGGTGTGAAATCACCGTTTTTGTCGTATTGACCATTGGTCATTCTTAATAATGGCGTGGTTAAGCGGTCTTTTCCGTACATTATTTTTGATAGGAAGTAGCCCTTAACACAGTTAAGACCTTTGTTAACAGGCGATTTAATATCACCATGGGTAGCAACAATTTTTCCATCCATAACCCCAACGTTAACACTACAGCCAGTACCACAAAAGCGGCAAGGAGCTTTGTCCCATTTGAGTTTGGTCATATCACTGCTAGTGATTAAGTTTGAAGCTGTTACAGGTACTGAAACCCCTGCTACAGCTGCTGCAGCAGCAACGGCGTTTGCTTTGATAAATTCTCGGCGATTGAGCGTCATAGTCTCACCTTCTTCTTTTATTGGTTTGATTCTTCATTTAAAAACTGATGGTATACCGGAGCAAGATTGAGCAGCCCAGCATGGTGTCTTATTTCGTCGATTAGGCGGCCAATAATTTTTTGGCTGGCGGCCTCTATAGTGAATACAATTTTGCCTATGTCGCTGGTAGCGTGTATTTCAGCTCCAGGAACTAGCGATATAGCCTGTTGAACTTCTTCAAGGTTCGCAGGTATAGCATGAGCAACAAAGCTGGCGACATGGTATTCAGTATCTTTTTGTTCAGCGTTAACTGCTTGCTCAAACATAAGGAGTTTCTCTTTCGTCAATGAATTTAATCGCATCTTGTGGACAGGTTGCTATGCAAGCGCCACATGAAGTGCAATCGGTTAAGTTAAGTTTTGGTTGAGGAATGCTGGAATCTTTAAATTGAAAACGAATCGCTCGAGTCTCACAAACATCTTGGCAGCTTTGACAGTAAATATTGTTGGCAGCTAAGCATTTATCTGAAATGTTTATTTGTGCAGGCCATGGCTGAGCGGTTTTATCTTCTTTAAAAAGTGGCTTTTCACAAATGTCGATACAGGCATTGCAAAAGGTACATTCTCCACGGCTAAAATCTATCTTTGGAAAGCCTTGTTGGTCGCGAACAATAATATTTGTTTCACAAGCGCTTAAGCAGTCTTCGCATTGGTTACAGTCTTGCGTAAAAGCTGCTTCGCTAATCACCCAAGGGAGCCTTAATGCTTGCTCGTGACGGATTTTACCTCGAAACAAGCCTCTTCTAGACGGATTTTTAATCGTTTCCATTTTCGGCAAAACCTAAGAGGTTGGTGGTCCAAACAAAAGTTGGCTGATCCAAATCATAAAACCAAATCCGCCAACAATGGCAACAGAAAGAATAGGAGCTAAAAATACCGCTAAAAACATGAAGGTATTGCGCTCATGCTTGCGTTGAGTGTCATCAGATTTCACTTCGTTCATAATGTTCTCTAAACATGTAATTAATTGTGGTTAATTGTGACATTAATCGAGCATTTGCTCTTGATCCAGATCAATGTTTTAAAAATTTACCCTAGTTAATTTGTGGATTTAAATGTTGATTTTGAGTTTTTAAGAGTTTAGTTCAGATTTTTAACATTGCTTGCTAAACTAGTCTTTTTTCTACTTTTATTTGTTGGTTATCAATTTGCACTTCTCTTCATGGTTTACCCAACTGCAAAGTCAGTTGCTGAAAAATCGCCATCGCAGCCTATTACTTTTGAAAGGTGAAGAGAATTGGGCCAAAAATCTGCTCGTTGAGGCTGGTTTTTTCAGCGTTAACGTTCAGGAAATTGCGCATAGTGTTAATAGCCGACAAGTATTTTCTGATAATGTAAACTTCCCCGCAACAATCACTCGTCAAACTTATCGGCGCCTACTCGGGACTGAAAATCACGGGCTAGTATTTTGTGATAGTCAGTTTGATATAGAGGCATTAGCAGCACTCTCGGGCACAATCGCCGCAGGTGGTGTTATGGTGGTGGTTTTAAATAATTCGACCGATTCTTTATTTATTGAACGCTTACTTTCTTTACTTAGCTTTAATACTGAAAATTACTTGCTTGAACAAGAAATCATTGCGCAGGGTAAACTTCCTGACTTAGCAAAAAGTAAAACTTCAGAGCCTGTTCAGTTAGTTACAAATGTGCGCTCTTCGTCATTAATCAGTGAGCAGCCATTAACCTATGGCAATGAAGAGCAAGTACAAGCGGTTGCAAAAATCATTAAGGTACTTAAGGGGCACCGCGACCGACCTTTAGTTTTAACGGCTGACCGAGGTCGAGGAAAGTCAACCGCACTGGCATTGGCATGTTGCCAAATACTGAACAGTGCTAATCAAGCTATTCGCATTGTCATTACCGCGCCAAATTTATCGTCATTGAATGTTTTTTTCGAGCAACTTCACCGTGGCCTTCCTGATGGCAACTTGCACAAAGATAAATTTATTCACTCAAATGGCAGTGTTGAGTTTTTGGCGATAGATCATTTACTGGAAAGTGATACGTCACCAGCGTTAGTGCTGGTTGATGAGGCAGCAGGCTTGCCGGTTTATTTATTGGAAAAGCTAGTTACACGTTATCATCGGGTGGTATTTTCATCGACCGTTCATGGTTATGAAGGAGCAGGGCGTGGCTTTACCTTAAAGTTTTATAAAACCTTAGATACTTTGAAACCAAATTGGCAAAAATGCTCACTCCATCAGCCCATTCGATGGGCAGCGCATGATCCTCTAGAAAGCTTTATTTTTAAAAGCTGCTTACTCAATGCTGAATTAGCTGATGTTAGCCATGTAGTTAACAACTTCCCTGATAATAAAACCAAGGAAAATGCTTTCGAATTTAAGTTGTTTTCTGGCCAGCAGTTATTAAATAACGAGGCATTATTAGCACAAATTTTTGCCACCTTGGTAACAGCTCACTATCAAACCAGTCCAAGTGACTTAAAGCAATTACTTGATAATGAACAAATAAAAACTGCCGCGTTTTTGCAAGGCGAAAGGGTGATAGCAGTGGCTATGCTATTAACCGAAGGGCAGTGCTCGGTTGATGAAGTACAAGCCGTTAAAACCAGCCAGCGCCGTTTAAAAAACCAATTCTTACCGCAATCTTTATTTACTCATTGCGGTATAGAAAGCGCGTTTAATTATCGTTATTTACGGGTGATGCGTATTGCTGTGCATCCTCAGTTACAGTCAAAAGCGATTGGTGGTGAATTTTTAGCGAAAATATCTGCTTATGCCCGCCATCAAGGTTTTGACTTTATCGGTGCCAGCTTTGGCGTAAACCACTCATTGTTAGGCTTTTGGTTACAGGGCGGTTTTGAACTTGCTCGAATAGGTTTTAGTCAAGATAAGGCTAGTGGCGAAAATTCAGCGTTAGTTCTACAAGGCTTAAATGAAAAAGCTACTGCCTTGATGCAAACAATCACTCAGTTATTTTATCAACAATTTGATTATTTACTCACCGATGAATATCAGCACTTACCCGCTAAACTGGTATGGAAAATACTACATGCTAGCCCTGAAGCTCTGCTTCCTTTATTAACTGCCAGCGATAAAAAGTCGGTAGTTGATTTTAGCCATAAAACCCGACTTTATAGCTCGTGTGTTTATGCTTTGCATCGTTGGTTAATATTACACTGTCAGCAAAAATATTCGCCTGAGGTTTTAGTACTTATTACCCGCATTCTCCAAAAAAAATCCATCGCTGCAGTTTGTCAACAATTTGGTTTTACAGGAAAAAAAGCCTTAAATACTTACCTTGTTGATTATGTAAGTAAACATTCGTCAGAAGCATTAATAAATTAAAATATTCATTAACACTGCTATAAAAGGTCAGTGTGGCTATTTATCTTGGTCATCCGGTTTATTAACTACTTGCTTGTTGTTACCACCCAATGCCAATATTTTTGCATACTGGTGTAATGATAACTGTCATCGTAGCCGTTGATGTTTTGGCTATTTCTAGTGCTTGCCGTTTGATTATTATGTAGCGACTGTGCACTTCAGCGTAGTACATAATAATAAATGAGTTGAGCAAGGCGTTTACTCGGCGATTGTGCATAGCTTTGCATTAACTGGCCTAGCCACAATTCAATGGTATTGCTTTGTTTCGTTGCAATTATTTCCATGTCATTTACTCCGCTGCGATACTGCTAACAAGTAATGATTGCCATAAAACATGCTTCGCGTTGGCATCTAAGCATTTGCACTGGGCAACTTTTAATAAACCTGAGCTGATCAAAGAAGCCAAAACGCCGGCTGAAATCTCCACTTTCGCTGTGTTTTCTTGCTGGTATTGCATAAGGTTAGTATTCATTTTTAACTCCTAGGTAAGTCTGCGTAGCTAATTTTTTAATACAGATACTAAGATAAGAGATAAAATACACTAATGCAAATGAGAATTATTATTATTTGTGTTTTTTTGTTACCATCAATAATAAAAAGTAGCTAGGTAGATTGGTTTTGCAGATTCCTTTGCTTTACCAGACTCGCTACAATAGCCAACTTAAATATAAGTGAGTGCAGATGGTTAGGTATAAACGGTGAAAAAAGAGGAAGTGAGCATGCAACCAGTTATCACGGTTGAAGCATTATGCAAAACTTATCAAGATGTTATTGCGGTAAACAACATTAGTTTTAATATAAAACAAGGCCATTGCTTTGGTTTGTTAGGTCCTAATGGTGCAGGAAAAACCACCACCATAGAAATGCTGGAAGGTATAATTTCACCAAGTAGTGGCACCATTTATTATCAAGATAAGCCTTTAGATGATTCTATGGTGGCTAAAATTGGTATTCAATTTCAGCACACCGCACTGCAAGACTTTTTAACAGTTAAAGAAACTTTATCGTTATTTGCTGCTTTTTATCAGCATACTTTGCCAATAGATGAATTAATTCAGTTGTGTGATTTAAGCGATTTTCTTAATCGCGATAACCGCAAACTTTCAGGGGGCCAACGTCAGCGTTTATTATTGGCCTTAGCATTAATTAACGACCCTGACATTGTCTTTTTAGATGAACCCACTACTGGGTTAGATCCTCAAGCACGCCGAAATTTTTGGCAACTTATTAAGAATATCAAAGCGAAAAATAAAACTGTTATTTTAACTACCCATTATATGGATGAAGCCGAGCAACTTTGCGACGATATTGTGATTATGGACCGCGGACAAATTATTGCCTCGGGAACCCCAAGAGAGCTACTTGACCAACATTTTGAAAATATATTTATTTACTTGCCTCTGGCTCATGTTGAGCAAAACCTTATTGAAGATAATGGCTGGAAAGTGCAAGAAGATCGCGTGGAAATTGAAAGTCAAAATGTTGAGCAAACCTTAGCCTTATTAATGCAAAAGCAAATATCTTTACAAGGCCTTCATGTTAAGTCAGCTAATTTAGATGACTTATTTCTTAAACTTACCGGCCATTCATTAAGGGAGTAACCAATGAACTTCACCCGTTTTTTTGCGGTCGTTAAAGCCCGTAATATTGAGTTTTTTCGTGATAAGTCTTCCCTTGGTTGGAACTTGTTTTTCCCTGTGCTTTTGTTGGTTGGTTTTTCGCTGGTATTTTCAGGTGATGGTAAACCGGTTTATCAAGTGGGGGTTATCGACCTTGCTCAAACGAAATCATCTTTTGTTGATACCCGTTATATCGACTTTGTTGACTACCAAAACCTAGAGCAAGCAAAAATAAAGCTTGATCAGCATAAAATTGATTTTGTTGTCGACTTTGCCCAGCAGCAGTATTGGGTTAATGAAAACTCCTCGAAAAGTTACTTTGTTGAAAAAATATTTTTAGCGCAGCATCAAGCTTTTGCCAAAGGGGTAACCCAAGGCGAAGCCATTCGTTATATTGACTGGGTATTGCCGGGTATTTTAGGCATGAATATGATGTTCAGTTGCTTATTTGGCGTAGGATATGTGATTGTACGTTATCGTAAGAATCACGTTTTAAAACGCTTAAAAGCAACGCCGTTAACTTCATTAGAGTTTGTTTCTGCGCAACTGTTTTCACGGCTTTTTATTGTGCTGTTTATGTCAAGTGTCGTTTATATTGGCTGTGACATGTTATTTGATTTTTACATGCTTGGCAGCTACATCGACTTATTCTTAGTAGGTATGTTAGGCGCATTTAGTTTATTAGCTATGGGCTTGTTAGTGGCAAGTCGTAGCAAAAGTGAAGAGCTGATCGGCGGCTTATTAAATTTAACCTCGTGGCCAATGATGCTACTTTCTGGTGTATGGTTTAGCTTAGAAAGTGCGCCTAATGCGATTAAGGTTTTGGCCGACTTTCTGCCATTAACACATATAGTTTCGGCAGCGCGTAAAATAATTACCGAAGGGGCAAGTTTGGCTGATATTAGCTATCACTTAACTATTCTTGGCGGCATGAGTATTGGCTTTTTATTACTAGGTGCGTACTTTTTTAGTTGGAATACTGAACGTTAAAATAAGCATTACCGTTTTGTTTTTTTTGATATAGGCAAAACGGTATGTTTGAGCGAAGCTTAATTTAGTCACCAAGATGCTGATTTAGAAAGGCTAAGCTTTTCTGATAAAGCTCGATTTTATTTTCAGGATTGATAAAACCGTGTCCTTCTTTTTCTTTATATAGCCACTGATAAGCGATATTACGCTTGTCTAACGCGGCTTTTAAATTCAGCGCGCTTTGCGGTGGTACGCGGGTATCTTTGCCGCCAGTAACAATAAATAACGGCGTTTTTAATTTATCTATATAAGTAATGGGTGACTGCTGTTGCCAAATTTCTTCGTTATCACCGTATTTTTCCATTGCGCCAACCGATACTGAGTCTTTGCTGATATAGTCAGCGTGGGTCATTTGATAAACCAAATCGTACGGCCCATAACGTGGTATTGCACACTTATAAAGTGCAGGTTCAATTAATGGTGCCATTAATGCTGAATAACCACCAAAACTACCACCAATAATACATACTTTGTTGTCGCTGATGTTGTCTAAAGCCAGTGCCCAGCGAGTTCCGTCAATAATGTCGTGTTGTATTAAAGTACTGCGTTTTAAATAAGCGCTTTCTTTAAATTTTTTACCAAAGCCACCAGAGCCTCTAAAATTAATTTGTAATACTGCAAAGCCATTATTGGCGAGCATTTGTGCGTCAGTATTAAACAGCCAACTGTCGTAAACACCAAAAGGGCCGCCATGTACGTCAACTATTAGCGGAGTATCGGCAGTAGTTAGTTCTGGTAGGGTTAGATAACCATGTATTTTCTGGCCATCGCGGGCGTTAAACGAAATCGCTGCTCTGGGCATCATTAGCTCAGGTTTCAGCCAAGGCTTTGCACTGATCAGAAAGTTGATGGTACGTTTGTATTGATCAAATAAATAATATTCGCCAGGGTTTTGATCACTTTTAATTTTCACCACCATTTCCTTATCGTTAAGACTATTGGCGGTGAGGGTAATTTCATGTTTAGGGAAGGTGGCGACAAGTTGCTGGTGTAGTTTACTGAAGCTATTCTGCTTATCGATATAATGGTATTCAACACCAGCTAAAATGGTTTTTACGCCAATAATAGTATTACTGACGGGTTCACGAATATAGCCGGCAATATCGACAATGGGGTGATTGAACAGCAAACTAATCGCTTTGCTTTCTATATCGTATTGATAAAGCCCCTTGGTATGGCCTTTAACTGAGCGGGTTAAGTAAAGCTTGGTGGCGTCTTTATTTAAACTTAAAAAGCTATATTTGCTTAAATCATTTTCGTCGTTAATTTTTTGCCACTTTTCATCAATAAAAAAGTATTTGTGTGCCTTACCCGCTCGGTTTTTGCCACTGGCGATAAAAGGCTGGCCTTGCGCATCTATTACTAGGCTCATATTGCCAAAAGGTGTTTCGGTGATGAACTCGCGTTTGCGATCGTAAATATTCACTTTATAAATTTTTATCGGATTATCGTAATCACTACCAAGTCGTTTGGCGCGCACCAGTATGTGGTGGTCATCAGTTGGAATACTATGAATAACTTTACCCATTAGTTTATCTGAACGGCGTGTCGACTTTTTATGGCGTTTAAAGGTGGTACCAAATAGCTGTACCATATTTGAACCATCAAAGTTGGCAGCGTAAATTTCGCCTTTACTGGTTTTCTTTTCTTGAGAACTACGTTGGTAATTTTTGCTAAATACCAGCCGTTCATTATTCGCCCAAAAAAAGGTGCTGACATGCTCATTATCACCAAACGCTAAGTTGCTGACTGACTTCATTTTAGCTCTATCTATTACCACTAATATGGTCTTTTTTTCTTTAGGTACGGTTGCTGCAAAGTACTTACCGTCAGGTGAAAGCTTGATGCTTTTAAATTGTGATTGTTTAGCAAAATATTCGATGGGTAACGGCTTTGCTAGCGCAGTAAAGCTAAGTAACCACAATAATATTATTATTCTATTTTTCATATTGGTACTTGAATAGTTAGGTCGTGCCTTAAAGCTAACAATTCCTATTAGGCTTAAATAGAGCATCAACAAAAAACTGATATGAAAACGATATAAAAGAGAGATTAAAACAGCAAGGCGAAATTAATTTATGCTGAGTATTATTTGACGACTTTAAGAACGCTAACTAATTTTAATATATTTCAATGGATTAAGTTTTTTATAAGGCAAGTTGAGATTAGTTTAGTCTATAGTTAGTAATGGCTAAGTTGTGTATTTAATAATTTTTACTCTAATGAGGTTTAAATAAACCATGATAGAATTTCCACCTCACGGTACTTTTTCAATTAATTTATCTAATAATATTGTTATTGCTCGATTATCTGATTCATGGAATGAAGAGACGGCAATCGCCTTTAAAAATGACTTTATTCAAACCGCATTACCATTAACAGGCAAACCGTGGGGGCATCTTGTTTATCTTGACGATTGGAACTTAGGTGCGACAGAAGTAACGCCCGTTATGAGTGAATTAGTAAAGTGGTGCTTAGCGCATAATTTGCACAGGGCCGCTCATGTTTATACGACTTCTATGGTTAAAAAGTACTATATCGAAACTATGATCGTGGAGCAGGAAGGAAACTTTGTTCGACAAGCCTTTAGCGATGAAAGGCAAGCTATTCAATGGTTAGGCGAAGCAGGGTTTATATTCTAATATTCAAAAATAGTTGAGTGAATATATATTTAGGTGTTAATACTTCTGAAATATTAACACCTTAAGGATTTTACAATTAATGTAATAAAGGATGACTTAAGCGTTTAATATCAGATTGCGGATATAAAGCACTGGTGAATAACAATGTTTTACTTTCAGGTATTAAACTTAATGCACCATAACTTTTAAAGGTACGTGCAGGCAGTCTTACAATCGGCGTCAGGTCTTTTGTCGAAAAATCATAATAGGATATGTGATGGTTGCCATTTTTGTTTGTTCTAAAATAAACGCCGCCATCTTGATAATTCCAACTATATAAGGTTCTGAATATTTTAGCACTGACCTTTTTGGTTGATGGGCTATTTTCATCTAGCTCTTTTTGCCATAAACCGTATTCAGCATCTTTAGTGTAAAGCAGCGTGGTTGGTGAGATCATAATGCCATAGAAAGCACCATCAGTGGTTAATCTTTTAGTAGTGCCATCAGCTAAACTAAATTGGTATAGGTCTTCATATTCAACGTTAAAAGCGGAAGAAATAATGGCACTATCATCAAAGCTCCATGAGGGATGGTTGTGCCTATTATAAGGACTCTCTACCACGCTAAGCTTTTTAGTTACAGTGTCAAAAACATAAAGTTTATCACCAGCACCATTTTCTGCAGGGCCAAGAAACGCTATTTTGGTGCCGTCATGCGACCATTTTGGGTAACGGATACTTTTATTTAAATAGGTTAATTGTTCGCGCTCTTCGCCATTGATATCTGACTGCCAAAGCTCATAAAAGCCAGATTCATTAGAGACATAAGCAATTTTTTTACTGACTGCGGAATAATCAGGGTAATGATGATTATAATCTGACTGGATCACCGGAAAAGGGCTCGCGGCAATTTTATCATCGAGCTGAATACTGGCGATATAATATTTCTCTTTACGTTGCTGATAATAGAGCTGGCCACTTTGTTTGGCTATTTCAGGGTAACTAAAACCTTCAATGCCTAATTTAGTAATTTCTTTGTTATGAATGTTAAGAATAAAACCGGCGCGGACATCGGCTCGTTGGGTTGCGTAAACAAGATAGTCGCCACTGGGGTGCCAAGTGAAACCGACGATATCTTCTTCACCTTCGGTTAGCTGTATTTCTTCTTTAGTGTTGATATTGACAAGGAAAATATTTTCATCAAAGCGATTAAAGCGCCTTGAAACGGCAATGTGTTCGCCATCAGGGGCAAAAGCCATATCTCGATCTCTATAACCACAGTTGTCACTACATGAAAATCTTATGGGTTTAGCGATATCATTATTTAATGCTAAAAAGTAAACCCCTGCATCTTTTGCTGGTGCTAGATGACCATGAAAAGCCAAGGTGTTATTGTCAGGCGAAATATCTAAATAATAATATCCCCCCTCGGCAGGGCAATCGGTTAATTTTTTTTCTTGGCCGGTAGTGACATTGAGTTTTATTAAGTCGCAAAAATTAGTGCCTCTGCGGGCAAAAAATAAATATTTTCCGGTTTGATCCCATACCGATAATTTTTCGCTTTCTCTATCAAAAGTCAGCTGCTTAGCTTTAAGCTCAGGTTGATGGGTATCTTGCATATATAAATTTTTGCTGTCATCGGTTTTGTGCCAGCGATAAACCACATAACGGCCGTCAGGAGAAGGGGAAGCAAATAATTCACTGCCGGGGGCCTTGGTAATTTTTTCAATTTCAGGGGCTGAAATTTTTTGACTATTTTCATAAAAATAACCAAAGCTAAAAACAATGGTCAGTACAATTAAGTAATGGGGAATGAAGTCTTTCCAAGTGCGCTGCATATTATTAAGTACATGGCGATGGCCTGCTGGGAGTTCTGCTTTATTTTCTAGGCTCGGTTTCGGCGTGCTTTCATCAGCTGATTTGTGCGCATGATCAGCTTCAGTGTCAAATTCAGGCTCAACTAGTAATCGATAGCCCACTTTTCTGATGGTTTCTATAACATCGGTTTCATCAGTGGCAGCGTTTAAATTTTGTCTTAAATGCCAAATGGTATTGGTTAGCGCTTTTTCACCTACATAGGCATTGCCAAGCCAAATATTTTCAATAAGTTCATCACGCGGAATAATACGTGGGTAATGCAGGGCTAAGTAATTGAGTACTTCGATTATTTTGGGTTGCAACGACTGCTTCTCAGAATCTGAAAATTGAATAGCATACTCTTGCGGCAATATTTGACAGCGACCAATGCGGTAGGATTGACAGACCTTCATTTATTTTTTAATGACTCCTAAAGGATTTGCATAAACCATAAGCGTTTAAATACTTTTTGTGAATAGACTATTATTTTTATTATCAGAGAAAATGATCAATTAAAGAAAATGTTTGTCATTTCTTTAATAAATTGTACCAAACTTGCCAATTAAAATCGTAGTTTTTATCTAAATTATTAAAATCTAATGGCCAGTATAACTTATTGAAAATTAGTTATATTTATTTAATAGATATTAAATAGATATATAAACGACTTCCTACAGATTGTGCATTTGTGTGATCTTCCATAAAAAGAGCTAGAGATTAAATAAAGCAAAAAATGTCTCTTCATATTATCAGTTCAGCGGGCGTTAAATTAAAGCTAAGACCAGCTTTGAGCAAAAAGATAAATGAAATACTAATAATTAGCCACACTTGAATATACAAGATAAGGGAGTTGTGATGAAAAAAAATATTATCACTATAGCAATATTAAGCAGCGTTTCGGCTTTTGCTGCACAAGCTTTTGCAGTATCAGAACAAGAGATTGAAAAAAACTCAAACAATCAAACATCAATTACAGAAAAAGAAGATGAAACCGCAAAAAAAGAAGTCGATGAAAAAATTACCGTCACTGGCTCGCGTTTACGTCGTGAAAACTTCACTGTAGCAACACCATTAGCAACAATGGATCAAGAAGCGATTGAAGATACAGGTATAGGCTCATTATCAGATATCCTTATCGATGAATTGCCACAGATTTCTGAAGGTACTAGTAATTCAAATTCACAATCACAAGTATCAGGCACAGGTCTTTCTACAATCGATTTACGTGAATTAGGTACTAGCCGTACTTTAACGTTGATCGACGGTCGTCGTGTTGTTTCAAACTCATATTCAGGCAATATGGTAAGTTTATCGACAGTTCCATCAGGACTAGTAAAGAGAGTTGAAGTTATCACTGGTGGCGCTTCAGCAACTTATGGCTCTGATGCTGTTGCTGGTGTAGTAAACATTATTACCCAACAAGATAAAGAAGGTTTTTCTTTTAAAGCGCGCGGTGGCGAAAGCACTGAAGGTGGAGCAAAAGAATACGGTATCGATATCGATTACGGTACTGAATTTAATGATGGTCGCGGTTATATCTTCATGGCATCTAGCTATGATAAAGAATACGGTATGACCTTTTATGATCGTGACCGTGCACAAATTCAAGATTCGTGGGATTACGATGAAGACTTAATGTGTAACCTTATGCAAACAGCCGACGGCGATGTGTGTATGCGTGATACTACATCATCACAATGGGCTAGTTTAAGTGACTCAATTCCAGGTGGCGTATTCAACGAAGCATCAAGTACCGAAGATGGTGGTGGTTACTGGTATAATAGTGACGGCTATCAAGGTAAAACGTGGAAAGAAGAACGAGATGGTATCAACACTAACCAATTTGTATTGTTACGTGTACCCGACGAGAAAGCATCTGCTGCAGTAAAAATTGATTACGACCTAACTGATGATGTTACCTTTTATGGCCAAGTGCAATACAGTTATAACCGTTCAATAAATACTAAAGCACCAGAAAGTGAAGATGAATGTGATTCAATTGTAACTCGTGACCTTGAAACAGGTGAGTTTGGTAAAGATTGTATCGGTCATATCCCTAGCGACAACCCTTTTATGCCAGAAGAGATTCGTAATGAGTCAAGTAAGCGCGGTGATTGGGATCGTAACTTTGCTGAAGTAGGTAATATCACTACTGATAATAAGCGTACGACTATCCGTACTTGGGCTGGTCTTCAAGGTACTATATTTGATGGTAACTGGGATTGGGATTTATCAGTTGGTTACGGTCAGTTCGAACAAAGACAAACTCGTTACAACGAGATTTATGTTGCAAATGTAAGAAATGCGCTACATGTAGAGTCTGACGGTAACGGTGGTTACCAATGTGAAGACGCTGATGCACGTGCCGCGGGTTGTGTACCAATTAACTTATTTGGTGAAGGCTCTATTACGCCAGAAGCTGCAGACTACATTCGTGCAAATCCAACGATTAATTCTGATATTGAACAAACAACTGTGCTTGGTTACATAGCCGGTGATCTATTTGAAATGCCAGCTGGACCTGTAGCTACTGTATTTGGTTTTGAATGGCGTAAAGACTTCCAAAGCGTATCAACTAACGTACCTGAAGGTGGAATTACATTTAACTATGTTCCAGACTTTGAAGGTGATGTAACAGTTAGTGAAGCTTTTGTTGAAGCAGGCTTTCCATTACTTAGAGACGTAGCAGGAGCTAAAAGTTTATCTGCTAACGTTTCGGCACGTCTTGCAGATTACAGTTGGTCAGGTACCGGTTTAATTGGCAGTTACACCACCGGTTTAATCTACGAGCCAACTGATGGTTACGTAGTTCGTGCCAACTGGTCAAGAGCACAACGTGCGCCATCAATTACTGAATTATTATCACCACCTCGTGGCGATTACGATTCATTTGATGATATCTGTGAGGAAGTAACAGCAACTTCCCCAGGTACAGTACATGATAACTGTCGTACTCACCCAGGTATTGCGGCAGAAATTGCAGCTGAAGGTGAATTTGATATCAGCGATAACGGTTATTCTCCAGGTGTTGGTAACCCTGACTTGAAAGAAGAAACAGCAGATACTATCTCTTTTGGTTTTAGCATCGCACCAGAGTTCCTAGAGGATTTCAGCTTATCAGTAGATTACTATGATATTTCAATTGAAGATGCAATGTCTGAATTTGATAACGAAGCTATCTTAGCTTTCTGTTACGACTCTTCAATACCGTTTGGTGCAGACAATCCGTTTTGTCAGGACATCAAACGTGATCCTTCAGATGGTCAGCTAATTGAAGTTCAGCAACGTGTTTATAACGTAGACGAAATCAGAACCAGTGGTATTGATTTAGAGGCAGTATATCAAGTTGATTTGAATGATTTTGGTGATTTAAAACTTAAAACTAACTGGACACATGTAATAAGATACGAAGAAACAAATACCGGTCCTGATGGTCAATATACAGTAGACTCATTAGGTACATTAGACAATGATTTATTTGAAGATTTAGCGACAGCTTCTGCAACTTGGTATAAAGATGGCTGGCGTGTTCGTTGGAGCATTAAGTATAAGAGTGGCGTAGTTTCAAGTCGTTCTCGTTATGATGACTTCTATGGTGAGGGCGGTATTTTTGAAGAGTATGAAGCTAATTGTGCAGCAGATGCTGATGCATGTGTTGACAACCCTGAAGCGCCATTTGCTTTAGATCTCCCGTCATATGTAAGAAATGATCTTTCAGCTTCTTACGAATTCGATTTACCAAATGACGGTGAGCTTCGTTTATTCGGCGGTGTAAATAACATTTTTGATAATAACGGACCATTTATTTTAGGTGGTAAAGGTAACTACGATAGTAACTACGGTGGTGGTAAAGGTCGCTTCATATACGCCGGCGCCGAGTTTAAATTCTAATTTAAACTGTTAATAACTCCCTGTTTTACCCCTGAGTAACAATGCCACAAGGACGTGGATATTTAGCAAAATGGACATCGCTGTTCACCAATAGGTAACTTCACACGGACGTGGAGTATTTTTCCCAAGGTATTTTTATGTTGATAGTTAAACCTCACCACCTCGTTATTTTCCTGTTTGCACTACTAGTGATTTTTGCTGGCGCTTACTTTTTCAAAGCTGAGCAAACGAGTGAAACAGCCGAGCATAGCAACGTGAGTGATGGCCCTTATGTTTTTGTTGAACCACAAGGTTTGAGCGCTCATTGGTTATGCAATGGCAATGTTGAAATTGAGCAGCTTGATGAGAAAAATTTTCCCTTAACGCTAAGTTACTGCGATCTTAGTGCTAGTGTTTTTGCCACACAAGTGCCAGAGCAATCGACCCTTGTTTATAAAGGTGATTTCCCTGTCGCAGCACTAAGTGATTTTCATGGTCAATATGACTTAATGTTCACGCTACTTACCAACAACGATATTATTGATAATAAAGGCAACTGGACTTTTGGCAATGGCCATTTTGTTATTACCGGTGATGTTTTTGACCGTGGTGACAAAGTGACTGAAATATTATGGTTTTTATATCAATTAGAGCAGCAAGCTGATGCGGCCGGCGGTAAGTTACATCTACTTTTAGGTAATCACGAAGTGATGGTTTTAAATGGCGATTTACGCTATTTACACCCTAAATATCTGGTAAGTGCTGATAAGTTAGCCATCGAATATCAGCAGCTTTATGCCAAAAATAGCATTCTAGGTAATTGGCTCCGTAGTAAACCTGTGCTGGTAAAAATTAATAACATGCTGTTTACCCATGGCGGGTTTCATCCTGATCTTGCTAAAGATAAACGCACAATTTTTGACATTAACCAAGTGTTTAAGGCTAACCTCGTAAAAGCCGAAATGGCAAAGCCCCGAGAAGGCTTTGGGAAATACCTGCACAAAAGCAATGGTCCGATATGGTATCGCGGTTACTTTGAAGAGAAAATCGCAGATAAAGGTGCTGATTATGGCGCCAGCGCTGCTGAAATAGACTTATTATTAGCCCATTTTTCAGTTGACCATATTGTCGTTGGCCATACTTCACAAGAGCGTATCGAAGCTCGTCATCAAGGCAAAGTGATTGCCATTGATTCAAGCATCAAGTACGGAAAATACGGTGAAATTTTATTTATCGATGGAGATGAAAAGTGGCGCGGCACATTATCTGGAGGGAAAGAACTGCTTTAATTGAGTAATCGCTTAGGTGGTGCTTTTTACTGCTAAAATCCGTTATGATAGGGTTAGAGGCACTGCTATTGGATATTTAATTTGCTGTTAAAAATTACCGGTCTTTTTTTTGTTGCATTAGGGATACTTGGCGCTGTATTACCTTTATTACCTACTACACCTTTTATATTGGTGGCGGCAGCTTGTTTTGCAAAATCATCTCCGCGCATGCATAAAATGTTATTACAAAATAAAGTATTCGGGCCATTAATTTATCATTGGCAGGAATCGCGCAGTATTCCTAAACGCGCCAAAATTATTGCCTTACTTTCTATGGTACTTGCGGGGGCTTGGTCGTGTTATATTTTGCCAAGTTTATGGTTGAAGGTAGTGGTGGTGGCATTAATTGCCGGACCGTTTATCTTTTTATGGCGCTTACCTGTTTCTGATGGTAACTATAATCCCTAAAACTTATTTTTAAGGGGAATAGTTTAATAAGCACATTTTATTCAAATGCGCTTAAGGCTTATCTTTTCCTATCGCGCTAACTTTTCGCTTTCAACTTTTAACTTGCCGCTTCTAGCTTTCAACTTCTAGCTTTCAATTTCTAGCTTGGAACTTTACTGTTAATTAAGCGAGTGCTTTACCTACTAAAGCAGCAAGATGATCAGGTAGCGTTAACGATAAGGCGATTTCATGGCCTCTTTCTGACATTTTTCGCCAAGTTAGCTGCACAATACGAACAATTTTTTCTTCTGTATGTTTTGCGGCAAAGGCATCAAAGTAATGGCTTAAAAAGACCAAGCAAGCAACGTCTTCAAGGGTTTGGCTATCGCTATTAGTTTTTAATTTTTCTTTACGAATAATGCAAGCGGCTTGTTCTGAGTCGTCTTCACTGTAGCCATTTTCTAACATTAGCTCTTTAGTTAATTGTGCGTGAAATTTACCTTGCTCTTTACGCCACTTTAAATAACCTGCTTTACCTGCGGCGAACTCTGTACGTTTTAAATGCCAACGTTTAATGTGCTGTGCACGCACTGCAATTTGTAATAGTTCATTTGCCTGTGGCCAATATTGGTTTAAACAGGCGCTCATATGTTGTCCATAAAGCAATTCATTAGGCACAGTATTGTTTTCAATAAGCGTGGTATTAGGATCTTGAGCATTAATTGCATCAATTGCAGAGAAAACTTGTTGAAGTGGGGAAGTAGACATAAATAATTCTCGAGAAATAAAAAGCATATTATAACATCGATAAATAATAATTCTCTTTGAAATTAGGAGCATTTTTAGCGGTAATTAAAATTATTTAGATATTATTTCACTAGAAATAAGCGCGGTTGACAAAAAGAGACTATTTTTCTAAACAATGATCCATTGATCATATTGTCGTGACGGTGGCTTTTACGTATAATACTTTCCCGTCCTGTTAAATTAGTTTTTTGGTTAGCTGTTCGCTAACGATAATGTAAAAAACTGAAATAATTTAACGAAAAATTTCTGTTTATCCTGACTTTTGGTATCACATGACAACTAGATATATTTTTGTAACTGGCGGCGTTGTATCGTCTCTTGGTAAAGGCATTGCCGCGGCATCGCTTGCAGCCATCCTTGAAGCGCGTGGCTTAAAAGTTACTATGCTTAAACTTGACCCTTATATTAATGTTGACCCGGGAACAATGAGCCCGATTCAACATGGTGAAGTATTTGTTACTGAAGACGGTGCAGAAACTGATTTAGACTTAGGTCATTACGAACGTTTTATTCGTACCAAAATGACCAAGCGCAATAACTTCACTACGGGTGCTATTTACCAAGGTATTTTGACACGTGAACGTAAAGGTGAGTTTTTAGGCGCTACTATTCAAGTGATCCCACATATTACGAACGACATTAAACGTCGAGTAATTGAAGGTGCTGAAGGTTACGATATCGCCATGGTTGAAATTGGCGGCACAGTAGGTGATATTGAATCACAACCTTTCTTAGAAGCTATTCGCCAATTAGGTGTTGAACTAGGCCGTGAACGCGCAATGTTCATGCATTTAACTTTAGTACCTTATATTGCAGCAGCCGGTGAAATTAAAACTAAACCTACTCAGCATTCTGTAAAAGAATTACGTTCCATTGGTATTTTCCCAGACATTTTAGTTTGTCGAAGTGAACGTGCTATTCCGGCAAACGAGCGCGCTAAAATTTCTTTGTTTACTAACGTTGAAGAAAAAGCGGTTGTTTCAATGCGTGACGTTGACAGTATTTACAAAGTTCCTGCGTTATTAAAATCGCAAGGTACTGACGAATTAGTGGTAAAACGTTTCGGTTTAGACGTACCAGAAGCTGATTTAAGCGAGTGGGAACAAGTACTTTATCAAGAAGCTAACCCATCGGGTGAAGTGGTTATTGGTATGGTAGGTAAATATACCGAGTTACCTGATGCGTATAAATCAGTGAATGAAGCGTTAAAACATGCGGGTATTAAAAACCAAGTTAAAGTGAGAATTCAATATGTTGACTCACAAGACGTTGAAGCTAAAGGTGTTGAAGTATTAAAAGACCTTGACGCAATTTTAGTTCCCGGTGGTTTTGGTGAACGTGGTGTTGAAGGTAAAATTTTAACCGCACAGTATGCCCGTGAAAACAAAGTGCCTTATTTAGGTATTTGTTTAGGTATGCAAGTGGCGTTAATTGAATTTGCCCGTAACGTGGCTGGTTTAACCGATGCACACAGCACAGAGTTTCATCCTGAAACATCGGCGCCAGTGGTTGGTTTAATCAATGAATGGTTAGATGAAGAAGGTAAAGTTGAATACCGTAGTGAAGCTTCAGATTTAGGCGGAACTATGCGTTTAGGTTCACAATTGTGTCACCTTGTGAAAGGTACCAAGGTCTGCGACGTATATGGTAGTGAAACAATTTATGAAAGACACCGTCACCGTTTTGAGGTAAATAATAACTTCCGTGAACAATTATCTGACGCAGGATTAATATTCTCGGGTTTATCTACGGACAAGAGTTTAGTTGAGGTGATTGAGCTTCCTGATCACCCTTGGTTTATTGCTGGACAGTTCCATCCGGAGTTTAATTCAACTCCGCGTGACGGACATCCTTTATTTGAAAGTTTTATTGCCGCCTCATTTGAGCATCAAAAACAGCAAGTAAACTAAAACAATAATAACTAAAACCGTGGCCTATGCCGCGGTTTTACGTTCAGGACGAACGTATGTCGCGAATGCAGGATGCTTGAGAGCGACGGCTTTCAAGGACGAACGTTTATGATTTTTGTTCCTGACAAATCATAACTACCTACATCCGTGTAGGCATGATTTTTGTTCCTTACAAATCATAACTACCTACATCCGTGTAGGCAATGTCGCGAATGCAGGATGCTTAAGAGCGACGGTTTGAAGGACGAACGTTTATGATTTTTGTTCCTGACAAATCATAACTACCTACATCCGTGTAGGCATGATTTTAGTTCCATGAAAGTCATAATTACCTGCATCGTGTAGGCAATGAGCAGATAACAAGTAAGGCGAGTTTAACTGGCCAGTAAATAATTTTAATTTTATGCGTTTAAACTATTTTTTTAGGTAACTAAATAAAAAGTTATAAACGGTGTTTAAATCAAGTAGGAAATATAATGTCGAATATTAGTAAAATCATCGCACGTGAAATTATGGACTCTCGTGGTAACCCAACTGTTGAAGCTGACGTATATTTAGAATCAGGTGCTTGGGGCCGTGCTGCTGCTCCATCAGGCGCTTCTACAGGTTCTCGTGAAGCATTAGAATTACGCGATGGCGATAAAGCACGTTATTTAGGTAAAGGTGTTTTAAAAGCAGTTGCCGCTATAAACGAGAAAATTGCTCCAGCGTTAATCGGTCAAGATTCATTGGCACAAGCTCAAATTGATCAAATCATGATCGACTTAGACGGCACAGAAAACAAAGAAAACTTTGGTGCTAACGCAATTTTAGCGGTTTCTTTAGCTGTAGCCAAAGCTGCTGCAAATGCTAAGAATGTTCAGTTATTTGAACATATTGCTGACTTAAACGGCACTCCAGGTGTTTACTCTTTACCATTACCTATGATGAATATCATCAATGGTGGTGAGCATGCTGATAACAACGTTGATATTCAAGAATTCATGGTTCAGCCTGTTGGCGCTGATAGCTTCCGTGAAGCATTACGTATGGGCGCTGAAATATTCCACGCACTTAAAAAAGTATTATCTTCAAAAGGTATGAATACTGCTGTTGGTGATGAAGGTGGCTTTGCTCCTAACTTAGAATCAAATGCAGATGCTTTAGCGGTAATCAAAGAAGCGGTTGAAGCTGCTGGTTATGTATTAGGTAAAGACGTTACTTTAGCGATGGATTGTGCTGCTTCTGAGTTCTACGATGCAGACAAAGGTATTTACGACCTAACAGGTGAAGGCAAGCAATTTACTGCGAACGAATTCTCTGATTTCTTAGCGACTCTTTGTCAAGAATACCCAATTGTTTCAATTGAAGATGGCTTAGATGAGTCAGACTGGGACGGTTTTGCTTACCAAACTAAAATTCTTGGCGATAAAGTACAAATCGTTGGTGATGACTTATTCGTTACCAATACTAAAATTTTAGCACGTGGTATTGAGCAAGGTATTGGTAACTCTATCTTAATCAAGTTCAACCAAATCGGTTCTTTAACTGAAACCTTAGCAGCGATTAAAATGGCGAAAGATGCAGGCTTTACTGCAGTTATCTCTCATCGCTCAGGTGAAACTGAAGATGCAACTATTGCTGATTTAGCGGTAGGTACAGCAGCGGGTCAAATTAAAACCGGTTCTTTATGTCGTTCTGATCGTGTTTCTAAGTACAACCAATTATTACGCATTGAAGAATTCTTAGGTGACAAAGCAATCTTTAACGGTTTAAGCGAAGTTAAAGGCCAGTAATTTATTTTTAAATAAATCACTGTCGCTCGTGCTAGTAAAAAGCTGAATATTCGTATTCAGCTTTTTTTATGGCTAAAACTTAATGGAGCTATGAAGGTTAACAATATTTATCGTCATTCAGTACTTAATACCTTAAGCCGAAATTTTAGCGCGAAGCAACGCATCTTCTACATTTTCAAGCATGTCTTCAACCGATAGTGATGGCTGGAAAACTGCCACGCCAATTCTACAGGTAATTGACTCAGACAAGGGTAAGGCGGTGTGGTCAACTTTTTCGCGGATCTGTTCGGCTATTTCAAAGGGGGATTGAGGCTGTTGAGCGAGTAAAATCAAAAAGTTATCATCTATCCAGCGAATAAGCTTACTGTTTTCAGGTAAAGCATAATTTAATTCTTTGGCAATTTTAATTAGTACTTCGTCACCAATACTACTGCCATAAAGCTCATTTATACGTCTAAACTGATTAATATTAACCTGTAATAATGCATAGGAGCTTAATTTGGTTTTAGCATGTTGATGCCAATTCTCTAATTGCAGTTGCCCGGTTCTGCGGTTTAAGGCGTTGGTGAGCGGGTCGGTCATGGCGAGCTCTTCAAAAGCTTGTGTTACTTTACTAATTTCATGGATGCGGCGATACGAGAAAATTAGCAAGCTGGTGGTAAGGCTGGCACCTAAAGCAATAACTTCGTCTAGCTCGTATTGTTCATAGTCACGCGAAAGCTGATAAAGCCATTCTAAAGCATCATAATAATGGAACAGTGCAAACATAATAGCATTGAAAATAAGCAGTATTATTACGTCGTTAATAAAGGTTTTTCGGTGTATGTATTGGTAATACAACATAAATTTACCTGCAAAGTTTAAATATATTTTATATTGACAGAATAAGTGCTCTTTTTTCAAGCACTAAAATTGTACAGTTGTTTGATCTATCTTAAGGCCAGCCAATATAGCATTAGCCACAGCTAGATTTATCATCATCATAGTTTTAATATCAATAAATGGCCTTAAAGCTGCGCGATAAGGAGACAGATTTGCTAGTAAAGTTACTTTTTATTGTTTGCTGTTTTATGCTAAACACAGTAGCAAAAAGTGAAACGGTATATCTCGCATCATTAGAATGGCCGCCTTATTCTGGTAAGCAACTACCTGATCACGGTGCTTCAGTTGCTGTTGCCAAGCAAGCCTTCAAAGCTATGGGACATGAGCTGGTGGTTGATTTTTTCCCGTGGAGTAGAGCGGTAAAAATGGCCGCTTTCGATAAGTCTAAATACGTTGGTTACTTTCCTGAATATTTACATCAATCAAAAGTGTTTATCTTTTCTGCACCAGCAGGTGAAAGCCCTTTAGGACTGATCGAGCGTATTGACCAACCGATTGAATTTAACCAAATAGAAGATCTTATTCCGTATAAAATAGGCGTAGTACAAGACTATATTAATACCGACGACTTAGACGCTTTAATTAACCAAGGGAAAATAAAAACCGAAGCGGTGATGACCGATGAAATGAATATTTTAAAAGTAGCTCAAAAGAGAATCGCAGCAGCGGTGATTGATATTAATGTTTTTGAATATTTATTAACCACTGAAGCTAAGCTTAGCTATGTGAGAAATGAGCTTCAGGTCAACGCAAAATTACTCGAGCGTAAGGACTTATATATTGCCTTTAAAGATAATGACCAAGGCAATAAATGGTTAGCTATTTATAACCAAGGTTTAAATAAAATAGCCGTACAAAAACTTATCAATCAATACTTACCTTCACATCAAAAGCCTGCTCGATAACTTAACCTTGCTCTATAATTAAAGTAGTTTGACTGAGAAGTGAAAACTAGGTTACTGTGAGTTAAGAGCGATGGGTTTTATCCTTAAAAGTATTATTAAGTGAATGTACAATAGAAGGATACTATTTGATTAATATAAAAAACATTACTGTATCTGCGCCTTTAATTGTTGCCAATATTATCGTGTTTATATTGTCTAGTGGCTCGTTGCACGCCCAACAAGTTTTAACTCCTCAACTTCCTGATCCTCAGGTGTTAGCGCCACCAGTAAACCACGAGTTCTCTTTAGTTTGTTCGTTATCAGAATATCCAATAGAATTTTCTCCTCAACAAATGTTTGATGAAACAGATAAAGATACTATTTGGTTGCACCGCTTAGCCAATAAATTACATATCACCACCAAAAAAATGACCTTAGAAAATGAAGCGGCATTTTTCACCAATAAATGTGAAAAGTCGGAGGCTGATTTGGAAGAGTTAGAGCGACACTTGCGTAATAAAAAATATATACGAGACGCACGAGTCACCTTTACTGAAAACAAAGAAAGCATTGAAGTAAAAACGTGGGACAACTGGTCGTTATTACCAACCTTAAGTTTTGGCCGCAAGGGCGGAAAAAGTACCTATAGCCTTGGTATGAAAGAGCGTAACCTACTTGGCTATGGTATTGATACCGAGATTGAAGCTTATAGTAATGTGCAACGCTCGGGTTATCGTTTATCTAGTACTATTCCGTTATTTCAAAAACAAAATACTGATATCAGATTGAGGTTTGCCGATAATGACGATGGCGTTCAACACTCAATATTTTTACATAAAGCCTTTGCTGGTTTTCACACCGACTTTGCTTATCGTATTGGCTATAACGAAGAACAACGCGAAGATACCATTTATCAAAATGGCGATGAACAGTCGATTTTTCAGCATGAATTAGACGTGAAAGTTCTCAACTTTGCTTGGCTTGATACTAATACTGATGACTACGTATTGCGCTACCGTATTGGCGTAACTCAAGACCAACATATTTTTTCTGCTTTAAGCGAGCCTATTGATGAGTTGCCTGTAAACCAGTTACCTAAAGATCGAGAATTTCTGTATCCGTGGTTTGATGTTGAATACATCGAAAAAGATTTTAGAAAACAGTCAAATATTCATTTAATTTCACAAATAGAAGACTTCAACGTTGGCTGGCAGGTTAAGTCACGTTTAGGTGTTGGTGACGGTAGCAATGAAAATTCGGGCTGGATGTTTTGGCAGTCACAAATTAATAAAGGTTTTTCATTATATGAAAAAGATTTATTGTTATTGAAAGTATCGTTAGCTGGCGACATTTATAAAAACGGTAATAACCGTTTGCTTGCTAAAGTTGACACCGAGTACTTTTATCAATTATCAAAACACTGGGGCTTTTATTTTAATAACGTGAATACCTTTAGTGAAAATCAATATTTAGACCGGCCGGTAACTATGGGCGGAAATACCGGTTTGCGTGGTTTCCCATTGCAATATCAACACGGTAAAAATAGCATTAAAATGAGTACCGAGTTGCGTTATTACCCGAATATTAATATTTATAAGTTACTTGATATCGCCGGTACTGTATTTGCCGATACCGGCCGTGCCTTTGGTGGTTCAATTGCCGAAAATAATGACGCCGGTTGGTTACAATCTTTTGGAATTGGCGCTCGTATTTATTCGCCGCATTCTGGTGGTAATAATCATGTTGTCCATATCGACTTTGCTTTTCCACAAAGTAGCGACCCAGACATTGATAACTTTGAAATTAGAATAGAAACCAAGCAGTCGTTTTAAACTTGTTAGCCCTAATATGGCTAATAAATATTGTTTAGCCAACTCAATCAACAAATTTTATCTTTTGCGAACAATGCAGTATGCTTAAGTTAGTTTATTTACTATACAAATAATAATGTCTTTGTAATTCATGATCCAGCAAACTTCACTGTGGCAAGAACAGCAACAATCTTCTGATTTTTCAGAATTGTGTAATGCGCTTTACGAGCGAGAATTACGCTTGCTTGCCGACGCTGAAATATCATCCATTCAAACCATGCAAGCGCGTCTGAAAAGCCTGCCTTATTATATTAAACGTACCGCACATTTAATGACTCAAGCGCAAACACCGTTAAGCTTAGATACCCAAAATGCCAGCTGGAGTGCCAAACAAAGTGCGCATATTCCTTTAACAGGACAAGAACATCAGGCGGTTTGGCAATGGTTTCATGGCAATAATATTAGCCCCGGCTTAGTGGTGCCAATTGCTTTGTCTGATCGTATTGTGCTTGACTGTGTTGATAGAGTAGATAACGAGCGTATGCGTTTTCGCACCAATTTATTTGGTTGGTGTAGTGAAGACCAAGATATTAATGAGCAAGCCCCACGCTTGCTTAAGCCAAATAAAAAAGTGATGAGCGCAGCTTGCGCTGGACATTGCTGGCGAGATAATAAGAAAGTGCGACCGAACATTCCAACCTTACGAGAATTATTACTTTCTTGCCAAATAAATTGGCAAAATTTCAAACAACCTTTAGCTATATAAAGTGATATTGACCTTACGATAATTCCAGCTTCGCTGAAACTCGCATTTCAAGGCCAAATGAGTATAATACCTGACATTCAAGTTTTATATTCTTCAAAGACATGCGGGCATTTACAGCACTTTTAGTGATCCTTTTGCTACTGTTACAGTACCGACTATGGTTCGGGAAAAATAGTGTGCCTGATTACTTGTCATTAGAGCAAGAAGTTACCCGTCAGCAACTCGATAATGAAAAGTTACGACAAAGAAATAAACTGCTTTATGCCGATACCGACGATTTAAAGTCTGGTATTGAAGCCATAGAAGAACGTGCCAGAAATGAATTGGGCATGATCAAAGAAAATGAAACATTTTTCCGTATTATTCCTCATCATGACAAACAATCAGAGCAGTTTCGAACCAAGGATAAAAGCTAACAATGTCTGAGCAAATGTCTGAGCAAATGTCTGAGCAAATGGCTGAGCAATTTGTTGCAGTAGTGCCCGCAGCAGGCGTTGGAAAACGCATGAAAGCCCATTGCCCAAAACAATATTTAACCTTGGGCAAGCAAACCGTATTAGAGCATACCGTATTAAGGTTATTAGCTCACCCGCAAATTAGCCAAGTGATACTAGCCCTAGGTGCAGAAGATGAATATTTTCAAAGTACTGTATTGCTTAATCATCCGCAAGTCAGCACTGTTATTGGCGGACAAGAGCGAGTTGACTCAGTATTAGCGGGTTTAAAAAGCATTAACCAGCAAAGCTACACTTGGGTTTTGGTGCACGACGCCGCCAGACCTTGTGTGAGTTTAACTGATATAAGCGCATTAATATCAGAGTGTACAATTAAGCAAGTTGGCGGTTTATTGGCAACACCTGTGCGCGATACAATGAAGCGCAGCGATGCAAGTTTAGCAGTATTACATACTGAAGAGCGCAGCCATTTATGGCATGCACAAACACCGCAAATGTATCCCGTTCAGCAATTAATTTCGGCTATCGAACAAGGGCTTGCACAACAAGCTCCAATTACCGATGAATCGTCTGCTATCGAGTTGGCAGGTTTTTCAAGCCAATTGGTTGAAGGCAGCAGCGACAATATCAAGATCACCCAACCTGATGATTTAAAACTGGCTGACTTTATTCTTCAGCAACAACTCATTGAGTTAAACAGCATAAAAAACATCAACAACACAGACAATACAAGAGAGCAAACATGCGAATAGGTCATGGTTTTGACGTACATAAATTTGGTGGTCAAGGCCCTATTGTTTTAGCGGGAGTGGCTATTCCCTATGAGTTTGGTTTTATTGCTCATTCTGATGGCGATGTTGCTATTCATGCCTTATGTGATGCGATATTAGGCGCGTTATGCTTAGCCGATATTGGTAATCATTTTCCCGACACTGACGGCCAATATGAAAATATTTCTAGCCGCATTTTATTACGCCATGTTGTTGGTTTAATGCAAGAAAAAGGCTTTCAGTTAGGTAATGCCGATATTACCGTGGTTGCTCAAGCACCGAAAATGGCGCCGCATTTATTAGCTATGCGTGAATGTTTAGCGCAAGACTTGCAAGCTGATATTGATCAGGTAAATGTGAAGGCCACCACCACAGAAAAGCTAGGTTATACTGGCCGAAAAGAAGGCGTATCAGTACATGCGGTGGTGTTATTGGAAAAAGTCGCTAAAGCTCAACAAGCTAATACTGTAGAAAATGAAGGTATCGAAACGCATGACTAAAGCACTGAATTACTTATTTGGTCAGCCACAAAGTACCGGTTTGCTACGTGCTGAAAAAGCTGACTTTAAAGTATTTGAACAATTACCTTTTAGCCCTTGCGGCGAAGGTGAACACTTATTTATTCTCATTGAAAAGATTGGTGCTAACACCGTTTTTGTTGCTAGAGAATTAGCCAAATACTTCTCAGTTAAAGAAAACCTTGTTTCATATGCAGGCCTTAAAGATCGTTTTGCCGTTACCCAACAATGGTTTGGTATACATGTACCCGGTAAGCAAAGTTATGATTTAAGCGACCTGAATATTGAAGGCGTTAAAGTATTAAGTTATGGCCGTCATAATAAAAAACTTCGTATTGGTGCACTTAGTGGTAATCGCTTTGAAATAACCTTAAAAGAAGTTAGCGATGTTAATGACTTAACTCGTCGCTGGCATGCCGTTGTACAACATGGTGTACCTAATTATTTTGGTGAGCAACGCTTTGGCATTAATGGCGGAAATATTGCGCGTGCACAAGAATTATTCGCCGGTAAAAAAGTTAAAGACAAGAAAAAGCGTGGCATGTATTTATCGGCAGCACGCTCATTAATTTTCAATACTGTTGTTAGCGAACGAATTGAGCAAGACAAGTTTGAGCACTTAATGGATGGTGATGTATTAATGCTTGCTGGTACCCAGTCAGTCTTTTTAGCTGAGGCTATTGATGAGGTTTTAGCTAAGCGCTTAAATGAGCAAGATTTAGATATTACCGCGCCAATGTGGGGCGCAGGTGATTTAATGACTACAGCTGATGCACAGCAATTCGAGCAAGAAATTAGTGCCCACTTCCCTGAGCTTTGCGATGGCTTACCACGTTTTGGTTTGAAACAAGAGCGTCGTAAAATTCGCTTAACCATTAAAGAGCCAAGCATTACTACTGATGGTGAACAAGTAACTTTATCCTTTATTTTACCTGCAGGCTGTTATGCAACCACGGTATTGCGAGAGTTAATTGACTATACCGACATGACCGAGCGAGTAGTGCAGCCAGTCTAGCGAGAAAAACTTATGAATATATTGTTAAGTAATGATGATGGCGTACATGCTTTAGGCATTAAAGTTTTGTATGACGAGCTATCAAAGTTTGCCAACGTGACCGTGGTAGCCCCTGACCGAGATTGCAGCGGTGCTAGCAACTCTTTAACCTTATTAAACCCATTGCGTATACAAAGGCTTGAAGATGGCTTTATTGCCGTTAATGGCACGCCGACAGACTCAGTGCACTTAGGTATTAGCCAATTAGTTACCTCACCGCCTGATTTAGTTGTAGCGGGTATTAATAAAGGCGCTAATTTAGGCGACGATACTTTATATTCAGGTACCGTGGCCGCAGCAACGGAAGGGCGCCATATGGGCTTGCCAGCGGTTGCTGTTTCCTTAGTCGGTAATAAAGAAGAACATTATCAAACCGCTGCAATTGTGGCAGCGCAGTTAATAAAACGCTTAAAAGATCACCCTCTGCAAAACGATCAAATAATAAATATTAATGTGCCTGATGTTGAATTATCAAAACTTCAAGGTATAAAAGCGACTCGTTTAGGGCATCGTCATAAAGCTGAAACGATGGAAAAAATGCAAGACCCTTGGCAACGTGACATCTACTGGTATGGTTTGTTAGGGAAAGAACTTGACGCGGGCCCAGGCACCGACTTTGAAGCGATTGCCAATAATTACGCTTCAGTTACGCCATTAACAGTCGATATGACCGCTTATGCAAGTTTAGAAAAAATGACCGAATGGATCACGGATCTCTCACTATAAAGAGTTGTAAAATGAATGTAAGACAAGGTACAAGGGCAGGTGGTAAGTCAAACCGAAGCGGTGAGCTTTTGGCGCAAAAACTCCACGCTGAAGGTATACAAAATCAATATGTATTACAGGCGATAGCACGTAGTCCCCGACATATATTTTTACCAGAAATTTTGGCGCACAAAGCCTATGAAAATACCGCCTTGCCAATTGGCCAAGGACAAACTATTTCACAGCCGTATATTGTCGCTAAAATGTCTGAGCTTTTACTGGAAGAAGGCATCCCAGAAAGTATCTTAGAAATAGGCACAGGCTCTGGTTATCAAACCTCTATTTTAGCGCAATTGGCACCCAAGGTATTTTCCGTAGAACGAATCAAAGCTTTGCAGTGGCAAGCTAAACGTCGCTTGCAAGCTATGGATTTACACAATGTTTCAATGAAACATGGTGATGGCTGGAAAGGCTGGAACAGTAAAGCACCGTTTCAAGCGATAATTGTTACCGCCGCACCAACATCTGTGCCGCAAGCATTGCTAGAACAACTTGCCGACGGTGGCCGACTGGTGATTCCTGTAGGTGAAGAAACCCAAATTTTAAAAATAATTACCCGCGATGGTGATAACTATCACGAGCGTCAAATAGAAGCGGTTAAATTTGTGCCATTAGTACCTGGAGCTGTGTCTTGAAAATATTTTCTGCCCTTTATGATTGGACCTTACGTTGGGCCGAGCATCGATTAGCACCTAGAATTTTAGCCTTATTGACCTTTGCCGAATCAGTATTTTTCCCTATTCCGCCTGATGTATTATTAGCGCCAATGGTATTAGCTAAACCGCAAAAAGCGTGGTCATTAGCAGCATTAACAACTATTGCCTCAGTTATTGGAGGTGGTGTTGGTTATGCTCTTGGTTATTTTATGTTTGAACCATGGATACAGCCACTGATCACCGACTTAGGCTACCAAGCTCGGTTTGATAAAGTCATGACTTGGTTTGCAGAATGGGGTGTTTGGGTGGTTTTTCTCGCGGGCTTTACGCCTATCCCTTATAAACTCTTTACCGTGACTGCTGGACTGTTACAAATGGCATTTTTGCCATTTATGATTGTATCGGCTATTGGCCGCGGTATGCGATTTTTCCTCGTTGCTGGTTTAATAAAGCTTGGCGGCGAGGCGATGGAAAAGAAACTGCGCAAATGGGTTGATGTTTTAGGTTGGCTAGCTGTTGGTTTACTTATTGCTGCTTATCTATTGACACGTTAATCACATTTGAACATGACTTTAGCAAACTTTCATCAGACCATAACCAAGTTAGCGATATGCATCGTTATTAGCTTGTTATCGGCTTGTGGAAGTCGAAATGCTCCTGCTCCTGTAGTAGAAGGACATGGTGCTATACCTTTAAGTCAGCGGGTAAAAAGTAGCATCAAAGCGACTGAATACTATGTTAAAAAAGGCGAAACGTTATATTCAATCGCATGGCGTTCAAATACTGATGTCCGACAAATAGCTGCACTTAATCGCATTACTGCTCCGTATAACATTTATCCCGGACAAAAAATAATATTGGCTAAAAAATCAACACAGCCAAGTAAAAATGTGGCCTCTACTGAAAGTTTTCAAAGCAAACGTAACAAGGTTGTAAAAAAACCAGTTGCACAGACGAAAAAGCAGGCGTATGGTGGAAATGAAAGTGAGCAAAAAACAAACATACATTCAACCGCTAAGGTTATACCAGCTAAGTCTTTTTCTCAAAAAGTAACTAACTGGAAATGGCCTACAAAAGGTAAGGTTATTGCAAGTTTTTCAAGCGCACTTCAAGGTAATAAAGGAATAGATATCGCAGGGAATCGCGGTGATAAAATAAAAGCAACGGCTAACGGTAAGGTGGTTTACGCTGGAAGCGCATTAAGAGGCTACGGTAAGTTAATTATTATAAAGCACAATGATGATTACTTAAGTGCCTACGCACACAATGATGACATTCTAGTTAAAGAGCAGCAAATTGTTAAAGCTGGTGAAATTATAGCAAAAATGGGTGATACCGGATCTCAACGAGTTATGCTTCATTTTGAAGTACGCTTTAGAGGCAAGTCTGTAAACCCTATGAAGTATTTGCCAAAAAAATAATTATAATAACAGAACATAAAATATAGGTACGGAGCTAACGTGAACAAATAATCAAAAAAATGCTTTGCTTAGAACGGGAGATATAGCATGGGAACTATAAAACAAAAAGAAAAAACTGAAGCCGCTAAAGTAGTTAAAACAACTAAAGCTAAAGCAGTTAAAGCAACTAAAGATAAAGTTGCTAAAACAGCTAAAGCCAAAGTAGTTAAAGCAACTAAAACTAAAGTAGTTAAAAAAGCTAAAGCTGTTAAAACTACTAAAGCTAAAGTTACCAAAGCTTCAAAAGCTGCAACGGATGCAGCTAGTAAAACTCAGGATGAGAGCCCATCAAATTTAGATGCAACACAGTTGTATTTAAGCGAAATTGGTTTTTCACCGCTACTAACTGCTGAAGAGGAAGTTTACTTTTCTCGATTAGCGTTAAAAGGCGATGAACCCTCACGTAAAAGAATGATTGAAAGTAACCTACGTTTAGTGGTGAAAATTGCCCGACGTTACAACAATCGCGGTTTACCCTTACTTGATTTAATTGAAGAAGGTAATCTAGGTCTAATAAGAGCTGTAGAAAAGTTTGATCCGGAACGAGGCTTCCGCTTTTCAACCTATGCAACATGGTGGATACGTCAAACTATTGAACGTGCCATTATGAACCAAACGCGAACTATTCGCTTACCTATTCATGTAGTTAAAGAGCTTAATATTTATTTACGCGCCGCTCGTGAATTAATTCAAAAACTTGATCATGAACCTACCGCAGAAGACATCGCCGAGGCTTTAGATAAGCCGGTGAAAGATGTTAGTAAAATGCTGCGATTAAATGAAAAAATCACTTCTGTTGATAGCCCATTTGCGGGGGATACTGAAAAAGCCCTACTTGACGTTATTCCTGACGAAAAAAGTGGTGGCCCGGAAAGTAAACTGCAAAATGACGATATTAAAAATAATATTGTACATTGGTTAAACGAGCTTAACTCTAAGCAACGTGAGGTACTTGCACGACGTTTTGGTTTATTAGGCTATGAAGCGGCAACCTTAGAATGTGTAGGTGTTGAAATTGGTTTAACACGTGAACGTGTTCGTCAAATTCAAGTCGAAGCCTTGAAAAGGTTACGTGATATTTTAAAACAACAAAACTTGTCAATTGAAGCGATTTTCCAAGAGTAACCGCTTCCTTCTTTAAAGTTTTCTATTTAAGAAAATGTTTAAAGACCCCCTAACAAAAAGCCAGCATTGAAGCTGGCTTTTTTAATGAATAAACTTTATCGAATATGCATTTAATTGCTATTTGTTATTCAGCACAAATTAAACTTTTTCTTTTAATTGATAAAGTAATTCTAAAGCTGCTCTTGGGCTTAAGTCATTAATATCAATATCCTGCAACGTTTCTACTACCGGATGCACGCCATCAATTAACGATAACTGCTCAAAAGTATTGTTTTGAAAAATATTAGTATCTTCAGGTAATAACGAAGGCGCTTGTTGCGCTTCTAATTCGCTTAAGCGCTGTTTAGCGCGCTGAATAACTGGTTTTGGTACGCCAGCAAGCTGTGCTACTTGTAAGCCAAAACTTTTACTGGCTGCGCCTTCTTGTACCGCGTGCATAAAAATAATTTTATCGTCATGCTCCATGGCATCTAAATGAACATTGGCTAAGTTACTAATTTGCTCGGCTAATAAGGTAAGCTCAAAGTAATGACTGGCAAATAAAGTAAAGGCTTTAGTTTGCGTCGCTAACATTTCGGCGCAAGCCCATGCTAATGAAAGACCATCATAAGTACTGGTACCACGGCCTATTTCATCAAGTAATACTAAACTTTCACTGGTGGCGTTATGCAAAATATTGGCAGTTTCGGTCATCTCAACCATAAAGGTTGAACGGCCACTGGCTAAATCATCAGAAGCGCCAATACGAGTAAAAATGCGGTCAACAATACCGATAGTCGCTGTGCTTGCTGGCACAAAACAGCCAACATGTGCCAGTAAAACGATCAAGGCAGTTTGGCGCATATAGGTTGATTTACCGCCCATATTTGGCCCAGTGATAATAAGCATTTTACGCTGATTAGTCATCAGTACAGGGTTAGCGATAAAAGCGTCGTTGGTCATTTGCTCAACGACCGGGTGACGGCCTGCTGAAATATCAATTCCCGGCGTGGTGGTTAGCTCAGGTCTGGTATAATTTAAACTTTCAGCACGTTCAGCAAAAGTATTTAAAACATCAAGTTCAGCAAAGCTTATTGCCAGTTGTTGTAGCGGTTCTAGCTCAGGTAAAATTTGGTCAAAAAGTTCATCGTATAAACGTTTCTCAAGTGCTAAAAATTTACTTTGTGCGCTTAGAACGGTTTCTTCGTGTTGCTTTAATTCTTCAGTAATAAAGCGTTCATTGTTTTTTAACGTTTGGCGGCGAATATAATGATCAGGTACTTCGCTGGCCGCACTGCGACTAATTTCAATGAAAAAACCATGTACCTTGTTATAACCCACTTTTAAAGAGTGAATACCGGTAAGCTCTTTTTCTCGTGCTTCAAGATCTGCCAAAAACTGAGTAGCGCCTTGGCTAAGATCTCTCAGTACATCAAGTTCTTCATGGTAACCCGGTGCGATTACTCCGCCGTCTCTGATCAATACTGGTGGACTTTCAACTAATGCATGTTCTAACAATTGTTGAAGATCAGGCATCGGCAAGGTTTTCGTTGCAAATGTACTTAACGCACTTGAGCTATAATCACCGAATAATGTTTGAAAATGTGGCAACTGTTGTAAGGCATTTCGCAAGCGAGCAAAGTCACGTGGACGAGCAGAGCGCAGCGCAATACGGGCAACAATACGTTCAATATCACCCAGCGGTTTTAATAATTGGTGAATGTCGGTATGTAAGTCAGTGTGTAATATTTCGGCAATGGTATCTTGTCTTGCAGTTAACTGTTCAATGCTGCGTAGGGGGAAGTGCAACCAACGTTTTAGTAAACGTGAGCCCATTGGCGTTGCAGCTTTATCTAAAATAGCAGCAAGGGTATTTTCAATGCCGCCTTGTAAATTCTGCGTTAACTCTAAATTACGACGCGTGGCAGCGTCTAAAATAACACCAGCATTGGCTGATTCGGCAATAATAGCGCGAATATGAGGCATGGCAGTGCGTTGACTGTCTTTAACATATTGAAATAAGCACCCCGCTGCGGCTAAGCCTAACGGACTATCAGCAACTCCAAAGCCGGTTAATTCTTTCGTGCCAAACTGTTTATTAAGTAGGCTCTTAGCAGTGTCTAAGTCAAACTCCCAATCGCTACGGCGGCGTAAACCTTTATAATTGCTAAATAACTCGGTATTGGTAAAACTTTCATTATAAAGTAATTCAGCTGGGCTTAAGCGTTGTAACTCTGCTTGTAACTGCTCTGGTGTTCTCGGCTCGGTGATCACAAAACGGCCACTGGTCATATCTAAATATGATAAGCCGAAGTGCTCCTTATGCTGAAAAATAGCGACAATCAAATTGTCTTGTTTATCAGCTAATAATGCTTCATCACTAACGGTGCCTGGGGTTACCACTCGAACTACCTTGCGCTCAACCGGCCCTTTACTCGTTGCTGGATCGCCAATTTGTTCACATATCGCAATTGACTCTCCTAACTGAACCAGCTTCACTAAATAATTATCTACAGCATGATAAGGAACACCAGCCATAGGAATGGCATTACCACCGGTTTTACCGCGAGCAGTTAAAGAAATATCTAATAAATCAGACGCTTTTTTCGCATCATCAAAGAATAATTCGTAAAAATCCCCCATACGATAAAAGACTAAAATATTAGGGAATTCTGCTTTGATGGTTAAGTACTGACGCATCATCGGTGTGTGTGAAGATAAATCTTGAGCAGAGGGAATTGTTGTCATTGAGCTTATAAGTATTAATCTATTAATACCGTAGATTATGCCATAACAGTGTTTGATAAATCTTTATATATTCTATTACTTTACTGTAATAAAGTATCATCAAACAGACTAACGAGTGGTTAAATAAACTGTTTTTTAGTTCTTTTGAAAAACTCACTTAAATCTTAAGTTTATATTTTAATATAAATCATAGGCTTAGCTTTTGGCACGTTATCTGATAGTAGAACTGTTAATACTTATAACTACCAACAATGAAAATAAACTATGGACTTATCTATAAAATCTTTATCTGTACTTAGCTTAGCCTTAATGCCTGCTTTTATATTCTCAGCACATGCGTCAGAGCCAGTAGTGGTCGAAAAAAATTATCAGTTAGGCAGTATTAAAAAGCTTAACTTAGCCTTTAAGCATGCTGAAATTAGCGTGGTTCATACTAGCAGTAATGAAATATCAGTTAGTCATGTGCAAACGTTAATAGCGGGGAAGCCAGAGCACTGTTTTTATCAATTACGCGATAAGCAGCAACATGATAGTTTGCGTATTTATAATCAAAAATCAGATAAAGAAAATACATGGTTTTCAAATAATCATTGCAAACTCAAGCAAGAAATTAGTGTGAAAATTGGTCGTGCAGCACTAGGTAAGTTTGCTTTTGAAGCTCAGCACAGCCAAGCTAGTATTGATGATCTTGACTATAAAAGTGTTCAATTTGAAGTTGCTCATTCAAAGCTAAATATTGAAAATATCAAAGCAGAAAAACTGAATACTGAATCAGCTCACGCTAAAGTAAATATTGCGCAAGTAGAGGCTGTTAAAAGTAAAATAGAAAGTACACATGGCGAGGTTTCAATTGAGAAACTTATTGGTATGAATCTCAATGGTGAAGCTAATCATAGCAAAGTTACGATTGCTGTAAGTGAAATTGAAAATATAGATTACGACCTTGGCCATAGTAAACTTAAATTACCTGAGCATATTGGTGACCAGCTAGCTATAGAAAGCACTCATAGCCAAGTAGTGGTTATGTCAAAAATTACCGGCGATGTTTCGATAGAGAATAGTCATGGCTCAGTTGATTTTGTTGGTATGCCTAAGCAATTAAGTGTTGATAATGGCCATGGCGGCGTAAAAGTAACGCAACTTGCTGCGGATGAAGGTGACGATGAATTTACTATTAAGGTAAAAAATAAACACGGTAACATTCGTTTAAGACTACCTGAAAATAGTCAGTATAATTATCAGCTTAATAATGATGAAAAAGTTACTGATAAAAATAGTAATAATAGCGTAAATATCAGAAGCTCATACGGCACGGTTGACGTATTTGAAGGTTAATTTATGGTAAAGCCTGGTTAAAAATTTTAGCGAGGCTTTACTGTAAAAACAGAGCCAAAAATACGACTTCACTTTTCACAAAAAATAATGGTCATAGCAAATGAATACTTACTGATAACTATGGGCATGGTAGTGCCTAGTTAGCTAAGACTGAGGTGTAAAATCAACCCATAAATTTTCTCGGTCTAGCGGTGTGCCTATTGATAAAAAAGGGTTTGATAAATGAAAAATTCTACGGTTTTCACTTTGCACCTGTTTGATAATATCACCATGATGGCGCATAAATATAGCTTCAAAACTACCATCAAGCAGGGCTTTTTCTAAGCCCGCAGCAATATCATCAGCAAGTTGTAGATTGCTTTTATTTACGTAGAAAAAATAGGCGGTTGGGTAGTGCAGCAAGATATAAGGGTCAATGGCTAGGTCTAAACTTTTATGCGCGTTTAATTCCCAAGAAAATTCAAATACCGAACGCGGCAAAGCGTCAAAGCGTGATTTATTTAACATTTGAAATAAACCTTTATAATCACTGCCATGTATAACATTAAGTGAATTATATTCTAGTATTTTGGTATCAGACCAGCTATGTAGCTGTCCGATTGATATTTTCTGCAATTGTTCTATAGAATTAATATTGGCAAATAACTCTAGATTACTTTTTTTCACTAACGGAATGCGCCAGCCGTACAAGCCTTTGTATAGCGGGAATTTTATCGCTAATAATTGCTCTTCACGCTGTTTAGTTGCACCAGCGGCTATTACGTCGATACCATCATTATTGCTAACAAAATGAAAAGCACGAATTTTAGGTATATCAACATTTATAAAGCCAAGTTGATAGTTTTTATCAGGGCTGTAACTTAAGGCCTTGGTTAATATTTCGGTTATATAGTCTTCACGTTCATTACCAGGTAACACCACTGTTTGCGCTGAGGTAAAGGCGCTGCTAAAAAATAGCATCAAAGACAAAAAACAACCTAAGCCACTCAGCTTTGTTTTCGACATTAAAACAACATAGTTAATATATTTAATCATGATCTCAAAGTTAACAGCAGTAATTAGGCATAAACAATCTAAAAGTTTAATCGAGTTCTCTGAGCTGGCAAAGTAATATTTTAACCATACTGCTTGATTAATGATCTATACCAATACCACGGTTGTGATTTAGCTGTAAATTACTCAACCTATAAATACTAAAACGCACCTATCTTGATATGAACAGTTCAACCTACTACATTCCCGAATATGCTAAATCACTTGCCGAAGGACACCCGATAAAAGTTTACTTTGAAGAAAGCGATGTGATCGTCTCTTTACTAAAAGAAATGGCCAGCTTTGATATTAATGATGATTGCGAGCAGTTCTATAATTTATTTAATCAATTGGCTGAAATTGAAAAACGCTTCGCGCGTAAAGAAAATCAACTATTTCCCTATTTAGAAAAACATGGCTGGACCGGCCCTAGTAAAGGCATGTGGGCATTTCATGACAAAATTAGGGATTATTTTCGCAAGGTACGTACTGCGCTGAAAAATAAAGCTTACGGTGAAGTAAATGAAACTATGTATAACATTACCGATGACTTGCAAGGCTTAATGCATATAGAGCAAGCGCGTTTGTTTCCTAATGCACTGCAATTATTGTCGGAAGATGAGTGGCAAGACATGCGAGAAGGCGATAAAGAAATAGGTTGGATGTTAGCTCAAGAGCCGGTGCCGTATCCTGAAGAGGCTTATATTCATCCGGGTGAAGATCGCCGTAAAAAAAGATTACCATTTGCAACAGAAGGCCGTATCAAATTAAACGAAGGCTACATGGACCTAGAGCAGCTTAATTTAATGCTGCAATTTATGCCGGTTGACTTAACTTATGTTGACGAAAATGACCATGTGATTTTTTATAACCGTGGCGACAATAGAGTATTTCCACGTTCGGCCGGTATTATTGGCCGTGAAGTGAAATTCTGTCATCCGCCTAAATCGGTAAATGTTGTCTTAGATATTTTAGTCGCCTTTAAAGCGGGTACGCAAGACACTGCTGAATTTTGGATCGACTTTAAAGATCGTAAAATTCATATTCGTTATTTTGCCCTAAGAAACGAGCAAGGCGAATACAAAGGCGTTATTGAAATGTCGCAAGACATCACCGAAATATTAAAAATTGATGGACAAAAACGTTTGTTAGACTGGCAGTAATTAGCATTTAATCTTGCTGCTGCACTTAACTATAAAAGCAGCAGCTTGATATCGAAAGCGGCTAATTAGGGAAAAATATTTGAACCATTAATACTCACTAGCGGCGAGCCAAAAAAATAAGGTCAATTGTTTGAATGCCCACACGATATAAACAAATTTATTTGTTGTTGATAAACTATCTCTTAAATTGACCACTTCTTTGCGAGAGCTATCACACTGGCATTTAATAAGGCTTTGCTCTGCAACCTTATCTGTTGCATGTTTTTGTGCTGAAATAGCAAATAAACTCCCCGCGGCACCTGCACAAGAAAACAAAGCCGCTAGTATTAATAAATTCATTTATACGGTGAAATGCCCCGATACTTTATCACTGAGCTATCAAGGAAAACGACTCATCTTATACAGTAAAACTACTGTGTAAATTTCGAAATCACCAATTAGTAACTTTTTTCACCAAAACAATAAAAAGTTACTAATTGGTAAATTCACTCTGTAAAACAATTACTTAAAAGTCTCATCTGTTCGAATTTTTATTTAAAAATAAAAAAGTTAATAAAAAGCTTGATGCTGTACAACTATACAGTATACTTGCTTCATCAAAACGAAATAACCAACTAAAGATTCGCGGAGCAACACATGAAAGACGATAAAGAAAAAGCATTATCAGCAGCATTAAGCCAAATAGAACGCCAATTTGGTAAAGGCTCAATAATGAAGCTAGGCGATAATAAATCTATGGACGTAGAAACTATTTCTACCGGATCTTTAGGTTTGGATATTGCGTTAGGTGCTGGTGGTTTACCAATGGGACGTATTGTTGAAGTATATGGTCCAGAGTCTAGTGGTAAAACGACTTTAACTTTAGAAGTTATTGCTGAAGCACAGCGTAATGGCAAAATATGTGCCTTTATCGATGCCGAGCATGCACTTGACCCTATATATGCAGAGAAACTAGGTGTGAACATTAATGAGTTGTTAATTTCACAACCAGATACTGGTGAGCAAGCATTAGAAATTTGTGACATGTTAACTCGCTCTGGCGCAGTTGATGTAATTGTTGTCGACTCTGTTGCTGCACTTACACCTAAAGCAGAAATTGAAGGTGATATTGGTGACTCTCACATGGGCCTTGCTGCCAGAATGATGAGCCAAGCAATGCGTAAAATGACCGGTAACTTGAAACAGTCTAATACCATGCTTATTTTCATTAACCAAATTCGTATGAAAATTGGTGTAATGTTCGGTAATCCAGAAACTACTACGGGTGGTAACGCACTTAAGTTCTACGCTTCTGTACGTTTAGATATTCGTCGTATTGGCGCAGTGAAAGTAGGTGATGAAATTGTTGGTAACGAAACGCGCGTAAAAGTGGTTAAAAACAAAATTGCACCACCATTTAAACAAACTGAATTTCAAATTTTGTACGGCCAAGGTATTAACAACTTAGGTGAGTTAATTGACTTAGGTGTACAGAATAAAATGGTTGAAAAAGCTGGCGCTTGGTATAGCTACAAAGGCGATAAAATTGGCCAAGGTAAAGCAAAGTCAGTTGAATTTTTGAAAGAAAACCCAGCAATATCAAAAGAAATTGATAGTCGTTTACGTGAAATGTTCTTATCGAAAAAAACCGATGCTGATAAAGAAACAAAAGAAGTTGCTGTCGCTGAGTAGTTGCAATAACTCTAAGTAGTCGACATATTTTATTGTTGAAAAAGCCACTTTATTAAGTGGCTTTTTTGTGAGTGATTTAACGTAATATTAGCTAGCTTATTTTACTTGGGTTAATTCGCGGTCGGCTAAATTATTCTGCTGTATTTATTGCCTTAATATTCTTTCATTTTAGCGATCAAAAAATCAACCGCTACTTTCACTTTAGGTACTTGATAACGGTGCCTTTGATACAACAGAAATACGCCTAAATTAGAATTTTGAGTGATATTAATTGCAGGGCTTAACTTCAGCTCGCTTAGTTCACCTGAGTCAATATAAGGTTGTAAAACCCAGCGTGGCATCATTAAAATTCCACCACCTTCTATTGCTTTGTCGACTAACCATTTTCCATTATTTGAAATCAAGGCATCAGGAGACGATACATCTTGCCACTTACCGGCAATTTCAGCTATCCATGGTGTTGGTCCATTGGGTGTTTTAAAATACAGCCCTTTATGAGCGGCTAAATCAAGCGGAGAACATGGCGTGCCGTATTTCTGCAAATAACTGTTAGCAGCTACAGGAATAAAATTATTATCCATAAGCTTTATTGCGATAACTCTTTCATCAGGTGCATAGCCGCCGCGAATAGCTAAATCAACATCATCTTTGCCTAGGGTTGATAACTCATCACTTAAGGTCACGTTTAAAATAATATCTGGGTATTTTTGGCTAAACTCGTCTAGCAGGGGCAATAATATACGTTCGCCATAGCCGACCATAGAGCTGATATTTAACATGCCCATAGGGCTAGATTGATAAGACTTTACACTTTCATCACTTTGCTCAATTAAGGCGATAATTTGTTTTGCCTGTTGATAATAAGACTGGCCAATTTCGCTTAATTTAACCACTCGGGTTGAACGCACTAATAACGTTGCGCCAAGTGATTGCTCTAAGTCGGCTATTCGGCGTGACAATGAAGAAGGGGGAACTGAAAATAACTTAGCAGCTTTTGTGAAGCTTTTAGTTTCAACAACTTCAACAAAATATTTTAAGGCTCTTAATTTATCCATTAAGCTCTCAATGCCACTATTGTCATAAAGACAATAGTAATTGGCTAATACATGTATATATCATAAGTTAAAACCAGTGGATAATCTTGCCTATTGAAAATATACACCGCATTTTAGTATCCATTGGAGATTGATTATGATTTTGAACAAAGCTATTCACTTAACTGCACGCCCAAGCGCAGGCCCGATCACAAACGAAATTTTTGAAGTTGTTGAAAAGCAAGTGCCAACAATAGAGCAAGGTCAATTTCTAGTAAAACAATCACATATGTCGCTTGACCCGGCAATGTTCGGTTGGATGAGCCCAGATACTGAGAGCTATATTCCTCCGGTTGCCCTAGGTGATGTAATGCGCAGCTCTGGCATTGGTGAAGTGGTAGAAAGTAATAACCCTGACTTTAACGTAGGTGATCGCGTTATGGGCATGATGGGCTGGCAGCAATATTTTATATCCACAGGTGCTGGTTTAAATAAAGTACAGGCGCCATTGTCTGATGAAGCGGTTTTATCTGTAGTGGCGCTGCCGGGTTTAACGGCAACTCAAGGGCTATTTAATGTTGGCAAACCTAAAAAGGGTGAAACCCTAATTGTTACCGGAGCTGCAGGCTCGGTAGGTTCAATTGTTGGTCAACTGGCAAAAGCCGAAGGTTTGCGTGTTATTGGCGTTGTTGGTAGCGACGAAAAAGCCAACTGGATAGTCAATGAGTTAGGTTTTGACGCGGCAATTAACTATAAAAGTGCAGACTTAGCCAGTCAATTAGCGCAAAAAGCACCTGATGGCATTGATGTATACTTTGAAAATACTGGCGGTGATATTCAGCCACTAATTTTTGAACGTATGAATGCTCATGCTCGTGTGGTTGTATGTGGTCTTATTGCTGATTATGCCAAGGAAACGCCAACAGCTGGCCCAAGTTGGTTAAATGTGATCAAAAAAAGGATCACTATTCAAGGTTTCACCATGCCAGATCATTTCCATCAAGTGCCTGAGTTATTGGCGAAACTAACTCCTTATGTTATGGCTGATAAAATTAAATACCGAGCGCATGTATTAAATGGTTTGGAATCAGCTGTTGATGGCCTTAACTTGTTCTTTTCTGGTGAAAATAAAGGCAAGTTAATTGTTAAGTTATAATGGCTAATCGACTGCGACCACTGCCAGAACTTGTGATTAAGCACTTGTAATAGTGCTTGTACTTAGCGCTTGAAGCTAGGCTATTTTTGTTTAGCCAATAAAAAGGGAATCAATTAATGATTCCCTTTTTGGTTTATTAACACGCTATTTATCTAATTATTATCAATCATTATTTAGCTTTGTAGGCTATGTGGTGAGTTTATGGTCTGTTAACTATGTCGTTGTTTAAGGGGTGAGCATTGCTTTATTATTTGTCGTATATATGTGATTATATTGCTTTGTATTAAATTGTACTCATTTATACCTACTTGCAATATATGCATGTGGGTGGGCTCTTAATAAACAGGACATCTTGTGAATAATAATATTTCTGCCCCTAAACCAGCACGTATTGTCTCGATAGATGCGCTGCGCGGCTTCGATATGTTATGGATTGCCGGCGGAGCTAAAGTCATAGAAAGCTTACACCGTGGTGCAAACAATCAATACACAGGTTTTCTCGCCGAGCAAATGAAGCATGCTAGCTGGCAAGGCTTTACCTTCCTCGATATTATTATGCCGTTGTTCTTATTCATTACCGGTTGCTCGGCAGTGTTTTCTATACAAAATAGACTGCAGGTTGCCGGTGAACATAGCTTTTATCGTCATGTTTTAACCCGAGTCGCGATTTTGTGGCTATTAGGCATGGTTTTTCAGGGCAAGTTACTTTCTTTTGACCCTGCTCAATTTGACTATTTTTCTAATACCTTACAAGCGATAGCTATTGGCTATTTAGGGACTTGTCTAATAGTTAGAAATTTCACCTTAGCAAAGCAAATAGCAATAACGGCATTTTTACTGGTTAGTTACTGGGCTTTAATGCACTTTGTACCAGGTTATGATTTTGGCGTAAAAACCAATTTAGCCTATCGTATTGACGAGCTGGTATTAGGTGCGTATCGGGGCGACGTTGAATATACTTGGGTATTAACCAGCTTCACTTTTATATGTACTACCATGCTAGGTGCATTTGCCGGACAAATACTTAAAAACGTTAAATTTACTCAGTATAAAAAATTACAGTACTTGTTTGTTTTTGGCGTAGTTTTAACCGTAGCAGGGCATTTACTTAGCCTACACGACCCATGTATTAAAAAAATTGGTACCAGCTCTTTTACGCTAATATCTGCGGGCTACTGTGCTATTTTGTTGGCGATATTTTATGGACTTTTCGACATTATTGGCTTGAAGCGGTTGGCCTTACCTTTCGTGGTTTTAGGGCAAAATGCCATTTTGGTTTACATGATTTTTGCCTATAGCCGTTTTATTAATTTAGCACCAACTTCAAAGAAATTATTATTTGGTTTTCAAGAAAACTTAACGGTGTGGTATCCGCTGGCCGTCAGTGTAATGTCGGTTATTTTGATGTGGCTTATTTTCTATTTCTTATATCAGAAAAAAGCATTTTTAAAGATTTAATTGCAGATAGTTTACATGCTAGATAATCCGCTATTTTCTTAATCTTGTGAAAAAAAAACATTACTTTAAGGCAAAGCCTTGTACGTCGGCGGCGAGAATTTTGTATTCTTTATTTATCACACCCTTTTCAACAAGCTGCTGATAACTTGCTAATACTTTGGCGCACAGTTGCTCGCCGTTAGGAAAGGTTTTTGGTGTAGTTATCGGGTAACCGAGCATGGTATATAACGGGTAACTTCTTAATTGATAGCTGTTTAAAGGAAAAAAACGCTGCTGGGCATTAACCATCATATTATCAAAAACAATAAAGTAGTTACCTCTACCGGCTACTAAGCCTTGAATAGCTGCTTTAATAGTACTTGGTCTCATAAAGTTTATTGCTTTATTGGCCTTGATCCCTTCAAAGTTCCCTAAAGGTAAGTCATGTAAAATAATCACTTGTTGGTTTTCAAAACCTTGCTCGGTATAAAATTCTTCCAAACTTTCATCAAGGTAATATACCCGCAAAGTTATTTCTGTGGGCGGTACGCAGATGTGCAGAATATCTTCGGTTTTTTGACTATCTACTTCGCCGTAATTAATAAAGGGAATTTTACCTGCTGCTACTTGTTGCTGCATACGGTTATAGGGCACATTTACAAAGTCGACGGCTAATCCTGCATGTTGATATACTTTTTGCGCTAAGCGGTAATGAACACCAGAAAAGGTAGTCTCGTTAATTTGTTCCCAGTAGGGCGGGAATGTTAAGAAGTATTGCTTGAGCTTGTTATTCCCCTGCAGGTGTTCGGCAAAACTGCCAAGTGGCAAATACAGTAAACCATAAAATAACGCTGTTAATATTCGCCGATGCATCTAATTTTCCTTTTACTGCTGAACACTTTTTATCGTTAAAAAACCTTAATAGTAAAAGTATAGAATAAAATTATTTAAGTGACTTTATTGGTAATAAAACTGCTTGGGAATAGCCACTTGCTTGATTTATATCATCAGTAGTTACTTATCATCAGCACAAACATAAGTTGTATCAGCAGCCAAAGTTCTTTTTTTGAGAAAAAAAGCATAACTTAACAGTAAATGTTTTAGCCATCTAAACGTTTAGATGTTGACATTTTTGACATTCCGCGTCACATTAGCCGTTATATTAATGTCTAAATTAATGCCTATATTAGAATATAGTCATTAGGTGCTTTGTTGTGAGTAATATCACGGTATTTAAATGCGCACATAATGAACACTAGCATTTCCACGTAAGAGGTTGAAAACATGCCCATTAAAATTCCTGATCAGTTACCTGCGTTGTCGATTCTTGATAAAGAGAATATCTTTGTTATGTCTGAGCACCGCGCCGCTAATCAAGAAATTAGGCCGATGCAAGTGGCTATATTAAATTTAATGCCAAATAAAATAGAAACTGAAGTGCAAATTCTGCGCATGCTAGCGAATACACCGCTGCAAATTAATGTTGAGTTTGTCCGTATTCATAAAAATGTTTCTAAAAATACTCCGAAAGAGCATTTAGATAATTTTTATTGCTTGTTTGACGATATTAAAGACAAACAATACGACGGCCTTATTATTACTGGCGCACCTTTAGCCTTGCTTGATTATAGCGAAGTACGCTTTTGGGATAAAATTTGTGAAGTGTTTGACTGGGCTGAAAAGAATGTTACTTCAACCATGTTTTCTTGTTGGGCAGCGCATGCAGCTATGTATCATCACTATGGCTTAAATCGTCATTTACGCGAGCAAAAACTATCAGGGGTTTATAAACATAAAACCTTAGATGTACGTGAAGAGTTAACTCGAGGTTTTGACGGTAACTTTAAAGTGCCACATTCTCGTTATGGTTATATTACCAAAGAAGATTATCAGTCAGTACCTGAGCTGAAAATTGTTGCTGAATCAGAAGAAGCCGGTGTTTATGTAGTTGCCAGTAAAAATAAACAACAGGTTTATATTACCGGCCATCCAGAATATGACGCAACCACCTTACATGAAGAATATCAGCGTGATCTAAAAGCGTCTGATAATGTTAAAATGCCATTGGGTTATTACCCCAATGATGACGCTAGCGCGGAACCTTTAAGTTCTTGGCGCAGCCATGGCAGTTTGTTATTTACTAACTGGCTTAATTATTACGTATACCAAATGACCCCTTACCAGCTAGACGCTGATAATATTCAGGCCATACATCCAGGAGCAAAACGTGAACAGTAGTATTTTGCGATCAGCATCGTTCGACTTAATTGAGCAGCAATTACAAGAGCGTATTTTAATTCTTGATGGCGCTATGGGTACCATGATCCAAGCGTATAAATTTGAAGAGCAAGATTATCGCGGTGATCGCTTCTCTGATTGGCATCTTGATGTAAAAGGCAATAACGATATGTTAGTGCTTTCTCAGCCTAGCATTATTAAAGCCATTCATAGTGAATATTTAGCCGCCGGAGCCGATATTCTCGAAACTAATACTTTTAACGCGACAACCATTGCCATGGCTGATTATGACATGGAAGATTATAGCGCTGAAATTAACTTAGTTGCCGCGCAATTAGCGCGTGAAGTTGCCGATGAATATACCAAACAAAACCCAGATAAACCGCGTTTTGTTGCGGGCGTATTAGGGCCAACAAACCGTACCTGTTCAATTTCTCCTGATGTTAACGATCCTGCATTTCGTAATGTTACCTTTGATGAATTAAAAGAAGCTTATATAGAGTCAACTAAAGCCTTAATTGAAGGCGGCTCAGACATTATTTTAATTGAAACTATATTTGATACCTTAAATGCCAAAGCGGCTATTTTTGCCGTTGAAACAGTATTTGAAGAGCTTGGTATACGTTACCCTGTAATGATTTCAGGTACTATTACTGACGCCTCAGGTCGTACCCTTTCAGGGCAAACCACCGAAGCATTTTATAATTCACTGCGCCATGCCAAGCCAATTTCTTTTGGTTTAAACTGTGCGCTTGGTCCGGTTGAGCTTCGTCAATATGTTGATGAACTAAGCCGAATTTCTGACTCTGCAGTTTCTGCTCATCCAAATGCAGGCTTGCCAAATGCGTTTGGTGAATACGACTTTAGCATTGAAGACATGAATAGCCATGTGAGTGAATGGGCAACATCGGGCTTTTTAAATATTATTGGTGGTTGTTGTGGTACTACGCCGGGTCATATTAAAGGCATGGCAGAAGCAGTTGCTGGCATTAAACCTCGCGAAATTAAGCCACGTGAAATTGCTTGTCGTTTATCAGGTTTAGAAGCGCTAACTATTAAAGAAGACAGCTTATTTGTTAACGTGGGTGAACGTACCAATGTTACCGGTTCAGCTATTTTCAAACGTTTGATCACTGAAGGTAATTACGACCAAGCCATTGCGGTTGCTTTGCAACAAGTGGAAAACGGCGCACAAATTATCGATATTAATATGGATGAAGGCATGTTGGACTCAAAAGCGGCGATGATCCGCTTTTTGAATTTAATTGCCGGCGAGCCAGATATCGCCAAAGTGCCAATTATGCTTGATTCATCTAAATGGGATATTTTAGAAGAAGGCTTAAAATGTATTCAAGGGAAAGGCGTTGTTAACTCTATTAGCTTAAAAGAAGGTGAAGAGAACTTCCGCGCTCAAGCAGAATTATTACGCCGTTATGGCGCAGCAGTTATCGTGATGGCTTTTGATGAAGTTGGCCAAGCAGATACGCGTGAACGTAAATATGAAATTTGTAAACGTGCTTATCATATTTTGGTTAATGAAATAGGTTTTCCTGCTGAAGATATTATTTTTGACCCGAATATTTTTGCCGTTGCCACAGGTATTGACGAGCACAATAACTACGCGGTTGATTTTATTGAAGCGGTTAAAGATATTAAAGATAACCTACCACATGCAATGATTTCTGGTGGCGTATCGAATGTGTCGTTTTCATTTCGTGGTAATAACCCAGTACGTGAAGCTATTCATGCAGTGTTTTTATATTATGCCATTAAAAATGGTATGGACATGGGCATTGTTAATGCTGGTCAATTAGCTATTTATTCTGATTTACCTAAAGATTTAAAAGACGCAGTAGAAGATGTTATTAACAACAGTGATGACGGCGCTACTGAGCGTTTATTAGATGTTGCTGAAAGTTACCGCGGAAAAGCCGGCAGTCAAAACAACAAGGCTGATTTGTCGTGGCGCGAACTTCCAGTTACTAAACGCTTAGAGCATTCGTTAGTAAAAGGCATTAACGAGTTTATCGTTGAAGATACAGAAGAGGCGCGTTTAGAAGCGACTCGTCCCTTAGATGTTATTGAAGGGCCGCTAATGGACGGCATGAACGTGGTTGGCGACTTATTTGGCGCTGGCGAAATGTTCTTACCACAAGTGGTAAAATCTGCACGGGTGATGAAACAAGCGGTTGCCCATTTAAATCCATTTATTGAAGCCGAAAAAACTGAAGTTAAATCAAACGGTAAAATTTTATTAGCCACAGTAAAAGGTGACGTTCACGACATTGGTAAAAATATCGTCGGCGTAGTACTGCAATGTAATAACTACGACATTATCGACTTAGGCGTAATGGTTTCGTGTGATGATATTTTACGTGTTGCTAAAGAAGAAAACGTTGATGTAATTGGCTTATCTGGCCTTATTACGCCATCGCTTGACGAAATGGTGCATGTTGCTAAAGAAATGAAACGTCGTGACCTGAACTTACCATTACTTATTGGCGGTGCAACCACTTCAAAAGCACATACAGCAGTTAAAATTGAGCCGCAATATGAGCACCCGGTAGTATATGTGCCAAATGCCTCACGCTCGGTTTCAGTGGTTAGTTCATTACTTTCTGAAGAACTACGTCCAGCCTTTATGGAACGTCAAAAAGCTGAATATGTAAAAGTACGTGAACGCCATTATAAAAAAGGCCCGCGTTCTAGTTTAATTGCGCTTGAAGAAGCACGCGCGAATGCCACGCCAATTAGCTTTGACAACTACACTCCAAAAGTGCCAAACAAACTTGGCGTAACGGTATTAGATAATTTAGATTTAAACGAAGTTAGAAAATACATTGATTGGACGCCATTTTTCATGACTTGGCAGCTATCAGGTAAATACCCGTTAATACTTCGTCATGAAGTTGTAGGTGAAGAGGCGACCAAGCTATTTAACGACGCCAATGCCATGCTTGATGATGTGATTAACAATAAAAAGCTCAGCGCTAAAGCAGTGTTTGGTTTATTCCCAGCCCAGCGTGAACAAGACGATTTAGTCTTATTTGAAAATGATGAGCGTCAGCAGCCATTAATGAAACTGCACCAGCTACGTCAGCAAAGTAAAAAACCAGCAGGACAATTTAACCGCTGTTTAGCTGATTATGTTGCTGATGAAGATTCAGGTGTAAATGACTACATGGGAGCGTTTGCAGTATCCGCAGGTTTTGGTTGTGATGAGCTGGTAAAAGAATTTAATGCTGAGCATGACGATTACAACAGTATTTTAATAAAAGCCGTTGCCGATCGTTTAGCTGAAGCAAGCGCTGAATACTTGCATGAAAAAGTGCGTAAAGAATATTGGGGCTACGCGCCTGATGAAGCCTTAAATAACGATTCATTAATTCGTGAGCAGTATCAAGGTATTCGACCAGCTCCAGGTTACCCTGCGTGTCCTGAGCATACCGAAAAAGGCTTGTTGTGGGAGCTACTTAATGTGCAAGAAAACATTGGTATGGAGTTAACTTCAAGCTTTGCTATGTGGCCAGGTGCAGCAGTAAGCGGTTGGTATTTTGCTCATCCTGACAGTAAATACTTTGCGGTTGCCAAAGTAGCTAAAGACCAAGTAGAAAGTTATGCTATACGTAAAGAAATGACCATGCCACAGGCTGAGCGTTGGTTGTCGGCTAACTTAGATTACGAGCCAGAATAAATTTGTTTGCCTAAATAAATGAACATCAAGGGCTGCTTTTGCAGCCCTTTTTATTTTGTTTCCTTCGGCTTAATAACTTATTGAATATGCTGTGGTAATAATATGACCAATAACTAAGCAGCTTAGTTAAGCTATAAGACTTGCTTTTTAGTTTGAAAAGCGTAGAATACGCGAGCTTTTCTGTCACCTTGGGTGTCAGGAAGTGTCTGGAAAATTCGTTTTAACACTTTAAATAAATAGAGGACGATATGGTTACCATTCGTTTAGCTCGTGGCGGCGCAAAAAAGCGTCCATTCTATCAGGTTGTTGTTGCAGATAGCCGTAATTCTCGCGATGGTCGTTTCATCGAAAGAGTTGGTTTCTTCAACCCTACAGCGCAAGGTCAAGCGGAAAAATTACGTTTAGACCTAGACCGTGTCAACCATTGGGTTGGTCAAGGTGCAACTGTATCTGATCGTGTGGCCAAGTTAGTTAAAGACGCTCAAGCAGCAGCTTAATTAATCTGGTAGGTTTTAGGAGTTATCGTGAAAGAAGTAGTAGTTAAAGAAGTCATCTTAGGTAAAGTAGGCGCAGTTTACGGTATCAAAGGTTGGTTAAAAATACATTCATTCACTGATGATCAAGAAGCCATACTTGACTATTTTCCTTGGTCATTAAAATTAGGAAATAAACAACGATCAGTAGAGATCACTGATTGGCGCAAGCATAACAATAGCTTAATTGTTCAAGTTGCTGGAATAGAAGACCGTGATGTTGCACAAACATTAGTTGGCTCTGAAATTGTTGTAACAGAAGAAGCGTTACCAGACTTACCTGAAGGTGAGTTCTATTGGCGCGACTTAATTGGCATGGCTGTTGTAACGTCTCAAGGTTATAACCTTGGGGTTGTTTCTGACATTATGGAAACAGGTGCTAATGACGTACTGGTTGTAAAAGCTAACCACAATGATGGCTTTGGCAAAAAAGAACGGTTAATACCGTACCTTTTTGAACAAGTTGTAGTTGAGGTCAGCGCTGAAAATAAACAAATTTGTGTTGACTGGGACCCAGGTTTCTAGCTTGTGAGCACTGACGATTCTTCAAATAAGAAGAAAATGTGGATAGGGGTGATAAGCCTTTTTCCAGATATGTTTGATGCAATAACCGAGTATGGGGTGACAGGCCGAGCGATCCGTAACGAGTTGATTGAATTTCAGAAATGGAATCCAAGAGACTTTACCCATGATCGACATCGTACCGTTGATGACCGTCCTTACGGTGGTGGTCCGGGTATGTTGATGATGGTGCAACCGCTACAAGATGCTATTCAAGCTGCGCGTAAAGCTGCAGACCTTGATGCTTCTATTAACGGTGGCGGAAAAGCAAAGGTTATTTATTTGTCTCCTCAAGGACGAAAATTGGACCAAGCTGGTGTACGCGAATTAGCACAACATGACCGACTGATATTTATAGCAGGACGTTATGAAGGCATTGACGAGCGATTAATCGAGTCAGATATTGACGAAGAATGGTCGGTTGGTGATTACGTATTAAGTGGTGGGGAATTACCTGCTATGAACGTAATTGATGCTGTAGCACGCTTTGTGCCCGGTGTTTTAGGACACAATCAATCTGCAGAGCAGGATTCATTTTCTGACGGCTTATTGGATTGTCCTCATTATACAAGGCCTGAGGTATTTAATGATGGAACCGAACAGGGGAAATCAGTACCTAAAGTATTGCTAAGTGGTAATCATGAGCACATAAGGCAATGGCGCCAAATGCAGTCTTTAGAAAGAACTTGGACTAGACGACCAGAATTATTAACTAACCTAGCTCTGACAGCTGAGCAGGAAAAAATGCTTGCAGCAATAAAAGCTGATAAGCAATAACTGCAAAAAATTGTGAACCCTAGGAAGAAGGTATTATGAGTAAAATTATTGATATGCTCGAACAAGAGCAAATGAAAACTGACTTACCAGCATTCGCACCAGGCGATACTGTTGTAGTTCAAGTTAAAGTAACAGAAGGTGACAAATCACGTCTTCAAGCATATGAAGGTGTTGTTATCGCTGTTAAGAATCGCGGCATCAATTCTGCATTCACTGTTCGTAAAATTTCAAACAGTGTTGGTGTAGAACGTGTATTCCAGACACATAGCCCAATTGTTGATTCAATTGAAGTGAAACGTCGCGGTGATGTTCGTCAAGCTAAGCTTTACTATCTTCGTGAGCGTTCAGGTAAATCTGCACGTATCAAAGAGAAATTGGCTAAGAAGTAATATTGCATTACTTAATTGCTTGATAAAAACCTGCTTGGGCAACCATGCAGGTTTTTTGCTTTTAGGGCTTGTTAAAAAACACTGTAAACATATTTTTACAAAGCCTGTAATTATTACCTTACACTTGCTTTTAATATCTATTCGTATAAAAAATGACTTTATTATCGCTTTTTGTTAATTAAAGCTTGCCATCACCCATTAAATGCTGATAAAAAGACCTTACGCAGGCGATTTTTTTAATTTAACAGCAAAGATAAGTTTATATAGCAAATGTTACTCCCTCAATTTCGATATTATCGCTTCATCCTTCTTTTTAAGTAAGCACTGCTTACTCGTTCTTTTATACTTTACTTTTATTTTCAACCTCAAATTTTACATCGGAAACTATTATGTCTAATACCGCACACAAAAGTACGCTCAATGATATTCATGTTAACTCAGAAGAAGTACTTATTACTCCTCAGCAACTAAGAGAAGAATTACCACTTAGTACTGAAGGGCGTAGTTTTGTTGAGTCTGCTCGTGACATTATTTCAAATATTATTCATAAGAAAGATCACCGTTTATTGGTGATCAGCGGTCCATGTTCCGTACATGATGTTGAAGGTGCAAAAGAATACGCACGTAACCTGAAAGCTTTACACGATAAATATAAAGACACTTTATACATTGTTATGCGTGTTTATTTTGAGAAGCCAAGAACAACAGTTGGTTGGAAAGGACTGATTAATGACCCACATATGGATGGTTCATTTGATGTTGAAAGTGGTTTAAGAAAAGCGCGTGAATTATTAATTTATTTAACTGATTTAGGCTTACCTTTGGCAACTGAAGCGCTTGACCCTATTAGCCCGCAATACTTAGCTGAGTTATTCAGTTGGTCAGCTATTGGTGCGCGCACAACTGAGTCGCAAACTCACCGTGAAATGGCCAGTGGTTTATCAATGCCAATTGGCTTTAAAAATGGTACTAATGGTAGTTTAGGTGTTGCGATTAATGCATTACAATCAGCTGCTTCTTCACACCGTTTTATGGGTATTAACCGTCAAGGTCAAGTTGCCCTGATTAAAACTTCAGGTAACCCAGACGGCCATGTAATTTTACGTGGCGGTAAACAACCTAATTATGATTCGGTTAATGTTGCCTTATGTGAACAAGAATTATCAAAACAAGGCTTGGTACCAGGTATTGTAGTTGACTGTAGTCATGGTAATTCAAATAAAGATTATACTCGTCAGCCATTGGTTGCCGATAATGTCTTTAACCAAATTTGTGAAGGTAATACTTCTATTATTGGTATTATGCTTGAAAGTAATTTAAAAGCTGGTAATCAAAGTACAGATTTACCAAAAGATGAATTGGTTTATGGTGTTTCGGTTACTGATGCATGTATTGATTTTGCTAGTACAGAAGCGTTAATGGCCAGCGCGAATGATAAATTAGCTAACGCTTTAACTGCTCGTATAAAGTAATTTACTGAGGTAAAATTCAGTACATATTTTAATATACAGTTTCACGTATTATTTAGTGTAATAACAAATAGGGAATAAGTAGATAACGTATGGCAAGCTTTGATGAGAAGTTAACAAATCTTCGCGATCAAATTGATGATATTGATAGTCAATTAGTGAGCTTATTAGCTCAACGCCGTGAAGTAACCACACAAGTGGGGGAGTTGAAAAGCCAAGTTGGCATGCCTATCTACGCACCTGAACGTGAAGCTCAATTATTATTAAAACGACGTAATCAAGCTATTAATGCTGGAATATCTGCTGATTTAATCGAAGATGTTCTCAGGCGATTAATGCGAGACTCGTATGTTAGTCAAGATGCTAGCGGTTATCAGTGCATTAACCCAGAATGTAAAAAAGTAGTGATTGTTGGCGGTCGTGGTCAGCTCGGTGGTATTTTTGCTGATCTGTTCACTCGCTCTGATTATCAAGTAGATATTATTGGTCAAGACGACTGGCCCAATGCCGAGCAAATTTTGGCAGGTGCGGGTTTAGTTTTAGTTGCGGTACCTATTCAATTAACTTCGATGATCATTGAAAAGCTCAATACCTTACCCGATGATTGCATTTTAGCGGATGTTACCAGTATTAAAGAGTTGCCTTTAGCCAAAATGCTGAAAGTGCATAAAGGCCCTGTGGTTGGCTTACATCCGATGTTTGGTCCTGATGTTGCCGGTTTGATTAAGCAAACTATTATCACCTGTGAAGGGCGCTCACCTGAGCAGTATCAGTGGTTATTGCGTCAGTTCCAAGTTTGGGGCGCTAAAATTTATCCGGTTGATGCACAATCTCATGACCAAGCAATGTCGATGGTACAAGTAATGCGTCACTTCTCAACGATTGCTTACGGATATCACTTAATGACAGAAGGTGCTGACATTGCCCAATTGGTCGATATGAGCTCACCTATTTATCGTCTTGAATTAAGCATGGTTGGTCGTTTATTTGCTCAAGACCCGGTACTTTATTCAGATATTATTTTTGCTAACCCAGATAATGTGGCCATGATGAAGCGCTTCGCTTATCGATTTTTAACTCTATTAGAAGATGTTGAGTCAGGTGATAAAGCTTCTTTTGTTGAAATGTTTACTCAAGTTTCAGATTGGTTTGGTGATTATGCCGATATCTTCTTACAAGAAAGTAAGTTGATGTTACTTAAAGCCAATGAGTTGAAAAAAGATTAGGAGCTAAGGGAGCCCAAAGCATGTTTAATCGTATTATTGTAATTATGGTTACTTGTTTGCTTAGCTTTATTTCGGGATGTAGTTCGAGTAACAATACCACTATTAAACCTGCTATTGGCACTATTACGGCTGAGCAGCTATTTGCACATCAGCCAATATTTCAAGAAAGCTTTCAACAGAAAGTCGCCTTGCAAGGCCGTGAACAGTTAGTTGAACAATGGCCTGAAGATCTACACATTGAAGTGTTTTTTGGTACATGGTGTCATGATAGTAAACGCGAAGTGCCAAAGTTCTTAGCGTTAATGGCTAAGCACCCACAAGTGAGTTATCAACTTACCGCGCTTGATTATAAGAAACAAGACCCGCTAAAACTAGCCCAAAGCCACCGGGTAAAATTCACCCCTACTTTTATCGTGAAAAAAGCTAATAAAGAGATTGGCCGAATTGTTGAATATACTAAGCAAAGTTTTGTTAAAGATATTAGCGAGATGCTAAAAGTAGCAGATAAAAGTTAAGTATCGTATTTAAGCTATGTTTTTATAGCTTAAATACATCACTTGAAATGTTTTTCGTCTTGGTATTTATTTTTTATTTTAAGGCTTTGATATTAGTTTGAGCAACTGTCATTAATAGCTATTAGCTAAAAATTTAAAAACGATAAGCCAAACCCACAGATATCAAAGTTTCCGTCCATACGGCGCCGTCAAATTGCGCGCTACAAACATCACCTTTACAAAATGACTGATCTTCCTCGTCAACTAGTGCAGCATAAGCTCGAATTTCGGTAACTAATGCTAAGTTTTGAGCAAATTCATAACGAGTGCCCATCGCAATAGTTGCAGAAGGGTAAAGCTCATCAGACTCTTCTGTATCAAAATAAGCTCCGCCTAAACCAATAGAAAAAGTAGTTACATAGTTCCTCTGTTTAAAGAGCGCAATACCATTGAAGTGAGCATAGAGCACGTCTAGGCTATGGTTTTCATCACCAGCAACATTGGCAAAATCATGACTTACATAATTAACGAGAATTTGCCCCTGACCACGCGGGGTATCTTGCCAAGCAAAACCCAAACCTATACTAGTAGCAGAGTCGACATTAATATTTTCACCCGTAACAGGATCGCTAAGATCAGAGCTGAACATTTGCCCAACATAAGGCGTTATTTCTAAATTTTCTGCATAAACACTTGGTATTGCCAATAAAAATAAAGAGATAAAATAAACGCTACAGCGTTTTGCTTTACTAACCAGTTTCATGAGTTTTCCCTTTTTATTCTGCCAATGTTTAGCTAGTTGTTGATCACTGAGCTTATAAACAGCAGTTCTTCATTACAATGTAGTCAGTTTTTATACACTTATCAATGTATTGTTATTGTTCAATCTTAGATGCTTGCTCGGTCATAGCGGTTAAACTTTGCAGTAATACTTTTCCTACAAGCATACTAATAGCATGACCTTCTTCATTGCTTAATGAGGGCAGTGTAATAGCTGCAAGCTTGGTATTTTGCGTGCTACTGATAATTTCGCCTTCATTAATAACAATACTATGCACGACCGCATAAGGCTCTAATTGCTGCTCCGCTGCGCTGAGCTCTTTTTGTCGTGCCACTAAATTTACTTTGAGGTTATGGGTTAACTGTTCAAGCGCATTTTGCTGCTTGGCTTTATCTCTCACGGTTAATGTTGGCTGGTTAATGGCCATTTGAGTGATCACCATAGGTGTTTTATTTAAGCTTTCTAGGGCAATACTAAAGTCAATTTTAGCTATTTGAAATACAGTGTTGTTGATACTGTTATCAATAGTCATAAAGCGGATATTATTTATCACTCCGATACCTTGGTTGCTATCAATATCAACACTTTCAACTAAAACGTTAAATTGACTTAATTGTTGGCCGGTAGTTTCAATTTTTGATTTTACATAAGCATTTAATGAACCGTTCGCTAAATACCAAAGTGCGCCGCCAAGTGCTAATAAAATAACAAAGGCCAGAGGGGCAAGTTTATTCACAGGATTTTCCTAGTAAAATGAATTGGGAAGTATAACGAGCTGATCTTACCCTAAATGTTTACTTGGGAGAATCGAGCATTTGTTAATTTAACGGCTAAGTTATTGCAACGACTATAAATGCGCTTCAAGCAAAACTATTATCAGCCAATAGCAGCAAATTAAATAGAAGGCGTAATAGAATAAAAATCATTCGTATTGACTAAAAATCACCCAGTCGGTATAACTGATGCTGATAATTAAAATAATAATAGGAAATGATGGTGATGTTTGAAGTAAATAAAAAAATGTGGTCGTTTAATTTTGGTTGTATTTTAGCGGCATCTTCAGTGTGGCTGGTAGCATTAGGAATGCAGATGCCAGTATTGACCTTGGTTGATCTTTCCCCAGCGTTTATTGATGCTTATTATAGCGTGGTGGTAACTTCAGTTTTTTCTATATTACTGACATTTCTAGTTATTACATTGATGAAGCGCGGTTTTAATATTCGTACCAGTGATCATACTTTCTGGTTATTATTACCGCTGATTATTTTTGTATTAATGGCGCTTTTAACAGGGGCTCAATTATATTCACCATTACTAGCGGCAGCAGTGCCAGCGTTAACTATTGTATTGTTTTCAGGTTTGTTTTCTTCAGTAACTTCTTCATCAGCAAAGTCTACAGATGAAGCCCTTCACTTAGCCAAAGCAGGGGAGTAATACTCCCTTGCTATGGGTTAGTTATGGTTAGCAATTGTAATTTTTATAAATCGCTACTGGGTACGCTAGTTGGGCTAATATGCTCAACTGGGTAGCAACCTAATACCTTGATGAATTTGGTTATTTCAGTGAGTTGTGCCAAGGCATCACGTAAAACAAAGCTTTTTAGGTTTTCTTCAACGTCAAGATAAAACATTTCTTCCCATGGGCGGCCTTGAATCGGGCGAGACTCAAGTTTGCACATATTAATGCCTTTTTCTTTTAAGATGATTAAACATTCCACTAAAGCGCCAGGTTTTTGCTCTGTCGCTAAAATTATGGTGGTTTTGGCTGGTATTTGCTCAGCTACATCTACAGGCTTACGCGCAACCAATATAAAGCGGCTATGGTTTTCTACTTGGTTTGCGATAGATTTTTCGAGAGCGTGTAATTTATATAACTGTCCGCCTTCTTCACTACCAATAACGGCTACGCTATCACTTTGTAATTCAAAAGCTTGTGCCATAGCATCGGCAGTACTATCACAGTACTCAATACGTATATCAGCTTGTTTATCTAAGAAATTACTACATTGAGCAAAAGGCTGACCATGAGCGTAAATGGTTTTAATATTCTCTAACTTTGTATTTACTGCGGTTAATAAGCAATGCTCAATGGGTTGGGTAATTTCGCCAACAATCGATAAGTTAGTATGTTGCAGTAAGTCGTAAACCTCATTAATACTACCTGAACTGGTGTTTTCAATGGGTAACATGCCGTAATCAACATGGCCTGACTCAACCAATTGCATAATTTCAGTGAAGCTTTTACAGCCTGACTCAATAATTTTTTCAGCACGACGAGAAAAATAACGGTGGCTGGCAAGGTAACTGTATGAGCCTTTATCACCTAAAAATGCCACGCTAACTGTTGGCACTTGAATATTAGGATTAGTTAATTGCTGCAAATAAGCTTGCTGATTTAATACGGAGTCTTCAATAATCGTTTGGAAAATGCTGGTGACATAATGGGCATCTAAGCCGAGTACTTTACCTTGCTTGATTAAGCGGATAAGCAATTCTTGCTCACGTTGTTGGTCACGAATCGGACGTACTTGATGAACTTTACTTTTGGCAACACTTGTAGTTAAGGCGCGACGTTTAGCAAATAGTTCAAGCAGTTGTTGATCAAGCTCGGTAATGTGTTTTCTTATTTCTGTTAAATCTAGTGTATCTTCCACCGGGAGATCCTTATATTGAGTGACTATTTTTCGCAGTGATTATTTAAGTTGCGTAATAAGTTTTAGCGTAAACATAAAAAAACCTCCTTAAGGGAGGTTTTTATCATCGTTATTAATTTCTTTGATGAAAAACTTCCCTTAAATAATTAAGGAGAAAAAGAAACTAAAGGCTGTGGTAACGATGATATTTTTCATAATGTTAATGTATCGGTGTCAGGGCAATTGTGCAACCAATTCCTTATACCAATTTTTGTCATTTTAGACTGAATTGTCCTTTCGGATTTTACAGTGGCATTGATAGCCAAATAATAGCAACAGATGATGCAAAACCTACCGTCCACGCTAAGCTGCGTAATAAACTAATATTTAATAGATATAAAATATTAAAGGCAATGCGAGCAACAATATGAGCTATTGCTAAGGTTTGAATTGTTGAGCCGGTGTTGTTGGTAATAATGGCTAATAAAATTGCCGGAGCAAAAGATATCAAAGCTTCAAAGGCATTTTGATGAGCGGCTAATGCACGTGCGCCAAAACCTGTTAATTGTGCTTGTTGATTCCGCGGGTGCTTGTTGTCATATCCTCCCTGTTGGTTCATGGCAATGGCTAGCGGTACTTTAGCTAACATAGGTAAGAGTACTGAGATGAACAGACATACAATTAATACGGTCATAAAAATTCCTATTTTTTCAAAAAAGGTTATTGAACACAGATATTAAATATTCGATTACAAACCATGCTTTTTAATAACTAAGTAAAGTTAAAGTGTATTTGGTTTTTCCAGGTAAAAAAGCGGATGGCTTACCTTGTTCCCAATCACTGTGCCCCATACCATAATATGGACTCCATGGATGGCCGGCTTGACTGGTTGGCATATGTAAAATGCCTTGTTCTTCATACCCCGGAGAAACCACCATGCGCTCTGATGCTCCAAAACTTTGTCCTTGTACTTTCGGCATATAACTGTCGCCAGAAAGCTGGGTTTTAGGCATGTCTAACCATAAGCCAATTAAAGGCACCGCTTTGCTTAGCGGATGTTGAATAACACTAGTGTTTTGTTGACCCCAAGTAGCGGCAGATAAGGGCTGATTTTCAGTCATGTCAGCGAGGGTTTTATTTAAAGCATTCTGTAGTAATACCGTCCAGTTTTGCTCTGGTCGCCATAAAAAATTATCAGGTTGTTGATTAACCATTTGCCACAGTGGCGTTTCAATTTGATGTCGAATACTGTGAAAACTATAGCTGCTGTCTAACTGCTCTAAGCTTTCATTGAGCTGTGAAAAAACTTGCTCACGTACGACTAATCTAAAATTTCGAACGATGCGATAAGCAACCGAGTCAACACCAGCTGTTAAGTTTTTAGTTTTAATAAATTGCTGAGCTGCTTGCCAATGGGGATATTTTTTTATTGCTGCAGGGGTTATTACTTTTTCGAGCAGAAAACTTTGCCAAGGTTTTAAAAACTCAGCTCTATCATCTAAAGCAATATCCAGTAAACTTTGCTCTGAAAATGCCGGCTTAGCCAATAATCTATCTTTAATTTGTTGCGATCTCGCGCCTAAGGCGTAACCACCGTTGCCTATTTTCGCTAACATTTCCCCACCAACCACTCTTGAGTTGGCTGTCCATAGGCGATTATGCTCTGGGTTTTTAATACGAGGGTATTCATTTGGCGTTAAATACCCTAGCCAAGCATTATTACCATCAGACCAGCTTTTTGGCGTTTCGCCAATATTACCTCGTTTGCGCGGCATCGGGCCGCTAATAGTCCAGCCGATATTGCCTTCGCGATCACCCACAACTATATTTTGTGCTGGCATGCCTGAGCGGTTGGCAACATCAAATGCTTGCTCAACTGAACTTGCTTGTTCGAGTTCTATTTGGGTAAGGTTAACCGCTTCTTTGTCATGGGCAACCCAGCGGTAGGCAAGCATTTGGCCTAAGTGATTTTCACCAATAACTGGTCCCCACTGAGTTTCTTGGCTAATAAATTCAAGCGGTTGTTGATCTTTTATCGCAATAATATGTTGGTGGTTTTCGAAATTAATGTAGCCGTTGACGGTTAAGTATTGCGATTTGTCCTCATTGGTTTCTAACACAATAACATCATTCCAATCGCCATAACTGTTAGTAAAACCCCAAGCAATTTCTCCATTACTACCGGCAATAATATTAGGTGTGCCAGGTAATGAAACACCAGTTACCTTAACTGCCTTACCTTGTTCAAAGTACTCAAATGAAGCTCTAAACCAAGTATTCGGTACTCGAATATTTAAGTGCATGTCGTTGGCAATAATGGCGCTTTTTGTATGGCTGATTTTTCCTGATACTGCCCAGCTATTAGAGCCCGGAAATTGTTCAGTTTGGTTATCAATATTAGTAATGTTTTGATTATTCGCTGCTATCCCTGAAGCCGCTGGCCAAGGCTGTTTTGGGATGGGGGAGGCTGAATATATTGAGCCGTCAATAGCAGCGTCCCACTTACTGCCTTTGGGCGATAAAAATTGATAGGCTTCATCGGCTAACACCGCGGCAAGTAAACCCAGTGTACGTTCACGTTCACCATCATGTTTTTGCAACTCAATGTACATGCTTAATACCGTAAGTACTGTATCTTCTTCTTGCCATTCAACCGGATCTTGGCGTAGCAATAAATATTCAAAGGGTACAGATTTAAGGTAATTAAGCCCTTGATTAACCCCTTGAGTATAGCCTTTAACTATTGCGAGTTGCTCAGCAGGTAAGGTTTTAATTATCTTGCGAGCCCGATCTCTAAAGCGGTGCTTTCTAATCGACTTATCATAATCAATGGCGGCTGCGCCAAATAAGCTCGATAACTCACCAGCAGCTTTTCTTCTTAATAAGTCCATTTGAAAAAAGCGCTCTTGAGCGTGAATAAACCCTGTGGCGACAGCAACATCAATACGCGATTGTGCTTTTATTGTTGGAATACCTTGCCGGTCTCGTTCAACAACCACTTTTTCAGCAAGACCATAAATAGTCTCTTTCCCATCTAGCAATGGCAGCGCACTGTCTATTTGACTATAAAGCCATGTTGCGCCATTGATAGTAATAAAAATGAAAACGAAACAGAAACCAATTAAGGCAGTTTTATATTTATGCATTGCGATGAAGTTTACCTGCGGGAATTAACTTTAGGGTACCTTAAAAGTTTCTACTTTAAAATCACATCGTTGCTAGTTAGACAGATAAAGTAATCCGCGTTGAATATTCTAAATGGGTTAATTAACGTAAGTTATTTTTTATTGGTTTTCAAAAGCTATAAAAAGCACTTGGAGGTTTGTCAACGAAGTGTAACAATAAATGCGATGATCGCACTTTAAATGTTATTTGAGAAGATCACCTAGATTGAAGTGAGCTCAAGCTTAAATGACTTGGCTAATCGAGCCAGTAAATAGTACAAGCGTACTGTCAGTATATTTTACAAAGTGCTTGTTATTGTTCAAATAATGTTTTGAAAGCTTTTTTAGTTGATTAGTAATTAAGGAACAAAAACAACAGTTTAAGGCTTTTGTTTTTTTTTAGTTTTTTGTTTTTTTTGTATTGGTCCAATTTGTGCTTTGTAGTTGGTAATTGTAGTATTTTGTAGGGATTCAGATAAGTGAATATAAATAAAATTATTGCCTTGGTTTTTGTCTTGGTAGGTTTTTCACACATTTCTCAGGCAGCTTCTTGTAATAGTATGAGTGGTTATAGCTTAGATTATGGTGACGCACCGTCTTCTTACGGTACCGCATGTCATGATACTGATAGATGGCAAAAATTGGGTACTGATTGGGATACTGAGTCAGCAAGTAGTGCCGCAATTTTAGAACATGATAATGGAACTGACGATGGTGTTGTTTGGAAAACATCATCTGATAACGGCGTTACTTGGACTGCATTCTCCTCTGATGGCGAAATTAAACAAGGTGACATTGTTAAGTTTAAATTTACCATGACACGTTCGGTCGATGGTAATCATGCTTATGATGCTTTAAAAGTATGGTTTGACTGGAATGATGATGGTACGTTTAACGAAAGGGGTAAAGAAGTCATTAAAGATACCAAGTGGTATAAAAATGTAGATGCCAAAGGTAACGAGAATTCTGATAGTAATGAATATAATAAAGCTTTAGAAGTTAATAATAATACCGATACCGTGGATACTTTTACTAAGAAAATAACTATTCCTGATGATATGATTGCAGGTGACTACTGGTTACGAGCAAGAGTTGTATGCTCTGAGTCAATTGAAAACTGGGGTAATGGCAAGTTATTATCTTCTGGTTACTTATACCAAGGCGAAGTTGAAGATTATCAACTTAACATCGTAGCCAAAAAGTTGGAAAAGCCAACAGAAGTTCCTGAACCTTCTACATTAATGATTTTTGCCTTAGGTTTAATTGGATTGGGTCTTAAGCGTAGAAAAGCTAGCTAAGGTAAATTTCTTCAAATTCCTTTATTTTAAAATGCCGCTCCAATATATGGGGCGGCATTTTTTTGTCAGGTATTATTCTACATATAGGTGTATATTTTATTACTATTACCTGACCTGAAACACTTCTTCAAATAAGTTAAATTTCATCGCGTGTAAATAGCTAGCTAAGCTTGTTATTTACACACGTATCTAAAACACAAGTGCATTATACCTTTTCGCCCAAGAGTTGCCAAAGGGCGAGTTTTAAAGGCTTAAATGCTGCGTTATTGATTTTGACAAGGGAATAACCATTCTCTTCAATCAATGCCTTGCCTCTAAGCCTTTAAATTCTCGCTAAGAGATCACTTTCTTATTCGGATTGGTATTATCATAGGGATGATAATTATCAGCTTTCATTCGTCTGCCCAAATGAAAATAATCTTTATTATCCGATAAGTTAAATTGTCATAGGCAAGCAATAAGGTCGGAGTGGGTATGTGAAATATTTAACCTGAACTTGGTTAAATAAGTTTTTAACGGGTTGATGTATTTATTAATTTTTAGCCTAGTTCAAATTCGTTAGTATCAACGGGATGTTTATGCATACCGTTGATACTAGTTATGTTGAAGGTAAAATTTAACGTGACTAAGTATTACTTGCTAGCGTTTAGTTTGGCTAATAGTGCTTTAGCTAAGTCATACTCAGCAAAGTTATTTGGTAGAGTAATAATCTTTTCTAATACGTTTTGTGCTTCTCTATGTCTGTCCAATTGAATAAGGGTATAGCCAATATGATATTGAATATTAGGACTGCTTGACGACATGGTATAAGCTTGTCTTAAATAGGTAAGCCCTTGCTGAGGATCACCAGAAAGAGTTATTGACCAACCTAGGGTGTCTACAATTGCCGGCACTGAATTGAGCATACTAAATGCTTGTTTTGCATACTCAACAGCGGTTTTATAATCGCTTTCTTCAATATGTATGCTTGCTAAGTTATTCAAAGCTAACGCTCTTTTAGCAACAGGAATTTCTTTTGTTAATAACTGCTGATATTGATATTTTGCTTTGGAATATCTCTTATGGTCTAGCAAATGGTCGGCTAATATATGTTGCTGAAATGCTCGTTCAGGATATTGCTCAACTAACAAACTAACATGCTTGATGAACTTATCAATTCTAGGAGCTAAGTTACTTACATTGCCTAACTTAATTAGGGCAACAACATTATCGTCGTCTTTTTTAAGAGCACTTAAATACAAGGAAAATGCGGCATTATAATTCTTTTTAGCACTGGCTATATCACCTTTTAATATGATTAAAGCAATGTTGTTTTTATGGGGGCCTTTTGCGGTGTTTTTTAATAATATATCGGCTTCATCAAGCTTGTTTAAATGAATTTTTAGTTTGACCGTTGCAATGATAATGGGTAATGATTTTGGTGCTAAAGTTGATGCTTTTAGTAGGTTTTCTTCAGCATTTTCATAGTCTTTAATATTTTTTTGCATTTGACTTAATTGCAACAGCTTATCTGCATTTTCAGACCATATACCTTGTAACATATCCGTTTGACGTTTTGCATTATCTAGTTGGTTTAAGGCGTACAAATTTTTAAATTTTAGTGTTATTGCTTGAGGATTTAAGCGGTCGTTTTTAAGTGCTTGATTAGTTGCTTGTAAACTATCGTCATGGTTTTCTTGTTTGAAGTATATGGTGCCGAGCTGTAATAGTGCTTGTGCAGCCACTTGCTCATTGTTCGCTTGCCTCTTAAGTATGGCAATAGCTTCCTCATTATTGCCTAATTCATGCTCGATTGTTGCTAAAGTTAACCAGTGTTGGCTGTTTTCAGGGTTATCTTTGAGTAAGCTTTTAAAAATGACCCTAGCATTTTTTGTCTCGCCAAGGTTTAGCTGTAACATACCATAGGTTGCACGTGCTTCAATATCATTAGGGTTTGCTTGGTAAACGTCGGTGATTATTTTTTTAGCATCAGCGTATTGTTCAAGATCTATTAAAATACGAGCTTGTAATAATTGATAATCAACTTTTTGTGGATCCACAGAAATAATATCAATAACCTTGGCTAAACTTTTTTGTAGTTGCTTGGTTTGATAATAAAGTATCGCTAAGGTGTAGTTAAATCGCTCGCTCTGCTCGCCTTTCATTTTCTCTAACAACTGAACTGCTTCTGTTATCCGGCCAGTCTCACTCATTATTTTTGCTGAAGAAATTAATACATCCACATCATTTTTGTATAACTGACGAAGTTTGGAAAGCAAATAATCAGCTTTAAAGTTTTGCTGAAACTCTAGATAAAGTGACACTAAAATTAGTGCTTGGTCTTTATTTTTAATTAGCTCTTTCTCATGAGTTGCTAATAAATTTAAGGCTTTTCTTGGTTGGTTTAACTTTATATATACATCGGCGAGTAATATAGAGGCATTAATATCATCAGGTTTTTGCTCTAGGTAAACTTGAAACTTTTTTCGTGCTTGCTCCCAGCTTTGTTGACGGTAACTGGTCATGCTATCAATTAATAATAGCTGTGGCTTTGAGTGTAAGTATGAGTCATTAATGGCCGATAATTGATTTGATAATTTTGTTAATACTTCTTCGGCGACACTATGTTCATTTAAATTTCGTAAGATACTACTTTTCAATAACTGCGCTTGTGGATCGTTTGGAGAAATGGCTAATATTTTATCGATTATTACATTGGCTTGATCAAAATTTTCTAACTCTAAATAGCAGTTAGCCATACCTCTATAAGCGGCAATGTTATCGGGCTCTAGGGTGTTAGCTTCTTTAAAAAAACTAAGCGCTTTTTCAGGTGTATTTTGTTGTCTTGCTAAAATGCCTTTAGTTAACCAAAATTTTGTATTATTACCAGCAATGTCTTGTATTTTAGTTAACAGTTTTTCAGCCTCAGTAATATTATCGGTATATAAATGTACAGTAGTTAAGCCCAAGTTTGCTTCAATATGCAAAGGCGAATTGTCTAAAATTGTTTGATAAAGGAATTTTGACTCATCAAATTGTTCTAAACCACGATAAGCCTGTGCCTTAACTAAATTCAGCGCTAATAGACCTTGAGCGTTTAAGTTTTTTTCTTCAACAAAGGTAAGTGATTGTTCGAATTTAGATTGTAATAATAAGCTTTTCCCAAGCGGCTCAACGACTAAATTAATATCGACGCCTTGGTCAATGGCATCAAGTAATTCCTGTTCAGCTAATTGATATGAATGTTTTTCAATGAAAATTTCGGCTAATAATAATTTCGCCGGTAAATTATTAGGGTTTTCTTGTAAGGCATTTTTAATATGAATAAAAGCACTATTAATGTCATCTTTATAAAAGGCTTGTAGGGCATTCTCATAATGGTCTGCGTGTACCATTGCACTATAAGTAAATGAAAAAGAGCTAAATAAACAAAATAAAAGCGTACGTTTTTTCGGGTTAAGCATAGATGTAAAACCTTTTATAAAAACATTTTTTAAGAAAACCGTTCGGTTTTAATAAAGAGTAAAAATTAACATTAAAGAATAAACTCTTAGATAATAATCGAATAACAATTGTAACGCGACTGTACCGTATGAGTATTTGTAAATAATTCTTATTATTTTATGAAATTAGTACATGGATATCGCTGATTTAGTTTATCTTAATAATTTTCGGCTTTATTACCTAGAAGATTCCTTTTTGTCCCTTTCATTTTATTGATACAATATCGTTAATTTCATTTTTTATGTGGCAAGTTAATGGCGTCATTACAAGATCAATTATTAAAAGCGGGTTTAACCACCAAGCAAAAAGCACGTCAGGCAAACTCTGACAAACGCAAAAAAAGTAAACAAAAACGGAGCGGTGTTGCTGTTGAAGTAAGCTTACAAGAAAAAGTAAAACAAGACTTGGCAAAGGCTCAAGCCGAAAAACAAGCCAAAGACAATGCCTTGAATGAACAGAAAAAGCAGCAGCTAGCAGCCAAAGAGCAGCATCAACGTATTTTGCAAATTTTACAACATCATCAACTTAAGAGAATTGATGGTGAAACCGTATATAACTATACCTTTGGTAGCAAAATTAAGAAGCTGTTTGTTGATGCGGTTACCCATAAAGCTTTAGTTAATGGTCGGTTAGCATTGTGTGGCCTTGATGAGGTGACTTATGTGGTCACCAGTGAAACGGCAGTCAAACTGGCTGAACTTGAGCCGAGCATTATTTTAGTGCAAAACGAAAAAGTTAGCACTGCTGAACCTGATGAGGATGACCCTTATGCAGACTTCCAAATTCCAGATGATATGATGTGGTAAAGTTCTTTCTTTCGAATTTTATTTGATTATTGTTTTATTAATATTTAGCTTACAAGGGCACTTATGTTTATTATCCGCTGGCTATTAGGTCGCATTATTTTATTACTAAACTTTATCTTTTCACCTAAATCGCCCAAAAGAGCGACTGAATTACAAGCTGAAATAGATCAAAAAACCTCGCATTTGCATTTATATCAATTACCCGCTTGTCCTTTTTGTGTGAAAGTTCGTCGCACTATGAAAAGAGAGGGTTTAAATATTGGCCTGCGAAATATCAATGCCAAAAATGAATATCAACAAGAGCTGATTAACGAAGGTGGTAAACGTAAAGTACCATGTTTGCGCATTGCTAAAGACAATGAACCAGTAGAGTGGCTTTATGAGTCAAACGATATTGTGGATTATTTAAAGCAGTTCGCAGCATAAGCATTGCTATAAAATATCAGGCATTAACTTATTAAACGCATACTTGTTATGCGTTTTTTTTTGCTTATTTGAATAGCTTTTATAATTTTCAAGGTCATATAGCTACAACAGCCTACCTGGTGAGCTTGCCAAATGGCTGTATTCCCACATTGTTAAGGTGCTATTTCCATGCTTATAAAAAATAAAGCTTCATATGACATTTCTGAAAACCAAGTGACTGATGAAGCGGTTTATCAGCAACGTCGCGCAGTATTAAAAAAATTAGGTTTTCTTGGTGCTAGTGCCTTATTGCCGATGCAAAGTAATGGTCAGATATTTGATTTTCTTGATAACAAGTCTCAAGAAAGCTTTAAACAACAGCCATTAACTTTTAAGCAAGCTCAGCCAAGCTCGCAAATATTAACGCCGGAATCAAAAGTGATTAGCCATAATAATTTTTATGAATTTGGCTCTAAAAAAGATCAGCCGGTAGAGCTTGCTCAACAATTTAAAGTGAACCCTTGGACCCTGAAAATTTCAGGGGAAGTCGAGCAAGAAATCACTTTAGACTACGACATGCTCTTTTCGAAATTTACCTTAGAAGAGCGCATTTATCGACTTCGTTGTGTAGAAGCTTGGTCTATGGTTATTCCGTGGATAGGCTTTGAATTGCAAAAAATTATTGCTTTAGCTAAACCGACTTCACAAGCCAAATATGTTGCCTTTGAAACCTTATACGATCCAGAACAAATGCCAGGGCAAGCTAGTAGAAGATTAGGCGGCGGCATTAAATACCCTTATGTTGAAGGGCTACGTATTGATGAGGCTAATAATCCTTTAGCGTTTTTATCGGTCGGTCTATATGGTAAAACTTTACCTCCGCAAAATGGTGCCCCCATTCGATTAGTGGTGCCGTGGAAGTATGGTTTTAAAAGTATTAAATCGATAGTGGGTATTCGCTTACTCAAAAATAAACCACCGACAACATGGAATAAGTTAGCGCCGAATGAGTATGGATTTTATGCAAATGTAAATCCGGAGGTTGACCACCCAAGGTGGAGCCAAGCCAGTGAGCGTAGAATTACCTCGGGTGGTTTGTTTGCTCGAAATCGCATCGAAACCTTGCCCTTTAATGGTTATGGTGAACAAGTTGCTGATTTATACAAAGGCATGAATTTGCGAAAAAATTATTAGCTGATAATTTAGCGCAACTAAGCTTAAGCAAATACGAGTAAAGCTGTTTTCTTTATGATAAAAACTCAAACCAAAATTTTGTTGTTAAAAGTGATTATTCACCTATCAGCATTAATGCCACTTATTTATTATTATAACCTTGCGATAAGCGATAATTTAGGTGGTGATCCTGTTGAAGCGATTATTCATTTTACTGGCATAGGAGCATTTAATTTATTGTTACTGACTTTGTTGGTATCGCCTTTAGCTAAAAAATTGAAACAAAGTTATCTATTACAAGTTAGGAGGTTATTGGGCTTATACGCTTTTACGTATGCGCTTTGCCATGTATTAAACTTCCTCGCTTTTGAAGTGCAATTTAATTGGCTTTTATTTGTTGAAGAAATTTTTAAACGTCCGTATGTATTTATCGGCATGCTCGCTTTTACTTTATTATTTGCATTAGCAATAACTTCAATTCATGCCTTAAAAAGAAAGATGGGTAAAAACTGGCAGCGTTTACATAACAGCAGTTATGCTATTGCTTTATTAGTTGCTTGGCATTTTTATTGGTCAGTTAAATCTGAACTTACTTCACCACTTTTTTATGTTGTAATCACCTTGGTTTTATTGGCAATGCGTCATCAAAAACTCAAAAAAATACTGTTTCGTTCAACGCCTTCTAAAAAATAATATCACCTAGTCTGCTATTTTTGCCTTTTAAACTGGTTGTTAATCGCAGTTACCAAGCCCTTTGTCGTAATTAACCGCTATGGCGGTTGGCTTGGCTTGTTGCACTTTATGTTTCATATTAAGGTAAACGGGTAACATTCTGTGTTAAATAAATTATTTGATGTGTTCGCCAATAAACTCCTTATAAAAGGAGTTTTTTTTATTGCCTATTCGTAGCTTAAAATGGCTGAGTAGATAGCAACTTGAACCGTCACTAAGGGAAACCCTAATGAAAAAATATTTACCCTCTGCACTGATGGTGGCTTCTTCACTTGCTTTAACAGGTTGTTTGCAGTCGCAGCAAGATGAAAAAGTTACCATTAATAAAAATCCTTATCCAAGTACTTACAAAGTGCTGCCACAACAAACCACCTTGGTGAAAAACGCTACTGTGTTAACCGGTACAGGTGAAAGATTAGATAATACTGATGTACTTTTTGTTAATGGTAAAATTGAGCAAATAGGCAGTAATTTATCTGTCAATGGCGCTATAGAAATTGCAGCGCAGGGCAAATGGCTAACGCCCGGCATTATTGATGTACATTCTCATTTAGGGGTTTATCCAAGCCCGTCAGTTGAATCTCACGCCGATGGTAATGAAATGACTCAACCTAATACTTCTGAAGTATGGGCTGAGCACAGTGTCTGGCCGCAAGATCCCGGTTTTCAAAAAGCCCGTGCTGGTGGCATTACCACCTTACAAATATTACCTGGCTCGGCAAACTTATTTGGCGGCAGGGGAGTAACCTTGCGTAATGTGCCTAGTCAAACCATGCAAGGCATGAAGTATCCTGACGCACCATATGGTTTAAAAATGGCATGTGGTGAAAATCCTAAACGTGTTTACGGCGGTAAAAAAGTATCACCATCAACACGTATGGGTAATATGGCTGGTTATCGTATGGCTTGGGCTGAAGCAACTGAGTATAAACGTGCTTGGGAAAAATATGATCGTGATTATGAAGCGGGTAAAAACCCAACTGCACCAGTACGTGATATTGAACTTGATACCTTAAAAGGTGTACTTGACGGCGAAATTCTTATTCATAACCATTGTTATAAAGCCGAAGAAATGTCGATGATGATTGATTTAGGCAAAGAGTTTAATTACCACTCAGGCACTTTTCATCATGGCATAGAAGCTTATAAAATTGCTGACCAGCTTGCCGAAAATGGCAATTGTGCTGCTATGTGGCCAGATTGGTGGGGTTTTAAAATGGAAGCCTACGACATGATTTTAGAAAATGTTGCACTCGTTAATGCCGTGAAAAACTCCTGTGCTGTTGTGCATTCTGACTCAGGAAAAACCATACAACGGTTAAATCAAGAAGCCGGCAAGGTATTGTACCGTGCTCAAGAAAGTGGCTTTGAATTAACCGAACAAGACGCCATTGTTTGGATCACCTTAAATGCGGCAAAATCTTTAGGTATTGACGATGAAACAGGCAGTATAACAGCAGGTAAACAAGCTGATTTAGTGTTATGGAACAGCAACCCGTTTAGTGTTTATGCTCAAGCCGAACAAGTATTTGTTGATGGTGCTAAGGTTTACGATCGTTTTGATGAAAAATATCAAGCGAAAAGCGATTTTATGCTAGGCCAACAATAGGGAATATGAATATGAAAAAAATCACCTCAACTGTTGTTGCCTTAGCTTTTAGCTCACTAACAACGACATTTTCCACCTCAGTGCTGGCACAAAGTTTAGCAATTACCAACGCTACTGTGCATACCGTAACTGAGCAAGGCATTTTAACTGATGCTACAGTAGTCATAGAAAATGGCAAAATAAGTGCTATTAACCCGAAAACATTTAAAGCTGATAAAGTGATTGATGCCAAAGGGAAAATTTTAACGCCTGGTTTAATTGGCAGTATTAATCAACTAGGTTTAGTGGAAGTTAATGCCGTTTCTCGAAGCCGTGATGCCAGTGAGAAAAAAGCTGATATTACCTTCGATACAAGCCTTGCCTTTAACCCGAAAAGTACCTTAATTCCTTTTATGCGCAAAGGCGGCATTACCTCAAATGTGGTTGTGCCTAAAGGCGGAGAAAGTTACTTTAAAGGCCAAGCATTTACCGTTAACTTAAGTGGTGAGTTCAATAGTGTTCGACATAAAAATCAAGCGGTAGTGGTTGACCTTGGCGCGACCAGTAGTGGCTCAAGAGCACATGACTTACAGCAATTAACCAACAAGCTTAGTGATGCCAAAAAAGCGTTAGTTGCTGCAAAAGCTAAAAGTAAAGGCAAAACTAAAGATAAAAGCGATAAGGAAGAAGCTAAATCACCAAAACGTGACGCAATTGAGATAAATGCCTTACTAGCAGGCACTAAACCGTTAATTGCCTATGTTGACCGCGCAACCGACATTTTGGCGTTGTTAGCGATTAAAAAAGAGTTTTCATTATCGCTTATTTTAGTAGGCGCTGCTGATGCGATATTAATCGCTGATAAAATTGCTAGTGCACAGGTGCCCGTTATTTTAGACCCTATGCGTAACTTGCCCGGCAGTTTTGACTCTCTACATTTAGCGCTGACCAATGCTGCCGAGTTAACTAAGGCGGGTATAAAAGTGACGTTAAATGTTGAAGGCGATGCTCATAATTTGCACCAGTTACGCTATAACGCCGGTAATGCTGTCGCCAATGGTTTAAGCAATGCTCAAGCCTTAGCTGCAGTTACCGCCAACCCCGCAGCAACGTTTAATTTAAATGCTGGCCAAGTGGCGGTTGGTAAAAATGCTGATTTAGTTTTGTGGAGCGACGACCCGTTTGAGCTTAGCTCATCTGTTGATAGCATTTGGATCAATGGTAAAAGTTATAGCACCCAAAGTCGTCAAGACGCTTTGCGTGATCGTTATATGAAACCAAGTGATTTACCTAAAGCCTATAGTAAATAACCTCAGCTCGGGATAATAAATGGCTTTTTAGTTGCTATTTTCACCGATGACGGTGTTAAATTCACTTGCAATAGGCAAGCTATTGACGCGTCAATTTTCCTTGTTATCGAAGAAAATATCGAACTATAAATAGAGTAAATTAAATCGTTTTATTAAATCAATATTTTGAATCATCTCTTAAGCCGAGTTGAGGTTAAATAACCATCAAACTTTATAAAGAGGAGTTAGTAATAACTCTTCTTTATATCATCGCATTCATTAATTTTTTCATTACCCTCTTAAAAAGCTCGCAACAGTAAATAGGCATAAGTATATATCAAAGTATTAAGCTATAGAGCTTGTATATTAGCTGTAAATTTCTTTTTATTATATCGTTAGTCAAAAGTTAGATGAGTAATTTAGCATAAACCCATTTGGCCTTTAGTTAAGCTTCTACTCTTGGCTATATTTAAACTAACAAGGGGTAAAAAGTGCAGCTAGCATTTCTGACTTTAGTCTCTGACGTTGCCGGTATTAGCGGCTTAAATTGGCCACTTGTATTGATGAGGATCAACAAATATTAATTCATTATACATAGCTATCGTTAACTTCATTAATATGAATTAAGGGTTTAAATATATACAGCTGTTCTATTTAATTAGTACAACAAGGAATTTTATGTCTTTTCAATATAAAAAGTATAGCAATATTCATTGGGACGATTATCTAAAGTCAGGGGACCGAATTTTTATTGGCTCAAATGCCGCAGTGCCAAATGCTTTGATAGATAATTTAATCGCCAATAGTGCCAACCTGCATGATATTGAGGCCGTTCATATATTAACGTTATCAAAAAATGTTTGGGTTGAGCCACAACATAAAAATTTATTTAAAGTGAACGCTTTATTTATTGGCGGTGACAACATTCGTGAAGCTATTGCTGAAGGTCGAGCCGACTATACCCCATGTTTCATTTCTGATATTCCAAGGCTTTTTAGTGAAAATAGTCTCCCGCTTGATGTCGCCTTGATAATGGTTAGCCCACCAGATGAATATGGTTATTGCTCTTTAGGTGTGAGTGTTGATGTTGTTTCTGCGGCGGTTAAATCTGCAAAATATGTGCTTGCGCAAATCAACCCTAAAATGCCTCGAACCAATGGGCATAGCTTTGTTCATATGAATCAAATAGATGCTTGGATAAATATTGAAGAAAAGTTACCTGAGTTAATTGCTCCTGAATTTGATCAACGTATTGAGCAAGTTGGTCAGTATGTTGCGATGTTGGTAGATAATGGCGCAACTTTACAAATCGGTTTAGGGAAAATATCAGAAGCCGTTTTACGTTATTTAGCTAATCATAAAGACTTAGGTATCCACAGTGAAATGATCTCTGACGGAATGGTTGACTTGATGCTCAAAGGGGTGATTAATAATCGCAAAAAGAACTACCATAAAGGTAAAGCAGTTGTCACTTTTTGCCTAGGTAGCCAAAGGGTTTATGACTTTGTTGATGGTAACCCACACATTGAGTTTTATCCTTCTGAGCATGTTAACTCACCAACCAAAATTGCCAAAAATGACAATATGGTCTCCATTAACAGTGCTATTGAAGTTGATTTAACCGGACAAGTTGTTTCAGACTCTATTGGTTATCAATTTTACAGTGGTATTGGTGGGCAAGTAGACTTTATTCGTGGCGCAGGCCTAAGTAAAGGTGGTAAACCAATTATCGCCTTACCTTCCACGACTAAAGATGGCAAAATATCTCGTATTGTTGCTCATATTACTGAAGGTGGTGGTGTGGTAACTTCTAGAGGCCATGTCGCTTTTGTGGTCACTGAATTTGGCATTGCGTCATTATTGGGAAAAAGTATCAGAGAACGGGCGCTTGAATTAATTCGCATCGCTCATCCTAAATTTAGAGAGCAATTATTAGCTGATGTACGTAAGCATTATTGGGTGCCTGAGTATCAAGAAAGCTCTCCAAGTTCAGTGCCTGAACTGGGCTTGGTTGAATTTAAAAAATTTACTTTCTCCAATGATGAGTACACCCTGCGTCCACTTGCTCCTGCCGATGAACGTAAGTTACAAGAGTTCTTTTATTCTCATAATAAAGAAACCCTTATGATGCGTTATAACCATCATGTAACACAAATGACTCGCGAAAAGTCTTGTAATTTGGTTAGTGTAAATCAGCATCAAGATTTGGCTCTTTGCTTTACCAAGAAAAGTGATTTGGGCGAAGCAATTCAAGCGGTTGCAAGGTATTATTATATTGAGAATAGTAATAGTGGTGAAGTTGCTTTTGTCATTAAAGAAAGTTTACGAGGGCAGGGAATGGCGAGAACTCTACTAAATGAAATAATTGCTATTGCCAAACAGAGAAAGTTAAATAATTTAGTGGCTTGTGTACGAAATGATAACGCCCCTATGCTAAAAGTTTTTGAAAAAGCAGGTTTTATTCGAAAGCCAAGTGATGATTTTGACGAAATTAGCTTAGAATTACCACTGAATGAGTAATAATACGCTAAGAATAATATTGAGCGAATAATGTTTAGCAGCAACGATAAAAGAGAATAATATGACTGTTGGAATAATTGGCCACTATAAATGTGGTGATCATAATATGGGATCTCATCATCCTGAAAATGCTAAGCGCTTAACCGCTATTTCGGATCAATTAATTCGTAGTGGTCTTGACTACGTCGTTAGGCAATTTGATGCAAAACCTATTGATACCAAGTTACTTGCATTGGCTCATAGTCAAAAATATATCGATTATATTTTTGATAATGCGCCCAATGAAGGCACTTTCAATATTGATGATGACACAGTTATGATGCCAGCGACTCTACCGGCAGCCTTACTGTCAGCTGGCTCTGTTATCGACGCAGTAGATTTAGTGATGAATAAAACCTTAAGCGCAGCCTTTTGTGCCACCAGACCTCCAGGACATCATGCTGAGCATGATAAGGGCATGGGGTTTTGTTTTTTCAACAATGTTGCTGTTGCAGCTGCTTATGCCAAAGAAAAATATCAGCTAAAGCGTATTGCCATTGTTGATTTTGATGTTCACCACGGTAACGGTACTGAAGATATTGTTCGAAATAAATTTAAACAAGATGGTAGTTTTTTATTCTGCTCTACTTATCAATATCCATTTTACCCTTTTGAAATGAAAGAAAGTAATACCCCTCCAGTCATCAATACCCCTTTACCGGCAACGACAAAGGGAGAGGGTTTTCGTCAAGCGATTATTGATAATTGGTTACCTGCCTTACATAAATTCAAACCTGAATTAATTTTTATATCTGCTGGTTTTGATGCCCATATGGAAGACGAAATGTCTCAAATAAGCTTGACTGAGCCGGATTACCGCTGGGTAACAGAGCAACTAAAAGCTATTGCGCAGGAGTATGGCCAAGGGCGTGTTGTTTCTGTGCTTGAGGGAGGCTATGCTCATGGTGCGTTAGGGAGAAGCGTTGTGGCACATATCAACGGCTTAATTGGTAATTAGCGAGCTACTTCTTCTATCATGAGTGTTTTTATATTCAGCGTAGTTACAGCGCCCGAATACTTTTAGCCTTTCTTACAAAGGCGCTATCGCTTAAAATAGCACTATTAGTAAAATAAACAGATATATACACTCTATGAACAAGGCTATTACCCAAAACGAGTTCGGCTCAGCGGCATTAATTAACCTAAGTGACTCTCATCAAGCGATCGATATTCAACACCAAAGTTGCACTGCTAAGGTCAGCCTTTATGGTGGCCATGTACTTGCGTGGCAGCCTAAAGGGCAAAAGCCAGTATTTTGGTTAAGTGATAGCGCCAGTTATGAATCGGGTAGTGCTATTCGTGGCGGTATTCCGTTATGTTGGCCGTGGTTTGGCCCGCATAGTAAAGGAGAAATTAAAGGTAATCATGGTTTCGCGCGTCAATCTGTTTGGCAGTTAGATGAAGTGGTTATTGAAGAAAATGCGGTAAAGGTTATTTTAAGCCTTGAAGGTGAAAATAAACATTTACTTTGGCCACAAGCTTTTTCAGTTAAACAAGCGTTAAGCTTTGGTGAAACTTTTGAGCAACGCTTATATATTAGTAACTTAAGTGATGAAAGTGTTGACTACACCTCGGCGCTACATAGCTATTTTACCGTTAGCTCGCCAAAAAATTGTCAAGTCGCTACGCTAAACAAAGCGGCTTTTGATGACAAAATTACCCAGCAGTCATGTGCAGCTACCTTACTTAATGACTGTGTAGGGCCACTTGATCGCATTTATTACAATAATGAAGTGAGTATTTTAGAAGACAGCCAATGGCAACGTGGCATTGAAATTACACCACTAAATTGTCAGCAATGGGTATTGTGGAATCCGGGGAAAGCTATCGCTGAAAATATGGCTGATGTGCATAGCGGCGGTGAAAATGAATACGTTTGTTTAGAAGCGGCTAATACTCAGTGGCAAACAGTTGCAGCTAAGAGCACTGTGACTATCGGACAAAATATTCGAGTTATAGCCTTATAATTTGATGTTGTTAGCCAATGGGTTATTTAGTCTAAGCGTAAATGATTTTTCAACAGTTGATGAGTAAAACTGGTTTTTAAATAAAAGCCGCGGGGTAGGGTCATAAATGGCTGCCCGTGGCGATCAAAAGCTTGGGTTTTTGCTTTACTGTTCGCCGCTTTTGGACGCAGTTGCAGTACTTGCCCAATTTTTCCGTTAATTTGCTCTACTTCACCTAAAACAATCATATCAGTAAGTTCTTGCCAGTCATCAGCCATTAGTTTTTCTTCCTCGACTGATGGCGACCATAAAAAAGGCGTACCGACAATGCGCTCACTAATCGGCAATTGTTTTTCAGAAACCACCGGCACCCACAACACTTTAGCTAATTTATTTCGAATATGGCTGTGTTGCCAAGTAACACCGGTTAAGCCGGTTAACGGCGCAACACAGACAAAGGTGGTTTCGAGCGGCTTGCCGTAGCGGTCAATGGGCAGTGATTTTAATTCTATACCCAAATGAGGAAAGTCAGGCTCAGGTCTTGAACCTGCCGAAGCGCCTAAGCTTTGTTCAAGCAATAAACCAATCCAGCCTTTTTCTCTGTTAAGGCTTTCAGGCACAACAATATTATTTTGCAGCGCAATTTCACCCAAGCTTAAACCTGCCAATGCTTGTGCCCTTGCTAGCAGCTCTTGTTCTGATTTTGGAATGGTTATTTTAATATCTAAAGCTTCATTAATCGTTTTCGTTATTATCTGCAGCTAAGGCGAGGCTGGCAAGTGAAATATTTATTTGCTCATCAGCTAAGTTTGTGGAAGAATCAATAACATATTATAAAGATTTGTCAGGAGTTCCTGTGATAGATGCCGAAGGCTATCGAGCCAATGTCGGCATAGTAATAATCAACGACAGGGGACAAGTATTTTGGGCAAGGCGATTTGGTCAGCATTCATGGCAATACCCACAAGGTGGTGTCGATGAAGGTGAAACCGCAGAACAAACCATGTACAGGGAATTGCATGAAGAAGTAGGGCTAAAACCTGAACATGTGAAAATTGTTGCATCGACCAAGCATTGGCTAAAATATCGATTACCAAAACGTTTAATTAGGCATGACAGTAAGCCAGTATGTATTGGACAAAAACAAAAGTGGTTTTTGTTAAAACTTACTGCGAAAGAATCATCTGTTGACTTATTACACTCTGATCATCCTGAATTTGATGATTGGCGTTGGGTAAGTTACTGGTATCCAGTAAGACAGGTGGTGTCATTTAAACGAGAAGTTTATCGCAAAGTGATGAAAGAATTCGCAGGCGCTGCCTTGCCTTTTCATCGTCAGGAAAAACGAAAGCGACGAGCTTGATTATTACTATGTTAAAGCAGCTTATAAGGAAACCTTTATAAGCTGTGTTTCTTCCATTTTACTTTCAGCTAATCTACATTATTCAACCATCTAAATTATAAGGGTTTGTATGTTAACCATTTTGCGACGTTTAGTTTTAGAGTTCAGCCAAGAGCCCGAGCTTGAACAAGCGTTGCGTCATTTGGTTAATCAAATAAAGCATGCTTTATCTACCGATTGTTGCTCTATTTATTTAGCTGATTATAGCAATCAGCATTTTGTTTTAATGGCATCAGACGGCCTTGCAACTAATTCACTTGGCCATACGGTGATTGGTTTTTCTGAGGGGTTGGTTGGTTTAGTTGGCCAACGTGAAGAGCCTATTAACATTGCTAATGCGCAAAATCATCCGCATTTTCTTCATGCACCTGAAGTTGAAGAAGAAGAGCTTAAAGCCTTTTTAGGCACACCAATTATTCATCAGCGCAAAGTGTTGGGTATTTTAACTATTCAACAAAAAGAAGCGCGTTTTTTTACCGAAAATGAAGAAGCTTTCTTAGTTACCTTATCAGCGCAACTTGCTACGGCGATCGCCAATGCCGAAGCAAGGGGAATTATCAGACATCCACAAGATAGCGGTTGGTTAAAACAGCTCAATGGTATTCCGGGCGCCCCAGGTATCGCGCAAAGTGAAATTTTAGTTAGCCAGCCCAAAGCAGACTTACGCACCATTTCATTAGAAAAGGTTACTGATAAAGCTGAGCAAACGCGCCGTTTTGACCAAGCAATAATAAAAACCCGAAAAGACTTTGAAGAATTAGCGCTAAAAATTAGTGATAAAATAGCTGACGACAGTTTAGATATTTTTGAAGTATATAAGCAACTACTCGACAGCTCGCATTTAGCGGAAGAAATTAACGCGAAAATAAACTTTGGCTGGAGCGCTGAAAGTGCTTTAAAACAGGTAGTTGATACCTATGTGGTGCAATTTGAAGCCATTGAAGATAGTTATTTGCGTGAACGCGCCAGTGATATTAAAGACTTAGGTAATCGTTTATTAATGAACTTGCAACAGCCAATAACTGTTGCTAAACAATTTCCTGATGAATTTATTTTACTTGCCGAAGATGTTACTGCGGCAATGTTGGCTGAATATCAGCATAAAGGGCTAAAAGGCATTATTTCCTTAACTGGCTCTAATAACTCTCATGCGGCTATTTTGGCCAGAGCGATTGGCTTACCAGCAATTATGGGTATTGAGCGCGTGCCTTTAGCGCCGTTAAACCAGCACCTTGCCATTCTTGATGGCTACAGCGGTGAGCTGTTTATCGACCCAAACGATAATTTAAAGCGAGAATATCAACATTTAATTGCTGAAGAACATGCACTTATGGACAAGGTGCAGCAGGTTAAAGAGTTACCTGCGATCACCAAAGATGGTAAAGCAATTGAGCTGCATTTAAATGCGGGCTTATCGTCAGGCTTTGAACATTCGCAGCATGCTGGCGCTATGGGAATTGGTTTATATCGTACTGAAATTCCTTTTATGGACCGTAATTGTTTTCCGTCAGAGCATGAGCAAACGGTGTTATATCAGCAAGTTTTAAGCGCTTTTCCAAATAAACCTGTGATCATGAGAACCTTGGATGTTGGTGGTGATAAATCATTACCTTATTTCCCTATCTCAGAAGACAACCCTTTTCTTGGCTGGCGTGGTATACGAATAACTTTAGATCATCCGGAAATTTTCTTATTGCAAGTTCGCGCTATGTTAAAAGCGAGTTTAGGTAAAAATAATCTAGAAATTATGTTGCCGATGATCTCAGGCATTACTGAAGTTGATGATGCATTACGCTTAATTAATCAAGCTTATTATGAATTATCAACCGAGCTTAATTTAGACGAAATGGTAACACTAACTCGTCCACGCATTGGTTTGATGATTGAAGTACCGTCGACCATATTTTTATTAAAAGAGCTGGCAAGTCGAGTCGACTTTTTCTCAGTAGGTAGTAACGACTTAACCCAATACTTATTGGCAGTAGATCGCAACAATGCCCGTGTTGCTAACTTATATGACTCTTATCATCCCGCTGTTTTACGGGCGTTACATACCATTTCTCAAGAGTCGAGCAAATATTTAATTCCTTTAAGTCTATGTGGCGAATTGGCTGGTGAGCCAGCAGGTGCCATTTTATTACTGGCAATGGGCTACGATAAGCTCAGTATGAACCCGCATAATATTGCCAGAATAAAATGGGTGATCAGACATATCGACTTCCAACGTGCAAAAGTTATTTTATCGCATGCGCTTAAACTAAGTACCGCTAAGCAAGTGCATGACTACTTAAATGAACAGTTGGAAAATTTAGGTTTAGGCGGATTTATTCGCGCAGGTATTTAAGTTTAGCTGCATGCACTGCTTTATTGGTAAACAACGAAACACGAATTGCATTTCCATGCGTTTTTGCAAAAGCTTCATTAGTAATTGTGCTTTATTTTAGGCATAATTCGCCGATGAAATTTTTGTCTTATGGCTAACGAACCTTAAGACGCCTTCAATAAATTTACGGAAAATAATAGCTAATGACTGATAACTTTATCCAGTTTCCTTTGATTGACCCCATTATCTTTAGCATAGGCCCTATTGCTTTGCGCTGGTATGGCATGATGTACCTAATTGGCTTTATTGCCGCAATGTTTATTGCGAACCGCGCTGCCGATAAAAGCAAGGGCTTATGGAATCGAGACCAAGTAAGTGACTTACTTTTCTATAGCTTTTTAGGTGTTATTTTAGGTGGTCGTGTTGGCTATGTGCTGTTTTATCAGTTTGAATATTTCCTTGCCGAGCCCTTGTATTTATTTAAAATTTGGGAAGGCGGCATGTCATTTCATGGTGGCTTGCTTGGTGTTATTACCGCGATTATTATTTTTGCCCGTAAAACCAATAAGCAGTTTTTATCGGTTGCCGACTTTGTTGCTCCTTTAGTGCCTATTGGCTTAGGTATGGGGCGAATTGGTAACTTTATTAATGCCGAGCTTTGGGGACGTCAAACTGACGTATCATGGGCGATGGTGTTTCCAACCGACCAATTGCAAGTGCCACGTCACCCTTCACAGCTTTATGAATTTTTCTTAGAAGGCGTGGTGCTATTTGCTATATTGTATTTTATTAGTCGAAAAACAAACCGTTTAGGTTTAGCTTCAGGTGCCTTTTTAATTGGTTATGGTGCTTTTAGAATGATTGTTGAAATGTATAGAGAACCAGACTCGCATTTAGGCTTTTTCTTTGAATATATTTCCATGGGACAAATGTTAAGCTTACCTATGGTTCTTGGCGGTATTGCCTTAATTTATTGGGGCTATGTTAACCAAGCCGCACAAGCTATTAAAACGTCAGCAGTAAAGGGGACAAAATAATGCAAGCTTATTTAGATTTATGTAAACGCATTGTTGAAGAAGGGCAGTGGGTTGAAAACGAACGCACAGGCAAACGTTGTTTAACCGTAATTAATGCTGATTTAGAATATCGTGTTGATAAAAACGAATTCCCGATGATCACCACCCGTAAAAGCTTTTTCAAATCAGCGATTGCTGAGTTTTTAGGTTATATTCGTGGTTACGATAATGCCGCTGATTTTCGTAAGTTGGGCACCAAAACTTGGGACGCTAATGCTAATTTAAATGACGACTGGCTGAATAACCCACACCGTAAAGGTGAAGATGATATGGGGCGTGTATATGGCATTCAAGCGCGTTCGTGGGCAAAAACCGGTGGTGGTAGTATCGACCAGTTGAAAAAGGTAGTTGATAACCTAAAAAATGGTATTGATGATCGCGCTGAAATTATTACCTTTTATAATCCTGGTGAATTTCATATGGGCTGCTTACGTCCGTGTATGCATACTCACAATTTTTCTTTGCTTGGCGATACCTTGTATTTAACCAGTTTTCAACGTTCGTGTGACGTGCCACTGGGTCTTAACTTTAACCAAGTGCAGGTTTATACTTTTTTAGCATTAATGGCGCAAATTACCGGTAAAAAGCCAGGTATTGCTTATCATAAAATTGTTAATGCCCACATTTATGAAGACCAGCTTGAACTGATGAAAAATGTTCAGCTTAAACGTGAACCTTTCCCGTCACCTAAACTTCATATTAACCCTAAAATAAAAAGTTTAGAGGATTTAGAAACTTGGGTAACTATGGACGACTTTAGCATCAGTGATTATCAACATCATGAGGCAATTAAATACCCATTTGCGGTGTAATTAACAGCTAAATGAGAGTTAATAAAAAAGGAGCGATAAGCTCCTTTTTTGTTTTTAATTCAGCGTAAAGATCACAGTGCTTTCTTGTTCTAAAATAATCGACTAACCATGCATTAACATAAATTTAGCTAATAAGGTGATTTCATCTTCTTTATGATCCGGGTCCGGTTTTACGCAGTCAATCGGACAAACACTTACGCAGGTTGGATTGTCATAATGACCAACACACTCAGTACATTTATCAGGATCAATTTCATAAATTTTTTCACCTAACGTAATGGCTTCGTTTGGACACTCAGGATCACACATATCACAGTTGATGCATGAATCTAGTATTTTCAATGCCATAACCTACTCGCTTACTTGTCAGCTTGGTTTTGCGCAAACGGATGGCGAGTTGTGCCGCCTTCATCAAGGTAGCGCATGATAATACCAAAGGCTAAATCTAGCTCGGTATCAAGCTTAATATAAACTATATGTCCTGAGCCTTTGGCGTCAGTTACTACTTCACCTTTTTTATTTTCCATGTAATCTAAGGTAAAAGTTACATTACCTTGTGGGGTCATTAGCTCAAGTTGGTCGCCGGTTAAAAATTTATTTTTCACGTCGATTTCAATAAAGCCCTGCTCATTACGACCCATTACTTCACCAACAAATTGCTGGGTATCACTTTTAGAGTAACCGTAATCATAGTTTTGGGTATCGCCATGGCGGTGACGTTGTAAGAATCCTTCGGTATAACCGCGATGGGCAAGGTGTTCTAAGTCGGTATTTAACTGCTGATTAAATGGTTTTTGACCAACCGCATCTAATATTGCTTGGTTATATATTTGCGCAGTACGTGCGCAGTAATAGAATGATTTTGTACGACCTTCAATTTTTAAAGAATGCACACCCATTTTTACTAAACGCTCGACATGTTCGACGGCACGTAAGTCTTTTGAATTCATGATGTAGGTGCCATGCTCGTCTTCAAACGCTGGCATGTATTCACCAGGGCGGCCCTGTTCTTGTAAAAGTACTATGTCGTCAATCGGTTTTTCTTCCGGCATAATTATATTAACCGGATTGGCAATTATGTCGCCGGTTGCGGTTTCTGAAGCCGAATGCACATCATATTTCCAGCGACATGAGTTGGTGCAAGTGCCTTGGTTAGGATCGCGTTTATTAATATAACCTGACAATAAGCAGCGGCCTGAATAAGCCATGCATAAAGCGCCATGGACAAATACTTCGATTTCCATTTCTGGGCAGCGCATGCGAATTTCTTCAATTTCATCAAGAGACAATTCGCGCGATAAAATCACCCTTACTACGCCTTGTTGATACCAAAATTTTACTGTTGCCCAGTTAACGGTATTTGACTGTACCGATAAATGAATAGGCATATCGGGAAATTGCTCGCGTACCATCATGATCAAGCCAGGATCAGACATAATCAAAGCATCTGGACCCATTTCAACAACCGGCTGAATATCTTTTAAAAAGGTTTTTAGCTTACTATTATGCGGGGCAATGTTGTTGACCAAGTAAAACTTCTTACCTAATGCGTGGGCTTCATTAATACCTATTTGAATGTTTTCTAAGGTAAATTCGTTATTACGAACACGTAAGGAATAACGCGGTTGACCGGCATAAACAGCGTCGGCGCCATAAGCAAAAGCGTAACGCATATTTTTAAGGCTGCCGGCGGGAGAAAGTAGTTCAGGTTTAAGCATGGTCATATTTACATCAAAAAAATAGTGCGGCATTCTACTATTCTAAGAGGTTATATAAATTGTTCTAAATCAACAAAAGTGAAATTAAATAGAGCAATAATTAAGCTTAAAATTTTACCTGTTCCAGACAAAGCAAAAATTGTTGATAAATTAGTAAATTAAATGCTGGCTTTATGAATTATGTGCTAAGTTTTTAGTAAGAGTATAATAAAGAAAAAGGAAACTTATATGGGTACTGAAAATGCACTTTATACCATTTTGGTTGAGAAAATAAATCAAGATGCGTTAGTTTTACCTACGTTACCAGAAATTGCTTTAAAAGTTCGCCAAGCGGCAGACGATCCCGAAATCAACTTAAACAAAATGAGTGATATTATTGGTCAAGATGCGGCCTTATCTTTAGGTATGTTAAAAGTTGCTAACAGTGCTTTGTTAGGACGCAGCGTAAAAGTAGAAACGGTAAACCAAGCTGTTACTCGTATTGGCCTTAGGCAAATTAAAAGTATTGCTACAGCCATGGCACTTGAACAAGTTTTTATTTCTGAAAATGAAATTGTTGCCATGTACTTGAAAAAGTCTTGGGCGAAAACTATTGATGTTTCATCTGTTGCTATTGCTTTAATGACCACGTATTTAAAAACCAATAAGCACACCCCGTTAACGGTTGATGCATTAACTCTTGCGGCGCTAGTTCACAATATTGGTGTTTTACCTATTTTAACTGAAGCTGAAAATCACCCTGATGTTTTTGCTAATCCAACATTTTTACAACAAGCGATTATTAAGTTATCAAGTAAAGTTGGTGCAGAAGTCACTAAAAGCTGGGGCTTTTCAGAAGAGTTTACCTCGGTAGTTGAGCATTGGAGTGACTTAACGGTTTTACCTAAAGAAGTACATTACCTTGATTTTATTCGATCTGGTGCTATTTATCATGATGTTTTTAAAAATGAGTCAACCAAAGAAGTATTGCTGAAAAATTATCTCGCTAAAGGTATTTTACCTGAACAAGATTATATGAATAATGCTGAGTTTATTGAATTAGTTGCCGATGTTAAATCGATGTTTGTTTAACTGAGTAAGAGTGAGTTAAGTTTGGATTACTTATTATAGTTAGTATGTTCAGTGGTATAAAAAAGGTTAAGTGTGCATGGTTTGCGATCACTTAACCTTTTCAGCTTTCAGCTTTTAGCGCTTTAGTAAGGCTAATCTTTTTCTAAACAATCTCTCGCTTTTAAAGAGAATTCGGCTAATAAGTCGTCAATAAATCGATTTAATTCACCGGCCATTAAAGCAAAGTCGGCATCTAGTCGAGCGATTACATCGTCTTTATCAATATCGTCATTTTGTTCTTGTAATACATCAAAGAATTTCAAGCGTTTAATCGCTAAATCATCACATAAAATGAACGACATCGCGTCGTCCCATTCTAGTGCTAATTTAACAACATATTTATCTGCATCTAAATGAGATTTGATTTCATCACTGCCAAGGTCTTGGTTTTTAACGCGAACTACAGCGCCGTCATCACCTAAAGCATTAAATTCAGCTTCCATGCCTAGTTGAAATTTTTCACCTAGGTTATGTTCAGTTAACCAATCAGTCATTAATTCATCAGGGGCTTTTTCTGGCGATAAGCTTGTTACCGGCAGCGTACCAAGTACCTTTCTTAATAGAGCTAAAAAGTCTTCAGCTTTAGGGCGGCTACTGGTATTGATCACCACAATATTATGCTCAGGGTTTATGTACGCATGAGTGTCTGAAATACGAGAGAAAGCGCGTGGTAACAACTCAAAAATAATATCTTCTTTAAATTGTTCTTTTTCTTTTTTAGTTGCACTTCTACCTTGCTCAGTTTCGAGCAAAGCAATTTTTGCTTCTAATTGATCTTTTATTACCGGAGCGGGCAATATTTTTTCTTCTTTACGTGCACAAAGTAAATGGTTGCCATTAACTGTGTGTACTACGCTGCTGCCGTGCTTACCTAGCGCGTTAACCCAACCAAAGTGTGACTGTTCAGTAGAGGCACAAGGGGTAAATAAATGCTCACTTAAGTGTTTTTCTAAATCTTCTTCAGAGCACTCAAAAGGACGGGTGAAGGCAAAAAAGTAAAGGTTTTTAAACCACATGAAATATATCCTATAACCCTGAAGGTGATGGGCTGTTTTACAAAATTAAAGGAGGCAATACTAACGTAATTAAATGCATTTCGCATAATTATTTATTTAGATAATTGATAATTAAATTAGCAGTGATTGCTTGAGGTCATTATGAATGCTAGAAGGTTGCTTCTAGCATATCAGGAAACTCAATATCGTAACTTAAACCTTCGCCCACTTCACTGGCAATATTTATCGTGCCATTAAGGGTATCAGTTACTAAGTTTTGTACTATGTGTGTGCCTAAGCCCGTACCGCCTTTATCACTTTTAGTGGTATAGAATGGATGGAAGAGCTGGGTCATACCTTCGGATGTAACGCCAATGCCGTTATCACTATAATGCAGTTGTAAATTACCGTCCTTCTCTGCTACGTCAATGGTAATTTGACCTTGGTTAATGCCCTCGAAACCATGAACAATAGAGTTAATAATTAAGTTGGTAATAATTTGCGAAATAGCGCCAGCGTGACAATATATTTCAACATCATCTGCACAGTTGATAGTGATCTGATGATTGGTTTTTTTCAATTTAGGGTGCAGGGATTGAATTATTTCGTTTAGGTATTGGTGAATATTTATCTTTCTAATTTTATCACTGGTTTGATCTACCGCCACTTGTTTATAGCTGGTAATAAGCTCGGATGCTCGGTTAAGATTATTCACTAATAAATCAATACTATGACTAGCATTCGAAGTGAATTCATCTAATGAACGTTTAGACAGCTTTTGATTATTGATATTACTTTTCAGCTGTTCCAGTAAGTCAGATAAATATGTGGTTGAGGTAATACTGACGCCAATAGGGGTATTAATTTCATGCGAAACTTCGGCAGATAACATGCCAAGCGAGGCCATTTTTTCAGATTCAATGAGGCGGTTTTGCGCTTTTTTCAATTCAATAATTGAGCTTTTTAAGTCGTGGTTGGTTTCCTTTAAAGTTGCTTCGGTTTTACTACGACGTTGGTTTTCATCTTTTAATTGGGTTTGCTGAATTAATAGCTCGCGTTGTTGTTTTTCCATTTTTAACATGGTGGTACTTAATGAAGAGGTTTTCTTAGCCACTTCTTGTTCAAGCATTAGGTTATGTTCATCAAGCTTGTCGTTAGCTGCAATGGTTTCTTGCTGTGCTAAGGCGAACCTTTCTTTATAGATCACTAATTCATCGATCAAGTTATTGTATGAATTTTTTAAAACATTAAGTTCGTTACGTTCATAACCTATGGAATGTAATTTTGAGGCCTCGGGATCGTCTAGGTCAAATTGGTTTATTTGCTCAGTGAGTTTATTTAATGGCCCAGTTAATAGTTGATTAAAGGCTAAGGAAAATAGAAATATTAACGCGGCAGTTTTTACCATCGCATTACCAATTAGAAAGTATATCCCCACTTCAATCCGGTTAAAAATAACCTGATTACTCGACAGTAAGGTCACGGTTCCTACACGGGTGGTGCGCCCAGAAAATTCAAAGATAAGTGGAAAGGTATGGCCGAATAGCCCTTCGCCAGTAGAGTCTATATTGAGTGCACTTAATTGTGTGCCATTTGTTGATTGATAGACATAGCTTTCTATATCCCCAATTTCACCTAGCTGGGCAATAATTTGATCATTTTCGTCACTAACTGTGATGCCTTTGATCATTGGGATGGCTACTAAACCGTCGGCAATATCTAGAGCTTGTTGGGTATTAAGCTCCCATACGGCACGGGTCAAACTGCCACTAAAGGTTTTTTCTAGCGTTAATAATTCACTAATAATATGACTTTTTGTATTGAAGTATTCCGCACCAATTTGTACGCAAGTGACAATGAAGGTCAATATAAAATAGAAAGATAAAACGCGTGTGAGTAGCTTTCTAGAGATGCTGGTTACTTTCATGCATTAATTGTCGAATTTTTAGTGTCTTACTTGATTTTAGACCTTTTATGCAATGAGAAAAGTGTTTTTTACATTATTTTTACTTTTTTAGCGAAATAATGTCTAAAAATAAGCGCTAAAAAAGGAAATTATTAACTTTAGCAACTATACCTAAATGTAACTTTATAAAAAATAAAGACTTAATTTAAAGCTATTTTACTTTTTACCCTTTTTTTTAATTGTTACTGCTTTGTCATCTTTTTGTCATAAACGTTACATATTATGACGACCATTGAAGCGCACACTTCATAAATTAATAAATTCAGAAAAATAAAACAATAAATATCAATCGAGGTTTAATAACATGAAACTACTAAAAAATACGCTTACTTTAGCTACTTGCTCCTTGTTGACATTGCCAGCCTTTGCAGCTGATAAACAGTCTGAAATGGCTGAGCTTTATGGCAAACTAAATATTGCTATTCAGTCAACTGATGAAGGTGACTTTAAGGAAAAAGAACTAAAAAGCAACGCTTCACGCGTTGGTGTTAAAGGTAAATATCAACTTGATAATGGTTTAACCGCTATTTATAAATTGGAATGGCAAGTTAATGTTGATGACGACAGCAAAGATACCTTAACTGCTCGTAATCAATGGCTAGGTTTACGAGGTGGCTTTGGTGAAGCAACTGTAGGTCGTACAGATACTACCTTTAAAGTAGCTCAAGGTAAGTTTGATTTATTTAATGATTATGAAGGTGATATTAAGCATTTATTTATCGGTGAAAACCGTGTTAGCAATGTTATAACCTATAAATCACCGGTTTTTTCGGAAATACAGTTTTTAGCCAGTTATGTATTAACAGAAGACGAAGGTAAAGACGATTCTCTTTCTGTTGCTTTGGCTTACGGTGATTTGAACTTGAAGAAAACTGATTATTTCTTATCGGTTGCTTATGATAATAAAATGGCCGTTAATAAAGGCGATAGTGACGGTATTAAAGGTGTGCAATTAAATAATACCCGTATTACTGGTATGTATAAATTTGGCGATTTCCGCATTGGCGGTATGCTTGTTGATACTGAATTAGAAAAAAGTGGCAAATCTGAAAATGGTTTTGCTGCAAATGCTTCTTATAAAATAGGTAAAGTTTTGGCGAAAGTGCAATATCAAGAGTTTGCTGATGCTGATAGTGTAAGTATTGGCGCTGATTATAAGTTAGGTAGCGCGACTAAAGTGTTTGCTTGGTATACCGACCGTGAAGGCCTTTCATATCTTGATGCTGACTTGGTTCCAAATAAGATTGCCACAGAAGGAACTTACTTTGGCCTTGGTATGGAACAAAAGTTTTAAATATTAAACTCTATTTATAACGATCAAAATCCGAGAACGGTTTAGCTGTTCTCGGATTTTTTCTTTCTGTATTCATCACTTTCATTAATTTGCAGGCCTGTATTTATAATACTTTGGGTATACAATGTTAATTAGTTTTAGGGCTGTCATATAATTGTCATAAATATTTAGCACAATGGTTGAATATAAACATTTATATATTCTTTTTGGATCCTGGTATGAGCAGACAAATTTTAGTTGTTGAAGATGAAGCCCCTATTCGGGAAATGATTTCTTTTGTTTTAGATAATAATGGTTTTAACCCGGTAGAAGCCGCCGATTACGATAGTGCCCTAGCTATGGTGCAAGAACCTTATCCTGATTTAATTTTATTAGATTACATGTTACCCGGCGGCACAGGTATTAAATTGGCTAAAGCGTTAAAACGTAATGAATATACTCGTGAAATTCCTATTATTATGCTGACAGCCAGAACGGATGAAGAAGATAAAGTGCAAGGCTTTGAAGCTGGTGTTGATGACTACGTAACTAAACCTTTTTCTCCAAAAGAACTTATCGCTCGTATTAAGGCTGTTATTCGTCGTGTTTCGCCGACCTCATTAGAAGAGCCTATTGAATATCATGGTCTAGTTTTAGACCCAGTAGCACATCGAGTAGCCATTAGTGAGCGTAGTTTAGATTTAGGACCAACTGAATTTAGATTGCTGCATTTTTTCATGTCGCACCCAGAACGTGTTTATTCTCGCGAGCAATTGTTAGATAATGTCTGGGGAACCAATGTTTACGTAGAAGATCGCACTGTTGATGTGCATATTCGCCGCTTGCGAAAAGCAATTACTGGTGAAGGGCATGAAAATTTTATTCAAACCGTTCGTGGTGCTGGTTATCGCTTTTCAGGAAAAATTAATTAATTTTATATGCAATTTCATCTTTCAGCGCGTCAGCTAATTGTCCGCCTACTAGGCTGGCTTACGCTAAGTAGTTTTGTTGGCTATGTTATCGGTTATATTTGGCCAACAATCACCTTAGCTGCCTTAAGTTTATTAATTTGGCATTATTTTCACTTAAACAAATTAGTGACTTGGCTATGGAACAGTAAAAGCCTTTCACCGCCAATAGCTGAAGGTCATTGGGGGCGTATATATGATGGTTTATATCACTTAATACGCAAGCATAGAAATAAACAAAAATCCCTGAATGAACGCATCCGTCTTTTCCGTGACGGCGCTGAAGCATTGCCCGATGCCGCATTGGTTTTATCCAATGATTTAACCATTTTATGGGGCAATAAAAAAGCTCAAAAACTTATTGGTATTCGCTGGCCAGGTGATGTTGGCCAACGCATTGATAATTTGATCCGCTTTCCTGAATTTAGCCAATACCTTGAAACCGGAAATTTTGAATCTCCTTGTAATGTTCCTTCTCCAATAAATGGTGAGCTACAACTTGAATTAAGGTTAATGGCTTATGGCAGCGATCAAATCTTATTTTTAGCACGTGATATTAGTAAGGTTCATCGGTTAGAAGAAATGCGCCGTGACTTTGTCGCTAACGTTTCTCATGAATTAAAAACACCTTTAACTGTGGTTCGTGGTTATGTAGAAATGATCCAGTCAGTAGAAAATGACTTTGATCCTCATTGGTTAAAAGCCTTTCAAACCATTGAAGGGCAAGTGTCACGTATGGACCGTTTAGTAGAGCAGCTATTAATTTTATCAAGAGTTGAAGTTAATACTGAGCTCGACAGCAAGCAGTTGGTGGATATGCCGCAACTTATTGAGCAATTGTTAGAAGATAGCACTTGGCTAAATATTGATAAACAGCACCAAATTAGTGTCGATATTGACCCAAGTATTGGCATCATAGGTATTGATACCGAACTTAAAAGTGCTTGTTCAAACTTATTATCTAATGCCATTGCCTATACTCCAGAAAAAGGTCAAATAAAAGTGATTTGGCAGTATGTTGGCGATAAAGCTAAGTTTTCAGTAACTGATAACGGCGCGGGTATTAAAGCTGTTGATGTTACTCGCTTAACTGAGCGCTTTTATCGGGTTGATAAATCACGCTCGCGCGATACTGGTGGTTCAGGTTTAGGTTTAGCGATTGTTAAACATGTGGTGAGCCATCATCAAGCTGAACTTAAAGTTAACAGTACACTGGGTAAGGGCAGTGAGTTTGCAATTTACTTTCCTGCTGAGGCTATTCAAAAGTTAAGCTCTTAATACTTAGTCATGGTTTAGCTACTTTCTCAGCAGCGAATAAAAAAGCCTGTCACACAACTGTCATATAACTTCCATATAATTGTCACATAGAATTCTTATAGTTGTCTTACTCAAATGAAAACAAGACTCTTACTGGAGAACACAATGAGTTTAAAGCGTACCCTAAGTATTATTGGTTTAACAAGCTTGATCAGCTTTGCATCGATTGCGGTTGATAGTGATTTACCTGAATATAAAAAAGTAAGTGGTGTATCTGGCAACTTATCGTCAGTAGGCTCTGATACTTTAGCGAATATGATGACATTTTGGGCTGAAGAATTTAAACGTACATACCCAAATGTTAATGTGCAAATTCAAGCGGCTGGCTCTTCTACCGCTCCTCCGGCATTAACAGAAGCAACATCTAATGTTGGCCCTATGAGCCGTAAAATGAAGTCGCGTGAAATTGAAGCGTTTGAAAAGCGTTATGGTTATAAGCCAATGGCTGTTCGTGTAGCGATTGACGCTTTAGCGGTATTTGTTCATAAAGATAACCCAATTAAAGGTTTACGTATTGACCAAGTAGATGCAATATTTTCAAATAACCGTAAATGTGGTGCTACTGCAGATGTTGACCGTTGGGGTGACTTAGGTCTTACTGGTGCATGGACAGGTAAAGATGTACAACTTTATGGTCGTAATTCAGTATCAGGTACCTACGGATATTTTAAAAAGAAAGCCTTATGTAAAGGTGATTTTAAAAACACGGTAAATGAACAACCAGGTTCAGCTTCAGTTGTACAATCTGTTTCAGCTTCATTAAACGGTATTGGTTATTCAGGTATTGGTTATCAAACTTCAGGTGTTCGTGCTTTGCCATTATCGAAAAAAGACGATAATTACATTGAAGCGAATATGGCCAATGCTATTACCGGAAAATACCCACTGTCTCGTTACTTATATATCTACGTAAATAAGCATCCAAATAAGCCATTAGCGCCGATGGAAGCAGAGTTCTTGAAATCTATTTTATCAAAGCAAGGTCAAAAGATTGTTGAGAAAGATGGTTATATTCCATTACCAGCGTCGGTAGTAGCGAAAGAATTTAAAAAATTGGGTTTAAGTTTATAACAACTTAACTAATAAAAAATGACTAATAAAATGCCTGACTTGTTCAGGCATTTTTTTGTTTAATTTTTATTAAAGGGAAGGATAAATAAAACTAAGGAAGTTCGTTTATGACGATGTTTAAATTTAAATCTACTTTTGCTAAATATTGTTGCTCATGAAAAAGCTCGGTATCTACTAAAGGTCTTTCTAATAACCAAGATGGCTCGCAATTAAGGTTTATATCGTTGCTGGTATTGTTAAAGTTAAAGCTTAGGGTTGCTGGCGGTTGCTTAGTTAATTGTCGTTGTTGATTTAGCAATACCGACAAGCGCAAGAGTATACATATACTCATTAATAGCTGGGGATCTAAACTGTACCAATCAAACTTTTCTGCAGCGGTAATCTTTTTTCTTTGGTTACCCACCAACCATGCCAAAGCCTGTTGTTGTTCTTCATTAAAGCCTGGAATATCAGCGTGCTTTAAAATATATTCGCCATGTTTTTGATAACCCGCAGGGTTAATATCTATGCCCAGCTCATGAATTTGAGCCGCCCAAATTAATAAGTTTTGGTAAATAGAACTTGGGAATTTTATTTGTTTGCTTACATTTTGGTAAAAGCTTAAGGCTAGTTCACTGACTTTACTGGCATGGTTTTGGTCGATGCTAAAACGTATTGCTAAGCTATCAATGCTACGCTGGCGAATGTCGTTACAGCGCATTAAATCGAGTTGCTGATAAATTACCCCTTCTCTAAGTGCTTGCGGGCAATAATGCAGTTTATCAAGTCCTAGCATTTCAAATAAAGCGATAAGAATAGCGACACCAGAGCATAAAATATCGCGACGGTTTTCTTTTAAGCCGTCTAACTGTATGTTCTGGGTTGATTGTATTTTTATTAGTTTATTTTTAAGTTTGTGTAGCTGCGCGAGTTCAATAGGTTTAGTAATGGCTTGTGCTGCATTGATAATGTTGTATACGGTTTTAATGGTGCCAGAAGTGCCAACTAGGTGTTGCCAGCCTTTTTTGTTAAAGCGTTTTATTATCGGCTCAATTTCATACTTTGCTTCATTAATCGCTTGTTTAAAACGTTTTGAACTGATTTTTTCATCAGGAAAAAACCGCTGCTGAAAGCTTACGCAGCCAATATTTAAACTGGCAACCGCCTTAATATTAAATTGCTCACCAATTACACATTCAGTACTGCCACCGCCAATATCAATAATTAATTGGCGTAAGCTAGCATCACTATTGTGGGCAACTCCTTGATAAATAAGGCGTGCTTCTTCGTGGCCGGAAATAATTTCTATATCAAAAGGGAATACCGCCTTTGCTGCTTTTAAAAATGTTTTAGCGTTGCTTGCTTGTCTTAGGGTATAAGTGGCGACCACGCGAAAATTATCTTCAGATAAGTTAACTGTACTCGAGAGCAGGTTTGATAATGTTGCGAGCCCACGTTGAATGGCTTCATTACTTAAAACGTTATCGTCATTGAGGCCATCAGCTAATTTTACTTGGTATTTTTCGGTATGAAGAATTTGCAGATTGTTATTGCTAAGGCGAGCGTAAACATAATGAAAACTGTTTGAACCAATATCTAAAGCAGCAAAAAAACGCTCGTCGTTTTTGGCTAAGGTATCGTTAGAGTGAACTGTGGGTAACGCTTCATTGCTCACGGTTTTCTCCTGCTATATTTACTGGCTGGTTTCACGCATACATAACGTAGTTGCTTACATCAGCTTTTTGAAAATATCAGTTCTTTCACATTCTGTTCTTCTTGGCTTAAGTATTCAAAAATAGCTAATTGTGAACGTAACTTTTTACCATTGCCACGAGCTACATAGCGATTATTTTGTGTTTGATTAATCACTCTCGCTTTGGTGGTATCTTCAAAGTGTAAGTCAAGGGTGTGGATAATGCGTTTTTTTATGTTTTCATCGTAAATAGGGCAGGCGACTTCAACTCGATGATCAATATTTCTTTCCATCCAGTCGCCAGAGCTGATAAATACTTGCTTATTTTTATTATTTTCAAAAACCATAACTCTAGGGTGCTCTAAAAATTGATCAACAATTGAAATGGCTTTGATGTTTTCACTTTGGCCTTTTACTCCAGGAATAAGTGAGCACATTCCCCGCACGATAAGCTTAACTTTAACCCCTGCTTGGCTAGCGTTATATAGTTTGTTTATTAAGCCTTTATCAACTAGGTTGTTTACTTTTAAGGTGATCTCAGCCTTTATTTGTTGCTCAGCATTAGCGGTTTCATTGTCAATGAGCTGATACAAACGTCGTCGGGAGGTTAAGGGAGATACTATTAGGTGGTTAAAGCGAAAGCGTTGATAGCTGTGCGAGATAAAAGAAAAGACCTGATTCACTTCTTGGCAAATTTCTTTGTGCTTGGTAAACAAGGCAAAGTCAGTATATACCCGGGCATTATTTTCATGAAAGTTACCTGTGCCAATATGGGCGTAGTGTACTTTTTTGTCATGTTCTAAACGTGTTATTAAACACAGCTTTGAATGAATCTTTAAGGTGTCGATACCAAACTCAACATGAATGCCGGCGTCTTTCATTAACGTTGCCCAATTAATATTGGCCTGCTCGTCGAAGCGCGCTCTTAGCTCGACCACCACGGTAACTTTTTTGCCATTTTTAACGGCTTCAATTAGTGAGTTAATAATGCGCGAGCCTTTTGCGACCCGGTAAATATTAATTTTAATGTCTAAAACATTGGGATCATAAGCAGCTTGCCTAATGAATTCAGTGAAATGACGAAATTTATAATAAGGGTAATAGAGTAAAATATCTTGTTCGCTGATCGCTGCAAAAACTGAACTGTGGGCGATAAATTGTTGGGAGTCGAGTGCGGTAAACGTAGGTTTTTCTAAGTTTTTTCTGCCTAAGTTTGGAAACTGGGTAAAGTCTTTAAAGTTTCGATATTTAACACCAGCTTCAAGGTTATCTAAGGCTTTTATTTTTAGTGACTTTTGTAAAAACTTAATCATGTAATCAGGCATGTTTTTGTCATAAACCAAACGTACCACATCGGCTTTTAGGCGCTGCTTGAGCCCTTTCGACATTTTATCTAATAAGCTTTTATCTAATTCATCAGTGAGGTTGTAATCGGCATCACGGGTAAGCTTTATTGAAAAGGCGTCAATGTGCTGGTAATCAAAAAAATCTTCAAAAATATCATCAATAAAGTACTTAACAATATCGTCTAATAAGACGATATATTTTTCTTTTTTGCTGCCTCTATTCGGTAATATGATGAAACGTTGTTCTTCTTCGCAAGGGATTTCCACCAGCGAAAATTGTATTTTTTTATCATCTTTTAATGCGGTTAAAAAATAAATTCCATTGTCATCAATACAATCTGCTAAACGGGTGGTGGAATTGATAATAATAGGGGTAATGTGGCGAATAATACGGTTATCAAAATATTGCTTTAACCATTGGCGTTGATGCGCGCTAAGTTGATTAGTGAAAGAGTCTTCTTGGCCGTTGTTAAAAATAACATGAATATGATATTGATTTAGCTCATCAAAAATGTTGTCGGCGATGTCTTTGAATTTAGTTGTTAAGCTGTTTACTTTGCTATTAATATTGCTAAGTAAAGTACCACGATGACTATTTACTTTGCCTTTGGCGGTATCAACCAATACTTGCCGGCGGATATTGGCAACCCGTACCCGAAAAAACTCATCTAAATTAGCAGAATAAATACCAAGAAATTTAATGCGTTCAACAATAGGGACTGATTTATCATCAGCTTCTTGTAAAACACGTTCGTTAAAGGCTAGCCAACTGAGTTCTTTATCAAAATAGAGGGAGCTATGAGGCATTGTTCAACATCCTAATAAATCAACTTAATGTGAATTAGAAAGATATATCTAAACTGTTACAACAATAATACCAGCGTTATGGAATTTGAGCTTTGCTCTCAATTATACGAGGTTAAAGCTCAACGACTCTAATTACTAACGCTTAATTATTAACGTGAAATATCTACCATTAAATCGTCAGCTAAGTTTTCTAAGGCATCAATCAAGGTGTCGGTATTGTCTTCACTTACCGAGATAGTCGCTTTGGCTTTAAAAAGCTCCTGACCACTATGGGCAGCACTTTCTTGAGTACTAACAAGTTTGAGTAAATTGCCACCTTGTTGGTGAATAGTTGATGAAATTTCTTGCACAATACCAGCTCGATCATTCGCTGTTAGCTCTAAAACAATGCTTGGGCTTTGTTTTTTATGATCGGCAGTGGTAACTTTACTAACCGCTTCAAGCTCACTAATTTGATTAACTTCATCAATTAAAGCTTGGGTATTTTCAGCATTTACTGAAATTTCAATTACACCAGCAAAGGTATTTGATAAGTGATGCATGCTACTGGCTTGCCAGTTGCCTTGATACTTTTTAACGATATTCGATAATGTGTCTACAAGTCCTGGACGGTCAGGGCTAACAAAAGAGATCACAAGATTGTTCATAAAGGGTCCTTAACAAAAAATAAAATGTGGTTAATTGGCGTCATATTTTAGAGGGGAAATAATGAATTATTCAGCTGAACCACTCAGTTGAGAAAGCTCCCTATTTAGCTGACTTTCATCGCCTAAATTGAGTTCAACTAAACGTCTTAACAAGGTAATACTGTCAATGTCTATGGCATTACAGCGAAGACCAGTTTCACCATTTTCTTGATGTACTATAGCTACGTGCATAACAACTTCGTCAATATCATCGTTTAAACTAAAACTTAATACACCAAGCTTATTAATGATCGGCTGTTCACTTTCAGGGGTCTTAATTAATGCCCCGTTGAGTGATATATCAAGCATAGAAACAGGATACTGCTGCTCATTCACTTCGAGAGTGGCGTTAATTGCAAATAATATCCGAGTAAATTGACGTCTGTTTTCCATTGCTCATCATCATATGGGTTTTACATACCCTTAGCATAGACCTCTTTTAAAAAAAAGGCACCTTAAACAGTAGTTAAGATGCCTTTTTTACGATCTATAACCTAATTAGCTAATACGTTTATATTTAATTCTATGTGGTTGTACTGCTGCAGAACCTAAGGTTTTTTTCAACCATTCGTCGTATTCGGTGAAGTTACCTTCGAAGAAGTTAACTTGGCCTTCATCACGATAATCTAAAATATGGGTGGCGATACGATCTAAGAACCAGCGATCATGAGAAATAACCATGGCACAGCCTGGAAATTCTAATAACGCTTCTTCTAGGGCACGTAAGGTTTCCACGTCTAAGTCATTGGTTGGTTCATCAAGCAGTAATAAGTTACCACCGGTTTTCACTAACTTAGCTAAATGTACGCGGTTACGCTCACCACCTGATAAGTCTTTAATGAATTTTTGTTGGTCGTTACCTTTGAAGTTAAAACGGCTCACATAAGCGCGGCTTGGCACTTGGTAAGTGCCAATTTCAATAATGTCGTTGCCTTCAGAAATTTCTTGGAACACCGTATTATTGCCGTCCATGTCGTCACGGAACTGGTCAACACTAGCAAGCTTCACGGTATCGCCAAGTTCAGCGCTGCCGGAGTTGGCTTTTTCTGCACCTGAAAGTATTTTAAATAAGGTTGATTTACCCGCACCGTTAGCGCCGATAATACCAACAATTGCGCCTTTAGGAACGCTAAAGCTTAAATCGTCAATTAATACACGATCATCGAATGACTTAGTTAAGCTGTTAACTTCCAATACTTTATCACCTAAACGTGGCCCAGGTGGAATGTATAATTCGTTGGTTTCATTTCGTTTTTGATGATCTTGATTGTTCAACTCTTCAAAACGCGCCATACGGGCTTTGCTTTTTGACTGGCGTGCTTTTGGATTTGAACGTACCCACTCAAGCTCTTGCTTAATGGTTTTTTGTAGGGCATTTTCGCTTTTACTTTCTTGCTCTAAACGCGCATCTTTTTGCTCAAGCCATGAAGAATAATTGCCTTCCCACGGAATACCATAGCCACGGTCAAGCTCTAAAATCCAGCCGGCTACGTTATCTAAGAAGTATCTATCATGGGTGATAGCAACAACAGTGCCCGAATAATCATGTAAGAAACGCTCTAACCAGGCAACCGACTCAGCATCTAAATGGTTGGTTGGTTCGTCGAGTAATAACATGTCAGGCTTTTGCAATAGTAGGTGACATAAAGCAACACGGCGACGTTCACCACCACTTAGTACGGCAATTTTTTGATCCCAAGGTGGCAGGCGAAGGGCGTCAGCAGCGCGCTCTAGGGCATTTTCAATATTATGACCATCGTGGGCATTAATAATATCTTCTAACTGACCTTGCTCTTTCGCTAGTGCGTCAAAGTCAGCACCTTCTTCGGCATATTCGTTATAGACTTGATCAAGACGATTCATGGCATCTTTTACAACCGATACTGCGCTTTCTACCACTTCACGAACGGTTTTGCTTTCATCAAGTTGTGGCTCTTGCGGCAAGTAGCCAATATTGGTACCGGCTAATGCTTTTGCTTCACCTTCAAACTCTTTATCAACACCAGCCATTATGCGTAGTAGGGTTGATTTACCAGAGCCGTTTAAACCTAAAACACCAATTTTTGCGCCAGGGAAAAATGACAAAGAAATATCTTTTAAAATAGTACGTTTAGGAGGAACTACTTTAGATACTCGGTTCATCGACATGATGAATTTATCAGGTAGTGGCTGAGCCATATGAAAACCTTTTTGTTAGACTAAATTGAATTGCGGTTATTTTAGGTTAATAGGCAGGGATTAAGCAAATGGCATTCAGTTATTTATGATATATGTGCTATTTCTTTAGAGTTTAAGGTTTTTTCAAAGTTTTGTTTCGTTAATGCCGGCGACCAAAAGTTTCCTTGACCTAAGTCGCAACCATAGCTTTTCAGTAATGCACAGGTTTGTTTATTTTCGACATCATCGCCAATATTGATAAAGCCAATGCTATGACTTAACTGCACTAAAGATTTAACTATCTGTTGATGCGGCTCTGATGCTAATAGTTGATTAATCAGCGACGGTGCTATTTTTACTATGGAAATATTAAATTGACTTAAGACATGAATATTAGAATAGCCATAACCAAAATTATCAATGGCTAAGCGAATACCTTTTGCATGCAATTTGCGGAGCTGATTTTTGATATGGTCTATATCATCTGTTATCACTGACTCATTGATGGTTAAAGTTAAAAAGCGAGCGTCTAATTTGTGCTCTTGTAGGGCCTTAAATACTATATGCGGCAGGTTTCCGCGCCTAAAATCTATAGCGGAAAGGTTAACCGCAATAGTTAAGTCATCATAGCCTTGTTGATGCCAATGGGCGCAGGTTTGGCAAGCTTGATTAATTGCCCATTTGTTTAGCTCTGTGATCAGGCCAGATGTTTCTGCGCTGTGGATAAATTCTTTTGCCAATAAAGTCGAAAATCCAGGGCGATGCCATTTTATTTGCGCCTCAGCGGCCACTATTTGTTCAGTAACTAAATCAACACGACCTTGATAAAACAATTCAAATTCATTATTTTTTAGCGCCTGCTTTAGGGCGGTCATTAATTCAATGTCATGCTTTTTTTGTTCGGTAATGCTTGAGTCATAAAAGTGATAACTGTTAACTTTTTTATTCGCTGTTTGATGCAAGGTTAAGTGAGCTTTTTGTAATAATTCATTTAAATCAGTGCCGTTTGTTGGCGCAATGGCAATACCGATAGAAGTGAACAGCTCAATTTCATAATCGTTGACCTGAAAGGGCAAGCTTAGCGCTTGAATGAGTTGTTCTTGAAACATTGATAATGCTTGTTGATTTTGTGCACGTTTAATAATGACCAACTCTGCGGCTTTGAAGTGGAAAATGCTCGCTTGTTCTTTTTCAAGTAATAATAACCGAGTGCTTAACTCTGTTAATAAAAGATCACCAATATCATGCCCTAAGGTATTATTTATCTCGCGAAAGTTGTGCACATCTAAACTCATAACAGCCAAGCTCTTACTGGTATTATTAATACTTGCAAGTAACGCTGGGTATAGCTGTTCGCAACGGTGTTCATTAGGTAAGTGGGTAAGTGAATTGAAGTAAATAAGCTGATTATTGGTACTAATTTGCTCTTCTAAAAGGATGTTTTTTTTGCTGATCCAGATATAGGCTTTTTTCATGTCTTTAACAAAGAAAAAGGTTACCAGTGAAAAAAAGCTAATGGTTATGCTCAAATCAACCGCATGAATACTATAAGAGCGCAAAGAGAAGCTGTTGGTTGAAATCCAATGGTGGTGGTGAGCAAAAAGGAAAAAGCCGATCATGGCCATCATAAATAGATAGAGCGGCACAGAAAGTAGTGCTGATCCCAAAAAAAATGACAACATTAAAACACAAGGAAAAACAATAAGCGCAGAGTCAAGTAAGCCTGAATTTATCCAAGCAAAATAGCATGCGAGTATGGTAATACTCCATAAAGTTAAACCAATAACAATATCGACAGTGTCAGGTTCAGCCCAATAATAAAGGAAACCATAAAACCCTAAACTTAGTAAAAGAGCGACCTCTACAGGGTTAAATGTAGTAAAAATTAGTTCATTGATAAATAGAAAGCCAATAGCTAAGTGCAAGGTTATCAGCATGCCTTTTAAGCGAACTAATTTTTTATTGTAGTAATAGGCATAATATTCTTGTTTATTTTTTTGCATTTCACTCAACCTTTTTTTCGTTGAGTAACTGGCCGTACAAACAAAAAAACGTGTTGTTATGCGACTCTTTAGCGTAATACATTGCCTTATCGGCACAAGCTATTAAGCTTGCTAAGTCTTGATTATCTTCAGGGTAAAAAGCCGCTCCCATTGAACAGCCCACAGAAACCTCTTTATTATATTTTTCTAAAAAATAGCTTTGTTTAATACTTTCATTGATTTTAATCGCCACCTCAACCACTTCCTGTTGAGTAAGGTTAGGCAAGATGATGACAAATTCGTCACCGCCCCAGCGAGACAATAAATCACGTCTTCTTAAAGTTACGGTGAGCTGGTTGGCAATATGTATTAATATTTCATCGCCGGCATCATGACCGTAAATGTCGTTAATCGGTTTAAATTTATTCAAGTCCATCATGATAAGGGCAAATGGAGTTTTGCTATTGATAAACTTAGTTAATGTTTGCTCAGAACCTCTACGGTTAAGTAATTGCGTGAGTTCATCAGTATTAGCCTTTAAGTCAAGGTCTTCTAACTGCAGTTTTCTTTTAGAAATATCGTGCAAAGTAATTTGATAATGCTCTTTGTAGTCGTCTGAAATACTTGAGCTAATAATGGCTTGTACCCAAATGGGTTGTTCGCTGCTTTCTGAGGGCTGTAGTTTAAATTCACCTGACGCTATTTCACTATTGCCAAAGGCAATTTCTACTCTGTTATTTAATGACTCTGGCTCTAAAAATAGTTCACTTAAATAAGGGCCATAGTTTTTTTTAAAGGGAACATTGATACGTTCAAGTAGCTTTAAAAAAGCTTGGTTATATAACAATATGTCACCTTTGGGTTCAGTTAAAATAATAGGTGAGGTTGAGTTTTCAAATAACATATGAAAATTTTTGCCAAGCTTTTCTACTTCAGTTCTTAGCATTCGCTCATCTTTTATATGTTGTTCGGTTTTAATTAACACTGAATTGATATCACTCACTAATGTGCCAAGTTCACTATGGTGATGATGAAGAGGGATATCGAGCCGAGCTGAAGTACCGGGGGTTATTTGATGTAACTGTTTCGCTATTTTTATAATGGGGGTAGTGATAATTACTACTGAAACAAAAATTACCACTAAAGTTACTATGCTGGCTTGTACGGCGATGGCGATAACATTGTCGTTACTAATTTGTTCCGCGCGGCTTTGAATATGGTCAATATTGGGCGTTATCAGCAATGAGCCAACTTCGCGATCTTTCTCAAAGGGCGAAAATAATTGAAATTCAATACTATTATCATCTATTTGATGGTTAGTTGAGGCGATAGATAAGGTTTTGGTTTTTATGCCAACGCTGCTGACAACACTATTAGAGACTAAGCCATTAACCACTTCTTTGAGTAATTCTTCATCTTCTAAATAGCTGGCAATTGACGTTGTGGCAGAAACAGTAGTATTTAGTTGTACAATTTCTTGTTTACTGATTTCTAATTCATGTAAATAGGTAATACGATAAAAAACTTGAGTTGATAGAAAGCCTACAACGGCTGCTGCAAAAGTAATAATGATCGCAAGTCGAGTAACTAGGCCACTTTTATTCATTTAATTCATAAACAACTTTTAATTTATTAGTGAGTAATGATTTTGGAATATAGCCAATGGCAAGCTTAGTACCTTCTATCTCATTTGCTACTTCTTGAGATGATGAAAATTGCTGTGAAACACGCATGCGGCCGCTAAAGCGAATTCTTGACCAATAAGCATTAATGCTAGCAAGTGAACGACCAACTAATGCTTGATAAAAGCGTTTTTTAATATCTTGTTCACTATTTAGGTCAAAAGCTATGGCTTTATCACCATTAGCGAAGGCGACGTATTTCCCCATAAAAATATCGATAACTTCTGAACGTGTCATTTTGTCGATAGGATTTTGCGCATTTATTACAATGACGATGGGATCGTTTGTCATCGTTTGCGGATAAGCAGGCAAGCACAAACTAGTTAATAATATGAATGACAGCCACTTGTTCATAAGGCGAAACTCACATTTAACATATAGGTATTTACGGTTTCGGCCGGGCTTTGCCCTGAAGTATTAATCCATAAGGTATCGCCATCGTAATCAATGTCGGTATTTTTCCATTGAAAGTTAGCCGCCACATTGGCACTTAAATCCCAGCGACAACCTAATGAAAAAGTTTTCTGATTAGATGCAAAGTAGTTGCTGGAACTTTCAATAGCAGCAACCAGCTCAGGAATTAATGAAGGGTCAACATTCTCTTCGTTAAATTTAAAATTGGGCGAGTCAGTAAACGCATAGACACTGTAGAAAGTTAAACTGTTAAATTGATAGGCAATACTGGCATAGCCTGATTTTAGCTTGGGTATGCTAGTACTATCTGAAGTGATACGAGCCACTTCTGCAGTTAAAATAAAATCACTTAAATAGGCTTGTGTACTTATTGAACTATAGGTGGTTTTTTTATTTTTAAGACGTAGGTCATTACTAAATTGTTCAGCATCTTCCCAAATGAATTCAGGCACAGTGTTAATGAAGTCAATCAAATATTGATTAGTCAGTGTTTCATTAGCAAGTTTGGTATGGGTATGTTTGGCTTGAACAATCCAGTTGGTATGATCTAGGGTTAGTGATAAGCCTAAAATACTATCTAAATCTATCGGCTCGCTATTATCACCATAAGCTATATCGCCATCACTTACGCCGGTAAAAATTTTACTACTGAAAGTACTATCTAAAAACTGTGTCGTATAAGTAATATCTAAGCCATCAATATGACGATATGGGATCAGTCCATATACTTCACCGGGAACTGCAGCCCAAGTATGAGCAATATTAATATCACGATAGTCGGTGATAAAAAAAATATCAGGTGCAGTTCTCCCTAGCCGGAAAGACCAATTTACCGATGGGCTATATCTTAAAAAAGCTAAAGTAAAATATTTGCTTAAGCTAGGCTCTGTTACCTTTCTAAGTACAGCTTGGCTAGTAAAGTCGATATTGTCGGTAATTTTTTTTTCTACTTGCAAACCTAATAATGAATGGGCAAGAAAATCAACATCACCACTGTATACGCCTTCATTTACACTAATGTCTTTGCGGTAGCCGTAACGGTCTGAATCTGAAAGGGTTAAACCAAGCGTGCCAAAGCCACTGTATTGCCAGTCGTCATTGGCAATACAGGCAAAATTCACCAGTAAAAGCACTGAAGTTAAGGTGTAGTATTTCAACATTTAACATCTTGATGTTCTTATCATATTTTACTTAACATTAGGATAAGAGCTGAAAATACTCAAGCTTGAACGCGGATTTTAAAAGACAATATCGTAACAGCAGAACAAAAATAATTGCTCAGTAATATAGCTGCTGTGGATTGATTGCTTTATTTACTTGTTTTTATTCGTTTTGACGAATTTTCTTTTTATATAGTAGGGCGATGACTTTTATAATATCACGCCAAGTAATGATGCCGATGGGATGAAAATTATCATCAACAATAGGTAAACATGAAATATGGTGTTGATGAAACAATACTGCCGCTTCGTTTAAAGAAATGCTTGCCTTTGCTGTAATGAGCTCTTTGCTCATGATTAAGTTTAATTTTTTTTGCAATAAAGCCGTGTCTTGGTAAGTTTCTTTGCGGGTACCAATGCTTGGGCTTAAATGCTGATAAAGGTCTCGGTCGGTAACTATTCCTACTAACTTTTTGTTTTCTTTTATAATGATATGGTGAATTTTATGTTCGTCAAAAATGGTTTTTGCTTTACTTAAATCATCATCTAAGTCTAAAGCTATTATTGCTTTAGACATTAATTCATTAACGCTCATTTAGTTCTCTTTTTAATTCTATTTGTAAAAAATTTTAAAACGACTAATTCAAACGTTCGTTTAAAAAACGATCGTCAACAAGCTAAAAGTATGCTTATATAAACCAATATACAATTAATAATTGTTGCTGTTTTCCCATTAAGCGTTTTCATTTATTTGGCAACTAGCGCCATGGGAAGTAGCATTTTTTTAATATATTTATGGCGAGTTAACACTACTCAATTATCATTTTATTGACAATAGCGTTGGTAAATTTTTCATCCATACTCGCGCAAGCGATATAAAGTAAAGGTGAAAGTGCCTGTTATTGTTTTCAAGCTGATAAGTTTGTGACTAAAGAGGAAATAATGGCGGATAATTTATATACACCAGAGCACGATCAACAGCAAATCTCACTAGTAGACCAAGTGTTAATCGCGCAAAAAGCGGCTTTTAAGTTAAACCGTTACCCTTCACCTCAACAACGTATTAGTGATTTAAAAGCACTGAAAAAAGCGCTGTTAGATAATCAAGAAACTTTGGTGGCAGCTTTATCAGAAGACTTTGGTTGTCGCTCAGTGGATGATTCAAAAATTGCCGATCTTTTACCGACGATTTTGGGCATTAATTATGCCATTAAAAATGTTAAAAAGTGGACTAAACCTTCTAAGCGTCATATTTCACCAATGTTTCAACCAGCCAAAGGCTATGTAATTTATCAACCCTTAGGTGTAGTTGGTGTGATCACGCCTTGGAATTATCCGATATTTTTAGCGATAGGGCCATTGGCAACCGCCATAGCTGCGGGTAATCGTGCGATGATCAAAATGTCAGAATTTACCCCTAATACTAATAAAGTATTGGCTGATATTTTAAGCAGTGTTTTCTCAAACGACCAAGTTGCTTTAATTGATGGGGGGCCAAGTGTTGCAGCTCATTTTTCCAAACAAGCTTTTGACCATATATTATTTACAGGCTCAACCCGTGTTGGCAAAATGGTAATGGCCGCTGCCGCAGAACATTTAACCCCAGTAACATTAGAATTAGGCGGGAAATCACCAACCGTAATTGACGAGCAAGTGGATGTTAGTGAAGCGGTATCTCGTTTTCTATTAGGTAAAACCCTAAATGCCGGCCAAACCTGCGTTGCCCCTGATTACATTCTTTGTCCAAGTGGACGTGTTGATGAGTTAATTGAGTCTTGCCGTAGCTTGTTTGAAAAAATGTATCCGACCATTGCCGATAATAAAGACTACGGCAGTATGATTAACGATGCGCAATATCAGCGTTTACATGCTTGGTTAGCTGACGCTAAAGAAAAAGGTGCATCTGTAGTATCTGCCACAAATGACAGCGTAGAGAGTTGTGCCGCACAAAGAAAAATTCCATTAACCATTATCAGTAATGTTACTGACGACATGACCTTGATGCAGGAAGAAATTTTTGGGCCGTTATTACCGATTGTTAGCTATGAAAATATTGATGAGGCCATAGCTTATATTAACGATCGCCCACATCCATTAGCCTTGTATCTATGTAGTCATGACAAAGCTTTACAGCAACGTTTCATTCTAGAAACACACGCCGGCGGTATGTGTATTAATGAAGCAACCTTGCAAGTGGGCCAAGATGATATGCCATTTGGTGGAGTAGGCTCTTCAGGCATGGGGCATTACCATGGGCATGAAGGTTTCTTGACTTTATCTAAAGCCAAATCAGTATTAGAAAAAGGCAAGTTTAGTAATTCGTCAATGGCTTTTCCCCCGTACGGAAAACTTACTCATAAGTTAATTTATAAGTTTTTTATGAAGTAAATTACCTTCATTTTATTTGCTGTCACAAAAGTGTCATACAACTGACTTATACTTGCTAAGTTGAAAAATTTGAGCGTATTAAGGTTAGTTTAGTGACACTTTCGTCTTTTACTGTTAACAAACGGCATGTTAAAAATAAGTTAGCTCAGTGGTTAATAACCATGGGCGGCATTAGCGTATTATTTACGTTGATCCTTATTTTTCTTTATTTACTCTATGTTATTAAACCGGTTTTTGAATCGGCGACCGTAGAGTCCACCATTGAATTACAAGTTACTAGCCAAGCCCCAGTGCTTGCTACAGGCAGCGATGAACTAACTGAAGTTGCTTATATTATAGATAAGCAAGGTCAGCACACTTTTTATCAAGCGAAAAAAAGTGACTTTAGAGCTGTAGGAACCGAAATCCTATCTACTGCATTACTCGCTAAAAACCAAAGCATTAACTTATTAGTTGAAAGTGATACCGGTCAAACCGTACTTGCTGATTCTGGTAATAATGTTTTTGTTATTGAAAACAAGTTTACTGCCAGTTATATCGGTGATCAGCGCGATATCATGCCTAACATTGCCTACCCATTAGGTGAAGAAGGGCTTGAGGTTGACGAACAAGGCCAGGCTTTAACCCAATTAGCTTTTGCCATGAATGAAGAATTAGCCATATTTGTTGCTTTCACCGCAGATAATCGCTTAATTAAAACGACTTTAGTGGCTGAAGATGATTTTAATTACGACCCAGCTTTTGAAGCGGTTTACCAAGAAATATCTTTTGCTCAGCAAAATGTTGATGATATTCAAATAAGCCCCGATTTAGCTATGGTATTTGTGCGCAGTGGCGAGCAAGTATCTGTTTTTGAATTAGATGACGAATACAGTGTGCCGTTAAGATCAACCATAGCTCTTGTACCAGCTAATGATTATCAAATTACCACTATGGCGTTATTATCGGGTGGCAGTTCATTATTATTTGGTGACTCGCGCGGTAAAGTCAGCCAGTGGTTTGAAATATCAACAGAGCAAGGCCGCCAATTTAAGCCAATTCGCGACTTTGAGGTTAGCGATAATGAAGCTGTTGTTAAAATTTATACCGAGCAATTTCGTAAAAGTTTTTATACCTTAACAGCCTCGGGTGAAATGGGGATGTTTTATACCACCAGTAATGCCGATTTATGGCGTGGTAAAATAGCAAAAAACTTACCTAGTGCTTTTGCTATTGCGCCAAGAGCTGACGGTATTATTAGTGTTGAAAACCAACAACTACAAATATTTGATGTAAACAACGAACACCCTGAAGTTACTTGGAATGCTTTATGGCAAGAAGTTTGGTATGAAGGCTACCCTGAGCCAGACTATATTTGGCAGTCTACTTCTGGCTCTGATGACTTTGAAGCAAAATTCTCTTTAGTACCAATTTCATTTGGCACCATAAAAGCCGCTCTATACGCGATGTTATTTGCTGTACCAATTGCTTTATCTGCAGCTATTTATACCGCTTATTTCATGACCCCTAAGTTACGCCGAAAAGTAAAACCAACCATTGAATTAATGGAAGCTTTACCAACCGTTATTCTAGGTTTTTTAGCCGGGCTTTGGTTAGCGCCAATTATTGAAGACTATTTACCCGCTATCATTTTACTGGTGATATTTTTACCTTTAGCAACCTTAATAACGGCTTTTCTTTGGCATAACCTGTCACAAAGTATTAAAGCCAAAATACCTGAAACCTTAGCGCCAATTATTCTATTACCGGTATTAATTGCTGCTGCTTATTTAGCCTTTGTATTGTCTCCTATTTTGGAAAGTTTATTTTTTGGTGGCGATATTCGCCAATATATTACCAACAATTTAGGTATCAATTTTGACCAACGTAACGCTTTAGTGGTTGGTATTGCTATGGGCTTTGCGGTTATACCAACCATTTTCTCTATGGCTGAAGATGCTATTTTCAGTGTGCCAAAGCACTTAACCAGCGGTTCATTAGCCCTTGGTGCTACGCAGTGGCAAACCTTAGTTAAAGTGGTGCTGTTAACGGCAAGTCCAGGTATTTTCTCTGCCATTATGATGGGACTTGGTCGTGCTGTTGGCGAAACCATGATTGTTTTAATGGCCACGGGTAATACACCAATTTTAGATTGGAGTATTTTCCAAGGCATGCGTACTTTAGCTGCGAATATTGCGGTTGAAATGCCTGAGTCTGAAGTAGGTAGTTCGCACTATCGTATTTTATTCTTAGCAGCATTTGTTCTATTTGTTTTCACCTTTGTTTTTAATACCTTGGCTGAATTTGTTCGTCAACGTTTACGCGAAAAATATAGCTCGTTATAAACGACGCATTCAAGGTAAGGAATATTTAATGAATACTTGGTTTAAATCTGGTTCTCCGTGGGTATGGTTATCTGCCGGCGGTGTCAGTATCAGCTTGATTTCGGTAATTGGCTTACTAGCGCTAATTGCTTCTAATGGTTTGTCGTACTTTTGGCCATCACCTATTTACCAGTTTGATCTTAAAGACGAATTAGGTAATAACAGCGTTGTTATTGGCGAAATATATGATCGCGAAACCATCCCTGCAGCGCAGTTAGCTCATACTGATATTGTGCTAGTGCCGGGCGTAGAAACGGTTGAACGTTTATTAATTAAAACCGGTAACCGCGAGCTAGTGAGTTTAGACTTTCGTTGGTTATTAGTGCCGCAAATTATTGAAATGACCACCCCTGAAGATTTGGTGGTAATTGAACGTCGTACTAACGGCAACTTTTATGGCCGAATTGATAAAGTGATTCAAGCAGGTGAAGAAGTTAGCCTTGCTCAGCTACCTGAATTACTGGAGCGAGTAAATGGCTTTCAGGCTGATATTGACGCATTACAAAAAGAAAATATCGGCGCTATTAACTATCAGTTAGAACGCCAACGTTTAAAAGAGCGCAAGCACGCTTTAGACAACACTTTAACTACGCAACTTTCGCAACAGTTTGCTGCTGAAAATAGCCAGCTTGAACAAGACTATCAAGTATTAGAAAAGCAATTATTAGCTCTGCGTGAAGAACGTGCTCGCGATCAGTTAGTTGTGATAGCTATGGACGGACAAAAGCTAACCATTAACTTTGAGCAAATTCTTAACCTGCACTTTAATAACCAGATGGGTACCTTTGCTAAAATAGGGGTGTTTTTATCTCAAATAGGCGGTTTTGTTAGTGACGACCCAAGAGAGGCAAATACAGAAGGTGGCGTATTTCCCGCTATTTTTGGTACTGTGCTCATGGTGTTATTAATGACAGTGATTGTTTCTCCTTTTGGCGTGGTTGCTGCTATTTATTTGCATGAATATGCAGGTAAAAATGCCTTAACGAAATTGTTGCGTATTGCGGTAATTAACTTAGCTGGTGTGCCGTCAATTGTTTACGGTGTATTTGGCTTAGGCTTCTTTGTTTATATGTTAGGGGGAAGTTTAGACCAACTGTTTTACCCTGAAACTTTACCAAGTCCAACGTTTGGTACCCCTGGAGTTTTATGGTCAGCAATTACTTTAGCTATATTAACCTTGCCGGTGGTTATTGTTTCTACCGAAGAAGGTTTGTCGCGCATTCCATCATCAATGCGTTTAGGTAGCTTAGCGCTAGGAGCGACCAAAATTGAAACCTTATGGCGCATTATTTTACCTATTGCTAGTCCTGCAATTATGACTGGTATTATTTTGGCTATTGCCCGTGCTGCGGGTGAAGTAGCGCCACTAATGTTAGTTGGTGTGGTGAAAATGGCGCCGAATTTACCACTTGACGGTAACTTCCCATTTTTACATTTAGACCGTAAATTTATGCACTTAGGTTTCCACATTTATGATGTGGGCTTCCAAAGTCCAAACGTTGAAGCGGCAAGACCGCTAGTTTATGCCACAGCATTATTATTAGTTACTATTATTGTTTCTTTAAATATGACGGCTGTGTCGATTCGAAACAAACTACGTGAAAAATATAAGATGTTAGAGCACTAACTTTTTATATAAAAGCGAGATAAACGCAAAAAATAACTGATGAGCTGTTGCTAAATTGTGATGGCTTATCGAAAAATTAAGAGTTTAAAAAGAGTAAATTATGATCACCGTAACCCCGAGAGTTCAACCAGATAGTCAACCTATTATAGATTTGAACAATCTTTCACCCGATCAAGTCGCTTTGAACATTAATAAGCTTAACTTGTATTATGCTGAAAAACAGGCGCTGCAAGACATTACCATGTCGATTCCTAAGGGCCAAGTTACGGCTTTTATCGGTCCTAGTGGTTGTGGTAAGTCAACTTTATTACGTTGTATCAACCGTATGAATGACTTGGTTGATCATTGTCGTATTGAAGGCGAAATTAATTTACATGGCGAAAATATTTATAATAAAAATGTTGATGTTGCCCAGCTAAGACGTAAAGTTGGTATGGTATTCCAACGACCTAATCCATTCCCTAAAACCATTTACGAAAATGTTGTTTATGGTTTACGTATTATGGGTGAAAATAATCGCCGTGTTTTAGATGTTGCAGCGGAAAAAGCTTTACGCAGCGCAGCATTATGGAATGAAGTTAAAGACCGGTTAAACGAAAGTGCCTTAGGTTTATCTGGTGGTCAGCAACAACGTTTGGTTATTGCTCGTGCTATTGCTATTCAGCCTGAAGTATTACTTCTTGATGAACCCACTTCAGCACTTGACCCTATTTCTACTTTGGTTATTGAAGAATTAATCAACGACTTAAAGAAAAAGTTTACCGTGGTTATTGTTACCCATAACATGCAACAAGCAGCACGTGTTTCTGACCAAACTGCTTTTATGTACATGGGCGAGCTGATTGAATACAGCGATACCAACACTTTATTTACCACCCCAGTTAAAAAGAAAACTGAAGACTATATCACCGGACGATATGGTTAGTTTTAGTTCAATGTATAACTAACCCTTTAGTAAATTATTTAAAATCAGTAAAGCTATTTAAGAGATAAAATTATGGATAACGTTAATGTTGGCCGCCATATTTCTGGTCAGTTTAATGAAGATTTAGAACGTGTAATTAATCATGTTATGCAAATGGGCGGTTTAGTTTCTAAACAAGTAAGCGATGCGCTACAAGCGGTAAGTGAAACCGACGAGGCGTTAGCTAAACACGTTTTGAGTCAAGATTATCATATCAATAATTTTGAAGTTAGCATTGACGATGAATGCACTCGTATTATTGCTAAGCGTCAACCAGCAGCGGGTGATTTACGTTTAATTATGGCGATAGTAAAAACCATTACTGATTTAGAGCGTATTGGTGATGAAGCGGAAAAAATTGCCAATGTTGCCTTAGAAAGTTTCTCAAGTAAGCAAAAAGACTTGTTACTTAATTTAGATAACTTAGGGCGTTTGGTGCTAGACGTTTTACAAAAAACCCTTGACGCCTTTACTCGAATGGACTTTGACGCCGCAATTAAAACTCACGGCGCTGATGCTAAAATTGACCGCGAATATGAAGCCTTAATGCGCCAGTTAATGACCTATATGATGGAAGATCCTCGTTCAATTCCACAAATTATGAGTGTGATTTGGTCAGCACGAGCGTTAGAGCGCATTGGTGATCGTTGTCAAAATATTTGTGAATACATCATTTATTTTGTTAAAGGTAAGGTGGTTCGTCACACCACAGCCGAAGACATGAAAAAACTTTAATACTAATAAACAACTTAGTATTGAAATTGATATAAGCGCTATACTCAAATCACTTCAACAGAATACGTATTTAATAGTGGTTTGAATATTGGCGTACAAGTCAAGAAAAAAGGGCTGGAAAGTCAATAAAACAGGCAGTTTTTCTGTTTTTTATTACGCCAGCGTAAATGAGGGGAATACTCTGTTCGAACCAGTAAAAAAGTCTTTTGCTAATGGTTCTAAATGGGGTACTATCCGCAACGAATTTAAACAAAGAGATTTCTCCTGGAAAATTATTATGGCCAGAAATTCAATTCTTGGTGTATTTGCTAAATCACCAATAAAACCGTTAGAAAAGCATATTCGCTTGGTAACTAAATGTTGTAACCAATTAGTCCCTTTTTTTGAGGCTTGTACTGAAAAAGATTGGAGCAAAGCGGGTAAAGTTCGTACTAAAATTTCTAAACTAGAGCAAGATGCTGACGCCTTAAAACGCCAGTTACGTTTAGAGCTTCCCGGCGGTTTATTTATGCCAGTTGATCGTGCCGATCTACTTGAGCTATTAACCCAGCAAGATAAAATTGCTAATAAAGCAAAAGATATTGCCGGTCGTATTTTTGGTCGTAAACTCGAAATACCAGAACCTTTGCAAGCTGATTTTACTTTATATGTTCAACGTTGCATTGAAGCAACAGAAAAAGCAGCAGATGCAATTAATGAGTTAGATGACTTATTAGAAACCGGCTTTCGTGGCCGTGAAGTTGACTTGGTTGAAAAAATGATCAACCAATTAGACGCAATTGAAGACGACACTGATTTGATGCAAGTTAAATTACGTCGTGGCTTACTGGATCTAGAAAAGGATTTAAACCCAGTTGATGTTATGTTTTTATATCAAATTATTGAATGGGTAGGCGATCTTGCAGATCTTGCCGAACGAGTAGGTGCCCGTTTAGAAATTTTATTAGCGAGAAAATAGGGCTTACTGATGGATATTTTACTTTCAAATGGCTCTCTTCTGGTCATGATCGCAGCCGCTGTCGGCTTTTTTATGGCATGGGGCATAGGGGCTAATGATGTTGCTAATGCAATGGGAACCTCTGTTGGTTCTAAAGCATTAACTATTAAGCAAGCCATTATTATTGCCATGATTTTCGAATTTGCTGGTGCATATTTGGCTGGTGGTGAAGTTACTTCAACAATACGTAAAGGCATAATCGATGCTGCGTATTTTACTGATACACCGCATTTACTTGTATTTGGTATGATTTCAGCGCTATTAGCTGCTGCTACTTGGTTGTTAATCGCTTCAGCACTAGGCTGGCCGGTTTCTACTACTCACTCTATAGTAGGTGCCATTATTGGTTTTGCTGCTATTGGCGTGAGTATGGACGCAGTAGTTTGGGGCAAAGTAGGTGGTATTGTTGGTAGCTGGATTGTTACCCCACTTATCTCAGGTGTTATTGCTTTTATTATTTTTAATAGTGCACAAAAGCTTATTTTTGATACCGATAAACCATTGCAACAAGCTAAACGTTGGGTACCATTTTACATGTTCCTAGCTGGCTTTGTTTTATCACTGGTTACTATCAAAAAGGGCTTAAAGCATATTGGCCTTCATATTGACGCTGTTGATGGTTACCTTTATGCCATAGCTGTTGCTGGTTTGGTTGCTCTAGTAGGTAAGTTTTTTATTAGTCGTCTTAATTTTGACGAGAAAGCTGACAAGAACACCCATTACGCTAACGTTGAAAAAGTTTTTGCTATTCTAATGATCATCACCGCTTGTTGTATGGCGTTTGCTCATGGCTCAAACGATGTTGCAAATGCTATCGGTCCACTAGCTGCTGTTGTTAGTATTATTGATAATGACGGTCAAATAGCTGCTAAATCAGCTATCGCATGGTGGATATTACCACTAGGTGGTTTTGGTATTGTTGCAGGTCTTGCACTATTTGGTCATAAAGTTATTGCTACTATTGGCCAAGGCATTACTCATTTAACCCCAAGTCGTGGTTTTGCAGCTGAACTTGCTGCAGCATGTACTGTTGTTATTGCATCTGGTACTGGTTTACCTATCTCTACTACACAAACTTTAGTTGGTGCGGTATTAGGTGTGGGAATGGCACGCGGTATTGCTGCAATTAACCTAACCGTGGTAAGAAACATTGTTGTTTCATGGGTAATCACTTTACCTGTTGGCGCCGGTCTTTCTATTATGTTCTTCTGGATAATGACTCAAGTTTTTAGTTAAGTTTTGAGTTATATTAAATAGTAGTGAAAAAACCAGCATTTATGCTGGTTTTTTATTGCCAAAATTTTGCTGTTAGCTTGTTAAGTGCTTATCTATAAATAGAGTGAATTAAATAGTCATTATTAAATCAATACGTTGAATCATCTCTAATCCCTAGTTGTGGTTAATAATTTTTTATTGCTAGAAGTTGCAATAAAACCTAGGTTTAACCTGTCTACATAATAAGGATGTAAATAATCCTCATTTCATTAGTTAAATTATGGATCACTTAGCAAAAGGAAATAACAATGAGCTCAATAGTAAAACCTTATCTATTAAGGGCTTCTTTGGTTGCCGGACTCGCACTAATACTCGGGATCAGCCTTTCTTTTATTGTTTACTTTTCAACTGAAGAAGTACGTAAAAATGCCGTTGAATTGGTTGAACATCGTATCCCGACTTTAACCAGTATCAATCAAATCATTGCCGACTTAAGTAAACAAGAGCGAATTATTTATGAATATTACGCCACCCAGAATGACCAAGTTTTTTGGCGGCAATATCAGCAAAATAAAACTATTTTAACTATGCATAGCCAAGCTTTATTCAGGCAAGGTAATTTTGGCAATAACCAAGAAATTATTACTGCAAAGCAGCAAGACATTGAAAACTTAGTGCAAGAATTTAATGATATTATGTTGATCCAAGAAAATAATTGGGATCAACTACGTGCGTTGTTAGTGAAAATTACTGCAGCCAGAACCGAACTATTACCGACCTTATTGTCGATTGAAAAACACACCCAAGCGCAAGTTGACCATAGCCATCAAAACACGTTGGCACAAATGGAATTCACCCATTGGATGGTAGTATTTTATGGTATTAGTATTGTGTTTTTTGCCATTGTTGGTGCGTATTATATTAAGCAATATATTCTAACGAATGCAAAAAATACCCGCTTAGCACTTTTTTCTAAGCACAACCCTAACCCAATATTAAGTATTAATAACTTAGGTGAAACGGTTTTTAGTAACCCTGCTTGTTATCTGTTACTTGAAAAAGTGGGCTTGTCTTCACAGCAACTAGATTATTTAATTCCAGATAACTTCCTTGCTCTGCGCCAAGAAATTAGTAAAAGTGAGCAAACCAGTTTATCGGTAGAGCAGCAGTTAAAAGATCGTATCTTGCAAGTGAATATAAATTGGTTAAAGCATATTGATGCTTATGATATTCATATTGTTGATATCACCGAACGAAAGCTTGCAGAGCAAGAAGTCAATCACCTCGCTTTTTATGTGCAAGAAACAAATTTGCCTAATCGTTATAAATTAAATAATGATCTAAATCGCTTACTTGCGCTTGCTAAGCCATTTTCGCTTGGTGTTTTTGAGATCAGCCAGTTTGGACAAATGGTTAGAGCCTTAGGCGTGAAAACCACTGAGCATGTAGTACAGGCATTAGCTAAACGTATTGGTGAGCATTTACCAGCAGGTATTAACTTTTATCAGCTTAACGATCGCCAGTTTGCACTAGTATGTTTGAAAAAACCTTCATCACTGGCATTGCAGGCAGTAACAGCAAACATAATTAGCCATGCGGAAAAGCCAATAATTACCGACTGCGGTGAATTTTTTCTAGAGCTCGACTTTGGCTATAGTTTTGCCCCAGAGCATGGCGACAGCCGTGACCGACTAATTAAAAATGCCCTTACTGCATTATCTGTTTCCATTAATGACGAACATCAGCATTTCACCGTTTTTATGGAAAATTATGCAACCGGTATTCAAGCAAATGCTTTGATGCTAGATCATTTACGTAATGCGATTAGCAATGAAGAACTATTTTTAGTCTATCAACCGCAGCTCGACATACGGAGTCAGCGCATAACAGGCATAGAAACATTAGTGCGTTGGCGCCATAACGACGGTATTATTTCCCCGGTTGATTTTATTCCTTTAGCTGAGCAGTCAGGTTTAATCGTGCCCATTGGCAAGTGGATTTTAGAGCAAGCTTGCTTGTTCGCCAAAGATTTAGTGCAAAGCGGCTTTACCGATATTATTGTTGCGGTAAATGTATCGCCAAGACAATTCTCTCATCCCAATTTTTTACAAACCGTGCTGGATGCGCTTAAACATTCAAAGCTTGCTGCTGCTAATCTTGAGCTAGAAATTACCGAAGGGGTATTTATGCACAATGAAGAGCAAACTATTACCTTGCTTGAACACCTAAAAGGCATCGGCATTCACCTTTCTATTGATGACTTTGGCACTGGCTATTCATCGCTTTCATATTTAAAGCGTTTTCCAGTAGATAAGTTAAAAATAGATCAGTCATTTATTCGTGATTGTCATAATAATGACGAAGATAAAGCGATAGTAAAAACCATTGTCGCATTAGGTAAAAGCTTGGGGTTGTCGTTAATTGCAGAAGGAGTGGAAGAGCAAAGCCATGTGGAATTTTTACAGGCGATTGATTGTGACGAAATACAAGGTTATTGGTATGCTCGTCCTATGATTGCTAATGATTTAGTGAGCTTCATCAGGAGAACAATAAAGCAATTGCTTCATAAGCTAGATTGACAATGATAAATTTTAGCGTCAAAAAAAGCGCCGTTAAGCGCTTTTTCTATATGTATTAAAGTTTATAATATCACAATATTATTTACTTAATGCTTCACCTAAGTGAGGACGCATATCTTTAAGTATTTCTTTTAATAATCGGCTGCTGCTTGCAACAATGTTGCCAGACTTAGCGTGGTTATGACCGCCAGAAAAGTCAGTAACTAAACCACCAGCTTCAACCACTAATAGTTCACCAGCTGCGGTATCCCAAGGTTTTAAACCAATTTCAAAGAAACCATCGACACGGCCTGCAGCTACATAAGCTAGGTCAAGTGCGGCTGAGCCAGCACGACGCATGTCAGCAGTTTTGGTAAATAAAGTTTTGAAAATGTCAAAGTAGGCATTGGTATGTTGTTTATGCTTGAACGGAAAACCGGTAGCTAAAATAGCACCAGATAATTCTTTATGTTGTTTTACACGAATGCGAAAACCGTTTAATTGTGCGCCTTTACCGCGACTTGCAGTAAATAATTCACCACGAATTGGATCGTATATAACTGCTTGATCTAATTTGCCTTTAACTTTTAAAGCAATAGAAACGGCAAAATGAGGAATGCCCTTTATAAAGTTGGTGGTACCATCTAGTGGATCAATAATCCATTGGTAGTCATTATCTTCGCCTTTTAGCTCACCAGACTCTTCACCAATAATGGTGTGGTTTGGGTAAGACTTACGAATGGTCTCAATAATTTTTTGCTCAGCGCTTAAATCAACATTAGTGACGAAGTCATTAGTGCCTTTTTGTTCAATTTCTACTTTATCTAATTGCTCGAAAGCGCGAATAATAACTGTACCTGCATTACGCGCAGCGCGCACAGCAATATTAAGCATCGGGTGCATATTGACTACCTTAAAAATAACTAATAAATAGTAAAACAACTTTGTAAAAGAGCGATACTTGAAACGCCAAGCGAAAATCAAGCGCACGGATTATAGCAAAAGTAGCTTAAATAGGCGACAAACAATTTTGTTTACTTGTGTATTTCTGCTTTTGTTGTTGTCTTTATTGGTTTTTTAATTTTTTTTTGAATAATTACATAATCAATTGCCATAGCTTAGACCAATAAAGCTTAATGATATTCCCAATAAAATAGTGCTTTTTAGCAGTACATTGATGGTTTTCTATGATAATATTATCAGCAGTTTTAGCCATCTAGATAGTTATAATGTCAGAATCTTTAGTAGATAATTTATTAGACAATGTTCGTATCGTGTTAGTAAACACTTCCGATTGCCGTAATATTGGCTCCGCGGCACGAGCAATGAAAACCATGGGCTTAAGTCAGCTAATTTTAGTTGACCCTATTGAAATGCCAAATGGTCAAGCGCAAGCGCTTGCTGCCGGTGCTACCGATGTTTTAGCTAATGCTAAAGTAGTAAGCACTTTAGAAGAAGCAATCAGCGAGTGTGGCTTAGTGGTTGGCACTAGCGCTCGTTCACGCACCTTACCGTGGCCAATGTTAGAGCCACGCGGTTGTGGCGTAAAATTAATTGAAGAAGCTCATAACTTTCCTGTCGCGCTAGTATTTGGCCGTGAAAGCAGTGGTCTAACAAATGACGAATTGCAGCTTTGCCACTTTCATGTGCAAATTCCTGCCAATCCAGAATACAGTTCATTGAATTTAGCCATGGCAGTACAAACCTTAAGTTATGAAGTGCGTACTAGCTTTTTATTACAGCAAGATGCTCAACATCAGAAAAGCACTGATGATGAAGAATATCCGATTGTTGAAGAAAGCGAACGTTTTTATCAGCACTTTGAAAAAGCATTAAAAGGCACTGGCTTTATAGTACCTAGCCACCCTGGTTTAGTGATGACTAAGCTAAGACGTTTGTTTAATCGCGCACGACCTGATGTTAAAGAATTAAAAATGATGCGCGGTATTTTAGCGTCAGTTGATCGCGCTAATGCTAAAAACGCAGATAGCCAAACTGAAAAGTCAGCCGATAAAAATAAATAATAAACTTGCTCTTATAGTAGTTGAATTCAAGAAGGGAATGCACATGTTTAGTCGTATCAAAGAAGATATCAATAGTGTCTTTGATAGAGATCCTGCAGCTCGTACGGTTTTTGAAGTATTAACCAATTACCCTGGTATGCACGCTATATGGTGGCATAGGTTGTCACATTGGTTTTGGCTTAAAGACTTAAAATGGATAGCTCGTACAGTGTCGACACTTGCTCGTTGGTTAACCGGAGTTGAAATTCACCCGGGTGCGACCATTGGCCGTCGATTTTTTATCGACCATGGCATGGGTATTGTTATTGGTGAAACCGCTGAAATTGGTGACGACTGTACAATTTATCACGGCGTAACTCTAGGTGGCACCAGCTGGAATGCCGGTAAACGTCATCCAACTTTAGGTAATGGTGTGGTTATTGGCGCAGGTGCAAAAGTACTTGGGCCATTATTACTTGGTGAAAACTCTCGAATTGGCTCTAATGCGGTCGTCGTTAAAGACGTACCCGTTGGTGCAACGGTTATTGGTATTCCTGGCCGAGTAGTAAATGATAAAAACGGTAGCGCAGCGAATGATAAACAGCGTGATGCTATTGCTAAGAAATATGGCTTTGATGCTTATGCTGTTGCCACAAGTAATCCGGATCCGGTCGCAAAAGCGATTGGGCGTATGTTAGATCATATGCACTTAATGGATAATAAAGTCTCAGAGCTATGTAAAGAAGTAAACCAGCTTGGCGGTAGTGTCTGCCAAGAAGCATTACCTGAGTTACGCGTTGGTGAATTTGTTGAAGATGAAAAAGCCGCCGCGAAGAAAAGAGAAGAAGTTGTTCAGTCGTTTGACCCTGAAATTTGATCTTGGTCTTAGCTTTTTAGTGGTTTACGGATAATACTTGAGTAATTTAGTCAGGTATTTGTTGACTCCATTTTAATAGTAAGTAAAATACCTGAGTAAAGTCAGTGGTTATTTAGTTGACTAATTTACTGGGTTATGTAAAATTGCGCTGAAATTAAAACGGGGTCGAAATGAAGTTAACATCAAAAGGGCGGTACGCCGTAACAGCAATGTTAGACGTTGCTCTACATGCAGCAACAGGGCCCGTGCCGCTGGCTGATATTTCAGAGCGTCAAGACATCTCGCTTTCTTACCTAGAACAGCTATTTTCTAAATTACGTAAACATGGCCTAGTGACCAGTGTACGTGGCCCCGGTGGTGGATATCGCCTTGGTCGATGTTCAGCACAAATTAGCATTGTTGACGTAATTACCGCAGTTGACGAAAGTATTAATGCCACCCGCTGTGTTGGTAAAGCTGACTGTCAAGGTGGCGTAAAATGCTTAACACATTCTTTATGGTCAGATTTAAGTGAGCGTATTGAAGGCTTTTTACAAGGCATTTCTTTATCAGAGTTAGTTACTCAAAGAGATGTTCAAGCGGTGTCTGAGCGCCAAGACAAGCTGCACGAGAAAAATGTGAACAGCATAAATTTAGAAACACTTATCTCAACAAAAAATGTAATTAACGACTGGTAACCTGCCAGCTTACCGATATAGATTGGAGAATGTTAGCGAATGAAGCTTCCTATTTATTTTGATTATTCAGCAACAACACCTGTAGACAAGCGTGTTGCTGAAAAAATGATGCAATACATGACCACTGATGGTATTTACGGCAACCCTGCGTCTCGTTCACACAAATTTGGTTGGCAAGCTGAAGAAGCGGTTGATATTGCTAGAAACCAAATCGCCGACTTAATTAATGCTGATCCGCGTGAAATTGTTTTCACCTCGGGCGCTACTGAATCAAATAACCTCGCCATTAAAGGCGCGGCACATTTTTACGGTAAAAGAGGTAAGCACATTATTACCTGTAAAACCGAACATAAAGCGGTACTAGATACTTGTCGTGAATTAGAACGTCAAGGTTTTGAAGTGACTTACTTAGACCCAGAAAGCAATGGTTTAATTGACCTGAAAAAACTTGAAGCGGCTTTTCGTGACGACACTGTGTTAGTTAGCATTATGCATGTAAATAACGAAATTGGTGTAGTACAAGATATTGCTGAAATTGGTGAGCTTTGTCGTTCACGTAAAGTAATTTTCCATGTTGATGGCGCGCAAAGCGCAGGTAAAATTACCATCGATATGCAGCAGTTAAAAGTGGATATGATGTCTTTCTCGGCTCATAAAATTTATGGCCCTAAAGGTATCGGCGCTTTATTTGTTCGTCGTAAGCCGCGTATTCGCTTAGAAGCGCAAACACACGGTGGTGGTCATGAGCGTGGGATGCGCTCTGGCACGTTAGCGACTCATCAAATTGTTGGTATGGGTGAAGCTTTCCGTATAGCTAAAGAAGAAATGGCGCAAGATCTTGCTCATGTTACAGCAATGCGTGACCGTTTATGGAATGGCTTAAACGAAATGGAACAAGTTTTTGTTAATGGCGATTTTGAACAACGTTATGCAGGTAACTTAAATGTTAGCTTTAACTTTGTTGAAGGTGAGTCGTTAATTATGGCTTTAAAAGACCTAGCGGTATCTTCAGGTTCAGCCTGTACTTCAGCTAGTTTAGAGCCTTCTTATGTATTAAGAGCCTTAGGCTTAAATGACGAAATGGCGCATAGTTCAATTCGTTTTAGCTTTGGCCGTTTTACCACGACAGAAGAGATTGATTACGCTATTGAAATTATTCAAAAAGCGATCACTCATTTACGTGATATGTCACCACTTTGGGAAATGTTCAAAGACGGTGTTGATTTAGATTCTATTGAATGGGCTGCTCACTAGAGCACTTAGGAGAAATATTATGGCTTATAGCGAAAAAGTAATCGACCATTATGAAAACCCTCGTAACGTTGGCTCACTAGATAAAGATGACCCGCAAGTTGCAACCGGTATGGTTGGCGCACCAGCATGTGGTGACGTAATGAAATTACAACTTAAAATCACCGATGAAGGTATCATCGAAGATGCAAAATTTAAAACCTACGGTTGTGGTTCAGCCATTGCTTCTAGCTCACTAGTTACAGAGTGGGTTAAAGGTAAGTCAATTGATGAAGCTGGCGAAATTAAAAACACTGCCATTGCTGAAGAGCTAGCTTTACCCCCGGTTAAAATTCATTGTTCTATTTTGGCTGAAGATGCAATTAAAGCGGCAATTGAAGATTATCGCTCAAAGAACGATAAGTAAGGCGGAGTAAGTTATGGCTATCACGATGACTCCTGCTGCAGCTGAGCGGGTACAATCGTTCCTAATAAACCGAGGCAAGGGCCTTGGTTTACGATTAGGTATAAAAACCACAGGTTGTTCAGGTTTAGCTTATGTACTTGAATTTGTTGACGACTTAAATGACGATGATGAAATGTTTACCATCGACTCAGTGAACATTATTGTTGACGCGAAAAGTTTAGTTTACATTGACGGTACCCAGCTTGATTTTGTTAAAGAAGGCTTGAACGAAGGCTTTAAATTTACTAACCCAAATGCCAAAGGTGAATGTGGCTGCGGCGAAAGTTTTAACGTTTAGGCTATTGTGGTGACAATGAATTACTTTCAGTTATTCGGTTTAGCAGAAGATTATACGGTTGATTTAGCTCAGTTATCAGCTGTTTATCAAAGCTTGCAAAAAACGGTTCACCCGGATCGTTTTGCCCATAGCTCAGCGCAGGAACAACTTTTAGCAGTACAAAAGTCGTCGATGATAAATGACGCTTATCAAACCTTGAAAAGCCCATTGAAACGCGCCGAATATATGTTAAAAATTCGCGGTACCGACATGCCAAGCGAGCAAGCCTCATTTAGCGACATTAGCTTTTTAATGCGTCAAATGGAATTGCGCGAAATGCTTGACGAAGTTAAGCAGGCTGAAAACATTGATGAAGCCATTTTTGAAGTTAATCAAATATTTACCACCGAATTTGAGCAACTTTCAAAAGAGCTGAAAATACAATTAGCGCAAAACAAAGCCGCGTCAGATCTTTTAGCATGTGAGAACTTGCGAAAGTTAAAATTTTATCAAAAACTTCATGTAGAATTAGATCGTCTTGAAGAGCTCTTATTTGACGAATAAATAGTTCGACGAATAGAAAGTTTGTCGAATAACCTGTTTAAACAAGCAAACATTTGACGACTATATAATCCACGAGTATTAATCAAAAGAATCTATCATGGCTTTATTACAAATTGCTGAGCCGGGACAAAGCACAGTCCCTCATGAACATCGCCTTGCTGCCGGCATCGACTTAGGCACAACCAACTCTTTAGTTGCCAGCGTAAAAAGTGGCTTAGCTGAAACTATGGTTGACGAACAGGGCAGAGATATTCTCCCTTCTATTGTGAGCTACCAAGCGAATGAAATTGTTGTTGGCAATGACGCCAAGGCATTTTCAGTACAAGATCCCGAAAACACTATTATTTCTGCTAAACGTTTAATCGGCCGCTCATTAGCCGATATTCAAGCTAAATATCCGTCATTGCCTTATCAGTTCGGCGGTGATGAAAATCATCCTGAAATTATCACCAGGCAAGGCCAAGTAAACCCGGTGCAAGTGTCGGCTGAAATATTAAAAAAATTAGCTGCTCGCGCAGAAACGGCTTTAGGTGGTGATTTAACCGGCGTGGTTATTACCGTGCCAGCATATTTTGATGATGCTCAGCGCCAAAGCACCAAAGATGCAGCTAAACTTGCCGGTGTAAATGTTTTACGTTTACTGAATGAGCCTACCGCAGCAGCGGTTGCTTATGGTTTAGACTCAGGTCAAGAAGGTGTTATTGCCGTTTACGATTTAGGTGGCGGTACTTTTGATGTTTCAATACTGCGTTTAAATAAAGGCGTTTTTGAAGTGTTAGCGACCGGCGGCGACTCAGCCCTTGGTGGTGATGACTTTGATATTGCTTTGGCCAATCATTTAATTACTGAAGCTGGTTTACAGCGTCCATTGTCAAATTCTTTAGAGCGTCAAATTCAGCAGCAAGCTTGTATTGCCAAAGAGCAGCTTTCTAGCATCGACTCTTGTACTATTGAGCTGACTTTAGATGATAACGCCTTGTTTAGCACAACCGTTACCTTAGCCACGTTTGAAGGACTCATCGCACCATTTGTTGCTAAAACCTTAAGAGCATGTCGTCGAGCATTAAAAGATGCTGAAATTTCAATTGAAGAAGTGATTGAAGTGGTCATGGTTGGTGGTTCTACCCGTGTACCTTTAGTGCGTAATGATGTTGAAAAATATTTTAACAAAGCGCCTTTAACTTCAATTGATCCTGATAAAGTGGTTGCCATTGGCGCAGCTATTCAAGCTGATATTTTAGCGGGTAATAAACCTGATAGTGAAATGTTATTACTTGATGTGATTCCATTATCGCTTGGTTTAGAAACCATGGGCGGTTTGGTGGAAAAAGTTATTCCACGCAATACCACTATTCCTGTTGCTAAAGCGCAAGAATTTACCACCTTTAAAGACGGTCAAACAGCTATGGCTGTGCATGTTCTTCAAGGTGAGCGTGAGTTGGTTGAAGATTGTCGCTCACTCGCGCGTTTTGAATTACGTGGTATTCCGGCAATGACCGCAGGTGCTGCGCATATACGGGTCACATTTAAAGTTGACGCTGACGGTTTATTAGAAGTTAGCGCGATGGAAAAATCGACTGGTGTTGAGTCGAGTATTGAAGTGAAACCATCGTTTGGTTTAGATGAAAAGCAAATTACCACCATGTTACTTGAGTCAATGAGTAACGCTAAAGGTGATATTGCCGCACGTATGCTAAAAGAGCAGCAAGTAGAAGCGGCACGAGTTATCGAGTCAATTCAGTCAGCACTAATTGCCGATAGCGTATTGTTATCAGGCGAAGAGCTTGGCCAAATTAACGACGCCATTGCTGAGTTAGAACAGATAAGTAAATCCGACGCTGTTGATGATATTGAAGCAGCGATTGAAAAATTAAACCTGAGCACCGCTACCTTTGCTGAACGTCGTATGGATTCATCGATAAGAACAGCCCTAGCAGGTCACTCGGTTGACGAAGTTTAGTTAGTATTAATTAGGAATTAACCCATGCCACAAATTATTTTTCTTCCTCACGAAGAACTTTGCCCAGACGGTGCAGTTGTTGAAGCACAAACGGGTGAAAGTGTATTAAATGTTGCCTTAAAAAACGATATTGGAATTGAACATGCTTGTGAAAAAGTATGCGCTTGTACCACTTGCCACGTTATTATTCGTGAAGGTTTCGACTCTATTAAAGAAGGCGATGAGCTTGAAGAAGACATGCTTGATAAAGCATGGGGCCTAGAGCCTGATTCGCGTTTAAGCTGCCAAGCTATTGTAGCTGACGAAGACTTAGTGGTAGAAATACCTAAGTACACCGTAAATATGGTTTCAGAAAATCACTAATTGATTTTTGCAGTATTTACTAAAAGGGTAATAACAGCGATGTTATTACCCTTTTTTTGAGTTTAAATACCTGATAAGAAGTTAATAAACTTGATGTACGTAACTATCAATTAATTGCTGGTATTTACCTGTTGATTGTATATGTTTAAGACCTTGGTTAAAGTCATTTTTAAGTTCTTCATTTTTAAGTTCTTCATTTTTAAAGTTCATCTGATATTGAGTATCGTTATTGAAAATTTTGTGAAAAACCATTTCTTCATTAGTATCATACTTCTTTGATAACGCTTGGCGAAACCATTGAAACATGATGATATCAACGATGATCACATCAGCTCTCGCTTTCCAAAAAAACTCATTTTGATATTCTTGATTTGCAAATTCACTATACCTGTCTAGGTATAGTCCTGTAGCTTCAGGGCCAAAGAATTGTTGATATTCTGCGCCTAAATTACGATAAGCATTTTGCCATGCAACGGCGCGGTATAAGGTTAAATCAGCAATATTGTTTATGGCTAAATTATCCTTTTTTCTCGATATAGCATAATTTATATAGGTGATGAAATTATCAGAATAAAAAGTATTATCATCAAGGTATTGTACGCCAGCGGCGGCGTCAAAATTCATTTTTGCTACAGCAATAGCTAATCTGGCGTTAGGCATTGGAATTTTGGTTTTTATGGTATGACCCTTATAGGCCAATGATTCTCTAACGATGTCAACTTCAAGACCTTGAAGCTCACCATTATTGTTAATAATAAAGGGCGGACGATTTTGTCCAAAAGCGATATCTAAATCGCTGGCATAAGCTGAACAGCTAATAATTAAAATAATTAATAAAAAATGCCTAAACAAGGCAATAATAAACATAAGGCATAGAGGTCCTTTGAATGTCACTAACTTCACTGTCAGTATTGGTTAATTATAGTACTAACATAACCTAATGAAAGATAAATTGTAATAAATCTAATTACATATAAGGTGACGCAGATAAAAAATGTGGTTATTATAACCACTGGCTAGTTTGTTAGATTTTTGGAATATAAATTGAAGTGGATTCAGTACTATACGTTTTGTATTAGTTTGGCTTTAGGCATGTCTTTTGCTGTATATGCTGAGCCATTAACGATCGTATATCCTGATGTTAAAGCGCCATACGATAAAATTTTTCAACAAATTACCCAAGGTATAGAGTCTGAATTTCCGGATGAAGTTATTCATCTTAAACTTCCAAGTAAGTTTGACGCCAAAGAAGTCGCCAAAAAAATTACCACCAATAAGATGGTCGCCTTAGGTAATCGAGGCATGATGATCGCAAAACAAGTGTATTTAGATATGCCGGTTGTCGTTGGTGCCTTACCGATAAAACCTAATGGTATTTCTGGGGTTAGCTTAATGGCAAGCCCGAATGTATTATTCAATTCATTAAATGAACTTGCGCCCAAAGTGACTACTGTTACTGTGTTATATACTTCAGCATCTGCTTGGATAATAGATGTCGCGAAAGAGCAGGCGAAATTAAGGGGACTTAAATTAAACCCAATTCCGGTTGATGATATACGAACAGCAGCACAAGCCTATGATGAAGTTTTCGAGGGTGAAAATTTAGAGTCTATGGCTATATGGTTACCCCTAGATCCTGTTACAGCTAATAAGGTTATTGTGCCGGTGATCTTAGAAAAAGCGTGGGCCAATAAAATGGTGGTGTTCTCAAGTAAACCTACTCATGCAAAGCGTGGCGCCTTATTTTCTGCAATGCCTGACAATGAAATGCTAGGCAAACAGTTAGCGCGCATGGTCGCAACGGTCGATTATAAAAAACGGCCATCTACCGTTAAGCCGTTATCGAACATTGAACTTGCTGTTAATTTAAGAACTGCAGCGCATTTAGGGTATAACTATGACTCTAATGAGCGCGCTAAGTTTTCGCTAACCTTTCCTAAATAAGGCTGTTATTCGATGCCGCTTTATCGCTTGTTATCCTCTCCACTTAGCATTAAAAATCAAGTTGTTATTTTCTTAATCGCCGGTATTACGGTGATGACCATTGCCATTAGTTTCATTACTACAAAAGGCGTTAATCAGCAATATCGCGAATTAATGTTAAATAACGCTCGGCAAATAACCGAAGGTTTAGCTAAACAATCGGTGTTTTCAATTTTATCGGGCTCGTCTCAAAATGCTCAAGATGCAATGAACCAAGTTGAAGGTTTTCAATCGGTGGTTGCTGCTCGTTTAGTACTTGAAGATCAGTCAGTTTTTACCAGCAAAGGTCAGTATCCAGAGAGTATTGAACAACAGCAAAGTGGTTTAGATAATAAAACTACTCAAACTAAAATACTGGTTGAAAGTGATGAATACTGGCTGATCAAAACCCCGGTTATTATTAGCTCTAGTATGTCCGACCAAGATGAAAATGAATTTGAACTGAGCGTAGAAGATAACCCTAAAGATCAAGTTATTGGTTATGCAGAAGTTATTTACAGTAAGGCCAGTTTAAAGCAATCGCAAAAGCAAGTGGCTATTATTATTACTAGTGTTGGCTTTGTTGCGGTGCTGCTATTAAGTTTATTAATGCATATCGGCTTGGTTATTTTATTTAGACCGTTAGAGCAGCTCTCTAAAACTATGCAAATATCGCAAAAAACTGGCGATCATATTTTTGCTCCTGTCGAGGGAGCAAAAGAAATTCGCCGCATGGCTCGTTCATACAATAGTATGATGGCGGTATTAGATGAGCAAGAAGATCGCCTAAAACAACATAGAGACCAGCTAGAGGCTGAAGTTGATATTCGTACCAGAGAATTAGTGCAAGCGCGCGATTCAGCTATTATGGCCAGCAAACATAAATCAGAATTTATGGCCAATATGAGCCATGAGCTACGCACCCCGATTCAGTCAATTATTGGTTATGGAGAACTGGTTGTTGAAGAGCTTGAACTAGAAGGAAACTTTGACCTTATTGACGATATGGACAAGATCACGACTAATTCACAGCGGCTATTAAGCATGATCAATAGCTTATTAGATTTAGCGAAAATAGAAGCGGGTAAAATTGAGGTTAAATATAGCGAAGTCTCCATTGATGAAGTACAACAAAGCGTAACCGATATTATCAAACCATTGGCTGAAAAAAATCACAATCATTTTGAAATTATTACCAACACAGAGATAAGTAAATTCAACACTGATCAAGAAAAGCTTGAGCAAGTTTTATTAAACCTATTAAGCAATGCCTGTAAGTTTACTGAAAATGGCAAAGTTACTTTACTCATAAGTGAAGAAAATAAACAGCTTAACTTTGATATAAAAGACACCGGCATTGGTTTATCACCAGAGCAGCAACAATATATTTTTGATGAGTTTCGTCAAGTAGACGGCAGCCAAGCGCGCCAATTTAGCGGTACAGGTTTAGGTTTAGCAATATCAAAACGCTTTGTTGAATTACTAAACGGCAGGCTTTCAGTGCAGAGTGAATTAGGGCAGGGCTCTACGTTTACGGTAAACATTCCTGTTTAGGTTTTAATACAAAATTATTAATCAGGTACTTTTCTAATCTTCGGGCCAGTGTACTTTATATCAGTACATTTTAAAGGTAAAAAAGAATTTGGTGGTTGGCCTTCTAAATTACGATAGCAAGCGATAGCTCCACTAATCACACTAAAGGCTTTAATTTTATAGCTATCTTCGGGGCTAAAGCCTTGATCTAATAAAAATGCAGACGCATACCCTCCGCTATTTATGGATAAGTTGAAATGTTGTAATAAATAATCACTGAGCTGATAAGCGAATTTTAAATACTCTCCTTTTGGAATATTTAATTTTAGTTGATTTTCTTCGTATGGCGCTAAACGCTCATCGTCTCTATCTATAGGCCTGGCAAAGCCAACTATCATAGGTTTATTATTCTTAAATGGGGCTGTAGAAGTTATGTCTTCAAAGCTTTGTACAGTATTAAAAGAATTGTATGATTTTTTTAGGAAATTCATACACGTTTGTGTTGTTTGTCCACCACCATAGGCTCTTGAGTCGGCAGCTAAAATAGCTGCGCTAGCTGCACCGACAACACTTGTGCTTGTATCTGCACTGTATGCGGAAACTTGATTACACCATATTCTGCTATCAGGGTAGCTTAACCCCATAAAATTAATTTCTATCCAATCAGCAATATTTTTTTCTACTAGCCTTCCTGTAGCATTTAAAATATGAAGCTGCATAAAGGAACAATTACGCATAAGATCACCCACTAAGGAGTAACTTTGAATATTAACGTCAACGCCTCCTTGCCAGTGCCCTACAGTGCTATATATTGTGCCGTTGCGTTTATCCCAATATTCAAAATTATTCATTATCTCAACTTCAACATTATTTTTGAGCTATATATTTATGTTGCTCATCGTCTAGCATAGGTATTGCAGTGATAGGTTTATGGGTTTGTTCTACGCCATGAGCGAAAATACCAGGAGCACAAATTAGCTGGAATAAGCCGATAGACTCTCTAGCTGGGATACCTAATTCACAAAAGACAGCGGCAGCAATACCTGTTTTCAACCACCCCATTTGATGTGATATAAGGTTATTAGAGAATTTATTTGCCCAAAAAATAATAGGTAGCTCATTTTCTATATCAAAACCTGTAGTAATTTCTTGTAGTAAATTTATGGAAAATTCATCTATGGTTCCATAATGATTGCCAAAACCAGGGCATAAATGAAACTCACCTTCTTTTTGTGGGCTTGTCAGTTGAGCTAATAACTTTTGGGTTACTTCTTCAGGTGTATTAGTAATATTTTCTTGGATAAATAGCATGGACTTTTGAACTTCTTTGGCGCCGTTCATCTCTCCACCTAATGTAGTTAAACCAATTGGTAATAAATGTTCTACATTAGTTTTACTTACACCAGCAACCATTGCCGCTTTTACTGCAGGATGACGAGGACCAAGGTTCATCAAACCAATGAATAACCTTTCAAGTAATTTTGTCTGTTTATTGGTAGGTAGTTCACTCTTAAAAAGTAATAATATTACTTCCATAAAGCTTCTTTTTTGCATTAATTCAAAAATATTATAGCCATGTAAAAAGTTACTCTGGCTTACATACGGGTTTATATCTGAAGCTTGCTCAAAAAAAATGCTGGTTTGAGTTTTATTTGAGTATACAAAGTCTTTTTTTTCGTGCTGAGCAGTTTTAGACTTCGTCATTAAAAGCTATACCTAAGTTCAGCCAGCAATGTTCTGCCTGATAAAGGTAAGTCATTTGGTATATTAACGGTTGCTCCTTTATTCAGTGATGGTTCTCTGGCATCGGTATCAAAAATATTTTTAGCAATAACGGCTACTTCTATAGGAATATCTAATGGCAGCCAACGAACGGTCATATCAGTTAACATATAGTCGTCAATTTCATTGCGTGGGTCCATTGCATCGCGCTTTCTATCCATTACCCAGTTATTTCTCATATGTAAGCGGAATTCATCGTTTATCTTCCAATCTACTTGCATATAAAGTTGCGTTCCGGGTACAAAGGAAACATCATCATCAGTTAAGTCATTGCTGGCTTTAGCCCATGTATAGTTACCAGATAGTTTTAAATTTTTATTAATTTGCCAATTTGCTTCTAACTCTGTTCCGTAACCTGCTTGTTCGCCAAAATTTTGTGCTGTTCTAGTTGACTGCCCCATATCTGGTACAAATTGAATGATATCGCTCCATGTATAATTGTAAAAACTAATAATGGCGCCAATCCCTGTTTGCGGGTGATAGTCGAATGCAAGCTCTAAGGTTTCCATTTCCTCAGCTTTTAAATTAGGGTTTCCTAAGGCAATCGGATTATTTATATTACCGAGTTCAGCAAAAGAAGGGGCCCTAAAAGCTTTTCCATATAGTAATTTTGTCGATAAATTTAAAGTTGTTGACCAAACTAGTGCTAACCTTGGGTTGGTGGTATTACCAAAATCAGTATAATCATCAAAGCGTAAACCTGCGGTTAATTCCCAATCATTAGCTATGTTCCATACATCTTGAATAAAGGCATAAGTATTAACGCGATCGGTTTCTCTTAAAAATACGTAAGGGGTATCAGAAACATCAACTAAAGGAGAGCCCGGAGCTATAAGTTCACCGTCGGGACCTAAACCAAAGTTCTTTGTTTCGGTAATTTTATATAAGTCGCTATTATGATAGCCAAGGCCAAAGCGTAATATATGGCTTTCTATGCCAGAGTAGAGCCCGGTTGCATTTAGCCTATAATGTCGCTCCCAAACTTCAGGGTTACCAATAAAGCCGTCGCTATAAGGTGCACCATGGCCAAGGTCAACTCCTGCTGGGTAAATTGTGTAATTATTTTCTATTTCTTGTGAGGTATCAAAATATGTTGCTTGTAAGTCTAAATCAAAACTATCCGTAATATTTTTACTGTAATTAATATCAAAATTATAACGATGACTCGATTTATCTGCTTCAGGGTCTAATGCATCGGCTAAGCCAACACCTAGGCCGCCATCAGAGCGTTCTTGAAGACCAGCACGAACCGTTAAATTGTGATAATTTATTTCAGCTCGAACTTCCATACTTTTTACGCCAAGACTAACAGAGCCGGGCGCCAATGAAACGTTAGTATCAAAAATTCCATCTAAACGTGTTTGATTATCTGCTTCAATCAGCTTATCTGAACCATTTGTTTCGTGATATTCAAAAGTTAAGGCATATTTTAAATCGGAGTCATTATTCGCGATTGAAAACCATGCGTCTTTGGTTGATTCACTACCAGTACGAATAGCCGCGGTATTTTTTTGAATATCTTCAGGACTTTTAGAAATAATGTTAATAACACCAGAAAAGGCATCAGCACCATAAACAGCAGATCCAGGCCCACGAATAACCTCTATACGAGCAATACTTTCAACCGGCATCCCCAGCCAATTTTGGTTTCTATTACCTAGAAAAGCATTGGTAATAGGTACACCATTTATTAGCATAAGTACTTGTGGGTTATAAATGCTATGAACACCTCTAAAAGTAAATATTGGTAAATAGCTGTTGGCAATATAGGTAATATGCAAGCCAGGTACTGTTTCTAAAACATCATTAATGTCGGTTGCCCCCATATTTTTAATTTGTTCTGCAGAAAAAACACTGGCTACTGCGGGGGCTTTATAGATTTGGGTTTTAATGCCTGTGGCAATTTCAACCATTTCTTCGCTTCCATAGAAGTCGTCAAAATAATCATCATTGTCTGCACCGTACTCATCAATGGCGTTAAAGTCTTCTGATAAACTAGGAAAAGACAGCGTTAATAAGATAGCAAGAGGTAGTACTTTTATTTTTATCATTATGGGACCTAAAACACTCTTTCATGTTGAATATATTATTGTTTTTATACATTAACAATTTACGTTAATACCCTTAAGCATGTCAACATTGTAACGGTATTGTTCTCTCTTTAATTGGGGTAATAATTATTTATACCCTGTTGGCACCATTTCATCGTCATTTAAATTTTTAATTCTTGCCATCATTGGTGGTAATTCTTGTGGATCAATTCTTACATCGAGTAAGGTGGGGCCATCACGGTTAAATATTTCTGTTAAATCTAATTTATCAAGATCTTTAGGATCTTTTATTACTTTAGCTTCAGCTCCTTGAGCTTTAGCTAATAGTGCAAAGTTTACTTCGTTAAGTTGCCAGCCTATTGATTCAGCTTTACTAAGTTCTTGACCAAAACGGATCATGCCGTAAGCGGAGTCATTAAGAACAATAAATAAAATAGGCAATTTATGTTGAACGGCTACCCCTATTTCATGTGAACTCATTAGCCATGCCCCATCACCAGCTAAGCATACATGTGGCTTTTTAGGCGAGGCGAACGATGAACCAATTACGGCACCTATCGCCCATGCCATACTGCCAAACCCCATAGATATACGGTACAAACCTTCATTGGACTCATGGCTTAAATAGTGTGTTGCCCATGCCCAAATATTCCCCGTATCTATGAATACTCTACATGTTTTAGGAAGTTGCTTTGACAAATAAGCCATCAGTCGTTGTGGTTTGATAGGAATATCGTTGGATAAGCATTTTTCTGGTTCAATTAATTCTGTAAAACCACCAACAACATTTTGGTTGCATTCTAGCTCTAAACCATCCCAAGTACGATCCCAACTTTGCGCATTAACTTTATTAATTAAGCGATTAAATACTAAATCTAAGTGACCTAATACATGCAGTTTTGCCATAGGTGACCGGCAAAAATTCTCTATAGAGGCGTCTATATGAATAAGTTTATTATTGAGAATATCATTAGATAAACTGCCAATGCCCATTTCCGTAATAGAAGTGCCGATTGCCAGTACCAATTCAATCTCAGGATTTTGGAATAAATTTTTAGCTGACTCATGTCCGGCATAGCCATAAACCCCTCGATATAAAGGGTGCCGTTCGTTTACCCAACTTTTTCCCATAGGTCCTGAAACAAAGGGAGCATTTATCATCTCAGCTAATTGCTCTATTTGTTGGTAAGCTCGTTTACAACTGTGACCGACATAAAGCACGATTTTATCGGCATTACTTACCGCTTTTACCAACTTATCTACCGAAGGTTTATCAACTAATGATGGGGTATTCATTAAATAGTTAACGTGTAGATTACTAGTGGGTTGAGTTAAAGGGGCTCGTAATACATCAGATGGAATACTAATATGTACCGGACCTTTAGGTGACTGTATTGCTTCCATGAGTGCTGAAATTAACTTACTTTGGAGCTGTGCAGGGTGAGAGATAAGCGAATTAAATTTCGTACAGTTTTTAAGAATACCAACGGTGTTTATCGCTGTTTCACTTGAATCCTGAAGTGGTTTCTTACCAAATTTAGGCAGGGCAGTTTGTGCGGTTATTACCAACATAGCACTCTGATCAACTTTAGCTGAGGCTACACCGGTAATTAAATTCGTTGTTCCAGGACCTGTGGTAGCACAAACAACACCAATTCTTCCGGTTTCCCTAAAGTAGCCATCGGCCATAAATGCAGCACCACATTCATGACGAGCAATAACGGCTATAGGCCCCCCATTTCTTTCTGAACGAGCTAGGGCATTATAAAATGGTTCTATGGCACCACCGGGCACGCCAAAGACATACTCAACACCTAGTTCTTTTAAGTATTCAATAATAAGATCGGCATGATCTAAAATGTCGGTTTTATTTCTAGCGGTACTCATGTTCATAAAGCATTCCTACTAAGATATTTATATATAAATAGTTTATACAAATAAAATGAAGAAAAATGACGAGTTTAACCCTGCAGTTATATTTGGAAAATGTTGGCCTATGGTAATGTTATTGCGCAGCGCAAAGGTTGTTTGAAAATCATATTTTCTTTTATTTGTCTGATTTTAGTTTCAAGCAACTATCAACCCGTTGCTTTTTCTTTTATTAGTGAAGCTTCGCCGTTAATAACACTGATATCTGCAGGTTTACCAATATGATAGCCTTGCGCGTAATGCACGCCTAGCTCAGCTAATTTTATCAAGGTTTCTTCGTCTTCAACAAATTCAGCAACGGTGGTTTTACCTAATGATTGAGCGGTGTCGTGAATGGCTTTCACTAATGCTAAATCAATAGGGTCTCTGACCATATCTTTTACAAATGAACCGTCAATTTTTACGCTGCCTGCTGGAATTTGTTTAAGGTAAGCAAAGGTGCTAAAACCGGTACCAAAATCGTCGATAGAAAAATGACAACCCAATTTAGTCAGGCTAGTTATTAAGCGTTGTGTACCAGTAATATTAGATAAACTGGCACTTTCAGTTAGTTCAAAAACAATATTTTCTGGTGGAATATCATACTGCTCAAGTTTTTCTTTGATGTAGTTATACAGTCTGTCGTCGTTGAAGGCTTGCGCCGATAAATTTATTGCTAAGTTTTTCAAACAAGGATTTTTCTGTAAATATTGAAAGGCTTTACCAATTACGTGTCGGTCGAGCAAACTCATGTCTTCTGCTTTTTCAAGCGAAGGGATAAAGTCATTAGGGAATACCATTTCGCCATCAACCATTAAGCGAACTAGTGCCTCATGGCAAACAACTTCTCGCGTACTTACGTCTATTATTGGTTGAAAGTGTAAAACAATATTATCTTCAGATAAGGCTTTTTGCAGTTTTTGCACCCATTCAAAGCTTTGCTTTAATTCTTCGGTAACTTTATCTTCTTCGGTAAAAACGTGCACACGGTTACGGCCTCTTTCTTTGGCTGCAAACATGGCTATATCAGCTTGCTGTAAATAAACCTCACTGCTTAATGCTTTACCATCAATGGCGGAAATACCAATACTGCAACTAACTTTATACACTTGTTCAGCAAACTTGAAGCTTGAGTCGGCAATAACTTGGCAAACTTTATTGGCAACTAATTTGGCACTTTCAAGTGAAGTATTACTCAGGATAATAGCGAACTCGTCACCGCCAATTCGACACAGTATGTCGTGTTCACGTATATGCTCAGCAAGTAATTTAGAGATTTCTTTAAGCACTAAATCGCCTTGATGATGGCCTTGTGAGTCATTAATTATTTTAAAGTGATCTAAATCGATAAACAGTAAGCCATGTACATTACCAGTACGAACTGCGTTACTTGAAATTTGTTGTAGCTCGTTATCAAAATAATAGCGGTTATTAATACCGGTTAATGTGTCGTGCAAGGCGACATGTTTAAGGCGTTGCTCGGCTTTTTTGCGAATACTAATGTCGTCAATGGTGCCGGAGATACCGATAATATTTTGATTAACGTCATGGTGTGACGACAAATTAATCTCACACCAGAAAAAGTCACCACTTTTATGGCTAAGTTTAAGTTCAACGCTTTCTTGAAGGCTTTGAGATGACTTTAAAGAGGTAAGGGCGTTAGCAATAAATTCTTTTTCTTGAAAGCTGGTATCACAGATAAAGTCGGTAAATAACTTGCCAATACTTTCTGAAACCATATAACCAGTGCAGTGGTGCCAAGCATTATTTAAAAATGAGATGCGGCCATTGGCAGATATTTCAATTACTATGCTGGTTAAGCTATCTAAAATTCGGTCATGGGTTTTAGATAGGTTATCGTATTTTTTTTGCTCGTTAACCAAAGCCATGGCTTTGGCAGCAAATTGTTCATTAGAAACTAGAAAGTCTTCTCGTTTGGCAGCAATATCACATATTTTACGTAATTGTTCGGCTTTAAAGGGTTTTTGGATATAATCTGAAGCGCCTTTAACCAACATTAATTCGGCTAAGTCTATGGTGCCGTGAGCAGTCATGGCAATGACGACTTGTTTGGGGCTTAATGAAATGAGTACATCAAGTACTTCGTCACCTGACATGCCGGGCATCATAATATCAAGCAGAACAATATCGTATTTTTTTTCTTTAAAGGCTTTAATGCCAGCGATGCCGTCGCTGGCAATATCAACGCTAAATTTATGCTTGAGCATGCGTTTAACTAAATTAGCGGTATCTTCGGTATCTTCTATTACTAGAATGTTTTGCGGGATGTTAAGCGTGCCTTGATGATTAATGACTTGTTCAATAACTTCATCGATGTATTCGAGCTCTTGGAATGAAATTACTTGATCAATATCGAACATTCTTGCGGTTGTTTCAGCAATACGTTCAGAATGGTTTTCGGTAATAAGTAAAATGGGGAGGTCTTGTCGCGAGGCTAAAATGCCAGAACGTATTAAACGTGATAAACGCCAACCGTCTACATCGCCTATATCGACTTCGGTGATAACCAAGTCTATTTGTTGGGCGCGAAGAACAGCAACTGCTTCAACGCTGTTATGTACAGCAATGACGCTTTTGCCATGTACGGCTAATAATGCTGAAACTTTTGTCGATAAGGTATGGCTTTGTAAAATCAATAATATTTTCAATGTACTGTCCATCGTTAATTCATTGAATATTCCGTAACTATTTGTACCGAAAATCACTACGATTCGTTAATGTCGCTTATTTTTGCGTAAAAGTACACCATTTGTGTAAAAGAAAATTAGCCGATATTTGGATGGAAAATAAGAAAAATTTAGATATTTTACCACTAGTTAACAATTTATATGTACCCCATTTACAATATATTAACAAAATGATTGTTGTTGGCAAGAAGCAGATACAAGCAAGTTTATCTAGTAATAGAACATATAATGGATGAATTGATATTAGTGGTTGATGTAGCTAACGACACTTTGCTTAATCTTGTTATCATAATAAGTTCAGCTAATAGATTTTCAATATTAGTGTTGCAGCAATATAGAAGAAGGTGAAAATAGTAATGGTTGACTTTACTCAAGCTTGGCGTAGCCATGTTTTTGGTATTCTTGTTTGTGTGTTTATAGCCATTATCGCTAAGGTATTAGCAAATACTTACCAAGCGCCCGTGATGTTAATGGCGTTATTATTGGGTTTGGCTTGTCATTTTTGTTATCAAAAGGCCAACTTACAAAAAGGCATTGTTTTTTGTTCGAGTACTTTATTGCGCGCCGCGGTTGGTTTAGTTGGCGTGCGTATCGCTTTTTCTGATGTAATGTCGTTAGGTTTTACTGCGCCAAGCATTGTTATTGCTAGTATGGTGGCAACTATTATTTTTGGTGTGCTGTTGGCTCGCTTATTAGGTTTGCCGCTTTCTTTCGGGGTGCTATCTGGTGGCTCTGTCGCGGTATGCGGTGTTTCAGCGGCTGCAGCTATTTCAACGGTATTACCTAAAAATGCGCAACAAGATAAATTTTTTGCTTTAACTGTGGTTAGTATTACCGCGTTAGGCACGATGGCGATGATTTTTTATCCAGTGATCGCCAGCGCTTTTAATTTATCACCTCAACTTGCAGGTGTGTTTATTGGTGGCTCAATTCATGATGTCGCTCAGGTAGTTGGCGCTGGTTATTCTATTTCAGAAGAAACGGGTGACATTGCTACGTATATAAAATTGCTGCGTGTGGCGTTGTTAATGCCAATAGTGATGGCTATATTTTTACTTTTTAAAAAGAAAAGTCAGCAAACTCAGCGTGGTTTTTCAGCATTTGTGCCGGGTTTTTTAGTGGTATTTATCGCTTTGGCTTTACTCAATAATTTGCTTGCTTTGCCAATTGAGCTAGTAGAAGCGATAAAAACATTATCAGCATGGTTATTAGTTGTTGCTATGGTGGCTATTGGTTTGAAAACATCACTAGGTGAAGTTTTATCTGTAGGTTGGAAACCTATTTTTTTACTGACATCTGAAACAATATTTTTTGCCGCGTTAATATTGTTGGGCATTTTTTACTTATTATAAGCACTGTAAATTATTGTTGTCGTTGGTAAATGATCTTATCTGCCATTTACCAACGACTGTTATTAACTACCAGTCAATGCCTTTCTGTGCTTTTATGCCGGCATTAAATGCATGCTTGGTTGGTTGAACTTCACTTACGGTGTCTGCTAGTTCTAACAAAGAACGATGACAAGCACGACCGGTAACAATGACATGCTGATTAACCGGACGGTTAACAATGGCTTCTATCACTTCATCTAAGTCTAAATACTTATAAGAGAGCATGTAAGTTAGCTCATCTAATAACACCAAGTCGATAGTTTCATCAGCAAGCATTTTTTTAGTTTCAGCCCAAACTTTAGTTGCCGCTTCAATGTCTTGAGTTTTGTCTTGAGTATTCCATGTAAAGCCAGTATTCATTACATGAAAAACAACACCATTTTTTTCTAATAAGTTACGTTCGCCGCTGTCCCATGTGCCTTTAATAAACTGGGCCACGCCTGCTTTTAAACCATGGCCAACGGCGCGTGTTACCGTACCAAAGCCAGAGGTTGATTTGCCTTTGCCATTGCCGGTAATAACAATAAGAATACCGCGCTCTTCGGTAGCTGCGTCAACTCTGGCATCTACTTTTTCTTTAAGCTTTTGCATTCTTATTGTATGTTTTTCTTCTGACGAAGGGCTTGCTTTATCGGTCATAAAAGTGTCCTTTAACTGATGCTTTTAATGATACCAATGAAGGAGAGATAAGTAGCGAAGCTAAAGGTTTAGCTATGCTCTACGTGTTTTCCCGCACGAATATCGAAATAATGTAAATGTATTACTATGAAGCTAAATGGTAATTGTTGTTGGCAGGTACTCTGGCTTACCTCTCTTTTGTACTTGAGGCTTACAGTTGCGGGTACAGCGATGGATTTTCACCATATTCCCCTGTGGTTATACTTTTTTCTATTAAAAAACATAATCTCCAACGGGTTAAGTTTACCTTGGCGTAATAGTTAGGGCAAAACAATCTTATCAGTTCGTAGATAATAAAAAGGGCCTATCAAGGCCCTTCAAAGAAAGTATATATCACGAGCTTATTTGACAATTATACTTACCAAATTTTTACGCGCTTTTCAGGCGCTATATACATGGCGTCGCCTTCTTTAACATCAAAGGCTTGGTAGAATTCATTCATGTTTGATAATGAACCTAACGCTCTAAATTCACCCGGTGAATGTGGGTCAGTTGCAACACGATTTCGCATTGATTTTTCAACAATTTTAGAGCGCCAAATTTGTGCATAACCCATAAAGAATCGTTGATCGCCAGTTAAGCCGTCAATCACGGGGGCTTCTTTACCGTTTAATGAAGCTTTATAAGCTTTATAAGCGATAGTTACACCTGATAAGTCACCAATGTTTTCACCTAACGTTAGCTCACCATTAACATGCAAACCGTCAAAAACTTCGTATTGCGCATATTGTTCAACTAATACTTTAGTGCGCAGGCCAAATTCTTTTAAGTCTTGCTCGGTCCACCAGTTTCTTAAGTTTCCTTCAGCGTCGTATTTACTGCCTTGGTCATCAAAACCGTGGCCCATTTCATGGCCGATAACAGCGCCAATACCGCCGTAGTTTACTGCTTCATCTGCAGCCATATTAAAGAAAGGAGGTTGTAAAATTGCCGCAGGGAATACAATTTCATTTACGGTCGGGTTGTAATAAGCATTTACTGTTTGTGGGGTCATGCCCCATTCCCATGTTTGAATAGGACCGCCAAGTTTTTCAACTTCTTTTTGATGGCCAACCATACCAGAGCGGATAATATTACCCACTAAATCGTCGGCTTTAATATCAAGCTTTGCATAATCTTGCCACTTGTCTGGGTAGCCAATTTTAGGTGTGAAAGCGGCTAGTTTTACATGAGCGGCTTTTTTGGTATCAGCGCCCATCCAAGCTAAGTCATCAATACTTTTTCCATAAGCGTCTCGTAAGTTTTCAACTAACTGGCTCATGCGCACTTTAGCTTCAGGCTTAAAATGACGACCAACATAAATTTTGCCAATAATTTCACCAAGATTATTATTAACCACGCTTACACCACGCTTCCATTGTGGACGTTGCTCTTCACGGCCATTAAGCTGTCTTGAATGAAAGTCAAAGTCTTCATTATCTAATTCGGCAGTTAAGTAGCTGGAAAATGTACTTAAGGTATGGAAGGTTAAATAAGTTTGCCAATCAGCTAATGAGGTTTGTGCAAACGTTTCACCAAAGCCTGTAATAAAGTCAGGTTGGTTAATAATAATATCTTTTTCTGCTGCAACACCTTGCGCTTCAAGGTAAACCGACCAATTAAAGGCATCGGTTAATTTGTTTAAATCGGCAACGGCAAATTTATTATAACGTTTTTCACTGTCACGGCTGGCTACGCGCGACCAGTGAAAGCTAGCTAGTTTGCTTTCTATGGCCATAATTGTTTTTGCTGCCGCTTGGCCATTTTCAATGTTAGCTAAGCTCATCATCTTTTCAATATGCGCAAGGTAGCCAGCACGTAAGTTAACAAATCGTTCCGCTTCATTAACGTAGTAGTCTTTATCAGGTAAGCCTAGGCCACTTTGCCAAATATGGGGGGCGTAACGGCTTGAGTCTTTAGCGTCAACACTGATATAAAAAGCTAATGGGCTTCCAACGCCAGCGGCTTGGTATTTGCCAAAAAAGTGAGCTAATTGATCTTTATTCTTTAATTGCTCAATGTCAGATAAAATATTAGCAATAGGGCTAATGCCCGCTTTTTCACGGTTTTCAACGTCCATGTATGAGCGGAATAAATCAGCTACTTTTTGCTCATTACTACCTGCGACTAGGTTCTTTGTTGCGGCGAGCTCTTCAATGATCGCCTTAACAGCGTCGTCTGCTTCGTCACGCAAGTCGTAAAATGAACCAACTGCAGTTTTATCACTTGGAATTTCTGTGCTTTTTAACCAGCCCCCGTTAATGTGCTGATAAAAGTTGTCTTGGGCGCGAACACTTAGGTCCATATTGCCTTTTTCTACGCCAGAAACGAGTGCCTTTTTGCTTAATGTTGATGCTGAATCTGTGCTTGAATTGCTGCTATTACAGCCGGCAACAATTAATAACGATGAGCATAGCGCACCGGTAAGTAATGTCTTCATGTTATTCCCACTTGTTATTATAAAGAATTTTAACGCATAAATAGTAAGGCCAGTATCCAGCAATTACTAGCGATATACATACTCTTTTACATTTGTTAACACAGTGGCCGTACACCGATTTTTACATAAAGGGAGAGTTTACGAGGTTGCGGTACTTTTTTGCGCGAGGAATAGGTTTAATGCACATTCACACATTTCATCAATATTATTACTGTCGGCATAAATACCATCAATTAATAATCGCGCAATGCCGTGCATAGTGCCCCAAGTTACTTGTGCTAAGCGTAGGGTATTTTCACTTTTAGGTAGCAGCCCTTGTGCTTGCCAAGTTTTAGTCATTTCTACTTGGTATTGAAAACTGGGGTAGGCTGCATCTCTTAATGTTTGAGTGCTGCTAGCTTCCTTCCAAATAGTACGGCCAAACATTAGGTCATATAACGATGGGTTTTCAGCGGCAAATTGAATGTAGTTAAGAAAAAACTGCCGATATTGCTGTTCATTGGTAAGCGTAGTATCGTTAAATACTTGCTCTTCAATGGCTTTCCAGGCGATAAAACCTTGTGCAGCAACCGCGCAAAGTAAGTCGTTTTTATCAGTAAAGTGATGATAAGCAGCAGTTCTTGATACACCTACGCTTATTGCAAGTTTTCGTAGTGAAAGGTTTTCTATACCTTCAGCTTCAATCATTTTAGTAGCAGCAGTTACTAAGCTGTTTTGTAAATTACCGTGATGATATTTTTGCTTATTATTTTTATCGCCTTCACTCATACATATTACCGCTATAAAGTCTTCTTGCTAGGTAAAGCTACATTAGAAAAAATAAGCCCTGCTACTAAAGACATAAAAATTAAAAAAGTTTGCGAGCCGATATCTGTGGTTTGAATAATAGTTTGCCCGGTAACTAAAGTATTTAGGCCCATATAAACCTTGCTGCCCGGTACTAATACCACTAAACCTAATAATTTTACAATACTTGAGGGCAATTTCGTTAATCGAGCAAATAAATTACTGTATATTCCCAAAATAAAAGCACCGGCAAAAGCGCCTAAAGCAGGTCCTAAATAATGAGCGCCCCATAAAGCTGCGCCAAAGGCGATATAACCTGAAATTATGCCCCATGGTGCATCTTTAATGCGGGCCTTAAATAAGATGATCAAACTTATTGATAAAATGGTAACTGCAAGCCATGTGGTCCATTGTGGAATAAGCTCAGGGGGAACAAACTCCACTTGTCCCCAAAATAGTTGCCCTAGAGTAACACCTAACAGTGCGCCAAAATAAAGCTTAAATAACGACATTACCGCGTCCATGATTCGTGCGGTACCGGAAATTAAATTACGCGCGGCTAATTCAGCAAGACCAACAGTAAGTGCTAAACCAGGAATAAAGGCAATAATACTGGAGAGGATCACCAAAGGCACATTGATACTGGGATCGATTAAAGTAATTGCCGTAGCTAACAAGGCTGAAGTTATTGCTGCAACAGGTTCAAGCATGTCAGTAACTCGGCTGGAATGCTCAGACCAAAAAACATATAAACACACAATTAAGCCCAGTAATGTTGACCAAAAAACATCATGCCAGCTGGTATTCATTAGCATTGCAAAAGCGCCACTTGAAGCGCCAAAAGCGAAAAAGGTGAGTTCTCGGCCATACGGCGCGGGTTTGTTAGCAATGTCGTCTAAACGCTCTATTGCTTCGCTAAGTGTACGTTGTCCAGAGGCAAGTTCTTCAACCAACTCATCAGTTCTTGCTAGTGAGCCTAAATCAATTTCACCCGGAGTAACTCGGGCTAAATGGGTATATTCTTGTTGCTCATCGCCCTCAGATATAACAAAAGTCAGTGAAGTCGGGCTAATAATAAAATTACCTTGCAACTGTAATAAGCTAGCAACATTACTTAAATGAACTTCAAGACGGTAGGCTGGGGTGCCAAATTTATGTAAAGCTTTACCAAGCCTAATAATAAATCTTCTTTTTTCAATGAATTGCGATGTCTGGTTCATGATTTTCAGCTTTACTCGCTAATGTTAGCTAAACGGGGCATAAATGCATTTTAAGGGCGAGTATTATCGCAATTAACGCCAGCTAAATATATCTTTAGCGGCGATAATTAGGCCATTAAAATGTAACGTTTTGGTAGCTTAAGTTGCCATGGTTAACATTACCTTTCGGATAATATTTGCGGTTTTAACTTAAGTGATTTAAGTTACTGTAATTCAAACAATGATAGGTGAAAAAATGACTTTATTGATCATCTTACTGTCAGTTTTTGCTGGTGTAGCGCTAATGGTAATATTTGGTGAGCGTTTTGGCAGTCCAATTGATAACGAGCAACAGTCAAAATATGCGAAAATAACGCGAATTTTAGTATTCGTATTAATTATTGTTGCCATTATCAAATTGGCGATGCTCGGCTAAGCTGAAACTTTGTTGAGCCACAACGCATCCATCTTGGTTATAACTGCGCTCATAAACCTCAATATTATTTAATGTTGATAAGGTAATAATAGTGGTGGAACGAGTTCCGTATTGCGGTGAGACGATAAAAATGGAGCTGAGTAGTTGTTCAAACTCTGTTGGTATGCCGGTTTGAGGAAGTTGCTTTGGCTGAGCTTGGCTTTGATCTGTCATTAAGATAAATAGCTGCTCAATGGATAATTCATCGCTGTGTTTAATTAACTGTGCTAACTTTTGCTGACCTAAGGCCATTTTCGGCCAAATATCATCAAGCGCACCGTTACAAATACTGTGAAAACCATTACTTAGTGTCTGTGCTTTTTGATTGATGCTATCAAAACACTGTAAGTTATTTAGTGGTCCGTAAACTAGGTTATAGCCATTGTATTGTTCTGCGGTGGTAATTAACTCTTTTAAAAAACTATTCTGCTCTGCACTGGTAGTGCGATTTTCTTTTAGTGCATTTAAGACTAAATCACCACGCGATTTTTTCATTGGGTCGAGTTTTCCGCCTTGGCGATAATTAGTCAGCGCAGCAAAACTTCCGTTTTGATTAATACCAAGCCAAGTACCACCAGCTTGTAAGTCTTTACCAGCTAATATTTCAGGTTGTGACCATAAGTGCATCGCTTGAGTTGGGCGTTGGTGAAACTCATCTCGATTGGCACAAATGACCACCGGGTACTGTGGGTGCTGATTAATTGCAAAAAATAATATGCACATAGGAAATTCATAATAACTTAGCTCAATTAATTGCTAAATTAGCGCATCTTCAGCTTTATAGAAAGCCTTGCTTACGTTAAAGTTTGGCCCATAATATTTATTGCATTTTTTAGCTAAGGAGTGGAGATGTTCGACATCCCGCAATTATCACTTAAAGGCAAAGTTTCTGATATTGAGTGGCAAACCCGCGTTGATTTAGCAGCTTGTTATCGATTACTGGTTTTACATGGTTGGGATGATTTAATTTATACCCATGTTTCAGCTCGCATTCCCAACAGCGATCATCTGTTAATAAATGCTTTTGGTTTAGCATTTGAAGAAATTACCGCGTCAAATTTAGTAAAAATTGATATCGACGGCAATATTGTTGACCCAGACTGTCCGTTTGAAATTAACCCCGCCGGTTTTACTATTCATAGCGCAGTACATCAAGCTCGTCATGACGATATGTGTGTTTTACACGTTCATACCAACGACACTATTTCAGTCGCCAGTGTTGAAGAAGGGTTACTACCACTAAGCCAATACGCAATGTTTGCATTAGCGTCAATGAGTTATCACGACTACGAAGGTTTAGCGGTTAATGCTGATGAAAAACTAAGATTACAAAGTGACTTAGGTACGGCTAACTTTATGTTATTGCGTAATCATGGTGCGTTAACCTTAGGAAAAACTATTGGTGATGCTTTTATGCATATGTACGACTTAACTCGCGCGTGTCAGGTGCAATTGCAAGTTATGTCTACGGGCATGAAGCCAGTGTATGCGCCGCAAAGTATTATTGATGGCATTAAAGCCCAAGCCAATATTGTTCACACAGGTACTACTGGCGGACAAAAGTCTTGGCCGGCGATGTTACGCCGTGTTTATCGCAGCGATCCCAGTTTTGCCAGCTAAGTTAGTAGGTTAAGTGTGCTAGTTAATTACTGCTAGTTAACGCTAGTCATTAAAGAATATGCTTAGCAACTGAATAATAAAGCTATAAATAAAACTATTAATATAACCATTAATAAATTAGGAAAGTTTAACAAATTATGAAAATTACCCATGTTGAAATTTTTGATATTGAATGTCCGAAGCGTCCACCTTGGAATCCTGTTTTTATTCGTATTCATACCGACGAGGGTATTTGTGGTGTTGGTGAAGCTGGGTTAGCTTACGACTGGGGTCATAGCGCAGCAGCTGCGATGATCAAAGAAATTGCTGAAGCGGTGTTAATTGGTTTCAACCCTTTTAATACCGAATTGTTATGGTCAAAAATGCTTAGAGAAAGCTTTTGGGGCCTAGGCGGCGGGCCAGTATTATATTCAGCGATGAGCGCTATCGACACTGCGCTTTGGGATATTAAAGGTAAAGCCTTAGGCGTACCTGTATATCAACTATTGGGCGGCAAGGTTAATGACAAATTGCGCACTTATGCCAGCCAATTACAATTTGACTGGGATACCGAGATCACCAAATTAATTGAGCCCGAGCAATACGCCGAGGCGGCTTTAAAAGCCGTTGCAGAAGGTTTTGACGCTGTAAAAGTTGACCCTATTGTTTATAACCAAGACGGCAGCTCAGCCTTTGATCGCACTAAGTTGTTCACTAAACCGCAAATGCGTTTATTTGGCAACCGCCTACGTGCTATTCGTGACGCAGTTGGCGAAGATGTTGATATTATTTTTGAATCTCATTCATTAATGGGCGCTGCTTCTGCCATTCAAATGGGCGCGATTGTTGAAGAAGTTGGCTGCATGATGTACGAAGAACCAGTGAATTATTTGAACACGAAAGTACATAAAAAAGTATCAGACCGAGTAAATGTGCCTATTGCTGGCGGTGAGCGTTTATATCATCGCTGGGATGTTCGCCCTTACTTTGAAGACCAAAGCATTGACGTATTACAACCCGATGTTGGTTTATGTGGTGGTTTTACTGAAGCGAAAAAAGTATGTGATTATGCTGATGTATACGATATTCGTATTCAAGCCCATGTGTGTGGCGGCCCAGTAGCTACTGCTGCTTCTTTACACTTAGAAACTGCGATTCCAAACTTCTTAATTCATGAGCACCATACTTATGCAACTAAGGCATGGAACCGAGAATTATGTATACAAGATCCGCAGCCGGTTGATGGTTTTTTCCAAGTATCAGAAGTGCCTGGTATTGGCATTGAATTAAATGATGAAGTGGTTAAACGTTCACCTAATGTTACGGTTAAGTCGTTAAAGTAATTTAAGCGTAAGCACTGCAAAAAAAGCATAATTACTAAAAAATAAAGGAGCCGTGTTGCTCCTTTATTTACTTTTAGCTTGCGCTTAATGTCGTGCTCTTATGGCTTTTGCTCTATCGCTGTTCAAATATAATCTACCGGTAGCGCGGTGGTAAATTTTATTTGTTCCATGGCAAAGCTAGAGCTGATGTCGGAAAAGTCGAGTTTAGTGATCATTTTTTTATAAAAATTATCGTAGGCTTTCATATCAGGCACTACTACGCGCAGTAAATAATCTATCTCGCCGCTCATCCGGTAAAACTCAACAATTTCAGGAAAATCATCGGCGACCTCAGCAAAGGCTATTAACCATTGCGGATTATGTTGATTGGTTTTTACGGTAACAAAAATGGTTAGCCCGACATTAAGTTTTTCAGGATCGGCTAAGGCAACACGGGCTTTGATCACGCCTGACTTTTCCATTGCTTGAATACGTCGCCAGCAGGGCGTAGTCGACAAGCCCACTTGTTCTGCGATAGCGGCCGTCGACAAAGTACAGTCTTGTTGCAGTAACCGTAAAATGTTTTTATCAAACGCGTCCATACTTCTACCTTTTAGTTATTACCTGAAATATTAATTCGATATTTAGCTCTATGATGAAATAGTATTCTATAAAACGGCATATTCATAGCTAAGTGAGCACATTCTTTGCGGATACTTTGTGAAATAATATTTCCATTAAAAAGGCTACGACCTAATCACGTGAAAGCCATATAAAAACCATTAAATAAGTAATGCAAGAGGAATAAGAATGAGCCAAACAGCTGAAAATCAACAACAAGATATTGTTCATGGTCGTGGTTTTATTTACGACGATATTACCCAAACCATAGGTAATACACCGTTAGTACGTTTAAGTCGCTTTGCTGATGCGCTTGATGTACCCGCTAATATCTTGGCTAAAATTGAGTTTTTTAATCCTGCCGGTTCAATAAAAGATCGCCCAGCATTGGCGATGATCGAAGCTATGATCGCAGATGGTTTTATCACTGAAAAAACTGAAATTATTGAAGCAACCTCAGGAAATAATGGCGTTGCTTGTGCGTGGATTTGCGCGCTGAAAAAAATTCCTTTAACCATAGTTATTCCTGAGCACATGAGCATTGAACGTAGAAAGTTGATTAAACACTATGGTGCTAACTTGGTATTAACACCAAAAGAATTAGGCACTAAAGGTGCTATTGATAAAGCCAAAGCGATGATCAGTGAACGTGACAATGCCGTTATGCTTGATCAGTTTGGTAATTTTGCTAATTCAGACATGCATGCCAAAACGACTGCCGAGGAAATTTGGACCGATACTAAAGGCCAAGTTGATGTATTAGTCGCTGGCGTAGGTACAGGTGGCACTATTTCTGGTATTGCGCAAACTTTAAAAGCTTATAACCCTGCGCTTAAGGTGATTGCTGTTGAGCCAGCTTCATGTCCTGTTTTATCACAAGGAAAATCTGGCGTGCATAAAATTCAAGGCTTAAGCTCCGGCCATGTTCCTGCAATTTTACGTCGTGACTTAATTGACGATGTTATTACAGTTTCAAATGAAGATGCGGTAAGTTTTGCTCAAGACATTGCTTGTTTAGAGAGTTTACCGGTAGGTATTTCTTCAGGCGCAGCTTTAAAAGCGGCAATGGTTATTGGCCAAAGACCAGAGTTTAAAGGCAAGAATATTGTCACTATTTTAGCTGACAATGCTGAGCGATATTTCAGTACCGAGTTATTTGTTAGCTAGGGTTAAGTTATTAATGTATAGATAAAAAAACAACAGTTGCTGTTGTTTTTTTTTGCTTGATTTTTAACTGAGTTTGAAACTAATTATTCAACAGAAAAGCTTATAAATATTTTGTGCGTTTTGTAAGCTTATTTGGGTAAGTTGGTGCTCACTTAAGTCTACCTCTAAAGCCGACTGATGATATTCTTGCCAAAGCCCTTGATAGCTGCCGCTAAATAAACACAGCGGAAAGTTACTGGCTAGCATTACTCTTTCATTGCCAAAGGCTGATAAACACGCCTTTAATACCTGTACTTGCCATGGTTGAGAATAACTGCGGCTTGAGTCTTTGCGGCTTACTTTCTTACTGCTTAAACCATTGCTGTTTGAATTACAGGAGCTTGCCATTTCCCAGCCTGAGCATTTAATGGAAACCTGTGGGTATTTGGCTAACTCAGTAAGTGATAGCTGCCAGCTTTGCCAAGCGCTTGTTGTTTGTGTTGAAGTTGATGCAGAAGTTGATGTAGATATTGAAGCTTCATTAATTGCTCTTTCAGGCGGCCAGCCGGCATGATTTATCACCACTTGCAGCTGAATGTTTTCAGCAAGTACCCGGCTAAGTTCAGCTACGGCTTTAACATCACACAATGACATTTGCACTTCAAAAATAAGCTCCGCTTTAGCTAGCGCCTTTAAGTTGTTTTTTACAGTATTCGAGCTTAATAATTTTTGTGCTTGTTCATCTAAAGCCTGCTCACCTAAAATATAGCGGCAACCAACGACAGAGCTAAAGCCTTTTAGCTTAGTTAACTGCTTGCTAAATTGGCTTTCATTTAAAGTAATATCGATAAAAGCTATGCTGCGAAAGGGCAATTTGCAGTAATTTTCTAACCAAATAATTTCTTGCCACGGCTGCTGATTATTAAAACCAGCTTCAATATGAATAAAACCAGCCAGCTCAAAGGGAGAACTCAGTGTTAAGTCTTGCTCGGAAAAGTTTTTGCTAATGAGGTGTTTATCAGGCCAAAATGGCGGATTATTTTCTTGTAACCAAAAATAATCCCCTTGGTTTAAGTCAAATAAATGTAAGTGTGGGTCAATTATTTTCATAGCATATATCGGTTATTGTGCGGTATAGCCGCCGTCGATTACTTGCAAACTACCGGTAATAAATTTGGCTTTATTTGAAGCTAAAAACAATGCTAATTCAGCCACTTCTTCCGGCTGACCTAAACGGCCAAGTGGTTGCAATTTCGCTTCTTCTTGATGAACTTCTTCGGCGTTAGCACCCGATTTTTCACAATAATTATTAATTGCTTGATGATAAAGTGGGGTTTCTATGGTGCCCGGACAAATGGCATTGGCGCGAATATTATCTTGGGCATAATCTAAAGCGGTTGTTTTGGCCATCGACGCTAATGCCGCTTTGCTAAGGTTGTAAGCAAAAGAGTTATGTTTTGCCACTAATGCTTGATCAGAAGCCATTAAAATAATGGCGCCATTTTGCTGTTGCTTCATTGACGGCAATACCGCTTTAATCGCTGCGAATGCACCTTTAACATTAATATTAAAAACCCTTTCAAAATCAGCTTCTGAGGTATTTTCAATATTGGCTGAATAATGAATACCAGCGTTGGAAATTAACACGTCAATGGCTTGTGTTTTGGCAATATCGGCAATAATTTTTGTGACTTGTTCGCCATTGGTAACATCACATTCTTTAAATTCGCCACAGCTTGATGGGCAAAGGTCTAAATTAAAAACCTGATAATCGTTGGCTAAAAATAACTGCATTATGCTCAAACCTATGCCTGAGCTGCCGCCGGTGATAACGCATGTTTTTTTCATATTTTGACCTCTATTAACGAAAACCTGCTGATAATACCTTTCTCTCGTATTAAGCGCTATTTTTCTTAAGCTATTTGTGAATTTACATGTAGCTTTAGCTAAATTGGTATTATAATAGCGCCAATTAAAAGAATGAGGTTTACCAATGAAAATATGTGGTGTTGAATTAAAAGGCAATGATGCAATTATCTGCATTATGTCACGAGAAAATGGTTTGTATGATATACCGCAAGTGCGCGTGCAAAAAATCAGCTTAGTTGATGCAGGCGATGCTGATCAAGTTAAACATTTTCAGTTTACTTTTGCGAAATTAATGGAAGATTACCATGTAGATAAAGTGGTTATCAGAGGCCGGGCACTAAAAGGTAAGTTTTCTGGTGGGCCGGTTGGTTTTAAATTAGAAGCCGCTATTCAGTTGATTGATGATCTACCTGTTGAGATTATCTCTGGCTCTTTTATTAAAAAAGCACTAGCGAAAACTCAAGTGAATATCGACTTTAGAGATACTGGCTTAAAAAATTATCAAGAATCAGCATTTCAAACGGTATTTTCCTATTTCGATACACATTAGTATTTAATAACTGTTTTATTGCTTATTGAACGAGCTGAATATTTACGATTGATAAATATTCTGCTCGTTTTTTTATTTGTGAAGTAAGCCGTTAAGTTTCTTTGTTACTGATTTTTCTTTCTTTTTGTCAAAAGTTGTTCATTTCTCTTTTTTGTACTTTCGTCTTAATTAATTTTTGTACTGTATATATTTTGCTATTATTTACAGTCACTTATCTCGCCAAAACAAAAAATTAAAACAAGCGTTTAAATTTTCTCTTTAACTTTGTTAGAAGACATGATTTAATCTGTATCACGATTTTAGAAGTCAGACCACATACCAGAACTTGTTGGTCGCAGAGGAATAATAAAATGCCAGAATATAATGCCCCAGTCCGCGATATGAAATTTGTTATGCAAGAGTTACTTAATTGTGAGCAGCATTATCAGCAATTGGGTTATGAAGACGCCAGTATCGATATGGTTGATGCTATTGTGGCTGAAGCGGCTAAATTTACTGAACAGGTGATTGCGCCGATTAATCAAATTGGTGACGAGCAAGGTTGTACTTTTACTGACGGCGAAGTAACTACGCCTGACGGTTTTAAAGAAGCCTACCAACAATATGTAGAAGGTGGTTGGCCTACGTTGTCACAAGCTGAAAAATTTGGTGGTCAAGGTTTACCCCATTCACTTAATACCGCAATTGGCGAATTTACTTCTGCGGCAAACCATAGCTTTTCTATGTATCCGGGCTTAAGCCATGGCGCATTAGCCACAGTGGAAGCGCATGGCAGTGAAGAGCAACATCGCATGTTTATGCCAAAATTGGTTGAAGGTACTTGGACCGGCACCATGTGTTTAACTGAACCACATTGTGGTACTGATTTAGGTATGTTACGCACTAAAGCTGAAATAAATGACGATGGCAGTTATGCGATAACGGGTACAAAAATATTTATTTCTGCTGGCGAGCATGACATGTCAGATAATATTGTTCATATCGTTATTGCTCGTATTCCTGGCTCCCCTGAGGGCAGTAAAGGTATTTCTCTTTTCATCGTGCCTAAATTTAATGTGACTGCTGATGGTGAATTAGCAGATCGTAATAACGTTAGCTGTGGCTCTATTGAACATAAAATGGGTATTAATGCCAATGCCACTTGTGTGATTAACTTTGACGGCGCTAAAGGTTATTTAATTGGTGAAGTTAATCGCGGTTTACATTGCATGTTTACCTTTATGAATGCAGCGCGCTTAGGTGTAGCTAATGAAGGGGTTGCTGCTTGTGATGCTTCTTTTCAAGGTGCATTAGCGTACGCAAAAGACCGTTTGCAAATGCGTTCAATGTCAGGCATTAAAAACCCTGATGGCGCTGCCGACCCTATTATTGTTCATCCTGACGTACGTAGAATGTTACTTACGCAAAAGTCGATTGCTGAAGGTGGTCGTGCCCTTATCGCCTATTTAGCACAACTAGTTGATATAGGTCATGCTGAGCAAGACGCTGAGAAAAAAGCGATTGCTGAAAGTAAATTAGCATTGCTTACGCCTATTGCCAAAGCGTTCTTAACTGAAAGCGCGGTAGAATGTACTAGTCACGGTATTCAAGTATTTGGTGGTCATGGCTTCATTAAAGAATGGGGTATGGAACAATTACTGCGTGATACTAAAATTAGCTGTTTATATGAAGGCACTACCGGTATACAAGCGCTTGATTTATTGGGCCGAAAAGTCATAGGTAGTAAAGGCGAATTATTAAAAGCATTCGCTGGCGACGTTGCAGCGTTCTGCATGGAAAATGCGCAAGACGAAAACATGGCTGAATTTATTAAACCTATCATGTCGTATGCTGATGAATGGCAAACAATGACCCAAAACGTTGTGAAGAAAGCGATGAAGAACCCTGATGAAATTGGTGGCGCTTCGGTTGACTACCTTATGTATTCTGGTTATATCACCTTAGCTTATTTCTGGGCGAAAATGGTTAAAGTAGCTCAGCAAAAATTGAGTGAAAGTGATGATGATAAAGCTTTTTATCAAGCGAAAATTGAAACAGCACGTTTTTACTTTCAACGTATTTTACCAAGAGCTAAAGGGCATGAAGCATGCATTGCCAGCGGCGTTGATTCAATGATGACTTTAGACGCAGAGCACTTTTCTTTTTAAGAGCTATTTCGTTAAAGTTTAAAATAATAAAAGGAGGCTAATGCCTCCTTTTTTAATTTCTATCTGCTAGATTATTTCAATTAATTTTCTTATTAACTTAATTCTTAGATAAATTCTGCTCTTTGTTTTTAGCATTACTCAGCCGTTTATTACTTGGAAATAATTGCCTTCACCGCTTGTTCAAGCTTAGGATCGTTAATATCTGAGCTTGATGACTTAAATATAACCTTACCTTTGGCATCAATAAAAAAAGTGGTTGGAGTGCCTCTCACGCCATATTGCGCTGCGACTTTGTCGCCATTAACTGCCGTAATAAAATTATAGCCACGTTGCTCAATAACGTCTTGTGGTTGAGCTCCTTCATCTTCATAAAAACTGATCGCGACAATTTTAACTCCAGCGTCTTGATATTTCTTTTCTAATTCAACTAATTTGGGCTGAAGCTTTTTACAATACGGACACCATGTCGCCCAAAAATGTAAAATAACCGGGCCACCTAAATATTGTTTCCGCGATATAATCTCACCTGATTGGGTTGTTAGTTGCCAAGGCGGCGCTTGCATACTGTTTACGTTAGCATTAGTAGTATTAGGGGCGGCAGCATTAACATTAACTGCTGTTAATGAAAATATGCATAGAAAAATAAAGCCAAAAGCGGAGTTTTTTATAGTCATAAAGTTTACTATCTAGGTAAATGGATAATGATATGACCGCAGTTTAGTTAAATTCCTTTCAACGACGGCTATGGCGTATGTTCTTGTAAAATTTGCTCGGCGATTTTAGCGGCAATCATAATCGTTGGTGCGTTAGTATTACCGCTGATCAAGGTTGGCATAATTGACGCGTCAACAACTCTTAAAGCTTTTAAGCCATGAACCTTCAAGTTGCTATCAACCACCGCTAGTTCGTCATTACCCATTTTACATGTGCCGACAGGGTGATAAATGGTATTGGCTTTTTCTTGTAAAAATTGCTCGATGTGCTGATCAGATTGACAACTATGACCAGGGAAAATTTCTTGACCATTACTTTCGCATAATGGTTGTTGGGCTAAAATATTTCGGCATATCTTTACCGCCTTTACCATGGTTTTCATATCATCAGGATGTGATAACATTTTTAATTCAATTTTTGGATGTAGACTAGGGCTTTTACCGTATAAGGACACTCGACCTCTACTTTTAGGCCTTAATAAGCATGCGTGTAGGGCGATCCCATAATTAAATAACATTTTGGTATTTCGGCCATGATCGTCCATTGCTGCAGGAATAAAATGTAATTGTAAATCAGGAGTACTTAATGACGGATGAGATTTAATAAAACCGCCAGACTCGGCGACCACAGAAGTGAGCATGCCAGTTTTTTGGCTTAAATATTTAAACGCTTCTTTGCAAAACCACCACATAGCTTTGGGCCGATAGGCGAGTAGTTCAGTTTTTTGATGACGCATAACGGTGAGAATATCCACATGGTCTTGTAAATTTTCACCTACGCCTTTGAGTTCATGAACAAGGTCTATGTCAAATTCAGCTAAGGTTGCTGCTGGGCCGATACCGGACAACATTAATATTTGCGGTGAATTAAATGCACCAGCACTTAAAATAACTTCTTTATTGGCAAATAAATAATGACATTGGCTTTTATTTTTATAACAAACACCGGTAACTTGTTTGTCTTCAATAATAAGTTTTTGCACCAAAGCATTGGTGATCACCGTTAAATTTCGTCGTGCTAGATTGGGTGTTAAAAAAGCTTTAGCAGCACTACAACGATGACCATTTTTTTGTGTTACTTGGTAATAACCAATACCTTCTTGGTTTTCACCATTAAAATCGTCAGAAAGTGGGAAGCCAGCTTCATGAGCAGATTGAATAAAGTCATTATGAATGTCTGGTTTAGAACGTGAGTCGGCCACATTAAGTGGGCCATGTACACCATGGTAGTCATCTTCTCCGCGCTCTTGATGCTGCGTAGCTTTAAAATAGGGCAATACATCAGCATACGACCAACCTTTATTACCTAGTTGTGCCCATAAGTCGTAATCTTGTTTTTGGCCGCGGGTATAAAGCATGGCATTAATGGAACTACTTCCACCTAGGGTTTTGCCGCGCGGGTTAAATATTTGTCTATTTTGTTGGGAGCTTTCTGGGGCGGAGTTGAATTGCCAATTTAAGTTTTTGCTTTTCATTAATTCGATAACGCCTAAGGGCAGGTGAATGCTCCAGTGTTTATCTTTAGGGCCTGCTTCTAATAAACATACTTGGTATTGTCCACAAGCTGAAAGTTTATCGGCAAGTACACAACCTGCTGAGCCACCACCAATAATAATGAAATCAAACTTATTCATAGGCTTACTTATTAAAATCACTTAATAAATCAGTGTAAACCTGATGAAAAATAAAACAAGTATTAGCGCTTTTGATATCAATAAAAAAGCCAGTTATTTTAAATAACTGGCTTTTAAAAGAGCTATGTCTCGTCCTGAAATGTGTTTACACATTTAGGACTTATTATGAAAAACTCAAACACAGTACACGTTAAACGAACAC
>CANMXU010000008.1 GCA_947501935.1 uncultured Alteromonadaceae bacterium
TTTAGCACCGCGTCTACTGCCAGCTTCTTCGATATTTAGAGTGTCAGTGATACGTTTAGCACCGCGTCTACTGCCAGTTTCTTCGATATTTAGAGTGTCAGTGATACGTTTAGCACCGCGTCTACTGCCAGCTTCTTCGATATTTAGAGTGTCAGTGATACGTTTAGCACCGCGTCTACTGCCAGCTTCTTCTATGTCTAATGTGTTTACGTCTGCTACTGGAGCAGGAGATGCTGACATTGCGATTGATAAAATTAGTGAACTTAACATAATAATTTCCTTGTTGTTTTTAATTATAATTAACAAGGTTAATGCGAAGAGTGTGCCAAAAGTTAAAGGCCTTATATTATAAGGCCTTTAGATAACTTATTGATAGCTGTCAGAATGTTGGCAGGTTTAGCGTTTGCTAAATGACGTAGATTTGTCGGTGATATCATGAGATATCAAATACTTCTTAAAGTCACCTTCAGGTAACGGTTTACTGTATAAGTAGCCTTGCATTTGTTCACAGCGTAAACCAGCAAGGAAGCTAAGTTGATGATTGGTTTCTACGCCTTCAGCAACCACTTGTAAGTCTAAGTTATGAGCTATGGTTACTATGGTGGCCACCATGTTCCGACCTTGCTCTGAATGTTCTATGTCGTCGACAAAGGCTTTATCTATTTTTAAGGTATTTAGTGGGAATTTTTTCAAATAGGCTAATGATGAATAACCGGTACCAAAATCATCAAGTGATAAATGAATGCCCATTTTTCTTATTTGCAGCATGGTATCAATGGCTTTTTGCGGTGAGTCCATTACTGTACCTTCGGTGATCTCTAATTCGAGGTACTTAGCGGGTAAGCGACTTTCAAGTAAAATGTCTTTTATCATTTCAACTAAATTAGGCTGAGTGAACTGTACCGCAGATAAATTAACCGCGATACGACCGTCAAACAACTTAGCATCAACCCATTTTTTCGTGGCAAAACAAGCTTTTCTTAAAACGGTTTCACCAATGTCAATTATTTGGCCGGTTTCTTCAGATACAGGAATAAAAGTTACAGGACTAATTATGCCTTTATTAGGAGTTTCAAAGCGAACTAAGGCTTCCATACCGGCAATTTTACCAGTCGTTATTTCAATTTTGGGTTGGTAATAAACTGAAAATAAATCTTCTTTTAGGCCATGGCGTATTAAGTTTTCTATTTGTAAGCGCTTTACTGCTTTTTTATTCATCGAGTCACTGAAAAATTGATACTTATTACCACCAGAGTCTTTGGCATGATACATGGCGGTATCTGCATTTTTTAATAACTCTTGCGGGCTAATACCATCTTCTGGATATAGTACGATACCGATACTGCTATATAACACCACTTCCTGATTTTTTAGTTTAAAAGGTTGGGCGATGGTATGTAATATTTCTTTCGCTATTGAAGTGATGGTGTGTATATCATTTGTATTTTCAATGATTAAGCTGAACTCATCGCCACCTAACCGGTACACAGTATCTTGTTTACGGCCAATAGTTAAAATGCGCTCAGCGACTTTACATAATAAAACGTCACCGACTTCATGGCCCATAGAGTCATTAATTTTTTTAAAGTTATCTAAATCAAATACTAGAAGCGCATGAGGAACTTTACTTCGTACAAGACGAGTTTGATTTGCTTGAAAATAAGAGCGATTAGGCAAACCTGTTAAGGTATCAGAGCTGGCCAGTTTACGTAATTCAGCTTCGGTTTCTTTACGTTTAGTTATATCTGAGAATACGCCGACAAAATGCGAGATATTGTTATTCTCGTCACGAATAATATCAATATTTAGATCGGTTAAGTATTGTTGATTATCACCGCGGTAACTTTCCACCTCGCCATGCCAACTGCCTTTAGTGATCAAGTGTTTTTTTACATTTAGAGTGAACTGTTCAGAATAACGGGAAAAAGTTAATGGTTTACCTAGCATGCTAGCTTTGGTTTTTTGTGTGATCCTTTGATAGGCTTTATTTACATCGACTACAGTAAATTGGCGATTGTAAATAACCACAGCATCAGAGATATTCTCGATACACTTAGCAAATAATTTAAGGCTTTCTTCTGCTTTTTTTATTTGGCTAATATCTTTAAGGGTACCTGTCATTCGAGTCGGTTCATCTTGATCGTTTCGTTCAACAACTTTGCCGCGATCTAATACCCAAATCCATTGATTGTTTTTATTTCTTACTCGATAGGTGGCTTCAAAATGGTCAGTCTTTTTATCAAAGTGCTCAGCTAAGGCTTGCTGTACTCTGGGAATATCTTGGCTATTAATATTTGTCTCTTTGTTACCATCTGATTTTTCAGTGCCATTGCGTCGACCATCTTGAGGAAACTCTAATATTCCCCATATATTTGAGCGGTATATGCGACCGGTTTTAATATTCCAATCCCACATTTCATCGCCGCTACCCCATAAAGACAGCTTTAAACGTTCTTCACTTTGTTTTATTTGTAAGTGATATAGCCGTTTATGACGAAGTTGTTGTAGGAAGTAAGCAACGATCAATAAAAATATCAGGGTGTAAACGAATATCGCGCTATTTGATAACCACCAAGGCGGCAGAATTTGTATATTTATTGCTCGTGTTTTAATCTCTTGAGGTTGATGAATATCATAAACTTGTACTTCAAAAGTATAATCACCAGAACTTAAGTTGGTATATGTAGCTCTTCGGTTACCAATACCTGATTCTATCCAATTATTTTCCAAGCCTCTTAAGCGATATTGATAGCGCACTTGTTCGGGTAATTTTGCATTCGGTGAAATAAACTCAATACTAAAAGGGGACTGAGCATGTTCTAGGGTAATACTGTCAAGTTTATCAAGGCGTTTAGCACCTTCCATTTTACTAGTATTAACTAATAAGTTTGTTTGCACGGTTTTATTGGCCACTAAGAAGTTAGTAAAGATCGGAGGGCTTAATTTTTGTGAAATTTGTAATACTTTATCTGGTGAAAATTGGTTAAAGCCATAGATTCCACCAAAATAAAAATCATTACTTACTTTTAATGCAGAATTGTTAATAAACTCATTATCTGAAAGACCGTAGTTGTTAGCATAGTTTTTTACTTTTTTATTATAGGGGTTGATGACACTAATGCTGCGATTAGTGGCAAGCCAAGCGTTATTATTATCATCCAATAAAAGGGCTGTAATGTAATTATTGGTTAAGCCATTTTGTTCATTGAAAGTGCTAACATGGTTATTCTTTCTATTTATTAAGGTCACGCCTTGGTTGGAAGCCAGCCAAGCCCAGTATTTATTAATAGCTATGGCTTTGATATCACCTAGTGGTTCAGTAACGCTTATAGGGATGTTTATGTCACTAAATTTTTGTTTTTTAATATCAAACTGGGACAGGCCACTGTTTTTAGAGCGAACCCAAAGGTAATCTGAATTTTCTAAAGTGAGCCCTTGCAGTTTATCATTTTCACTTGTTTTATAACTATAAAACTGCTCTGTACTTGTATTATAACTTGCTAAATGATTGTCTATATTTATAAACCAAATAATACCTTTATTATAAATAAAAGAGTATGCCCGATTGTAAGATGATCTTTTTTGCCATTCAGTATGAGTGGCTATGTCTTTAGTTTGGGTATTTATTTGATAGAGGCTATTAGAGAACGACGTTAACCATATATGGTTATTTTCTCCGGCAGAAATATGATCGATATTATCTTGCACATCTATAGGTGAGGTTTTTATTTCGCCTGTTTGATCAATATAATTTAATTTCGCATCTTCGGTTGAAAACCATACTTTACCATCGGAAGTTTTGGTAAAAGCATTGATCATGCTATTTTCAAAATTGTAAAGCTGATGATGAAAATAAGTGCTCACTGGATTAAATACATTTACCCCCTTGCCATAAGTTCCAAGCCAAAAGCTGCCAGAGCTGTCTTGGTAAATATCCATTATCCAATTTTCAGAAAGGGCTTTCGGGTGGGTTTTACTTTGATGACTAGATATAGAAGCAGTGTGTAAATCAATAATGTTTAGACCATTTTTTGTACCGATTAGGAATTTTGAACCGGTATATTCTTCGATGCTTCTAATTTTATTCGATAATAAAGCTGAATTGGTTGATTCTTGGGTGTAGTGCTGGTGAACTTTATAGTCTTTAGTTAGCACATATACGCCATTATCTGTGGCTAACCAGTAATATTGGCCACTTAATTCTATATCATTTAAAGTATTAGCGTCTAAAGTTATGTTCCAAGTATTATCATGCTTTAAAGATACTGCAGTGGTGACATCTTTATTTGTTAAAAAAATGCCATTTTCATAAGTGCCTAACCAAAAGTTGTTTTTTTCATCTTGGAAAATGGTTTTAATTTCGATAAGTTTATTTTCAAAACCACTGATGTGAACTCGTGTGAACTCATCCTTGTCAGCATTGTATTTATGTAATGAATCTTGGGTTGAAACCCAAATATTGCTGTCAGAGTCTTGGTAGATATTCCAAATAATATTATCTTTAAGGGAGTTTATATTACCTTCAATGTTTTGATACGTTTTAAAATCATCGTGAATATTGTCATAGCGGCTTAAACCATTTTCGGTGCCGACCCATAAAGTATTTTGATTATCAATAAATACTTTTCTAATAAAGTTGTCTGCTACTGACTTATTGTTAGTACTATCATGTCGGTATTGGGTGAAATTCTCACCGTCATATTTATTTAAGCCATCTTCAGTGGCGATCCAAATAAAACCATCGGCGTCTTGGGTGATGCTATAAGCATAACTTTGTGACAAACCTTCATTTACAGAAAGGTGTTTGAATTTTAGTTGTTCTTGATTGGAAAGTGAGGCAAAACTAAGGCATGAAAACAGCGTTAGAAAAAGCACTGCCGCTTTTAATAAAGTGAACTTTCGTCCTTGAGTTTTTATAAGTGGTAAAAGCACTAAAGCAACCTTGCAACTGGAGAAATATTAATACAAACAGGCATAGGGAAAATTTTAATAATGTTGTTATTTTTATTATCTGCCGTCATTAAAAGTGAAGGGGCAGGGTAAGTCAAATACTTTAGCCTATCCCGTTATCGGCAGGTTTATAATTTTCTTGTGAAAAAGTTTGTTATTTCACTAATTTCTGTAATAGATCTTGCTGATTTTTTAAATGCATCACCAGCTTCTTCAGTAGGAAAAGATAATAAATTAATACGGTCAGTTGTACTTTTCTTTAATAAACTTTGTTCAATAAAAGCTAATACATCGTCTAAGGTCAAAGAGAGTAAAGCATCAATTACTTGTTTTTTATGCGTAAACTTTGTATCGCCGTTAGTGATTGCCGCCCAAAACCTCTGGCTTCTAATTCTTAAGCTGGTATCTCTTTCTTGTAATTGTCCAGCTAGGCCTTGTTGCAATTGTTGCCAGTCTTGCTCGGTCATATCACTCAGTATGGCTTGATAATTGTTGATGAAATCATCCATAGCGACTTTAAGTTCATCAGCACAGGTATGAGGAGATTGAATATAAAAAGCAATGCCAGGGTAGCTATGAATAGGTACATAACCAACACCAACTAAATAACCGTATTGCTTTTCAGTGCGCATAATTTGAAAAAATGCTGGTGATAATAAATGGCTAGTAACTATGGTCTTGGCAATAGTTAAAGGCGATTTATCAGCAAGCGGATAATAAAGTACTGCAGCATGGTCATGCTCAGGTAAAACCAAAGGTACGGTGAGTTCGCCTCTACCTGTGGTATCAATTAGTGGTACTTGAACTCGGTTATTGTGTTGGTACTTTCCTTGTAATGCATCAGCGACGGTTTTGCTCATTGCTAATGCTGTTTCCTGATGCCAATTACCATGGATAAGAATATCGAGTGATACTTGCTGTGAAACTGATTCGGCAAAATGAATGAACTCTTGGTAGCTGACATTCTTTAGGGCTTGATAAAGAGCTACTGCACTGGGGTTGGTAGGTTGTAGGGTTGAACTTAATACTGAAAATAATTGTGAGATAGATTTACTTTGCTCAGCATTTTGCCAATGGTTTAATAACTGCGCTTTTAATAATGAAAAAATATTTTCATCAAAAGAAACGTTATTTAAACTTACTAACAGTTTTTCGAGTAAATAGCCTTGTTTTTCACTTAATCCAGAAAGCTGTAAACTTAAGCCACCTTGATGAGAATAAATATGATAGTGAATACCTGCCAGCTCTGCATCGTAATTATCTTCGGTAATAGCATCACTATAGATATCGACAAATAACCTGGTCATGGCAATGTTGGTTACATTCTTTATAGTAATAGGTGCGTCCATACCCACATAAACATAACCTTTGGGTATCTTAAAGGTAGTGTCTTGCTTAAACCAAACGTTAAGGCCATCTTGTTGCTTAATTAATTTAGGCAACTGCGCTGTAGTTGAGTTTTTCTCTGAGTTTGAAACATCATTGTTATGATCTTGTGGTTCAAGCACTTTCGGATTTTTAACAATATAAGGATTTTTAACCGGTAATGATAATTGAGAATAATGCTTAGGGTTTTGCCACTTAGCAAGCACATCTTTGCTTATAGCTTCAACGTGATAAGGCACTTTATACCATTGGCTTACTTGGTCATAGCGATTGCTATGGCTAATATGCAGTACGCGCAAATTAGTAGGATTTAACATCGCTAATAAATTTTCAAAATCTGCTCTATTAAAACCTTCCATGACATAATCACCAAAAATGTAGTCTTCTTCTGGATAATGCTGCATGTTAATTACTAATTGGCTAACGGTATCAAGCGGAGTCATTTTTTCTTGGTAAGCAAAAGATAATGCGGCAATCGCTTGTTTTTCTTCGTAGTAGTGCGATGAAATTGGTTTTGAAGCAATTAACGTCAGATAACTAAATACGATGTTTATCACTTCATTAATATGTTGCTCCCCTAATTCTGTTAAAGGAATACTGATATTAAAGTCTTTAAAATTTGAACCATTAATACCAGAGCCAGCGGTTAAGCCTACAGCCCATTGCTTTTGTTTTAATAAAGACAAAATACTGCCTTTGCCTTCATAACCAAGTAAGTAAGCAATAAGTGACTCTGGTTTTTGGCGATAATATTTATCAATACTAGGCATAGCAAAGCTTAGTAGTAATTGCCGATCATTTTTAACCGGTTTTATTTGAATAAGTTGTTGTTGGTGCTCGGGTAAATATAAAGGCTCAACTATGGTTGCAAGCGCTTTATCCGTTGAGCGGATATCCGAAAAATATTCTTGTGCGTAAGTGGATAACTCTTCAAGTGATTGCGGACCTTCAAGCACTAAGGTCATATATTGTGCGTAATAAAAGTCTGTAAATAACTGACATAATTCAGCGCGAATGGTTTTGTCGTGATCATCGCCTAAGGTGTCTTTACTACCCACAGAAAATTTGGCAAAAGGGTGCTTAGGGTTGATGGTTTCTTTGTGCACGTCGTAAAGTCGTCTAATGTCGTCTTTAAGTTTTAGCTTGAATTCGGCATCAATATTTTGACGTTCAGACTCAATAAATTTTTGCGATAATAATGGCGCGATAAAAAATTGACTGAACCTATCAAGCGCCTCTTGAAAATTGCTGTGATGAATATCAAAAAAGAAACAAGTATGCTCGGTTGCTGTCCATGCGTTATTGGTACCACTATTTTGGCTGATGAATTTTTGGTATTCGCTGCCATCAGGGTATTTTTCAGTACCGAGAAAAAGCATGTGCTCGAGAAAATGTGCCAAACCTTGCCTGTTTTCAGGATCACTAAAATGCCCAACGTTAACAGCTAACGCAGCGGCTGATTTACTGTTTTTTTGATTATGAACTAGCAATACACGCAAGCCATTCGCTAACGTTAATGGTTGGTATTGTTTCTTATCATTTGGGCTTTGTTTCAATTAGAGCTCCTGTTGTTCACACGGCACAATTAAAGCAGAAAATTGAAAAAGGTGTGTTTTTAATTAATTAGTTTGGCATTAACTTTCATAAGCATAGCCTTTAAATTACCTTAAGGAATATCTTGAGTCCATTTTATTCTTAAGTGAGGTTATTTTTTTATAATCATTTGCTATACACTATGCGAAAACTTAATACGTTCAGAATCTTTGGTGAGTTAAATGCAGCTTTTTATTATGCGTCATGGTCATGCTTCTCATGTTGGTGCCACTGATGCGCAGCGTCCGTTAACGGAACAAGGAAAGCTGGAAGCTTGTTTAATGGCCAAGTGGCTAGATAAAACAGCCCCAGAACTTGAGCAAGTTTTTGTTAGCCCCTATAAAAGAGCGCAGCAAACCGCTCATTCGGTGCTAGCGAACCTCAATGCAAGCCCAGTTTCAACAACACTTAATTTTATTACTCCTGAAGGCTCAGCTCGAGAGTTTCATGATTATCTAGACGGTGTATGTAATGTTGAAAAAATCAATAGTTTGCTAATTGTATCGCATATGCCTTTGGTGAGTTTTTTAGTGGAAGAGCTGACCATAGAAAGAAACGCTCCTATATTTCAAACCGCAGCCATTGCCCAGATAGATTACGACTTAAAAAGGATGAAAGGGCAGTTAGTTCAATTGATTGCGCCTGCTGATATTTGCTAGTAGTTAATTTTTATCAGCTAAAAGTTATTACTGGCAAATTTATCTTTTAATTCTACTAACGCCAAAATCGCACCGTTACCACCCCATTCAAGCGGCGCTTGATGAAAAGCCATAATATCAGGATGTTGCACTAACCAGTGTGGCACTTTATTTTTTAATATTCTTGAGCCTAAGCCATGAATAATGCAAATACAGTGCGCATGTTCTTTTTGGCAAGCAAACAGCAACGCGGCCAGTTCTAACTTGGCTTGCTGTTGGTCGAGGCCATGTAAATCTAAAATTAAATCTGGAGCATATTCTCCGCGTCTTAACCTTTTTGCTAGAAAGCTATCTGTGCCTTCACGTACATATTTAACCGGACCTTGCTGATTTAGGTTGGGCTCAAACTCATCAGAAAAATAAAAACTGGCATTTTGTTTTGCAGCTTTATCTTTACCAAGCAGTACTTTTTTCTTGGTGATCTTTTTACTTGCAAGCACCGTATCTTGCACTATAGGTTTTACTTTACCAATGGCGTCTTTAAATAACTGTTTTTCTTGGCTGCTGAGCGCATCTTTAAATTTCATTTGCCAAGTATAACGATAAGCGCATTGAAGTTACAGTTTCTAAGGCTGTTAGAGATATTAAGCTTTAAAATAATCGACAATTTCAATAACGCCTATGGCGTAATCAATGATAAAATTTGCCAACTATGTGTTAATAAGTAGGAATAACGGTGAGCGAACTCAATATCGCACAAATAAAACAGCAATTGCATAACGTTGGCGACTACTTACGTTTTGCCACCAGCCAGTTTAATCAGCATGAATTGTATTTTGGTCACGGTACCGACAATGCTTGGGACGAAGCGGCTGCTTTGGTAATGTTTGCCTTAAACTTACCGGTAGAGTTAACTGAAAAAGTGCAAGCATGTCGACTAATTGATGATGAAAAAGATACTGTGCTTGAATTTATTCAACGTCGAGTGGTTGAAGGTATCCCTGCTGCTTATATTACCCATCAAGCGATGTTTGCTGGCCTCCCATTTTATGTTGACGATCGAGTACTCGTGCCGCGTTCGCCGATTGGTGAACTTATTGAAAATAAATTTGCGCCAATGATCAGCAACGACAACCCACCGCAACGTATTCTTGATTTATGTACTGGTAGCGGTTGTATTGCCATAGCTTGTGCCACTTATTTTCCTGAAGCGGAAGTAGATGCTTTAGATTTATCAGTTGATGCGCTCAACGTTACACAAATAAATATTGAAAACCATGGGCTTGAAGAACAAGTTATTCCAATTCAGTCTGATGTTTTTTCTGGGATCGCCTACCTAACTTATGATTTAATTGTTAGCAATCCACCCTATGTCGACCAAGAAGATGTTGACGCACTACCAAGCGAGTTTTTACATGAGCCCGAAATGGGGCTAGGCTGTGGTAGCGACGGTTTAGATATCGTTAGAAAAATATTAGCCGAAAGTGCCAACCACCTAAATGATGATGGCATTTTGATTTGTGAAGTAGGTAACTCACAAATACACGTAGAGTCAGTTTATCCAGATGTGCCATTTACCTGGCTTACGTTTGAGCGCGGCGGACACGGCGTATTTATGTTAACCAAAGCACAACTAGAACAACATTCAGCAACCTTTAAAGAACAGGTAATTTAATCACAATGTCAGGTAATACATTCGGAAAATTATTTACAGTAACCACATTTGGCGAAAGCCATGGTTTAGGCTTAGGTGCCATTATTGATGGTTGCCCTCCAGGAATTGAACTTTGCGAAGCCGATCTTCAACATGATCTTGATCGCCGCCGTCCGGGAACTTCTCGTTATACTACTGCCCGCCGTGAAGCGGATGAAGTTAAAATTATGTCAGGGGTTTTTGAAGGTAAAACCACTGGAACGCCTATTGGCTTAGTTATTAAAAATACTGACCAACGTTCAAAAGATTATGGCGATATTGCGCAAACTTTTCGTCCGGGCCATGCCGATTATACTTATTGGCAAAAATACGGCATTCGTGATTATCGCGGTGGCGGACGTTCATCTGCTCGTGAAACAGCGATGCGTGTTGCTGCTGGTGCGGTTGCCAAAAAATTCTTAAAAGTTAAATTCGGCATGGAAATTCAAGGCTATGTTAGCCAAATAGGTGATATTTGTGCTGAAAACATTGACTGGAATATTGTTGAAGAAAATCCATTTTTCTTCCCTGACGAAAGCAAACTTGAAGCGTTAGACGAATTATTGCGCGGCATTATGCGCGATAAAGACTCTATTGGCGCTAAGCTTACTGTTGTTGCTAAAAATGTTCCGGTTGGCTTAGGTGAACCTATTTTTGACCGACTTGATGCTGAAATTGCTCATGGTTTAATGGGGATAAATGCAGTTAAAGGCGTAGAAGTTGGTGACGGTTTTGGCGTTGTTAATCAAAAAGGCTCAGAGCATCGCGATGAATTAACACCTGAAGGCTTTGCTAGTAATCATGCTGGCGGCGTTCTTGGCGGTATTTCATCAGGCCAAGATATTGTCGCGCATTTAGCGTTAAAGCCAACCTCAAGTATAGGTGTATCAGGTAAAACTGTGAACTTACAAGGCGAAGAAGCTGATATCGTTACTAAAGGTCGTCACGACCCATGTGTAGGTATTCGCGCCGTACCTATTGCTGAAGCTATGCTGGCATTAACCTTGATGGATCATTATTTAAGACATCGTGGTCAAAATGCCGATGTACACTGTGAAACTCCGATCATTACAAAATAGTGTGTGCTGATTTTATCGTTTTATATTTTTAGGGCTTGGCGCAAGTAAAAATGCGCCTTGCTTATCTGCTTATTCAACACCGCAAACGAGCAATACCAAGCTCAACAGGTTCTAAATGTTCTCACCATTATTTGTCCGTTTATCGTCAAGTTACTTCTGGTACTTTGCGGTAATCGGTTTAATGGCGCCATTTTTGGCGGTATTTCTTGATGGTCGTGGTTTTTCTTCGCTTGAAATCGGTGAAATACTTGCCGTAATTACAGCAACAAAAGTTGTTGGTCCAACCTTATGGGCGATGCTTTCTGATAAAACTGGTAAGCAAGTGGTGATTATTCGCCTAGGCGCTTTTCTTGCCTGTTTTGCCTTTTGCTTTTTATTCTTCTTCGAAAATTATTGGCCGCTGCTACTCTCGTTGGCATTATTTAGCCTGTTTTGGACGGCAATTTTACCGCAAATAGAAGTGATGACCTTAACGTCTATCCGCCGTAGTCCCAAAATTTATGCGCGAATTCGCTTATGGGGCAGCATAGGTTTTATCTTTTTTGCGATGCTCGCAGGGGAATTAATTGAACGTTACAGCTCGGAAATATATATATCTATAGGTTTAGTGATCTTACTGGGTTTATTTATTTCATCATTGCAATTAAAGCAGCCACGCTTAATTAACCAGAAAACTATTTGCACACATAGCATTTTTAACAAATTATTTGCTTATCGCTTTGTGATGTTCTTTTTTGCCGGCTTACTTTTACAAATTAGTTTCGGTCCGCTAAATAGTTTCTTTGCCCTGTATTTAAGAGATTTACACTACCCTGGTTTTGCCGTGGGCTTAATGCTTGCTATTGGCATAATAGCCGAAATTATTGTGTTTATTTTTGCCGGTCGTTTATTTAAGCACTTTAAATTAAAAACTTTATTAGTCTTTAGTTTAGCAATATCAGTGCTGCGCTGGTTTATGGTTGCCAGTGTTGGCGATGTTGCTTGGCTACTGGCGCTAAGTCAGCTAATGCACGCTTTTAGCTTTGGTTTATATCACAGCGCTTCAATGCAATTTATTCAATTACACTTTAATCACAACCAACAAAGTCGTGGCCAAGCAGTTTATATTGGCGGTGTTTATGGAGTTGGCGGAGCTATTGGTGCTTATATTACCGGCTTAGTGTGGTTAGATGGCTCAGGAGGACAACAGGCTTTTTATATTGCAGCATTTTCCGCCTTAGCAGGTACTTTATTGGCAATACTGATGCCAGAAAAAGCAGCTAAAAGCACATAAGCGCCAATATTTAATAACTCGCTTAATGTGTGTGTAAATACAGTGAATATGTAACCATGTATTGCGTTTTCTCCTTTCGTCGTATTTTTATCTCCGCTTAACCCAATCTTATTCTCTTATTTTTTACACTCTTTCTATACTGAAGACAGTTTAATGGATAGAGAACTAAAATGAATTTAACCCGTACGGCATTAAAAAATCCCGCCGCTATTATTGTTATTGTGGCTTTAGTGATGGTTTTTGGTGTGCTCAGTGTTTTTAAATTACCTATTCAACTAACCCCTGATATTGAACAACCTCAAATTAACATTTTTACTGGCTGGCGAAGTGCAGCTCCGTCAGAGTTGGAATCGGTGATTATTGAACCGATGGAAAATGTGGTTAAAAATACCCAAGGCGTCACCAAAGTGACCACTGAAATAGGGCGAGGTTTTGGCAGTATAACTTTAACTTTTGACGTTGGCGCTGATATGCAAAAAGCTATGCTTGATGTTATCAATAACCTTAATCAAGCACCGCCTTTACCCCTTGATGCGATTGACCCTATCGTTACCGCAGGTGGTAGACGCGGTGGGCCAAATACAGCCTCGTTGATGATCAAAACTTTACCTTCTAATCCTGCTGAAGATCTAGGTGAATATCAAAAAATTATTGAAGACGTCGTTAAACCGCGCTTTGCCCGTATTCCTGGTATGGGGCAGGTGAACTTAGCCAGCCATAGACCACGGGAATTACGCATTACCTTTGACCCTATTCGTGCTGCGTCTTTAGGTTTGTCTATTGCTGATATTAGCTCAACTATTTCTCGTTCAAGTGATGTTTCTGGCGGAGTTTCCAATGTTGGCCGCAGACAATATACCGTGCGATTTTCAGGGCAATATAGTGTTGAAAACCTCACTGAAATGATTGTTGGTTATAGCGGTGAACGCGCCATATATTTGAAAGACATTGCTCGTGTTGAAAATACCTTAACTGATCGCTTAGGCTTTAATTTACGCAGTGGTCAACCTTCTTATTATTTCACTCTTATCCGCCAAAACGACGCTAATACTGTGGCCTTGCTTGATGAAATAAATATCGCCATTAAAGAGCTTAACGCCGGGCCACTAAAAGCTGCAGGATTAACCATAGACTTAAGTTTTGACTCTTCAGTGCATATTCGTAATGCCTTAAAACTAGTTCAAAATAATTTAGGTTTAGGGGTATTACTAGCGTTTATTATTTTATGGTTATTCTTACGAGGTATGCGCAACACCTTAATTATTGCCACTACTATTCCACTTTCTTTACTGGTTGCTTTTGTCGCCTTAGGTTTATTTGACCGTAGTTTAAATGTTATCTCGTTAGCTGGACTGGCTTTTTCTGTTGGTTTGGTATTAGATGCTGCGATTATTGTGCAAGAAAACATTGTTCGGCTACGCAGTCAGGGCATGGAAAATCATAAAGCAGTGCTCAAGGGTACCTTAGAAGTGAGTGGGGCGTTGTTTGCATCTACCGCAACCAGCGTGGCAATATTTTTACCGATACTTTTTATGGAAGGTATTGAAGGGCAACTGTTTTCTGATTTAGCGCTGACTTTATCGATTGCAGTAATTGCCTCGTTAGTAACGGCGATTACAGTATTGCCAATTGCCAGTAAATATTGGTTGAAAAACACTGAAGATAAAGACCCATATGCCCATTATTGGCAGCGCCTCACTAACCTTGTTATGACATTAACGAATACTAAAGTTAAGCGCATCAGCTGGATTGCTATTTTATTAGGTGGTTCACTTGCAACTACTGTTGTTTTAATGCCAAAAACTGATTTTATGCCAAGAGCGCCCATTGACGGTTTCTTCTATAGTTTAAATTTACCACCGGGCGGAAATGTCGATTTTATTGAACATGAAGTAGCCAGTTTAGTAAAAGAGCGTTTAGCGCCATATTTAGCCGGCGAAAAACTGCCAAAAATTAAAAGCTATAATTTTTACTCTTATGGCGCTGGTAATACCGGTGGTTTTATTTATGCGGCTGACCCAACGCGTGTTGAAGAGTTAATGGCAGTGGTGCGCAAGCAAGTCTTGGGGGACTTACCTGATACTCAAATCTTTTTGTTTCGTGGTTCAATGATCAATGTTTCCGGAGGAGGCAATGGTCGCACCGTCGATATCGACATTAAAGGCTCTGATCTTGAAAGCTTAATGGCGGTTGCCAAAACAGGTATTGCCGCGATAAATAGCGCGATGCCAAATACTACGGCATTTCCTAGACCAAGTTTAAGCTTGGCAGAGCCAGAGCTGAACTTAGTGCCCAATGATCAACGTATTACTCAAGCAGGCTTAAGTCGTCATGATGTTGCTGATGCCATAAGAGCCTATACCAGTGGCTTATTTATTGGTGAATATTTTGATGGCAACGATAGAGTAAATGTTATTTTACGAGGCGAAAAATGGCGCACACCTGATGAATTAGCATCGTTACCCATTTATTCGCCGCTGGCGGGAAGCCAAACTATCGGTGAGTTAACAGAAATTACTCGAACCGCAGGACCAACACAATTATTGCGTGTTGACGGCAAACGCACCGTTAGCATTCAAGTATCACCTCCAGCAACCATGTCGTTAGAAGAAGCTATTGTAATAATAAATGAGCAAGTGCTGCCTAAAATGCAGGAAAACCTGCCCAGCAGCGCTTCTATTATATTAAGTGGTAATGCCAATAAAATGGCGTCGGCAATAACAGATATGATCAAAAACTTTGTTTTAGCCTTGATCATTTTATTTTTGTTAATGACCGCGTTATTTAAATCAGCAAAAGATAGTTTATTGGTATTGCTAGTTATGCCATTAGCTGTGGCTGGCGGCGTTATCGCTTTAAATGTTTTGAATGTGTTTAGTTATCAGTCACTCGATTTGTTAACCATGATAGGTTTTATTATTTTACTTGGCTTGGTGGTTAACAATGCGATTTTATTAGTTGATCAAACCAGACAAGCAGAAAAGCAAGGACTAAGCCGCACTAATGCCGTTGCACAAGCTGTACGTTTTCGAGCTCGTCCTGTATATATGAGCACGCTTACCAGCTTGTTTGGCATGTTACCGCTGATGTTAATGCCGGGGGTCGGTAGCGAAATATATCGAGGCTTAGCAACCGTTATTGTTGGCGGTATGATGATAAGTGCAATTTTTACCTTAGTTTTATTTCCAAGCTTATTACGTATGGGCGAACAAGCTAGTGATAATTTGGATGATAAAAATGAAAGTGATGATAATGAAAACGATAATAATATCGCTAAGTTATCAGTAATTAAATCAAGACGAGTACGAGCGTAATAAGCTGAAAATCAGCATATGTTCTAGGAGGTAAAATGACTATAAAAATTCAACAATCAGTGGCGAAAATACGCTTAACCACGCTTTTACTTGTGGTTATCGGCACAGTGTTTAACTTCACTGTTTACGCTGCTGAAACAACAGCTAAGCCTGACAAACCGGTAAAAATTGACCAAGTTCAACAAATCTCACTCGCAGCGACTACACAACTAAATGCAACTTTACATAGCCGTTCACATATCCCAATTACCGCAGGTGTTGACGGTCGACTAGACTGGTTAGCTCAGCCGGGAGATTTTGTTGAACAGGGTCAAGTACTGGTTAAAATGGATTTACTACCTCTACAATTACGCCGCGCAGAGCAAGTGGCGGAATTAAAACGTGCCCAAATTAATGTTACTTATTTAAAAAATGAGCTGAGCCGTTTGCAAAAGCTAAGTAAAACCAAAGCCACTTCACAATTTCAGCTTGATCAAAACCGTTCTAAATATGAACTAGCCCAAGCAGATATTGAAATTGCCGAATTAAAGTTAAAACAAATCGAAGACCAACTCAGCAGAGCCACCATCAAAGCTCCTTTTGCCGGCGTGGTAACCGAAAGAGTCGTGCGCGCAGGCACTGATATTAATCGCAGCGATACTTTATTGATGTTTTTAGATACTGAACATTTAGAAGCTCGTTTGTTTATTCCGGTGAAATATCTTGGTTTTGTTAACAAGGGGCATGTATTAACGATACAAGCCAACGAGCAAATTATTGAAGCGCCTGTTTCGGCAAAAATTCCTCGTGCCGATGCGCGTTCACAAACCTTTGAGGTACGTATTGATATTCCTGAACATGTAAATCGTGTTTGGGCTGCGGGGCAATTAGTAAGAATTACTGTGCCTATTCAAGCGGCTAAAGAAAGCTTAACCGTACATAGAGACGCGTTAATTCTAAGAAAAGATGGTGCTTATGTAGTTAAAGTTGACCGTAATAATATCGTACAGCGTTTACCGGTAACTGTAGGTAAAGGCAATGTTGAGCGGGTTTCTGTAAAAGGCGAATTAAAACACGGCGACCAAGTCGCCATTCGCGGTGCTGAACGCTTAAGTGATGGTGAAAAAGTGGTGATTCAGTAGGAATAAAACATAAAGCCGTAAATAATAAGTAGTAAGCAACAGCTTATTTTTAGCAGGTCTGATAACTTTGTATTTGCTTAGACATTACTTCTATCGCCATGACTCGGCGGTGTTGATGTAACAATAAAATGTAAATCTTCAGCATGGTTATTACTTAATTGATGCTTAGCGCCTGAAGCAATATGTATACCTGAGTTAGCAGCTAGTGTGAAAATTTCCCCATCCATTTCCATAGTGGCAATGCCAGATAAAATAAAAAAGAATTGCTCAGCTTTGTGATGAAAGTGCCGTTCTTCACTACAGCCACTAGGTATACGCTCTTGGATCACACTCAAATTTTTAGATTGTACTAAATGCCAACCGTCACAATTACTCCCCCAACTATAATGCTGAGCTGTTTCTTTATTGGTAATTGCCATCGCTGCTCCGATAATGGGTAGATAAGTTTTTAATTATATTTGTCTACGATGTTTTGACAAGCTTAAACAGCTTCCTTAAGATCAATCTTTATTCCAGATACGTACTTGATTATGAAAACCGCTTTTATCCCTAACTTTACCGGTAAACGTTGGCTAAAAATAAGCTTAAGAAGTTTACATATTCTGGGTATTGCCGGCGTTTTTTCGTCAGTGATAACGGCTACTCCTATGGCTTTTTATTGGCTACTTGCGATAAGTTCGGGAGTTGGTTTATTAGTGTTAGAGGCATTCTCGAATATTCTTTGGTTTGTGCAAGTTCGTGGTTTAGTCATCTATATTAAGCTAGCTTTGTTAAGCGGCACTTTTTATTACCCGCAATGGGCTTGGCATTTGCTTGTCGTGATGATTTTACTTTCTGGGGTTATTTCACATGCCCCCAGTTCGGTGCGTTATTTCTCTTTTTTACATTTCAAAAAAATTAAATCTATTGACGACATAAAAGGTTAAAAGGTTAAAAGGTTAAAAGGTTAAAAGGGCATTAAGGTATGAGTAAAGCGGCAACACTTTTAAGCGAAAATATTGGCCTAGTGACTGATGTTTTATCTAGCAAAGAACTTGGTGAACTCCCTGTTCTTGATTTAGCTTGTGGAGGTGGCCGAAATGGAAAATATCTACTGTCACATATACAAGAAATACTCTCAAAGGCAGTTGAGCCAAAAGAGCTAAAGATTAACGTTGAGTTTGCTGATAGAAATGATGAAGCCTTAGAGCAAATTAAAGCTGACTTACAAGTGCAATATTTGACAGAAGGCTCAGCTACAAACTCTCAAAATGCTTCTTTTTGGTCGGTTGATTTTGAACAGCCAAATTTTAGTGAATTAGCTGATAAAAAATATGCAGGCATTATGGTATTTCGTTATTTACATCGCGACTTGTTTGAGCAGATAAAGCAGGCGATAGCGCCTGGTGGTTTTATCATGTATGAAACCTTTACTTGTAAGCAAGCTGAATTTGGTCGCCCGAAAAATCCAGATTTTTTATTAAAGCCTAACGAGCTTAGAACACTATTTTCAGATTGGCAGATAAGCCATTATTTTGAAGGTATTACATCTTCAGAGTCGATAGGAAATAGCCAAGCAATTGCTCAGCTAGTTGCGATAAAACCTAGCTAAGAATAAGTGAAACTTAACTTTAACTTAACGCAATAAAAAAGCTACAAGCATGACACTTGTAGCTTTTCGCTTAAAACTTGTTAGTTGTATTTACTTAACTTCTTCACCAGCGGCTTGTTTGTCAGCATGGTAGCTTGAACGAACCAAAGGTCCACAAGCGGCATGTTCGAAGCCCATTTTATCAGCTTCGGCTTTAAACATGTCAAAGTCGTCAGGATGAACGTAACGCTCAACCGGCAAGTGATCTTTACTTGGTTGTAAGTATTGACCAATGGTTAACATGGTAACGCCATGCGCACGTAGGTCACGCATTACTTGTAATATTTCTTCATTGGTTTCGCCAAGGCCAACCATTAAACCTGATTTGGTTGGTACGCTTGGATTAGCTTCTCCAAACTTTTTCAATAAATCTAACGACCATTGGTAGTTAGCACCCGGGCGCGCTTTGGTATATAGGCGTGGCGCGGTTTCTAAATTATGGTTAAAAACGTGCGGCGGGCTTTGATTTAAAATTTCTAAAGCGCGGTCCATACGACCACGGAAATCAGGCACTAAAATTTCAACTTTAGTATGTGGTGCATGTTTTGCGATTTCACTGATACAGCTAGCAAACTGTTGCGCGCCGCCGTCACGTAAATCGTCGCGATCAACTGAAGTGATCACCACATATTTAAGTTTCATATCTTTTAGGGTTAACGCTAGTTTTTCTGGTTCATCTGCTTTTGGCGCTAGTGGACGACCGTGGCCAACATCACAAAATGGGCAGCGACGAGTACAAATATCACCTAAAATCATAAAGGTTGCCGTGCCGTGGTTGAAACATTCCGCCAAGTTTGGACAAGACGCTTCTTCACATACTGAATGTAGCTCGTGTTTTCTTAAAGCTGATTTTATGCCGTCGATACGCTCAGAGCTGCGTGGCAGTTTAATGCGTAACCAGTCTGGTTTTCTCAACATGCTTTCTTTGGTTGAGCTAACAACTTGAATAGGGATGTGCGCTAATTTATCAGCGTCACGCAATTTAGTACCCGGAGCCATGCGTGATGATTTAGTAGTCATGTGATATATCCAGTCCAGTAGTGTTACTAAGGTTTTGTGTTTTAAGTAATTTAGCTAAATGTTTTACTAAGGTATTGCCTGCATCTTCAACGCTATTAAGCTCACTTATATCGCAAGTTTGTATCATTTCAAGACCTGCATAGCCACATGGGTTAATGCGTAAAAACGGTGATAGGTCCATATTTACATTTAAGGCTAAACCATGAAATGAGCAGCCTTTGCGAATACGCAACCCTAATGAGGCGATTTTTTTATCGTTTACATAAACGCCTGGCGCTTCTTTTTTTGGACTTGCTTCAATGCCAAACTCAGCGAGAGCGGCAACGATGCCATCTTCAATTAAGGTGACTAATTCTCGCACGCCTAACTTTCTGCGACGTAGGTTGATCAGGAAATAAATCACTTGTTGGCCAGGGCCGTGATAAGTTACTTGTCCGCCACGATCAACCTTTACCACTTCAATGTCGCCCGGCATTAATAAGTGTTCTTCTTTGCCTGCTTGTCCTTGGGTAAATACCGCAGGGTGCTCTACTAACCATAATTCATCGGCGGTATTCTCGTCACGATTGTCGGTAAAGTTTTGCATTGCTTGCCACACTTGGGTGTAATCCATTTGAGCAAGTTGTCGAATAATCAAAGTATGTTGCAAGTTTACATCTCGTAAATTTTAATGCTGTTTTTAGCTGTGTTACTTTTTCGGCGCTATTATAGAGTAATAACCGTGGATATACACCGTAAAAACAGTAGGGGTATTTGCTTTAAGAATAGCTTACTTATAATACGTAGCGCACTTGTTCAATGGCGGTTAGCGTTTTATAAATGGTTTCAATATGGTCTTTACTAGTAACAGTTACCGCGATTGAAACTGAGTGATAATTACCTTTTGAGCTAGGTTTTATTTTGGGCGAGTAATCACCTGGGCTATGCTTTTGTAATTCAGCAATAATTAAGTCAGGCAGTTCGTCACAAGCAACGCCCATTACTTTAAAATTTAATACCGTAGGAAAATCTAATAATTCGTCAAACTTGGTTTTCATTTCTTTCTCAATACTGTGTTAGTTCAGTGTCAGCAAAAGCTAACTGCCTTGGGTCATTAGTGACTGCTTGAAGGCTTGAAAAGCTTTATGCACTTTTTGGGTTGTTGGGCCAATGGCACCTGTGGCTATTATTTTATCATTAATCTGGGTGACAGGGCTAATTTCCCGCGAAGAACTTGCTAACCAAACTTCATCTGCTTGATATATATCATCAATGGTTATTTGCTGTTGATGAACAACAATGCTCAGTTGCTGGCAAAATTCAATAATAAGCTCACGAGTGATCCCACCTAAGATATGGTGACTTTTGGGCGGTGTATAAATTTCATTGTTTTTTACCAGAAAAACATTGGTGGTGCTGCCCTCGGTAATTATACCTTCACGATGCAAAATCGCTTCTTGATAACCCAAGGCTTTCGCTTGTTGGTGTAGCAATATATTACCCAACAAGGAAATTGATTTGATATGACAATTTTGCCAGCGAATATCATCTAGCAAGGTGGTTTTTATCGCACTCAGCTTGGCAATGGCAGGGCTTAATGGATTTGCCATTACTAATACTGTTAATGGAGTATTTTCAGGGAAGTCGTGCTGGCGTTGCTGCTCTACGCCGCGAGTTAATTGCAAGTATATTGATAAGTGACCACCGCCGTTTTTTTCAATAACAGTGTCAATAATGCTCTGCCATTGAGCAAGGTCGTGCGGAGAGTTTAAGCCAATTGCGTTGGCGCAATAATTTAAGCGTTCAATATGCTCAGCTAAGCGAAAGGGGCTTGATTTATATACCGGTATAACTTCATAAATACCGTCGCCAAATAAAAAACCTCGGTCTAAGACCGAGATTTTTGCCGATGATTTTTCAATATAATCACCGTTTAAATAGACAATATCTGTCATATAAAAAGAGACTATTCAACAAACTGCAGTTTTACGTAGTCAAGAGCGCGATCAAATAGGCTGCCTTCATTGACTTCATCTAAAGTAACTAACGGGTAATCAGCAATATCTTCACCGTCTAATTGTAAGAACAGTTTTCCTACTACAGTGCCTTTAGCTAATGGCGCAGTTAAGCGCTCGTTTAATTCAAAATTCGCTTGTAAATTTTTACGTTGACCGCGAGGAATCGTAATTGGAGTATCAACTAAAATGCCTAAGTCGAGTTCTTTTTTATCGCCCATCCAGACACGGTTACTAACAAATTTTTCACCGGCTTTATATGGAGTGTAAGTTTCAAAAAAGCGGAAAGCGTAGTTTAATAATTTTTTACTTTCTTCTTTACGAGCCCGCTCGCTGCTGGTACCCATAACTACGGTAACTAAACGCATGTTATTTTTAGTGGCGGTTGTTACTAAGCTATATCCAGCATTTGATGTATGGCCAGTTTTTAAACCGTCAACATTCATACTTTTTTCCCACAATAAGCTATTGCGGTTAAATTGTTTGATGTTGTTGTAAGTGAAAGATTTTTGCTTGTATAAGGCAAATTCATCTGGCACATCACGAATTAAAGCTATGGCTAAGGTCGCCATATCGCGTGGTGTCGTTACGTGCTCTGAGCTGTCTAAGCCATGGCTATTTTCAAAATAACTGCTGCTCATGCCTAACTGTTCAGCGTGGGCATTCATTAAATCAGCAAAGGCGCTTTCGCTGCCAGCAATATGCTCTGCCATAGCTACACAAGCATCGTTTCCTGAGGCAACAATAATACCTTGGTTGAGTAAGTCAACGCTAACTTCGGTACCTACTTCAATAAACATTTTTGAAGAATCAGGGAAGTTTTTAGCCCAAGCTTTTTCGCTAATTTTAACTTTGTCATTAGCGCTAATGTTACCGGCTTCAATTTCTTTACCAATAATATAGCTAGTCATCATTTTAGTTAATGACGCTGGTGCTAATTGACTGTCGGCGTTACCTTCGGCAATAACCTTACCTGTGGTGTAATCTAATAAAATATAACCTTTGGCATTAATGTCTGGAGCTGAGGGAATAATAGCGGCTGCTTGAGTAATAGTTACAACGCTAAAAGCAAGAGCACCGATAAGAGTGGAGAGTTTAGTGCGCGTTATCGCTATTTTGTTCGCCAGATAATGAGGCATGGTGATCCTTTAAAGTATAAATAGGTTGAAAAATGTGTACAAAATCCGCGTTAGTATATCATTTTTATCTATGTTTACTATGCGCCAATAGTCAGAAATTGTTTCGATATTAGTTTATTTTTGCTTTTACATAAGCATTTGCATAACCAAGCTTTTTTAGCTGGGCTAAAATGCTGGTTTGTTCACTTAATTGGGTGATTGGACCGACAAAAATACGAAAGATTCCATTACTGTATGGATAAATAACTTTTTGCTTATATGAACTCGATATTTTTGAAGTTAACTGGCTGGTTAATTTTTGCGTAGTGGCTTTAGCTACGTCTAAATTTTTAGTGGCAAATACTTGAATGTAGGTTGGCTTTGGTAATGTTTTTTGCGCTGTTTTTGACGTGGTTTTGTTGGCTTCTTTTTTAGATGAAACAATATCTTTAACTTGGTTTTCTGGCTGTGCTGGTGCTGGGACTGATGTTGTAACTTTTGCGGCAGGTGATTTTTCTATCGCTTCAATATGCACTTTAGCGGTACCGGTTTTGAGTATATCTAATTTATAGGCGGCGCTGTAAGACAGGTCTATAACGCGGTCTTGATGAAAGGGACCACGATCATTTACTCGAACTATCGTTGACTTATTATTGGCTAAATTGGTAACTTTTACATATGTGGGCAAGGGCAAGTTTTTATGAGCGGCGCTCATTGAATACATATCATAAATTTCACCATTAGAAGTTAAATGGCCATGAAACTTATTGCCGTACCATGATGCGATACCTGTTTGTTCAAAATCTTTAGCAGACTTTAGCACTTGGTATTGCTTACCAAATACACTGTAAGTTTTATTGCCGCCTCGGCTTGGTTTTTCTATTCTAGGAATAGCATCGTGTAATTCAGCCGAGGTAGGAATTCTAACCGGGGTACTGTCATTTTTTTGATTATATCTGCCTTGATTATAGCTACAAGCGCTCAGTAATAATGTGACCAGTAGAGGGAAAACAACGAGTTTCACAAATAAACCTTTTGGGTAATGGGTTATAGGTTGAGTATTGAGTAGCTAAGCAATAAAGCGTCGATGGGTGCTAATAGCCATTAGCATGCCAAAACCTGCCATTAATGTCACCATTGATGTACCTCCATAACTCACTAGCGGTAGTGGTACGCCAACCACAGGTAATAAACCTGACACCATGCCGATATTCACAAATACGTAAACAAAGAAGGTTAGGGTAATACTACCAGCAAGTAATTTGGTAAAGGCTTGTTGGGCATTTACGGCAATCCATAAGCCGCGCATCACAATTAATAAATAAACTGATAGCAATAACGCAACGCCAATTAAACCAAACTCTTCACTAAATACCGCAAAAATAAAATCGGTATGGCGCTCTGGTAAAAATTCTAATTGTGACTGTGTACCTTGTAGCCAACCTTTGCCGTCAATACCGCCAGAGCCAATGGCAATTTTTGATTGAATGATATGATAGCCAGAGCCTAACGGGTCTTGTTCAGGGTTTAAGAAAGTAAGTACGCGCTGTTTTTGATAATCTTTCATCAAAAACATCCATAAAATAGGCGCAAAAGCTGAGGCTAAACCAACACAACTGCCAATAAGTTTCCAGCTAGCGCCGGCAAGAAAAATTACGAATATTCCTGAGCTGGCAATCAATAATGAGGTGCCTAAGTCAGGTTGCTTAGCAATTAATAACGTTGGCAGTAAAACTAATATAAACGCGATAACAATATCTTTAAGCTTTGCTGGTAGCCGATCTTGGCTGATATACCAAGCGATCATAATTGGCACGACGAGCTTCATTACCTCAGAGGGTTGAAACATCATAAAACCTAGATCTAACCAACGCTGTGCACCTTTACCAACATGACCAAAAGCGAGTACTGCAACTAACATCAATAAGCCGAGGATAAAAACCGGCACAGCCCATTTTTGGTAAACTGTCGGCGGAATTTGTGCGACAAAAAACATGACCAGCAGTGATATACCTAAGCGCACACCTTGGCGATATAATATTGCTACTTCTTGACCACCTGCGCTATATAGCACAAATAAACCTAGCACCATTAAAGCTAACAAGCCTGATAATAGCCACGCATCAATATGTAGGCGTTGCCAAATACTGCGTAGTTTTTCTTGGTCTTGTCCGGTAGAGCGCACTGTGTTTATCCTGCCTTTTTCAAAGGTTTAACGCGGTATTGTTTATCATGGTGCGGATGACGACTTTTATCGTGACTGGTGATCACCCTTTTTCCAAAGTATTGATCCATAACTTGTCTCGCCACTGGAGCTGCGTTGGTAGCGCCGCCGCCTATAGCAACGTTCTCTATGGCAACAGCGATAACAATTTCCGGTTTTTCATAGGGGGCAAAAGCTACGAACATTGCATTATCACGCTTACTTTCTTGGGTGGTTTTAGCGTCATATTTTTCATCTTGCTTAATATTCGCTACTTGTGCAGAGCCGGTTTTACCTGCTGCGTCATATTGTGCGCCTTTGAATGCGTTATGAGCGGTAGCGCCAAGTTTTTGTACGGTATTGTGCATACCATCTAGCACGAGATCCCAGTTTTTGCGCTGCTTTAATTCAATTGGTGGTTTTTCGTCATAAATCACATCAGTATTAACGCTAACAAGGTTTTCTCCTGCTTCATCCATGACTTTTTCAGATATCGACTTTAATAGATGTGGCACTTTAATATTACCCTTGTTAACCATTACTGACAGCGCTTGTGATAGTTGTAATGGCGTTGCCGTCCAATAACTTTGTCCTATGCCAATAGAGAGGGTTTCACCGCCATACCATGGTTGATTATAGCGCGCGCGTTTCCATTGGGTACTGGGCATTATCCCTCGGCTTTCTTCATGTAAGTCGACACCGGTATAGTCGCCAAAACCAAACTTTTCCATCATGTTGCTAATTTTTGTGATGCCAAGTTTTTTGGCTAAATCATAATAATAAACATTACATGACTGCTCCATCGACTTGGTTAAGTCAACCCAGCCGTGGCCCCATTTTTTCCAATCTCGGTATTTCTTTTCAACATTTTCTAGTTGATACCAACCGGGATCCCAAATCCTAGTATCTGGGGTAATTACCTTTTCTTCTAAGCCGAGTAGGGCAATAAAGGGTTTTACTGTTGAGGCAGGTGGATAGCCTTGCAAGGTACGATTAACAAGAGGTAGTTGTCTGTTTTCTAATAGCTTTTTGTAATTCTTACTGCTGATGCCATGAACAAATAAATTGCCGTCGTAACTCGGGTTTGAATACATGGCTAAAATGCTACCATCGCGTGGATCTAATGCCACAATTGCGCCACGTTTGGTTGATAATGCCCGCTTGGCGATCATTTGTAATTCAATGTCTAGGGTTAAGGTTAAGTCTTTTCCAGATTCCGGCGGAGTATAAGCTAAAGTGCGGACAATACGACCTTGGTTATTAATTTCAACTTCTTGATGGCCCACTTTGCCATGTAATTGTTGTTCGTAATACTTCTCTAAACCGAGCTTGCCAATATTATGGGTGGCGGCGTAATTATCTTTTAGCCCTTGCTCTGCAAGTTTAATTTCGTCGCGTTGATTAATGCGAGCGACGTAACCTAAAGTATGGGTGGTTAAATCTGCAAATGGGTAATAACGCTTCAGGCGGGCATCGATAAAAACCCCAGGAAATTTATGCTGATTAACTGAAAATAGCGCTACTTGATGATCGCTTAATCTTGGATGTAATTCTGCTGGTTTAAAACGGCGTTTACGTTTAATGTTTTTTAAAAAATTGGCCTGTTTTTCTGCGCTGATCTCTAATAGCTCACCAAGTTCTTTCACGGTTTGTTCGAGATTTTTAACGTCTTCCGGGATCATCTCTAAGCTGTAAATCGGACGGTTTTCAGCGAGTAATACACCATTGCGGTCATATATTAAGCCGCGGTTGGGCTCTACCGGTAAAACTTTAATGCGGTTTTTATTTGAGCGGGTTTGATACTTTTCATAAGAGGTAACTTCTAAGTCAAAAATATTGCTAAATAAAAGTAGCAACATCACCAAAACACCAAAAAAAGCAATAAAGGTTCTGCGTGCGAATAGGTTGGCTTCTGCACTGTGGTTTCGAATGGCAACGCGTTTTCTTTGGCCCATTAAACTTTATGCGTCCTATTCTCTGTGGTAAGGGTGATTGTTATTAATGCTCCACGCACGATATAAACTTTCAGCGAGGAAAATTCTAACCATAGGGTGAGGTAAAGTAAGGGCTGATAACGACCATTTTTGTTCTGATGCACGAATGCAGGCAGGGGCTAAACCTTCAGGGCCGCCTACTAATAGAGCTACGTCGCGACCGTCGTGCTGCCAACGCTCTAATTGTTGTGCTAGTTGTGGTGTGGTCCAAGGTTTACCTTCCACCTCTAGCGTAACAATTCGGCTGCCCTTAGGGATAGCGGCAAGCATTAATTCGCCTTCTTTTTCAAGAATACGGGCGATATCGGCATTCTTACCACGTTTTCCCGGGGGAATTTCAACTAAATGAAATGATAAGTCTCTGGGGAAACGGCGGCAATATTCATTAAAACCTTGGCTTACCCAAGCTGGCATTTTGTTACCAACTGCGTAAAGAGTTAAACGCATATGCGGTTATTTAACTCCAAAGTTCTTCAAGTTGATAAAGGTCGCGTGTGCTGTCAGTCATTATGTGCACGATAACGTTACCTAAATCGACTAACGCCCATTCACCAACATCATTACCTTCCATACCTAAAGGTTCAAGACCTTCTGCGCGACATTCAGCTGCAATTGATTGAGCTAGAGATTTAACATGGCGATTTGAGTTACCAGAGCAAACGATCATGTAATCAGCAAAACTGGCTTTTCCGGTGATATTTAAAATCTCAATATCACGGCCTTTCATGTCTTCAATTTTTTCAATTATAAATGCGTTTAGTGCATCTTCTTTCATTTTGGTGGGCAAAGTTCTTTCTCTTTAATTTCAAATTATCTTAATAATAACACTATTTCTAGATCTCGTTAACCGCAGTTAAATTCAACCCAGAAATTTTCGCTATTCTACCTGTTATAGATAAAGTTTGTAACGATTAATGTAACGATAAATGTTTTCTGGCAATAAATTTTGTACGGGAAGTTGTTCTTTTAACGAACACCGTATTTGAGAGGATGAAATATTGTGGTTATTTTCTGGGCTTAGCAAAATACAACCCGAACTTTTATTGGTTATTGCTGAAAGGCTATCAGCTAAGTGTTTTGTTAATAAATCTTTTGTCGCTTGATTACTATTCGCTAAATTATAACCGGGACGAGTACTAACAACTATATGGGCTAGTTTAAGAATTTCTTGCCAGCGATGCCAAGTGGTAAAGCTTAAGAGTGAGTCCATGCCGATAATAAAAAACAAACAGCTGTTAGGGTGCTCTTGTTTTATTTGCGCTAGGGTTTCAACGGTATAAGAGGTTGAGGTTTTAGTTAGCTCTCGGTTGTCGAGGGTAAATAAAGGTTGCTGGTTGCATACTAATTGGACCATTTCTTCGCGTTGCTGTGCTGTGGCTGAGGCACTGCTTTTATGAGGCGGAATATGGCAAGGAATAAGCGATAATTCTTTTAAGGAAAGCCAATTAGCAATATGGTTAGCGGTATTAATATGCCCATAATGAATAGGGTCAAAGGTGCCGCCAAAAAGGCCGATTCTATTTTGGCAAGGTGTGTTTTTTACGCTATTAGGCATACTCATATTCAAGGCTATATTGTTTGGTTATTTGGCCGTGGTATAAGCTAATACACACATCCGCGAGCAATAAATATGCGTTAAAATCACTGGTAGTTTTACTGATCAAATCAGTTTGTGCAAGCCGAGCTTGTGCTTGTCTAATATTGGCCAGTGAAATATTGGTTAAAGCATTTTGGTATAAAGGCTTACGTTTATCCCAAATACGATAATCTTTGAAAAGCTGGTTGTGATTATCACCTGCCCCAAGGCGCTCTAACATGGTATGTAGTTGCGCAATTTCTTTATGAATAACCCATATAAGTTGGCCTACGGCACAACCTTCTTGTTGTAATTGTTCTAACATCGCCATGCACTTGGCTAAATCGCCAATAAGTATGGCATCAATCACTTGAAAGGGGTTAAATTTGGCTTGTTTGATCACTAACTGCTCTGCGTCATCAATACTTATTGCTTGTTGACCAAATAACAATGACAGCTTTTGCAGCTCTTGCTCAAGCGCGGGTAAGTTACCTTCAAATAAATCAATTAATAGCGGTGATAATTCTGGCGCTAAGTTAACTTGTAGTTGCTTAGCTTGGCGGTTTAACCATTGCTGAAGTTGTTTACCTTCAATATCGTATAAAGGTAAAAAACAGCCGACTTTTTCATAACTCTTAAACCACTTTTTTCTTTGCTGAGTAGCATCGAGTTTTGCGCCATGAAAAATCAGTTGTACGTCTTGATGAAAATGCTCACTAAGCTCAACTAATATTTTACTCGCCGCTTCATTAACTTTTACATTAACTAGCTCAACTTCAATAATACGTTGGCTGGCAAATAAACTCATTGCTTGGTATTCATCAACTACTTGGTGCCAGTCAAACTTTTCATCGGCGCTAAAACGAATAACTTCATCAAAACCTTGCTGCTGCGCATGCTTTTTAATCGCTTGCAGCGCATCGTTTTTTTGCCAAGGCTCATCACCAAAAACCATCCACACTGGTTTAAAACCTTGATTGAGTGTAGCTGGCAATTGGTTATGATAAATTTTCATAAGTTAACTAATATAAGCAGTGGCGTTAAAGTTGAACGCTTGCCATGCCTCGTAATATTCGGTCAACGGCTGAAAGGCGCATTTCACTGAGCATCAATGAAAGCTCTCGGCTTTTAGCTAAAGCGACGTTTGGGTCGTCTTGATAGTCACGATTTAGTTCGAATACAAAGTCTTGCGGCTCTTTATTTTCCATACGAATTTGATAGCGAACGGTGTAAATTAACTCGTATTCAGCTACTTGCCCGTTTGGAAATAAAGACAAGGTGCGGCGATCTAAACTGTCTTTAAGAATACGTATTTCTGCTTTACCTACTTGGTAATGAGGTAAAACATTAACGTTATTCATTTTTAAATGCTTTTTAAATAATCTGGTTAATTCACCGTGTTGATCAACCGAGCTAACATAAAGAGTTTGCAGCTCTGGCGCTAATAAATAATCACCACGCAGCTTAAAACCACAACTGGTTAATAAACTTACTACCAGCACAAGGCTGGTAGCTAATTTTATTTGCGTCAAAAATTGTTTCATAAATACTCTTTATGGCTAAGCGGCTTTAGCCTAGTTAGCAACAATATTTAAAAGCTTACCTGGAACATAAATTACTTTACGTACGGTTTTACCTTCAATAAATTTGCTGACATTGTCGTCGGCCAAACCAACTGCTTGAATATCGTCTGAAGAAATATCAGCAGCAACGGTGATTTTAGCGCGTAGCTTACCGTTTACTTGCACTATGATAAGTTTTTCATCTTCAACTAAAGCACTTTCGTCAACCACTGGCCATAACGCGTCTTCAATAATTTCAGCTTTACCTAATTCGCTCCATAAGTGGTGACACATGTGTGGCACAATTGGCGCTAACATTAAGATAACCGCTTCAACGGCTTCTTTCATTACCGCTCTATCTTCGGCGCTGTCTAATGGCGCTTTGGCTAAATGGTTCATTAATTCCATGATTGAAGCAATCGCGGTATTAAAAGTATTACGACGACCAATGTCATCACTGACTTTACCAATGGCTTTGTGCAATGCTCGGCGGAGTGCTTTATGACTGCCAGATAAACTTAAACCTTCAAGGCTGCCAGCGTCACCACTTGCTTTAAAGTCGTGTACTAATTTCCAAACCCGTTTTAAGAAACGATGCGCGCCCTCAACACCTGAGTCAGACCATTCTAAAGTTTGCTCTGGCGGTGAAGTAAACATGATAAATAAACGCACGGTATCTGCGCCGTATTTATTGATAACTTCTTGTGGGTCGATGCCGTTGTTTTTTGACTTAGACATTTTGCTCATACCTGCTGAAAGTACAGGTTGGCCGTCTAATTTACTTAGCGCTGCGGTAACTGCGCCTTTCTCGTCACGTTCAACTTCAACATCTGTTGGCGAAATCCACTCTTGACCGCCGTTGTCAGCTTCACGGTAATAGGTATCAGCTAATACCATGCCTTGACACAGTAATTTTTTAAATGGTTCATCACAATTTACCATACCAGCATCACGTAATAATTTATGGAAAAAACGTGCGTAAAGTAAATGTAAAATGGCATGTTCAATACCGCCAATGTATTGATCAACCGGTAACCAGTAATTAGCTTTAGCAGGATCTAACATTTGGCTATCATCATTTGGTGAACAGTAACGTGCGTAATACCAAGACGACTCCATAAAGGTGTCGAAGGTATCAGTTTCACGTAAGGCGTCTTCACCATTGAAAGTGGTTTTTGCCCAAGCAGGATCGTCTTTAATTGGCGAGGTTACGCCATTCATAATAACGTCTTCTGGTAATTCAACCGGTAACTGGTCAGCAGGAACTGGCACAGACTCACCATTAGCTAAGTTGATCATTGGAATAGGCGTACCCCAATAGCGTTGACGTGACACACCCCAATCGCGCAAACGGTAGTTAACTTTTATTTGGCCTTTACCTTCATCAACAAGTTTTGCTGAAATCGCTTTAAAAGCAGCGTCAAAGTCTAAACCGTCAAATTCACCTGAATTAATTAAAGTATTTTTCTCGGTAATTGCAGCAAGGTTAATATCGTCTTCATCTTGGCCAGTAATCACTTGTTTGATTTCTAAACCATAGGCTTTAGCAAATTCGTAATCACGTTGGTCATGACCTGGTACCGACATAACTGCGCCTGAGCCGTAATCCATTAATACAAAGTTTGCCGCCCATACTGGTACGATTTCACCTGTAATTGGGTGAATCGCTTTTAAGCCAGTATCAACACCTTTTTTATCCATTGTCGCCATGTCAGCTTCAGTAGATTTATTGGTTTTACATTCTTCGATAAAAGCAGCTAATGCTGGATTATTGTTCGCTGCAGCAAGTGCTAATGGATGCTGCGCGGCAAGCGCCACATAAGTAACACCCATTAATGTATCTGGGCGAGTGGTGTAAATATCAAAGCTCTCGTCAGAGTCAGCAACTTGGAAGGTCATTTCAACACCTTCGCTTCGGCCAATCCAATTACGTTGCATGGTTTTAACTTGTTCAGGCCACTCGGTTAACTGGTCTAAATCGTTAATCAGCTCTTCCGCATAATCAGTGATCTTGATAAACCATTGGGGAATTTCTTTACGCTCAACAATAGCGCCAGAGCGCCAGCCGCGACCGTCAATAACTTGCTCGTTTGCTAATACGGTTTGGTCAACCGGATCCCAATTTACCGTGGCGTTTTTCTTATATACCATGCCTTTTTTATAAAGCTCGGTGAAAAACCACTGTTCCCAGCGGTAGTAATCTTTTTTACACGTAGCTAGCTCGCGGCTCCAGTCATAAGCAAAACCTAATGAGTCTAATTGGTTACGCATGTAATCAACATTCTCATATGTCCACTTTGCCGGTGCAGAGTTATTTTTAATCGCCGCATTTTCTGCAGGTAATCCAAATGCATCCCAACCCATAGGTTGCATAACATTTTTACCTTGCATACGTTGGTAGCGAGAAATTACATCACCTAATGAATAATTACGTACATGGCCCATGTGCAGTCTACCGCTTGGGTAGGGGAACATGGCTAAACAGTAGAATTTTTCTTTATCAGGATTTTCTTCTGCACGAAAGGTGTGGTTATCGGTCCAAAATTTCTGAACTTGGGCTTCTATAGCTTGCGGATTGTAAGTGGATTCCATTAAAGATTTCTCGAGCACTTAATATAGGGAGGCCAACTGGTATTTAGAACTAATACGTTATTGTATTAGCACGACCATGGGCGTATTAAAAATATCCCCATAGAATACCTTATCTGAGTAACCATCGACAAGTTTAATCAAAGAGAAGCAGCTAATTAATCTAATCTGCGCGCTATGTTCGATTATGCTTTTGCTATACTGAAATTATTAGCGCTTATTCTTAATTGCTAAACAGTGTAAACAAGGAGTGTCGTTATGGTTAAGCAAGCCCCTGATGTTAACGAAAGTGTTGAAAAAAATATTGAAAAGAACATTGAAAAAATCTACGACAAGCTTGAATTGTGGTTAAGCGATGTAACTTCTCACGAATTAACTAATGTTATTGAAGTTGTCGAGCAAACCAAAAAATATGCGTTGGCTGCTGAGGCGCTTTCGGAAGAAAAAGTGAGCCAGTTTATTCAAAATTTTCGTTACGACTTAAAAGAGTTTTATCAACTCAATCAAAAACAAGCGCAACACTCGCTTTATTTAGGGCTGATTAACGAAACCTTTTGGCAAAATTTGGCCAAGGTAACCGATCAGTCGCAAGTTGAATGGGCTGAATTGTGTGATGACTTTGAACACCAAGGTGATTATCGCTGTGGTGACATTATTGGTTTTGGTGAACTAAAATGTAATAACTGCCAACAAACCATGGCGATTAGTCATCTAACCACGGTAAGTGAGTGTTTACATTGTGGTGGAAGTGAATTTACTCGTTTGGCTTATAAAGATGAGTAGTTAATTTCGAAGATAAACTTTTATTTATCTATTAAAACTTTTTTATAAAATTCTATGAGTTTTTTTGCTTATTGCTGATGCGAAAGAGTACACTGAGATTAATTGAGATTTTAATCTTATTCTAAATTGAATTGCTTGTTTTTTAAGCATTAATAGTGAGTTCTTGCATGACAAAAACCGTTGAAACACTTCGTCTTAATCCTAATCAATTAACATCTAATCTTAGCAAGTCGCTATTTGAACATAGCCTATTAGCTGATGGCGAAAAACAAGCTTTTATTGGTCATGAACGTGCCAAAGAAGCGCTTGATTTTGGCTTGTCGATGGATGCACCCGGCTTTAATATTTTTGCTATGGGCGAACACGGCACCGGGCGTCAAACACTGATAAAACAAATTTTAACGGAAAAAGCCAAAGCACAGGAAACACCTGCTGAATGGTGTTACATCAATAACTTTGATGATAACCACGCCCCTTTTAAACTCTATGTTAGCCCTGGCGATGGCAAATTATTAATTGCCCGCATTAATACTTTTATAGATGACTTACTTAACCTGTTTCCTGAAATTTTTGATAATGCTAGCTACCAACGACAGAAAACGGCTATTGATCGTGCCTTTAATCAAAAATACGACCAAGCTATTTCTATCGTTGAAGAAACCGCGCTTAAAAATAGTGTCGTGCTTTATGAAGAAAGTGGAGAAGTTGGCTTTTCACCTTTGGTTGACGGCAAACCATTAAATGATAAAGAATTCGCTAATTTAGAAGAAAACAAACGCAGTGAATTTTATCAGCTGTTATCAGAGCTTGAAGACTTGCTCTCTGAGCAATTAATCGAATTACCGTTATGGAAAAGAGCGTCTTCGGTTAAGCTGAAAAAGTTAAAAATAGATACTGCCGAGCAAAGTATTAAGCCTTTTATTAAAGAGCTTGAACATGAGTTTGCGGCCAACTTAGGGGTATTAAAATATTTATCTACGGTAAAAGCCCATATTGTTGATGCTGTATTAGAAATTCTTGCCGATGAAAGCAATGAAAGCCCGAACGATAAAGAAAATAGAAAATTAATGGTTGAGCGCTTTTTACCAAATTTATTAATTGAAAGGGAAAAAGATGCTGGTGCGCCAGTGGTATATGAGCAAAACCCGACCTATCAAAACTTGTTTGGTCATGTGGACTTTGCCAGTTTTCAAGGTAGTGTTTATACCAGTTATCGGCTGATCAGACCGGGCGCTTTACACAAAGCTAACGGCGGTTATTTACTGTTAGATGTTGAAAAGCTATTACAGCAACCAATGGTGTGGTCGCGCTTAAAGTTAGCACTTAAAACTCAACAAGTGAGCATAGAAAACCCTTATTCAGAATATTCTCAGCCGGGTGCTTATAGCTTACAGCCAGAACAAATACCGTTGAACGTTAAGGTGATATTACTGGGTGATCCGGAAATTTATTATACCTTGCAAGATTACGATCAAGAATTTACTGAGTTGTTTAGAGTGCTGGCTGACTTTGATCGTCACTTAACAAAAAATGAAACAAATTTAATCGCTTACGCCAATTTAATTCGTCAACGGGCTTATCAAAATAATTACCCTGAAGTTACTGAAGAAGCGATTGTGGAATTAGTACGTTATGCGCTACGCCGCGCTGAACATCAACAAAAAATTTCCGCCAATATTGTGCAAGTGAACGACTTATTAGATGAAGCACAATATTTATGGAAAAAAGCATCGGGTGAAGGAAAGTTAACGGCTGAATTTATTCGTGCCGCACATGCTGCTAAACAGCGAAGAACTGGGCGCTTAAGTGAAACTTGGCATAGTGAGATAACTGAGCGCCAAGTGTTGATAGATACTCAAGGTAAAAATATTGGTAAGGTAAATGGCTTAACTGTGCTTGAAATAGGAGATAGCGTTTTTGGTACACCTGCGCGAATTTCTGCCACCGTTTATGCCGGTAGCGAAGGCGTTACTGATATTGAAAGGGAAGTTGACTTAGGTAAGTCTATTCACTCAAAAGGGGTGTTATTGCTTACTGGTTATTTAGGTCATAAATATGGTCAAAGTTTTCCGGTAACTATATCAGCAAATATTGCAATAGAACAAAGTTACGGACATATCGACGGAGATAGCGCGTCAATGGCCGAACTTTGTGCACTTATATCTGCCGTCACCAATTTACCTATTGACCAAAGTATAGCGATAACGGGTTCGATAAATCAACATGGTGAAGTGCAGTCTATTGGCGGTGTAAATGAAAAAATTGAAGGTTTTTACCGTTTGTGTAAAGACAATGGACTAACTGGTCAGCAAGGGGTAATTATTCCTGCTACCAATGTCGTTAACCTAATGCTTTCCGCTGAAGTGATTGAAGCGGTTGAACAAGGAAAGTTTTCTATTTTCGCCGTTGAAGATATTGATCAATCGCTAGAAATATTAATGGCAGAGCAAGCTGGAGAGCTTAGTAGTACTGGGCGTTATCCGCGTAAATCTATACATGGCTTGGCACTTGATAAACTATCTGCTTTTGAGAACTTGTTAAATGGTAGTGATGAATAGCGCTTAAACCTTTCAAGGTCAGTCACTTTCTTCGTAGCTAATATCATAGCTAACTTAATATACGGCTTTTACTTTTAGTAAAAGCCGTTTTTGTATTTAAAGGTGTGAGCTGAGCTTCTTATAATATTTATACTTGTCTGTTTTTTGTGCATTGTTAAATTCTTTTCTATACTCAATTTGAAAGCTTCACGGATTATTAGAGGTATGGAATAAGAATAATAATAACGATTAATTTAACAATTGCGGCTGTTGCTAGAGTATATATTAACTCTTAAATCTGCGCATTCTCATCACTTCTGCTCGTTCGAGCACTGTTGTCATCCTTTGCAGATGTCTTAATTATTCTCGTGCTATTAAAAAGTAAAGTTATTGAAAATTAAAAGAAAATGTTTATTTTCGAAAAGTTGAACTATGCTTGTTTTAGTAAGAACTAGAATATTAAGTTTTACTTTTGATTCGTTTAAAATTTGCTTTATTAACGGATGCACGCTTTTGATTTTCATGAACTTTTCGCGAGGATTAACGCTTGTCTCAACAACTAGCAGAAATTTGGCCAATAGCGGCTTACTTCCTTATTTTAATAGGCTTGCTTATTTTTATGATGGTGCTGTCTTTTGTCTTAGGGCCAAAAACTAATTCGCGTGCTAAAAATACGCCATACGAGTCGGGGGTTATCTCAGTTAACGACAATAAAACCCGCTTTAGTAATCACTTTTTTTTGTACGCAATATTCTTTGTTATTTTCGATTTAGAAACTATTTACTTATTTGCTTGGGTGATCGCGTTCGAACAAGTGGGCTGGGCAGGCTTTATTGAAGCCACTATTTTTATTGTTATTTTACTGGTGGCACTGGTGTATATATGGCGAATTGGTGCGTTAGACCTTAAACAGCGCCATCAACCGTTTCGACAACAACAGCTGCAACGCCAGCAATTAAGCCAAACTTCAAACTATCATCACCCACACAGTCACTCACCAGAAAAATCGAGGCATTAGTTATGCAATGGTCATTAACCAAAGCCAAGCTTGATGAACAAATGAGCATGTCTAAGCAAGAAATTGAGCAAGAGCTTAATCGAAATGTTTTTATGGCAAAGCTTGACGATATGATCAATTGGGGCCGGAAAAACTCCATTTGGCCATTCAATTTTGGTTTAAGTTGCTGTTATGTGGAAATGGCCACCAGCTTTACTTCCCGTCATGATATTGCCCGCTTCGGTGCTGAAGTGATCAGAGCAACGCCAAGGCAAGCTGATTTAATGGTGATTTCTGGTACTTGTTTTCGCAAAATGGCGCCAGTAGTACAGCACTTATATGAGCAACTACTTGAGCCGCGCTGGATCATTTCCATGGGCGCTTGTGCCAATTCTGGCGGCATGTACGACATTTACAGTGTTGTACAAGGCGTTGATAAATTTATTCCTGTTGATGTTTATGTGCCGGGCTGTCCGCCAAGACCTGAAGCCTTATTAGAAGCGTTATTACTTCTACAAAATTCAATCGAACATCAACCTCGGCCATTAAGTTGGGTGGTAGGAGAGCAAACGGTTTCATCAATTAAAAAGCCTTCACTGCGTGATATTAAAAATGAGCAGCGCATTAATGTGACTAATCTTGATTCACCCGATTCGTGTTAATTGAGTCGCTAATATGAATACTACTTCTACCAATAAAATTAACTTAACGGCCAGTAAAAGTTGGCAAGCAAATAAAGCTGTGCCGATTTTAGATGAAATTTTAGCGCTGGCGCCTGACTTGTCCTTATTCCCCTGCCAGAGTATTGAAAATATTGTCGATGATATTGACAGTTTTTGGCTGGATAAATCGCAATTATGCAAGTTAATGCAAGTATTAAAAGTTGATTTAGCCAAGCCGTTTGATATGTGTTTCGACTTAACCGCCATTGATGAAACTGAGCGCCAGCATAAGGGCGATAATCTTAGTGATTTTACCATCAGTTACCACTTACGCTCTCACGAACGTAATCAAGATATACGAATAAAAGTTGCGCTTAATAACAAGAATAAAACCTTGCCCAGCGTGACTCGCTTTTATGCAAATGCTAATTGGTACGAACGAGAAGTGTGGGATATGTTTGGTATTGTCTTTGAACAACATCCCTATTTAACGCGTATTTTAATGCCGAATACTTGGCAAGGCCACCCGTTATTAAAAACGCATCCAGCACGCGCAACCGAAATGCCAGCCTTTACCCTTCCTCCATATCAGCAAGATATAGAGCAACAAGCTCTGCAATTTCATCCTGAAAAATGGGGCATGCAACGCCAAGGTAAAAACAACGATTTTATGTTTTTAAACTTGGGACCTAATCACCCCAGTGTACATGGTGCGTTTCGCATCGTTTTACAAATGGACGGTGAAGAAATTGTTGATTGTGTGCCTGATATTGGCTACCACCATCGTGGCGCTGAAAAAATGGGAGAACGGCAATCATGGCATAGCTATATTCCCTATACTGATCGTATCGACTACCTTGGCGGGGTAATGAATAACTTCCCCTATGTTATGGCAGTTGAAAAACTTGCTGGTATAACGGTGCCTGATCGGGCCAAGATGATCCGTATTATGACTTCGGAAATGTTTCGCATTTTATCTCATCTACTTTTTTACGGCACATTTGCCCAAGATATTGGTGCACTCTCACCGATTTTTTATATGTTTATCGACCGAGAAAAACTGTTTGGCATAATCGAAGCCTTTACTGGCGCGCGCATGCATCCTAGCTGGTTTCGTATTGGCGGTGTCGCCCAAGACTTACCTAAAGGCTGGGATAAATTGGTTCGTGATTATGTAAATTACTTACCTAAGCGTTTAGATGAATACGAAAAAATGGTGATGCAAAACTCCATTTTAAAACAACGCACTGTAGGAATTGGCGCTTATTCAAGTCAAGAAGCATTGGAGTGGGGCGTTACTGGCCCTGGTTTAAGAGCCACTGGTTATTCATGGGATGTTCGAAAACAGCGCCCATATGGCGGTTATGATCAATTTGATTTTGAAGTGCCGCTTGGCCATAACGGCGATTGTTACGACCGTTGCCGAGTTCGGGTAGAAGAAATGCGTCAAAGTATTCGTATTATTGAGCAATGCTTAAATAATATGCCTGAAGGGCCTTACAAAGCTGAGCACCCGCAAACTACACCGCCAGATAAAGCGAAAACCATGCAAGACATCGACAGCCTTATTCCACACTTTGTTAATGTTTCCTGGGGGCCGGTAATTCCTGCTGGAGAAGTGTCTGTTGAAGTGGAAGCGACCAAAGGCATCATGGCTTACCACTTAATTAGTGATGGTAATACCATGAGCTATCGCACCCGTATTCGTACGCCAAGTTTTGCCCATTTACAAATGCTGCCGTTGCTCAGTAAAGGGCAAATGGTTGCTGACTTAATTGCCACCTTAGGCAGTGTTGATTACGTCATGGCTGACGTGGATAGATAAAAACAGACAGATAAAAATAGATAAAGAATGATGAGTATATTTATCAAGTAGAAATTTAGGCTGTTGCTGTAGCCGTTTAACAATAATAACTAAGAGTTCAATTATGCAAATAATAGCAACGATTCAACGTGATTATCGTGACTATCTCAGCGAAACCGAAATTGCTGAGATCGAGCACGAGGCTAGCTGCCTTGAAACGCGAGAAGCGGCGGGTATTGACGCCTTGAAAATCGTACAAGCACATCGTGGCTGGATAAGCGATGAAAGTTTAGCCGCAATTGCGCAATTACTTGGTATTTCTACTGCACAACTTGAAGGTGTCGCCACTTTTTATAACCTCATTTATCGTCAACCGGTTGGCCATTATGTTATTCATATTTGTGACAGTATCGGCTGTCATTTAAGTGGTTATGATGAAGTACTTGCCAGCATTAAAAATCACTTAGCTATCGATTATGGGCAAACCACTGAAGATGGCATGTTTACCTTATTATCAAATGTTTGCTTAGGGGCTTGTGACAAAGCGCCAGTAATGAAAATAGGCCAACAAGACTATCCCCATTTAACCGCTGAAAATGTGGTTATTATTTTAGATGAGCTTTTAAACAATGCATTAGCCAACACTTTAGCTGACTCATTGCCTGATTCATTACCTAGGAATAGTGCTGAGCAGGAGCTTGATCATGACTGAAGCGACCTTAAAGCCATTAACCTATTTAGTGAATACTGCCAAGCCACTTGCTATTGATGACTATATTCATGCTGGCGGCTACCAAGGTGCGGCCAAAGCATTACACCAATGCACGCCAGCACAAGTGCTTGATATTGTGAAAGACTCTAGTTTGAAAGGGCGGGGAGGAGCTGGTTTTCCAACAGGAGTTAAGTGGAGTTTTGTGCCGATGTTTGCCGCTGATGACCCTAAAGCGCCAGATAATAAATACTTAGTATGCAATGCCGATGAAATGGAACCGGGTACCTTTAAAGATCGATTATTACTTGAGGGTGTGCCTCATCAATTAATTGAAGCTATGATCATCGCAGCCTATACCATAGGTGCTAATAAAGCTTTTATCTTCTTGCGCGGCGAATACCATTTAGCGGCTAAACGATTACAACAAGCTATTGATGAAGCTTATCAAAGCAATTGGCTTGGCAGTAATATTCAAAGCAGCAATTATCAACTCGACTTACATGTTCATACCAGTGCGGGGCGTTATATTTGTGGCGAAGAAACTGCATTAATAAATGCCTTAGAAGGTAAGCGCGCTAACCCCAGAGCCAAGCCGCCTTTTCCACAAGTGGCGGGATTATTTGGCAAACCTACTATCGTTAATAACGTAGAAACCTTAAGTAATTTACCTCATATTCTTAAACATGGCGTTGATTGGTTTAAACAAGTAGCGCCAGAAAGTGATGCAGGTACTAAAATTTATGGTGCCTGCGGGCGAGTAAATACCCCCGGTTTATGGGAGTTACCAATGGGCGCGACCATTCGAGAAGTTTTGTATGAACACGCAGGTGGTATGAAAGATGGCCTTAAATTAAAAGGTTTGTTGCCGGGCGGCGCATCAACAGATTTTCTGTTACCAGAGCATTTAGATACGCCAATGGATTATGACTCTATTGCAAAAGCTGGCAGCCGTTTAGGTACTGGCGGTTTAATTGTACTAGACGATCATAATTGTCCAGTTGCTATGGTACTTAATTTATTAAAATTTTTTGCACAAGAATCCTGTGGTTGGTGTACTCCATGTCGTGATGGTACGCCGTGGGCGGTGGAAATATTATCGCGAATTGAGCATGGGCAAGGCCGTTTAGCTGATCTTGATAGCTTGGCTCAGCTTTGTGACTTTATGTGGATTGGCAAAACTCATTGTGCATTAGCTCCGGGGGCGGTTGAGCCGTTAAAAAGCGCGCTTAAATATTTTCATGATGAATTTGAACAACATATTGATAACGGCTGCTGCCCTTATAAAGGGAGTCATTAACTTATGGCTAAAGCTATGGAAACAGTCACTATTTTTATCGATAATCAGGCTTATCAAGTTGATAAGGGTAACAACTTACTTGCTGGGGTATTATCTCAAAAACTTAACTTACCTTATTTTTGCTGGCATCCATCGATGGGCTCAGTTGGCGCTTGTCGTCAATGTGCCGTAACGCAATATCAAGATGAAAATGATCAACGTGGCCGTTTGGTTATGGCCTGTACTACACCTGTAACTGAAGGTATGAGAATAGGGCTGAAAGAGCCAGCTGCTGAGAAGTTTCGTGAACAAGTGATCAGTGCAATGATGACCAATCATCCCCATGACTGCCCGGTATGTGCTGAAGGCGGTGAATGTCATTTACAAGATATGACCGTGATGACCGGCCATAGCAGTCGCTCTTACCAAGGTAAAAAGCGCACTTTTACCAATCAAAATTTAGGCGAGTTTGTTGGCCATGAAATGAATCGCTGCATAACCTGTTATCGCTGTATGCGTTTTTATAATGACTATGCTGGCGGAAAAGACTTCGGCGTTTTCGGCTCAAAAAATCAAGTGTATTTTGGCAGGCAAACCGATGGGCAGTTGGAAAGTGAGTTTAGTGGCAACTTAGTTGAAGTATGCCCGACAGGGGTGTTCACTAATAAGTTATTTTCAGCCCATTTTAGTCGTAAATGGGATTTACAATCAGCCCCGTCAATTTGCGCTCATTGTTCAGTTGGTTGTAATACCAGTATTGGTGAACGCTATGGCTCAGTAAGACGCGTTGTTAATCGTTTTCATCCAGATATTAATGGTTATTTTTTATGTGATCGTGGCCGCTTTGGCATTGGCTTTGTTAATGGTGAGCAACGCTTGAAAACAACCAAAGGTATTAACCAACTCTCCCCTGAAAAATTAAGCCGGTTAGATGTTGCCAAAACCTTAGTACATCACCGAGGTAAAAAGTTTATTGGCATAGGTTCAGCGCGAGCGTCACTTGAAGCAAATGCATATTTGCAGCAATTAGTAGGCAGCAATAATTTTTCTGCTGGCTTATCAAACCAGCAAATGGCAATGGCAGCCACCCATTTAAGTTTACTGAATAAATATATTGTGCCGAGCGTAGCGCAAATAGAAGACAGTGATTTTATTTTAATTCTTGGTGAAGATATTACACAAACTGCGCCAAGAGCAGCACTGGCTGTTAGGCAAGCATTACGTAATGTTAGTTTTGATAAAGCTGCCGATATTGGTATTCCTTCTTGGCAAGACAGCGCGGTAAGAACTATTGGCGGTACTGAGCGAACGCCACTTTTTGCATTGCAATCAACCCCAACCAAACTTGATGAAGTAAGCCAAGCAACTATGCTGTTAGCACCAGAGCAATTAAGCCAATGTATAGAGGCATTAATAACCAAAGTTCAATTGATGTTAGGGCTGTCGGTTTCTTCAGAAAAACATGAGTTGTTAGCTACTTTACCAACAGAAAAATTACGACTGCTTGAGCAAATAACCCAATCTTTATTAAAAGCTAAAAAGCCGTTAGTTGTTACTGGCTGGAGTTTACAATCCCCAGCGTTATTGAAAAGTACAGAACAATTGATGTCGGTTTTACATAGTGATGACTTTATGCGTTATAACAACGAGTCATCTGAAGAATCAGAATATCTAAGCTGCCAATTAGCAATATTCCCTCCAGAAAGTAATAGCCTAGGTTTGATGTCGCTGCTTGAGCAAGAGTCATTATCTAATGAGCAAGTATTAACCCAACTCAGTCATGACAGTGGTGATAATGATGTTTTTGGAGTGATTTTATTAGAGCAGCAACTTGCTAACTTTTCTAATAACCAATTACAGCAACTTCGCCAGCAAGCACAAGTGATTATTGCGATTGATCACAGTGAAAGTGAGATAAGCAATTTAGCGGATATTGTTATGCCTGCAACCGCTATAAGTGAAGGCGATGGTCACTTTGCTAATTATCAAGGGATATTGCAGCGCTATTATCAAGTGCATACCACTTTAAGTCCGGTGCAAGAAAGCTGGCGCTGGTTAAATTTATTAGCCATCAGCGTATTTCAACAACCAGAGCGTGTGGACTCATTTGCACATTTACAAAAAGTGTTAGCTGAAGAGTGTAAAAATTGGCCGATTAATATCTCTAAAGATGTTGAAAATGACGATGTTGGTATAGCTCGGCAAACCCATAGAAACAGTGGTCGAACTTCACAGTCAGCAAATTTTAGCGTCCATGAACCGCAAGTAACCAAGTCATCTGCTAGCGTTAATACATTTGAACCACCGCTAAACTTTTCAATGGAAGGAAAATCGGCAGAAAATTCTTCATCGCAACCTTTTGCTTGGGCCCCCGGCTGGAATTCAAATCAATCTATTAATCACAATAGCTCTGGCAATAATAGTGAAAGTTCTGAGCGCTGTTTTATTTATCTAAAGAGTGACCCGTTACTAAATCAAAGCTGGTCAGCAAGTGAAGAAGAATCGCCATCTCAGCCAAACCTTCAAACAGAGCCGGTTGCTCATTCCTTATTTATCAGACAATCGACATGCTTTCATGATGACTGGCAAGCAAATTTTAATGCGGAATTCACCTTAAAATTACCGATTAATCAGTTAACAATGTCTACAGAGCAACTTAGCGGCTTAGGGCTTAAAAGTGGAAATTTTGTCAAAGTTTTATTAGCTGATCAGCAAGTGGTTGGTAAAGCATATGTTGATGAGAGTTTAAGTGAAAACCTCTGTTACGGCTTTTTCCATCAGTTGACCGCAACTATTACCAATATCACTGCTTATGTAAGCAAAGCCAATGATGACGAAATAGCAGAGCATTTAAGCAATCAACAGCAATTAATGATGCAAGCGAAAGAGCAACAAGCGCAAGTTTTGGCAAGGTTAAAAATTACCGACCAATTAGTACCGATTCGTATGGTATCAGGAGGCTTAGATGAACACTGAAATAAGCGCTGATATGATTTGGAAATTGTTGGAAATAGGCGTAATTATTTCCCTACTTATTCCCATTGCCGCAATGCTAGTTTGGGTAGAGCGCCGGTTAATTGGTATATGGCAAGACCGACATGGCCCGAACCGAGTAGGGCCGGGTGGGGTATTACAATCGTTGGCTGATTTATTAAAAATTTTAGGAAAAGAAGATTGGACCCCGCCATTTAGTGACAAAAAACTATTTATACTTGCACCTGTTATTGGCGCAGTCGCAGTATTAATGAGTTTTGCTGTGGTGCCATTTTCCCCTGATATTGGCGTATCAGACTTAAATATTGGATTATTGTTTTTCTTAGCTATGGCTTCACTTGCGGTTTATAGCGTGGTGTTAGCAGGGTGGGCGTCAAATTCTAAATATGCTTTATTAGGCGGCATGCGCGCTGCGGCTCAAACGGTTAGCTATGAAGTTTTTATGGGCTTGTCGGTCATGGGCGTGGTGTTATTAACGGGCAGTTTTAACTTGCGAGAAATTGTTTTAGCACAAACTGATGGTTGGTTAATTCAATCACAGTTTATTGGTTTTATTATTTTTCTTATTGCTGGTATTGCCGAAAGCCACCGCTTACCGTTTGATTTACCTGAGGCTGAAACAGAGTTAACCGCTGGTTTTCATACTGAATATTCTGGGCTTAAGTTTGCGTTATTTTTCTTAGGTGAATATTTAGGGGTGACCTTAATTTCAGCGATGTCAGTAGTACTATTTTTTGGTGGTTGGTTAATGCCTGCACCGCTAGATGCGCTGCTACCACCACTGGTTTGGTTTATTATTAAAGTGCTATTTTTTGTGGTGTTTTTCATTTTATTAAGAACTTCATTACCAAGGCCGCGCTTTGACCAATTATTAGCGTTTGGTTGGAAAGTGATGCTGCCACTAGCGTTGCTTAACTTGCTTGCGACAGCGGCGTTAAAGTTAGGAGGCATATTATGAAAACGCTCTTTAGCATGTTTTATAGTCAGCTTAGAACCATGGGGCTAATTTTAAAGCATACCTTTACCAAAGCCGACACAGTGCAATACCCCGAAGAGCAACCTTATTTAGCACCGCGTTATCGTGGCCGTATTGTTTTAACCCGCGATCCAAGCGGGGAAGAGCGCTGTGTTGCTTGTAATTTATGTGCAGTGGCATGTCCGACTGACTGTATTTCGCTACAGCAAACCATAGATGATGATGGCAGAAAGCGCGCTGAGTTTTTTCGCATTAACTTCTCTCGCTGTATTTTATGTGGGTTTTGTGAAGAAGCATGCCCAACTTATGCCATTCAATTAACGCCTGATGTTGAACTGGCAGAATACGAGCGGCAAAACCTAGTATATGAAAAAGAGCACTTGTTGATCAGCGGCCCGGGAAAATACCCTGATTACAGCTTTTATCAACAATCTGGTTTAGCTATTTCAGGAAAAGAAAAAGGCCAAGGTGAACAGGAAAAAACACCAATTGATGTAAAAGGACTGATGCCATGATAACCATAAATACCCTTTTTTATTTATCAGGATTACTTGCCATTGTTGCCAGTATTAAGGTGGTTACCGGCAAGCAAACTATTCATGCTTTATTGTATTTAGTGGTTTCACTTTTGGCGGTGGCGGTATGCTTTTATTTAATGGGGGCACCTTTTGCTGCGGGTTTGGAAGTGATTGTTTATGCAGGGGCTATTTTGGTGTTATTTGTTTTTGCGGTAATGATGTTTGGTTTAGCGCAAGACGAACATCTGCACGCTCCCAAGCATGGTGCAGGCCAATGGTTAGGGCCGATATTCTTGTCAGTGCTGTTATTACTGGTATTAATTATTGCCATTAGCAATAGTGAAATTCAACAGGTGCTTATACCTAAAGTAATAGATGCTAAAGATGTTGGTATTCTGCTCTATGGGCCTTATTTACTCGCGGTTGAAATTGCTTCATTTTTACTTTTAGCAGGTTTAGTTTCAGGTTATCACTATGCAAAACCCCGACAAGCGATGCAAAGCGATGACAACTTTCAAGTGGGAGATGAAATATGACCACCATTGCGTTAACCCATGTTTTGATCTTAGCCAGTATATTATTCGTTATCGGCTTTGTCGGGGTGATAGTTCGTAAGAATACTCTGTTTATGTTGATGAGCTTAGAGGTGATGTTAAACGCGGTTGGTGTTGCTTTTATTGGTGCTGGTAGTGCGTGGCAACAAGCTGACGGTCAAGTAATGTTTATACTTATTCTAACATTGGCGGCTGCTGAAGTGGCAGTTGGTTTGGCCTTGCTGATTAATATGCAACGTCGTTATCGCAGTTTAGATATCGATATTCTTGCGCGAATGAGGGGCTGATTATGTCGCTGTTAGCCTTGTTGCCTTTTTATCCCTTAATTAGTTTTTTAATACTTATTAGCTTTGGTAAAAAATTATCTTGGCAGTTGGCTTCAACTATTAGTATCGGCGCGATGCTTTTATCAGCAGGCTCAAGTGCTGTGTTGATAAATCAATTGGGCAATAGTGAATCACAACTTATCACCGCGCATTTGTGGTCATGGTTTAGTTTGACCACCACACAAGGCAGCGCAACTATTAATGTGGCTTTTTATTTAGATGCTTTATCAGCGGTGATGATAGCGGTTGTAACCGGTGTTGGTTTACTGATCCATATTTATGCCGCTGCTTATATGAAAAGCGATGAAAACTTTAGCCGTTTTATGGCTTATATGAACTTATTTATTGTCGCTATGCTTATTTTGGTTTTGGCTGATAATTTAGTGCTGCTTTATTTAGGTTGGGAAGGGGTAGGTTTATGTAGTTTTTTATTAATTGGTTTTTGGTATCAAGAAAAAGCCAATGTATTGGCGGCGAGAAAAGCTTTTATTGTTACCCGCATTGGCGATACTTCAATGGCGATAGGCTTATTTTTATTATTTAAATCACTTGCTCAATTAACCATAGTTGATGTTAATCAGGCGGCGCAGCTTAGTTGGAAAATTGGTGATGCTGACGCCTATTGGATAGCTTTGCTGTTACTCGGTGGTGCAGTAGGGAAATCAGCACAGTTGCCCTTACAAACTTGGCTGCCTGATGCGATGGCAGGGCCAACACCCGTTAGCGCTTTAATTCACGCAGCGACCATGGTTACTGCAGGTGTTTATTTAATTGCCCGTATGCATGAGGTGTTTTTACTTGCCCCCGAGGTGATGACTTACACCGCTTGGTTAGGCGCATTAACCCTATTATTGGCCGGAGTTGCGGCTTTAGCTCAACACGATATTAAACGGGTACTCGCTTATTCTACCATGAGCCAAATAGGTTATATGATGCTAGCACTTGGGGCTGGCGCATGGTCGGCAGGAGTTTTTCATTTAATGACCCATGCGTTTTTTAAAGCATTATTATTCCTAACCGCAGGCTCGGTTATTCTAGCTTTACATCACCAGCAAAACTTATTCAAAATGGGCGGTTTATTTAAAAAACTACCAGTGGAAAGCTTATTATTTATTATCGGTTTATATTGCTTGGTTGCATTGCCGGGAAGTTCAGGATTTTTCTCAAAAGAAGCGATTATTGCCGAGCTATGGTCGTCGCCAACTGCAGGACAAGGTTTATGGTATTGCGCAATATTAGGCGCTTTATTAACGAGTATATATAGCTGCCGATTATTCTTTTTGGCTTTTTTAGGCAAAGCCCGTGGTAATTCAAATCTAGAGCAACATCAAGATGGGCACCAAGAAAATAGTTCCCAAGGGCATTTATTACGATTGCCCTTAATATTGCTAGCGCTGTTATCACTGTTTGGCGGCTTAATATCTCTTGATTTATCTTCTGTGTTCTCTTCGGCTATAGCAACGCAAGCTCAAACAAATTTTATAAATGAACCAAGCTGGTTGCATACCGTAGCGATTGTAACGCCCTTTATTGGCATTGTTTTTTCTTGGTTTTACTTTAAAAGCTATCGCGAAAATAGTTGCGATAATATTAAGAGCAGCACTGGCGCTATCAGCACTTTTTGTAAAAGTGGCTTAGGTTTTGACCGTCTTTATCAATATGTCTTAGTTCGTCCTTATTGCTGCATAGCAAAGATAAATCGCAGGGATATTATTGACCAAGTACTTATGCTTAGCGCTTGGTATACCAAGTTATGGTATGAGGTTTTATCTGCTAGCCAAAATGGTAGCCTGCGTTGGTATGCCGCCGTTATTGGTATAGGTGTCGTTGGTTTAGCAGGAGTTGTGGCTTTATGATGATCACTCTTTTGATGGTTGGCTTGTTACTTTCTGGCGCACTTGCTTGGTATGTAGAAGGAAAAAAAGTACACAGTGCACGTTGGGTAGCGTTAGTTTCAACAGTGTTTTTATTGGTTTATTTTGTTTTATCGATTATTTTTTCATCACAGCAGAACTACAGTGAATTGACCGTATTAACCCGAGTTACTTGGATAGATGCCTTTCATATTGAATATGCTTTAGCGATTGACTATTTGAGCATTGTTTTATTAATGCTGACTTTATTTTTGGCAATTATTTGCGTATTGGTTTCGTGGCATGAAATACAAGAAAAAGCCGGGTTTTATTACTTTAATTTATTAGCTGCAATAGCTGGTATTGTTGGGGTCTTTTGCGCAGTAGATTTATTTTTATTTTTCTTCTTCTGGGAAGTTATGCTGTTGCCGATGACAGCACTCATTGCCATATGGGGACATGAACACCGCCAGTTTGCCGCAATTAAGTTTTTCATTTTCACGCAGGTCAGCAGTTTATTAATGTTGGTTGCTATTATCAGCACTGCTTATTTTCATTACCAAGCGGTTGGCCAACTGAGCTTTTATTATCAAGACTGGTTAGCGCTTGATATTCCACTCGAACTTGCTAGTTATTTAATGTTCGGTTTTTTTATCGCTTTTGCGGTGAAGCTCCCCTCTGTTCCTGTACATAGCTGGCTGCCTGATGCTCATACTCAAGCGCCAACGGCGGGCAGTGTTTTACTGGCTGGTGTACTGTTAAAAACTGGTGCTTATGGTTTGATTCGATTTGTGATTTTTTTATTCCCTGAAGCGAGTCATCAATTTGCGCCTGTTGCCGCGGTGTTAGCAGTAGTGAGTATTTTATATGGCGCTAAAATGGCTTTTGCGCAAACTGACTTTAAACGTTTGGTTGCTTACAGCAGTATCAGCCATATGGGATTTGTCATGCTGGCAGTATTTTCGTTTAATGAAATTGCTTATCAAGGTGCTATTGTAACTTTAATTGCACATGGCTTAAGTAGTGCGGCACTGTTTTCATTAGCAGGTATGATTTACAGTCGTATTCACTCTCGTGATTTAAATGATATGGGCGGTTTTTTTAAGAGTGCGCCACGTATGGGCGGTTTTGCTTTAGCATTTGCAGGTGCCGCTTTTGGTTTGCCTGGCTTAGCCAACTTTATTGGCGAATTTTTCAGTTTAGTAGGTGCCTTTAGTGCCTTTCCTGTATTAGTGGTATTTGCGGCTTTTGGCCTGATTGGCTCAGCTATTTACGGCATGGTTTTATTTCAAACAACTTTCCAAGGGCCTGCTACAGCAACTTTGTCAGATTTAAGCCTTAGAGAAATTATCATTTCAGCGAGTTTATTAATGTTGCTGATTATCTTCGGTTTATTCCCCAATATTATTTTGCAATACAGTCATTACATTGGAGTTGTGTTATGAGCCTAATGACATTTGTAGCACTGTCACCACAATTAATAATTGCCTTTGGTTTGGTATTGTCGATGCTATTGATTTCCTGGCATCGCTCTCAAAGAAGTATCAATATACTTACTCAAGTGATTCTTCTGTTTTCATTACTATTGTGCGCTCGCTTATTGTTTGCAGACGTTGCGCAAGTAACTCCGTTATTAAGAGTAGATGGTGTTGGTTTATATGCATTAATGATCATTTTAATTTCTGCGATGGTAGTGGTGCAACTTAGCTATGTATTGTTGAAAAAGCATATTGAGTTTCATGATGAATTTTATTTATTAGTGCAGTTGGTGGTATTAGGTGCCAGTGTTTTGGTAGTTAGTGATCATTTTGCCAGTTTATTTTTAGGTTTTGAATTACTCAGCATCGCCTTGGTTGGTTTAGCAGGTTATTTAAATGAGCAAAAACACTCAGTGGAAACTGGTTTTAAGTATTTAATTTTAAGTGCAACCGCATCAAGCTTTATGCTGTTAGGTATTGCCTTTATATATAGCCAAACTGGGCAACTTAGCTTTTATTTTCTACCTGAAAGTTCAGCCCTTAGTAGCCCATTTTATCATTTAGGCATTATATTATTTCTTGTTGGAATGGCGTTTAAGCTTTCTTTAGTACCTTTTCATTACTGGACTCCAGATGTTTATCAAGGCGCGCCAACACCTGTAACATTATTAATGGCGACAGTATCAAAGTTGGCGATGTTTGCGGTGTTATTAAAATGCTGGTTTGGGTTAGGTTATGCTTATCAAGAAAGTGCACAATCAGTGGTGTTAGTTATTGCGATATTATCTATGGTTTCAGGTAATGCTTTAGCTTTATACCAGCAAAACTTAAAACGCTTATTAGCCTATTCTTCTATCGCCCATATGGGCTACTTGTTGATTGTTTTATTGCTAAGTTCAGCAGCAGGAGAGTCGTTTGCTTGGCAAAGTATGCTGTTTTACTTCACGGCTTATGTTTTTGCTACTCTCGCTATTTTTATTGCTATTTTTTATTCCTGTTCACAACAAAATAGCCAAGTAAAAAATAAAGCTTTGCATACCGGTTTTGATGATGAGTTGCTTATATCTGATTGGCAAGGACTGTTTTGGCGTAGTCCGTTAATGGCAGCACTTATTTTAGTATCGATACTTAGCCTCGCGGGCATTCCTTTGACTATGGGCTTTATCGGAAAATTCTATCTATTAAGTTATGCAAGTCAAACGCTGCAATGGGGGATGATAATTGCTTTAGTGATTGGTAGTGGTATTGCTTTATTTTATTACTTGAAAGTGATCTTTGTTTTATTTGCAACAGAAGGTGGGAGCAAGGTATCTGCAAGTTTAGCTATACAAGCAAGATTTCTTGCTATTACGCTTATTTCGGTAAGTTTGTTTTTTGGTCTATTCCCTGACTTTCTGAGTCAAATATTACAGCAGTTGAGCATTGCATAATTTAAGTATCATGACACTAACGTTATAAGTGATTAAATATCAGTCAATTAATAAAGGTATGTTGAAAATAATTAAAAACTTATATTGCTGCTAGTCCTGTAAACGACTCCTTATTTCGCCGAAGCACTTATAAAATAAGGCGGCTAACTGATAAATAATATAAATAGCCTTGCGTAACTGTTTAAAATCTGTATAATGCGCGCCTCGATTGTACCTACTTATAAAAGTAGTTTAAATTGAAAATGAGTGGGGTATTTCCGCCCAATAGACTTGCCGAGCTAATATCCAAATTAGCCTAATGTTCCGAATGTGAATGAGCTTTAAGTCTTCCTGGTGGTTTCCTCGTATATGTATGCGGGATTTAGGTATTCTTTTTCCTGCCAAGAGAAGACAAAATTTATGAATTCAACTGACAACGCTCCTGTGAGCTTTGATGCTTTAGGCTTGCCTGAAACTTTATTATCTGCTGTAAAATCACTTGGTTTTGAATCATCAACTGCGATTCAAGCACAAACTATTCCGCCACTTTTAGCGGGTAAAGACGTTTTAGGTGAAGCACAAACCGGTACTGGTAAAACAGCTGCTTTTGGTTTGCCAGCACTTGCAAAAATTGACGTTTCAATTAAAAAACCTCAATTAATGGTACTAGCACCAACACGTGAATTAGCAATGCAAGTTGCTGAAGCAATTGAATCTTTCGGTAAAAACATGAAAGGTTTACGTGTAGCTACATTATATGGTGGTCAATCTTACGGTCCGCAATTTCAACAGTTAGAGCGTGGCGCTCAAGTAGTTGTTGGTACGCCGGGTCGTTTAATGGATCACTTGCGTCGTAAAAGCTTAAAATTATCTAACCTATCATTTTGTGTGCTCGATGAAGCTGATGAAATGTTAAATATGGGCTTTTTGGAAGACATTCAGTGGATCCTTGACCATATTCCAGAAACTACGCAAATGGCATTGTTCTCAGCAACTATGCCACCAGCTATTCGTAAAATAGCCAACAAGTTCTTAAAAGAGCCTGAGCATATTAAAATTGCTGCGGTTAAAAAAGCAAAAGCAAACATTAAGCAATATGCATGGAAGGTAAGCGGCATTAGTAAAATGACTGCGTTAGAGCGTATTGCTGAAACGGTTGAATTTGATGCGATGATCATCTTCGTTCGTACTCGAAATGATACTGTTGATGTTGCTGAAAAATTAGAGCGTGCTGGTTATCCTGCACTTGCCTTAAATGGTGATATGAACCAAGCTCAACGTGAACGTACTATTGATCAAATGAAGTCTGGTAAGTCTTCAATTTTGGTTGCTACCGACGTTGTTGCTCGTGGTTTAGATATTCCTCGTATTTCTTTAGTTATTAACTACGACTTACCTGGTGACAACGAAGCTTATGTACACCGTATTGGTCGTACAGGTCGAGCTGGCCGTGCAGGTACTTCAATTTCTTTCTGTCGTCCTCGTGAAATGTACTCAATTCGTCATTATGAGCGTTTAACCTCAGGTACAGTAGAAAACTACGAATTACCAAACATTCAAGAAATTGGTAAAGCGCGTGTTGAACGCACTCGTACTGAAATGGCCGCTGTTGTTGCTGACAGAGATTTAGCGGCAATGCGTGAAATTGTTGAAGCTATGGCTAACGAGTCTGATATTTCAATGATAGATTTAGCAGCAGCATTATTGTTCCAAAAACAATTAAAGCAGCCGTTACAACCAAAAGAAGATCCAAAACCTCGTCGTGAAACACGTGAGCGCAACGATCGTAATGACCGTGGTGATCGTAATGATAGAGGTCGTCGTGATGCTCGTGGTGAAGGTCGCGGTAATCGCGGTGGTCGTGATAATAGTGAACGTGCTCCTCGTAAGCCTAAAGCAACAAGAAGTGATGTTGATTGGCAGACTTATCGTCTAGAAGTAGGTAAAGAGCATGGCGCTCGTCCAGGTGATATTGTTGGTGCTATAGCTAACGAAATTTCATTAGACAGCAGCTACATTGGTGCAATTAACTTGCATGATAAACATAGCTTTGTACAGTTACCAAAAGGTATGCCTGACAAGTCGTTTAACCAATTAAAGCGTGTTCGTGTTCGTCGTCAAGCACTAGAAATTACTGTTTCACAAGAAGCAGCTAGTTCAGCCCGTGCCTCACGCAATACTGACCGTAACAATGATAAACGTGCTAACTAATTAGTTAGTATGTCCCGTCCTGAAATAGGTTGACGGTTTTAATGAAAGGCGCTTGTTAGCGCCTTTTTTATTGCCGCTCATTTATTTATGAGCTAAATGAACAGATTTAACTTTTAGATTTAACTTTTAGATCTAATGATTTAACCCGAGTTGAGTTTGATTAGGTTGTTAGTAACGCAGTATAGGTTAATTTAAACAAGCAAGATTGGTTTAGTTCTTATGGCAGGTGAAATACCAAGATAAAAAAACCAGCGATGAACGCTGGTTTTTCATTGTAGAAGTTACTAAGGCTAAACTAGCTTTTTTCTGAAATGGATACATTCAAGTCTTTTAAAATGCCATCATGTACGTTATATACGACTCCATGTATGGTTAAATTTTGTTTTCTTTCCCAAGCGTCACGCAAAATAGTACTGTTGCTTACGTTGGCTACTTGTTCAATAACATTAAGTTCACATAACAGGTTCGCTTTCTCAGTTTCATCGCTTAATTGTTCTAATTTTTCTTTATGAAAACGATACACGTCTTTAATGTGTCTTAGCCAGTTATCAATTAAACCATGGCTTGTTGTCTCTAGTGCTGCTTGTATACCACCACAACGGTAGTGCCCACATACAATGATATGTTTAACTTCAAGTACATCAACCGCGAATTGAATAACCGACAAGCAATTTAAATCAGTATGAATAACCTGGTTAGCAATGTTTCTATGAACAAATACCTCTCCCGGTAACATGCCTAATAAGTCGTTAGCTGGTACGCGTGAATCAGAACACCCTATCCACAGGTATTTCGGTTTTTGCTGTTCAGAAAGGTTTTTAAAAAAATCAGGGCTTTGTTTTTTTATTTGTTCGGCCCACTGCTGGTTATTATCAAATAGGTGTTGGATAGATGACATAAAGCGCTCAATAAAAGTGATAACTGGAGCCATTTTAGTGAGCTAAGTAATTAAGTAAAGGAAAAGCTGGTCTGAAGAGTTGGCTAAAAATTATTACGCGAAAAACAGCGCATGTTATATAATCCCCTCTGAGCGGTTATTTAACTCGTTTGTTTATAGAAAAACTTACTTAGGAGTAGGGAATGGCGGTTGCTAGCGCAAGACATATTTTAGTTAAAACAGAAAAATTAGCGCAAGAATTAAAAGAAAAGTTAGCCAAAGGTGCTGATTTTGGTCAGCTTGCTAAAAAGCACTCAACTTGTCCTTCGAAAAAAAAAGGCGGAGACTTAGGTGAATTTAAACGTGGTCAAATGGTGAAAGCTTTTGATGATGTTGTTTTTAAAAAAGAATTACTAAAAGTGCATGGCCCAATTAAAACCCGTTTCGGTTACCATTTAATTCAGCCTATTTATCGTAGTTAAAAGTTTATAAATATCATAGGAACTCCCTATAACATTATTATCCGACGGTTGAAGCTGAAACTATGTTTTTGGCTTGCCATCTGCCTCTTGCTGTTCTTGCTCGTCTAATTGCTTATTGCGTTCTTTTATTTCTTTTAACTGCTCATCGCTTAAGTGAAATTTTTTCGCTGATTGTTTAAGTAATAAAATCCCACTAACTACCAGCCCTACAGAAAAAACAATAATTACAATAACTAAAATAGACATAGATGTTCCTATTTTTCATCGGTATTCATTTAATATGTATTTAATTCTTAGGGTTTGTTGAACTTTCGATATTGTTTGCCCCGCTTTACTCTTTGTTGAATAGTATTTGCTTAGAGTAATTAGGCTACATATTACTCGCCGCGATTAAAGTGCTTTATCTCGAACAAAATTTAACGACTAAAGTTCAACAGGCTCTAGCATACCATGGCTATAAAAAAATTCGTGAGCAAGTTAATTATTTTCTAATCAAGACTAAAAAATGTTAGCAAATTGTAAGCTTTGCAGGTAGTTTAAGAAAAAGAGAATAGACGACTGTTAAGCTATTCTTTTTTAATAAAACATAATAATAACAACGCAACCTATCTGGAAAACCTATGCACAACCGCTTAAATATAAAATTGTTGTTTCCCTCTGCCGTTGTTGGCGGATTATTTATTCTTGCTTTAATTTTCTTTGGTGCTGAATTAAGTCGCACAGCCACTATCGTGACCTTATTAGTGATGCTGTTGGCGCAAACCGGAGCAAGCTTTATCGTTTCTGAAAAGCTTTTGTCAAAGCGGTTAGCGGACTTTAAGTCTTACCTTGATAAAGTAGTAAGCACTGAAGAAGCGCCAACGACACCTTTGCAAGATACTTACAATGATGACCTTGGCGGTATTATTAATGAACTTGGCGGCTTTATTGGTGACTTAAGTAATGTGGTTGCTGAAATTAGAGCTGAGTCTGACAGCTTACGTCACGGCTCAGAGTTATTAGCCAATCAAATGAAAGAGTCAGTTGGCTCGGTTGATGAGTCATCAAACCAAATTGAACAAATGGCGCATTCTATTGAACAGGTTGCTTCTACCTCAACTATTTTAACTGATAGTGCTTCTCAGGTCAGTGAAACTACTGGCCAAGTAATGACGATATTATCTCAAGGTCGTACTTCGTCAAGTACCAGTCAAAAAACTATCGAAGCCTTTGCTCAAGAGGTGAATAGCTTAGCGGGTGACTTAGCTTTGCTACAAGAAGAAAGTGCAAGAATTGGCTCGGTACTTGATGTTATTCGTGGCATTGCTGATCAAACTAATTTACTGGCATTAAATGCGGCGATTGAAGCGGCTCGTGCTGGTGAACAAGGCCGTGGTTTTGCCGTGGTAGCCGATGAAGTAAGAGCACTGGCCCATAGAACACAAGAATCGACAGTTGAAATTCAATCTATGGTTGAAGGCTTGCAAGAAAAGTCGACCAATGCGGTAAATGCCGTAGTTAAAGGACAAGAGTTAACTCAAGAAAGCTTATCGCATTCTCAAGAAGTTGTGGTCGCTTTAGAGAAAATTGGTGATGTTTTTACTGAGGTTGATAACTTAACTTCGCAAATAGCTGGCGGTACTGAAGACCAACAACGTTCAACAAGTTCTATTAACGAGAATATGGCTGCGGTTGTTTCATTAAGTAGAGAAATTAATCAAGGGCTTAGCTCTGTTGTTGAGCATGCTAATCAGCAGCAAGTAACCAGCGCTGAAGTGGATAGTTCGTTAAATAAAATTTGCGTTTAGCTGTGCTATGGTGCTCAAGCGCTAATAATAAAGCTAATTAAAACAGCTACCTTCACAGATCTTCAAAGCTTAGTGATTAAATTACTAAGCTTTTTTTATGGTTGAATAGCTTAGCTTGCTCCGTTTTATTGATTAAAACTACTTTGATAGTTTCGCCTTTCTAACATGAGCAAGGTAATATGTCGGTTAGACCATTTAGCAAACGTACCATCACTTATGTTTAAAATATCTAATCATGTCATGCTCAGCGAAAACGATGTTGAATTAACCGCGATTCGCGCGCAAGGGGCAGGTGGGCAAAATGTTAATAAAGTTTCATCAGCTATTCATTTACGCTTCGACATAAAAAACTGTTCATTATCTGATTTTTATAAAGAGCGTTTACTCGCTTTAAAAGACAGTCGAATTTCGAAAGATGGCGTGCTTATTATTAAGGCGCAACAATATCGTACTCAAGAGAAAAACCGCGATGATGCCATAGCACGACTTATTGAATTAATTCAAACGGCGACAGTGGTGCAAAAAACACGAAAACCAACTAAGCCAAGTAAGTCAGCGAAAAGAAAACGTATGGACAGTAAAAATAAACGTTCACAAGTCAAAGGCTTAAGAGGTAAGGTCAGCCTGTAAGTATATGTGGTATTAGAGTATTAATTAAAAAGTTGTTGCTTGAAGCTAATACAGGCAGACATAAAAAAGGTTAACTTAGAAAAGCTAACCTTAATAGTCGCCTACCTTTGACTAGATATCTCATAACCAGCCTTAAAAGCTGAGTCAAACTATCTTAATATCGTTTTTAAACGAACTAGCGCCAATGCAAATAATCCTAAAAAGCCAAACGAACCGCCTGAGCCACTACTTGGTTGCTCCCAGCGACTAGCATCTAATGGGTAGTAATCATCAGTGTCAAGGTGGCCATCGCCATCGTCGTCTGTATCAGCATTATTGCCAGTACCATCTCCGTCAGTGTCAAGCCATTCAGTTGAGTCAGTAGGGAAAGCGTCATTTGCGTTAGCAACTCCATCGTTATCAGTGTCTATTGTTGGAGTAGGGGTTAAACTGCTTGCACTATCTATTGAAGCATCTACAACCACGACTTGATAGATGGTGACAAAGTTATCAGAAAAAGGCTGCTCAAGGTTACTACAACCTTTTTCAGCAGCTTCATGCATTGGAATTTCACTAAAAGAGCTATAGGTACAAGTAGTTAAACCTGCTATTTGATCAATAACGGTCATACCATCCCCAATCACTTCACCAAAAACGGTAAAGCCGCCATTTTGTAAGTCTAGATTGGCACTATTGTCTGCTAAATTGAAAAACCACTGGTTGGTAGCACTGTTAATATTATTAGCTGTTTTAGCCATGGCTATGGTTGCACGAACATTGGAATAAATTGGCTCGTTGATAATACTACTTTGTGTCGGTACAGCAGATAAAGACGATATATTATCAACAGTATCAACCTCAAAGCCTCCACCTTGAACGATAAAACCAGGGATACTACGATGAATTACCGAATTGTTATAATTGCTTGCATTTGTATAGCTAAGAAAGTTTTCAACGGTAACAGGTGTGGTTTCATCATAAAGGTTTACTTGGAAATCACCTTGTGATGTTTGAAACTCTACTATGGTCGCATAAGAAAAACTCGGTAATAAACAACTGGTGATTAATAATGCTGACGACGTTAAACGGTGAAAAATACGTTTGCTCATAAAGCCTCATTTAATGTGGTTGTGATTTTTTGTAATGGTTGGTGATAATAAGTATTCAGGCATAAAACAACAAGCCACCTGAGTAACTTATTTGTAAGGGCTGATTTTGTATTAATTACTTTACGAGCTTAATAAACACTAAAGGTTAATCGTTAAAAATTTCTGGGTCTTGGCAATAAGTAGCTAGGGTTAATAATTGCATCGCAGCTTAACAGTTGAGACAATAACGCCTCTATTTAAATACCCTTTAATTTCGCTCACTTTTGGTAATATATTTTAATGAAAAACGGCTATGTCAGTATTGGTTTAACTAACCCTAAAAGTCCGAGTAATGTTGGAGCAGTAATGCGGGCTGCTGGTTGTTATCAAGCCGATGCGGTGTTTTATACCGGTCAGCGTTATGCTCGTGCTGCAAAATATAATACGGATACCAAAAATATTAGTAGTAAAATACCGTTACAGGCAGCTGATTCACTAATAGATGACTTACCCGAAAATACTAAAATTATTTGTGTTGATCTGGTGGAAGGCGCAATTGCTTTACCTGATTTCTCACATCCTGAGCGAGCACATTATATTTTTGGTCCCGAAGATGGCACCATTTGCCAAGAAGTTATTAATAAAGCCGATGCTGTTGTGTATGTACCAACGGTAGGTTGCATGAATTTAGCCGCTTCGGTAAATGTATTGTTGTATGACCGTTTAGCAAAAATGGAGAAAATAACTGTCGGCGATGAATTGATCAAAAGAAGTCGTGACACAAATAACAAAGTAAAAGTAAAAAGCTAAGTTTCTTTATTGTTAAAAATTAGTACTTTAGTTTTTTTTGTTTAATATTATATTGCACTTAAGTTTAATAATGTTTTTGTTTGTGCTTTTGATATGAATTAATAGATTGATTGAATCTGGAAAATAGCTTGACTCAAGAATGATTTGCTATACAATTCGTATCAGCTTGAAAGTACGACCTATATTTATGTATACCATTTCGATGTTTTTGTTAGTAACTCGTCCTGTTTTATAAGTAATAGCAACACTTCCAACACAATCGCCTAACTTGTCATTTGATAAGCGGCATAAATTACTCAATAAATGAAATAGGATATTATTATGTCTAATACAACTACTGGTACAGTAAAATGGTTTAACGAATCTAAAGGTTTTGGTTTCATCGAACAAGAATCTGGTCCTGACGTTTTCGCTCACTTCTCTGCAATTTCTGGCGACGGTTTCAAAACTTTAGCTGAAGGTCAAAAAGTACAGTTTACTGTTACTCAAGGCCAAAAAGGTCCTCAAGCAGAAAACATCGTAGCACTTTAATTTAAAGTTGCTCAAACGGTAAGTTTTAAGAAATTAAAATTTAGTCGTTTATTCATTAACTCGTTTAATGAATCAAAAGGGTAAGACAATGTCTTGCCCTTTTTTGATCCTATCTTAAAATCCCCATTAGTTCGTTATTGCCTATAACGATATTTTATTTTCAATAAAGCTATATTAATAATTGAGTGAAAACCTAAGCCTTATATGAAGATCTTAAGTGTTTTCAATAGTATAAATCTTACTGGATATTTGTTGAATATAAAGGCAGTTACTGACGAGGTATCGCGTTTATGTAATGCACTGTAAAGCCCTTGTGGTATAGGGGTTAATCAGTATAATGGGCGAAAATTTACAAAGCATTCGAAAGGGTTTTCAGGCTAACTTACAGATTAAAGGGTCTATGACGACCGCGTACCAAGAAAATTTAGCCATAAGTTTCTATCGCACTACGTCTTTATAACATGCATACATTAATTTCAAATCAAAGCACTGCGCCTAATCAGGCTGTATTCAACTGTCAAACTTATGTAAATGCAGATCATGTTGAAGTCGTTGTTAATGGAATTACTGCCATTCAGCAAATTCGTCAATGTTATGTAGATGGCTTTGATTTAGCAAAAAAGCATAAGCTCAAGCGCATTTTGATTGATGTTAGAAATAGCACAATAGCTTATCATTCATTAGAAATTTTATTACTAATGAAACAGCTTACTTCTGATTATAAGCGCTTTAAAGTTGCTCGTCTTATTCCTACTCAGGGTCATAAACAGTTATTGATCCAGCAAATAGCTAACCAGCAAAACCTTGCTTGGCAAAATTTTGAATGTGCAAGCGAAGCTAGCAACTGGTTACGTTAACCTATATCGCCCCCTATATTTATAATTAAATTGACTAATAAGTGCGGATTTTTATCACTTTTGTTGGCCTATTTGAATAGCAAAGCAAATACTATTAAATAAAAATCATAATTATTAGTGAGTTAACTTTTGGCACCACTCTTGTAATACCTTTAACTAAAATTGTTAAATCAAAATTTAGGAATAGGGTATGAAATATTTATTAACAGCGGCTTTATTAGTATCAACCTGTAATGCGTATGCTCACGAAGATAACGACTGTAATGTTGATTTAGATGGCGGTCTGAAAATTAACGAACAAGTTATTGAGTTTTCCCAAGATAAAACAGCGCTATATCGGATTGAACATGATCAATACTTATATATTGATGATCAATCAATTGCTCTTACAGATAAGCAGCAAGCTCTGGTAAATGAGTATTCAAGCGCAATAAAAGCGAGCGTACCACAAGCTAAAGGTATAGCAATATCTGCGATTGATTTAGCCATAGATGGTGTTAATTTAGCCTTCACTGAGCTCTTAGGTGAAAATAATGATGTTAGTATTGAGCTTACTGAGAAATTAGCGGTAATACGTGAAGAGATCAGTACTAAATTTTCAACAGAGCAGGGGTTTTATATTGATGAGGATGGCTTTGCTGATGACGGAGTTTTTGGTGATGACTTTGAACAACGTATCGAAAGTGCCGTTGAAGATGCGGTACAAAACTCTATTGGCAGCTTGATGATAGCACTAGGCCAAGAAATGTTATTCTCAGGTGGCGACAGTGATGCCTTTGAAACAAAAATGGCAGCGTTTGGTGAAAAAATTGAAACTGACATGGAAGCACGTGGTGAGCTAATAGAAAAGCAGGGCTTGGCATTATGTCAGTCAATCGTGAAGTTAGATCAGCTAGAAGAGCAGCTTAAAGCTGAATTTACTGAACTTAATGAAGTTAATATTATTAGCGTTAGTCATGATGCAAAGCATAGTATTTAAGCAAAGTATTTAATCAAAGTATTCAAACATAGTATTTTAGCAAAGCGACTTTTATTCTATGGAGTAACCTTGCTCCCTTATTGATTAAGGGAGTAAATTAAAACGAATAATAGTTAAAGGCCTAAAAGTAGCTCTGAGAATATTATTGGAGCTATTTTATGGTAAATCGTTAGAAAGAATAATTAACAGCTAAGCCTAAATTAAGCTGCATGGCTTGTTCAATATCAAACTCATCTATGGCAAAAGTAAAACTTAACCAATGATTAATATATTGAATTTCAGGGGAGAAGTGCTCAACATCAAGCATTATTTTTGTGGTGCTGTTGGGGCTATGTTGCCACTGCGCACCTAAATAATAAAAGTCGACCTCTCCTTGGCGCTTGTACCTTGCTAAGTAGCTTAACGAGCTGTCTTCAACAGAATAAAGGCCAACTAAATTTATTTGCTCGGGCAAGTTAAATTCATAATCATTAATACTCTCTATACCTCGATATAAAGGAAGGTATGATTTACCGCCAAGACTATTAATAAAAGTGCCTTCGGTATCTACATTGCCTTGGCTGTAACCTAGCTGCTTTAATTTGAACTGTGAATACAAGTCTTTAATATCAAGGTTAATAATTACTTTTTCATTCACTTGCCAAGCCATTGCTAAATCTATAGTAATGCCGTAGCCGTCCGTTTGCCATTTGTCATTATTTGGCCGCTTTAAAAAATTCTTGTCGCTGTAAAACTCAATCAACTCGGCTGTTCCGGTAATGTTGTTATTTTCTTCGCCAAATACTTCGCCGGTAATTTGTGACTCTCGAGTGGCACTTACATTCCAATAACCAATGCGAATTTCTGAGCTAAAGTTATCGAATTGCCAGTTATAACCCAACCGTAAGCCATTACTTTGTTGATGATGTAATTGTAATGCCAGTTGGTAGCTTTCTTGTGTAGTCAATGGTTGGTCAGTGCGCTCCAAATAAAATGCTTGGGCAGTATCAGGGTTGGTAAAAACAAAGTAGTCGAGGCGATGGCCAATATTAAAAGATATATTTCCCCAGTAAGCGTCTAGACCAACTTCATTTTGGGTAAAACCAATACTAGAGTCACTCGCAGGTGCTTGTTTCCAGTCATCTTCTATAAGTTGCTTAATGGGTAAAATATTACTGTAAGACTCACTGAGTATATAAGCAGATACTCGGCTATTACTTGTTGAGTTTTCACTGCTGGATGCATGAGTGTTCATTTGAACAATGAGAGATAATAATAAAATTGCTGTACATGAATAAATTGGAGTTAATTTCACTAAAATTCCTTATTTAAGTGCAAAGATTAAAAATGCCAGTCAAAAGTGACTGGCATTTTAGCTTGCGAAAGTTTGCAATTAATTCTTTATTACAATGACTCTACTACGCCATCAGTATAAACAATTAAGATTAACCCGTCTCGATCAACGATTTGGCCAACTTGCACAGCTTCTTCGCCAGTACCAACAACGATAGTACCTAGAACTGATTCACCTGCGTTCGCATCATCTTCGGATATTTCAGTAATGGTTACTGTTACATCTTCAGTGTTGGTAATTGTTAATGTATCGTCTTGCTCGGTATCTGCATGCGCAGTAAATGAACGCTGTGCTTCATCACCTGGTAAACGATAAACCATTTCAAGATCAAAAGTTCCATCATCTAGAGCTGTTCTATCACCTGAAAGTTGTACTCTAACTTCATAGTCACCTAACATGGCTTCTAAAGTTAACGCGGCATTCACATCAAGGAAGGTTTCATCATCTTCTAATGAATATCGATCATCCGCTTCAGTGTTATAAGCATCAAACATCGTTGTGCTACCGGCTGTGATTGCTGCTAAATCTTCATCGCTAAAATCGATTTCAATTTTACCAATGCCATCAAGGTTCGCGCTTACATTATAACCCCACTCATTAGTGATATAGCCTTTATAAACATCTAAGACATTTTCAACCGTTAGAGGATTAAACGGTAATGGGTTCCACCAAACTGCGCCATATGCCTCCCAAGAGTTGCTAGACCAGTCAAAATCTGCATATGAGGAAAATTCATTAATTTTCCAGCTGCTATCGGTGAACTCAACAATGCTGCCTGTGTCGTCAACTAAATTGCCAGCATCGTCAAAGTCATGACCCCAGTTGCCAATATAATAGACTTCAACTCTATCAGCTTCGCCAAAGCCTGCATCACCTTCAGCTTGGTCATCTACAGGTACGAATTTTATTTTTGAACTTAAAACGTTCCAAGAGTTTTCATATCTTTGGCTAACAATAACTTCTGGAATATCTAGGCCATTATCGCTATTAACCATAGATGACACTGAAAGCGTATCCGTACCGCCGCCATCAAAGACATTTTCAGAAGTAAAAGTGAAATCACTACCTACTGCACCAGTATAGGTGCGGGTAGAAACAAAGGCTCCTTCAGTTGAAGAGGTAACAGTATTAGCATCTGCGCTTACTACTACAGTTACAGCGTCTTTGATTAATGCTTGAGTAAGGTATGCTGTAGGAGGAAGTTCACTAAAATCACCTGCTGCTATATTTTCTAAAGCTTCTTCATCGAAGAATATAGTGGCGACACCTTGATCAACTATTTCATAGCTTTTTTGATTTCCCCACCAGTTAGTAATTGTTTGTGCTAATAGTTCGGCGCCATTATTAACTGTTAAAGGGTTAGCGATAAATTGCCCCGGATTATTATCGATAAACTCAGCAATGCTAGACCACTCGCCTTTATTTTGAGCACTATCCCATGTGTGCGCACCGTCGCTGGTTAAGATATTTCCATCAGTATCCATTATGGTAGCAAAACTGGTGAAATCATAATCTTTGCCATCTCTGTGATTAATCAAGTCAAATTGATACGCATCAGCTGTACCATCGCCATCTTGATGCACTGGAGTAACACGTATTGATTTAAAGCCAGCTTGAGGCTCTGCCTCACCTGTTTTGAATACGCGAGTGTATAAAAGCACTCCTTGATCATCAACACTGGTAACTATTTTACGTTCAATACCTGTTGTCCAGTAATGCTCTTCGGGATTGGTTGCTACAACTGAACTTGTTGCGCTCCATTCGCCAACTTGAGTACCAGTGGTAAATACACGAGTTTCTATAGTTTGCTGTTCATCAGAAACGCTATCAGCATCAGTAATTATCACTGTATTAAGATCTTCAGATATAGTGATGGCAACAACATCAGCAACTTCTTTACCAATATATTTAAACTCAGGTGCTTGGTATCCATCTAAGTTGTTAATGTTAACAGTTAACGCTGCTTTAATTAAATCACCCTCTAAAGCACTGAATTCGCCACTTAAACTTAACATTTCAGGAAATATAGCGTCGTCAATTTCTGTAGGGCCATAAACACGTACATCTTGCTGACTTTGGGCATCCCACTCCCAGCGTTCATCCAATGCGCGTTCACCAACAAGCTGTAAGTCAGTATCTAACATGCCAGAGAAGGTTATAGGATTTGTAACCGTATCTGTTGCTTTTTGCATCAGTTCAATATCAAGCTTTAATTCACCTGAAACAATATCACCTTCAAAGGTGTCATCATCAAAGGCAACACGTGATGCCGCACTACTAAGGTTAATAACTGCTTTACTACCTGTAGCTAGAGTAAACTTAGCACCTGAAGACTCGATGGAACCATCAATATTTAATGTAATGCTCATGCCTTCGCCAGTAAATTCAGCACTAGCATTTAATGTAACTAATTCTGCACCAGCATTGGCGGAAGCATTTATGCTAAATAAAACGCCACCGTTAGTGGTATTTTCATTAAATGTGATAGTGCCTGTGGCATCACCTAATTCTAGGTAGTCAGCAATATTGACACCGCCAGCTGCGCTATCAAGTGTGCCTTCATCTAAATCTAGAGTGATGTTAGCTAATGCTTCGCTAATTTGTGCAAGTAAAGTAAAGCTATTTGCTTCAGCTTCAATCATTACACCGGCAGCTTCCATTAAGGCAATGTATTCATCCCCTTGGGTTTTGACGCCGGCACCTTCTGTACTGGTAACATCAAATAAATGGCTGAATAAGCGCACATCATCAACCATGGCTTTGCCTTTAGCTATAGCGTCGCCATCAGTTGGCTCGTCTGTTCCAACTTGACTAAAACCATCGTCGCCAACTAAAGCTTCTTCAGCAATTTTATCATTTTCTAAGTTGGTTTCTTCTTGAGCTAGGTCGGCTAATATTTCTTCTGTACCGGTTAAGGTATCGTCATTAGCGATTGCGTCGGCAGCAGCAGAGGCTGCATCGCCAGCACCTTCTAATACATCGGCTAGGGCTAGTTCAAAACCTTCTTCATCTTCGTCTTGATTAACCAATAAAGCGCCATCATTTACCACTAAATCGGTAGCAACCTCGCCTAGCTTATCGGATAAAACATTAGCATCGTCAGTTTCGCCAGAAAATAAAGCTTCCATAATGCCAGCATTAATTAAGCCGTATTTAAGCGCGTCATCATCAGCATCAATAACTGCTTGTGAATCGGTAGTAACAGTTGGTTCTAAGGTGGTAATGTCACCGGTAATACCAAAGGTGGTGGCAATTTTTGATGATTCATCAGCAACTGATTCTGTCGTAACACCAGCATCACTTTCTTCAATTAAAACCGAAGCTAAATGCGTTAATGCAGAAACGTTTACTTTTACCTCTTCTTCGCTATCCGCATCAACTACAGAAATAGCGGCAAGTTCAAAAGTAGGATCGGCAGCGGTCAAATCAATTTCTGCGCCAAAAGCGGTATCACCACAACCAGCAGGGGCATCACAAGTCATTGTGGTTGGGCTAGCAGGGTCAGTACTTGGCGATAAGACAACCTTAATTGGTCCATCGTAATCTAAAACAGTAAACGTATAATTACCAGCATCATCGGTCACTATATTGGCATCAGCTAATTCATCATCGGTTAAGAGAACAGCTGTCCCACTTTCGTCAAATTTATACACAGTTACTACAGCATTGGTTAGTACACCCTTAATAGCTTTACCGGCAACGATGGTTTCTACTGGCGCGATAACAGTAACTGTTCTTGTTTCTGTTTCTACATTACCTGCTGCATCTGTTGCGGTATAGGTAATGGTGTAATCACCAGCAGTTGAAGTATCAACAGTACCGGTTACGGTTACGGTTACAGGACCATCAACAGCGTCATTAGCTGTTGCGCCAGCATCCGTATAAGTTGAGTTATATGCAACGTCTAAGGTGCTATTGCCTGATAAGGTAATTACTGGTGCGGTTGTATCTTGTGTTGGCGGTTCAGGAGTAGGAGCGGAGCTATCAGAACCACAAGCAGCAAGTGTTGAAGATAGTGCAAGGGCAACTAGTGTTTTATTGACATTCATGAATGAATCCTTATTGATAAATGTAAGTCGTTAAGGTAAAAAAGTGTATTTTTTAGTAGAGGTAAGATCATTCGATTGTTACATAAATGTAACTGTTTTCAAGTGTTATTTAAGTCTAAAGACCTTTTTTTTTGTACAAATTGAAATGTTGTTTCATAAGCTTTCACTTGAGCAGTTTTTATGTGCTCATTATAGATAAAACACCTTTTGCTAAAGGGAGGCTAACAAGGTAAATTAGCGCTCTTATTTTTAAAGTGAATATCACAGTTATGCACGCAGTACATCGTCTTCTTCGTTATCGTAAAAGTTTAAGTACCACTGAATTCAAAGCTCGAGGTCAAAAGGTTGTGCGTTGTAATGAATGTCAGGTCAGTGCAGATTTCTGCATTTGTAATATGACCCCTAAAGTTAATAGCAAGGTCAGCTTTTTATTGTTGATGTATGATACTGAAGTGATGAAACCGAGTAATACCGGACGGTTAATTGCTGATGTGGTGCCTGATACGCATGCCTATTTATGGTCACGTACTGAGCCTAACCAAGAATTATTGGCGTTACTGAAAGATGAAAAGTACCAACCTTATGTGGTTTTCCCCAAGCAATATGCTCGAGCTGAGCAAGAAGTTATCGAAGGTGATATTCCAGTAATAAATGGCAAAATACCGTTATTTGTGATGCTTGATGGTAGCTGGCGTGAAGCGAAAAAAATGTATCGTAAAAGCCCTTACTTAGCTGACTTCCCCTTAGTGTCTTTTGACCCCGAAGTGGAAAATATAGACGGAATATCCTCGCGTTATCATATTCGTAAAGCTGCCAATGAAAATCAATTAGCTACTGCTGAAGTTGCAGCTAGGGTATTGGCGATGGCGGGAGAGGAGCGTAATGCGCAAGTATTAGATTTATGGTTTGACGTGTTTAGCTTTCAATATCAAAAAAGTGTTCGCCAAACTAATAAAGGTAACCCAAAGGCAATAGAAAATTATCTAAGCTTTATTAAAAACAATATTAACGAATAAGTATTGAGAAAGGCACTATCGTTATAGTGCCTTTATTTTTGTTGATGTTAAGTTAGTGACTCGTACCTTTTTCGTAATTTATTTTATTAAAAACGTTATATTTTCCTGATGGTTTTTTCATCGGTAAACGTTTAATTTCTTCTAAGGTATTGGCGTCGTAAACAATAACTGCGCCGTCTTTATCCCAAATACTTAACAATACATATTTTCCATCTTTGGTGAACTCGACATGGGCGGCGGTTTTCCCCGGTACCGGCTTTAGGGTTTTAACAATTTCTAAGCTGGCTTTGTCAATAACGTGCACTTTATCTTTATTTGGACCGAAAAATACATCTACCCATGCATACGGTGACTTAGAGTGACTGCGCATAAAAAAGCCTGGGCCTTGCGTTTTTATGTCTTTAATTACCTGCCAACTTTCCATATCAATTACCGTAACTCGGCCTTCTTTAATATTAGGTGAGGCAAAAACAGTTTTACCTTTATAGTCCCAAGTAATACCTGAAGCTAAGTGCGGCATGCCAGCCATTTTAATAGAGGCCACTTTTCTCATGGCATCAAGGTTTATTACTTGGCCAGTGTGGCTATCGCGTGATGCGCCAATGAGATTAATGTAATCGGGGTCAAAAAAGAAATCGTCGAGATAATCTTGAGTTTTAATACGTCGAATGGGGAATTGCTCTTCGCTTTTCCAATTTTCAACTTTACCTTCGCCGCCATCTTTTCGGTAGTCATGCGCCCAGCCTTTAAATACTTCGACGCCGCCTTTGTCGCTGTAAGGAATTTCCCATACTTCTTTGACATCTTTCAAAGCTATAATAAAGCTGTAACGTGGTGGGGCGTTGTAAACCGCACTAACTCTTGAGCTTTTGCCATCGCTATCTGTAGTTGGTATAACTTTAATAGGTAATAAGGTTTTAGTATCTAAAATAACAACATTGTGTGGTAAATAGTTACCAACAATGGCGTATTTTCCGTCAGATGAAATCGCGATGTTACGAGTATTAATACCAGCGCGCACTTCAACAACGGTTTTCATGTTGTAAATATCGTATTTACTGATCCAGCCATCACGAGAGGCGAAATAAATAAAGCGTCCATCAGGAGAATATTTAGGTCCGCCGTGTAAAGCAAAGCGGGTTTTAAAGCGGGTGATGGGTGTAAAGGTATCCCCATTAAGTAAAGTGGCAGAATGATCGCCGAGCTCGACCACCATAAATAAATTCATTGGGTCGGCGTCAAATAGCGGTGTATTGCTCATTTTACTTTGGTCAAAATGAACGATATTTGAGGCCTTCATATCAGCTATTGACCACTTAGGTATTACTTTCGCTGGCGTGTAGATATAGTCAACCAAGCTTTGAATTTGCGCTGCTGATAGGGTTTTGGCAAAAGCGGGCATCTGCGTTGCGGCGCGGCCGTTGTTAATGACTTTTACCGCTTTAGCTTGCCTTAAACGTTTTAAGTTTTCAGGAAATAATGCCGGTCCCATTGACCCCATTCGATCAATGCCATGACAGGTTTGGCAGTGGTCTTGATAGAGCTTTTTAGCCTGAATATTATCTGTATCAGATGTGTTTTTTTGAGCAGTGTCAGTACTCATTGCAAAACTGCTTTGGCTAGATAATGTTGCAGCCGCTACCAGTAACAGCTTGTATATGTTTACCCTGAGCTTATAACTGAAACCCTTCATGGATGTTTACCCTACAGCTAATTATGAAATTTCTACGCTAGCTTGTGCATTGGCCAGCTTATATTGCATACTCTCTTCAGCTTTTAAAAAGCCTGGCGTAGCAAGTGATTGCTCAGTGAGTTGATTAACAACTTCACCAATTACAATAAGCGTTGGCGGGGTAATTTTATGTTCTTCAACCAGTGCCGATAAGTTACTTATGGTACCGCGAAATACTTGTTGCTCGGGTTGAGTGCCACGACGAATAAGTGCAGCAGGGGTATCGCCAGCGCGGCCATGGTTAACTAGTTCTTCAGCAATTTTTGGTAGGGTATTTATGCCCATGTAAAAAACAACGGTTTGTGATTTGTTCGCTAAACTTTCCCAAGGTAAGTTTAACTGACCATTGTTTTGAATATGACCAGTGATAAAGGTACAACCTTGTGCAACACCGCGATGAGTCAGAGGAATACCTGCATAAGTAGTACAACCTGACGCTGCAGTAATGCCGGGACAAATATGACAACTAACGCCATTTTCTAATAAGTATTCTGCTTCTTCACCGCCACGACCGAAAATAAATGGGTCGCCGCCTTTTAAGCGTAAAACACGTTTACCTAATTTTGCTTGGTCAACCAAGAGTTGGTTAATTTTATCTTGCGGTACACAGTGTTTAGCTTGCTCTTTACCCACATAAAAGTTTTCTGAGTTTTCTGGCAATAATGCTAAAATTTCATCACTTACTAGTCGATCGTATATGGTGACTTCGGCTTGCTCAATAAAACGTAGCGCACGTAAAGTTAGTAGCTCTGGGTCGCCTGGGCCTGAGCCAACTAAAGCGACTTCGCCTGAATTAAGAATAGCTTTACTTTTTAAGCTGCCTTTAACTGTCATCGGTGTTGTTAACTGTTCAATGGTCATGTCTTGTTTTACCTAAATTATAGCTGCGCACACTATTGGTGCATTTACAGTGAGTTTCAAGTTGCAAACGTGCAGTTATTAGCCCGGTATTTATTCGGCTAATAGCGCTGAGTTGTTTATAACTGTACTACTGCTATATCATTATTATTTTCTGTTGATGTACTTTCTTGCAAAGTACTAATGCCTATTTCATGGTCATCTAAATAACAACCTGGGTCTTCTGCCCAAGCATCGCCAGATTGCGCAAAGGCTCTGGTACGGGTGTTGCCACCGCATATACTTAAATACTGACAAGCTTTACAACGGCCTTTTACTGGCCGAGGCGATTGTCTAAAACCTAGCATTAATTCGTCTTGAGTGTTTTTCCAAACATCCGAGAATTTTTCATTTTTCACATTACCTATTGGATGATTCCACCAATAAGTATCAGGGTGAATTGTGCCGGTATTATCAATGTTAGCAACATTCACGCCACTGGCATTACCGCCCCAGTTAATTAGGCGCTGTTTTAAATTGGCAACGCGCTTAGGGTGCTCAGTGAATTTCTTTTGTGCCCATTGTAATAAAAATGGCCCGTCGGCGTCGTTATTACCGGTAACAAAGTCTGATTCAATGCCTTGTTCAATATGTGCCCATGCCCGTTCAAATAATAATTCCATCGCAGCCTTGGTCATTTTAAACATCGCATCGTTTTCAGCGCTTCTTTTACCACGACCTGAATAGTTAAGATGCGACAAATAAAACTTATCTACTTGGTTCTCTTCCATTAAATCAAGCATTGCTGGTAAATCTTTAAAATTGTCTTTGGTTAAGCACAGTCTCATGCCGACTTTAATACCTGCTTCTTTACAAAGCTTAATGGCGTGCATTGAGGTTTTGAAACTGCCTTTTTGACGACGAAATTCATCATGAAACTCTTCTAAACCGTCAATGCTAATACCCACATACTGGTAGTCAGCGGCTTTGATTTGTTCGATGTTTTCTTCGGTGATCAAGGTACCATTTGTGGATAATGCCACATAAAAGCCCTTGTCCTTAGCATATTGTGTTATTTCATAGATGTCAGGGCGCAATAGTGGCTCGCCGCCAGAGAGGATTAATACTGGCACTTGGGCAACTTTTAAGTCGTCTATCGTGGCTTTTATCTGTTCGGTTGACAGCTCATCTTTAAAGTCGATGTCTAGCGAGGTTGAATAACAATGCTTACATTGTAAGTTGCAACGACGGATCAAGTTCCAAATAACTACCGGCCCAGGCATTTTTCGTGCTTTAGGTACAGGTCTGTCATCGAGCATAGTCGTTAATAGTTGTGAAATTCGAAACATGATGGCCCCTTGCTTGTGCTATCTATCGCTTCAGTTAACTTTTTTAGTCACTTAAGCTGTTTTATTTTTTAGTCGTAAACCAGTTTTCTTTAATATTTTAGTGCTGGTTAACATGTTGTAACTTTCTAGCTTGTTGCCACGATCTTGCAGTACATCAGCTAATAAATCTTTGATTTGAGATCGATAAACTTCAATTTCTTCTGGCGTTGTACCGTGCACCATGGCAAATAAATTGTAATTCCAATTTGGTAGCTGGCGCGGGCGTAAGTAACAATGGCTAACAAAAGGTAGTTTGCCAACGGCGTCACCAAATTTGCTTGCTTGTTCGTCATCAATATCCCACACGGTCATGCCGTTAAAGCGATAACCTAACTTATAATGATTCGGCACAGCGGCGATGCGTCTGATAATGCCTCTTTGCTTTAAATCTTTGGTCATTGCTAGAGCTTGCTCAACACTAATGTCGAGCTGCTCAGCAATATAATGAAAAGGCTGAGGAATAACAGGCATGCCATTTTGGGTCAGTAAAATATAGGCCCGCTCTAATGCTGATAATTCCTTAGACGGGTAAGTAGAGACCGACATAAAACTCTTCCTCTTTTGGCACATTTAAAACACTAAGTTGGGTTTTTGCTTCTATGGCTTTAACCACCTCGGCAATTTCTTCTTTTAATTCGGTCGCGATAACAAACCACATATTAAATTGATGATCGCGCTTGTAGTTATGGGCAATTTGCTCAAAACTATTTACTATTTCTGTTACTTCATCGAAGCGCTCTTCAGGTACGGCAATGGCGGCTAAAGTAAAAGCACCACCTAAACAAGCCGCGTCAAACATTGGGCCAAAGCGTGATAAAACTTTATGCGCTAGTAAATTGTTAATGCGCTCGATTACTTCACTTTCATTGCTAGCAACTTCTTGTGCGACTTGCGCAAACGGGTTTTCACAAACCGGCAAGCCATGCTGTAATAAGTTAATGAGCGCTCGATCTAGTTTATCTAAAACATAATCACTAGAACTTGCTGGGGCGTTTGAGAATTTTTCTTGCGTGGTGGTCATTGCTAATTGATCCTTTTACGGTATCGGGCACCATTTTGCTTGAATGCTTTATTACTAAAAAGCACGTCTTTTTTGATATGTTCTAAGCCTAGTTGCTCGCTGATGTCGGCAATTTGTTGCTCAACTACCGTGCGGCTTTTGCCGTGGATCATGCAAAATAAATTGTAGGTCCAGTCAGGTAAACGGCGCGGGCGTTGATAGCATAAAGATACTTCTTTACGATTAGAAAGTTGGCGTGCAATTTGGTCAACTTGTTCGTTAGGAATATCCCAAACCACCATGGCATTTGCGGTGTAGCCTAACTGACGATGCTTAACAACCACGCCAAAGCGTTTGATCAGGCCATCGTTTTGCCAAAGGTCAATTTGATTAAGCACTTGGGCTTCTTGGGCGTTAATGGAATTGGCTATGTCCAGGTAAGGCTGGGGGCTTATTGGTAAACCTTTTTCTAAGGCTTCTCTAAGCATTAATTGCTGCTGCACAGTTAGCTGCTCTGTTTCTAGCTCAATATCTATATTGTGAATAGGCATAGCTTTAATTCTCCAGCCGTTTAACAGGGGCTTGGCTAAAATCAACATCAAATGACAAGTCAATATGGTAAGAAGCTTCCATCGGTAAAACTAATACCGCTAAGCCGGTAACTTGCTCTATTTCTTCTAAGGTTTTATTTAAGGCTAACCAGTCACTATCTGTGACTACAAACCATAAATTGTATGTATGTTCACGAGCATAGTTATGATTAACTTGCTCAAACTTATTAACTCGCTCAGCAATTTCATCAAGCTGGTCAATAGGTACGGCAATTGCTGCTAAGGTGCTGGCGCCGGCTTTTTTGTGGTCAAATACAGGGCCAATGCGTGATAAAACATTGTCTTGTTGCAGTTGATTAAACGCGGCAATAACTTCGTTTTCATCAGTATTAAGCTCTTGTGCTATTTGCTTAAAAGGCTGTGACGTTAACGGAAAACCTTTTTGATAACGATTAATAAGGCTTTGCTGTAATGAGGTAAATTGCATATTTATAACCCTATTTGATGAGCGCGATTGGTAAAGAAAATACCGCTTGGGCTTTTAACATTAAGGGTTTTTAATAATTGTTGAGTTTGGGTGTCGTAAACGTGCACTTCATTACTATCACGAACCGACATCCACACATGCTCACCACGCGGGGTAAATTCCATATGCAATACCGCAGGACCTGGGGTTAACGTGTTTACTAACTCATAGGTTTCAGTATTAAATATTTGAATGGTGTTGTTGTCTGGAAAAGCATAATTCACCCAAATTTGACGGTTATCAGGCTGCGCCATTACAAATATTGGTTGACTATGCGCTGGTATTTCCGCCACTTGTTGCCAAGTTTTAGTACTCACCACTAATACTTTGTGCTGACCAACTGCGGGTACAAAAGCAAAATCGCCAGCCATTGCCCAACCTTCAAGGTGTGGCATTTTATAAACGGGCAGTTTTTTATCGCCTTTACCATAATCTTTTAAGATACGTTGAACGCCATTTTCAGGGTGCCATAAGTCAACTAAGGCCATGCCGTCTTCACCAAATAAACCGGCAATGTAATATCGACCATCAGGGCTAATTAAGGCGTCGTAAGGGAAAAGACCAATGTCGTGATATTTGGTTAACTCTAATTCTCCGCTAGCAAAATCGGCAATCCAAATTTCATGACTGTCAAATAAACTAAAAACAAACTTTTGACCGGGGGCATCAACTAATCCAACCACTTTCGAACGTACTGGCGTGCCGTCTTCATTAGCGGGTTTATGGGATAATATGCTGGCCGGAATGGTGGCAACGAGCTCTAGTGTATCGCTGTTAAATACTTTTACGCCGCCAGGGCTGTAATTAGAAACTGCCACTAACTTACCGTCTTGACTGATTGCGCCGCCAATACTGTTACCTGATTGAATGATACGTTTATCTATTTTATCTTTTAAAACATCAATTTTTGTTAAACCGCCATCACGGCCAAAAACATAGGCATAACGTTGATCGCGCGAATATACAATTGAGGCATGAGATAAGTCACCTAAGCCTTGCACTTCACTTAAGGTGGTTTTACTGCTGTGATTTACAATTTGTACTTCACCTGTTGCTCTTTTGATAATTACGCCAAGGTCACCGGTTGCTCGTATTTCACCTGTAGTAGGAGAGCTGATATTTGCACAGGCTTGCAAACCAAGTAGGCAAATACCGCTAATTAGCATTCGGGTAAGGTTAGTGCTCATGCTTAATTCCCTGTTTTAATTGTTTGATTAACCATTTGGTTTCTTGCTCAGTTAATAAGCCTTCCCATGGCGGCATAGCCGTACCGGGGCGACCCATTAAAATGGTGTTTTGCAGAAATAAGTCGGGTTTGTCTTTTAAGTTTTTAGGTAATAAAGCCGGACCAAGTCCGCCTTTTAAGGTCATGCCATGACATGAGCCGCAGTCTTGTTTCAATAAATGGATTAGTTGGCTTTGACGCTCATCATTTAAAGGCTCTGGCGATAATGGTGTTTGGCTTGTGGCAGCCAAAGACGATAACGCAGGCAATGCGATGGTGAAAAATACGAATGCTAGCTTTATTCGCTTGTTCAACATGCCTTTCTCCAAAATTTTCTAGGTAAATTTTAATGAAGTTACCTTAGCAAAAGTGAGGTTTTAAATGCTTGTTGAAGATCATGATTTAGAAGTTTTGCACTGAGATTAATTGATTTAAATCAACAGACCTTGAAACTGTGACTTATATCAATTGCAAGATGGCAATAATTTGCAAGGCTAAAATTTTTCGGATGTTTTATATTTTTTCACGAATTGTTACTCATTAATCAGCAGCTTTGCCTTTATTAATAGATGACTTTAACCAATACAGTGCTATTATTTTTATCAATAAATTAAGGTGAATACCTGCAAACAGATAAGGATTTAAGATGAATAAAACCGTTGTTATCACTGGTGCCAACCGTGGTATAGGGTTAGCTCTAACCAAGCAGTTTTTAGCACAAGGTGATACCGTTTATGGCTTATGCCGTAAAACTTCGCATGAGCTTAGCCAACTTAAGCTTGAGGGAGGTGATAGTAGCGCTAATATTAATATTATTGAAAATATTGATGTTGCTACCGACTCAGGTATTGAGAGCTTAGGCCGTGCATTAAGCAAAGTAAGCATTGATATTTTAGTATGCAATGCTGGCATTTTACGGGATGAGAGTTTAACTGACCTAAACTGCGAGACGATTCGTGAGCAATTTGAAGTGAATGCTTTAGCGCCACTTCGTGTTGCGCAGGTATTGCAAACTAACTTACAAGCAGGCAGCAAAGTTGCCATGATAACTTCGCGCATGGGCTCTATTACTGACAATACGTCAGGCGGACGTTATGGATATAGAATGTCGAAAGCGGCACTAAATATTGCAGCTATGTCGCTCGCTCACGATTTGGCAAGTCAAAATATTGCTGTGGGTATTTACCATCCCGGCTATGTGCAAACAGATATGGTTAATCACGGCGGCGATATTTCATCTACGGAATGTGCAGGCAAATTAGTTGCATTGATGAATGATTTAACCATGGCAGAATCAGGTGTTTTCAAACATTCTAATGGCACAGTTTTACCTTGGTAATAGTTAAGTACCAAATTTAACTACGCTGCTTTACTTTGAGGGACGCATGGCTACAAACAATGAAATACGCATTTGGAAAACCGTGCAAGCGATCCCTAAAGGTAAAGTGGCTTGTTATGGACAAATTGCCGATCTTGCTGGTTTACCCGGCCGCGCAAGGTTAGTAGGGCGCTCTTTAGGCAATGTACCTGATGGTGGTTGGCAGGGACAACAGGTGCCGTGGTTTAGGGTGATTAACTCACAAGGGAAAATATCTCTGCCACTAGGTAGTGATGGTTTTGAACGCCAAAAACAGCTTTTGCAAGATGAACAAGTTGTAGTTATCGGTACTCGAATTAAATTAAAGCAGTTTCAATGGCAGCCAGATTTAGCCGAGCTACTATTTCATCTTGATTATTAAGTTCGGCTTGACTCTTAAATTAGCTTTACTGGTTAAAGTTACCTGAATATTAACCTTACCCATTCTATTAATACGTAAAACTACTGAGCGGTGAACGTTTCTTAAAGCACGTTTTCATAGATTACTTTGCTTCATTTTATTCTGCTGTAAATACCCTTTCTTTAAATTCAAACAAGTGTTTGACAATCCTTTACTATGCTAGATAATAAAGCCCTTATAGATTTATTAATGTTAGTTAGGGCGGCTTTATTATGACTTTGAGTGGGGTTTTAGATGCGACTGAACAAGAGCTGATGTGTGGAGTACATGTTAGTGGCAGCGGGCCAGCGATTGTATTACTACATAGTTCATTAAGTAGCGCCAAGCAGTGGCTACCGCTGGTCAGTGTTTTAAAAGCTAGTTATACCTGCATTAATATCGATATTTTAGGTTATGGTAAAGCGCCAAAAATTACTGATAGTGAGCATTATAATTTTGATGTGGAGCTTAAACGGATTCGCCAAGTGATTGAAAATACTATCGAAGCCAAGCCTTATCATCTAGTAGGCCATTCTTGTGGCGGCGCAATCGCATTAAAGTTGGCGGTTGAAGCACCCGAAAAGTTATTGTCGTTATCCTTGTATGAGCCTGTGGCTTTTCATTTACTTAAACAAGGTAGTGTACAACGCGAGCTTGCTGAGAGTTTTGCTAGTAAAGTTGCAATAAAAGATAGCTACGAAGCGGCCACTATTTTTACTGACTTTTGGAATGCGCCTGGATTTTTTCAGGTCTTACCTGAGAAGATGAAAAGTTTAATGGCAGCTGATATGGAAAAGGTTAATCTTGATTTTAAAGGCTTAATTTCAGAGCAATATAGTTTGCATGACTTGAGCAGAGTCACGGCTAAGTCTTGCATTATTATTGGCCAATATAGCCCTAGTTTAAGTCAGCAGCTAGGTTCATCTATCGCTCAAGCGCTTCCTAATGCTACTGAACTAACGGTTAGCGCCGGACATATGGGGCCAATTTCTCATGCTCAAATGATTCAGCCTAAAATAGCCAATTTTATCAAACAAATATAGGTATTAAAGCTGATAGTCGATAACTTAAATTAAATAAGCAAAGTAAGTAAAAACAAAGTAAAAAAAAGCCCTGTTATAAACAGGGCAAAAAAGGAAGGGGAGTAAATATCTTAATTAACGGCTGTTATTCAGTCGTTTTTGCGTTTAATAAACTTTTACCATTAATGGCAATTTTTCTAGGTTTTAACGCTTCAGGTATTTCTCTTTCTAAATCAACATGTAGCAAACCATTTTCCATAAAGGCGCCAATAACTTTCACGTGGTCACCTAGTTGGAATTTACGCTCGAAGTTTCTATCGGCAATGCCTTGATGAAGAAACTTACGTTGGCCTTTTTCTGGATCTGCTGCTTTTGAACCGGTTATAACTAAGTTGTTTTGTTTCGATTCAATTTCTAATTCGTCTTCACTAAACCCTGCAATTGCCATAGTAATTCGGTATTGATCTTCTGCTAGAAGTTCAACGTTATAAGGAGGGTAAGTAGATTGTTTGTCTGCTCTTGATGCTTTGTCGATAAGACCCGCTAAGTGATCAAATCCGATAAATGAGCGGTAAAGTGGGCTGAAATCTGTAGATGTACGCATAATTCATATCCTATTAAAATAGTTAGCAATATGTTGTTATTCATCACTTATTTTGGGTTATCGAATCCAACCTAGGTTGCCATTCTTTTATAACTTAAACAGTGCTGAAAATTAATGTGCCATTCATTATTGAACTGGCGGTTAATGTAGCCCCTTTCGGCGACTACATTAATAAAGATGGGATTGATGAAAGTTTTTTCAAGTAAAATGTGAAATAAAAAAGTAATTAATATTTAATTTATTGATTTTAAGACTGTTTATTCGTCAACTTTTTTACTAGCTTCAACTTCCTCATTTTCTGTTTTCACCACTGCTGGAGTTGCTTCAACCGGCGTTGCTTGTTTTTTCTCAAGTTCTTCTTTCCTGGGGCTTAAAACATTTAATGTTGCTAAGGCCATGTCATAATCTGGGTGACTAGAAATATTAGCCACTAATTCTTTATAAGCAATTTTTCCTTGGTCATTAATAATAAATATGGCTCGGGTTAATAAGCCCATATCTTTAATTAATAGCCCATATTTCTGGCCAAAGTCACGCCATACCGAATCAGAAAGTACTTTTACTTTATCGATATTTTCAACTTTACAAAAACGTTTTTGAGCAAAAGGTAAATCGTTGCTAATGGTTAAAACTACTACCTCATCAGATAAATTAGCGACTTCTTCATTAAAACGTTTGGTTTGTAATGAACACACGCCAGTATCTAAACTAGGTACTGCTGATATTAAAATGGTTTTATTGGCAAAGTTGCTTAATTGCACTTCATTAAAGCTGTCGTTCACAACTTTAAAATTTGGCGCTTGTTCGCCCACTTCAACTTGTTGACCTAATAAGGTAACGTATTTATTGCCTGCTTTAACCAAATCATTAGTTTGCGGTAATGACTCTTCATCAATGGCTATAGCTGTTGAAGATAAAAAAAGTGAAGTAATTAAAGGGAGTAGCGTAACTAAAGGTGAAAATTTCATATAATAATTTTAACATTAACGATAAAAAGAACTTAAGCTTAACGTTGTCATATATAAATATCTATAGTAGCGGTGTTCGAATTAGCATATTTCCCTTTAGCTAAATGGCTAAATGGCTAAATGCGTTAATTATGAAGATAAATGCCGCTTAGAGTGTAACTTCTTTGTAAAAGCTTTTTATCTAGCATAAAATTAGCTGTGATCAGGCGACGATTAATTTTGTTGTTTTAAATTTTTATACTGAAGTGTATGGTTAGTAATAGTAAACTTCAGTCACTTAAGTGCTATTTTTCAATAATTTATTCATGTTAATTTTTAACTCACAGCGGGAACTCTTTTCATAATGTCTACACCATTGTTAATTTGTGACGATTCGAATATGGCACGCAAGCAAGTTGCGCGCTCTTTACCTGATGGTTGGGATGTTGATATAAGTTTTGCCACGAATGGTGTTGAAGCTATTGAGTTGATCAAACAGGGCAAAGGAGATGTGCTGCTACTTGATTTAAACATGCCTGAAATGGATGGTTACCAAGTGCTTGAAGCGATTAAGGCGCAAGACTTACCGACCCTAGTAGTAGTTATTTCTGGTGACATTCAGCCTGAAGCGCATAAAAGAGTAACCAGTTTAGGAGCTTTAGACTTTATACAAAAACCAGTTAATAAAGAAAAACTAACTGAAATATTACTCAGCTATGGCGTTTTTACCAAAGAAAATGAGCCTGCAGATCTTGCCGTTGGTGGCGCACTGCCTAGCCAAGAGAAAGTGACTTTAGCGCCGTTAAAAGCCGCACCTAGTGCTGCAGTTGAAATGCGTGAAAACAAACAAACTACAGAACTTTTCTTAGAGGATGATGTACGAGATTGCTATCAAGAAATTGCTAACGTTGCGATGGGCAGAGCTGGAGACTTACTCGCTCGATTACTTGATGTTTTTGTGGTGCTGCCTATTCCTAATGTTAACTTAATTGAGGTTAGCGAATTAAGCATGGCACTGTCGGCAGTAGAAAGCCAAGAAAGTACCTCAGGTGTATGCCAAGGTTTTATTGGTGCTGGTGTTTCTGGTGAAGCATTATTAATTTTAAATGACTCTAGTTTTCGAGACGTAGCTTCATTGATGAATTATCAATACGAAGTTGATGAAAGTACCGAGCTTGAGTTATTAATGGACTTAAGTAACGTGCTTATTGGTGCTTGTTTAAATGGTGTTTCTGAGCAGTTAGATATGTCGTTTAGCCAAGGCCACCCCGTTGTCTTAGGTCAACATAGAAAAATTTCAGAATTAATTGCTAATAATGCCAAGAAATGGAAAAAAACTTTAGCGATTGAAATTAGTTACAACATTGAAAATTATCCGATTAAGTGTGACTTGCTATTGCTATTCACCGAAGAGTCGATGAAAACGTTAAATAACAAATTAAGCTATTTACTAGATTAAATTATTTTTAGATTAAGTTTTTTAGATTAAGTTTTTTGGATTAAAAATTGCGATTAAATCGCTAGCGGAACAGAAAATATGTCACTTGAAACCGAGCAAATTAATGAATTACATTGGCTTATGGAAATGCTTCATACCATTGACGTAGGGTTAGTGGTACTTGATCGCCAATATACTATTCAAATTTGGAATGGTTTTATGGAAAACCACAGCGGCTTATTACCTCGAGAAGTTAAAGGGAAAAATATTTTTTCTTTATTTGAAGAAATCCCACAAGAATGGTTTACCCGCAAAGCTGAGTCGGTGTTTCTATTGAAAAATAAAGCTTTTACTATTTGGGAGCAACGCCCTTATGTGTTTAAGTTTGAAAACTATCGGCCAATTACTGGTACTGCTGATTTTATGTATCAAAACAGCACTTTCATTCCGTTAATTTCAGCAACTGGCGAAGTTACCCATTTATGTTTGATCATTTATGATGTAACCGATAACGCGGTGCATAAAATTGACTTAGAGCAAGCCAACGAAGAGTTAGCAATATTAAGTAAAACTGATGGCCTTACCGGTTTATTTAATCGAAGACATTGGGAGCATTGTTTACAGGCGGAATATAAACGTTGGACCCGAAGTCATAATGCCAGTTGTTTGGTGATGATAGATATTGACCACTTTAAACGTGTGAATGACAGTTATGGCCACTTGGTTGGCGATGAGGTTATTCGACACCTTTCTGACTTAATTCGTGAACATGTGCGTGAAACGGATGTTTCAGGGCGATATGGCGGTGAAGAATTTAGTATTTTATTGGCTGATACTAGTCTTGAAAATGCTAATGTTTTTGCTGAACGCTTGCGCCAAAAAGTAGCTTCATCCTTGATTAAATATAATGATATTGAAGTTAACTACACCATAAGTATGGGCATAGCAGAAATTTCAGCTGAGCAGAAAACCTATGAAGCTTGGATAGAAAGTGCTGATGGTGCTTTATATCAGTCTAAAGAAAATGGCCGTAACCGAGTGACATTGTATAAAGGTTAAGCTTTTAAGGAAGTATTGTTGAAAATACTTCCAGCTAATATCTTTAAGCTAATACCTTTAAGTTAGTATCTTTAAGCTAATATCTTTAAGTTAATATCTTCAAGTTAACACCGTTAAAAAGTGCTCTGATAAGCTTATCTTAACAGCCTATAACCATAAAATTTGCTAACACGGTTATGGTTAATTCAACCAACGTTGCCACTGGCTAAATGGTGTTTCGCCCGAAGCTAAATTAATATCTGTTTTCAATACCGCTTCTTCAAATTGTGGAATGCGAGCGATCACTTTTCCATGATGATCAATAACTGCAGTAATACCATTATTGGTTGCTCGTAATAACGGGCGGCCAAACTCTAAGGCGCGCATACGTGCAATTTCTAAATGTTGATGAGGGCCATGCGAGTCACCAAACCAAGCATCATTACTTACTGTGAGTAAAATATCAGTATCGTCAGTAAAATTAGCGGCAAGTTGATTGGCAAAAGCAATTTCAAAGCAAATGAGCGGTAGCACATGGTAGCCTTTGGCGACTAAATTGGGTTGTACGTAATTGCCGCGAGTGAAAGACGACATTGGTAAATTAAATAAGGGAGCTATAGGCCGTAATATGCTTTGCAATGGCACAAATTCGCCAATAGGTAATAAGTGATTCTTGTAATAACGGTTTGGGCTATTGTAAATATAACTGCCTTCAGTATCGCCTTCATATTTTCTACCAGCAACCACTAAGCCATTAAAAAACTCCTTTGAGTCATAATGATAGTTTTGAATGCCGGTGATAATTGCACTGTTATTTAAGGCGGCTGATTGGTCAATTAAACTTAAATAATCTTGTGCGGTAGGCTCAAGTACCGGAATAGCCGACTCTGGCCAAATGAGAATGTCAGCGTCATAATTCGCTCGGCTTAATTCTAAATATTTAAGCATGGTTGGCCATTCTTGCTCGGGCTGCCATTTCATAGATTGTTCTATATTGCCTTGAATTAAAGCTACTTTTATCTGTTTAGCTGATGCTGTTACCCAAGAGGTTGTGCTTAAATAAAAATTAATACCGATAATAATAACTAACAAAGCGCTACTTAGTAGTCGCTGCTGGTTTTGATAAATATGTACCAAACTTACCGATATGACCAACAAGATAAAGTTGATGCCCACTTCTCCGGTTACTGGCGCAAAGGCTGATAATGGGCCATCTAACTGGGTGTAACCTAAAGACAACCATGGGAAGCCAGTTAATACATTAGCACGTAAGTATTCAGCAACTAGCCAGAAAAAGGGAACTAAGGATAAATTAAGCTTTTTACTGCGGGTAAATTTCGCTGATAAATAACAAGCAAGGGCCGGGTAAATACTTAAATATAAGCAAAGCAGTAACATCAGCACTAGTGAGATAACTAATGGTAAGCCGCCAAATTGGTCAATAGCAACATGGACCCAGCTAATGCCCGCAGCAAACCAGCCAAAGGCAAAAATAAAGCCTGATTTTGCTGCAGCTTTAGTGGCTAAGTTTTTAACGCTGTTTAGCCACAGTGGCAGCACAATAAAAGGTAACCACCATTGTGAAAATGGTGCATAAGCAAAAACCAAACTTAGCCCAGCTAAAAAACTGAGCCAATGATGTTTGTTGCTTAGCAGTGCGACTACTTTTTGTGGGAGGTTGGTGGGCATGTTTTAGTCGGTAATTTTACCATGAACTCGGTGATCTTTCGGCGTGGTTACTTGTAGCGTTTGGATTCTACGACTATCAGCAACCGTAACTTTAAATTCAAAGTTATTAATGGTGATGGTTTCGCCTTTTTTCGGCATATGGCCAAACTGATGTAAAACTATGCCACCGATAGTGTCGGTGCCTTTTTCATCAAACTGACAATTAAAAAATTCATTAAAATCGTCTAATTCGGTTAAGGCTTTTACTTGGTAAATATTACCTACTAAGAATTTAATGTCTTCTTCAATTTCATCATCGGTTTCATCTTCAATTTCACCAACAATTAATTCAAGAATATCTTCAATAGTTACTAGGCCTGAAACGCCGCCGTATTCGTCAACTACAATCGCCATATGATAACGTTTCGAGCGGAATTCTTTTAATAGCGGTTCTACTTTCTTGCTCTCAGGAACAATTATCGCGGTGCGAATAACATCGGGGAGGGTGCAGGTTTCTTCTTTTTGATTAAAGCCATAAGCAAGCATATCTTTAGCTAAAAGAATGCCTTCAACATGGTCTACATCATCATTAACAACAGGGAAACGAGAATGTCCTGACTCAAGGATAATTGGGATTATTTCTTCTAACGGTAAGTTGATGTCAAGTGTGACCATTTGTGAGCGTGGGATCATGATTTCGCGTACACGCATGTCGGAAACTTCCAGAACCCCTTCGATCATTAATTTGGTTTCTGGTTTGATTAAGTCTCGGTCTTCCGCATCATTTAAGACATTAACCAGTTCTTCTTTATTTTTCGGCTCGCCAGTGAACAATTGTAATGTTCTATCCCAAAAGGATTTATTTGAGGAGCCGTTACTAGGGTGGGGGTTGTCGTCGCTCATAGAGCTTGTTGTCGTCCTGTAATTAAAGTAAAAACTAAAAGTATAAACTAAAAGTGAAATCTAAGTTTCAGTATAAGGGTTATTAAAGCCGAGTTTTGCCAAGATGTCTATCTCTAGTGATTCCATTTCTTGAGCTTCATCATCTTCTATATGATCATATCCTAATAAATGCAAACAACCATGAATAACCATATGTGCCCAATGTGCAGTTAAGGCTTTATTTTGAGCTTTTGCTTCTTGCTCAACCACCTCTGCGCAAATAACTAAATCGCCAATTAAAGCCAGCTCAATACCCTCGGGCACTTCAAAAGGAAAAGAGAGCACATTAGTGGGTTTATTCTTGTCTCTATACTGATGATTTAACGCTTGGCTTTCATCAATAGTAACTACGCGAATGGTTAGTTCAAAAGGTTTATTATATTGAGATAGCGCGGCATCTAGCCATTGCTTAAATGAACATTCATTAGGAATATTTTCATTATCACAGGCAATTTGTAGGTCTAGCTCAATCATTGGTGGTGTCATTCACTGAATCATTTACTGGTTGTGTCTCTAATGGATTACCTGATTGCTTAGCTGCTGTGTTGTTATTTTGAACTTGCGGTTGCTTAGCTTGTTTTAAACGATTTTCTTTTTGTTCAAACGCTTCATAGGCATCAACGATACGACCAACTACTGGGTGTCTCACTACATCTTTTGATTGAAAAAAGTTAAAGCTAACTCCGGGAATATCTTCTAATACTTCAATGGCGTGGCGTAAACCTGACTTAATATGCTTAGGTAAATCAACTTGGGTAATATCACCGGTGATCACCGCGCGCGAATTAAAACCAATACGGGTTAAAAACATTTTCATTTGTTCAACCGTGGTATTTTGGCTTTCATCTAAAATAATAAAGGCATCGTTTAAGGTTCTACCACGCATATACGCTAATGGTGCTACTTCAATAACATTACGTTCGATCAGTTTTTCAACCTTTTCAAAGCCGAGCATTTCAAATAACGCATCGTAAAGTGGACGTAAGTATGGGTCTACTTTTTGTGATAAATCGCCGGGTAAAAAGCCAAGTTTTTCACCTGCTTCAACGGCAGGTCGCGTTAATAAAATACGACGAATTTCTTGACGCTCTAATGCTTCAACAGCACAAGCTACGGCAAGGTAAGTTTTACCGGTACCGGCAACACCAACGCCAAAGCTAATATCATTACTGAGTACTTGCTGAACGTAATTCTTTTGATTGTCATTGCGCGGTTTGATCACCCCACGTTTAGTTTTGATGGTGATCATCTTGTCAAAATCAGCATCTACCTTAGTTGGCGCTTGTTCAAGTACATCAGCTTCTAAAATGGCTAGATGAATCATTTCGCTTGAAATAGCCTTGGTTTGTCCCTTCACTTCGGCGGTTTCAATATATAAGTCTTTTAATAACTTAATAACTGCTTGGCAGTTGTTCGGGCTACCAATAACTTTAAATTCATTACCGCGGTAACTCACTTTCACACCTAAGCGGCGTTCAACGGTTTTTAAGTTATCGTCCATCGGACCACAAAGGTTGGCTTGGCGATGATTATCGACAGGCTCGAGTATAAAAAATTCGCTATTTGGAGTGCTCAAAAAATGTTACCTATTTTTATGAAGCTGGGGAGAAGTAAGCTTACTTGAAACATTAATATTTACTTGAAGCATAAAAAAACTAAAACCGGTTAGCTAAACATTAACAGGCGAAAAAGCGTTAATGTTTAGCTATTAAAAACTAAGGTGTATATGTGGCAACACCCAGTTCATTAGTGCCGGGCATAGCTGCACTATTAGGCTGGTGATGACTATTTGCCATAATATCTGCAGGTGAATGCGCAACACGTAAGCCCATTTCACTTTCTGTGCGTACTAAATCGCCACGCAGCGAGTTACTGTAAACATCCGTTATTTTAACATCAACAAATTGACCAATAACGGTATGCGGCGCAACAAAGTTAACAATGCGATTGTTTTCTGTACGGCCACGTAATTCCATTGGATCTTTCTTTGATGGACCTTCAACTAAAATACGTTGCTCGGTGCCTAACATTTGACGAGCAATTCTTAACGCTTGTTGGTTAATTCGGTCTTGCAGTATTTGCAGACGATCTTTTTTAGTTTGATCATCAACATCATCTGGCAAGTCTGCAGCAGGAGTACCTGGGCGAGCGCTATAGATGAAGCTAAAACTTAAATCAAAGTCAATCGCTTGGATAAGGTTCATGGTATCTTCGAAGTCTTGATCTGTTTCGCCAGGGAAGCCGATGATAAAGTCAGAAGACATGCACAGCTCAGGGCGTGCTTTCTTTAATTTACGAATTTGTGACTTATATTCAATGGCGGTATGACCACGTTTCATTTGCGTTAATATGCGATCAGAGCCACTTTGCACAGGCAAATGCAAATGGTTTACTAATTCAGGCACATCTTTATAAACTTCAATAATGTCGTCAGTAAATTCGATAGGGTGAGAAGTGGTATAGCGAATGCGGTCAATGCCATCAATGGTGGCAATTAAGCGTAATAGTTCGGAGAATCGACAGATACTGCCGTCATGAGCTTCACCACGGTAGCCATTGACGTTTTGTCCTAATAAATTAACTTCACGAACGCCTTGCTCGGCAAGCTGGGCAATTTCATATAATACGTCGTCAAGTGGGCGAGAAACTTCTTCACCACGAGTATAAGGAACAACACAGAAAGTACAGTATTTACTACAGCCTTCCATAATTGAAACAAAAGCACTTGGGCCATCAGCTTTTGGCTCAGGTAAGCGATCAAATTTTTCAATTTCAGGAAAGCTAACATCAACAACTGGGCTTTTTTCACCAGTAACTTGTTGAATCATTTCTGGTAAACGGTGCAAGGTTTGTGGACCAAAAACCATATCTACAAAGGGAGCACGTGCTCTTATCGCATCACCTTCTTGAGAAGCAACACAGCCGCCAACACCAATTAGTAACTCGGGGTTGTCTTTTTTAAGGTTTTTCCAACGGCCAAGTTGATGAAATACTTTTTCTTGTGCTTTTTCTCGAATCGAACAGGTGTTAAGTAAGATCACATCAGCATCTTCTGCCTCTGCTGCTAACTCATAACCATGAGTTGAGTCTAAAAGTTCCGCCATTTTCTGAGAGTCATACTCATTCATTTGACAGCCCCAGGTTTTTATATATAGCTTTTTACTCATTAATAACTTGCCTAAATTCAATTGAGCCAATAAAAGGACGCGTATTTTATACCAACTAGACTGGTAAATCGAGCGCAGCGAACAAATTCTAACGCATTGCTTGTTTGCTCTGGTCACTGATGTTTATTACGTTTAACGCTAACTTATTGACATTAGAGGGATGCTGATAACTAATTGACTGCCATTTTCATGTTCATCAAAGGTATTAACTGAAGCACTATATTTACTGGCTATTTGTCGAATATAGTACATTGACATGTCAAATTTTATTTTGCTTTTGAAGGTAATAAAGCTACTTTCATCATCACTAACAGTTAGCCATATTTTATTTTTAAACTCTTGTAAATGAACGGTGAAGCTTTGAGCATTACCATTAATAATGGCACTTGTAAGCGCTTCGTAGACCATTTTATAAATATCGGCTTGTAGTTCATAACTGAGTTTTTCTTCATCAATTTCAGCTTTACTAACAATTAAAATATTATATTTGTTATGTAAATAATCACTTAAATAAGGCAAGGCAATATTAAGTGATTTACCTTCTAAATTATCGGGTTCATCGGTTTTTAATTGTGAGTCTAATTCGGTCAGTGCTTGATGGATCATTTGCTGAACATCACCTAAAGTCTGCTCAATATTATTTGAATCTTTCTGTTCTATACGCTCGACAGCATTAGTTAAGCTTTTGCGTATGTTTAATGACGCCTTACCGCGCTTACTAATATCTGAAGCGAGTAATTGATGAATTTGTTTAATTGATTTTGCTCGTAAATATAACAGCCAAAAGGTCATCGCGAAGGCGCTAAATAAGGTCACGATATATAATACCTGCATGTTTGGCGTCCAGTACCAAGGATAGGCGACATTTATTTGAGAAAAAGCTTGGTGGTTACTCCATTGGCCTAAGCTATTGGTGCCTTCAATATTGAGGTTATAAGTACCTGAAGCTAAACCTGTTAAGGTTAATTGATTACCATTTACGTTGTTCCATTTTGAATTGTTAATTTGATACTTAAACTGTTTTTCTTTTCCTGAACGATGATCAGAGCTAGACAGTTCAAAAGAAATAACATCATTAGGAGAGTTTACATAAATAGGTTTATTTTCAATGTAAGTTTTACCTGAAATAGTAGTTTTACTAATATGAATTTGGGCATTATAAAACTTTGCTTTTGCTAACGGTACTTCCAATATGCCAGCGTAATGGGCAGCATAAACCTTATTGTCAAATAACACCGCTTCGCTTGAAAAGCTTAAGTCTTCAGTATTGGGGACTAAGGTTAATTGATAGTCTTTAGGGTCTAAGGTATATAAGCCTTGACTGGTTGGCGCCCAGATTTGTTCTTTGATTGCCCGTATATATGTAAAGCTGAGATCTTTAGCAATATGAGCCAATAATTCTTTACTTTTGTTAAAAACAAAAAGACCATTACCATGAGTTGAAGCAAATATTTTATTGTGGCTCTGAGTTAAAGAAATCACTTTACTGGTAATAGGTAAGGATATTTTTGAGATGGTTTTATTTGCACTATCATAAACATCAACCCCTTTTGCCGTAGCAAGCCACACAGAGTCATCGCTTAACGGCAATAAGTCGATAATTTCAGCAGAGCTAAATAATACTTTATCATCAACAACTGCTTCAATTTCATGCTTAAAGGTATTGTAAATAATAAAACCGTTCTCGTCGGTACCTATATATAAGCGTCTATTTTTATAAGCCAGTTTTAACAGTATTTGTTGATTATTACCTATGTTAAGTTTTCTAATTGTTTGCTTGACTGAATTGTATAACCATAGTCCGTCAAAAGTAGCAATATAGACACTGTCACCAACAGTTTGCAGGTCCATTATCTTCAAACCTTTGCTGGTGAAATTAGTATTAATGTTTTCAGCTAGAAAGGGCGACTCTTCATCAAAGTCATGCAAACCTGCGCCGTAACTCCCTAAAATAAGTGCATTATTGACCCGAGCCATTTCAATCGAGTTTTCAGTACGAGTATCAAATACTTTACTATGTCTTACATTATAGGCCTGTGAAAGTTTCTGAATACCTTGGCTATTGATAACCCATAATACGCCAGAACTATCGTGATAAAGGTGCTGAGGAGTTACATCTACATTGCTGGTGTAGTTATGTTTTATTCGCCTTAAATTTTCATTGAGGTGTTTTACTTTGCCACGTTGATTGATAATAAAAATACTTTCTAAATTATTGGCGGTAGTAATTGCTTGGGGGGCACTGTTTAATGGTAAGGAAGTACTCTTTTTATTGATGGTAATGGCAATAACTGAATTTTTAGTCATCACCATGACTTTATTTTTGGTTACGCTAACTTGCTCGATATTTTTATAAAAGAAGGTTTCTACACCTGAAGGTGTAATTTCATAAACCCCAGTGTGGTTATAAAAAAATAAGCGTTCTTTAAAAATAAAAAAGTCATTTAGATCAGTATTTTCTTTGATTAATGACGTTGTATTTGTTGCAGGATCAAAGCTATATATAGCATTAGGAGAAATGGCAAAGGCATAGTACTTATTATTAAACTTAATTGCGTTATAAACACTCCTGTTTTTGGGGATAAGAGGAATACTTTCTCCCTTTCCTGTTTGCGGGCTAATTTCCCATAAACCATGACTTTCAGTACCTACTAGTATTTTATCATCGTGTTTACTTAAGCTATGTGTCCATGTAAAAGGAACTTGCCAATAAGGTGTATTACTGGAGAAATTGATAATACCTTTATTATCATATCGTGATAGACCTTTACGTCCGGTAAACCAAATAAAGCCTTGGTTATCTTGTGTAATATCAGAAATGTTCTTGAGATTTTCAAGGGTATCTGTTTGATAGGCATAACTGGCATGTGGAAATAAACTAAGTGGAAGATAACACAGGGTAATAAGTGGCAAAATGAATTGCCACTTATGAAAAAACTTAGAGAATACTTTCGCTACCACCTTCTGGCGCGTGCCTTTTTGCACCGCAACCCGCAAAGACGTTTGGTAATACATCATCTGCAATAGGTTTTTGTACGAATAGGTAAGTAGGTTTTCTTGGGTCGTCATCTTGTTGTTTGGTTGCCCAGGCGTGACGTATTTTTTCAGCATGTTCCTTGCCATATTTAACTTCAAAGGCTGTGGCAACAATTTCTACACCAAAATCGTCCATAACCAGCATTGTGTTGTTATGGTAGCCACTTGTGGTGTCAAAATCTATATCTACTGTTAAAATGTTATTTTCTGGTAGTACCAAATCGGCTCGTAATTTAGCCACAACAGCTCTATCTGGCTGTGCAGTTAAGTTGGTGCGATTGGGTTTGTTGGTCATATCGTAGATGAGGTTGATATCGTCTGCTAGGCGTGTTTGTTCATTTCTTAAAGCTGACATAATTATTCCTTAATCGTATCAATTTAAAGTGGAAGACTTAAAATAAGTCGCCATAACTATAGGCGAAAACTGTGAAGAAAATAAAGTGTTTAGTAGATTTATTTTTATTTTCTTGAGAATAGTTCGAATAAAACCTGCAACTTAGTTAAAATCAAAATGCTAAAACAAGACCTGAATTCAAGTTGTTAAATCAATTCATTAAATCAAAGTTTCAAGATAATGTTTCAAAAGAATAGGTATGTGTAATGTCGAATAAGTTTGATTGTATAGTGATTGGTGGTGGTATGGTTGGTGCGGCTAGTGCACTGGCGTTAGCTCAACTAGGGCTAAGTGTTGCTGTAGTTGAAAAACAAGCCCCGCAAGCGTATAAACCTGAACAAGCCTTTGACCTGCGTGTATCGGCCATATCATTGGCTTCACAGCACTTACTTGAGCAACTTGACGCTTGGCAGTCTATTAGCAAACAACGGTTATGCCCTTATAAGCGTTTAGGTGTTTGGGAAACTCAATTGTCTTATACCGAGTTTAATGCCGACGATATTAAGCAAGCTCATCTAGGTCATATTATTGAAAATCGTTTATTACAATTATCATTATGGCAAAAAATTGCAGAGCACGAAAATGTGACGCTTTTTTGCCCTGATACTTTATTAAGCTTTGAGCAAAGTAATAACGAAATTACCGTTGTACTTGAAAGTCAGCAATTAACCAGTTCATTACTAATTGCTGCTGATGGCGCCAACTCAAAGGTGCGACAACTTGCCAGTATTGGAATTACCGGTTGGGATTATCCGCAATCAGCAATGCTAATAAATGTTGAAACGCAAAAAATGCAGCAAGATATTACTTGGCAACAGTTTTATCCAACAGGGCCTGTGGCAATGCTTCCTTTACCTGGCAAAAATGCCTCGCTAGTTTGGTATCACCAACGCGATGAAATAAAACGTTTGTCGGCATTGTCAAATGAGCAGCTTGAAGGTGAAGTGCATCAGCATTTCCCAGAAAAGTTAGGGCAGGTTAAAGTGATTGCTAAAGGCGCATTCCCACTAACACGCCGACACGCTAATACCTATCAGTCAGGCCGAGTTTTATTATTAGGGGATGCAGCGCACACTATTAACCCTATGGCAGGACAAGGCGTTAATTTAGGTTTTAAAGACGTAAAAGCATTGCAAACGGTTATTGCTACAGCCATTGGTGAAGGTCAATGTTGGCACTCCCCACAAGTACTCGCGGGTTACGAAAAATACCGACGACCAGATAATTTGTTGATGAGCTCAACTATGGACGCACTCTATACCAGCTTTTCTCATCCATCTCCCTTAATTAAGCTGGCACGTAATAGCGGCCTGTTCTTAGCTAATCGACTACCTTACCTGAAAAATAAAGCGTTAGCCTATGCTTGCGGGGTTTAGCTCGCGGTTAAAGGTGCTGTTAAACTTGATATAAGATGATGATTGTTATTGATGAAGTAATGATCAAGGGGATTTTTTGCAAACTTTGATTTTTATATAGATTTTAAAGTAGTAAGGAAGAGTTTGATGTTTTATAACGAGAGTCGCGTAACTAGCTATTTATAGTGTTCAGGGTTTTGAAATGGTGGCTACACCGGGATTTGAACCTGGGACCCCATCATTATGAGTGATGTGCTCTAACCAGCTGAGCTATGTAGCCATTTCAATAGATAAATCATGCAGCGTATAAAACCATTAATAATCATATGGCTTTAAATAATTGCATTGAAGTATATGTTGATGGATTTTGTATTAGAAACAAATGGTACGGGAAGAGAGACTTGAACTCTCACATCTTGCGCTACTGGAGCCTAGTTATCTAACATAAGCTGCGCGTCTATAACTTCACAAATGGTTGAGAACTTTGAAATGGTGGCTACACCGGGATTTGAACCTGGGACCCCATCATTATGAGTGATGTGCTCTAACCAGCTGAGCTATGTAGCCATTTCAATAGATAAATCATGCAATGTTTAAAACCATTAATAATCATATGGCTTTAAATAATTGCATTGAAGTATATGTTGATGGATTTTGTATTAGAAACAAATGGTACGGGAAGAGAGACTTGAACTCTCACATCTTGCGATACTGGAACCTAAATCCAGCGCGTCTACCAATTCCGCCATTCCCGCATTTTGTGCTCACCATATTATAAATAAATTACAATATAGCTCAGGGCTAGCCCTGTTAATACATTAGCCTAAGTCATGAAAAGTGATAATGAAATTAGGTTTAAAGTGAAGAGAGTGGCTGGGGTATGAGGATTTGAACCTCAGAATGACGGGATCAAAACCCGCTGCCTTACCGCTTGGCTATACCCCAACAGGAGTCTCTTACTTTGTTACATTGCACCCTTTACTTCGATTAATATTACCTAATTAAAAATTGAGTAAATTAACTGAACTAAAGAAAGTGGCTGGGGTATGAGGATTTGAACCTCAGAATGACGGGATCAAAACCCGCTGCCTTACCGCTTGGCTATACCCCAACAATGTAACTTTCTTCGCAACATGATGTTGCTTGAAATGGTACGGGAAGAGAGACTTGAACTCTCACATCTTGCGATACTGGAACCTAAATCCAGCGCGTCTACCAATTCCGCCATTCCCGCATTTCAATAACTAACTTTAAGAGAAGTGGTGGCTACACCGGGATTTGAACCTGGGACCCCATCATTATGAGTGATGTGCTCTAACCAGCTGAGCTATGTAGCCTTACCATCTTGCCTCTCAGCAAGTGGCGCGTATTATGCAAATCTGATCGGCTTACGTCAACCGTTTTTTTATAAAAAAGATGACTTTTTATTTGTTTGATTAAAGAGTCGTCAAATTGGCTGTAATCTAAGCGAATAATAGCCTAAACCCACGTTGAGACTATTTGTTTCGCTATTATTGGCGTTGTTGTGTTTAGAAGGCTTTTACTAAAATACTTTCTGCTATAGCTGGCGAACGATATTATTTATTAGCAGGAGCTGTTGCTGTTTTTATTAAGTCATCGAAATACTTTGCTAGCATCTCCAATTTAGCCACTTGTTAATTTTAAATAACTGACAGGCGTTTTATTATCAACAGCAATGTATTCGAAAAATACTTTAGTTTATTGGACCGGCGAGAAGGGGGATGAGAGGAGTTGATATGTGTAGAAGCAAAAAACAGAGTTTTCTATTGTTATATGCCCTTTTATGAGAACAATAATTAGAAAACTCTGCTTTTATATAAATGTATAGCTGTAGCTATTTTGCTAAATTGTAGTCGAATAAGTTTTAGCGGCTAAACGTTAAATCTGAAATGGACAACGTCACCATCTTTAACGCGGTATTCTTTACCTTCTAAACGCCATTTACCTGCATCCTTTGCACCTGACTCACCGTTAAATTCGATAAAGTCATCAAAGCTAACAACTTCAGCGCGAATAAAACCTTTTTCAAAGTCAGTATGAATAACACCTGCAGCTTGTGGCGCCGTTGCATTTTGTTTCACTGTCCATGCACGTACTTCTTTAACACCGGCAGTGAAATACGTTTGTAAATGCAATAAACCATAACCTGAATTAATCACACGGTTTAGGCCTGGTTCTTCTAAACCCATTTCAGCCATGAACTCTTCGCGGTCTTCGTCATCCATTTCAGATAATTCACCTTCAATTTCAGCGCAAACAGCAACAACTACCGCACCTTCTTTTTCGGCAATGCCGTGAACAACATCTAAATATGGATTATTTTCAAAGCCATCGTCATTTACATTAGCAATGTACATGGTAGGTTTGATGGTTAAAAAGTTAAGATAAGCAACGGCGGCTTTTTCTTCTTTAGATAAATCTAACGAACGCACCATATGGCCGTCTTCAACATGCTTTAATATTTTCTCTAATACCGGCATTTCAAATTTTGCGTCTTTATCGCCGCCTTTAGCGCGTTTAGCTTGGCGGGTAATTGCGCGCTCGGCAGTATCCATATCAGCTAAAGCTAGCTCGGTATTAATTACGTCAATATCATCTGCAGGATTAATTTTGTTAGCAACATGAATAATATTGTCATTTTCAAAACAACGTACCACATGGCCAATAGCATCAGTTTCACGAATGTTAGCTAAAAACTTATTACCTAAACCTTCACCTTTTGAAGCTCCAGCAACTAGGCCGGCAATATCAACAAATTCCATAGTGGTAGCTAATACACGTTCAGGGTTCACAATTTTAGCTAATTGGTCTAAACGTGGATCAGGTACAGGTACCACACCAGTATTTGGTTCGATTGTACAAAACGGAAAGTTTGCAGCTTCAATACCTGCTTTGGTTAATGCATTGAAAAGGGTTGATTTACCAACGTTGGGCAAGCCAACAATACCGCATTTGAATCCCATGATATTTACCTATGTGTTTAGCTAAAATGTAGTGGTTAAACTATTAAGCTACTTTAAATGAATGCAAACGATTTTGTGCTTTTTTCAAATCGTCTTTTTGCCAGATGTCGATGCAGCGACTTGCTTCATCAATGGCTTGTTCTATTTTGTCTTGGTCAATTTTTGGTGCCTTGCCAAGTACATGTCCGGTTACGCGATCTCTATGGCCGGGGTGACCAATGCCAATGCGCAATCGGTAAAATTCTTTGTTATTTGCCATACGGGCAATAATATCGCGCAGGCCATTATGCCCACCATGTCCGCCACCTTGCTTTATTTTACAAACACCCGGTTCCATATCTAGTTCATCATGAGCAACCAATATATTTTCTACAGGAATACGGAAAAAGTTTGCAAGAGGAGCAACCGATTGACCACTTCTATTCATAAAGGTGGTTGGAATGAGTAAATGAACAAGTTCACCACCAATTTCACCTTTGCCATATAGGCCGAAGTATTTTTTTTCAGGTCGTAGGGAGATATTATTACGAGCAGCGAGTTCTTCGACGAACCAAACACCTGCATTATGACGAGTTTTTGTATATTCGGGGCCTGGATTACCCAGGCCCACAACTAGTTGAATAGTCATTTAAGTAAAAAACTTAATGATTATTCAGCAGCTTCAGTTTCTGCTTCAGCTTCTTCGCTGTCGTCATCACTTGAACCTTTCGGTGCATTTAGACTTGCAACAGCTAGGTCATGGCTTTCACCTTTAGCTAATTCATCAGAAGTTACGCCTTCTGGTAAAGTAACGTCAGATAAATGCAATGTTTGACCAACTTCTAAGCCTGCAACATCAACTTCGATGAAATCAGGGATGTTAGCAGGTAAACAGCTAATCGCAATTTCATTCACGTGGTGAGCCATTTTGCCACCTTTTTTCTCTGCAGCGTCTTCGTTGATGAAGTGAACTGGAGCATTAACGTGAACAGCATGCGTAGCGTCAACACGTAAAAAATCTAAGTGCATTACTAGTTGCTTAAATGGGTGACGTTGCATGTCTTTTAATAAACATTCAACTGGCTTGCCATCTACGTTTAAAGTTAAAACGTGAGAATAAAAAGCTTCTTCTTGTTGGGCACGGTATACTTTGCTGTGCTCTAACGTTAAAGAAATAGGTTCTTGGCCTTCACCGTAAAGAATTGCTGGAATTTTGTTAGCGTGACGTAGGCGGCGGCTCGCACCTTTCCCTAAGTCAGTACGTACTTCAGCATTCAAAGTAAATAAATCTGTCATGGTTTAATACTCTTATATTAAGTTAAATAAAGTTGTTGTTTTTTGCGACCAAAAACAACACAAAGCCTTAAAACGAACAGCGCTTAATTTAGCGACTATCAATTTAAGGCGCCGCATAATAACACCTCAGTGTTTACAGATCCAACAATTAAACCCCAGACAATAAAAAAGGCACCAAAAGTGCCTTTTAAAGAAGATTATTTTCGCTGTTCGTATTTAGCTATCAAACATTGCCGAAATAGATTCTTCATTGCAAACACGGCGAATAGCTTCAGATAACATACCAGCAAGGGTCAGTTGTCTTACTTTATCGAGTGCTTTTAATTCATCGCTTAGCGGAATTGAGTCTGTTACGACTACTTCGTCTAATACAGAATTTTTTAAGTTTTCAGCAGCATTACCAGATAGTACCGGGTGAGTTGCATAAGCAAAAACACGCTTAGCGCCATGTTCTTTTAATGCTTCAGCCGCTTTTGCTAATGTGCCACCTGTATCAATCATGTCATCAACGATGAAACAATCACGACCTTCCACATCACCAATAATATGCATTACTTGCGCAACATTGGCTTTAGGACGACGTTTATCAATAATGGCAAGGTCTGCATCATCTAGTAGTTTTGCTACAGCGCGAGCACGCACAACACCACCAATATCAGGAGAAACAACTACTGGGTTTTCAATGTTTCTTTTTACCATATCTTCTAAAAGAATAGGGGTACCAAATACATTATCTACTGGTACATCAAAGAAGCCTTGAATTTGCTCAGCGTGTAAATCAACCGTTAATACACGATCAACACCAACACTTGATAAGAAGTCAGCAACTACTTTTGCGGTAATTGGTACACGAGCACTGCGTACACGACGATCTTGGCGTGCGTAGCCAAAATATGGCATAACAGCTGTGATACGACCTGCAGAAGCACGACGTAATGCATCAATCATTACAATCAGTTCCATCAGGTTGTCGTTGGTTGGCGCACATGTGGATTGCACGATGAATACATCAGCGCCACGTACGTTTTCAGTGATTTCAACACTGATTTCACCGTCGCTAAAACTGCCTACTTTTGCTTCGCCTAAAGTAATATATAGACGGTTTGCAATTTCTTTAGCCAGTTCAGGGGTGGCGTTACCCGCAAAGATCTTCATGTCAGGCACTGTCAGTTCCTCAGAAACTTTTGACATTAATATTCCAACGCTGTAATTGCTATCAGTGATAACAGTATATCAGCACATTATTAAAAATTTGTCAGCATTTTTGAATTAATAAAAATTCATTTTTTCAATGCCATGCTTGCGGCCGTTACAGCCTGCATTACCGGCGACTCATTTAGTCCCTTCGCCACAAAAGAAAAAATTTCTTTTGGTAATTGCTTTTGCAATTGGCGAGCCTCATCTTCTGAGTTGAAACGTGAAAAAATACACGCCCCTGTTCCGGTCATTTGAGACGGCGCGTATTCTATCAACCAAGCAAGTAGCTTGGCAACCTCAGGGTAACGTTTTATTACCATTGTTTGGCAATCATTATGGCAGTTTTCCATTACGTGGCTAAGGTCAATATCCTTTAGCGCTAGCTTAGCTGTGGCTCGCGGTAAATCGGGAGAGGTAAAAACTGCCGCAGTAGAAATACTGCAATTGGGTTTGCTAACTAAATACCAATACTCTTTTGGCGCTGCGCGGCTAAGTTTTTCACCAACTCCTTCAGCAAAGGCGGCATAGCCTCGCACGAATACGGGAACATCAGCACCTAGTGATAAACCTAATGTAGCCAGTTCGTCTATCTCCATATTTACTTCAAATAAAGTATTTAAGGCTAATAATATCGTTGCTGCATTTGATGAGCCACCACCTAAGCCGCCGCCCATAGGTAAAATTTTATTTATTTTTATATCTGCGCCAAAATTTTTGTTCGCCTGCTGCTGAATAATACGTGCAGCTTTTACAATTAAATTATCGTCATTATTAACCCCTGATATTGGTGTTAATAAATTGATATTACCTGAATCATTTAACGAAATTTCAATGGTATCGCCATAATCAAGAAATTGAAAAAGCGTTTGCAGTTCATGGTATCCATCGCTGCGTTGACCATTAATATGTAAAAATAAATTAAGCTTTGCCGGTGAAGGAAAGCTAAAAAAAGTTGAAGTCACTGAGTCGTTCTCTATCTAATTAAGCTGTTAATAAACTTGCCACTGGTTAATGGCAAGCTTAATGGTGAGTTCTTGTTGTTTAATGGTAATTTTACTCGCCAGCTGGTGCTGATTTATATTCTTATAATGGCTGTAGTTAATTTGCCAGCTTCTATCTTGATAATTGCTAATTAAGCGAGTTGGCAACTTAGTATTTTGATCATATTCGATAACATCGCTTTTTTGATAAGTTAAGCCTTTAAGCCAATAGGTTAGGGCGTCGGTTGGCAAAGTATAACCCGTTAATGAATGCAACAGCTGTGCTAGGTTAGTACCTTGAAACGTATTACCGTCAACCTTTATGGTATGAATATTATCTTTTGACGATAAATGCAAAACGTTAATGCCAAGGTAGGTAGTTAAATCTAAACGTTGGCTGCTTGTACTGGTTAAATATTGCCAATTTATAGTCGCGCTGGTTTTTTCTTCAGGGTGAATAAAAGCAATTTTGCCAGAAATTTTCCAATCAGTTATCGCCAACATTTGTTGGTTTCGCTCAGTAACCTCTTGCGGATAGAGTATCGGTGTTTTTGAGCTATCCAATAAACTTGCACAACCATTTAATAACAGCGCTAGGGTTAACAAAAAGCTGAACTGGATGAATTTTTTATTGAGTATGGTCAATGAACAACACCTTAATTTAAATTTATATTGGTACACAGTAGGTAAGACTCTTTCAATCATTGCCGATATTTCGTAAAATTAACGTGAGTTTTGTCACAGATCATGATTTTTTCTTTGAGTTTGGTTGATAATACCGTTTAGAAAAAATTAATCCTATCGTTTATCGTTAAAGTTTGCATGAAAAACGAGTAAGAAAAGCGTAGGGATATGTTCATTATTGATTTGGCAAAATTGCTTTCACTTTATTTAGGCTGAAATAGATAACTTTATGTCCATTGTTGCTGTTGGTATTAATCATAAAACTGCGCCTGTCGCTGTACGGGAGAAAATTTCTTTTAGCCCTGATCTATTGACCACGGCATTACAAGAAATGCTCTCAAGCGTGCAATGTCGTGAAGCGGCTATTTTATCTACTTGCAACCGAACTGAGTTATATTTGGTGCAAGATGGTAATCTTGAAGTTACTCAAGACCGACTGGTGCGTTGGTTAGAAGCTCATCACAATGTTCCTGCCTCAATTATTGCCCCTAGCCTTTATTGGCATCAAGACCAGCAAGCCGTTAATCATATGATGCGCGTAGCTTGTGGACTAGATTCATTAGTTTTAGGTGAACCACAAATACTTGGTCAAATGAAACAAGCCTATAATCAAGCTAAAGCGGCTGGGTCTATGGCGTTAATTATGGACCGTTTATTTCAGCGTACTTTTGGGGTTGCCAAACAAGTACGAACAGAAACAGAAATTGGTGCCAGTGCTGTTTCGGTAGCTTTTGCCTCTGTTAATTTAGCCAAACATATTTTTGGCAGTCTTGATAAAGTTAAAGTTCTACTCGTTGGCGCCGGTGAAACTATCGAGCTGGTAGCTAAACATCTTTATGAAAATAATGTCGGTAAAATTACCGTAGCAAACCGCACCATTGCCCGAGCCGAAGGCATGGCCAAACAAATTGGCGCTGACGTTATTACTCTGGCACAAATTCCTGAACACATTGCTGATGCTGATATTGTTATCAGCTCTACCGGTAGTACGTTACCTATCATCGGTAAAGGTATGGTTGAAACTGCACTTCTACAGCGCAAACATCGCCCTATTTTTATGGTTGATTTAGCCGTACCGCGAGATATTGAAGAGCAAGTAGCCGAACTCGAAGACGTTTTTCTCTACACAGTAGACGATTTACAAGGTATCATTGCCAAGAATCTAGAAAATCGACGTAAAGCGGCTGTACAAGCTGAAAGTATTGTAAATGTGCAGTCAGGTAGTTTTATGTCGTGGTTACGTGGTTTAAATACCCAAGACACTGTTATTGCATATCGTAAACAGTGTTTAAATAATCGAGATCAATTATTAGAAAAGGCCTTGTCGCAACTAAAATCAGACAAGTCACCTGAAGCCGTACTGGCCGAGTTAGCCACTAAGCTAACTAACAAGTTTATGCACGCCCCAACCAGCGCTTTACAATCAGCCGCGCAAGGGGGAGAGTTAGACAAATTAATCTATTTACGTGATATATTTAATCTCGAGCACAGTCAAAAAGACTAAATATATCGCTATATCGAGATAAATCGTATTCATGAAAAAATCAGTATACCAAAAGCTGGAACTCATCGTTGAACGCTTTGAAGAAGTACAAGCGTTACTTTCAGACCCCGCCACTATTGCCGACCAAGATAAATTCCGAGCTTTATCAAGAGAATTTTCTCAATTAGAAGAAGTCACTCAAGCTTTTCATGCTTTTCAAGGCGCTGAAGATGATTTAGCCACAGCTGAAGAAATGCTTAAAGATGATGATCCTGACATGCGTGATATGGCGCAAGAAGAATTTAAAGCGGCCAAAAAAGCCGTAGAAGAATTATCTGACGACTTACAAATTTTACTGATCCCTAAAGATCCGAACGATGACAACAACTGTTTTGTTGAAATTCGTGCGGGTGCTGGTGGTGATGAAGCTGCAATATTTGCCGGCGATATTTTCCGTATGTACAGCCGTTATGCTGAAAAGCAGGGCTGGAAAATTGAACTGATGAATACCAACGAAAGTGAGCAGGGCGGTTATAAAGAAATCATCATGAAAGTTAATGGTGACGGCGTATACGGTCAAATGAAATTTGAGTCAGGTGGACACCGAGTACAACGGGTACCTGAAACCGAATCACAAGGTCGTGTACATACATCAGCTTGTACTGTGGTGGTTATGCCTGAAATTCCAGAGTCAGATGCCATTGAAATTAACAAAGCTGATTTAAAAGTTGATACCTTTAGAGCCTCAGGCGCAGGTGGGCAGCATGTTAACAAAACTGACTCTGCTATTCGTATTACTCATATTCCAACCGGCGTGGTGGTTGAATGTCAAGACCAACGCTCGCAGCATAAAAACCGTGCGCAAGCGATGTCGGTTCTACAAGCGCGCCTGCAACAAGCTGAAGATGAAAAGCGTCGAAGTGAGGAAGAGTCTTCTCGTCGTAGCTTAGTGGCAAGTGGCGATCGCTCTGAGCGAATTCGTACTTATAACTACCCACAAGGCCGTATGACAGATCATCGTATTAACCTGACTTTATATCGCTTAAATGAAGTATTGGAAGGTAATCTACACTTAGTGCTTGAGCCAATTTTACTTGAAAACCAAGCCGATCAATTGGCGGCATTAGCTGAACAAAATTAGTTTGGCCATATTGGTTCTGGCAAATTATGCTCGATAACTTTTCCGGTAAAAACCTAGCTCAGTTAGTTGAGTTAGGTCAGCATTACTTAGAAGATATTTCAGATAGCGCAAGACTTGATGCTCAAGTCTTGCTTTGTTTTATTCTAAATAAAGCGCCGAGCTATTTACTTACTTGGCCAGATAAAACCTTATCAGCAGAGCAAATATCACATTTCCAACAATTACTTATACGCCGTAAAAACAGTGAGCCTATTGCTTATATTACCGGCACAAAAGAATTTTGGTCACTGATGTTTGAAGTTTCACCTGCAACTCTTATTCCCCGCCCAGATACTGAAACCTTAGTTGAACTCGTTCTTGATTTAGTCGCTAGTACCGAACATTGGCAATGCCAGCAGCTACTTGACTTAGGTACCGGAACTGGCGCCATTGCGTTAGCACTTGCTAGTGAATTACCGCAATGGCAAGTTGATGCTATTGATTACAGTATTGATGCGGTTACTTTGGCAAAAAGAAATGCTCAGCGTTTACAATTAAGCGGCGTTAACATTTATCAAAGTGATTGGTTTGCTCAAGTGCCTGCGAAGAAAAGCTTTGATATTATTGTTTCAAATCCGCCCTACATAGATGAAAATGACATTCACCTAAGCCAAGGCGATGTGCAATTTGAGCCTAAAAGTGCATTAGTCGCTAAGCAAAATGGTTTAGCGGATATCATTAATATTGCGACAGTAGCACGTGCTCACTTAAGCGTTAATGGTTATTTTTTTATTGAACACGGCTTTGAGCAAGGTTTAGCGGTAAGAGCTATTTTAACTGAGCTTGGTTATGAAGAGGTCCAAACCAGCCAAGACTTGTCAGGTAATGATCGTATTACTTGGGCATGTTTTAGAGATAAATAAACTTAATATACAAAAAAATATTCAAACAACAATAACAACAAACTCACAAGGAAATTTCCATGTTTAAACATTTACATATGACCATAGCTTTTATCAGCGTAGCTTTATTCACCCTACGTTTTATTTGGCTATTGGCTAACTCTGAGCAATTAAATAAAAAGTGGGTAAAAGTTGCGCCACACGTAATTGATACTTTCTTATTACTTTTAGGTGTCGCTATGGCGGTAAAATTAGTGATTAACCCACTTGAGCAATTATGGTTACTTGAAAAGCTAATTGCCGTGGTCGCTTATATTTTTACAGGTTATTACACCTTGAAATTAGCCCGTAACCGTAGCATGCAAATATTTGGTTATTTAGGCGCAATTGGCTGGGTATTGTTAATTGTTCGCATTGCTATGACTAAAGAAACCGTATTCTTTTAATCAGGATAATACTGATAGTTAAATTACGATAAAAATAAGTTTAAGTTGATATGGTTATGACGTGAATATAACCATATCAATAGTTAAAGCAGTATTAAAACAGTATTAAAGCAGTATTAAAACAAAGCTACTAAGTTAAAAATATAAATCACGTTGAAAGGATCTCAGCAATGAAAAAGCTACTGATAACTTTATTGGCACTCACGCCATTTATTTCACTATTAACCTGCGCCAATCAACTCCCTGTTAAAGCCTTTGCTAGTTTGCCTGATGTCAGCAACATGCATATATCGCCAGACGGCAAAAACGTGATCTCTTTAGTGCGAGTAGAAACCCCAAAGCACTCTGGTTATTTAGTCAGTTTGCTTGATATTGAAACATTAAAAAGCACCCATCTTATTTATTCTGACAATCAAAAATTTGTTATTACCTCACTAAAATGGGCAAATAGCGATTTTGTACTCGTGACCGCTAAGTTTCCTGCTGTGCGTTATGGCACGCCTACCACTGAAACTCGGTTAATGAAATTAAATGTTAATACCAAAGAAATGAGCTCGGTATTATCAAAAAGCTTCTTAAAGCGATTGACTTATATTCCTAACATCATGTCGCAAGTGGTGGACGTTTTACCAGAAGATGACAACCATATTCTGATGTCTATGGCAGGCTTTAATTCTGATGGTGATGAAGCCTTGGTTAAAGTGAGTTTAAGCCGATAAGGTCGAACTCATGTTTACCAAAAAACAAAAAATGATGTTATTGACTGGTTAGTTGATAATAAAAAGCGCCCAAGAATTGCGGTTAAAAGAGATGATACTCATTACAAAATATTAGAAAAGGATGTTGAAACTAGAGATTATCGTACCTTATGGGAATTCGAAGCCTTTAGTGAAAACCAAGTATGGCCACTTAGTTTTGGTGAAAATGATGATGTTCTCTATGTCAAAGCTTTACATCAAGGGAGAAATGCCATCTTTAAAGTTGATCTTACTGACCAAACACTCACCAAAGAGCTGGTATTTTTTAATGAAGATTATGATGTTAGTAGCTATTTACGAAAATCGGGCTCTACAGGTGCAGTAGTCGGGGTTGGTAATACATTTTTCGATAAAAAATATAAGCACTTTCAAGACTCAATTAATGCCGCCTTACCAGATACTAATAACTACATTATTGGCAGTAGTGCCGATGAAAACCTCTATTTATTATTATCAACTAGCGATGTTGAACCGGGCATGTACTTACTGGGTAATAGAAAAGAAAAAAGTATGAAAATTATTGCCTATAAATATCAATCATTAACACCTGATGTTCTGAATGAAAAACAAGCAATAACCTACAAAGCACGCGATGGTTTGGAAATTGAAGGCTACTTGACCTTACCTAAAGGCAAAAGTGAAGATAAGCAAACAAAGCTACCCGCCATTATTTTTCCTCATGGCGGACCAATAAGTTTTGATGATGATGACTTTGATTACTGGACCCAGTTTCTTGTTAGCCGCGGCTATGCGGTATTGCAAATGAATTTTCGTGGTTCGTCAGGCTACGGTTATAACTTTATGAAACAAGGTCTAGCTAGTTGGGGGCAAGCGATGCAAGACGATGTTGAAGACGGCGCGCGTTGGTTAATTAAAGAGGGCATTGCCGATGAAAAACGCATGTGTATCGTTGGTGCCAGTTATGGTGGTTATGCGGCCTTAATGGGCACAGTGAAAACACCAGATTTATACCAATGTGCAGTCAGTTTTGCTGGCGTAACGGATGTGGAGTATTTAGTGAAATCACATCGTAATTACACTAATTATGAAATAGTTAAAAAACAAATAGGCAATGATTACGATAAATTATGGGAAGTATCACCACTTAAACACGCGGCGAAAATAACCAAACCAGTTTTATTGATTCATGGTAGTAAAGACCGCGTGGTAAGAGTTCATCATAGTGAAGAAATGCTTGATGAATTAGAAGATGAAAATAAAGATGTACAGTACATTGAGCTTGATGGCGGCGATCACTACTTAAGTAATAATGAACATCGCTTAACCACCTTTAAAGCAATTGAAGCATTTTTAGCAGAACACTTAGCTGAGTAAGCGACTTTTATCAAAACTAGCACTATAAAAGCAAGGCCAATAAAATAAACTCAACTTATTTGTTAGTCTTGCTTTAAAATCTTGTTAGCCGTCCCCATGTAGTTTGTTCAAGTTTTTAGTTGTTTTGTGTTATTTAATGAATGAGTTGTTATTGTCTGAATTAAAATCAGATAAAAAAGATTTTCTAGCGATGCTTTCTTTGATTGAAGAGTTTATTTTTTCAATTAAAGTTGAGCCAAACCAAACTATTGAAAAAATTATCGCACAGTGCCAAGCGGAAATTGAACCAATAGCAGAAGATTTAGAAAAAGCTGAAGTGTTAATTAACACCTTATTTATTGATCACCTCTTTATTGAAAATGAGCAAGACTTTTGGCCATCGTCGGCATTTAAATTTCACAGTAGTTTAAGTAACCGTTTTATCGAACCCACGCTGAAAAGTGCCATTTTATCTCATATCATTTCTGCATGTGGTTTTGATGCCGATATTGTCTTTGTCCCTGAAAAAGTAATGGTTCGTATTGTTTGTGATGACATGTACGCGATTATTTTTGATCCGGTAACGGGGGAATCATTAAATGGCTACGACCTTGATATGAAGCTAGAAGAAGTAAACGCTGACCCATACAAACAAACGTTGAATAGCATTAACCAGCAAGAATTAGTGATCCGTTATTTAACGGCATTAAAAAGCTGTTTGATCAGAGAAGCCGCTTTTGACCAAGCCTTAAAGTGTGTTGACATTATTTTGGCCATGCGTCCAGATGACCCAATGGAGCGCAGAGACCGAGGCTTTTTACTTCATCAACTTGATTGCTTTAAAGTCGCATACGATGATTATCGTTACTTTGTTGAGCAGTGCCCGAAAGACCCTGCCGCTCAATTACTTAAAATACAACTTGATAAGATCAGTGTTGTAGAATCTGTTTTACACTAGGGGCAGTAAACCTTTCGATCTATTTTAATAGCCCTGTTGCCGATACACTTGCTAGCCTATAAGCTTGTTACCCATAGAGGAAACTAAGAACAGTATTAGTTTTATATAACTAAACAGCACACTGTTTACCTCGAAAAATACATTTATCCCAATAAAAATTAACCGCGAAAGGGCTAATATTTCTTTCGTTGAGAAGGTAAAAATATGCAAGAACCTGCGTTAACTCAACTTCCCCTTGTTACCAACGATGCCACCGTTTTAGGTTTATTGGCGCTTATTTTAGGTTTTGTATTTTATACATCTAATAGTGGGCATCCTTTTTGGCAAAAATTTTATAAATATATTCCCGCACTATTAATGTGTTATTTACTGCCTTCTTTATTAAATACCTTCGGTATTGTTGATGAAAAAATTAGTAGTGTTGATGAAGTCGCAAAATATTATTTGTTACCTGCCTGTTTGGCCTTATTAACATTAAGTATTGATTTAAAGGCCATTGCTGGCCTTGGCAGTAAAGCCATTATAATGTTTTTAACCGGCACGGTTGGCGTAGTTATTGGTGGCCCTATCGCGTTACTTATCACCGCTGCTATTTGGCCTGAGCTTATTGGTGTGCAAGGGCCTGAGGCTGTTTGGAAAGGTATGGCTGCACTTGCTGGTAGTTGGATAGGCGGCGGCGCTAATATGTTGGCGATGAAAGAAATTTATGGTGCTGATGGTAAAATATTTACCATTATGGTTACCGTTGATATTGTTGTTGCCAATCTTTGGATGGCGGTATTATTGTATTTAGCCGCAAATCATAAACGCATTGACGCTAAAAGTGGTGCAGACACTTCAGGTATTGACCGTTTGATTGACAAAGTACAAGCCTATGAGCGTAAACATTCTCGAAAACCAGAATTGAAAGATTTAATGTTAATACTGGCTGTTGGCCTAGGCGCGGCGGGTTTTGCTCATGTGGTGGCAGATATTTTAGCACCATACTTTCAAACTAATTTTCCTGAGCTCGAAAAATTTAGCCTACACAGTAAACTCTTTTGGATAATTGTCGCGGTAACAACCTTTGGTTTAGGGTTGTCTTTCACCAAAGTGAGAAATCTTGAGGCTGTTGGTGCTTCCAAAGTTGGCAGTAGCTTTTTATACATATTAGTCGCTACCATTGGCTTGCACATGGATATTACTCAGGTTGTTGAAGCACCTAAATATATATTGATTGGCTTAATTTGGATGGCCGTTCATGTTATTTTACTGTTCATGGTTGGCAAATTTATCAAGGCGCCTATTTTTTACTTAGCGGTTGGCAGCAAAGCTAATATAGGTGGCGCTGCTTCTGCGCCTGTTATCGCTTCAGCATTTCATCCATCATTAGCGCCTGTTGGCGTATTGCTTGCGGTATTTGGTTATGCTTTAGGAACATATATGGCATGGCTATGTGGACAGTTATTGCGCATTATTGGTGCCTAGTCCAAAGTTAAAGGAAAAGCTGACGGCAACGTTTAAATAAAAGCTAGCAGCTAATATCAGACAATACTAAAGCATTTGCATAAGTGCTTTATAAATTAATTATAAGAATTACTGGGAAAATATTATGACCATAGAAACGGTTTCAGTTGCAGGTATTGATGTAGCAAACGACAAACCATTTGCCTTATTTGGCGGTATGAATGTGCTTGAGTCTCGTGATCTTGCTATGAAAATTGCAGAGCATTATGTTGAAGTTACACAAAAGCTTGGCATTCCTTATGTGTTTAAAGCATCGTTTGATAAAGCTAATCGCTCTTCAGTTTCATCTTACCGCGGTCCAGGGTTAGATGAAGGCTTGAAAATTTTTGAAGAAATTAAAAGCACTTTTAATGTGCCTATTATTACTGACGTGCATGAACCTTATCAGGCGCAGCCAGTTGCCGATGTAGTTGATATTATTCAATTGCCAGCGTTTTTAGCGCGTCAAACTGACCTTGTTGTTGCAATGGCCAAAACCAATGCCATTATCAATGTTAAAAAACCTCAGTTTTTAGCGGCTCATGAAATGCGTCATATCATTAATAAATTTGCTGAAGCGGGCAATGAAAAAATATTGTTATGTGAACGTGGTAGTTGTTATGGCTATAACAACTTGGTTGTTGATATGTTAGCAATGGATGAAATGAAGTCTCATGCTCCGGTTATTTTTGACGCTACCCATGCATTGCAGCAACCTGGTGGACGAAGCGACTCAGCTGACGGGCGTCGTGCTCAAGCTGCGCAATTAGCACGCAGTGGTATGGCTATTGGAATTGCCGGTTTATTTATTGAAGCTCACCCTGATCCTGACCAGGCAAAATGTGACGGTCCGTGTGCATTGCCATTAAACAAGCTTGAGCCTTATTTACAGCAGATGAAAGCGATTGATGACTTGGTTAAAGGTTTTGAGCCCTTACTCACAAAGTAGTGGGTTAACAAAATGGTGGCGTAACCAATTAGTAGTCTGCAAAAATAAAGGCGATAAAGTTATTGCTGGTTAATCAACTTAATCGTTATAAGAATCAGTAACAAAAAGGCAATAAAAAAGGTGTTGAAGAACACCTTTTTTTAATTCGATAACATGCTAGCAAATAGGCTAGTAATATTCATGTTACTTCCTTTTGTTGATTAAACATTAAATAATAACAATATTTATCGTTATTATTCTGAAAGTTGTGCAAGTTTAACTGATTTTTCGTTTTTATCTTTTGTCGTTGTTTGTTTTACTAATAAGCTTTCAAAGGCTTGTGCAGGTGATTGAACACTCACTTGTTCAAGAGATAACTTAATTTCTGCTTCTGCCATAGCAACAACATTGTTTAGTTGTACTTTTTCAGCTTTAACTAATTCAACAGTTTGTGCTGAAGCTGTAGCTAAAACAAAAAAGCTGATGGCGACTAAAGAGATGCTTTTAATTAATTTCATAACGGTTCCTATAATAATAAATGTAGTACCAAGAAGATTAAATAAATGCTCACTTAGCTAGCATTAAAAGACTTAGAAGCAAGGCATTGATTGAAGAGAATGGTTATTCCTTGTCAAAATCAATAACACCGCAAATGAGCCTTTTAAACTCGTCCTTGGCAAGCTCTAAGTTGACCAGTTAACTAGTCCGCTTGGTATAGTATCCTTATAGATATTTAGGACCTTTATCTCTCTTTGCTGAATGTGTTGGGAGGACATTCAAATTCATACTTAATTTTTCAATTCTAGAGAAATTGTTTAAGCGTTAATTTTATTTCAAGATGTAGTCCGTTATCTACAGAACGAATTTTACGCAATTACTAGCTATATTTAAAATGACTATTTATAATGCTTTGCATTAGAAAAACTAATGCGTATTCTTGTTGTCGGTCAATAAAGCTTTCATAGTGGTCGTCATAAAATAATTAAAATAACGGTGTAAGATAACTTGGCAAGTCGACTCCCCCCATTAAACGCGCTGCGAGCCTTTGAAGCGTCTGCAAGGCAATTGAGTTTTACTCGCGCTGCTGGTGAACTATTTGTTACCCAAGCGGCAATTAGCCATCAAATTAAATCTTTAGAAGAACATTTAGGCATTAAACTTTTTATGCGAAAAAACCGTTCTTTGTTATTAACCGAAGAAGGGCAGTCGTATTATCTCGACATTAAAGATATTTTTAATGCCTTACATGACGCGACCGAAAAGTTATTAGCGCGCGGAGAGAAAGGGGCGATTACGGTTAGCTTACAACCAAGCTTTGCTATTCAATGGCTAGTGCCTCGCTTAAATGCCTTTAATATATTACACCCTGATATAGATGTGCGAATTAAAGCGGTTGAGCAACCTGATAACTCGTTAACTGAAGATGTTGATATCGCAATTTATTATGGCCGAGGGCGTTGGCCCAATGTTATTGCTCAGCAACTTCATACTGAATATCTAGTGCCTGTATGCTCACCAATACTATTACAGGGCAATAAAAAACTATCAGCCCCAGAGGACTTAGCTAACTTTACTCTATTGCATGATACCTCTCGGCGTGACTGGAAGCGCTGGTTTAAAGAAACAGGTGTTAAAGGCGTAAATGTTAACCATGGACCGATCTTTAGTCATTCAGCGATGGTGGTGCAAGCGGCGATTCATGGACAAGGTGTCGCTTTAGCACACAGTGTATTAGCAAAGCCTGATATTGATGCGGGTCGCTTGGTTTGTCCATTAAAAGATGTCTTGGTGAGTAAAAATGCCTTCTATATTGTTTGCAGAGAAGAACAGGTAGATATTGGTAAAATTTCCGCTTTTAGAGACTGGATGCTTTCAACAGTGAAAGATGAACAAGACAGTATGGCTGAAGAAGCCGAAGAAAAGGAGAGCTAATGGTATTATCAGCGAATCATATTTATCAACAGGCAGAGCAAGCTAAAGCGGTGTTTGTTTTTGCCCATGGTGCTGGTGCCGACATGAATCATGAGTTTATGCAGCAAGTTAGTAACGCGCTAGTTGCTAAGCAAATAAGTGTACTTAGGTTTAATTTTCCCTTTATGGATAAAAGGGCATTAGATGGTAAGCGCAGACCGCCTGATCGCATGCCTAATTTACTCAGTTGTTATAATGAAGTGATAACGAGCATAACGAGCAAATTACCGATATTTATTGGCGGTAAGTCAATGGGCTCTCGCGTCGCTGCTATGGTTGCTAACGAGCACTTCGAGCGTGTTAGTGGGGTGATTTGTTTGGGTTATCCTTTTCATCCGCCTGGCAAAGCCGATAAATTACGTTTAGAGCCGTTAATTGAAGCTAAGCTCCCGGTAATCATTATTCAGGGCGATCGCGATACTTTAGGTAATGAAGAAGAAATAACTAGCTATGCTTTACCTGATATTTGTCAGGTAAAATATTTACTTGATGGTGATCACAGTTTTAAGCCGAGAGTAAAGTCGGGTACCACCTTAGCGGCAAATATTGATGAAGCGATCACCCAGATGGTAAAGTTTATTAATGAAAACTAATCAAATAATAAAAGCATTGTTGATATTTGTTGGCTTAAGCGGCTGTTTTTCAGTATTATGCGGCGCATGGTTGGCCCATGGCGGTGAAATGTTAGCTGTGGCTGCTCAATCACGTATAACTACGGCACTGGAATATCAATTTTTTCATACACTTGCTTTATTGGCATGTCTTATTTGGTATAACCACCAACCGAGAAAATGGTTACTAAGCTCAGCTTTGTTGTTCTTTATTGGCATCATTTTGTTTAGTGGCAGTTTGTATTTAAAAACTTTATTCGACATTTCATCTTTAGGTAATCTAGCTCCCATTGGCGGTATTTCATTGGCGAGTGCTTGGTTACTGTTAGCAATAGCAGGCAAAAACAACTCATGACATCAATTATTTTATACTGTCGTCCCGGTTTTGAAAAAGAGTGTGGCGCAGAAATCCAAGAGAAAGCAGCTTGGAATGAAATATATGGCTACCTTACGCTAACGAAGAATGAAGGCTTAGTTTACTTTAATGTGCATGAAGAAAAAGATGCACAAGCCTTAATTGAACAAGTACCATTAAAGCGTTTAATATTTACCCGTGATTGGTTTTTAGCGGTAACAGAAAAAATTGACTTACCTGATTATAATCGGGTTGAAGCGATCACTGAAGCATTAGGTAATGAATGGCAATACGCCGATTTGCGCATGGAGATGCCTGATACTAATGATGGTAAATCGTTATCAAAGTTTTGTCGCAAACTTGCTGTGCCGTTAAGGCAAGCATTAAGAAAAAATAAAGTATTAACTGAAAAAGGTAATAATAACGGCGCTGTTTTACACGCATTATTTTTGTCGGGCACTGAAGTTATTTTAGGTTATTCGCCAGCGCACAATACCTCGCCTTATGTAATGGGTATTCCTCATTTAAGATTTCCTAACCAGTCACCTAGTCGCTCAACACTTAAGCTTGATGAAGCTTTTTTACATTTTATTCCTAAAGATGAATGGGATGTACGCTTAACGTCAGGCTTAAGAGCGGTTGACTTAGGCGCAGCACCTGGCGGTTGGACTTATCAATTAGTTCGACGTGGCATGATGGTTCAGTCGATTGATAATGGTCCAATGGCAGAGTCGCTAATGGAAACTGGCCAAGTTAAGCACCATATGGTTGATGGCTTTAAATTTGTTCCGTCTAAACAGAATGTTTATTGGTTAGTATGTGACATGATTGAAAAACCGCAACGTGTTGCTTGGTTAATGGCTCAGTGGCTACTTAATGGGTACTGCAAAGAAGCGGTATTTAACTTGAAGTTACCGATGAAAGGCCGCTATCAAGAAGTGAATAAAAACCTGCAAACCCTTAAAGATGCTTTTTCACAAGCGGGCGTTAAATATGAAATGTTCGCTAAACATTTATATTATGATCGTGAAGAAGTTACCGTACATGCAAGACTACTTTCGCCGCTTCCTACTGCACGAAGTAATAGCTAGTTTATACGAGTACAATCGCAATAATTTATGCACAAGAAAAATGCCGCTAATTTAGCGGCATTTTTCTTTTCTATACCCTGTGGACTCTGTAAGCGCTAGCGAATAGAAACTAGCTATTTATAAACGCTCTAAAAGTGCAGCAGTAAAGTCTGTAGTGCCATGGCTGCCACCTAAGTCACCTGTAGTACGATCGCCAGAAGCAATAACATCAGTAATGGCGGCACGAATTTTTTCAGCTTTATCTGTCATCTCTAAATATTCTAACATTTGAATTGCGGCTAAAATAACAGAGGTTGGGTTAGCTAAGTTTTTTCCTGCTATATCAGGGGCACTGCCATGAACCGCTTCAAAAATAGCACAGTCTTCGCCAATATTGGCACCAGGTGCCATGCCTAAACCGCCAACTAAGCCTGCACACAAATCAGATAAAATGTCGCCAAACAAGTTAGTGGTAACAATTACGTCAAACTGCTCAGGGTTCATTACTAATTGCATACAACAATTATCAACAATCATTTCGGTTGATTCAATTTCTGGGTAGCGAGCGGCAACTTCACGCGCAACTTTTAAGAACAATCCTGAAGTTGATTTTAAAATATTCGCTTTATGAACCGCTGTTACTTTTTTGCGACCTTCTTTGCGAGCAGTTTCATAGGCGAAAACTAAAATGCGTTCAGCACCTTCACGGGTGATCAAGCTCATTGCTTCTGCTTGCATGCCATCAGCTGAGGTGGTTTGCCCTAAACCTGAATACATGCCTTCGGTATTTTCACGTACCGTTAAAATATCGATATTCTCATAACGGGCTTTGGTACCTTTAAACGATAACACCGGGCGCAGGTTGGCATATAACTTAAATTGTTTACGTAGCGTAACGTTAATTGAAGTAAAACCTTCACCTACCGGTGTAGTTAACGGGCCCTTTAAGGTTATTTTATTTTTCTTAATCAGTGCTAAGGTTTCTTCAGGAACCAGTTCTCCATGCTTTTCAAGCGCTGTGAGGCCAGCGTCAGCATATTCATAGTCAAAATTACAACCTGCTTTATCGAGCACTTGAATGGTGGCGTCGATAATACTAGGACCAATTCCGTCACCGGGAATTACCGTTATTGTTTGTTTAGACATTGAATATTTACCTTTTGAAAGTTGAAAGCACTTTAGGGGATTATTGAGTACTTTAATATGTTACGACATCATTGTATCTACAACTTACGTCGTATGAATTAGTTTTGTAGCGCTATATTAATATAGAGCAAACTAAAGTTATTGGTTATGTTAGCTGAGAATAAAGTAAAGCGCTGTATAAAAACCGAGCAATGACCGATAAGTTGATTTAACACAAATTAATGGTTAAGGAATTGTTGATAAGCGGTATTACCTATAGCGGTTAACATACCATTCTTAAAGAGCAGTGCGGTACATTCGTCTTGGGTAGTGATGCCGTCAGACTTCATATGTTGAGTGCGATAAAACATAACTTGGTAATATTGAGTGTCAATTTTCTTCGCTTCGGTAAGGTCTGGGCTACCTAATTTTTCAAGCGCTTGCTCAAAAGTGAATTGGTCTATTTTGAGTTTAGCAATGAACTGACGATTATAAATTTCTCTATCTTCCCATTTCATGTTCGATGGGCTGTCGTCGTAAAAAGTGATAACTAAAGCAACAAAAATACCGTAGGCACAAAGAGCCATAAGTATGCGAGCGATAACTTTTTTATTCATTGATGATCCTGAATACCATAGGTCGGGAAATTTCTCAGTCTAACATGCTAACTATAAACTTAAAGAGCCATTGTCCCTAGTCTATCTGTCGCGAAAATATGTTAACTAATCGTGATTAACTGTAGCTGCGAGCCATGAACTAAGTTGGGTTTTCAATAAAGCTTTGTTCAAGGCGGATATCTTTGAGGTTAAAGCCGAGAGGAATATCTTGTTTGAGCGATAATAACTGCCGGCTAAGCGCTATTTGTTCGCTTGATTGCTGTAATTTTTCACTAACGCTTTTCTTTAAATCGGTGGCAGAAAGCACCGCTTCTAGTGAGCCATAATTATTAAGTAATGAAGAGGCGGTAACTTGGCCAATTCCGGCAACACCTGGTATTTTATTGGTATTGTCGCCCGTTAAGGTCCATAAATCTAAGAGCTGCCCTGATTTTACGCCAAATTTTTGTTCAACATGGGCTTCATCAAGGTAGCGACGATTAAAGTAATCATACACCTCAATATTTTGATTAAGCAGCGCTAAAAAACATTTATCGGTAGAAATAATTGTCGTTTTTTGACCGCGCAAAGCGACTTTAATTGCTAATGTCGCAATTAAGTCATCAGCCTCATCTTGCTCAGATACTAATGAGTCAATGCCTAAATTCATAAACTCATCTTGAATACTGCCTAAGCTTTGCTGGAGGTGCTCAGGCATTTTTTTCCGGCCTTTTTTATAGTCAGGATAAATTTGATAACGCCAGCAAGGTGCTTGGCTGTCAAAAACAGCCAAGGCATGGGTTGGTTGTAGTGTCTCTAAAATTTTCCCCATCGCCAGTGAACTGGCTTGTAAGGTATTAAAAACTACCTGTTTAATGGTATTTTCAGCCAGCTCGTTATTAAATAAAAATGGCCGCTCTTGCACCGCATAAATACGACGAATTAAATTTAAGGCATCAATGAGTACTAGGTGAGCAGACATTTATGTATCTCTAGCTACTTTATAACACGGAATATATTCAGTGCCGGGCAATTTCATCCGTTGTTGACGAACAAATGAGGCAAGTAACTTATCCATTCTCTCCATAATGCTTTCTTCACCTGAAATGATAAAAGGACCATGTTTTCGAATAGCTTGAATACCAGAGGATTTAACGTTTCCTGCAACTATGCCAGAAAATACTCGGCGTAAGTTTGCCGCCAGAGTAGCGGTATCAAGGTTACTGCTGATATCAAGTGCTGCCATTTTGTCATGCGATGGTTCAAAGGGTTGTTGAAAGTCAGGCTCGATAACTAAAGACCAATTAAAGTGGTATGAGTCACCAGCAAGTTTACGATAGGCCAATACATCATTTAGCCCTTCCTTAAGAGTCATGGCAACCTGTTTAGCATCGCCAATAATAATCGTATAAAGCTGCTGTGCTGTTTCACCTAAAGTTGCGCCAATAAAGGCATCAATTTCAGCAAAATATTCGGCACTTTCTTCAGGGCCGGTTAATATTATCGGCAGCTTTTGTGCTTGGTTTTTGGCATTTAGCATTATGCCTAAAATATATAACAACTCTTCTGCAGTACCAGCGCCACCTGGGAATATGATGATACCGTGTGACATACGCACAAAACTTTCTAGGCGCTTTTCAATATCAGGCATGATCACCAGTTCATTAACAATAGGGTTAGGCGGTTCAGCAGCAATAATGCTTGGCTCGGTTAAACCTAAGTACCTACCGTCTTTATTTCGTTGCTTAGCATGGCCAATTGTTGCACCTTTCATTGGGCCTTTCATCGCACCTGGGCCACAGCCGGTACAAATGTTAAAGCCACGTAAACCTAATTGGTAGCCTACTTTTTTGGTGTACTTATATTCTTCATGATTAATGGAGTGGCCACCCCAACAGGTAATTAAGTTCGGCTCGGTTTCAGGTCGAATAACTTGCGCATTACGTAGAATATCAAAAGTAATATGGGTAATTTGTTCTGCAACTACATCATTTGCTTGGTAGCGGTTACTGATAAATAAAATATCGCGTAACACGGCTGATAAGTGCTCTTGAATACCGCGAATAATTTTACCGTCAACAAAGGCATGCTCTGGCGGATTAGTTAAATCAAGTTTTACGCCACGTTCACGTCTTAAAACCTGAATATGAAAGTCTTGGTATTGTTGATAAATAACTTCGGCATCATCGGTATGGCTGCCAGCGTTAAGAACTGCCAGAGAGCAATTTCGATAAAGGGTGTAAAGCTCACTGGTGACCGATTGTTGTAGTTGGTCAACTTCCAGTTGAGACAGTAAGTTCATATTGCCTACGGGGTTAATTTGAGTATGCATACTTGACTCCTTTTACGGCCTGAGAAATGAGGCTTATTTTTGCTTTTTAGCAAGGGAGAGTGGTGCAATACATAAGCCCCTTTTTGAAAACTGTGCGCTTACTCTGCTGTTCTATTCAATATAGATAGCTTGGTTTTTTCCTTCCGCTTTTGCTTGGTATAAAGCTTTATCTGCTCTTTCAAAAGAAATATGTACGTTGTCACTTTCTTTAACATGAGTAGCACCAATCGAGGTGGTAATACTCACTTTGTTGCTTTTAAACTTAAATGGTAAGCGAGCAACGCTATTTTTTAGTTTATTCAGTTTTGCTACCAGTTCATCTTTGTCAAAATCAGAGAAAACCAGTACAAACTCTTCGCCGCCGTAACGAGCAACAAAGCCATCGTCGCCAATTTGTTTCGTTAAAGTATTCGCTATTACTTGTAAGGTTTTATCACCGGCAGTATGACCGTAGGTATCATTTATACGTTTAAAGTCATCTAAGTCAACCACCACAATTGATAAGTTAAATGGACTGTGATGAAAGCGGACAATTTGTTGAGCAAAGTAATCATCGAATGCTGCGCGGTTATTCAATTTTGTTAACGCATCTTGCATGCTTTTTACTTTTTGGTCTTCAATGCGTTTTTTAAAGGTTTCGCCTTGCTCTTCTAAAAGATCAACCTTAGTTTTCATGGTTGATAATTGCAGTTCTATCTCTTGTTGTTGCTGTTGTTCAAAGGCTGATTTCAACTCTATTGTATTAGCAAGTGCCTGTAACTTATCGTTAATGTCTACTTTAATTCTAGCTAATGAGGTCGCTTTTTCAACCACATCGGTCATTTCTTTTATTTGTTTGTTTAATTGATTGTTCAGTTTTGCTTGGGTTGACTTTGATTTATTATTAACGCTGATGGTTCGATTAACCGCATTGTGAACCGTTGATAGCGTATCACTCAATGTTGATAGAAATGTTTTGGCGGTTTCTCGTTCTTGCTTAAATTCAGCAATAATTAAAGTAAATACTTGAGTGAAATTATCGAGTAAATCCTCGACAGACATTTCGGCATCAAGCTTAATTTTTATTTCACCAAGTTGTTTATCATAGTGGTTTGATAACTCTAGACGATTAACTAGCTTGATCAATTGTTTGATTAGCGCTTTAACTTCGCTTGAGTCAACTACCAAACTTTCTGAAGTGTTTTTATTATTTTTTTGATTAATACCTGCTAGCAAACCGCCTTTGGGAATATCTGTTTTAGATTTTAATGCAGCGTCGTAAAACTTTAACAAAGTACTTAATAAAGGCACATATTGAATTACTGCGTCTTTACTTTGATCACATTCAGCTATGAAATCTCGCAACTCTCGTCGTAAATCTTTTGGCAAACCATTGGTTTTTTTTAATACACCACCAGCATGAGAAAGTTGTTCGTGTAGCTGTTGAATATTAAGTTCGTTAACTTTTGAATGTTGTTGTAATAGCTGGGATATAACACTAATTTGCTGTTCAATCTCAGTTAAGGGTACCGATTTAGAAAGCATGATGCGCAGATTAGCAAGTTTATTGTCAAGCTCAAGGTCAATACCTTTGCAGACTTGAGTGAGTTTGCCAATAAAGTGTATAAGCAATGACGTTTGCGCTTTAAAGTCTGACTCTAAATTAGAGTGAGAACTTACCGCTGATTCTAACTTCCTTTTTAAGCGCTCTACTTGATCAAGAGGCTTTAAATTGTCATTCATATACACAATGTACCTTAGTGACTATCCATCATTACTAATATGCATTCATTTTACGCTAAATATATATTGAAACAAGAAAGAAAAGCGACCAAAAAAATAAATAAATCGAATAACTTAATTGTAAACACAACTGTTAAAAAAGTCAGTAAAGTACGTGAATATTTACCATTTTTTTATTTTCATTCATTCTAGGTCAAATTTTTACTAAATACCTTTGTTTTAATTGCTTTATTTTAACAGTTTAGTTTATTGTCTTAAGGTTCGAATCGTTGGGGCTTGGTTATCATGGGTTGAACGATACGGATTAATATCAAGACCACCACGACGAGTATATCGGGCAAAGACGGTTAATTGTGACAATTGGCAATATTGCTGAAGGTCACAAAAAATTCGTTCAACACACTGTTCATGAAACTCGTTATGCTCACGAAAAGAAATAATATAACGCAGTAAAGCCTCTTGTGAAATTTCATCGCCTTGGTAACTTATGTATAAGCTAGCCCAGTCAGGTTGATTGGTAATTAAACAATTTGATTTAAGTAAATGGCTAACCACATGCTTAACCTCATTACCGCTTGCGGTTAACTTTTGGCTTTCATCACCTAGCCCTTGAGAGTTTTCTAGCAGGCTGGCATTGAAGTTATAATCATTAATTTCAATATCTAGGTCATCAATACAAGTTGCTTGAGCTTGATTAATCGCTAAAGCGGGACAGTCATCAACAGGATAAAGTGTTACCAGGGCTTGACCTTGGCAGGTTGCCGATAAGTCTTTACTTAGTATTTCTTCAACAGCTTGCCATGAAGGGAAACTGGTTTGATTGAAGCTATTTAAATACAACTTAAAAGACTTCGACTCAACAATATTTTCGCTGGTACAAGGAAAGCGAAACTCAGCAACTGCAACTACAGGCTTACCTTTTGTGTTCAGCCATGATAATTCGTAGCCGTACCAAACATCTTCCCCATAAAAAGGTAAATTAGTTTGCGACATGGCTAAATCGTTTCGATTTAAACTTCTGGGTACCGCCTGCAGTAAATTAGCATCATAGCTACTACAATACTGGGTTGTTTTTCCCAAAGTTAATTTGTTAAGCTCTTTAGCGTTTTGATAAGTAGTCATAGTAATGGATTGTCGCTGCTTTATTTCTCTCTATTTTAAAGGAACTTTAGGTTCGATGAAAATAACAAATCCCGCTTTAGCTGAAGTTTTATGGCAGTTAGGCCAGCAATATGTGCAAGCATACCGTGAAAAGTATACCCATTTACCCTTAGCCGAAGCTGATGAACAATGGCAATCACCTTGCCAAGTAGCTGAACATGATGAAAATTATATTACTTGGCAGCCAAATAAAGTGCTTGAAGCGCTTAGTTTTGACAATATTGAAACTGCATTGGAATTACCATTACATGAGGATATAAAAACTTATTTTACCACCATGTTTGCTGATGCAATGCCAATGAAATGCTCTGAGGGCAGTTTACAGCTGTTACTTGCATGGTGTGAAAAAGACTTTCAGCGCTTACAAGAAAATATTATCGGCCATATTTTAATGAAACAAAAATTAAAACAGCCGTTAACTATTTTTATTGCCGTTACTGATGACGACGATCATATTATTTCACTAAATAATACAACAGGTGAAGTATGGGTAGAGCGAGTAGGGCGCGAAGCTCATAAAAAATTGGCTGATAACTTAGTTGAGTTTTTAAGTATGTTAAGCCCAGATCTTGCTCAAATGAGCTCTTAATAAACACTATCCCTTCATTAGTAGCAAATTGTTGGTCTTAGGCTTTTGCTATTAATGTTTCTACCAATGCTTTCAGTTGACTTATTTCTTGTTGTAAAGGCTTTATGGCTCGGTTAATAGCTTGTTCTAATGCTAATGAACTTGTTTGGTCTTCTGAGGTTGCTGTTGCTTTTATTTTATTTGTTGGCTGTTCACTCTGCTTGAAAGTAATGAATTCTGGATCGTGCTGCCAAGATTTAAGTGTTTGAATAATGGTTGGTAAATTAACAGGTTGTGTCAATTTACTTTTAATTAAGGCCACTGATGGTTTTTTTCCTTCGTTGGCTAATTTATTGGCAATGATGGAAATTTCGTCTGATATCGTCATTTTGATTGTTCGATTAACTAAAGTTGCGATATTTTAGCTAATTTAACTAACCATGTCTTCTATGTTTTTTGCTTTTTCTTTTTAAGTTCTTTTAATTCAATAGTTTACTTGGTTGGTTTGATTGTTGCTATCTTTGGTTGAAAGTTATTTAGGCACTATTTCATTGGTTAAATAATTTTATTAACTAAATCCAAATTAAATCAAAACTAAATATTAACAATTCATAAAATCAAAGAGAGTAAACATGAAAAAATCTATAATTGCATTATTAGTAGTAGCGCCATTAGCTTTGGGATTGTCAGGTTGTGTTATTAAAATAGGTGGCGGTGACTCTGATCATGGCTTTAATTCTGATTATGAAGATCGTGAATATGACAACAGAAAGAAAATTGCCCGCCTAATAGCAAGCACCAGTATACATGCAGTACAAAAAGAGTTTGGTGTTGCTGACTTTAATGAGACTTATCAAAAAAATGATGAGACAGTGCAAGTACTTTTTTATCGTACTCAACGAGCCCATAAAGATGGTGTAACTACAAAAGATGAATGTACTCCGCTGGTTTTTAAAAACAATTTGTTAGTAAGTTGGGGAGAGACCGCTTACCAACAGCTTTAAATAATATATTCAAAACAGAGAGTTAGACTCTCTGTTTTGGTTTTTGTTAAAGCGGAAATTAGTTCTGTTTGACCTGACTTAAAAATTCCTGTTATTGTGGTGTGATAACTATAAAACATGATTTTACAACAAGGGGGCAAGTAGATGACCGAAGTTTTAACTGATAAGCCAAGAACAGAAATTAAAGCTATTTACCTAACAGCAGAAGATTTGAAGCTTGCCGCTTCATTGTTGTATCAAGCCTACCATGACGATCCGGTTTTTCTCGAAATATTTAATAGTGAAAAAGAAGATTATGAACAACGCTTAAGAGCGTCGATTAGAGAAGAGTTAAGTGTTTTTTGGCAAGCCAAGCAACCTATGATCGGCTTATATCTAGGTGAAGCTATGGTCGGGGTAGCATGTTTAAATGCGCCAAGCGACGGTGTTGGCTCTGAGCGCTTTTGGCACTGGCGTTTGAAAATGCTATTAAGTGCAGGCTATTTTAGTACTAAACAAATGATCGAAAAAGAAAAACTTATTTTATCAGCTATTCCTTTAAAAAAATTCCATATGTTGTCGTTTATCGCTATTCACCCTTTACACCAACAACACGGCTTCGGTCACTATTTATTAGCGGCAGTAAATACGGTTTTAGAAGATCACCCAGACAGCGAAGGTGTTGCGGTATATGCCAGTACTGATAAATATCGAGCTTTTTTTAGCGACCTTAATTACCAATTGGTTGAAGAAGTTGCCGTTGGCAAAGTTGCTGGCGCATTGATGATCCATTATCGTGACGATAACAACAAGTAATCGCATCACCATTTGTATATTTATTACCTTTCAAGAACTTAAGCTTTATTAATTAAGTGAAGCTTAAGTTCTTCTGCTCAACCTATTCAGCCCTTTGTTTCAGTATGAATTTTCAATAGTTTCTACATTACGCTTATTTGTGTAAGACATGTCTCACAAGGGTGTGCGATATGAATGCAGTTGTTAGTGTTTTTAGATGACCTGCCTTTGTTAACTATATGTAATTTAATGTTATTATTATTTGTGGGCATAACTGTTTGTATCTTTTGGCTAATTATTTTAGTTTTGCCTATTCGAAAATGTCTGAAACCGCGTATTATTAACAACGTCAGGAAGACGCAAGGCAGGATGACTTGAAACACAGGATTGTTAATAAAGGAACTTCTTGGAAGAAGTAAGGTGAGAAGGAAAACACCGCACACGGATGAGATAAAGGATTGGCTGATAGGATTTAGCCGTCAGGATGACGAATAATAGCTTTAGGAAGACGCTAGCACATTTAGGATAAATTTGCGGCTAGGATAGCCAAGGATTGTAAAAGGACTTACAGGATAGACTAAGGATAGTTTTTCATGGAAGACGAGGGAACGCTAAATATGCAGGATGCAGATAAGCTAGTTATTGAGATGCGGCTCTTAGAGCCGCATTTTTTTATGCCTATTTTTATAGTTACAAGTAAGTTTGCTGTAGCAGCTATTCACTACCATTGAAATTACTTAGCTTAATTCAATTCACTTAATATCAAACTCTCAATAATTCTCTACGGTAATAGTAAGTTGAATAATTAATTGGTCAACTTGAAACAAATTATGAACTTAAAAAATCAGCATATTTAGGGTGTTTGCCTAATACCGCCTGACTGCCTTTCAATGAAAAGCTATAACCACATAACGAAAAACTGCCACGTAGAGCTAACGATTTAACTATTTTGTTTGAATCTAGTGGTGAAAAACTGGCGAAATATTGCGTCATATTCTCAACGTTAACTTCAAGTGTTCTAATGGTGTCGCCATTGTTGAATTTAATAACAGAACAGCTTTTATCGCCGTGTGCGGTTAGTTGAGACCAAGGTTTGTCGGTGTTGGACTCATCGGCTTGCCAAGCAATGGTTAAGCCATTATAGGGAGACAGCATTAATGAAAACTCATCAGGTAAGGTGACTTGATGTAATCTTTCTAGTTTATTTTCTACAGTTGACTGCTGATTGTTTTCTGCTGATATAGATGTTGAAGATGCGCCAGAGCTTGAGAAAAAGCTTGATATAAATACAGCAGATAAAATTAACAATAATACTGAGCCAATGGCAATTACGGTTGTTCTATTTTGCAATAGCGCGAGGCGAATACCCTCTCCAATATCAGGTTCATTGCTTAAGCTATCTTCAGTTGCAGTATTTTCCACAGAGTGTGAGAAAGGTGCTTCAACTTCTTGTTGGTAATCTTTTTGATAGTTTTGTTGATTTGTTGCATGAGCTAAGGTTGGCTCTATTCGACTGCCTGTGCGTCTGGTTTTGCTGGTATTGGCAAACTCGCTTAAATCAATTGGGCCAAAATAACCGAGAATATAGCTTTTGTTATTTTTTGCCGGGTAAGTAAGTAATAAGCTTGATAACAGTGCCGGTAATATCAGTAACCAATAAGCGCTGTGATGATCTGTGAAAATAATTATACAGCCCATTAATAGCAATAAGGCGCAAGGAGCAAAAAGCCAGGTTTTGTTTAACTCACTGTCATTGAGTCTTCTGCGGGTGGTGGTGGCACATAAGGCAATACTTAACGCTAAAACGATAAAAGAAAAAATCACCGAATGAGCGAAAATACTCGATAGCACAATAAAGCTAAGATAAGTGGCACTTTGAATGACAAAAAAACGATTCCTATTATCAAACCCTTGCCAACAAAATAATGACTTTAATAACTGCACAAAACCTCCGAGAAACAAAAATACAATTTACGTATAAGGAAAATAGGTTAAACCTATGGAAAGTGTATATAGCCTAAACAATTTGCCCAAGATTGTCAGTGCTAAAACGTATTTAAGCGTTTAATTTATCGGGCTGGTTTATTGCTTAATTTATACGGCTAGTTTATTCGCTTAATTTATACGATAGGCAGGCAGGTCTATTTTATCGAGTTTGTAACCACGTAAACTGATCACGCCTTGATGTTGAGACTCGCCATCACCGCTAAATTCTAAATCAAATAAACTATACCAATAGATACCTTCACGTTGAGAAAACTTAAGTCGGCTCGAACGCCTAGCGATAGCAATATATTGCAAGCTTTCTTTCTCACAATATTTTCTGGCATGTAAACGAGCAAATTCAGACACTTTTCTTAAATAAACAAAATACCAAAAAACTAAACAAACGATGAGCAGATAATAAATATTTTCCATAATAATTACGCTTTTGAATTTTGCACTTGGTTGAATAACAAACCAATGGCTTTGGCTAAGGTATCACTGCGGTTAGTATCTCGCATACAGGTGAACATTTTTTGACGTAATAAGGGAATGGCGACTAAGTCTTTAAAAACCGCAGGGAATAGTTCACTACTACTTCCTTGAGCAATGTTTTCTAGGTAATGCATCATCAAATTATTTTCGTGCAGTACCTGCCAACATCTGGCGGTTATCGCGATTATTGCTTCTTCGTTAAGCTGGCGTTGTTGAAGCATATTTTCAAAAAATTGTATTACATGAGGATGCTGACAACTTGAAGCTAAAGCTCTGAGTAAATGAGTTTGTACTTGTTCATTTTCGGCTAAAGCAAGTTGAGCTAATATTTTATCAATGAGGTTAACATCAAGCTGAATATTTTCTAAGGCCGAGCAAAACGGTAATAATACTTCTTCAGGCAAGTGTTCAAAGGCCTTTGTTAGTAGCTTTTTATTTTTCCCATGTGTTAATCGCGCTGAAAAGTCAGTAATACCTTGTACACCAATTTCTTGCCAATTTTGCCAGTTTTCGGTAGTTAAATATCTGGTAACTCCCGCCAAATACTTACTTGCCGGCTGCTTTAATTCAACTTTTAATAAGCTATTGATAAAGGCTAATTTGTATTGCGACGGAGTGAAATGATAAGGGTTACTTTTTAATAACTCTTCTTGCTGCTCTGTCGGGTCAATACTTAAGTCGGTACCAAGTGCGGTGATAATTACTTCAATAAAGTGATTACGGCCGGCTAAGTTTAATAATCCACGCTCATCTAAAGGCAGTTTCACAAACCATAAATAGGGCGCATTGGCACTTTTTTGCCAAAAAGCGATGGCAATAAAGGCATGCCCTTGCGAAGGAAAAGGGTAAGGTAATTGATTTTGTTCTATTTTATCAAAGTCACTTTTAGATATTTTATCTATACGTCGACCAATATCATAAATTCGGTATTGTGACTCAGACAGATTAAGTATCTCAGAAATAGTAGAAATTGTTGTCATAATAAAAATAGCAATCGAATAATGGCGCCATTATAGAGATAATAGCTTTTTAACGCCAATGTAAAAAAGTGATGAGCACATTAATGTCTAAGCAAACGTTATTGTTATTAGAAAAATTAAAGTTAGCTTTAGTTGAATTATCGTTATGGCAGAATCAACTCCCTTCAGAACAAGCACTGCAAAGCAGTGAGCCTTTTTGTATCGATACCTTATCGTTTGAGCAATGGTTACAGTTTGTTTTTATTGAGCGTTTAACGCAGTTGATTATCAACCAGCAGGCCTTGCCAAATAAACTTTCTGTTGCGCCGATGGCTGAGCATGCTTTTGCTGATTTAGGGGAAAGCGGTAAACCCTTAATTAAAATCATCGCTGATATTGATGCCTTACTGTCAAATAACAGCTAATTTCATGAATAAGAGCCAAGACAATATGCAGGATTGTGAGAACATCATAAATACCGAGATTGCGGATGATAAGCCGATATTAACTATTCTTTATCAAGATGAATATTTGGTGGCCGTAGATAAACCAGCTGGGCTTTTTGTTCATCGTAGCTTTATGGATAAAGATGAAAAATATTTTGCTTTGCAACTGGTACGTGATCAAGTGGGGAAGTACGTTTATCCGTTACATCGGTTAGATAAGCCAACTTCAGGGGTATTGTTGTTCGCCCTAACCAAGGAAGTTGCCCAGAAAATGGGCGCTGCGTTTATGGAGCATAATATTGACAAAACCTACTATGCGCTAACCCGTGGACACCTTATTGGAGAAGATTTAATTGATTACGCGTTAAAAGAAAAGCTCGATAAAATGGGTGACAAATTCGCTAAAACCGATAAACCCGCACAAGAAGCGCAAACTTATTATCAGTCGTTGTGTTTAGCGACTTTACCTATTGCGGTTGGTAAATATCCTAGTGTTCGGTATTCATTAGTGAAGTGTTTGCCTAAAACGGGTCGTCGGCATCAAATAAGAAGACATTTAGCACATTTGCGTCACCCTATTATTGGCGACATTAATTATGGTGATAACAAGCAAAATCCATTTTTTGGTGAATACTTTCATTTTAAACGGTTAATGCTATTTGCTCAGAAAATAACGTTTGTGCACCCGATAACAGAAAAGTTATTAACCATTGAAGCGAAATTTGACTCGCAGTGGCTCAGTGTTTTTGCAAAGCTTGGCTGGCAAGAGCAAGATATTGTTACTTACTTATAGGCTGTTAGGTCCTAAAATACTGATGGCGTTGTTGTCTTGTGCTATTGGGCCTATAACACGGCGATTGTTGGAAACATCGGTTTTATCTTCTAAGCGCTGGCCTTTAATTTCAATATAGCCAACTTGGGCGATCATGTTGTTATCAGTGTAGTGTTCATTTAAACCGCGTGTTTGTGCAAAGGCCATCATCATTAATTGGTCTTGCGGGATAGGGCGGTTCAGCAATGACATTTTCAGGTGATGATCTGATATCAAGGGTTTCTTCATATATTCCCTTTCAATTACGCTATAGTCTTTTTCTGCGGTGGTGCTACAAGCGGCAAGTAAAGTAATGATCAACAGGCTTATAAATTTTTTAAATATGGTCATGGCTATTTACAACGTTAACTAAGTCATAACCATAGATGGCAAGTGTTATGCCAGAAAAAAATTGACGCTAATAAGTACAGCCTAGTTGGCGATTAGTTAAAATGCAGTTATTTGTTCTATAAAGGAAAAGTATAAAAATTGACCGTTGAAATATTTTGAAATCGAAAGAAATTGTTGTGCATATATTGTAATTTAGTTACTCAAAAAGCCCAAAAGAGTTGATAACAATAGAGCGTCAAAATATCATCACTGCTATAAAAGCAGGAGCTAATATAATAAAAAAGCTCATGTCATTTCGATAATAAAATCGTAATGAGATGAGCTTTAAATAGTTAAACTAACTTAACAATACTTACTTGGAAGTATAGTAAGTTTGCGGTTAGCTTAATAAGGGCAATTATTCTTCGCTTACTGAACGAAGTAAGGCATTAATACCTACTTTCGCGCGAGTTTTAGCATCTACTTTCTTCACGATAATAGCAGCGTATAAGCTGTAAGTACCACATTTAGATGGTAAGTTTCCTGAAACAACAACAGAGCCAGCAGGAACACGGCCGTAATGTACTTCGCCAGTTTCACGGTCAAAAATACGTGTGCTTTGGCCAATGTATACGCCCATTGAAATTACAGAGCCTTCTTCAACTACTACGCCTTCAACAACTTCAGAACGTGCGCCAATGAAGCAGTTATCTTCAATGATAGTTGGGCCAGCTTGTAATGGCTCTAGAACACCACCAATGCCAACACCACCTGATAAATGTACGTTTTTACCAATTTGAGCACATGAGCCAACGGTAGCCCAAGTGTCAACCATACAACCTTCATCTACAAAAGCGCCGATGTTTACAAAGCTAGGCATAACCACAACGTTTTTACCGATGAAGCTACCTGTTCTTACTGAAGCGCCAGGTACAACACGGGTGCCGTCTTTTTCAAACATGGCTTTATCGTAACCGTCATATTTCATAGGTACTTTGTCAAAAAAGGTGCTTTCTGCGCCGTCAATAACTTCGTTGTCCCAAATACGGAATGATAATAAAACGGCTTTTTTAAGCCATTGATGAACAACCCACTCACCAGCAATTTTTTCAGCAACTCGGGCTGAACCATTATTTAAAGAAGCAAGTGCGTCAAGTACCGCTTGTTTCACTTGTGGAGTAACATTACCAGGGGTAATGTTAGCTCTGTTTTCAAATGCTTCTTCAATGATATTTTGTAATTCGCTCATCGGTTTTCCTATACAATTATATTTAAATATGATGTTAAGTTATCTGAAAGTCTAACTGATATCTTCAGATAACATTGAAACTAAATGTTGTTTTTCTTGTTCTGTTAACGCTTGGTTTTCAGCATTTGAAATGGTGAAAACATCTTCAACTTTTTCACCAAAGGTGGTGATTTTTGCTGAGCGTATTTGAATGTTACAATCGTTAAATACTTGCGCAAACCACGCTAAAACTCCTGGCTGATCAAGGGCGATAATTTCAAGTAAAGTGTGTTTTTTACTACTGTGGTCAATAAAGCTTAATTGTGTTTTAACTTTAAAATGTTTCAAACGCGCTGCCACAGGTGCTAAAGAATACTCTTTAGTTTGCTTTTTACTTAATGTAGTAGTTAAAGACTGGGCAATTTCTAAAGCGCGGTAGCTATCATCAATGGCTTTACCCCGTTGATCAAGTACTACAAAGGTATTTACGGTATAGCCTGATTTACTTGTGATAATTTTTGCATCGTGAATAGATAGTTTTTTAGTATTTAACAATGAAACTGTTGAAGCAAAAATGTTGTCTACGTCTTTTGTGAAAATAAATACTTCAGTACCGCCGCGATAAGGTTTAGGACTAATAAGTACTAACGGCTTGTTACGGTCATGGCCGATGATGTTTTTGCAGTGCCAAGCGATTTGTGCAGGCGAATAACGTAAAAAATAATCTGTTTTAAATTCTTTCCACAAAACTTTTACTTCATCAATATTTACTTCTGATTCGATCAGAAGCTCAATTGCTTGAGCTTGGTTTTCTCTAATTTTTGCACGTAAATCAACAGGTTTTTCAAGGCCGCGACGAAAAGCGCGTTTAGTCGAGTAATAAAGCTCTTGTAAGAGGTTTGACTTCCAACTATTCCATAAGCTTTCATTGGTTGCGCGCATGTCTGCAACTGTTAAACAATAGAGATAATCTAAATGGGCTTCGTCTCTAACAATATCCGCAAAGGTTTTAATTACTTCAGGATCGGTAATATCACGGCGCTGAGCAGTAACTGACATCAATAAGTGATGTTTTACTAACCATGAAATCATACGACTATCATGGTCATTAATTTGATGGGTTTTACCAAACTCTAAGGCGTCAATAGCGCCTAATTCAGCATGACTACCACCACGCCCTTTGGCAATGTCATGAAATATACCGGCGAAATATAATAATTCTGGTTTACGTATACGCTGAACTATTTTACTACACAGTGGAAATTCATGACCATGCTCTGGTTGGCTAAAGCGATAAAGGTTTTTAATTAAGCGATAACTGTGTTCATCTACAGAATAGGCATGAAATAAATCAAACTGCATTTGGCCAACAATATTACGCCATTGGGGTAAATAAGCCCCTAATATACTGTGGCGGTGCATTAAGGTGAATGGTAAACCTAAACCTCTTGGGTGCTTAATTAACTCAACAAAAAATTTACGACATTGCGCGTAATCAATAAGACCAGAAACTAGGCGCCTGCGGGCATTTCTCATCACCCGTAAGGTATTTGGATGCAAGCCTTTAACTTCTGGGTGTTTGGCTATTAGCACAAACATTTCCATGATTTTAACAGAGCGCATAAACACTCGGTTATGAGTCACTTTGATTAAGCCGTCTACGACGATAAAGTCATCGTTAATCGTGCTGATAACTTCTTCTTTATCATTTTTTAAAATAGCATGGTCGAAATGTTGCAATAACATGGTATTTAATTCAGCAACACGGCCAATGATCCTGAAGAAACGTTTCATCATACGTTCTACTGCGGCTTTGCCTACGTCACCAAACCCGAGTAACTTAGCAACATCACCTTGGTAATCAAATAGCAAACGGTTTTCACTACGTCCTGCGGTAATGTGCAGGGCAAAGCGCATTCGCCAAAGGTAATCTTGACACTCAAGTAATTCGAAGAACTCATTAAGGGTTAAATAATTGTGCTCAACTAACTCTTCAAGGCAGTCGGCTACAAAATGACGCTTAGCTACCCAGCCTATGGTTTGAATATCTCTTAAGCCACCAGGGTTTGCTTTTAAATTCGGCTCTAAGGTATAGGCGGCGCCATGATATTGTTGATGACGATTTGCTTGTTCGTCACGCTTGGCAATGAAGAACTTTTGCGAGGTCCAAAAAATATCTTCATTAAGTAGCGGTTGCAAATGTTCTACTAACGTTTGGTTACCACAAATTTGGCGCATTTCCATTAAATTAGTAGCAACGGTAACATCGTTCTCTGCTTGCTTTAAACACTCTTTAATACTGCGAACGCTGTGGCCAATATCGAGTTTTACATCCCAAAGTTGGGTAATAAAGCTGCCAATCTTCTCTTCTAATTCAGCATCGGTATTTTCTTGGGTTAATAACAAAATATCCACATCAGAGAAGGGGTGTAATTCACCGCGTCCGTAACCACCAACCGCAAGAAGTGTTATTTGATATTCATCAAGGCGATGTTGGCACCATAGTTTGGTTAAAATATGGTCAACAAATTCTGCGCGAGCGCTTAGTAACTCGGAAACGTCAACGCTAGAAAATTGCTCTTTGAGCCAAAGGTTAAATTCTTTACTGAGCTGACAAATTTCAGCGCTAGATAAGGCATCTGAATTTATCGCAAACAGCTCTGAAAAATGCTCGGGTATAAGGGAGTGGCTAGTCAAAATTGGCTCTTCTTCTTATTATAGTAGGCAATTAGTTATGCAGTATTCTGGCAATAGTATCTTCTTTACGTAAAGTCAGTATTTCGCAGCCGGTTTTGGTAACCACTAAAGTATGTTCCCATTGTGCTGATTTTTTGCCATCTAGGGTCGTTACTGTCCAGTTATCTTCTTTATCTAATACTGTATTGGCTCGACCTAAATTTATCATTGGCTCAATGGTAAAACACATGCCTTCTTGCATCTTGGTTTTATCATGATTTTTATAATGAACAATTTGCGGCTCTTCATGAAACTCTGCGCCAATCCCATGACCACAATATTCTTTCACAATAGAATAGCGACCTGACTTTTTAATAAACTTTTGAATGGCACTGCCTATTTCGCCAAAAGCAACACCAGGTTTTACTTTCTTTAAACCGATATAAAGGGCTTCTTGCGTAATGCGACATAAACGCGCGTCTTCTGCTGATACATCGCCAATCAAAAACATTTTACTGGTATCACCGTGGTAACCGTCTTTGATAACAGTAATGTCGATATTAACTATATCACCGTCTTTTAATGGCGTATCGTTAGGAATACCATGACAAACTATTTCGTTCACTGAGGTACAGATTGATTTTGGGAAGCCATGATAGTTAAGTGGCGCTGAAATGGCATTTTGCACCTTTTCAGTATAGTCAGCACATAAGGTATTTAATTCATTGGTTGTAACGCCAGCAATAACGTGTGGTGCGATCATCTCTAATACATCGGCTGCTAGTTTCCCTGCAATCCTCATTTTTGCTATTTCTTCTTGCGTCTTAATTACAATGCTCATTAATGCCTCATAGTGGTGCTGACTTATGTCTAAAAATTGAAGTGACTTAGGTTCTCTGCCTAAGTAGGCCAGCATTTTACATACTTTTCTAATTGTTAGAAAGCATAGCTTATGAACTTTTAATGATAACTAAGCTCTAGCTAAACTATATAGTCTTAGAATTACTTATCTTTCAAGCTCAAACTTCACTGCTTCAACAATTGTTTCTGGTGCTTCTATATAAAGGTTATGGTTGAGTAGAATCAATTGCTCATCAATTGCTAATAATAAAGCAGGGATAGCTTCAGTACCGATGACCTCTTGTAGTTCATTTACTTCTTGTAAACTGATTTCAGCATCTTTGGTGTATTTCTCTAAAGTAAATACTTTCGCTGGTGGAGAAAGCTTTAATTGCTCAATTATTGGTGTTAGCTCTTCTAATGAAGCAAGCGCCAAACCTTGTTCAAAATGAGCTTCTTGTAGAGCAATTAATAGCTCAAATGCTTTTTTAGGGGCACGATTTTGCGCCCAAGCAAGTAAATTAAAAGCCAGTGTGGAGTCTTTCTTAGCGGCTAAAGACTCAATATATAGCGGGTTAAATTTAACACCACTTATTTCTTCCACGGTTTTAATGTCGTCAAGCTTAATAGTTTGCTCGCCATCAAAATGGCCACAATGTAATAAATTAAGGTTAATTTTAGGAAAAGCTTGGGTTATTTGCTTAACTAATTCAGTAGCTCTGTAGCTCCATGGACAATGACTGTCATAGAGGAAAAATAATTCAGTAGACATGCGTTACTCGTGAAATAATTATCTGATTAATGATATTTAACAATTTGCCATTATACAGCGTTTCTATTTATTTTATTATGCAATTAAAGAATATTAATTTAGCAAAACCTTTATTGAGTATATATTTAGATAATACAATATCTTAACGTGTGCGTGAAATTTTCTTTAACTGATTCATTGTGTGATTACTATACAGATTTTTGGCAGCTTTAATAATTTCATTTGACTTACTACGAATGAATTAGTAAAACATATATAGCAAATATTTGTTTCTATAAAATAAAGAATAAATTCAATTGTACTTTTACTATTTCATTTAACTTTTCTCACTATTTTTATAGCGCAGAAGAGATTAACTTTAGTTGGTATTTTGTACAAATGATTAGAAAGATTATCTTTGAAACCTTATTTATGTCTCTTCGGTTGACAGTTATGCTGTTGTCTGGGAGTATTGACTGGTTTTATTCTAGAGAAATAAAAACTTAAAATGGCAGATTATTAAATTTGCGTTAACAAAGTATTTGTTATCAAAATTCAATAGCAACTGGTTGGGAACTATGTCCAAATTAAGCAAGAAAAGCCTTATCGCGTCGACGATAGCTGGCGCAATCGCTCTTACAGCAAGTAACTTTGCTGCTGCAGACGCGTTAACTGATTTACAAAAAGCAGAAGCAACAGTATTTAAAGCCTCTGTAAAATCTCAAAACAAAATCAATAATATTTATGAGCAAACGCAAGAGTTACTTGCTGAATATCGTAATACTGTTGATGAAGCTGAAGTATTAAAAGGCTATAACGATCACGTTCAACGTATGGTTGATGATCAAAAAGCTAACATTGCATCATTAGAAGAGCAAATCGCTGGTATTGATAAAATCAAGCAAGGTGTTGTTCCTCTTATGTATAAGATGATTGATACGCTTGAGCAATTCATTGCCTTAGACGTTCCGTTAAACCTAGAAAGCCGCCAAGAGCGTATTGCTGGTCTTCGTGACGTAATGAATAACTCTAACGTAACAACTTCTGAGCAATTCCGTTTAGTACTTGAAGCTTATGAAATTGAAGCTAACTACGGTACTGTTTTTGATTCATACCAAGCAGAGTTAGATTTAGGCGACCGCCTGATCACTGCTGATTTTGTTCATATGGGCCGAGTATCTTTTGTTGCTCAGTCGCTTGATATGAAACATTCTTGGGTTTGGAACAATGATTCTCGTGCATGGGAAGAGTTAGGTGATGAGTACTTAAAGCCTATTACTGATGCTATTCGTATGGCCCGTAAACAATTGCCTATGGATTTAACTAAATTACCAGTATTTGCAGCAGGAGCAAAATAATGAAAAGACTTATTAATTCTGTAATGCTTGCTGCTTCATTAACAGCAGGTTTTTCAGTTGCTTCTAACGCAAATGAACTAAATGATTTATTAAAGCAAGTTAAAGCTGACCGTATTTCAGAAGCTAAACTTGATAAAAAACGCGAAGCTGAATTTACTTCTGCTCGTGCTGACAAACAAGCTTTATTAAACAAAGCGAAAAAAGAGTTAGCTAACCAAAACGCGCGTAACAAACGTTTAACTAAAGAATATGCTGCTAATGAAATTACATTAGCGCAAAAAGAAGTTGAACTAGATAACGCTACTGGTACTTTAGGTGAAATGTTCGGTGTGTCTCGTGCCGCTGCAGCAAACGCTTATGGTCAAATTGCTACTTCAATTGTAAGTGCTGAATATCCTGGTCGTGGTGAAGCTTTAGATCGCATCGCTAACGCAAAAGCTATCCCAGCCCTAGAAGATTTAGAAGAGTTATGGTTTGCCCTGCAAACTGAAATGACTCAATCAGGTGAAGTTTCTCAGTTCAGCACTGAAGTAACCAACCTTGATGGTTCTAAATCAACTGAAACAGTGACTCGTATTGGTACTTTTAACTTAGTTTCTGATAACGGCTACTTGAACTACAACGATGAAGTTGGTCAAGTTCAACCGCTAGCTAAGCAACCTGCAGGTTACATCGCAGAAACTGCTTCAGGTTTTTCAGATGCAACTTCTGGTTACTCTCCATTGTATGTTGACCCTTCTCGTGGCGCTATCTTAACGCTAGAAACACGTAAGAAAACGCTTGAAGAGTTCTACCATCAAGGTGGCACAGTTGGTTATGCAATTACTATTTTGTTAATCATTGGTTTCTTAATCGCTTTAGAGCGTATTATAGTTCTTGGCTCTGTGACTTCTAAAATGAATGCTCAACAGAAAAACCTTGACCAACCAAACACTAATAACCCACTTGGTCGTTTATTAACGGTTTATCAAGAAAACAAAGGTGCTGATGCTGAAACATTAGAACTTAAACTTGATGAAGCAATTTTACGCGAAACGCCTAAAGTTGACCGTGGTATTAACTTAATCAAAATGTTTGCTGCTATCGCACCATTAATGGGTCTATTAGGTACTGTTATTGGTATGATTTTAACTTTCCAAACAATCACACTATTTGGTACAGGTGACCCGAAAATTATGGCGGGTAACATCTCATTAGCGCTTGTAACTACAGCTCTTGGTCTAATTGCTGCGTTACCTCTAATCTTAGTACACAGTGTTGTTGCTGGTAAGAGTAAAGCCGTTCTTCATAAATTAGACGAGCAAAGTGCTGGTTTGATTGCTGCTATTGCAGAGAAGGAGTCTAAATAATGTTATTCCTGATAGAGCTTGTTGAATCTGTCAGGAGTTTTGTTGCGACTGGCGGTAATGTTTTATATTTCGTCGCCATCGCTCTCTTATTAATGTGGGTCATGATGATAGAACGTTATTGGTTCTTAGCATCGGTTTATCCTAAAATGCGAGAAGATATTATTTCACGTTGGACGGAAAGAACTGATACTACTTCATGGTACGCACATCGAATTAGAGATACATGGATCTCCGAAGCGACAGAATTACTTGAACGTAACATGATTACGATTAAAACCTTGGTGGCAATGTGTCCACTAATTGGCTTGCTCGGTACCGTAACAGGCATGATTTCAGTATTCGAAACCATGGCACAACAAGGTACAGGTAATCCTCGCCTCATGGCTGCAGGTATATCTATGGCGACTATCCCGACAATGGCGGGTATGGTTGCAGCGTTATCAGGTGTATTTTTCAGCTCAAGGTTAGATGCAAAAGTTAAACTAGCAAAGGCTAAACTGGTTGACAGTTTACCTCATCACTAGAGAGATATTCGAATGGCACGTAAACGTATTCGTGAAGACGAGGAAGCAGTAATTGATATGACACCGATGCTAGACATCGTATTTATCATGCTGATCTTCTTCATTGTAACCACTTCATTTGTAAAAGAAGCTGGTATTGAAGTAAATAAACCTAAAGCGGCTAACCAGTCTAAGCAAAAATCAGCTAACATTTTTGTTGCTGTTAAAGACAATGGCGAAATTTGGTTAGACAAACGTAGAGTCGATGTTGAACGTGTTGCGGCAAACATTGAAAAACTATTAGCTGAACAGCCAACTGACGTTGTTATCATTCAAGCAGACAAAGACGCAAAACATGGCGTTGTTGTTAAAGTAATGGATGCAATTAAGGAAGCTGGCATAGACCGAATTTCTATTGCAGCAGCAAAGGGGTAGTTTATGGTTCGCTTTTTAGTATCAATACTACTAGGCGCAGCAGTAACTTTTGCTTTATTCGTTTTTATGGCAACTCTTATTTCTAGCGGTGATAGAAGTAAAGATGAAGCTCCTGAAAGCATTATAGTTGAAGTTAATACTACGCCGCCTAAGTCAGCAGCTGAACAACGTAGACGTGTTCCGCCGCCGCCGCCGCCGCCGCCAAAAACGCCGCCTAAGCCTCAAGCTCCAGAGCCTGAAGTTAATAACAATGCCGGTGGATTAACCTTTAATATGCCTGGTGTTCAATTATCAGGTGCTAATACAGGTATTTCGGCACCAGGTGCGGGTTTTGGTCGTGATGGTGAAGCTACACCGATAGTTCGAATTGAGCCTAAATACCCAATTCAAGCTGCTCGTGATGGTAAAGAAGGTTGGGTAAGACTTTCTTTCACTATCAATGAAATTGGTGGTGTTGAAGACGTTACAGTTACTGAAGCTCAACCTAAGCGTATTTTTGATAAAGAAGCAAAACGCGCGCTTAGAAAGTGGAAATACAAGCCAAAAGTTGTTGATGGTAAGCCACAAAAACAAGTGGGTTTAACTGTACAACTTGACTTTAAAATGGACGGAGGAAGTTAATGATGTTTAAGAAAATTTTGACTTCTTTAGTCGTCGTTTCTTCATTAGTAGTTGTTCAGTTACCTGTTGCTGGAAATGCAATGGCCGCTGAAGCTAAAAAAGAAGAAAAGAAAAAACGTCCGACACAGTTGGTAGGCCCTTCTGTTGGTAAAAAAGTTGGTAAAGCTTTTGAGTCGTACTCTGCTGATGATATTGATGGTGCTCTAGTTATATTACTTGATATCGAAGCTAAAAAAGATTACGACAAAGCTTATGTATCGCGTTTTATAGCGGTTATGTACGCTACCAAAGGTGACGAAGTTAAAGCTATTGAGTATCTGAAAAAGGCAGTTGCTCCTGATATCTTAAATGAAGGTGATCAGGGCGAAGCGTTAAAATTATTAGCTGATTTGCAAATGCAAACTAAAGCTTATAAAGAAGCGCTAAAAAACTACCATGCTTGGATGGACTTTACTGGTAAGTCAGACGGCAATACTTGGGTTAAAATTGCGCAAGCTTATACTGAGCTTAAACAATTAGAAAAAGTAACTGCACCTGCTGACAAAGCCATTGTTGCTTTTGGCGATAAGCAAAATCAAAACCCTTATGTTCTTAAAATTCAGGCATATTATGAACGCAAGAAATATCCAGAGGCGATTGATGTTTTAGAAACCGTGTTACAAGTGTTCCCAGAGAATAAAATTTGGTGGACTCAACTTGGCATGTTCTATTTGCTTGTTGAAGATTATCAGAAAGGTTTAGCCGTTTTAGACTTAGCTTATAAGCAAGGATTTTTAGATAAAGAATCTCAAATTAAAACTTTGGCTAGTTTATATGCCTCTAATGAAATTCCGTACAAAGCGGCAACATTATTAGAAAAGCATATCGACTCAGGTTTAGTTAAAAGAGATGACCAAAATGTTGCTACTTTAGCAAATGCGTGGCATGCAGCTATGCATATTGATAAAGCAGCTAAATATTATGGTGAACTTGCTAAAATGACTAATGACGCAAAATATTATCGTAAACAGGGCATGTTGCTTAAGCAAGATGAACAATTTAAGAAATCAATTGCTGCATTAAATAAAGCATTAGAACTAGATAAAAAAGATGAAGGTAAAGTTCATATGAGCCTTGCTGAATCATACTTCTATCTAGAAAACTATAAAAAAGCTTATGCTGCTATCCAAAAAGCGATGAAAGATCCTAAAACCAAGCGTGCAGCTCGGGGTTGGGTTGGCTTTATCAAAGATACTGCTAAGCGTAAAGGTAAGTCTATTTAGTGTTAACTAAATTTATTACACTTTAGTTTATATTGTGATTTAAATCCCTCGCTTTTAGCGGGGGATTTTTGTTTCTAAGCAATTAAATTTTCTAATATACATAGCTAACAAGCTGAGTAATATTATTAGTGAAAAGCTACCACCGTGCTCAATATAAGTGTCTACATATACTTCGGTATAGGGTTGATCAAATTCAGCACTTTCTAGCGGCAATGCATAGAGGCTATTGTTATCGTCAGAGCTGTAGGTGGCAACTATGCTGTTATTACCTACCTGATATAAATCAATTAATACATCGTAGTGGTCAGAGCTATAGTTAGACAATAAGGTCGTGATTATTTCGTATTCATCATCGCTGTTATCACCAACAATGAGAAAGTAATCAGTCGTGAATATATGCTGCCAATTCCCACCATTTTTACTGAGATAAATATCGGCATAAACTTCGCTACTAAATATCCCGTTATAACTGTTTATGTCGGCATCAAACACTAGAGAGAAAGTTTTGAAATAACCATCACCATCAATATCTTCTTCTAAGTAGGTTTGAGCGTTATAAATCATAAACTCAACATCAAAGCTTGTAATGTAAGTTGATGCTTTAGCTTGTTTGTTTAGGCTTGTTAGCACAGCAGTGCTTTCAAGGTTACGTAGCTTTCCTGTGGCTTTACCCAATTGCTGATCAGAAATAGTGATAGCATTATTTGATAGAATTATGTTTTGTTTTAGCTCATCGTTTATCGTGCTTTTTAGTTCACCGTATGAGCTTGTTGCGAGCTGTGTTTCAACCGTTTGTGCATATTGTGCATATTGTGCGTAGCTAGGCTTTATAATTAACCAGCAGCTAATAAGTATTAGTATTGATAATAAAGTTATGAACGCTTCTTGATAGGGCATTTTCACATTAATCATTTTAAGGTGGTTTTGTGTATAAGTTTTCATAATAACTACCTGTTTATGGCTTCGATAGTAATCATTAAAACCTATTGAATATGAATGCTAACTGAATGCTGATAAAATTGATTTTGGTATTTTTTGTGCTGTTTTGGTGTGGTTTTATTGAATGTTGCTATTCAGCTAAGGTTCAGTTGTGAATGTTTATACTGACAATTTATAGTGAACTAGCATGCCTTTATGTATATAACCAAGTCATTCTTTTACAATATTTATTTAGCACTCAGCAAAGTTTGTATGGCTATGGTAGGCTTAAGTTAAGGCTAATTTAGCGCTAAATTAGGATCAGGTAATATGAAATTCATCGCGGTAACTTTATCGATTTGTTTATTTTGGGCTAGTGCTTACTGCGAAGCTGCGCCTGGTCAACATCAAAAAAAATTACCCAAACCTCAGCAAAAGTCTCTGAAGATCAAAAACTCAACTCAAGCCGCACAACTGGTGAAAAGACAAACCGGCGGACAAATCCTTAAAGTACATAAAGCTGGCCAAAAGGCTTATCAAGTAAAAGTATTAAAAGCCGATGGCCGTATTATCTCACTCACGGTTGATGCTACTTCGGGCCGAATAAAGGGGAGGTAGTTTATGCGTTTACTACTGATTGAAGATGATAAAGTTTTACAAGAAAACCTAAAAGCACATTTGTTAGCAGAAAACTACTCGATTGACCTTGCTGGTGATGGCGAGTCGGGATTATTTCAAGGGCTAGAATATCCATACGATGCAGCTATTATTGATATTGGTTTACCAAAATTAACTGGCCTTGAAGTGATAACGTCACTACGTGAAAAAAATATCAGCTTTCCTATTATTGTGCTAACTGCACGTGGTAGTTGGCAAGATAAAGTGGCTGGTTTAGACGCAGGTGCCGATGATTACTTAACTAAACCATTCCATCCTCAAGAGCTTAGTGCCCGTTTAAATGCACTTATAAGACGCTCTGCTGGACAAGCTAGCCCTATCATTATTAACGGTCCATTGTCGCTAAATACCAGTAGTATGCTAGTACAAATGAATGAGCAAGATATCAGCTTGAGTAGCTATGAATATAAATTACTTGAATACTTGATGATGCATATCGACGAGGTTAAATCTAAGTCAGTATTAACAGAGCATATTTATGACCAAGATTTTGACTTAGACTCTAATGTTATAGAAGTTTTTATTCGTCGTTTACGTAAAAAAATTGACCCTAACAACGAATACGGTTTTATTGAAACGTTAAGAGGGCAAGGTTATAAACTCAGGACGTTAACTTAAATATGGCTTTGTTTACCAACAAGCCTTGGTTAACCATAAAAGCCATGCGAATACATTCATTAAAAGTCCGCTTGATGTTGAGCGCTTTAGTGATGTTGTTAGTGCTGATTCCTGTGGTAGGAATAACACTTAATAGCGCCTTTGATCAGCAATTAAAAATAGCCATTCAAAATGAACTTAAAGCCTATAGTTATTCAATACTTGGTGTAGCTGAAGTGGTCGATAATCAATTGTTGATGCCTGAACAGTTATTAGAAAACCAGTTTAATGTTATTCAGTCAGGCTTATATGCACTGATAACGACCAAAGGTTTGGCTGAAAAATATAGCGGCGCACAGCCTGCGAGTTCAACCAAAGTTGAGCCAGAGCTTGAAGAATCACCAAATAGTGCGTTATGGCAGTCTCGATCTTTTTTATCAATTACTCTACCAAAAGATTTATCATCACCACTTATTGGTCAATCTTCTTTTAGTGAAGTTATTATCGAAAATAAAGCTCACTTAGCTTATAGCTTCAGTGCTAGCTTTTCGGTAAATCAGCAAGACTTCCCGATCACTTTGCATGTTATTAAAGAGCAGTCGGAATACTTAATTCTGGTGAATGAGTTCAAACAAAAAGTTTGGACTTGGCTGCTGATTTTATTATGTATCTTTATTTTGGTACAAATTGTCTGGTTAGCCTGGACATTAAAACCACTAACAAAACTATCAGATGAATTAACTGCCGTTGAACAAGGTAAGCAAACATTGTTAACTGCTAACTATCCGCAAGAGCTCGAACAAGTTACTAAGCAGCTCAATGTACTGCTGCATACCGAACAGCAACAACGAAAACGTTATCGTAATGCCTTGGCAGACTTGGCCCACAGTTTAAAAACGCCGTTAGCGGTTATGCAAACCCAAGCTGAATTATCAACTGAGTCACTCGATCAGTTACATTTAATGAATAATATGATCGAACATCAACTTAAACGTGCGCAAAGTGCAGGAGAGTCATCATGGCATTTAGGCATCGCGGTTGATGCGGTTGTTGACAAACTTTTAAAGACTTTGGCAAAAATTTATCATAGTAAGCAATTATCTTTTAGTTGTGACATTAGCCCCAGTGCCATTTTTAAAGGAGATGAAGCTGATTTAATGGAAATATTGGGTAACTTACTTGATAACGCGTGTAAGGCAGCGAACCAAAAAGTAATTATTAGCGCCAAATGCTTAGGCAAAAAGCTAGTGATCACTATTGAGGATGATGGCGAAGGCATTGATGCTGCGCAACAAGATGACATTCTACTTCGCGGCGTACGAGCTGATACCTATCAAAAAGGCCATGGCATAGGTTTAGCAATTGTTCGCGACTTAGTGGCAAGTTACCAAGGGGGCTTGGCAATAGAGCGCTCTAAACAATTACACGGCGCCTTATTCATTTTAACCTTTGCTATACTTTAACCATTCTCGAGTATCAGTTCATAAATAACGATTTAAATATTCAATTGTTCAGCTAAGGTTCATTTAGCTCTTGTTATGCTAATGCCATTATGTGCGACATGCCTTAAGGATATTATGATGAAAAAATTCCGATTGTTAGCCAACTTATTGTTAAGTATTAGTTTAAGTTGTGCAATTTTTCCTGCTTTTTCACAGCAACCAGCAGCTAATGCTACACAAGAACAAGCTCCTTTAAAAAGCGGTTCTTATCAAGAAATTACTAGTGATAAGACTACTGCTGAAAAAAGTTCTGCAGATAAAAGCGTAACGCCTAAAAGTGCAGAGTCTGCTAAAAAGGCTGATACAGCCGATGGTGAGTTTAGTGATGATGAACTAGCACAAATGTTAGCCCCCATAGCTTTATATCCAGATAGCTTATTAACCCATGTTTTAATTGCTTCAACTTATCCTTTAGAAATTGTTGAGGCGCACCGCTGGGCTGATAAAAATAAGTCGTTAAGCAAAGAAGATAAAGTAAAAATAATTGAAGACCAAGAGTGGGAACCTAGTGTAAAAGCGATAGCACCATTTGAGCAAGTGCTAACTCGAATGAATGACGAGCTTAGTTGGACGCAAGATCTTGGTGATGCCTTTTTACAAGATGAAGAAAGGGTGCTGGCCACTATTCAAACCCTACGCGTAAAAGCAGAAGAAGCGGGGAATCTTGAGAAAATGGAAAATGTTGAAGTTACAACAGAAGACAACAACATTATTATTACACCAGTAGAAAAAGAAATTATTTATGTTCCTTATTACGACACTCGCTATGTTTACGGACATTGGTATTGGCATTATCCACCAGTGTATTGGCATTACCCAAGCCATCACCATGGCCCACGTGTAGTTTTTTCATGGCATCGTGGTGTACATATTTCCTTTAATTATCACTTTAGTGCTTTTCATTGGCACAAACGCCATGTTGTGGTGGTTAACCATCGTAATACTCGACACTATCGCCATAATACCGTCATTATCAAAAGTGGCCATTCAGCGCGTTGGAAGCATAAGCCTAGTCATAGAAAAGGCGTAGCTTACCGTACACCTTCTGTGAAAAAACATTATGGTAGTAATCGTCCAAGTACGATAAAAGTTAAGTCACATAATAGGGTGGTAACTAAATCTAGTCAGGTGAAAAAAACTAGTACTGTAAGTAAAACGCAGCAGAGCACTCATCAACGTGTTAGCCAGAACCTTGCCAATAAAAAGGCTCTACCTAAGGTTAGTCAAGCTAAGTCAAGTCAGGTGCAATCAGCTAAAGCTAAGAATGTGAATCGGGGAAGCCAACAAAATAGGATCCAACCAAATAAGAGTCAAGTAAATAAGAGTCAAGTAAATAAGGTTAATAAGGCAAAATCACAGCAGTATAAGCCAGCGGCTCAAAATAAAGCTAAGCAGTACCAAGCTCCGAAAAAGTCAGCTAAGCAGTACCAACCAAGTAGCCAGCAAAAAAGTCGTGGCGCAAGTAGTGGTCACAGTGTTTCAAGATCTAGTCAAGGTGGTCAACGAGGAAACGTAGGCCAAAATAAAAGGAATTAACCAAGTGAGCAGTCGAGTAACCACAATCATATGGTTACTCGACTAAATTAACTATCAAAGTTGGGGAGAACGCCGCTACGGCTATGTTCAAAAATCAGTGAGGTTTCAACTGTGGTGACTTCTTCTCGAGATGTTATGGCATTAAACACAAACTGGCGTAAATGCTCGCTATCTTTTACTGACATATGAATAAAATAGTCAAAATTCCCACCCATATGATACAAGCTAATGATCTCAGGTAACTTCAAAAGGTCATCCCGCAATTGGTTTACTATTCGTTCTGAATAAGGCTGTAATTTAATTGCGGCTATTGCTTCAATATTTCCACCTATCGAATTGAAATTAATGTCAATAAAAGCATTTTTGATCACACCATTTTGCTTCATCCGTTTAACGCGCTCAAGACAGGTTGACGGTGCAATGCCAATTTGAGCCGCAAGTTCTTTATTGGTGATATCTGCATTTCTGTACAAAATAGTTAAAATACGTAAGTCAATATCGTCTAATTTTTTCATTTAATCGCCTAGCTTGCTGTATAAAGAACAATTGCTTTTAATATACACTTATTAAATACAGTTAAACTAGAAGTTTCATCAATATTTAGAATATATAACGAAAATATATCAAGTTGCCGAATAAAGAACGATTAAGAATAAATTGTCTTTGCTTATCAGTTATCACTTGAGTTTTAGGGTTAATACGACATATTATGTCTGTTCATTATTTTCATCCTATAAAGGAAAGTTATGCCAGTTACTGCCATTCAGTCATTTTTTCAAAAAGAAGCGGCCAGCGGAATTATCTTAATGTTTACTGCTGCGCTTGCAATGATTATAGCCAATTCTCCGTTATCTCCTTGGTATGATTTATTACTTGATGTTCCCGTTGTGATTGCTGTTGGTAGTTTTGAAATTGCCAAGCCTTTATTATTGTGGATTAACGACGGTTTAATGGCGTTGTTTTTCTTTTTAGTAGGCTTAGAGCTTAAACGAGAGTTTCTTGAGGGTAATTTATCAGAGCCTGGGCAAATCACTTTGCCAGCTGTTGGCGCAATTGGTGGTATGGCAATACCAGCGTTATGTTATGCCTATTTTAATTATGACTCGCCAGAAGCGTTAAACGGCTGGGCAATTCCAACGGCCACTGATATTGCTTTTGCACTAGGAATTTTGGCCATTATTGGTAGTAAAGTTCCTTTACAATTAAAAGTATTCCTAACTTCCTTAGCTATTTTTGATGACTTAGGTGCAATTATTATTATCGCTTTATTTTATACAGAGCAATTATCCGCGTTATCGCTAATTGTTTCTGCGGTAGCTTTAGCAATACTATTTGGTTTAAATAAAAAGAATGTTACTAGTACTTCGCCTTATATTTTTATTGGCGTAGTGTTGTGGGTTGCGGTATTAAAGTCAGGTGTTCATGCCACTTTAGCTGGGGTTTTCTTAGCTTTTTTCATTCCAATGAAAGGCAAGGATGATGAGCCATCACCATTAAAATCGTTAGAGCATAACCTGCATTCAACGGTGGCATTTATAGTTTTACCTATTTTTGCTTTTGCAAATGCTGGGATTAGCTTAGCTGGGGTTGGTGTTGACCAAGTAATGTCGCCGGTACCTTTAGGCATTATTGTCGGTTTAGTGGTAGGCAAGCAGCTAGGCGTATTTGGTTTTTGTTTTATCGCAATTAAATTAGGCTTGGCTAAATTACCAGAGCAAGTAAATTGGCAGCTATTATATGGTGTTGCCTTATTGTGTGGTGTCGGCTTTACCATGAGTTTATTTATTGGCTCACTTGCGTTTGAGCAAAGTCCTGACTCGCCAATGTTTCAAGACCGTTTAGGTATTGTAATTGGTTCATTAACTTCAGGATTAGCTGGATATTTAGTTATCCGTAATGCAGTAAAGCGCCTTAGTTAAAAAATTAGTTACACTAAGCCTGTTATCTTGTAGTCGCCTACTTGTATCGAACTAGGCTTTCTCGGTAAAATGCGGCATTATCGTCATGTCGCATTTTTTTATAGAGTTTTTATGTCTTCTCATCAGGTAAGTCATCATTATCAAGACTTGATTGAACTTTTTAATCGCACTTTTTTTCAAAGCTATAATACAAAATTGATTAAAGGCGGCGATGAACCCATCTATATACCTGCCAGTGATAAATGCGACTATCACCAAATTATTTTTGCTCACGGATATTTTGCTAGCGCCTTACATGAAATTGCCCATTGGTGTCTTGCTGGCGAAAAACGACGTTTGTTAGAAGATTTTGGCTATTGGTATATGCCAGATGGCCGTAATGAAGTACAACAAAAAAAGTTTGAGCAGGTGGAAATAGCGCCACAGGCTATTGAGTGGGCGTTTAATGTTGCTTGCCAGAAAAAATTCAACGTATCTTCAGATAACCTCAATGGCTTTCAAGCCGATACGCAAAGCTTTAAAGCAAGTGTTCACCAGCAAGTACTGAGTTATTTAGCCAAAGGCTTTCCAGAGCGCGCCCAACAATTCATTCACGCCTTAGCTAATTTTTATCAAAGCTCACCAGAATTAATGCCTGAACAGTTTACCTTTACGCAAACAACCAAGGAGCTTAGCTGTGAGCAAGTTTAAGTTAGGCTTTATTATAAACCCAATTGCTGGCATTGGCGGCAGTGTTGCTTTAAAAGGCAGCGACGGCGAAGGTATTACTGAAAAAGCGTTAAATTTAGGCGCAAGTGCTAAAGCGAATCAAAGAGCCGCGCACGCGTTGGCACTGTTAAGCCCTTATCAAGACAATATTAGTGTTTATACCGCCAATGGTGAAATGGGCGAGCACTGTGCTAAAAACTTAGGTTTTAACACACAGGTGGTTTATCAAAGCTCTTCTTCACAAACCACAGCAAAAGATACTGAACAAGCCGCGCTAGCACTGATGAATGAAGGTGTTGATATTTTGCTTTTTGCTGGTGGCGATGGCACCGCGCGAAATATTTGTGCAATAGTGGGGGATCACTTTCCTGTATTAGGTATTCCAGCAGGTTGTAAAATTCATTCAGGGGTTTATGCCGTAACGCCAAAGGCTGCTGGCCGAGTTATTGAAATGATGGTTACCAGACAGCTGGTAACGTTGACCGAAGCTGATGTCATGGATATTGACGAAAGCTTATTTCGCAGCGGTGTGGTAAAAGCGAAACGTTTTGGTGAAATGCAAATCCCAAAAGAGCTACGTTACGTGCAAGCGGTAAAATCAGGTGGTAAAGAAAGTAATGAATTAGTACTGCAAGATATCGCTGCTGATGTTATTGAACAAATGGATGAAGAACTTTTTATTATCGGCTCGGGCTCAACCACCGCTTTTGTAATGGAAGAATTAGGTCTAGAAAATACCTTGTTAGGCGTAGATGTTGTTCAAGAGCAAAATTTAGTGGCTAGCGATGTTACCGAGTCGCAATTGTGGCAGCTTGTCCAAAAACATAAGCAAGAACAGTTAAAACTACCTGAGCAAGAAAAAATTGGTATTAAGCTGGTTATCACCTTAATTGGCGGCCAAGGTCATATTTTTGGCCGTGGCAACCAGCAATTAAGTCCGCGAATTATTAAAGCGATTGGCAAAGAAAATATTATAATTATTGCCACTAAAACTAAATTAACCGCACTTGATCACAAACCATTAATTGTTGATACCGGTGATAGTGAGCTTGATATTGCCCTGTGCGGATATTTACCGATCACCACAGGTTATAAAGACCAAGTATTATATCCGGTAGCTAGTCCGCAATAATTGCTTCTGAATTAACTCATTAAGCGCTAATTAATAATAAACACAAAGAATGAAAGTAAATAATATGAAATTTAATAACTTAACTGACTTATACCAATATTTTGATGAACTCGTTAACCAAGATAGTGATGCCGACGATCTATTTGCCAGTAGTTATATTCGCGGCTTTATTGCTTTAATAGCTAGTGAGTTTGGTGATGAGTCACAAGCATTAACTGTTGAGCTGGCCGAGAGAATTGCTCAGCAACTCGAACTTGCTAAAACTGAATTGTCACCGCAAGATCGAGTAATCGTCAATCAATATTGGCAACAGCTGAGTCAGGCATTTGTCGGGTAACTCTATTTTGTTTTAGTGAGTGAACTTACTTAGTGAATTTAGTAAGTGGTCTTAGCTATTTACTTTAACTATTTCCCTTAACTATTGGTTTACCGCTAAAGCGATAATCTAGTCAAACTTACGTCTGATAATATCGCGAATAATAAAACGATTTGGCGCTAAATTAAACAGCATATTATTATCTACCGGGTAGGGCGTACCACATAAATCAGCAGCTAATATATCGGCTGCTAAAGGCGCAGAGCATAACCCGCGTGCGCCAAAACCTGTCATCACATATAAATTATAAATAATTGGAGCTGGCTCGCTGTATCGCCAGTTTTTATCTTTGGCTAAATGGCTATAGGTGACTTTATGTGCGTCAATATCTGGCATAGGCCCAACCATAGGCAGGTGATCTGGCGTCATGCACCTAAGTCTTGCTTTACTTGAGCTTATATCTTTTTCCTGCCAATCAACCAAACCGGGCAAACATTTTTCCAGCATCGTTAAGTTATAATCATCATCTTTAGTTTTGGCTGTGATATCAAAACTATTTTTTTCAAATGTTGCGCCAATGCAATGTTGGTTATTATTTTCTGGGGTTAAATACCCCTTGTGACAAATTACTGTGCTAAGCGGCTTTATTTCATCATTGGTTTGCATGCTGGTAACTTGCCCGCGCACAGAAGTTAACGGTAGCTGGTTAATGTAATTAAGCTCGATTGCTTCAGCGCCGCCGCATATCACCACAACACTTGCGTCAAAGTCACCTTGGTTACTGTGAATTTTCCAGCTAGCCTCATTAGTTTTTTGTCTGGTTTGTTGAGTGATTTTACTAACATGGACATTAGTATTTATCGCTAACAGGTTGTTGACATCACCAGCCTTAAATACTTGCTCAACTAATTCATGTGGCGCTATCCAGCCAGCATTAGGCATAAATAAGCCACCATGGGGCAATTTAATATTCGCCAAGCTTGAAGCTTGTTCAGCTGATATCAGATGGATTAGCTCTTTAGGCCAAGTGGCTAACTGATGAAATTGTTGTTGGCGTTTGGCTAAATTTTCTTTATAGGCAATTTCAAGCAAGCCGCACCATTGGTGTGAAAATTCAAACCCTTGCTCGTTAATATCGGAATAAAGCGCTTTTGCTCGCCAAAAAGCTTGTTGATAAAAAAGGCTAATGTCATCAGCTTTTTGATGTAGTAATGGATATAAAGCGCCAATGGCATTGCTAGAAGCGCCTTGAGCAATAGCTTTGTCTTTACAATATAAGGTAACTTTTATGCCGCGCTGCGTTAAGGCATAAGCTGCACAAGCTGAGGCAATACCGCCGCCAACGATGCTAACATGTTTTGGCTGAGTAATTATTGGCCGGAATTGATAGCCTTTACCTGAGAAAGAAGAGCTATTGGTTTGAAAAGAAACAGGAGTTTGATCAGCCACAATGTATTATTTCACTTATTTGATTTAAACTAGACCCTATTATCGTGGGTTGTTAAATTTTACTATTTTTTCTCCTAAATGTCATAGGTTTATAAAAATCAGCGTACAAGTGTACACTGGTTAGACCAGTATCTGGTGAAAAAGTCGTTATCATACGCCCGAATTTTTAATTTTAATATGGTTAATTAAATGAAACGTGTAGTGATCACCGGATTAGGTATTGTCTCTAGTATTGGTAATAATGCAGAAGAAGTTTTAGCTTCTTTGCAGGAAGGCCGCTCAGGTATTTCTCATTCTGAAAGCTTTGAAGAGCATGGCTTACGTAGCCAAGTTTGGGGTAAGCCTGATATAGATGTGAAAGCACATATTGATCGTAAAGCCTTACGCTTTATGGGTGAAGCTTCTGCTTATTCATATATTGCCATGCAACAAGCAATTGATGATGCAAAGTTAACGCCTGAAGAAGTATCTAATTTCCGTACTGGTATTGTTGCCGGTTCTGGTGGCGCATCTTCTGAAAATGTAGTTCTATCTGCAGATACTTTACGTAATAAAGGCGTAAAGCGTGTTGGTCCTTATGCGGTACCAAAAACAATGTCTAGTACGGTTTCAGCTTGTTTAGCGACACCATTTAAAATTCTAGGTGTTAACTACTCAATTAGTTCAGCTTGTGCAACCAGTGCTCACTGTATTGGTAATGCTGCTGAATTAATTCAATTAGGCAAGCAAGACATCGTTTTTGCTGGTGGTGGTGAAGAAGTTCATTGGTCATTAGCTATGATGTTTGACGGCATGGGCGCACTTTCTTCTAAGTACAATGATTCACCTGAAACAGCTTCACGTACCTACGATGCTGACCGTGACGGTTTTGTTATTTCTGGCGGCGGCGGTATGGTTGTTGTTGAAGAATTAGAACATGCTCTAGCACGTGGTGCGCATATTTATGCTGAAATTGTTGGCTACGGCGCAACATCTGACGGTTACGATATGGTTGCTCCTAGTGGTGAAGGCGCGGTGCGTTGTATGCAAATGGCAATGCAAGGTGTTGAAGGCAAGGTAGACTATATGAATACCCACGGCACTTCTACGCCAGTAGGCGATGTGAAAGAATTAGGCGCTATTCAAGAAGTATTCGGTGATGATTCACCAGCAATTAGCGCAACCAAAGCGATGACAGGTCATGCTTTAGGTGCGGCAGGTGTTCACGAAGCTATTTACTCATTGTTAATGATGGAAAATAACTTTGTTGCGCCATCAGTTAATATTTCAACTTTAGATGAAAAAGCACAAGGTTTAGATATTGTTACTGAAAAGCGTGATGTAGAGTTAGATGTGGTAATGTCAAATAGCTTCGGCTTTGGCGGCACTAACGCAACTTTAGTGATGAAAAAATATAAATAAGCTCGCTAAAGCTTAAATTCCACCTTGTTTATTTAAGCTTTATTCAATATTCATTGAGCCTTTAAAAAACCACTCTTATGAGTGGTTTTTTTATGCCTAAAATGAAAAAAAATTACACGAATTTATGTAAACTTTCGGTACAATAGCGGTAATTTCCATATCAGCTGTAAAAACATGAAAATTTATTACGATGAGAACATGCCTTTTGCTCGTGAGTTTTTTGGCTCACTTGGCCAATTACAGGCATTTTCAGGACGTGAACTTAGCGCGGAGCAAGTGAGTGATGCTGACGTATTGCTAGTACGTTCTATTACCAAAGTGAATCAAGCGCTATTAGCTGACAATAAGCAATTGCAATTTGTTGGCACCGCAACCATAGGGGTTGACCACATTGACCAAAGCTATTTGCGCGAGCGTAATATAGCCTTTACTTCAGCGCCTGGTTGCAATGCTATTTCCGTTGCTGAATATGTTATTAGCGCTTTGGTGGTCTTGGCTGAAAAATATTTACTTAATTTATCATCGTTAACCGTTGGCATAGTTGGCGGCGGAAATACCGGTACGCGTTTATCAGAAAAGCTCGATGCCTTAGGTATTGCTTATAAAATGTCTGATCCGGTACTTGCTGCAAGTGGTACTGATAATCGTGATTTTGTTAGCCTTGAAGAAATACTCGCTTGTGATGTTATTTCCCTGCATGTACCGTTAACGCGTGATGATGAAAATGCGACTTATCATTTATTAAATGCTGACAATTTAGCAACCTTGCGTGATGAGCAAATTTTAATAACCGCTTGTCGTGGTGAAGTTATTGATAATAAAGCCTTGCTCGCGTTAAAAGAGCAAGGTCATGGTCTTAAATTAGTCCTTGATGTTTGGGAAGGTGAGCCGAACGTACTTACACCACTAATTGACTATGTTGATATTGCCTCTGCACACATTGCCGGTTATAGCTTAGAAGGAAAAGCTCGTGGCACAGAAATGCTCTATCAGGCATTATGTCAGCAGCTAAATATTCAACCGACACTAACGTTAACTGAGCTTTTACCCAGCGCAACGATAGACAGTGTAGAAATAAAGCAAGAATTTAATGAAATACTACTAAACCAGTTAGTTAAAATGGTTTACGATGTTAGGCGCGACGACGCTATATTTCGTCAACAGTTATCAAGCCAAGGTTTTGACACCATACGTAAAACTTATCCTACTCGCAGGGAGTTTTCTGCGGTGAAAGTAACCTTAGCAAATCAAGCCAGTAATGATGTTCCGCATCAACTTGGTTTTAGTAATCCATCTAAATAAGAAAGAGAGAGAGGGCATGGCACAGAAATTTGACGTTTGCGTACTTGGTGCAACCGGGTTAGTCGGCAAAACAATTATGGAAATTTTAGAGCAACGAGATTTTCCTATTAATAAACTTTATCCATTAGCGAGCGCTCGCTCTGCTGGTGAATTTATTGAATTTAATGGTGAAAGCATTGAAGTACTTGATGCTGACCACTTTGACTTTAGCCAAGCACAAATTGGCTTCTTTTCAGCCGGCGGTTCTATCTCAGCTAAGTTTGCACCTATTGCTGGCGAAGCAGGTTGTATTGTTATTGATAATACCTCTGAGTTTCGTTACGAAGCAGATGTGCCATTAGTTATTCCAGAAGTTAATCCACAAGCCCTAGCTGAATACCGCAATCGTAATATTATCGCTAACCCGAATTGTTCAACCATTCAAATGTTAGTGGCATTAAAACCGATTCAAGACGCTGTTGGAATTGACCGTATTAACGTATGTACCTACCAGTCTGTATCTGGTGGCGGCAAAGAGTCTATGGATGAGTTAGCCAAACAAACTGCTGATTTACTAAGTGGTAAGCCTGTAGAAAGCAAAAACTTTTCTCGTCAAATCGCTTTCAATGTTATTCCACAAATTGACGTATTTCTTGAAAATGGTTACACCAAAGAAGAAATGAAAATGGTTTGGGAAACGAAGAAAATTTTCGGCGACGATAATGTTTTAGTTAACCCGACAGCCGTTCGTGTTCCGGTATTTTTTGGTCACGCAGAAGCGCTACATATTGAAACTAGAAGCCAAATATCTGTAGATGAAGTGAAAGCTTTGTTAAAAGATGCTCAAGGTGTGGTTTTATGTGAAAACGATGCAGAATTTCCAACACAAATTGGCGAAGCCAGTGGCCAAGACGAAACCTATGTTGGTCGTGTTCGTGAAGATATCAGTCATCCAAATGGTATTAATTTATGGATTGTTGCCGATAACATTCGTAAAGGCGCAGCAACCAACAGCATTCAAATTGCTGAACTATTGATCAAAGACCACCTTTCATAATAGAAGCCTACTCATCAGCAGTAGGATTTCCTAAAGAAAATCAGAAATTAGTCGTTATTATATAAGACTAGTTTCTGATTTTTATCTAGAAACACTAAAATCGTATCCACAGTCGCTTTTAATCATGGTATGTTTAGAGCTAACAATAGTTGGAATAAACATTGCTTTATAATTTTAGTCGTGGACATGTCAACCTATTGACGTATAGATAATAATAATTAGGATAGCTTAAATGCAAAGATACATACGCCTGTGCCTGTGGCAGGTTATTTTCATCAGCATTACCATTGCCTCGATTCACGTGCCAGCCTTTAGTGCAGAAGAAAGGGGCATACGTATTCGTGGCTCTAAAGCCAGTGATGTTTTTCCGTATCAAAAATATGGTCCGATTACTTCTCAAGATACCTTATGGAAAATTGCCTTAAGAGTACGCCCTGAACCAAGTCTAACTGTTTATCAGGTGATGCAAGCTTTATATGCTGCCAATCCCCAAGCCTTTAAAGAAAATAACCTGAATCACCTTGTTGAAGGCCAATATTTAACAATTCCTGAAATTGAAGATTACCGACGCATAAACCCGGTAGCTTCAAAACAAAAATCTGATCAAGACGACAATGTTTGGCAAAAGAAAATCAAAAAGAAAGTTGCTGTTGTTGTACCGAAAAAACCACAAGAGCAAGTGGTAAATAAAAAAGATTTAGAAGCGGCAAAATCTGATATTAACGAACAACTGCAAAATATTGACAATACCCAACAAGAGCGTTTAAAAACCATTCAAAACGATGTTTTAGACTCTATTGACGGTTTACAGGCAATATTAAAAGAAAATGAGCAACTCAGAGACCGCTTATCTAGTTTTAATGAAAAACTAGGTGTAATGCAGCAAGAAGTGGCTAAAAGCAAAGAAATTAAATTGCAAATGGATGACATGATCGCCTTGCAGCAAGAGTTATTAGCTAAAGCTGAAGCGCGCGAACAAGAACTGTTATTAGAAAAACAGCAATTAGAATTAGAGCCGCAGGGGCTACTGTCTCAAACGTGGTTTATTGTGGTTATATCAACGATACCTGCATTGTTATTGATTGCCGGAGCATCATTTTTCATTATGCGTCGTCAACCAAGCACTACTGCAGTTGTTGAAAAGACCACTAAGAATAAAAAGCAAAGCGCTATTGATAAAGAACAACCTAAAGCTGATGATGAACTATCACTTGACGATGAATTATCACTCGATGACGAGCTCTCGCTTGAAGATGAATTATCACTTGATGACGAGCTCTCGCTTGAAGATGAATTATCACTCGATGACGAACTATCGCTTGATGATGAACTCTCTATTGATTTAACTGATGAAGTCAGCTCTGGTGAAGATGACTTATTCTCTGATGATTTAGATGATCTTGATGATCTAGACGACCTTGGTGATTTAGATGAACTTGACAGTTTAGTCGATGATGACGCCGGTGAAGATGTTATTCATTTAGATGATGATGTTGATGAATTATCTGATCTTGATGATTTAGAAGATATTTCAATTAACGATGAAGAAACCGTAGAGTTATTAGAAGGCGGTGAACTAAATCAAGGAGATTTAGACTCATTATTATCTGATTTAGTTGATGATGGTGGTGATAACGGTGAAGAATTACCTAATGGCGTTTTAGATCAAGACTTATTAGATGACCTACTTAATGAAAGTAATGATTCAGAAGAAAGTGCCGATTTAACTGATCCTGATGATATCGATGCCTTAATGGATTCAATGCAGGCTGAAGAGTCAGAATTTTCTGCAGACACTATTATTGCTGAAGAGCCTGAAGAATTAAGTGACCCTGATGACATTGATGCCTTAATGGAATCTATGGCTATGCCAACAGCTAAACCTGTTGAAGAACCTGCAGCTGAGCCTGCTGAGTTAACTGACCCAGATGATATTGACGCGCTTTTAGATTCAACGCCAACAGAAGAACCTGCAGCCGAGCCAACTGAGTTAACTGACCCTGATGATATTGATGCACTTTTAGATTCAATGGCAGGTGATTCTACGCCAGCTGATACTACGCCAGCAGAAGAACCTGCAGCTGAGCCAACTGAGTTAACTGACCCTGATGATATTGATGCACTTTTAGATTCAATGGCAGGTGATTCTACGCCAGCTGA
>CANMXU010000009.1 GCA_947501935.1 uncultured Alteromonadaceae bacterium
CTGGCACCTTTAATTTTACCGTCAATGTCACTGATGGTGAAGAAAATAGCCAAGCAGCATTAAGCATTGTTATTGCGACTCCAGCTAATGTTGCGCCAACCACGCCGACAGTTTCTGGTAATAGCGGTATGGTTGGCTTTAGCTTTAGTGAAACCTTATCGGCAACAGACGCCGATAACGACAGCCTAATTTTTACCGCGATAAATTTACCTGCAGGATTAACGCTTTCAGGTAGCACTATTTCCGGCACACCAAGTGCTGCTGGAGCATTTGATTCGGTAATTACAGTCGATGATGGTAGTGATACTACAGCAGTAACGCTAACTTTTAATATTGCTGTTAACACACCACCGACCGCACCGGTATTGGCAGTTAACACTGGTGTAGTGGGCATTGCCTATAGCCGAAATTTGTCATCAACTGATGTTGATTTTCTTAATTCATTATTAACGTATACTGCCTCTGGATTACCTAGCGGTTTGAGCCTTGAGCCTGACAGCAATACTATTTCAGGAACACCAACCACAGATGGCACTTATGAAGTAGATGTTGTTGTTAGTGACGGCATAAATGATGTTGCCGGTACTGTGACCATGATTATTGCTGAAAACACTCCGCCAAGTGTCGCTGAAATATCGTTAAACGCAGGTACCGTTGGCGTTGAATTCACATCAGTTTTATCTGCAACTGATGCTGAAATTAATAATGATAACCTAACTTATACCGCTACCAATTTACCTCCAGGCTTAACCTTGGTCGATAAAACCATTACTGGTACACCAACAACAGAAAACGACTACGATGTCGAAATTACAGTAAGCGATGGCGTAAATAGTACCCAAGTTACATTAACCATATCGATCACTACAGTTTCAGGAACCATTCTATTTAGTGACGACTTTGAGTCTACCACGGCAAACAATGATCCTGTTGATGCGGCTAAATGGACAACTGATGGCGCAGTAGATGCGAGTACAGTTGCTAAAAATACCGGAACATACGGAGGACGTTTAAGAAAAGGAGGTGACTTAACCACAATAGCTATAGATACATCAGGTTATAACACCATTGACTTGTCTTACGATCGTCAAGCCGTAGCTCTTAAAAGTGGTGATAGCTTTACTATTGAGTGGTCAACTAACGGCAGCGATTGGACAAACATTGAAACAGTAGCCCTTGATGGAGACGGTAATAGCGAGTACACCACTAAGGAATTCACACTTTCTGGCGCCGAAAACCAAGCAAGCCTTTTCATTCGCTTTAACGTCACCAGTGGCGGCTTTGCCCAAAAAGGCCGTGTTGATAATGTTGTTATTACAGCAACATAGGCTCACAGCAACGTAAATACCCACAAAATACAGGCTTTACGCCTGAAATATACAAGGTTGCCGTGCAATAACGCATAGCAACCTTCGTTTCAGCGATAACTTTTTGAGTGCTATCAAATAAGTTATCGCCGTTTTACTACGGAGCCGACACTACGTTTTCCCCAATAACGGTGATGTTTTTGCCGATAAAACTATAAAAGATTAAAAGGTATAACATGAATTTTTATAAAATAATTAACACTGTGGTGTTTGCCACATCCTTACTCTTTATCAATACAGCAAATGCTGGACTAATCGTCAGTGACAATAGTCAATTTGTTTACGACGATATAACAAATGTCACTTGGTATACTGATACCAACAATGCTGCAATGAACTGGAGCGATAGCCAACAATGGGCGCTTGATTTATCTATTACCACCAGCGGCAATAACTACAGTGATTGGTTTTTACCTGAGAGAAGGGGTACGAACCTACTTGAAGTACTGCTTAATACTTCATTAAGTGAGTATCAAAGCGCTTTTAATATTAGCGATGCTAGCAGCCGATTTTGGACAAGCTCTACCGCACTTGCCAATGAAAACCGAGCATTTTATTTTACCGGTGAGCAGTTGCGCGCAACAGCCGTTAAAAGCCAAGAATACTTTGCTTGGGCGTTACATTCAGGGAAAGTTGGTAACTACACAGCACTTGCTGAAGTACCAGAGCCAACAACATTGGCTTTATTTGGTTTAGCCTTAATTGGTTTAATGGTTAGAAGACACACTTCAAAATTTTAGTAAAAAACAGTCTCTAGCTATAGCAGGGACTGTTTATTTCGTTACAATTTTTTTGTATCAAGATAAAATTTTAACGCCGCTTTTACTGAATCAAACGAGAGCTCATCAAAATTAATATCACTTACTCGTTGCCAACTAACCGCACTCACTTCTGAATGTTGTAGCTTAATTGATGGCTTTTCCGGTAAATATGCGACAAAGAAACTATCAAGGGTTTGATAGTTAATTTCTTTATAAAGATAACTATTCGCTTGTGAACATAAGTATTGCCAACGAGTGATATTAAGCGACAATTCTTCTGTAATTTCTCGGGTTAAGGCTTGTTCTAACGTTTCATTTGGATCAACAAAACCGCCGGGTAAATCGAGTAAGCCCTTGCCTGGCTGTTTTGCTCGATAAGTGAATAATATTTCATTGCCAACCACAATAACCGCCGCTACCGCCGAGGCAACATTATGGAAATAAGTGAATTTACAGCATGGACAAACAAAATAGCGTTGTTCAATAAAAACAATTTTCTTACTATTGCACTTTGGACAATGATTAAACATCTTGTGATCTCTACAATTATATTTGCTCGAAATGATTGTTAAAATATATGTTATCTAGGGCTGAAACCGGTTACTAATATTTAAAGCATAAATACGATTTAACTCAATGGTTATTGCAAATAATCCTTGTTTTTCTCAATTATCACTAACGCAACCAAATACAATTTGGTAACAATAAAAACTAAAAGACTATAACAAACATCTAATTAATCGAATAAATTTTGTCGATTTTATTTCAAGTTTTTCAATGTTTTCAGCTTAAAAATGCGGTTTAAATATTAATTCCTTTAGCTAATAGATATATTTACTTATCCATTTCATACACTTAAGCCGTCATTTTCCGCTAATTACAACTTTATCGATGTAACCGGTTGCAACAAATAAAGTAACCGGTTACAGTGTTACCGAATCATAAAACAAACATACAAATTTTAACTTGTAAAAAAATTTAATATAAAATCAGTAATAACAAGGTTGGGGGAAAGTGTTTATGAAACATCATAAGCAAATGAAGCGGTCGATGGTTACCAGTACCGGTTCACTAAGCACATTCAAAAAAATGACGGTAGCTGCAATAATTTCAACATCGCTAGCAGGTTGTGGCGCAGATATAGAACAAGCAGATTCAAATCAAATCAACTCATGGTCAAGAGCAGCAGTTGCAGAAGCCGCTGGCGACAACTGTGAATTTGGTGGGCAGAAGGTAGAAACCGGTTCAGATACAAACGGTGATGGCATTTTACAAGACGATGAAATCAATAAAGTTGACTACCTTTGTGCTCTAAAAACCACCGATACTTATATCAATGAAATGGCTAGCCTAGACGATAATTTCTGGCGCACTTATAGCTTGTTCACAGAAGACAATACTGCAGCGCCTGACGATGCAAATTATCGTTTTCAAGGTGATTTACTGCGCATAAAGCGCGGTACAAATACCGCTGAATACCTAGATTATGTAGTCGGAGGCTCAATAGAAAGTGCAGTAATATCCGCTTATTATTGGGAAGGTGATACTCCAGAAGTTGCCCCTTTTAAAATTTATGTTTCACAAGTAGGTGCTAATAACTTAGCCGACTGGACTGAAGTAAGCGTTAACCAAGAAGTTGTTGGTGATTATACCCAACGCGATACCGATGAAGACCAAAGTGATGGTCAAAATGATAACTGGATCCAAGTTGACTTTACCATCAGCGATATCGTCAATAGTGTTGGTGAAGGGTACGACTTTATTCGTGTAGAATTTCCCGTTGTAGCTTCTGAACAAGCTTGGCATCCGCAGTTAGGCAATTTATCCGTTGATTTTGTAACTGACGCAAGTACGGCGAGTAACAATAATGCCAAACCTGCCCCAGCAACAGATCCTGACGTTGAGCCAACCATTCAAAATGATGATTTAAGCAGCTTTAATAATGCCTTCAGCCGTAGTGCCAACTTAGTACTAGATAGCGGTGAAAGCCAACGCTTTAGAGGTGATAACAATCGCTATAAACGTAGCTCAAACACTGCAGAATTCGTGCAATATGAAGTGTATGGCGCGGTGCAATCTATTACCTTAAATACCCATTACACTTCAAAGTTTGACGTACAACCGTTTTTAATTGAAGTATCAAAAACCGGTGGCGATGACGCAGCAGAGTGGACAACATTATCCTCAACCGTTGCCGCAGTAGACGGTGACGAGGAAGTTGACGGTTGGTTAGCTTTTACCCAAACCGCCATGGTTGACAGTGCGGAAGTGGAATTTGACTTTGTTCGCGTAACTTTCCCTGTTATGGCTAAAGAAGGTGTTGATGCTGACTATGAAACTTGGGTACCTGAGCTAGGAAATGTTGCTATTGCCTACGCTGAAAATTACGCACTAAGTACTGATAATGTTATTCGTGACTTATCTGGCATAGAAATTTCGGGTGGCCAAGCACCACTAGCAGTACCAACTTCAGTAACCGATACCATGGCCGCTAATAATGCGACTAGCTTATTTAGTCACTATGTTACTCGTGGTGAAGGTTCAAATGGTATTGGTGACAGTAATAAATTATACAGTGATGACAGTGGTAAAGAATTCCGTTTTGTTTCTTACAATACGCCAAACTTAGTACTAACCGAAGACCCTATTTGGGATATTACGCCAGTATTTGAACAAGAAGATGGCATTAAAACCATCGCTGATATGGGCGGTAAAATAACCCGTATTTATACCATGGGCATACAAGAAGCCTCTAACCCAACAAAAGTGAAGCACATTCATTGGGACGAAAATGGTAACTTTGTTTATAACGAAGATGTCTTTGTTGCTATGGATAATCTACTAGCCATCGCCAACAAACACGGTGTACGCATTCAAGTACCTTTTATTGACCGTAGTGCTTGGTGGGGTGGGATCAGTCATTTTGCAGATAAATATGGCAAAACTTCTGTTGAGTTCTTTACTGACAGAGCCACCATTGACGGCTTTAAAGAAGTTATTACTTATGTATTAAACCGCGTAAATACAGTTACAGGTGTTGCTTATAAAGATGACCCAGCTATTTTTGCTTGGGAAACCGGTAATGAATTACGTACAGATGATGTTGCCGTAATTGAAGCATGGACAGCAGAAATTGCAGCCCATATTAAATCAATTGATAGCAACCATTTAGTGATGGACGGCCGTGAAGCACGTGCCACCAAAGCCGACAGTGAGTCAGAGCATGAAATGCGCATGTCAAATGCGGCACTGTTTGATACCAATATCGATATTGTTTCTAACCATTATTACGGTGATAACTTCTCAGCTCGTATTGAACTTGATATGACAACCGTAGGTAGCACTAAACCTTTTGTAGTTGGTGAAATCGGTTACGGTGACATTGAAATGGAAGCGGCTATTAATACCGTAGTAAATGATGGTGCTACTGGTATTTTATTATGGAGCTTACGTACTCACGACGTTAATGGTGGTTTTAAAGACCATGACGACGGCAGTGCACATTCTTACCATTGGCCAGGTTTTGCTGATAACTTCGTTTATAACGAAGCTAAAATTATGGCAAATACTTGGGAAATGGCTTACACCATCGACGGCGAAGCTAAACCAGATATTCCGGCTCCAGCAAAAGCACCGGTGATGTTAGCAAGCCCATCTAACCTAGACATTCGCTGGCAAGGTGTTACTAGTGCGCAATATTACGATATTGAACGCTCTGACAACGGTACTGACGGTTGGGTATTAGTGGGTGACGATATTGAAATTGGCAATACTCGCGCAACCAATTACATATTAGCCGATAGAACCGACTCGTTTGGTAATGTGCATACTAATGTTAAGCACCAAATACTATTCCAAGACGCCTCAACCGTTGAAGGTGAAACTTACTATTACCGCGCCAAAGCGATTAACGCCAGCGGTGAAAGTGCATGGTCAAATGTTATTGGTACAAATGCCGCGTTAGTTGAAAATGGCATTGTACAAGACAACTTAAGCACCTTAACTTCAGCATCAGCGCTTTCAGACAGTAATAATTTATTTGTTGATAGCGGCAACACTGAGTTTTTTGAAAATGATGACGCAGGCCGCATTAAACATGGCGGTTATACCGAAGAATGGTTGATGTACAGCTTTAGTGGTGACGTGAATAGCTTCATGGTTAAAACCTACTTCTGGCGCGGCAATCTGCAAACCGACGTAGCCGATTTCAAAGTGCAATTATCAACAGACGGTATATCTTGGGATGACTTTGCTAGCGAGTCTTTTGACATCGCCCAACGTGGTGACTGGCAACAAATTGACTTAGTAGGTCGTTCAATTGACTCAGGTTATAAACATCTACGTGTGGTTTTTCCGGTAACGGGTGATGATTATTCATCATGGGCACAACAATTAGGTGATATAAAAATTGGTGTGGGCTCACAAGTAATAACTGACTTGCACGACAAGCAAATTGACGGTGGCTTTATTGTTGATGACTTTAATGCTTATCCTGACGATGCCAGCATTAAAGCTACTTGGGTTGACCAAGCATGGACAACGATTTCATTAGATAATTCTACTGATAGTCAGCAAATGCAAGTGCAATACGATGTTGGCTCTGACGGCTATGCCGGTGTATTACGTACCTTTGGTGGTGCTCAAGATTGGACTTCGGGTAATGCATTACGATTTCATTTAACCCACCAAAATGCCGGCAATATCTTGGTTATTCAACTTGATGAAGCAACGATTCAAGATAACCCTAATGGCAAAGTTGACTCGTGGGAATGGGCATTAATATTGGACGAAACCAATATGGATACCGAAATCACCATTAAGTTTTCAGACTTCCTTTATAACCACAACTTTGGTGCAAGCGACTTCCACGCTAACAGTGTTTTAAACCAAGACAATATTTTGAAAATGGGCATCTGGCAGAACGAAAGTTTTAATCCATATGGGGATGATACGCCAGCACTTACACCTACAAATAATAATACCGGTGAAAACTTATTGATTGATGACATTAGCGTGGTCACTGTCGACTAACAACGCTCAATGTTCGGGCCGTAAATAACGGCCCGACAATCACTAACGTTTAATCATACGCCAAAAAAACAAGACAAATTAATACGCAAAATGACTAGCGTATTTAAGGAAGTAAAATGAACACGAAAACAAGTTTATTTAAAAAATCACTTATAGCAACCAGCATTGCCACGTGCCTGTTTGCCGGTACATCATTTACCAGTATTGCTGCAGAAAAAGCTGCAGAAGAAAAAGACGTTGAAGTAATCGAAGTAGTAGGTACCCGTGCTGCTTGGGCAAAGTCCTTGATGACCAAAAAACAATCATCAGTGATTATCGAAAGCATTAATGCCACTGATATTGGTAAAATGCCTGACGCTAACATTGCCGAATCATTGCAACGTTTAACCGGCGTACAAATTAGCCGAAATAATGGCGATGGCTCAAACATTCAAATTCGCGGCATGTCGAAAAACTTACTGCTATTAAATAATGAAGTCATGCTCACTGGTAAAGGTCAAAGTGAAGGTGGCATGGGCTCATTTGAAGAGATCCCTGCTGAACTTGTTGGCGAAGTAAAAGTTTATAAAGCATCTGCTGCCAATTTAATTGAAGGCGGTATGGGCGGTACTGTAGATATCATCACTCGTAAGCCTTTAAGTTTAGATGGCTTCACCTTAGCCGGTAGCATAAAAGCAGGCAGTGGTAGCAATACGTTAAGTGAAATAGAACCGAATACGGCTTTGGTGATTGGTAATAATTGGGACGACAAATTTGGTGCCCTATTATCACTATCTTCAAATGAGCGTTATAAAACCGCTAACTATGCGTTAAACCATCGTCAACCTTATGCAAATGTGCAAGGTAATGCTCCTTGGCGCATTGATGTTTTAGAACAAGGTGAGCGAGTTGATTACCCTGAAATTTATGCGCCAACGCAAGGCATTGAAGAGAAAACACGATTTGGTGCTGCACTTTCGTTGCAATACCGATTCAACGATTCACTCGACTTTAGTTTTGACTGGATGCATAACGAATTACAAACAGCGACAGAAGAAGTAAAAGCCTTATTTCACATGGACCGCTCAAGTGAAACTATCTTAGAGCCTGGGGTAACACATACAGGCCGAGTCATTGATAATGCTTTATTTACCTTAGGTCGCCAAGAAAACCAAACGGTAGTACAAGACGCAGCCAATGAAGCAGATAACTATAAGTTTGAAGCTGACTGGATAATCAACGACTCATTTCGCGCCACCTTAAATGTCAGTTATGGCGAGTCACACGAGTTATCACTAGCCTCGTATGCCGACACTATGTCAACGCAGAACAGTAATATTCCATTTAATGCTGAACAAGCCGCTGATCCGAGCTTACGTTCACCGTTAAATCCTAATGGCGTTGATACTTTTGACATGTACTGGTCTGATACCGGAGAAGGTTTGCCTAGCATAGGTTTAGTCGATTTTGACTTAGGCGATCCTAATTATCATTATTTCAAATCAGCATGGGCTGGTGGTGGTGAGCGCGAGTCAGAGTCAACCGCTATCAAGCTTGATTTTGAATACGAAGTTGATTTTGGCGTTTTGCAAACTGTAACCTTTGGTGTGCGCAGCTCTAGCCGTGATGCGGTTTATCAAGGCTGGCAATACAATGCAGATTATACTAGCCGAGGCGCAACTCGTGGCGATGACTATGGCCCATTTTATCGTTATCAAGATGCTGGCATTACCGACCCCGGCTTAGGTTATAGCATTTTAGATGTAGTACGTTTTGCTGATGAGCCAAATCGTGTCACCATTTATGATGATTTTTATGGATTATCAGACCAATACGGCCGCTCTATGGACTTAGCCGCTATAAGTACTGCAGGCATGCGTAATCCGCACCAATGGCTAGCCGATTATACTGGTGCACCGGTTTCGCGCGTAAACGACCCGTTAAATAAATGGTCTGTAGAACAAGATGTGCAAGCCGTATATTTAATGGCTGACTTTGTTGCTGATATCGGCGATATGTATTTAACCGCCAATATTGGTGGTCGATATGTACAAACAGATATTTTGGTCAATCAACAAACGGCTTTACCTGATACTCCAACACAAGCAAGCCATTCATGGAACGGTGTATTAGACGAATCTGGCTTTGTTGCTAACCCGTATAATAATAAGTTTAATGACTTTTTACCGAGCTTTAGCCTTAATCTAGAAGTTACTGAAGACATGTTTATTAAACTTGCTGCCAGTAAAACTATGGCGAGACAAAACCTCAACCAAATGGCTGCGGCTTTTAATAAATCTTACTCGCAAGAAACCATTGTTCATGACGATGGCAGTACTGAAGAGCGTCAAAACTTTATTGGCGGTAGTCGTGGTAATCCAGAGTTAAAACCTGATCGTACTACCGCAGTTGATTTAAGCTACGAGTGGTACTTTGATGACGAAAGTTTAGTTAGCGCCGCCATTTTTTATAAAGATATGACCAGCGTAGTAATAAGTTCTACTCAAGAAGAAGAACATTTTAACGGTGATGGCGTAACTACAAGTAAAGCCGTTGTGAATACTAACGTCAATTCACCAGGTGGTGAAGTTAAAGGGCTTGAACTTGCCTTACAGCATGTTTTCGACAATGGTTTTGGTTTTAATACCAACTATACCTACTCTGATGGTAAAGCCGAGGGTGTTTACGATGAAAACCAAGTAACGCAACTTTCATTGCCTGGTTTATCCGAACATAGTGCTAATGCCGGTGTTTTTTATGACCAAGATGGCTTAAGAGCAAACCTAAGCTATAACTGGCGTTCAGAGCAAAGAACAGGAATGCAAAGCTACCATGGTGTTAATACCGATATTGCTGCTGTAACTCCTACTTATTCCGATGCTTATGGTCAAGTAGATGCTTCAATCGGCTATGAAATTGATGAACATTTCACCATTACCGCAGAAGTAACCAACTTATTCGCTGAAGATACCAACCAATATTTAGGTACAGATGCAACGGATCAGTTCTGGAATTTCTACGAAGGCGAAGCCCGTTATTTTGTTGGTGTTGCTTTTAAGCTCTAGGGTTTTCAGGCCAGTGGTTAGCACTGTTTGACTGCTGCTAGCAAAAATATCAAATGGCTTACTCACTAGTAAGCCATTTTTTTTACCTTATTTTGAGATGACATCATGATGAAAAACCCTAAACCTACATTGATCTCGCGACCACTAATTTTGTTAATCACGTTAGTCTCGTTACTAAGCGCTTGTGGAAGTGATAGCAAAAAAAAACTTGAAACTGAAGATATTGTACTTGCTAAAAGTACCGAACTAGCTATATCAACCATCACTGATGGCGACTCAGTGTTTATTAAAAAACTCGCCTTTACCGATTTTGATATTGAATTTATTCAAGCTGTTAGCTATGTGATCAGCCCAAAAACGGCAGCTGTTGCCGCGCCATTAACAGTTACCTATTCACAAGAAAAAATAAGCAATGATTATATTGCCAGCAATGCAACATCAACGGTAACCCTACCTGTTTTTGGCCTGTATAGTGACTACGATAATCAAGTCGAAATTACAGTCACCTATAGCGACAACAGCCAGTGGCAGCAAAATATAACCATCACCACAGATGCATTTGTTGAAACCAGCGACGGCGATGCCATTTACAATAATATCACCATTAATCAGCTCGCCAATGCCGCCAACAAACCCAGCTTTAGTTATTTTTATTTAAAGAACAAACTCTATTCACCTATGGTATTTGATATTGACGGCAATATTCGCTGGCTACTGCCAGAAGCATCAGACAGCGATGCCGCTGCCTATTTTGACGGCCAGCAATTTATCACTGGGGATACTCAAGATAATGCTATTTATATACAGCAGTTCGACGGCCACCAAGAAAAAGTAATGTTAACTGGCGGGGAATACAGTGCTGGTGTTTTTCATCATAACCTTGAAGCAGGCAAAATCGGCATGCTGGCTGAGCTTGATGTAACGGTTAATGGCATTATCAAAAAAGAAGCCTATTTAGCTGAAATACTCGCTAATGGCACTGTGGTCAAAACATGGGATTTAGGGGAAATATTTAGTGATTACATGACCAACTTCGGCGATGACCCGAGTAACTTTGTTCGATACAGTAAACCTGATGTTGATGGTGATGGCACTGATGAAGTAGTTGATTGGTTTCATATGAATAGCGCAATATACGACGCCTCAGACGATAGCCTAATTATTTCTAGCCGCGAAAATTTTGTCGTAAAAATAGACTACCAAAGCGGTGCGATAAAATGGCTACTGGGTGATGAAACTAAACACTGGTATCAAAACTACCCTTCCCTACGCGCCCTAGCACCAACATTAAGTATAGGCAGCGCCCCAATTGGCGCGCATGCGTTATCTATTGCTAACGATGGCAGCTTAATGATATTTAACAATGGCTATCATAGCTTGCATCACCCCAGCGACGAGTCGGCAGGCATTAATCGAGACCATAGCAGCGCGTCAAAATATGTGATTGCTGATGACGGCCTTAGCTACCAAGAAACATGGAGTTTTGACGAAAATAAACTCTCCGATATTTGCTCAAGCATTTATCAGCACAGCAGCGGCGATTACCTAATGTTTTATGCTTCTACAGCAGAGCGAACCCAAGCCCGTGTAGTAGTACTTAATGATGATAAAGAAGTATTAGTTGATTTTCACTTACCAACCCAAGGTTGTACTAGTGGTTGGAATGCTGCTCATATTAATCTAGAAAATTTAGTTTTTTAAGCTTTGTTTTAGCAGGGGTTATCAAGGGTAATTAGCACGATAAATCAAAATGCAGCATAAAAGACGTTAACAATATCTAATTATTAACACAATTTTCAGTCACTTTGTGCTTAGAGAATACATGCCACAGTGCAGTTTCTTCTCAACTGAAACTGCATTTCGTATAAATCCTAACCTTTTAGAATATCTATTTATTAATAGCTAACTGCATTAATACGCTATAAACATCAGAGTCAAGAGTTAGCTGATAGCCAACAATAGAATTGAGCGTGGCTAAAGGATTAGCCTGAATAATTTCAATATTTTCACCACGAAGATAATCCTTTATGTTTCTAAAATTACGATTGTTGATCGGTGTCATACAATCTAAAACGTCACACTCATTATAATCATGCATAATGATTATAATACGCCCATTATCATTAGTTGCGAACCTCATAACGGCGTTATTAAAAGTTATGTATTGATTTGCTCCTTGCCAAGTATCGCAATGTCGAGGCAATTCTCCACACCCCAAAGATACCGCATTTATCGCTTTTGTATATTTAGCTTCACTTACGGCTGCATAGCTAATGGCTTGTTTATTAACACAACCAGCAGTACCAACAAGTAATACCATAATAAACACATAGCTTTTTAACATTTTTAACATTTCCTTATTGCTGATAAATAGGCTCTACGATTGCTTTGATTAAAGGCTTGAATGCTTGAATATTGGTTGCTTGTAATAGGTCTTCAGCTCCCTGAACTACAGATAATCCTAATATTTGAGACTGTTTTTGACCAGTGTTAATATTGATATATTCAACATATAATGAGTAAGCCTCAAGGTATTCAAAAGATGTAGTATAATCTTGTGGTACAGTTTGTTTTACACCTCGCCAATAAGCACGCTCTTGTCTAGTATTAACGGATTCAACAAACACCTTGATTGATAACATTAAATCGACTTCATACAGTTGGGTATAATTCTCTAATAATTCAGATGAGTATTTTCGAAAAATTTCTTGCTTAATAGTCCCTGTTAGAGGATCAAACATATGACGATATTTGCTTTTCATTCGTTCTTGAACTGTTAAGTATTCTTGGCTAGAAACAGAATCAAACGAAGCATCAAATAACTGCTTTAATAACTCGTTTTCAAAAGCTAAAAAAAAATCAGATAAATCAGTAATAACCTTACTTGATTCAATTCCAGTGAACCCTACTCGTTTTATATTTTTATCGATGAACAAAATGACTGGATTATGTTTGTTAAGCTTTGGTGGCGATAAGGTTGTACAGGCACTCAAAAGAGTTAGCAATATCACTATAATCGTAGGCCTTATATGTACAATCATTCTGACTTTGCTGCTTTAATCAAATCAATTGCTGCGCGGTCAACTGAATTACTGATGCTAACGGGGTCTACAAGTAGCTGTTCAAAGGAAAGATATTCAAAATCACTTTTAAATTGCTCTTTAGGTCTAGATTTATGCCGCCCTGTAGGTTTTGGTGTAATAACCTTTTGCCGTTCTTCTTCACTTAATGGTACTTGAACCAACTTTGCTAATAATTCAATACCTCCATACCTACGATATAAGGTTTCATTATTTTCATCGACCAATGATAGATAATAGGATAATGCTGGCACTTGCCCTTTTTCTGTAACAAATAAACTTGATACAGCATTGGCTAACATATTGTGATTTTTGCGATACGGCTCATGGTGGTTATCCCAAAAAGCTTCATGATATTGAAAATAAGCGGTTTCAATCGAAACGCCTTGATATAAAAAAGCAGTAATACCAAATTTTTCTTTTAATCTTCTGAATGTTTTTTTCTTTATTTCTAAGACCTTACTCGGCAATATCTTGCCTGTAGTACTATCATAAAAACCATTCATTTCTTTTTTTACCTTGTCATATTCAGCTACAACAATATCTCTGTCTATAATTTCAAAATTACCGTATTGCAATTGTTCTTTTAAACGTTCGTCAAACTGTTGTTGAATAACATCTCTACGTTTATCAAATCCCTTAGGTAACTGAAACCACATCAGGCCAATTTTTGAATAATTATTTTTTAGTTCTGCTTCGGAAATTTTTAAGGAAGGGGGAGTGCTTTTACAGGCGGTTAAAAAAACAATTGAAACTAGCAAAAATAAACGAGACATTCACACTTCCTGTTGACTGTCATTGAATACGATAGTGCATATTAGCAATAAATCATTAAGTTACAAGTTACAAAGTATTAATTCGTTAATCTTCCATATTTGCCGCTAACCAGCGTTCAGCGAATCAGGTTTCAGGAGCTCTAGCAAGGTCTGTTTTATTACTCGATGAAGACCTTAACTTTCCTATTACGCTAAGGTCAACTGTGCGTATTAACTTGCCTGTTTTGATAAAGTTCTATGACTAACGAGTCCCACAAAAAAATAAAAACGTCACTCTGAAACCAGAGTGACGTTTTTTATATAGTAATGAAGCTAGATAATGTGCGAACACCAAAGAGTAGTCAAGAAGCCTTAGCGTTTGCTAATTTTTAACACTACGTCACGCTCTCCAGCTAGGTCGGCAATGTTTGCAACAAGCTGCCCTGAAGATGCCGTAATAGCGGGTAACTGGGTAGTTTTTCCATTCCAGGTGTCATAAGCAGTTACCTGATATTCACCGGATATTGGGTTACTTTGACTACTGCTAATAGTTACCTGAAAGTCTTTGCTCTGTTTAGTGATATTTTTTAGCCAGATATATTGGCTGCGACCTTTATGTAAATTGCCTTTATATAAAGCCCTATGCTTAGCGCCAGCATTTACTTTTACTTGGCTGTTATTTTCATAAAGCTCATCAGTATCAGTTAACTGACTAATAAAATTAGCCGCATGTTTTAAGTGGAAAAACTTGTTGTGTTCGTCATACGCTTCCCACCACCACGTCATTGGTAGTAACGGCGTTTTGTTAAACATTAATACCCATAATTGCTCGTGCAGGGCTAAGGCATAATCGTCGATACGGTCGTTAACACCGTCCCAGCCAATGGCCGCTTCACCAACTACATAGGCTTTGTTATAACGGTTGGAAAAGGTTTCAACAAATTGCTCCATTTCTTCACTGGTGCGGCCATATAAATGCGACTGAATAAAGTCGATACCTTCAAGGTCGAACAAGCCGTCAATTTCTTCATGGCTAATACTAGTGGTTTGAATATGCTGGTATGGGTCAATATCTGTTAAGTATGCTGACATAACTTTATGCCAGTTGGTTACTGCTTGCTCAGATATGCCTTGGTCTTTTTTATGTACCGCATTGTCTACTTCATTCCAAAATTCAATCGCGGCAATACGCGTGCTATAACCCCAACGGGCAATAATATAGCGTAAGCGGTCTTGATAGCGCGTTATGGCTTCTGGGTGGGTAAAAAACTCTTCAGGTGTTTTCGCCGGGCCACCATTTTTCACGTTATAAGGATGGTTTTGCCAATGGTCATTACCCCAATTGTCAAAGTCTTGCGCCCATAACGAACCGTGATAATCCATGGTTAGCATTAAATTAACGTTATTTTTTTCCGCCTGCTCAATTAAATAGTCAAAGCGCGCAATCGCTTGTGGGTGCAAACCAACACCTGTGTGTGGTTGATAACGACCAAAGTTAGGCTCAGGCCATTCCAGAGGAATATTCCATGGAGCATTCACCCAAGTGCGCACTAAGTTAATTTGATTTTCTTGCATTTTTTCGAAGAAATATTGGTAGGTATGTTTAGGATCATCACCAATACTTAAGCGTGCTTCCCAAGCAATATTTAACCCGACACCACGAAAGCGCTCACCGTTGTCAAATACCCAAGAGCCTTGGTTATGGTCTTGATGTAAAAAACCAGCTTGCTCTGACGGCAAAACCTCAAAAGAAAACGGTGCAGATAAAGTTAGCTTATCCTGAGACTTTATTTGCACCAAATACTGGTAACGTCCTTGTTGCCGCGGAGAGAAATGCAATCCCCAGCTTAGCTGGTTATTTTGGTTAGACTGAAAAAACATCGGCATAATAATTTTTTCACCCGAAGGTGTAGTGATCAAAGCATCAAGGCTCACTTCAGTACTTCGGTAAGGATTAGCCGCCGTTAATTTTGGCGTAACAAAACTTGCTTGATATTTCCCGTAAAGTGCTACGGTTTTTTGCGGAGTATTCGCGACAAGGTGCTGCGTATTAAGCGCACATGAGCTAACAAAAAAACTTAAAATTAATGTCCAAAATAAATGCTTCACAACCCTACCCTTTAATTTTTTCAAATAACTTTAATGCTTCCATTAAGGCGCGACCATTATGATATGGCCCTTTCCAAAAACCGGCCTTATAAATTTCTTCATGGTTTGGTTGATCTAATGTAGATAACCAATACCACTCTCCTTGTTCACTATCAAGGTGATGCATTTTAATAAAGGCCCAAATATTAAGCGCGGCATTAAAGTATGCCTGTTCGCCGGTTAATACATATGCATTAACAAAACCAACTAGCGCTTCCGCTTGTATCCACCAACAGCTTTGTTCGTGTACTTCACCGCTTTTAAAATCAATTTCATCAAGTACTTGGCCATGTTTACCAATACCTTCATCTAAGCAGGTTTCCGCAAGTTTCACTACAGTTGGCAGTACTTTAGCATTCATTTTATTATCATTTAACGCCAGCAAGGCTTTATGTAATAGCCAGCTACATTCAATATCATGCCCATAAGAATACGCTTGTGAATAGTCACCCCAGTGACGGCACATAAATAAACGTAAGTGATAACTGGCATGGTCAACAATTTCACCCTGAAAATAATTAATAAGCCTTTTTAGCGCCGTTTTTACTGCTGGTGTTGGATAGATTTTTTGTAAATTGGTATACGCTTCTAAAACATGTAAATGGGTATTCATGGTTTTAGGAAAGTTGGCATCTTTTTCACTTAAGCGCATGTCGGATATTTCTTGCCAGTCGTGTGAAAACGCCTCTAGGTAACCGCCTAACTCGTGGTCTAAAGTATGCTGCTCTAATAACTCAAAATAGCTTAACGCTTTTTCAATGGCGAGCTGATCACCGGTTAATTGGTAATAAGACGATAACGCATAAATGGCAAACGACTGCGCGTAAGTTTGTTTTTTTCCGTCAATCACCTTGCCGGTATGGTCAAGCTCCCAAACCACACCACCAAAGTTTTCATCATCAAAATAGTTTAATAAATATTGATAGGCTCGGGTGGCTAGCATTTTACTTTGAGCACAATTATTGTGCATTGCCGCTTCACTAAAAAACCATAAAATGCGCGTATTTAAAACAATGCCTTTACTGGCAGCAGCGCGTACTTGATTGTTATTTGAAATTTCACCAAAAAAACCACCGTGTTGATGGTCAACCGAATGCTCTTGCCACCACTTGCTAACACTTTCAAGTTGATGCTCAAACTCAGCACTTAAGTCATCAAGAAGCGCCGCGCTGATCATAGTTGATTGATTCGCTTTCATTTTACATATTGCTTCTGGCAATAGTTCGCTGCTGCTCATAGTTTCGTCCTGTTAACTATTGTTGTGATCGATAAGGTTATTGATGGTTTGCACAGAAGCTGCTGATTTCAGCCCATCTTCTGGAGTGTTGATAACATAATCAACGAGCTGGTCAATACTTGAAGTCGCTACATGCATGCGGGTGTCTGATGAGGCGTAATAAATGAATACTTCATTGTTTTCATTGACGATCCAGCCATTACTGAAGACCACGTTCGAAACATCACCAAGGCGCTCACCATGTTGCGGCGCAATAAAATGTCCACCTGGGCGATGCGACACTACCCATGGGCGTTCCAGTTCGGTCATAAACATATACAATACATAACGTAAACCCGCTGCGGTGTTTCTTACCGCATGAGCTAAATGCAACCAACCTTGGTCAGTTTTAATTGGCGCAGGCCCTTGACCATTTTTAATTTCTTTAATGGTGTGGTATTCCTTACCATCAACAATCACTTCTTCGTGAATCACCGCATTTTCCATACTCTCGGTTAAACCCCAACCGATACCACCACCTGAGCCAACACTAATAAAACCGTCTTGTGGGCGAGTATATAAAGCATATTTTCCGTCAATAAACTCTGGGTGAAGTACCACATTACGTTGCTGGCCTGAATAAGTAACTAAATCGGGTAAGCGCTGCCAATTATCTAAATCTTTTGTGCGAGCAATACCACATTGCGCCGTGGCTGCAGATAAGTCGTGCGGTTGTTCAAAGTCTTTTCGCTCGGTACAAAACAAGCCGTAAATATAGCCATCTTGATGAGCAACTAAACGCATGTCGTAAACATTGGTATCAGGCTGCTCGGTTTCAGGTAAGGTGATTGGTCGGTTACGGAAAGTAAAATTATCAATGCCGTTATCACTTTCTGCGATAGCAAAATATGATTTTCGGTCATTACCTTCAACCCTCACTGCAAGCACATATTTATTATTAAACAAAATAGCGCCTGAGTTAAAAGTGGCATTTACGCCAATACGCTCTAACAACATAGGGTTAGTGGCTTGTTTAAGGTCATAACGCCAATTTACCGGTATATGTTCGCCGGTAATAATGGCATTTTGCCAGCGCTGGTAAATGCCATTATTGCTGGCCAATGGGGTATTAGGTTGTGCTAGCAAGGCTTCTTGCTTAGCAAGTAACTGCTTTAATTTTTGTTCAAACGTATTCATTGTGCTACTACCGCTTTTAAACTGTACCAGTTGCTGAAGTCCCTATCGAGAATAGCTAATCGAAAACAGTCAAATTAAAGTGCTATTTCGAAACAGTTATTCAAAACATTAGTAACCGGTTACAGTCAAAGTTAAAAAAAACCGCAAGTTTACTTTGAAGTTCACTTACGAAAATTGAAACCATTGCCTATGACAAAACATTGTAATATCGATTGCTAGAAGCACTTTTCATCTGAGCACTTCACGCTAATTCGGTTTAATGTAATGGTATTGCCTTTATTAATGTAACCGGTTACTATTAATTTCACCAGTATTATTTACAATAAATATGCGATAGATTGATTAGGTCATGAAAAACATTGATTTTATTTGCACCATCGCCATCGCTTCACCGAGGATTTATACAGATGTACAAGCTCAAATGTTTTAAAGCGTATGACGTGCGTGGACAAGTACCTAGCGAATTAAACCATGATATTGCCTATCGCATTGGTCGAGCTTATGCGCAATTTTTATCTGCTAAACAGGTGATTGTTGGTCATGATATTCGCTTAACCAGTCCAGAACTGAGTGCCGCTTTAGTTGACGGTTTAACCGACGGCGGTGTTGATGTGTTACATATTGGCCAATGTGGCACTGAAGAAGTATATTTTGCGACTTTTCATTTAAATACTTGTGGTGGAATTTGCATTACTGCCAGCCATAATCCTAAAGAATTCAATGGCATGAAGTTTGTGCAAGCACAAGCTAAACCGATAAGTGGCGATTCCGGCTTAAAAGATATTCAGCGTTTAGTTGAAGAAAATAATTTTCCCACCGTGCTTAAGGCCAACAAAGGCCAAGTTACAAACATTAGTATTGCTCAAGCCTATACCGAGCACTTATTAACTTATATCGACAGCACTAAACTTAAACCGATGAAAGTAGTGACCAATGCTGGCAATGGCGGCGCTGGTGAAATTATTGACCGCTTAACTGAGCATTTACCTTTTGAATTTATAAAGCTCAACCATAGTGCTGACGGTAACTTTCCTAATGGCGTTCCTAACCCATTATTGCCTGAAAATAGAACCGATACCGTTGCGGCAATTAAAAATCATCAAGCGGATTTTGGCATTGCTTGGGATGGCGATTTCGACCGCTGTTTCTTTTTTGATGAAAACGGCGAATTTGTTGAAGGTTATTACATTGTAGGATTGCTCGCGACCATGTTATTAGCACAGCATCCCAATGAAAAAATAGTGCACGACCCACGTTTATTTTGGAATACCCAAGACATAGTTGCAGAGCATGGTGGCAGTTGCGTGCAAAGTAAAACCGGTCATGCTTTTATTAAAGAATGTATGCGCAAAGAAGACGCTATTTACGGTGGTGAAATGAGTGCTCATCACTATTTTAAAGACTTTGCCTACTGCGACAACGGCAACATCCCGTGGTTACTGATCAGCTCATTAATGAGTCAAACCGGCAAAACGTTATCCTCACTAATTGCCGAACGTAAAGCCTGTTATCCTTGTAGTGGCGAAATTAATACCAAGGTAGCTGATCCCGTTAGCTTAATAGCCGCTATTGAACAACAATATTGCTCAACAGCTACCAGTGTCGATCACACCGATGGTTTAAGTATCAGTTTTGAAAATTGGCGCTTTAATCTAAGAATGTCAAATACTGAACCTTTGCTAAGACTTAATGTTGAAAGTAAAAACGATGTAATTTTAATGCAAGAAAAAACAGCTGAATTACTGGCGACTATTTCAGCATAAAAACGCACACTTATAATCGATAAAATCCAAAAAATAACAAAGCTTAAAATGAGACTGTAATGTTACCTAAAACGCTAATTTTAAAATTGTATATCGCCGTGTTATTCACGCTTTCTGCATGTAGTTTAACTCCATCTAAAAGTCATTTTATTGCAGCCGACAATGGCCATTTTCAATATAGCGGTCGTATTGATTTTAGCAATAAAAAAGCGCCGTTACTGTCGTGGGCTGGCAGTTCAGTTACCACACAATTTACCGGTAGCCAGTTAAGCATTACCCTAGATGATCACCAAGGTGATAACTACTTTAATGTTTTCATTGATGAAAATTGGGCAGAGCCAATTATTATCGACTGTAAAAAAGGCTTACATAATTACCCTATTGCCAACAACTTAAGCGCTGGCACCCATCAATTAACGCTATTTAAACGCACAGAAGGTGAAGAAGGTAATACCGCTTTTATTGGCCTTGGTTTAGAGAGTACTGGAAAGCTTGTTGCACCTAAACCACAACCGATTAGAAAAATAGAATTTATTGGTGACTCTATTACCAGTGGTATGGGCAATGAAGCGCCAATAGCAGGTGTTGACAATAAAGCCGCAGAAAAAAATAATTACCTTGCCTATGGCGCAATTACCGCAAGAGCACTTAATGCCCAATACCGGAGTATTTCACAAAGCGGCATTGGCATTATGATCAGTTGGTTTGACTTCACCATGCCTGATTTTTTTACCCAGCTAAACGCGAAAGGAAACAATGACTCGGTGTGGGATTTTAGCCAATGGCAAGCTGACGTTGTGGTGGTAAACCTTTTTCAAAACGACAGCTGGTTAGTAGATGAACGTTTATCACCCGTTCCTACAGATAAACAGCGTATTGCCGCTTATGTTACATTTTTAAATAGCATTCGTACCGTTTACCCTAACAGTTATATTGTCGCCGCTTTAGGCAGTATGGATGCCACTAAACCTGGTTCAAAGTGGCCAGATTATATCACTCAAGCTGTTAGCCAATTTAAACAGCAAAATGATAGCAACATCGACCCGTTCTTTTTTGCATTTACCGGCTTTGAAAAACACCCAAGAGTTAAACACCACCAAGCTAATGCTCAAGCTTTAACTACTTTTATTAAAGATAAAATGGAATGGTAAATATGAACTAATTTCAAAAATGGTGACTTAAAATATAATAACTAATATGCACAATAAGACAGTTAGTTCTTTGTAATTATTAGTTATTACGTTAAATTGATGTTTATGGTATGCCTACCATTTCAATTAAAATGGACGAGCTAGAATACAACACATACAAGGACTTAATTTGAAACTATATTTATTCATCATTGTTGCTTTGCTTAGCGCATGTAGCTCAACACCCGAGCAAACTACACAACAAACACAACAAACACAACAAACACAAAATCCCCCCTCTCAAAACGAAATACCACAATCCAAAAAAGTATATTTTTTTCAACATAAAATACTACCTGAGTGGACATTTACCACTGATGGAAAATTCTATTCAGACCTACTAATGGGCAACCTGAGTAAGTTAAAAACTGCTGCCACTGAAGTGGTTTCAGCTGAATATGCTAGCGGTTTAAAAAGCAAAGTCATTGCAAATGAAAACGCTGTTTTAATTACGTTCCCTAAACCTGAAGGTTTAACTAACTGCTTTTTTGTATTAATTAAAAAGTCTGAAAATAGCTTTGCTTTTTATACCTATGAGAAAACATTAAGTTTTGGTGAAGATGACAAAGTTGCAGGTGTTGTTGGCAGTTGGTCAGAAGAAGGAAACCATGGAAATCACGGTGGCAGAACCTATAGCAAAGCAGCTGACTTTATTGCTGACATTCTCAACAATAATAGCTAAGACCTGTTTATCAACATCCAAAAGGTTTAGCCATACTCAGAAGCTTTAAAGATAATCAGTTAAGATATTAAACCTTAACTGTTATTCATTACTTTAAAGCAAATAGAGCGGCATTAATGAAGGTACTTTTTATATATTAAGGTTAAAGCTCCTGATTGATGTAATTCCGTGATGGTGTCACTAAATAGCTTAACTACGCAAGTGGGTGTGTCTTTGTGAAAAACATAGTTTGATAGCGATTGGTCGTCCAACACCAATAGTGGCACAATGCTGCCTTTATCAAAGCCTAGTTTTCTCGATTGAAAAAAAGCGACCTCTTCGGCATAGGCAATTGCGTCAACTCGCTCGTACGCTAACATTTTCAACATATTTGATGCCGAAGTTGTTTCTACTTGTGTCGCAGGGAAGTTATAATTATCCAGCAAATGCTGACCTATATCTTCCCTTACCACCGCAATAACAAGGTCTTCATGTTTCATCACCTGTATTCTTTTTAGCTCCTTTTTTAAGACCATAATTGAGGTTTTGGCAAGAATAGGTAAAGGCACTAAGGAAAAGGTACTATGACGCTGGACGGTACTGGTCATAGAGTAAGCAGCAAAATCTGGGCTAACTTGCATGGTGCGATAAAGCCGAGCCCATGGCACTATCGCGATATTTTCATCGCTTAGCTCAATTTCTAGTTTGTTATATACCAAATAAAGTACATCAGTAAAAATTCCGATAACTTTACCTGATTCATCAGGATAGTTAAAAGGCGGGTAATCTTCTGCTAGCCAAGAGATATTCTTTAAGGCGGCTTTGGTCGATGATGGGTCGCAAGCCAATGACGAAAAAGTTGTGGTAAAGCATAACAAGCATAGCGAAATGAAACGTATCATTTATCTCAGTCCTTACCTTTTGCCGTCAATGTAAAGTATACCGATTAAGTTTAGTTGGATTATATTAAGTGTGTGGAAATAATTAATTGCTAACTACGCGACCAAGTCGCTACCGTTAATAATAAAATTTAAACCAGCAAAAATAAAAACGCCCTGCATTGCGGGGCGTTGTAGCGGTTCATTTAAATTTACTCACTTTATTTTCGATCAATGAACACATTCGAGTAAGTATTTTCAGCTATTGGCCTGAGTTACTATAATTTATACTCACCTGCCCTAATTGCGGGTGCCAGAACTGATTATTTACGCTATTGATAGGAAAGATAATTTTCACATAGCGATAATCATTACCTTGCACATTAGCGCTGTAAGTTACGGCTTCCCAGTTACCATCACCAATACCGCCGTTAGTAACATTTGCATTAGCGCTGGTAAAGTTAACCCCATCGGTTGATAACTCTATTTCAAAATCGGCAATACTGACCGTACGCCAAAAATGTCCAACAACAGTCAAATCAACAATATTGCCTTGTGTATGATAAACAACATATTCAGCAGTATTGGCATTGCGTTTTACTCGGCTCGTATCATTACCAAAATATTGGGCATTTGAACTATCTAGCGCAAGATTGCTTGATGAATTAAACAGCAAGTTAAAATTGTCTAAACCATCAAAGAAGTTATTAACGACTTCCCCACCGTCAAACATAGCCACATTAGAATAGTCACTGACTCCTGAGCTATTTTTGGCTTTCACTCGGTAATAATAATTGGTATTACTTAGGGTATTATTATCAGCAAACAACCATGGCAAGGTAACATTGCTATGAGCAACGCCAGTCCAGTCAACCACGTCTTTTACAATATTTGTTCCGGTACCACCGTCTACCACGTCAGTGCCAATGACTTGCCAGCTATTGGCGTCGTTTGGTGTTCGGGTTCTTTCAACATCATAACTCGTTGCATTCACCACCCCTTGCCAGCGAATATCGGCAAGATCTGTTACCGCTAACAGGTTAGGTGCGTAATTAGGCGCAGCAATAGCAGGCTTGACTAGACCTTGAATTTCATAGGATTTTTGCCAAACTAACGCCACCATGTTTTCTTCATCGTAGCTGTTATTTTCAGCAAAACCCGGCCAATGATATGCACGAATGCCTTTCCATTCATCGTGGTCTAAAAAGCCACCATAAGCATCATGTTGGCGTAAGCTCCACACCATAGCGCCAAGGGCATTTTCCGCGATCACTTTATTTAAAGTATCTTCTACTTCAGCCGTGGTTTCTAAGCCAAATTCGCCAATAAAAAATGGTTTTCTGTCGGCGACCCAGTTAAAGTCACGATAAAAACGCTCAGTAAATTCACCGCCATAATAGTGATTAGAAATAATATCGACGTTAGGGTCTTGTATCGCTGCTTCAGAAATATTTACGTCTTTACCATCTATGACTAAATGGTTGCTATCAATACTTTTAATATACGCCACCATTTCCGTAGTCCATGCATCGGTGGTATCGCGTAATTCATTACCTGTTTCCCAAGCAAAAATTGCCGGGTCGTCTTTATATGGAATGCCGGTAATGGTATTTACTCGATTCAGAACAAAACTAACAATATCTTTATAGTCTTGTTTGGTTTGCGCGTTGCTCCAATAGTCAGCAGCGTTTACACCACGCATATGAGCAAGGTCTTGATAACCGCCCCAATGTGACCAGTTATCAATAAATGGTAAAATTATACGCACACCATGTTGGTTGGCATACGCTAACATTTGGTCCATGGCGACAAACATTTCTTCGTCAAAAACCAAATTACCATTACCGTCTATATTGAGGTGTACTTTGGTACGACTCGGGTTTTCTTGATTATAAATAGATAAGACATAGGTACGGGTAACACTTGCCCCTGAAGCGGCAATGGTACGTATTGCGTCTTCTTGCTCGAAGGGGTCAATAACGCCCCAGTATGGCGTTTCTTGAGTATGCAATTCAGGTACATTAAAAGTGATAAAATTAACTAAACTTGCTCCGTCATAAAGTTCATTACCTGAGCGAGTAACATAATAGTCAAATACAGTTTTATCACTGTATTGCGCCGGTACGGTTATCGGGTTATTGCCGCCGCCAACAGGGCCACTTTTCTCTATATTGTCGCACGCGTTCGCAGGATTACTCACATATTGCAGTGAAAGGTTTCCAACTTGCGGGTGCCAAGAGCTCGCGTCATCACTGTTTAATGGATAAACCACTTTGATAAAGTCATAACCGGCGGTCATATTAGTGAGTGAGTAGTCAACTTGCTCCCAATTGCCAGAGCCAATACCATGCTCGGTTTTGCTCACACTTAACGGCGTATAATTTACGCCATCTTGTGATAAATAAAACTCAATATCGAGTATCGAGGTATCAGTACGCCAAAAGTGACTGGTTAAGGTGAAGGCGCTAATATCGCCGTCAACTTTATAGATCATATATTCTTGGTTTTTAAGGAAGCGCCATAACCGCGCGTCATCACCCGCAAAGTTTTGGCTATTAGTAACATCTCTTAGCAGCCCGCCAGAGCCATGGTACATTTTGTCGTATGTTTCCATGCCGTCATCTAAAGTTATGGTTGCCCCAGGGTTAGAGGCGCAAGGATCAACATAGCCATTGTCGTAATCGATACTGACATTACCTATTTGCGGATTCCACACCTTCCCGCCACTGGTAACAGGGAATGTTACTTTAATGAATTTAATGCCGCTATTGGTTACATTGGCAGCAATATTTACTTGTTCCCAATTTCCTGCCCCTATACCTTGTGCTGCAGTAGTGGCCGAAATTGGGCTGTAACTTACACCGTCAACTGAGCCCTCAATGACTAAATCACCGGTATTGGTTTCTGTACGCCAGAAGTAACTGGTTAAATTTATCGTGCTGGCATCTCCGGCAATGTTATACACAATATACTCGGCCGAATTATTGGTGCGCTTTAAACGCCCTGCATCATTATTAAAATAACTGGCATTAGAGCTATCAATCGCCACACTCGCCGACGAGTTAGTGATAACGGTTAAGTTATCTAAACTGTCGGTAAAGTTTACTATTTCTGCTGAACTTGTTGTTTGGTAGGACAAACTTATCGCTAAAGCGGTTAAGCCAACTTTAGGTAAGTTATTCCAAGCGTTATTAAGGTTATTTTTACTATTATTATTCATTATATTACCTTGATCATTTTTCCCCCTTGCCGCTGATTAATAAAACTAAGTGACAAAGAGTTCTGTTGATAGATACTCCGACCAACAGCATCATGATTTAACGATAAGCACTGCTGTACTTATCGCCCCCATACATACCCGTTACCACTCAAAGTGCTCGATTTCAGTGGGAGTTAAAATAGAAAATCCCCTATTTTATCACTGCGCCTAAAACTGAAATGGCTCACAAACTCTGAAACATGCATCTTGATTGATAACGGGTATAAGCCCTCCCTCATGGCCAGACCCAGCAGGACATTTATTTTTAGCATCTTTAGTACTTTTAAATATCCAACTTAACATTCCATCTGAACACAATGTAACCGGTTACTGATTATTATGCAACCGGTTGCATTTATAGTTCCAATAAAAACCAAGTGAAAATTAAAAACACAATAAAAATGAATGTATAAAACAGAGAGGAATTAATAAGTTACAGAGGTGGTATTATAATTTATAGAATATAAAAAAACGCAAGATAAGATCTTGCGCTGATGATTATTCACTGATGAACTTGAGAAACTAATTTAACTTTAAGGCAGTTGTTGTACTATTTTTTGCAAACCCTTAAGCGAGGCTTCAATGCTGTCAAATACGCTCATGCCATTGGGGTACTCTTCTTGCTCGACGGTATACCACTGGGTGCCACCAACGGTTATATTGGCTTGCAATAACTCTGACCATGCTATGGTGTCTTGGCCTATTAGCGGTAACTTATCAGTCACCCCTTTAGGTAATTTTGATTTGTAATGTGTGGTTAACGTGCGACCAGGGTATTTATTCACATAAGCAACAGGGTCTTTACCTGCATAGGTAGTCCAGCCAACGTCTTGCTGTAAGATAACTTCTGGTGGAGTATTTTGAGCGAGAATATCCCAATAGGTACTTTGCTTAAAACTTTGAAATTCTTCAGCGTGATTATGATAACCCACTTTTAAACCATGAGGTTTTAATACCTTAGCCAGTGTAGAAAGCTGTGTTGCCACTTGATAAACCCCTTTAGGGTCAAAGGCTCTTTCATCCCATGGAATAATTAAGAACGAGCAGTCAAGCGCTTGATAAAAAGCGATGGTCTCCGCAAGTTTGCTTTCACTTAACTGGTCAAAACCTAAATGTGCACCCGCCGCTTTTAAACCAAGTTTATCTAACAAGACTTTAAGCTGCTTAGGGTTATCGCCATATTCACCAAAGTCACCAGCAAATTCAACACCGTTAAAGCCCATTTCGGCTAATCTTGTTAACGTACCTTCAAAGTCAACTTTTAGCTGGTCTTTAACAGACCATAATTGAATGGCGATATTAATTTTTTTTGGTGAGCTATCGGCAAAACAACTAGGTAACAGCGCAACTAATGCGGTTAACAATAAAACGTTTATTATTTTAAAATTCATTTACTTTTCCTTGATTGTACTCAACTGATGTTCTACCTGATTGTTGATTTTTTATAAACGCCCAGCTTTTAATTCTTTTACAGCAAAGTCACACGCTCGTGCTGTTAAAGCCATGTAGGTTAACGATGGGTTTTGCCACGCTGATGAAGCCATGCAAGCGCCGTCGGTAACAAACAAGTTAGCCACATCATGACATTGGTTATTGCCATTTAAGACCGAGGTTTCTGGGTCTAGCCCCATACGCGCGGTGCCCATTTCATGGATCACTAAGCCCATCGGGTCATCTTTGGTATAGGCATGAATGTTTTTAAAACCTAACGCTTTAAACATTTCTGCAGCGCTTTGTGCGGCATGCTCCATCATGCTTTTTTCATTTTCTGAATAACCACAGTTAAAGTGCAATTGCGGAATACCCCATTTGTCTTTTTTTGTGGCGTGTAATTTCACGGAATTTTCATAACGCGGCAACATTTCACCTGAAGCATGTACACGAAACTTCCAGCCGCCACCTTGTTTGATGTTATTTTTAAAATCAACACCAAAACCGGGTTTGTTATTAAATTCCCACCAGGGTTCGCGATAGGCTTCACCAGAAAAAGCATAGCCACGTAAAAACTTCGGGTTTTTATCAAGTATATTTTGAAACCTAGGTATGTATAACGAAGTAGGCCTGCGCCCTGAATAGTATTCATCTTCAAACCCCGGAATATCTGCTGTAGCTCCGGCGTTATAACAATGGTCAGTTAAGTAATGCCCTAAAACCCCTGAAGAATTGGCAATGCCGTTGGGAAAGGTTTTACTGACCGAATTCAACATTATTTGCGTAGTACCCAAAGTTGACGCACACAAAAATACAATTTTTCCGTAATACTCGCGCGTTGCCATGGTTTCGCAGTCAATCACTCGAACCCCTGTAGCACGCTTAGACTTTTCATCATAAATAACACTGTGCACTATGCTGTTAGTGGCAACGGTTAAGTTATCGGTTTTCTGCGCCGCTGGTAAGGTTGAACTTTGGGTTGAAAAATAGGCACCAAACGAGCAGCCTTTTTGGCACTCATTTCTGGCCATACATGGGCCGCGCCCCTGCTTAACATGATGCTCTGCCGGCTTAGTTAAATGGGCACAACGGCCCATAATTAATTTTCGGTCATCGTAAATTTTTTCTAAGTTTTCTTTAATACGCTTTTCAACGCTATTAAATTCAAATGCTTCAATGAATTGGCTGTCAGGCAATTGCGGAATACCCTCTTTTGAGCCACTAATGCCGACATGGGTTTCAACATAATCGTACCATGGCTCTAAGTCTTTATAGCGAATGGGCCATTCAGTACCAAAGCCGTCTTTGCTATTGGCCTCAAAGTCTAAATCACTCCAGCGATAAGACTGACGGTGCCACAACAACGATTTACCACCAAGTTGATTACCACGGATCCAGCTAAACTTTGTGCCTTCGGAGGTGCTGTATGGGTAGTCTTGATCATTATTAAAAAAATGTTTGGTCGAGTCATTAAAGGCATAACATTGCTGCTGCACATGGTGCTGTGTTTCAACCAAATTTTGAGCTACTTTGCCACGATAAGGCTGCTGCCAGGTTTTAACTCCTTCACCAATATAGTCTTTACGGTGCTCAACCGGACGACCACGTTCAACCATTAAGGTTTTCAGGCCTTTTTCGCAAAACTCTTTCGCCGCCCAGCCGCCAGTGATCCCCGAACCAACGATGATGACATCATAAATTTCGCTGCTGGGAATGTTATCAATATTTGTTGTCATTACTGCCTCACTAATTTAACGACCAAGCTTTGCCCACTTGTGCAAACGGCACATCACCACGGTAGCCACCGGGTATCGCGAGATAGCTTAATTCTTCAGTTGCGCCTACTTCCGAGGTGTAATAGCCAAGCAAAGTTAAGGTTTTTAACTGATAAAAAAAGGCTTTATCGTCAACATTACAAGGTTTCCCCCCTGCTTCAGCGGCCACTAATAACGCTACTTGAGCATCGGTATTAACCTCACTAAACGCTTGGCCATTCATTTGCCGACAAATACGTTCAAGCTTATCTAATCCGGCGATAAAAAGGTTTTGGCTATTTTTATCAAAACAATGCTTAAGCTGATTATCAATAAAACCATGTACGTCTAATGCGCCAGCCGATGGTGTATCGGTTGCCGGTATAATTAAGTCAACCAAGCGTTTTAATAACGTTAGCTGCTTAGCTGAAAGTAAATGTCCGGCACGATTTAGGGTATCTGCTTGTCCCTGATAACCCTGTGCAGCCAACGCCAAAGAACTCGCAGGTAGTAAACCACCAAACATTAACGCTAAGCCTTTTACTAAGCTGCGACGTGAAAGGTCGGCTTGGCTCGGCACTTGTTGCTGCGAATCACTTTTTGTTTTCATCATTGAAACCTTATTACTTACAAGCTAATGGTTCAGTTATTTCACTAACAGCTGAACTTGCCTCTGTGCTGTCATCAGGGTAATCACGCATGTTGTCCCACCAAAATATTTTTAAATACAACGAAGTTATCGCGATAGAGACCAATGCAACACCAAAGGCTTGAAACTGCTGGATAACCATAAATATTGGCGCAGCCGTTAACGATAAGTGCCAAATAATTCCAACAACAACGTTGACCATGTCGCGCTTAAAATCAATATTCGGTTTAATATGAGGTTGTGTTTTTTGAATTTCGGCCAACACCGGTTTCCAAAAACCCCATGGTCTGGTTTTAATGTAGAAGTTACTTAGTACTTTTATATCTTCCGGTTTGGTTGATAACGTACCAATTAAACACCCTAATAAACACAAGCCGAATAATATTGGGAAGCCAAATAATGGTGACAAGTCAGTAAACATCATCACAAATGCAGCAACAATACCGGTTAACATGCCAATAAAATAACCAAAACCATTAAAGCGCCACCAGTACCATTTCAACATATTCGCTGCGGTATATCCGCCGTATAGAGCTGAAACAATCCACAATATTACGTCGTTTAATGACGGTACAAATAATCCTATGCTGGTACCAGCAACAACAAAAACAATTGAAACAATATAACTTAAATGTACATAGGTTTTGTCAGCCGCATTAGGGTTGATATATTTTTTATAAATATCGTTAACCACATACGCCGGTGCAGCGTTAGTCGTGGCGGCAAAGGTAGACATAAAGGTTGCTAACAAACCCGCAATAACTAAACCTAATAAACCTGAAGGCACATAATTTTTGAGCGCAAAAGGTAGAATTTGTTCAAAATCAACATCGCTGCCCATGGCGTTTAAATCATCCATAAAATATACCAAGGCGAGAATAGTTAAACCGGTCACCATCATGTAACGAGGGAATAATAAAACTAAGTTAACAATCCAGCTCATCTTTGCCGCTTCAACCGGCGTTTTTGCTGATAATACACGTTGCATGTCATAATTTGGCGCTGGCCCCGCTAAACTTTGCAAGAAGCCTTTAAATAATACCAACATGAAAAATACCGAGAACAACGACCAGCCATCATCAACTATTTTGTCATTGGCACTTTGTAAAATACCCGACCAATCTAGGTCTAATTGCCACGAGAATAAAATACTGTCCCAACCTTCAGGAGTCACTTTTGCTAGCATTTCTGGCGATACTTGCTGCATGGCAATCACACCAATGGCAATACAAGCAATGGTCATAATGACAAACTGTACCACTTCGGTGATCACCACACTAAACATGCCGCCTTTAACCACATATACCGTGGTAATAGCCGTTAAAATAAGGCCGTAGTAAATTTCATTAGTATGTGGGTCTGCTGATAATTCCCAAGGTAAAAAGGCAACCGCAAACTTACCGGCGCCAACAAAACCATAAGCTAAAAACCCTAACACCCCTAACAACGCAAAAACCACGACACTGATATGACTCAGTTTAGCCCCTAGGTTTTCACCAAAACGAAAAGTGATCCACTCAGCTCCTGTCATCACACCCGAACGACGCAACCAAATAGATAAAAAGATCATCATGAAAATTTGATTAAATGCCGGCCATAACCACGGAATAAAAATACTTTTTAACCCATAAATAAATAATATATAAACCATCCACATGGTACCGCTGATATCAAACATGCCCGAAGCATTCGATAAACCAAGGTAATACCAAGGCATTTCATTGCCACCTAAAAAATAGCCATTAATATTTTTTGATGCTCGGTTTGAAATCCAAAAACCAATGGCTAGGGAAATGACAATATAAAAACCAATTATCCCGATATCCAATGTCGATAAATTCATAGTATTAACTTTTCATAAAATTGATTACAGCGCCAAAAACAATAACAAACGATTACGTTTAACACCTAAGATAAAACAACCATACCCTTATTTTAAAATACAAACAAGAACTTTCTGTAACCGGTTACACTTATAAGAACTACCAATATACTGATTACTAATCGTTGATAATTATAAGCAAGCACTTGAAAAAACTTAAAGAAATATGGTACATGTGTAACCGGTAACTGTAGTTAATCATAAAGTTTAAGCCGTTAAAATTTTAATCATGGAATACACATGTCAACGATAAGAGATGTTGCTAAAGAAGTAGGATGCTCCACCGCAACCGTTTCTCGTGCGCTTAGCAACCCAGAAAAAGTATCAAAAGCCAGCTTAAAACGTATACATACTGCCATAGATAAATTGCAGTATCGTCCGAATATGTTGTCGCAGCAGTTTCGTAATAAACAAGCCAAAACCATTGTTATTCTGGTGCCTGATATTGCCAATTTATTTTTTAGTACCGTTATCAGCGGTATTGAAAATGTTGCGCAAAACAAAGGCTTTAATGTTTTACTTGGCGATACTCGCGACTCGTCAGAGCGCGAAGCCAACTTTGTGAAGCTGGTAGAAACTAAACAGGCAGACGGCATAATTCAGCTACGCCCTTATAGTGAAGACAGTTTATTACCACGAAAATTTGTCACTGCGGTAAATGCCTGTGGCTGTGAAAATACTCCCTACCCATCAGTACGTATTGATAACATTGACGCGGCACGCCAAGTGACCGAGTATTTGATATCACTGGGTCATAAAAAAATAGGCATTATCTCTGGACTAAACGATAACCCTCATACCATAGATCGCATGCAAGGTTACCTGTTGGCTTTAGCTGATGCTGGTATCGAATTTGATAAAAACCTGGTTGCAGAAGGTGATTTCAATTTATGGTCAGGCCTTAATGCTAGCGATCATTTTGCCCGCATGGAAGAACCACCAACTGCCATTGTAAGTATGAATGATGAAATGGCCATTGGTGCAATGAAGGGCTTAAAATCAAAAGGTTTCCGCATTCCAGAAGACATTTCTATTACCGGCTTTGATGATAATCCTTTTTCTAAGTATTGCGATCCACCATTAACGACCGTGGCTCAACCTGCGGAAAAACTCGGTGAAAAAGCCGCACAATTACTCTTTCAATTAATTGAAGGTGAATCAGAAAAACAAAGCGAATTTGTCTTACCTATAGACTTTATTATTCGTCAAAGTACAGCGCCTCCTAAAAAGTAGCCCAAATTTATTTGGTCTATTTAGCTAAATTTATACTGTAGTTAACAAACTTCTTTATGATAAAAAGTAAAGAAGTATTGCATTGAAATATGTAACGGGTTACATTGCAAATCATAATTAACTTAATAAATATTTTAAGCGCCATTATTGTTGCTTAAAAATGCTAAATATGACCATTTCAAACCATCTAATTAACGTTACCCACAGACTACAATCATGGATGCAAAATGACGCATTACCCTTTTGGACCACGGTTGGTATAAACGATAGCAACGGCAGCGTTTATGAAAGACTATTAAACAATGGTCAACCTGATACCTGTGCTGACAACAGAACTCGAGTACAAGCAAGGCAAGCTTTCGTTTTTTCTTCCGCTGCCCATCATGGCTGGCTTCCCAATGCGTTACCTGTGGTGGCTAATATCGTTAATTTTATGGAAAAATCAGCTAAGCCTAGCCAAAATGAAAGTGGTTATGCTCATTTATTATCTGCCGATGGCAACATTATAGATGCAAAGTTTGATGCTTATGATTTCGCCTTTTATATTCTAGCCTGTGCACATCGTTATCAAGCGTTTGGTGATTTACATGCCTTGCACCAAATTAATCAACTAACCGAGTTAATGGATTATAAATTCAAACAAGCCCCTGGCGGTTGGATGGAAGGTAATTATGACTGTGAAATTCGCCGTCAAAATCCGCATATGCATTTATTTGAAGCCTTTATGGCTTGTTATAAAGTGACCAATCACGGCAAGTGGTTAGCGCGCGCAGGGGAAATATTTACCTTATTTGAAACAGTTTTTTATGACAGCGAACACCAAGTGGTGCTCGAGTTTTTTGACCATAACTGGCAGCCTATTGCAGAGCAAGCGGCTGAGCCAGGGCATATGTTTGAATGGGTGTGGTTATTACGTGAATACCAAGCATTAACAGGCACTCCCGTTGACCACTACTGTAATGCACTTTATCAAAAAGCCTTTGACCAAGGCCGTGACAAAAACTCAGGGTTAGTTTTTGATCAAACCAATAATCACGGTATTAGTAGCACAGGTACTAAACGCTGCTGGCCGCTAACCGAATTAATTAAAGCGAGTCTGGCTCAAGCAAATGCTGGAGATCACTTCGGTGAAGCCAACGCGGCACAGGCTATCGAATTATTATTTGAATTTTACTTATCCAGCAATGTAACCGGTTGCTATTTTGACCAAGTTGATCGTAATAATCAGGTGATCACCAGCTTTGCCCCAGCAAGTACGCTTTATCACATCATGGTCGCAACAACGGAAGCGGTAAGGTACTGCCAAAATAAAGTTTAATTTACATTTGCACCCGTTTTATTTAGTACAAAAAGTTATAGGTAATTTATGAATAACAGAACCTCTTTAAACAGCTGGCAAGCACTGGTTGAACACGCTAAAGCGATGAAGTCTCAACATATGAATGATTTATTTGCCCAAGACCAGCAGCGCTTTGACAAATTTTCCATTGAGTTACCGAGCTTATTACTCGACTATTCTAAAAATTTACTTACCGAAGAAACCTTAAACAAGTTAGTAGCATTAGCTCAAGAAACAGAAGTAACGCATTGGCGTGAAAAAATGTTTGCTGGTGAGCGCATTAATAGCACCGAGAATCGGGCGGTATTACATACCGCCCTGCGCGGATCAACCGCTGATGATATTGTCATTAATGGCGACAATGTTAACGAGCAAGTGCAAGCTACTTTAAATAAAATGCAGTCGTTCTGCCATGAGGTTCGCGCTGGCCACAGGCAAGGCTATACCGGCAAGCGCATTACTGATGTCGTTAATATTGGCGTTGGTGGTTCAAACTTAGGCCCACAAATGGTGACCGAAGCGCTGAAGCAATTCAGTGATGACAGCTTGAAAATTCATTATGTTTCCAATATTGACGGCACTCAAATTGCTGAGGTATTGCGTCCATTGAACCCTGAAAAAGTATTATTTATTGTTTCCAGCAAAACTTTTACTACCACAGAAACCATGCTTAATGCCAACACTGCAAGAAAGTGGTTGGTATCAGCCGCTTTTGATCAACATGCAGTGGCCAAACATTTTGTCGCGGTAAGTGCCAATAAAACCAACGCCATTGATTTTGGTATTGCTGCCGATAATATTTTTGATATGTGGGACTGGGTTGGTGGCCGTTTTTCATTATGGTCAGCCATTGGTTTGCCGATTGCATTAGATATGGGCTTTGATAAATTTTTAGCCATATTGCAGGGTGCGAAAGAAATGGATCAACATTTTTTGGCAGCGCCATTAAGCGAAAATGCACCGGTGATATTAGCCTTGCTAAGTGTTTGGAACTGCACTTTCTTAGGCGCACAATCTCAAGCAATTTTACCCTATGATCAGGCACTACATAAATTTTCAGCCTATATGCAACAAGCCGAAATGGAAAGCAATGGTAAATCGGTTAGCTGGCAAGGTGAAGCGATTAATTATGCCACGGTGCCTTCAATTTGGGGTGAACTCGGCATTAACGGCCAACATGCCTTTTATCAATATTTGCATCAAAGTAATAACGTGGTACCTGCTGACTTTATTGGCTCGGTGGAGAGTGTAACTCCGGTGAAAGGCCACCATGAAACCTTAATGGCCAACTTTTTTGCTCAAACTCAGGCCTTAATGTCTGGAGTGAATGAAAGCCAAGTACGCGCTGATTTAAAAGCTAAAGGTCGCAATGACGACTACATTAATAAAGTCGCAGTTCATAAGGTGCATCAGGGTAACCGCCCAAGTAATAGTATTTTAATGAAGCGTTTGTCTCCACATGCACTGGGGAGTTTAATTGCTTTGTATGAGCACAAAATATTTGTGCAAGGCATTCTTTTGCAAATATGTTCATTTGACCAGTGGGGCGTTGAATTAGGTAAAGGTTTAGCCAATACCATACAGGCAGAATTAGCGAGTAATGAAATAAACAGCCAGCACGACAGCTCAACTTTAGGCTTGCTCAACTTTTTTAAAGCAGAACAGCAAAAGGTCACTTAAACTGTATTAATACCGGTGAATATCAAGGGATAGTATCGGTAGGTATTGAGTGGGGACAGTGTTTCCCACTTACAGTACGAACAAATAGCTATAATAGGGAATAAGCTTATTGAGTAAAAATTCTAGCAAGAAGGATAAGTTGATGCATAACCTGAAAACAGCACGGGCTTTTACAACTTCATTTTATCTGATGATACTATTATTGTTATTTACTGCAAACGAGGTGAAGGCACTCAATATAACCCTGATCAACCCAGACAAACCCGGTCGCCCCTTCTGGGATTTATGCACAGAAATAGCCCAAGCAGCCGCAGAAGATTTACAAATAAACTTAGAAGTTATTTACGGAGGTGGTGATCGCTTCTCCAATCAAGACGTTATTCAACACTTATCACTCACCGACAAAAACATTGATTACCTAATTTTCTTGCCTAGAGAAGGTAATGCGCTGCAGTCGTTTACTACATTAGAAAAAGCCAAAATCCCATTTATCACTTTAGAAAGAGCTATTGAAGCAAATGAATTTTCTGCGTTTGGTCACCCCAAAAAGCGCTTCAAATATTGGATAGACGACGTACATTATGATGATAGCCAAGCAGGAAAGTTATTAACTAAAGCGTTAATTAATAAAAGCCGATCGCAGGGCATTAAACATCAATATATTACCGCTTTAAATGGCGACCACAGCGCCATATCTTCTAAGCGTGAGCAAGGTTTAAGGCTTGCCTTAGAAAAAAACACTAGCTTAAATCAAATTATTTATACCATGTGGCACCCTGTCAAAGCAGAGCAACAAACGCCTTATATTTTGAAACGATACCCTAATACCAATATTTTTTGGGCTGCTTCAGACGAACTCGCCCTTGCCGCATATGCTGCATTAATTAAATCAAAAAACCAACAAGTAGTTACAGGCGGAATTGGTGGTACGCCCAGCGCAATTAATTCCATTAAAAAAGGCCAATTAACAGCGACAGTAGGCGGGCATTATATGCAAGTTGCTTGGGCACTTATTAAAGCTTATGACCATAGTAAAGGCATTAACAACCACTACATTGATCAAGGCATTCCTTTTAACTTAGTTACCGGTGAAAATGTTCAAGACTACAACGCCTTAACGGCAAAACCTAATTGGAGAAATGTTGACTTTACTGACTATTCACTATTTTTAAACCCAAAACTAGACCAGTATAATTTTAGCTTAGAAAGTATTATAAAAGCGCTGTAATAGCTGCTCGGCATTTATTAGTAGCTCGTACTTAAATGCAATAAAACAGGCAAGTTTAAAAATTATCGTCATGAATTCATACCCTCACTTTTTTATAAGTCATCAAAAAAGTGGGTTATTTGGTTTTATATAAACATCGTGTTGGCAACGCTTTTTGTCCAACTAAACTGGCCACCGTAAACGGGTTAGCTTGCGCTTTTTTATCAAAAATTACGCCGACTACATCACTTAAGTTTTTATCTCCTAAAGCATTTATTCGCCAAAGGTTGCTTACAGTTTTTTGCTTAGGCTGATCAAAGCAAGTTTCATAAGTATCGCCATGCACAACCAAAACAGGCTTCTTATATGCCTTAGCCAGCTGCGTTATATGCTCTCTAATTAACTTAAAAGCATCACACTTGCTGCGCTGCTCAAAACTACAGGCGATATTATATTTTAAGTTTCGTGGATGATAAATATCCGCTTGAAAAGCAACCACTATAGCTGCGCTATTTTCTGCTACTTGAAATGCTTGATTAAGCCAAGTTAGGTTATTTTTATCACGTTGGTTCGCGGCTAATAATGTTTGGTCAAAATCTGACTTTAAGACTTCAATTCGGCCATTAGCACTGCCGGGAATATGCAAGGTGGTAAAAAGTAGTTGGTTGATTTGCCAGCGCGCATTTTCTTCAACACCGTTTTGTCGAACTAAACCTTGAATATCTCGGCTGAGTTCAAGCCCTTTTCCGGCAAAAAAATGCTTTTTCAAAAAGCGCAGCCGCTCTAATTCATCAAATCGTGTTTGCAGCTTATCTCGGTCGCAATCTGTCCAGTCGTTATCACCTGGAGTGTACACTAAACGATGTGGGTATAAATTTAGGAGCTGCTCTCGACTTGCCAACAAATTTGCATTGGTACACGCCTGTCCGCCTGGCTTGAAATCGCCAACATGAATAAGTACTTCCGGCAGAGTCACTTGTAGTTGTTGATAAATAGCCCCCGATGGCGGCGTTAGCAAGGCCGCTTCTTTCTCTGAATACGGCATATCGCCTATCACGGCAAAGTTAACCACTTCAGAGTTGTTTATTACAGGCTCTTGCTTTGTACTCTCACAGCCAGAAATAACACTAACAACGGCAATAAATAAAACTATAAAAGTTAAATGGCGGTAGTTATTTTTCACTATTACTTCCCTTTAATGTGAATATTAAAACTTAAATTAGTCTTTATTAACAAAGCCCTATTTTCGTATATTTAATTTACCTAAAAGCAAAACTAAACGCTATCGCTAGTTATTTTATTCTCTGTAATTCGTTGGTAAAAATTCATTAACAAAAAAATTAAAACATCTGAGAGATACTTTTAATTTTCTTATTTTTGCGTGCTACACTTAAGTTTATAACCTGCTCTTTTTAATTGAGAAATGCCATGAATAAACGCCTTTTAGTTGCTTGCTTCCTTTTTGCCTGTGGTAGTAATTTAGTTAAAGCCAATGACCTTGAACAAGGTATTTACGAATTGAACCGTGGAGAATTTAAAGCTGCCATTGCTCAGTTTGAACCATTACTGGAAGAGAAATATTCCCCTGCACAATATCAAATGGGGCTAATGTATTTAAACGGTTGGGGAGTGCAAAAGTCACCACAAAAAGCATTTGAATTATTCTCACTTTCAGCGACTCAGAATTATCCTGATGCTTTGTTTGAATTAGCCAATATGTATAGTGAGGGTATAACCACTAATAAAGATTTAAAAACAGCATTTACCTTAATGGAAAAAGCCGCCAATAAAAACTTGGCTAGAGCCCAATTTAATTTAGCGGTGATGTATTATAACGGTGAAGGTACCACTCAAGATGACTTGAAGGCTTCAAGGTGGTATCAAAAAGCTGCCGACCAAAATTATGCTTTAGCGCAATACAATTTAGCTTTAATGTATTACGAAGGACGTGGCGTAGAAAAAAGCACAAAAATGTCATATATCTGGAATATTATCGCCGCACAAAACGGCTATGCTGATGCGGCCAAAAGCCGAGATATGGATGAACATAAACTCAACGTTACTGATATTGAAGTAGCCCGTGATGAAGCCAGACGTTTGTATCGAAAAATAGTAGACCAAGCTGAATTAAAAGCCCGCATTGCGAATCAGAAAAAAGATAACCTAGCGCTATAAATTTCACTTTTCAGGGCTCATTTTAATATCAATAAAAGTCCTTACTTAAAGCAAGGTTAAACTTGATCCAAATCAGCAAAAGATGATGACACCTTTATTATACTGACCTTAGTGTAATTGGAGGTGTTAATCATGAACTTAATCGAAATGTTTTTAAATGATCCTGTAGTATTAATTTCTTTCACAGGCTTAGCTGTTGTTGTTGGTATTTGTGCATTTTATGTATGGTTTTTCTTTAGAAATATCGACCAAAATAAATAAACAGTTGTTTTCAAAAGAAAGTCGACTTAGCAGTAGCAAAGTTGTTTCAACTACAATACCAACTGAACTAATTCATACTTCAATTGGTATTAGTATTGCTCGTGGGCTTTTTTGAGTGGTTAGGTTAAACTAATCCCTTGTTCCTATATTCCTTCATTTCTTTGACATGATACAGACCAGTCAATTTAAAGCGGCTTGGTGGCTTAAAAACCCTCACTTACAAACCATAGCGGCCAAATTTTTTCGCCGCAAATTAAGCTGTGCCACCATTCAAGAAACCTTAGCATTACCTGACGGTGATTTTGTTGAGCTTGCTTGGACACAAATTCCAGATAAGCATAATAACCAGCCGATTGTTGTTGTGCTTCATGGTTTAGAAGGCTCGAAAAACAGCCACTATGTAAAAGGCATGCTCGGTGCTATTAAAGCCCAAGGCTGGCTTGGGGTATTAATGCATTTTCGCGGCTGTGGCGATCAACCCAATAAACAAGGTCCGTCTTACCATAGTGGTGATACCCGAGATATAACTTATTTTTCACAACAATTAGCCCTGCGCTTTCCCAATAGGCCATTATTTATTGTCGGCTTTTCATTAGGCGGCAATGTATTGACCCGCTATTTAGCTGAGCAGCCCAATAACCCTTATGTGGCTGCAACTGTTATTTGCGCGCCATTACATTTAGCCAGTTGTAGCGCACGTATTAACAAAGGCTTTTCTCGTGTTTATCAAAAGTATTTGGTCGATATGCTGCGCAACAGCACCAAAGAGAAACTGGCGTTAGAACTATTAGATAACCTTGAGCATCAGCAACTCGATAAGATAAAAACTATTTGGGAATTTGATGACTACGTTACCGCACCCGTTAATGGTTTTGACAGTGCTGCAGACTATTACCAAAAAGCCAGTGGCAAACAGGTATTAGCGCAGATAGAACAACCGTGCTTAATTATTCACGCCTGTGACGACCCTTTTTTAGATCATAACGCTATTGTTAGTAATGCTCAGTGGCCTAGCCATATTACTTTTGAAGTGAGCCAACGTGGTGGTCATGTTGGCTTTATCAGCGGAAAATCACCATTTAAACCTCATTATTGGCTAGAAAGCCGTGTACCTGAATTTTTTAGTAATTACCTTAAAGGCTAAACCATGATCATCCCTATCGACAGCGTATCAGTAGATGTACTAGAAGCTATTATCAAAGAATTTATTTTACGCGAAGGCACTGATTACGGCTTAGTAGATGCCAGCAGTGACGAAAAAATAGCACAAGTAAAAAGCCAACTTGAACAAGGCAGTGCGGTTTTAGTTTATTCTGAATTATATGAAACCGTAAATATTATGCCTGCTGAACAGTTTCAACAGGCCAATATTGAGGAAGGCTCCCAAGAGCACTTTGGAGACAATTATTAGAAAAATATTAAGAGAACTAGCGACGAGCTACATGCGGTTTAACAATTTTCTGCCAAGGAAAGTTTGCTGAGCCTAAACTCATAAAGTCAGGGTTCATCAAGCTTTCGCGCTTGTTATAACTAAGCGGATTAAACTCACTGTCGATAATACTACCGCCAGCTTGTTCAAGAATACAATGACTAGCTCCGGTATCCCACTCACCTGTAGGACCAATACGTAAATAACAATCCGCACCACCTTCGGCGATTAAGGCGTTTTTTAGTGAACAACTGCCTAAAGCCACATATTCATAGTCAAATTCATCACTTAGATATTGCCCCATTAAGCTCAATTCTTGGCGGCGGCTGATGGCAACTTTCACCGGACGATCATGATTATATGCTGCCACTTGAAGTTTGTGACTACCCAGATCATTTTCTTTAAATGAACCTAAGTTGTTTTGAGCATAATAAGTGATGTGATGATCTGGGGCATGAATAACGCCAATGCTTGGCCAGCCATTTTCAACCAAGGCAATATTTACCGCAAAATCGCCACTGCCAAGAATAAACTCACCCGTGCCGTCGATAGGGTCAAGTAACCAGTATTTTTGCCAATGTTTTCGCTCTGCGATGTTTTGAGCACCAACTTCTTCTGAGATAATTGGAATATCAGGCGTTAGCGTTTGTAAGCGGTCCATAATTACATTATTTGCCGCAATATCCGCACTAGTTACTGGACTATTATCACCCTTAATTTCCTTGGTGAAATCTCCACTGCGGTAATGACGCATAACTTCATCACCTGCGCGTTTGGCACTTTCAATCGCAACTTTTAATAATTGTTCATCTGTCATTATTTTTCTCTTAAATGCTCTCGTATTAGCATAAGTGCAGCGATACTGCGCGCTTCGTTAAAATCAGCCTGTGCAAGAAGCTCATTAAAGTTAGAAAGTTTCCAAGGGACTATTTCCAGTGGCTCGGGTTCATCCCCAACCAACTTTTCTTCGTATAGTGTTTGCGCTAAAAATATTTCCATAGTCGCAGAAAAAAAGGCAGGAGCCATAGCAACTTGATGAATAAAGGTTAATTTTTCAGCGCCATAGCCAATTTCTTCTTTTAGTTCTCGGTTCGCCGCTTGCTCTGGCAGTTCATCTGGGTCAATTAAACCTTTAGGGAAGCCTAATTCATAGGTATGAGTACCGGCACAATATTCTCGAACCAAAAGCATAGTGTCTTTATCTAGCATTGGCACTATCAATACTGCGCCGCGACCTGAGCCTGGAATACGTTCATATTGACGTTGCTCACCATTACTAAAAGTTAAATCAAGCTGTTCAATAGCAAACAGGCGGCTTTGAGCCACTTTTTCACGCTGATTAATGGTGGGAAGCTGATTTTTCCGAGTCATGTTTTTCCTATAGGTCAATTTAGGCTATTATGCTGCACACGCTATTTTGTTATTTTACCTTTAATAGCAACTGAATAACAAAAAACACTATACCTTTATCATAAATCTAAATGATGGAATTAACTATGTTTGATTGGTCAAAAATAGCAACTGTTTTACTTGATATGGACGGAACCTTGCTCGACCTACATTTTGACAATTATTTTTGGCTTGAGCATCTGCCTAAACGCTATAGTGAGTGTGCCAATATTAGCCTTGAAGATGCCAAGCATGACTTAGTCAAACATTATAAAAATGTTGAAGGCACCATCGACTGGTATTGCTTAGATTATTGGGCTGAGCAGCTCAGCTTACCTATCGTCGCTTTAAAAAAAGAAGTACAAGAGAAAATATCATTACGCCCTGATACCTTGCCTTTTTTAGACGCTTTAAGAAAAGCCGGTAAGCAAGTGGTATTAGTAACCAATGCTCACCCTGACAGTTTATCGTTAAAAGTAGAAAGAACCGCGCTTGACCAACATATCGACCGACTTATTTCGACGCATCAATACGGAGTAACTAAAGAGTCGCAACTGCTGTGGAAAAAACTGCAAGAAGATGTGAAGTTTGACAACAACACCACACTATTTGTAGACGACAGCATTGCTATTTTAGACAGCGCTAAGCGATATGGCATTAAGCACTTATTAGCAGTAGCAAACCCAGACTCACAACGTTCACATCATAGTAGCGAGCAACTCAAAGGTTACTCTTATATTACTGACTATCGAGACTTAATTCACGATATAACTTAACTAAGGTAGACCAATTAAATACGCAAACTGGGTTGACCTACCTTAAGCTTATATGACTTAAGCTTCTTCTCGGTCAACATGCACTTCTAGAGATATTTTCGCTTCAGGGTGCTTAACGTTATGTAACTGTACTAATTTTTTGAATTGCTTCATTGAATGCTGAATCGCATAAAGTGGCCCCCAAAAGCGCATTTCATGAAACATCATCACATCTTCTTGCGCCATGTAAGCCAATTCATCGGTATTGATGGTATATAGTCCTTTAATCATTTTAGGACCACCCTCTAAGCCATTAAGGGTTAAACCAAATTCACAAATTAGGTTTCTATTTACTAAGTTTTGAATAAAGTTTTCAGTTTGTACCGAAGCATCAATTACCGTTTCAAGCTGAGCACGCATGTCAGTTAAAAATGTGCTTTCTTTCCCATTTTCAAATAGTGCTTTACCTTCAGTTTTAGAAATTAATGGTGAGTTCTCATCAATTTTCACTCGTTCATTTTCATTTTCAGCGCCAGCAAATACCGCGAAAGCACCTAGATTTAAGCTAACCGGCACATAGGTGCCAGTCCAATCATCTTGCTCGTTTACAAATAAATTTTCATCCGGTAAAAGTCCAAACAATGCTGATAATTGAAAACGGCCAGCGTCTTCATCTTGTAAAAAAACTACTGGGCAAGACCCAACCATTTCAGCAATTTCTTCTGCTAAAATAGATGAGTTATTAAGTGTCGCTAAATGAGCGAAATCTTTATTAGAGGTAACACGCAAATCTGCATGCACTGCGGCATCAATGGCTTGATGATTAACTGTAATATTAGACATAGAAAAATTCCCCGTAAAAATTGTAATTAAAACATATAGCTATGCTGCTCGATGAGTTCACCATCGGCACTAGCAATGCATTCTTTCAGTTTGTTAGAATAATAAGATTGATACTTTTGATGTTTACTGGTGTTAATTTTAGGTGCATCTTGCAAAAAGGCATTAATTCTTGCGTGCGGTTGAAGCTGTAGTTGCTCGACTAAGTTCGTTAAACCATCTCGTAATTGCTCCATTTTAATAATTATCGGTTCAGATGCACCTTGATATAGCCGATTATATAAAAATGAATAAAAACCAAACTCACTTGCTCGATGAGGTTCAAAACACTCCTTGGTTAAATTTATGCCATTGCGTTGATAATTATCTGGTAGCTTCTGCTGGAAGTCATTAAACAGTTCATCATCTTTACTGATGCTTACTAAATTCAATATAGTCTGTTCGAAGTCTAAAGTGTTACCTTTGCTAACGCACATAAACAAAGGGTGCGGGTGATCCATTTGCAGCTGAAAGTGATACCAAGACACATAGTAATCCCACGGGTTTCTCACGGTACCAACAACAGGCAATCGAGCAAAAGATCTCGGTAATTCTTTATAGGGAAAGTGATAACCAACTTGACGAGCATAAGGAATACAGCTGGCAATCATCTGATTAACAAAAGTACCGCCTGATTTATGCAAATGCAAAAATACAAACTTGTTGGCAACCATCATAAGCTAAGCCCTTCTTTTTCTTCGAAAGCTTTTTTTATCTCTTCTAAACAAAACATATAATTGTGAGATTGCCCTAGTGATTTTTTATGAATAGGCTCTTGAACTTGTGCTGCACTAGCAGTGCCAATTGGTGCCTTATTCTTATGAATGTCTAAGTAACTTTCATCCCAAGATAACTGACAAAAATCAAACATCTTTTTCGCTAGCGTTTTAGGCGCATCAACTAAAGATTCATATTCAACCACCATAAACCTCTCGGGAAAGTTTTCTTGCAAGCTTTTAACCAGTTGTCGAAATTCATAAACAAAACTTGCTGTTGCATGTAAATCTAAGGTGTAAGCATATGTCCCAGAAGTTTGCTCCAAAATTTGCCGATAATTACCTATGATGGTATCTAATGGGTTTCTTAACAAGCACACTATTTTTGCTTTTGGTAAAGCTCGAAGGATAACGCCAGCCATTAAAATATTTAAAGGTAATTTATCAACAAAACGATGAGAATTGTTTGAAAGGTAATCGACACTTTTAACATAGTCATTACCCAGTTGCTCAAAATCTATTGTTGACCATAGTTTATTTAAAACTTTAGCATCGATTAATCCACTAAATTGCTCATGACACTGCTTCCTTAAACAGGCACTTAACTGAAAACGCTCCCCTAAAGTTATTACTTCGGGATGATTAGTCAAAATGCGTTCAACTACAGTTGTGCCTGTTCTCGGCATACCGGTAACAAAAATAGGGGCGGCATTACTACCTTGATGTGTATGTTGTATTTCCTGGGCGTACTTCTCATACAAAGATTTAAGGTCTTGAATATTTTCAGCACCTTTATTTGGGTTAAAAGCGCAGCTTGATTTGAGGCGTTTCTTTCCTTTTGTTAAGGCATTAAATGCTTCTTCATATAATCCTAAATCGTCTAATTCTTTAGCAAGGCCATGATAAATATTGATTCCTGTAGAGGCATTTCTTTCTTTCCTCGCCTGCTTTTTTAAACTTTCAATATTATTATTTTCTAAAGATGCCTTCCTTGTTTTAGTGAAACCTGCGTAGGTTAAACCGTCATTAGGCTCAAGTAGAATTGATTGTTGAAAAGCTTTAACCGCGCTTTCTATTTTACCGCACAGGGTTAAAGAACCGCCTAAATGGTAATATATTTTCGCATTATCTTTATATAATAGAGCAGCCTTTTGTAATACTTGTGCTGATTCAGCATACAAGCCTAATTTGCTATAAAGCTTAGCTATCATGCAATATAACTCAGCACTGTTATTTACATTATTCTCCGCTAGCTTTGCATAACAAACAGCTTCAGAGCAGTTAATTAAAGTAAAATGACAATAACCGATTTTGACTAAAAACTCACTGGTGTTTGGCCTTAGCTCTAACGCTTTCATCAGTAGCTTTAACTGTTCAGGGTATGCACTTTGCTCTCTCTTTACTTCTGATTTAAAGTAGTAATATTCAGCGTCATTAGGACTATGCTCAATAAGTTTAGTTATTATTTCATTTGCTTGGGGGTACTTTTTCAGCTGATATAGTGCTTGTGCTTTTTGAAATAAAACAGCAGAGTTTTCTAATGTACTTTCTATTTTTTCATTCATAATATTGGCTTATGCAATTAAAGTTCCACTGGTAGGATCTTCTACAATCTCTCCTGGAATAACAAAATCAAGAATAAAATGAATACGTACTTCATCGCTTAAATTCTTTACACCATGCATACCGCGATTGTTAATTTCAGTTAACTGCCCTTCAGCAAGATAATTTAAAACACCATCGATAGTGAATTCAATTTTTTCATTGGTAACAATGGGAAGGTGAATACGATGACAACGGCTAAGTGAGTAACCATTATCGACATGAGCGGCAATTGCACTATTAGGTGCCAATTTAACCAAAATGACACGAGCAAAATAACCTTTACGTACAGCATTAGGACGTGAATTTTTAATATTGAGAGTTTGTTTTTTGTAATAATCAGCGATGCATTCCATCACAGGCACAAGCTTGTGCTGAAATTTTTCATAAAATGGATGTACGGTGGGAAATTTATGCCTAAAGTCAGCATCAAAGATTAATGGGATTGTTTTAGTATGACTATGAACTTTAAAGGTTTCTTGCCTTTTGTCATGCTCACACCACTGTTCTTCGCTAATAGTATCAATTATTGATTTAAGTTCAGTAACATCAACCAAGCCTAATTGTTTAAACTGGCCGTTAAAATACATATTACTTACCTCTTAAGAAAATATAGGGAGCAAATGCTCCCTATATTAAACTATACAAGTGTCTAATAAAACTCGTTTAAAACTTTCCTGATACACCTAACGTATATCTTCTACCAAAGTCTTCATAACTCACAAAGATATTTTCATATCGACCATGTTGACTCAGTGTCGAATCAGTTAAGTTAGTACCTTCTAAGAAAACAGCTACGCCATCCATTATTTCATAGCTTACACGAGCATCTACTTGATCATAATCAGCAGCAAATACTGGCTCATCAAGAACGGTAGCATACAAGTCACTTGGGTATTGCGCATCACGCAAAAACTCAAAACGTTTGTTATAAGCAATACGTGCGGCAAGAGGACCATTTTCATAGAAACCGACTAAGTTTAATGAATCCCCTAAGCCAGGTAAGGTTACTTTTTCATCGCTATGGGTGTCAGGATCAAAGTTATTATCGCTATCAACCCAAGTATAGTTAAATTGATAACCAAAACCTTGTTCAAAAGTTTGTGTTAAGTTGAAGCTAACACCTTGAATGGTAACCTCTTCTGCATTGTATGGTTGAACTACATCAAATGTTCTATAGGCAGAATCTTCACTAATACTATCAACAACTTGATCTTCAAGTGTTCGTTTAACAATGTAGTCATCGATGGTTTTTTGATAGGCCTGTACTGAAACTAAACTACCTTCTTCAAAGTACCATTCTAATGCAGCATCAAAATTCAAAGATTTATATGGAGTTAAGTCAGCATTGTTTGCTTTTGCACCACGACCATTCGCATGCAAGTTATCATTAGGTCTGAATTTTGGTGCCATATCTTCCAAATATGGACGTGTCATTGATTGTGATGACGATAAACGAAGCATAATATCATCGGTTAACCCTAAGTTTAAGGTTAATGAAGGTAGTACATCATCATATGAAGTTGATACCGTCTCAATAGCTAAATTATCAAGGTCGGCAAGGGACTCAGTATTGTTTGCAAATATTACATTTAAACAACCTGTTTGTTGCTCACTTTGACAAGATTCAGGCTCAATATCAATAATTTTTTGGCTCAAACCTGTCGCTTCAACTTCTGTATGGGTATAACGCAAACCACCAATTAATGAACCTTCCATATCACCAAGCATGAACTCATAATTAGCTTCAATATAAAATGAGGTTACTTCTTCTTTAACTTCAAAGGCATTACCACTCGCTATCGCGCCAAAACCACCGTTGGCAAATAAAGCATCATATCGAACCTTATTGGTTGTTGGGTCACCATTTTCCTTCAAAGCATTCCAATCAGGGATATATGCTTGGGCATTCATAGGGTCATTAATGAACATATCTAATGCAGCAACATCAATAATAAGCATATCATTATCTGAACTTGAATCCTGACCAAGGTTGGCAGAGTCTACAGCTAAGACTCCGTTAGTAAATAAGTCAAGCATGCCGTCTTGAAATGGTAAAGCTTGCTTATTAGGTTTACCTTTAGCATCTGGCAAGCCTTTTTGATAAAGCTTCTGTATATCATCTGGGGTTTCATACTCAGTATTTGCTTTTTTGCTTGATTCAAACACAACACCAGTACGAATCGTCCAATCTTCAATCTGACCAAAAGTTAAATCAGCACTTATTTGGAAATTTTCAGCTTCAATATCATTGCCTTTATTCCATTGACGACCAAACACTAAAATATCTTCCAGATCTGGGTTAGAAGCATTATGTGTTGATGGATCGGTACCAAGTTCGGTGTTGAAGTGTGGCACACCGTTACCAAGGTTAAATACCATACCTAAGGTACTATCAGTTAATAAACTTCTGCGAGTATTACGGCCTTTATTGTCATCTACCGCTTTTGACCATGCAGCATCAAGCACAAGTTTAGTATCATCATTGATCAAGTAATCAATATTAAGGCCTAGCATTTGCGTTTCAGTATCTCGGTATTCATCTTCTCGGTTAAAAGCTGTTGTTGTTCCACCCCAACCACTAGTTCGAGAAGCTTGGGTGATAACACCGTTTTCATCTATTTCAGTGAAAGAGTCATAATAGCCGCCATCAATACCGTCAGGCCCAGTTTGACTACCTGCTGTATCACTTGGCATATCAACACCAGCTATCCAGTTACTTTTAGTGTGAATAGTTTTATCGGCTTTAAACTTTGAATATAAATAATCAACAGTAATATCTAAGTTATCTGTTGGACGGAATTGTAAAGCACCATTTAAACCCAAACGACTGCGGTCTTCTTCAACAATACTACGGTTTATTTCAATAGGGACATAAGTGCGTAACTGGTCACCATTTGCATCATTTATATTTTCATAATAGGTCGCTGTCCAGTACTGGTAAGGTGTCGCTGATAAAAACGCTGCACCGGTATAAATTTGACTATTATTCACTTTGTATGTTTTACTTTCACGAGACTGATAAGTAGCACCAAATAATGCTCCCACCTTACCGTCCATAAAAGTATTACTGATAAAGAATGAACCTTGTGGATTTAAAGTATCAGCATTATCTTCATATAAGCTTTTTAATGAACCCGCAACCACAAAACCATCTTGATCTAGTGGACGACGAGTTCGTACATCAATAGTACCACCTAAACCACCCTCGCTAAGACTGGCATTTTGGGTTTTATATACTAACATTTCGCTAACTACGTCTGAAGATATAGTGTCGAAACTAAAAGCACGAGTTTGTTCAGAGCTAGCTAATTTACGACCATTTAACAATACTGAATTAAACTCTGGTCCTAAACCACGAATGGTAACATAACGACCTTCACCGCCATCACGGTCAATTGATACTTCAGGAATACGTTGTAATGCTTCAGCTAAGTTAGCATCTGGAAATTTACCCATATCTTCTGAAGAAACTGCATCAACGATCATTTCTGCATTTCTTTTTAGATCTAAACCAGCGATAACACCACCGCGGATACCAACAACTTCAATGACTTCTGTTTCTTTATCTTCTGCAGCAAATGCTTGGCCTGCAGAAACTGAACCAAGTATTACTGCACTAACAGTTAGCGCAACTTTGCTCATTTTAAAACGTGAGTCGGTAGACTTATTTAACGTTTTCATGTTCTTACCCTTCGCTTTTAAATTATGAATTTAGTGTAATTTTTATATTTTGGTTTCACTTATAAACCTTTAAAAAGATAAGCTACTTACCCGCCCCTCTTTATGAAAGCTTGTGAAAGCTTATTCTTTCAAATTACACCATAATACGTCTTCACTTTAAAGTCAACGAAATAAAAGACAAAAAAGTAACAGATAATAGATTTCATTTCTTTGTATACAGCAAGCTGATGTGTTTATTAATCCTTTAGATTTAATAGTACAAACAACCTAAATTGAACGGGTCCTATATATAAAGAGTGCTTAAGTATAGAAAGCCGTAATAAAACGGCATTTATAAGTAAAATAAAAAATCTGTTTCTATTTATTTGATGAATGGCATAGATTGTTTAGGAATAGCGATGTAAAAGTAAAACATGATGAGGCAGTTGAATGTGATACTGAAAAGTTTAAGCAAGGGTTAAAGCATTAACATACTTATAAAAGTAAGGTTAAAACAAAAAATCACAGAGGAGTGACTTAAGGAGTTGATTTTAAATGCTTTATAAAAAGAAGCACCTTAGCAGAGCGAAAAGGTGCTTGAAATAGTATTAAGGGTAAATTAAAAGCTTAAACGATAGCGCCCTTGGCTGTCGGTCTTGCCAAGAAAACTAAGAAGGGGTTTTACCTGTTCAGGAAATTTAGCAGCAGGCTTTAAATAACCATTACCCGATACTTTACCATTGTCACGTACGTAGGCGCTAAAAGTCAGCCCTAAATCGTTTTTAGGGTCTACTTCTACTACCAACACACCTTTATCGCACAGTAAATTTGCAGATAAACTACCTAACTTAACCGTTTCATCTAAGGCAGTAATACTAGCTTTTCGCCAACTTACCTTACCTTTCGCAACTTTACACAATGGCTTACCAATCGTGTATTCGTCCATTTCTAGCGTAACAAAGTCGTGGGCTGAAAGCGGTACTATCATCGGCATTTTCTTCGCAATGGCATTGGCCGCGACGGTGATGTTTACATCTTCAGCTTTAATATCAGCAAATAAGTTACTTACCGTTAATTGCCCTTCTGGGCCAGGTAGCAACGCATCACCAAAACTAATATCAACTTCAGGGTTTAAGGTAAATAACGACCAAAAACCAACACTAGCATGTACTTTTTCTAACTGTGTTTTGTCGATATAAACTTTACTTGCGCTCATATTCCACACAGTGCCGCTAACACCTTGCAAATCGATATTTTTAGGTAAGGTAACTTTAGCTACAATAAAGCTCGCGGGCAGTGTGCAAAGTAAAAATATAACGTAGCACAATAAAAAACTTGCTCCATAAGCAAACCACTTTTTCATTAATTTCTTCCTAACTGTAAACTGCGCACTTTTACCACACCGGCTTGCTCGGTATTACTCAAGTCAATCGCTTTAACTTGCAAACCTTCGACTACGGCCAATTGATCTAACCATTTTAAGAAGGCACTAAATACCGCTTGGTCAATCCATACTTGAATGTCATCGCCTTTGGGTTGAGTGCGGGTGATCACGATATTATTGCGAGGCGCTGTTCTATTAACAATACTTGAGAGGCTACTATTTCCTCTATTCGCTTTATTATTTTGACCACTTTGTTTTAGTAGTGCGGTTTTCTCGTTTAGCCATAACAAGAGTTCTTGCTGACTAGCCAATTTTTTCTCAGTTTTCGTAATACCTTCATTCATAGGTTGCCAAATAAAGCTATACAATAAAAAGAACACCACAAATATCGCCATGCATGCGGTAAGCAATTGTTCTCTTTTATTTAGTTGTTGCCATTTCTCTTTCACAATTAGCCCTTAATACTGAATGAACCAGTGACTTTATCACCTTGGTTACTTTGTGAACCTTGGGTAACGGTTAAATTCGCTTTTTCTAATTCAACTTTAAAGCGTTCGAAGCTCTGATAATTTGCCCCAACTGCTTGAATACGTATTTCCTTACGTTTACCGTCAAATTTTAATGTATCAGGGCGAAGCTCAGGTACTTTCGTAAAAGCTGACTTTAATTTCGCTAACATGGTTAAGAAGCCTTCACCGTCAGCATTGGCCTGTAATTCATTCAGCTTTTGCCTAACAATCGGCTTAATAGTATTAACCCGTACTCGTTTTGTCGTTGGAAAAGCGCTTTTATAGCTGTCAATGATTTGTTGTTCAACCGCGGCTTGTTGGCTTTCAAGTTGCCATAACTGTGAGCCTTTAATGCCAAATTGCAGTAGTACAACAAATATCGCTAAACCTGCCACCCAAAGCCAATTTACTAGTGCTGATGAATGGTTACGTTTAACCTGAAATTCACCCTGTAATAAGTTAAAGCTTTGCTGGTTGGCATGTTGAGCTAACAACGCCATTGGCAACTCCGCGGGTTGCTCGTTTATCGCTAAGTTATTCTCTTGTGCTGGCAATGGCGAATAAGCATTTATCACCAAGTCATCGTCCTGCTGTTGCAGCTGAGCACTAACAATCGCCCAAGCGTTAGCATCAAAAGTTTGTCCTTGCCAAGCAGCTAGTCGCACCAATACTTGTTCACCTAAAGCAATAGCACTACAACCTTGCTCGCTTATCGGTAGTGCCAGTACGTCAGGTAACATGGTTTGGCAAAAAATATCGGCTTGTTCAAGCCAAGTTTGCCATTGCTGTAATAGCTGTTTATCTACCGCGGCAATAAAACAATTATGTCCTTGGTCATTTTTAGCTAGATTGCCATAGGCAAAAAACAACTCATCAACATCTTGTGCTAAATCGTCTTCAAGCATGTAAGGCGCGGCAAGTTTAATTGCGCGACTAGAGTTGCCCGGCACAGTTAAAGACTTTAAGGCGATGTCACAACTTGGTACCAAGGTGATAACGCGTCGCGTTTGTGCTTTTTCAGTTAGCTCGGTTAATTCATTTGCATTGGCCAATTCACCGCTAGCAATAATTTCTTGCTGCTCTGGTGAAAAAACTAGCCAATGAATGCTATTTTCAACTTTGCTACCTAAGCGAATATATAAAGTTTCACTCATTAAAAACGTCCTACGCTTCTACTCATCACGGTAATTTCCTTGCCGCTATCTTCTACTTTCATCATAGAAGTTAAGGCAAAAAAACTATTATTAAAACTGGCAGTGGCCTTTAAAGTGAAATACTCACTAACCACTACAAACATTTCGTCGAATTCGCTATCTCTTTGTACATCAGTCAATTCAGGCATATTGAAAAAATCAGTCATATCGGTAAAACCTTCTTCAGGTCTACTGGATAGAATACTCTCGGCCTCGCTTTCACCTTGATCAATGATTGCCGCTAATAATAACGCCTTTTCAGAGTCTAAAGTATTAATGTTTATTTTATGTAAATTGTTATTAGGCAATACACATACATAGTCTTTTAAGGCGTCTATTAACGGTACCGTAAAATGTTCAATAACGCGTAGCTCATTAATACTGGCCAGCATATTATTCGCGGCTAAATAAGGGAACTCTTTTGAGGCATAATCATTATCTTCCGCACCAGTAGAGCTAGTAATACTAGAGTTTTCATCAAGCCAATCGATTAATGCATTGACCATACTCTCGGCTTCAAATTCACTGACCCCTTCAACATCGAGCTTAGTGATCAAGCGCTTTAATATTTCTTTTGGGGTAAATATTGATGTAGCTCCGCCTCCTGGTGTGTCGCCTCCTGGTGTGTCGCCGCTTGGAGGGTTACCACCCGTCGAGGTTGGAATATAAAGTGCGTTCAAATTAAAGCAGGCTTGCGAGTCAAATATTTCACCGGTAATTTGGCCATAATCAACCGGAAAGCTGGTTTCACCTTGCGCCCAAATTTGTTCAAGATGGCCAACACTTGGATCGTCTTTAAAGGTTTGCAATAAAACTCGTTTAGCAAAAGCCTCAGCCCCCATGGCATACCAATAGGCTTGCTGATTAAAGTTTACATTGGCAGTACGTTGCATTTGCAATTGTAAACGTGCGGTCATTTGTGTGGCGATAATTGCCGCTAAAGCCACAATTAGCAATACTGTAATTAAGGCAACACCTTGCGATCGCTTGTTCATTAAGGCTCACCCGCAACTAGAAACTGGCGACGAATAATGCCTAAGTCTTCAGTATCAATCTCAATTGCGACAGCAAAAGGTAATTTATTGTTGTCTAAGGTTTCTTGCCATTCTTTACCGTCGTGAAACTCAAAGCTGACTTCATTCACCTGTGACATTAATGGTCTAATCTTTGGTTCTTCACCCAAGACAGGGTCGACAAAATTAAAGTGAACTCGCTCTAAAACATTATCTGTTAATTGATAACCTACTGACTGTAAATCGCTACGCGGTAGCATTAACCCTGGGTTTGACCAGCCATGACGCACAAAACCAATTGCTTGAGTGCTGGTAGCAAAGTTACCTTCGTCGGTATGCATAAAGCCGTCAATAGAACCTTCACCATTTAATCTAACTTTTCTACGGGCAACTTGGATAAAGTCGCGTTCAATTAAAATAAAAGCACGCTGTAATTCATTTAAACGGGTGGTTTTTAGTTGTGACTTTTCATCACTTTTTAAAACTGAATCTAAAATGGTAAAACCGGCTAAACTTACCACTGAAAAAATAGCAATCGCGAGTAAGACTTCAATAAAAGTAAAGCCTGCTTGTTTACTTGTTAAGGGGCGCAGAGAACGAATAGAAACCATTATGGCGTCGCCTTAGAAACAAAGGTCGTTAACGAGCTAACCGGCAGCTTTGCTGACTCGTCTAAACGCACTTGAATTTCAACCGAACGCATTGACTCATCAGTGGTTTTTAATACTTTTTGTTGCCAAAACCACTCGCGTCCAGCTAATTCAACTTTGCCTTTTTTATTATTTTTAGGCGGCCACTTAGCTTCAAGGTGGCTTTCTACTAATTGATTAGATGCAACCCAATTGGCAAGCATCTGCTCTTCAATATGGCTTAAGCTGCTAATATTATTTTGCGCGGTGCCAAGCAAGGCAATACCTGCAATTGAAAATACCGCCATCGCCAACATAACTTCTAATAAGGTAAAGCCTTTAGCTTTCACCTTATGGTTAGTTTGGCCTTTAATTACGCCTGAAAACGCTCTATTGAACAAGCTAGTCATCTAACGTTGGCCCTTCAATAGTTAACGGCGTTGAATAAATACCAGTGACTCGATAAGCTATTTCTTCTTCAAGAAAGCTGTCGTCTTCAAAAGTAAAGGTCACGCTAAATGGAGTAATATCGCCACCAGATAAAATATAAATATGCGGGATGATCTTTTTTTTCTTTTTACCGTTTTCGTCAACTTCTTCATCTTGTTCGCCATCATCATAAGAAAGGAAGTCTTCATCGTCATCTGAATTAAACGTTGATGCGTCGAACATTAACGGTTCTTCTATCGGTAAATCGTCAAGCTGTACCTGTGCAATTACGCCTTCAGGCAAAGTTACTGTAGTAAATAGTTCTTGCTCAGGAATTTCAGCCCAAGATGTACCGTCAAAGCCTAAAAATTTGTATTCGCTTTTATCGACCAATACCCCAAGTTCAATATTATTGAGCAGTGAATATTCTGCAGCGACATCAAAAATGCCCGCAAAGCGGGCACTGGTTTTTTCTAAAATATCTTCAGGTTCTTCGCCGCTAATATTAAATTGTATAACGCTCGCCATTAAGCCAATTAAAACGATCACTAACATCACTTCGATTAAGGTAAAACCTAAGTTTTTTTTTACCGTAACCGAACGTGACTTAGCCGATAGTGCTTTAGCGAGTTTCATAGTGATTAATTTAGCCTAGCTTAGTGCGTAATTATCAATAAGGCTTATTGATAATCGCCTAAATTCCAGTTACCAATATCATCGTCAGTGCCAGCTTCGCCGTCAGGTCCCATAGAGAAAAGGTCAACTTTGCCATTTTCACCCGGATTCAATAATTGATATTCATTACCCCAAGGGTCGTTAGGTAAACGTTTAACATAACCACCTTCTTGGAAACGACGCGGTAAAGGCTCAGTGGTCGTTTCTTCTACTAAGGCTTCTAAACCTTGCTCTGTGGTTGGGTAGTTATAGTTGTCTAACTTGTACATGCTAATAGAATTTTCTAAAGCGGTAATATCTTGCACGGCTTTTTGCATATTAGCTTTTTCTTGGCTACCCATTAAGTTAGGTACCACCATACTAGCTAAAATACCTAAAATAACGATTACTACCATAACTTCTAATAAGGTAAAACCTTGTTGTGACTTGCTGTTTAATTTTTTCATTGTTGCTTTCCTACTAGGTAAATTTGATCGAAAAGAATTATTATTTTTATAAAAGTATTAACCGGCAACTAAGGTATTTAATTGCAAAATCGGTTGTAATATTGCCATAACGATAAACAATACCACACAGGCCATAGAAACCATAAGCGCTGGTTCAAATGCTTTTAATGAAATGCTTACTAAGGCTTTAAAATCACGGTCTTGGTTATCAGCTGCTCGGCCTAACATATGCTCTAGTTGACCACTTTTTTCACCACTGGCGATCATATGTAGCATCATAGGTGGGAAAAGTTTAGTTTGCTCAAGTGATAAACGTAAACTTGAACCTTCACGTACTTTGTCACCGGCTTCAGCAACGCGCTTTTTAATATATAAATTTTCCAGCACTTCGCCGGAAATACGCATGCTTTCTAATAAAGGCACAGCACTTGCAGTTAAAATACTTAACGTACGAGCGAATCTTGCGGTATTTATACTGCGAGCTACTTTGCCAATACCGGGAATTTGCAAAGTACGTTGATGAACTTTCATCTGAAAAGCCGGCTTTTTCATTAATTGCGCAAAAATAAACATCACCGCGGCAATAAGCATGACAATGAAAATTCCGTAGTCACGTAAAAAGTCACTACTGGCGATTAAAAACTGAGTAGTGCCGGGCAGGTTTTCACCCATATGTTCAAACTGACCAACAATTTTAGGTACTACCGCAACTAATAAAATCGCAATAACGCCAACCGCAACTATGGTCATAATAATAGGATAAACCAAAGCTTGAATAAGCTGTGAGCGCATTTCTTGGCGCTGTTCGGTATAGTCAGACAAGCGATTAAGTACTTTATCAAGGTGACCTGATTTTTCGCCGGCGGCAACCATAGAACGGTATAAATGACTAAAAATTTGCGGATATTCCGCCATACTTTCAGCCAAACCATAACCTTCAGTAACTTTAGTACGAACTGCCATGATCATGCTTTTCAGTGAATTTTTTTCACATTGTTCAGCAACCGCAATTAATGACTCTTCCAGCGGCAAACCCGACTCAACCAAAGTGGCTAATTGACGAGTTAATAAAGCTAGCTCTGCTGCAGATATTTTTTTAGCACCGCCAAAGCGGCTTTTGCCAGATGACTGGCGATGTTTTTTTAAACTTGCCGTGACTTCTGTCGGCATTAAGCCTTGGTCGCGTAATAAACCACGTACTTGGCGAGGTGTATCACCTTCGATAACGCCTTTTTTGGTTTTACCGCGGCTATCAACCGCTTGATAATCAAATGCTGCCATATTACTTACCCGCTAATCTTCACGGGTTACCCGTAAAACTTCCTCTAAGGTGGTCAAGCCAGCCATTACTTTATCAAAGCCGTCTTGTCGAATACTTGGCGTGGTGGTACGAATAAGTTTTTCAATTGCTTGTTCGCCTTTACCGTTATGAATAAGTTCGCGTACCTTATCATCAACCTGTAATAATTCATGAATACCAGTACGGCCTTTATAACCTTTAAAGTTACATTCATCACAGCCTACAGCGCGATAAATAGGTAATTGGTTATCGTCTGCTAAACCTAATAAGTGTCGTTCTTCTTCATCAGGTAAATGTTCTGCACGACAATGTGGACAAAGGGTACGAACTAAGCGTTGTGCTAATACGCCAAGCAAGCTTGACGAAAGTAAAAATGGCTCTACGCCCATATCTTCCATACGGGTAATAGCGCCAGCTGCAGTATTAGTATGTAAAGTTGATAATACTAAGTGACCGGTTAAACTTGCTTGTACGCCAATTTGTGCGGTTTCTAAATCACGAATTTCACCCACCATCACCACATCAGGATCTTGTCGAAGTATGGCGCGTAAACCACGAGCGAAGGTCATATCGACTTTAGTATTTACTTGGGTTTGACCAATACCTTCAATGGCATATTCTATTGGGTCTTCGACGGTAAGTACGTTACGTTCGTGATGATCAATTTGGGTAAGGCCAGCATAAAGCGTAGTACTTTTACCTGAACCAGTTGGCCCGGTTACCAATATAATGCCGTGAGGTTTTTCAATAAGATCAGAGAAAAAGCCACGATTGGTTTCGGTCATGCCTAAGTCGATTAAGTCTAAACGCGCTGAGTTTTTATCAAGTAAACGTAAAACTACTCGCTCACCATGGCCTGTTGGCATGGTAGATACCCGCACGTCAACCGCGCGACCGGCAATTTTCAATGAAATACGGCCATCTTGTGGAATGCGTTTTTCCGCGATATCAAGTTTCGCCATAACTTTAATACGCGAAACTAATAGCGAGGCGAGTTTGCGATTCGGTTTTAATACTTCACGTAATACGCCGTCAACACGGAAACGTATTTGCAAGGTTTCTTCGAAGGTTTCAATATGAATATCAGAAGCACGTTCTTTAATCGCTTCACTAAGCATGGCGTTAATTAATTTAATAATTGGCGCGTCATCTTCGTTTTCAAGTAAGTCTTCAGTTTCGGTCATTTCATCGGCAAGCGAGTATAAATCAACCTCGTTACCAATATTTTCCATCATCTGCTTAGCTTCAGAAGAGTCTTGCTGGTAGCCAATAGTAAGCTTTTGCTCAAATTCTTCAGCGGTTAAAATATCAAAAGCAAATGGTTCACGAACAATACGACGAACCTCAGAAATAAGCTCAGCAGAAACGCTTGCCAAACAATGTAAGGTATAGCCTGATTCATTTTGGCTCAGCAAAACGCTATGTCGCTTAGCAAAACCAAACGGCAGTGCTAAGCTAACAATAATTTCTGGTTGAGCTGCTTCATCAACCTCATGACTAGTATCAATATCGCTCATGATTATTGTTCTGCTGAGTCGTTATTTTTCAAACGGTCTACGTCTGTGCCTTTACCTTCATCGTCTTGCTTATTCATGTACTCATCAAAAGACGGTGGTAATTTTAATTCTTCATTCCACTCAGGCAATAACGGTATTTTCTCGTCGCTTAATAGCTCCATGCCTTCTTCTTTCTTAATAAGCTCAGTGGCACGAATATAGTTATATTTGGCTTTGGTCATTTCATTCATTAATTGTGCATCGCGAATAATGGTCGGGCGTAAAAATACCATTAGGTTACGTTTGCGTACCGAGTTGCCGGTTGATTTAAATAAATGACCAAGAATTGGAATGTCACCTAAAAATGGTACTTTTTGCTCACTTTCTTGCACGTCTTCATCAATTAGGCCGCCCAAAATAACGGTTGCGCCACTGTCAGCTAATACTGTGGTTTTAATTTCTCTTTTGTTAATTGAAATATCAACACCGGTGGTACCGCTCACTGAAGAAACTTCTTGTTCGATAGTTAATTGCACGCCTGAGCCTTCGTTTACTTGTGGGGTAACACGCAATTTAATACCGACTTCTTGACGGTCGACGGTTTGAAATGGGTTGTTGTTATTGCCACTCGCAGTAGAGCCGGTAAGAATAGGAATTTCTTGACCAACAATAAAATAAGCTTCTTCGTTATCAAGCGTGGTAATACTTGGTGTTGCAAGAATATTAGAGTTAGTGTCTGAACTTACCGCTTGTACAATAGCGCCCCAGTCGTCTTTCATAATACCGAACATCATGCCACTTACGCTGCCTAATGCTTGTGCTAATAGGCTGTAATCGCCTTCAATATCAGGAGCCTGATGTGCTTCTTGAACAACATTACCAGTATCTGGGTGTAACACTGCAGGAGTAAATGCACCTGGTGTTGATTTCGCAGCATGGGCACCCGCAGCTACTTGACCAAGAGAAGCAGGGCCATTGTTAAATTGGGTAAAACCGCCACTTTCGCTGTACCACTGCACACCAACGCTCATGCCGTCGCTTTCAAATACTTCAACAATAATCGCTTCAACCAATACTTGCGCACGACGAATATCAAGTTGACGAATAACCGCTTCTAAAGAGCGCAACATATCAGGTTGAGCAGTAATAACTATGGTATTGGTATCAGCATGGGCTTCAATACTAATTTTACGCTTTTGGCTTTTTGAACTTGAAGTTTTAGTGCTTTGGCTTTCTGAAGCGATTGACTCACTCACCCCTTGCAATACTTTAACTAGGTCTTCTGCTTTTGAATATTTCAAATAATAAACACGGGTATTGCCATTGGTTGCTAGTTCGCTGTCTAGACGAGAGACTAAATCGGCAACACGTTCACGTGCTTGTACTTCACCGCTAACAATAACGCTATTGGTACGTTCGTCGGCAACAATTTTAGGAATTAAAAAGGTTGGTGTGCCAGCAGTTTTACCAGATGAGCTATTATTCATCGCTTCAATAATACGCACCATTTCTGCTGCTGAAGCATATTTTAATGGAATAATTTGTACTGCTTGGTCACCCGCGCGGTCAACACGTTCGATAATTTTAACTAATCGATTAACTACCGCCGCAGTACCCGTTAGCATAATAACGTTAGCTGGGTCGTAGTTAACTACATTGCCTGAACCGGCTTGATCAGATAATTGGCGTAATAACGGCACTAATTCACGCACGGTAACATTTTTAACTTCAATAACTCGGGTGACCATTTCGTCACCTATACCAGGGTTGTCATCACCAACCACAGGAATGGAAGAAGTTTTCGCGTCTTTATTGCGAATAATTTTAATGATGTTGTTATCCATCTCAACCGCAGCAAAACCATAAACTTCTAAAACATTTAAGAAAAACTGATAATACTGTTCTTCAGTAAGTAAATCGTAGCTACGCACATTAACTTTGCCACGAACGTTTGGGTCAACGATCATGGTTTTTTGCAAGTTTTTACCAATAATATTAACAAACTCGGTAATTTCAGTGTTTTTGAAATTAGGCGAATAACTTGCAGCATTAGCAGCCGATAATATTAGGGTATTTAACGCCAACGCTGCGAACAACATTAGTAATGATTTTTTAACAAGTTTATTAATAGCTTGCTTAGTAATTGAGAAAATTTTCATAAGTTAATACGTTCTTTTAATTATCGATACTAAAAAGTATTTCTGTTACATCATCATTACGAGAAACCAATAATGATACTTCTTTTTCTTGTTTTAAAGCTTGTAATGCTTGGGCGGCTTCCATGGGTGCAGATAAGTCAAAACCATTCATTTGAATAGCTACATCTCCCGCCTTTAATCCTGCGTTGTTGAAAAACTCTGGATCTTTACCTGGCCTTAATTGATAGCCAATAATATTACCGTTTTGTCTTTTAGGTGATATTTTCAAATAATCAGTAATTTTCCCCGGATTATCAGCAAGGTCTCTTTTTAAATTTTTTGCCTGCGCGCTAATGCTTTTATTATGTCGTTGGTCAACTACATTAGGTGACGAAATTCGTGCAGGGCTATGATGCGGAATATCAGCAGGCTGTGCTTTAGGTTGACGTACTGGCGGAGCTGCTCCATAAGCATAACCGTCAAGCATTAAGGTTTCTAAACGCCCTGACTGTTTTATTAAAACTCGGTCCATTAATACTTGTTCTAGTGTTGCGCGGGTATCGGTAATTTTATCACCAATACCGTATGTTTCTTGTTTGCCATTATTCTCTATTACAGCCGCAGAGATACTCGACTCGTCGCTGGCAACCGTTGCTGATAAAACTAATTTCAATCGGGTTTCAGGTACTTTCTCGACTTCTTCAACAACCTTCTCTACCGGCTTAGCATTATATTGGCCAAATAAATTTAACGACTGCAGTTCAGCAATACTGAGTTTTTCACTTTTTAAATTGGAGTTATTTGATGGTGTATTACTGACAATTGCACTCGATACTTGGTTATCTGTTGGCGTTAATATCAACCAAGTTATTTGCGCCGCCAAATAAGCAACATAAAGCATCAACAACAGGCTGATGGATTTAGCGATTTTTTTTTGCGGTAATTTGGCGATAGTATCGCCTAGCGATACTATGTTAACTGGCAATTGCATATTTATATTACTAATATTTATCATACATCTGAGAAAAAGCTTCAATGATAATACTTGACCATGGGCTCACCAACAAGGGGCTCAGTGTTTTTTATTACAAAATTCTTTTTTAGCTGTCAAAGTAGCGAAACTTATAGGGTTATGATAATTTGCGCGATACTTTCAATTAACCTATATCAGCCCCTATAGGCTTTTCATTGTTGTGGTTTGTTTTTACGGGATATTTTGTACCTTTATACAATTAAAAAGTTTCAGAATGTAACTTTAAATTCCTGTGCAACACCCCTTAACAAGGTAAGAACAGTATGACTGAAAATAGTTCAACACGTTTAGACAAATGGTTGTGGGCAGCCCGTTTTTACAAAACTCGCGCCATTGCCAAGCAAATGATTGACGGCGGCAAGGTTTTTTATAACGGCCAACGCACTAAATCAGGCAAGGCTGTATCGATTGGCGACACCATTAAAATACGCCAAGGTTTTGAAGAAAAAGAAGTTGACGTTATTGCTTTAGCAGACAAACGTCGTGACGCAACTTTTGCCGTCACCTTATATAAAGAAACAACTAACAGTATCGCTAGCCGAGAGAAAAATGCTTTAGCACGCCAGCAAGGTATTTTACTTAGCCCTGCGTCAGATACTAAACCAGACAAAAAACAACGTCGTAAACTTCGACAATTTAAAGAAAGGATTTAGCCCGTGAGTGCTCAAACCGATGTATTAAACAGATACTTATTCGACAACCTTCATGCGCGAGGTGAATTAGTACAATTAAAGCAAAGCTATCAAGCGATTATTAATAACCATAATTACCCAGCAGGCGTTCAACAACTGTTAGGTGAATTATTGGCTGCAACCTGTTTATTAACCGCCACTTTAAAATTTGAAGGCGATATAACTGTGCAACTGCAAGGCGATGGGCCGGTCGGTTATATGTCAGTTAATGGTAATCATCAGCAAGAAATGCGTGGTATAGCCCGTTTAGCTGAACAAACGACCGCGCTAGGTTTAAATGCTTTAATTGGTAAAGGTAATATGGTGATCACCATAAGACCTGAAAAAGGCGAACCGTATCAGGGTATTGTTGCTTTGGATCAAGACACGCTAGCGGCATGTCTTGCCCATTATTTTGAAGTATCTGAGCAAATTCCCACTAGCATTTGGTTATATGCCGATACTGAAAAACAACAGATGGCCGGTGCTTTAGTGCAACTTTTACCTGATAGCGACACTAAAGAACAGCAATTAGAAGACTACCAACATTTATGCCAACTAACTGACACAATAAAAGAAGACGAAATCTTCAGCCTTGACGCAGAAACGCTTTTATATCGTTTATATCATCAAGAAGAAGTTAGAATGTTTGAACCGCAACAAGTCAGTTATCAGTGTGGCTGTTCGGCAGATAAGTGCATGCAAGCGATTTCACAAATTGAACCAAACGAGCTAAAGAATATTTTGGCTGAGCAAGGTGAAGTAAGTATGACTTGTGATTATTGCCTAACCACTTATGCGTTTGGTGATAAAGAACTAGCTATTTTTACTGATGAACTTAAACACTAGTAGTTGAGCATGATTTTCAGCATTAGCGTTATTTAGGTAATAAAAAACCGGAAAGCATTCCGGTTTTTTATATTTGCTTCATGTAATATTTTTAAATAAAAGTTACTTGACCGCTTTTTTGCGACGGGCCGCTAAACCAAATAGTGCTAGGCCAAACAGTGCCAACGTACTCGGTTCGCTCACTTCAATAGAGGGCTTTTGAGCATTTGCGGGTGTAGTGCTAACACCTAAAACACTAAAGTTAATATTTGAATATAGATAATTACCAGTTGAATCATAACCATTAAGATAAGCTGAGCCATCGTAATAGCTTTTGTCATTACCAATTATCTCATAACCAGAATACAAACCAAAGTCATTGTGATTAATTGACAATTGTCCATAAGACGAGTCTTCATAACGCCAATCAGCTTGGTAATCATTACCATAAAGACTGCCACCATCAGCTAACAACGCACTTATATCAAAAAAGTCTTCTAAAGAGTTACCTACGCTTCCTGCTGAGATATCAGCAAATAAATTAAAGCCTGGATAAGAATAGGTACAGCCTGCATCATACGAGGCACTACCGGTACAATAAGTATTCGTTACTCCATAACTATATTCAGTCACTTTTAACGATGCATCATCATAGGTTACGGTAAAGCTTAAAGTATCATTTACTGCGTAGTTACTATAATTACCGTCAACGTACGTTACTTGTACTTGCCATGTTTCATCAATTAAACCCGCCTGAGCTTGTGTACCGATAAATAAAGCCGCGCCCGCAAATACATATGCTTTAAAATTAAATTTATTACTCAACATTTGAAACCTTCGATAGTTTTTATTATTTAATGCTAACTCAAGCAACAGCAAGAATGAGACCAAGATAAAATAACACACAAAAACAATAACATAGAAAGACCTATTACATTAAAAATAAATAATTGTAAAGAAATTAGACACTTTCAAATATGGATTTAATCACAAATTCAAAACCTCCGAAACCCTTTGTTTAAATAATGGAGAGGCTATTTTTATTAATAACTCAAGTAGCTTTGCTAAAATATACTCAGGCTAAATTTATGATGAAACTTTTGTTATAACCAATTAGCCTCTATCATTTAAAATATGATATTCATGAAAGTTATAATGAAAACTTTCATAGATAGCTATATTTTACTTTTGTTTTACCCGCTGATCACCTAGAATTGGCGCCTCAAGAGGGAAACCTTTATTAATTTTATTTAATTATTACTTAACTATTGTCATAACTTTGGAGAATATACGCCATGACTGCTATAAACAACTCGATCGATTTGTCTGTATACGGGATCAACGATGTAGCCGAGGTTGTCTATAACCCTTCTTACGAGTTACTTTTTACAGAAGAAACCAAAGAAGGTTTAAGTGGTTATGATAAAGGAGTGGTTACTGAACTTGGCGCAGTATCAGTGGATACCGGAATATTTACCGGCCGCTCACCAAAAGACAAGTATATTGTTCGTGATGATGTTACCCGAGACACTGTCTGGTGGTCTGATCAAGGTAAAAACGACAATAAACCGATGACACCAGAAACTTGGGATAGCTTAAAAGGTTTAGTCACTACGCAATTATCGGGTAAACGTTTATTTGTAGTTGATACTTACTGTGGTGCTAATGAAGATTCTCGCTTAAAAGTGCGCTTTATTACTGAAGTAGCATGGCAAGCACATTTTGTTAAGAATATGTTCATCCGACCTTCTGATGAAGAACTGAAAGATTACGAACCTGATTTCGTGGTAATGAATGGTGCAAAAACCACTAATCCAAACTGGCAAGAACAAGGCCTTAATTCTGAAAACTTTGTTGCCTTTAACTTAACTGAAAAAATTCAGTTAATTGGTGGTACTTGGTACGGCGGCGAAATGAAAAAAGGTATGTTCTCAATGATGAACTACCTTTTACCATTAAAAGGCATTGCTTCAATGCACTGTAGTGCTAACGTTTGTGAAGATGGTCATGTCGCGGTATTTTTCGGTTTATCTGGCACCGGTAAAACCACCCTTTCTACAGATCCAAAACGTGCACTTATTGGTGATGATGAACACGGCTGGGATGATAATGGCGTATTTAACTTTGAAGGTGGCTGTTACGCAAAAACCATCAATTTAAGTAAAGAAAATGAACCCGATATTTATGAAGCGATTCGTCGTGACGCATTATTAGAAAATGTTACCGTTGCAAGCGACGGCACAATTGATTTTGATGATAATTCAAAAACTGAAAATACACGTGTTTCATACCCTATTAATCATATTGAAAATATTGTTAAACCGGTTTCTCGTGCAGGTCATGCGAAAAAAGTCATCTTTTTAACTGCTGATGCGTTTGGTGTATTACCGCCAGTTGCAAAATTAACTCCGGCACAAACTGAGTATTACTTCTTATCAGGCTTTACCGCTAAATTAGCCGGTACAGAGCGTGGTATTACTGAACCAACACCAGCATTTTCTAGCTGTTTTGGTGCGGCGTTCTTAAGCTTGCATCCTACGCAATACGCTGAAGTATTACGTAAACGTATGCAAGCAGCTGGTGCAGAAGCTTATTTAGTTAACACCGGTTGGAATGGCACAGGAAAACGTATTTCAATTAAAGCTACCCGTGCGATTATTGATGCTATTTTAGATGGCTCAATTGATCATGCTGATACTGAAGTTTTACCTATGTTTAACTTGGAAGTACCAACGCATGTTGCTGGTGTAGAAGATAATATTCTTGACCCACGCCAAACATATGCGGACCCGACTGAATGGCAAAATAAAGCTATCGACTTAGCAGGACGTTTTGTTAATAACTTCGAAAAGTTCACTGATACTGAAAATGGCCAGTCACTTGTTGCTGCTGGTCCTGAAGTATTACAACAAGATGCCGCTAAAAGTGCTTAATGGGTAACTGACTAAACAGTATGACTTGGTAAAACACTTATCATAAAACAAAAAACCAGCATAATAGCTGGTTTTTTTTGTTTGCTGAATATTATAAAAACTAGATTTAGATTTAAATATTGATAGGTAACCATACTTTGGCTGCTAAACCACCTTCAGCACGGTTTGATAAAGTAATTCTACCACCATGAATATCAACAATACGTTTAATAATCGCTAAACCTAGGCCACTGCCAACACCACCACGAGCTTTATCCCCTTGGGTGAATGGCTGAAATAAATGCTCTATTTCATCTTCAGAAATACCGGGACCTTGATCTTCAATAGTGAAAAATACTTGTTCTGTTGCTTCATCGACACCTGAGGTAATAAAAATAATACCACTAGAATAACGCAAAGCATTTTGCATTAAATTAACTACTGCACGTTTCATAGCAACATAGCGTAATGGTATCGCGGGGCAATCTCCGCTAACAAATTGAATTTCACGCTCATTAATTGCCTCAGCTTGCACCACTTCATGCAATAAGTCATTAATGCTACTTAGTTCGGCCTGATCTTCTTTATCATGGCGAATATAATCAATAAATTGATCGATAATATTATTCATATCATCAATATCATTATCGATACCTTCTTTGAGAAACTCATCTGCTTCTGACATCATTTCTGTTGATAAACGAATACGGGTTAACGGCGTTCGTAAGTCGTGAGAAATACCCGCCATTAATAAATTTCTATCGGCTTCAAGCTGTTTAATACCTTTAGACATATGATTAAACGCGCGAGTTACGGAAACGATCTCAGTGGTGCCTTGCTCTTTTAGAGGTTTTGGAAAAGCACCACGGCCAACTTCTTCCGCCGCTACCTGTAAGGCTTTTAACGGCCTATTTAACTGACGAACAAATATCCAGCCGCCAACTACACTTAAAACACCGAGAATCATCAAAACCACCAGCAAAGGAGAGAAATTCGCTTCTTCTAAGCCAGACAGCGGAATTTTCACCCATAGATGTGGCGCTTGCGGTGCTCGGATCCAAAACAGGTATTCGTCACCAGTTGAGATACGTACTTCAGCGGGGCCATCAAGGAGTTGTGACATTTCTTCTGAGCGAAAGGGAAAGTAGATGGCATTTTGCAGACCCAACGCCAACGCATCGCGCTCATGATAAACGCCAATCCCCGTTTCCTGATGAAAAACCTCGGCCATGCGCGGGCTCATATCAGCATCTTTAATATCAATAAAGACAACCTTAATTTGCTTAGCAAGCAGTTGGTTTATTTGTTGAGAGCTAGGTTGAATAATATATAAAGCTATCGATACATAGGAAACGATTTGATTAACTAATAATAATGCGCCAACCAATAAAACCGTTTGTCCGAAGGCACTTTTAGGAAGTATTTTCATAATGGCCTAAACTTGAAAAAGCTCTTGATTCAGCTTTTCTAGACATGGGCTAAGCAACAGCTTTACCCTCGGGCACAAATACGTAACCTAAACCCCAAACTGTTTGAATATAGCGAGGTTTTGCCGGGTCTACTTCTAACATTCTACGCAAGCGTGACACTTGTACATCAATACTACGTTCAAGGGCAGAGTAATCTCGACCGCGTGCTAAATTCATTAATTTATCACGTGAAAGCGGTTCTCTTGGGTGAGTTATCAAGGCTTTTAGTACCGCAAATTCACCACTGGTTAGCGGCATACTTACATCACCTTTTAACATTTCCCGAGTCGCTAGGTTCAAATGGTATTCGCCAAATGAAATAATATTTTCTTCTTGAGCTGGTGCCCCTGGAGCTTCTTGAACACGACGACGTAATACCGCTTTAATACGAGCGAGTAATTCACGCGGATTAAAAGGTTTTGGCATATAGTCATCAGCGCCAATTTCTAAACCGATGATACGGTCAACTTCATCACCTTTGGCAGTTAACATGACAATAGGAATGTCGTTCGAGTCTTGACGTAAACGGCGACAAATAGACAAACCATCCTCGCCTGGCAGCATCAAATCAAGCACAAGTAAGTGAAAGTTTTCACGTTCAAGTAAACGATCCATTTGTTCAGAATTGGCAGCACTTCTAACCACAAAGCCTTGCTCAACAAGGTAGCGCTCTAATAACGATCGTAATCGCATGTCGTCATCAACCACTAAAATTTTAGGTGTTTCATGTCCCATTGTCTTTATCTCACTTTAACCTGATTGAACCACTATAAAGGATAATAAAACATAATTGAAAAATTACCCTTAGTTAACAGCAAAGTATTTGTTACAAACTATGAATATGTTGTTTATGAAGCCCTTTAAATTCAGCTATTAGATGAAAATCAATTGACTTTGAGCAGCGCAATGGTGAATTAATTAGCCTAGCTACATACATGCCAAACACAATATGCGAAAATCCTCGTATGAAAATTTGGATTTATTTTGTTAAAGCCCCTATTCGCGTTACTAGCATTAGTCGACGTCGTGGGGCTATGCGTTTAAAACGCTCGATGATTCGAGTGAAGTTTGCCCTTGCGCAGGAAAAACAAGAAACCAAAGAAATGCTCGGCATTTATAAAAAGTATACTCAACGCCAAGCCAGCGCTGAAGAAATAAGAATCGCCAATAAGCAATTTGTCGACTTATTAAAAGGGTTAGGTTTAGGTGTATTTGCGGTATTACCCTTTGCCCCAATCACCATACCGTTAGCTATAAAACTTGCTCGTATGGTTGGTGTTGAAATTTTGCCTAGCTCATTCGCTACTGAAAAAAAAACTAACGAGAAAAAGCCTAGCGCAGATAACCAATCGCTTGGTCAGTAATACATTGCGTTAAACTTTGTTGGCGTTGCTCACGAGATAGCGACGAAATAGCTTGCTTAACTAACTTCATTTTTTGCAGCCTCTCTTGCTCGGGTAAATTTGCTAACTGCACATGAAAACATCCCGTTAAACCGTAGTTTATCGCCACATCTGACTGCATCGTATCATCAGCCAAACATTGCTGCAGCTTGTCAGCCAATAATTGCTTGTCCATTTCTTCAACTAAATATTTTATTGGATAATGTTGCTTATCTATTTGACGATCTTGGTTGCAGGCAAAAAACATATCAGCAACCGCGACAATAGGGATAATTTGCATGTGTTGCTCGCTAAAGCGCTCTTTTAACCATTTATCAGTTTTTGTTTGGCTGGTGGAGTTTTGTGTTGAAAAGGCAAAACTCACAGTTTGAACACTAAAGAATACCACCAAAACTTGACCAACAATTGCAAGTGAAAAGCCACGATTTTTCATATTTTTCCTTATGCTATTTATGCCTTAATTCTTTGCCATTGCCTCTATTAATATGGCAAATAGAAGTAACTCAATAAGAATGACTAGAAAATATCGGTTAAGGCAATTCCTAAACCAAAGCGTTGTTGCGAGTGATTATAGTCAATTAAGCTCTCGCCGTAACCTTGCGTATATTGAAAGTAACCTTTTAAACGACCCGTTAATGGAAAAGTAAAACCTAATTCCATACCGCCATTATGGCTACTGAAGTTTTGTCGGCCGGTAAAGGCGAATTCATACTCATCCCACTGATAAGCCATGATCATTTCAAAATGGCCCATATAATCGGTAATATCTGGGTTATCATCTCCTGACTCTGTTGGTGTGGTTTTTTCATCACCTTCAGATATGCGCCACCAGGGTCTAAACGAAAGCACAAAGTTTTCTTTAGCAAAAAACAAATTTGCGTAGGCTCTATTCCAACTACGTGATAATAACTGAGAGCGACCATTTGATTGATGCTCAAAGCCTAACATTAAGCCAGTGTCACCACCTAGAGGATGATATTGGAGCGGCATAAAATAAAACAGCTCAGGTTGATAGTTAGTTTCGCGAAACGGTCGCGATAAATTTTGGTTATAAACTTGCCACCACGACTGTAAAGTAAAACCAAAAGCTAAACGGTCACCGTCAACAAAAATACTCTCGGTCAGCGGTACTTTAATGCTTAACTGAAATTTAGCCTCAACATCTTGTAAATCACCACCCCAACCTGCTTCACCACTGTACGCTTGGCTATTAATGTCAGTGCTATAACTCACCGGTAGAATATAGTTCATTTTGTGCGGAGTGAGCACGTAAGGATTAAAGGCAACTTTGCGTTCAGCCTCTAAACGGCTATTAATCAACGGAGTGCTTGGTATTTCTGGCAAAGGGCCTTGCTGTAAAGCTTTCATTATTTGCTGACAATGCTGTTTAATTTCGCCAATCGACATATCGTCATCAGCAAGCTTTATTTGCTCTAATAAGCAGCTATCGGTTGCCTTAGGTTCAGCCATGCTTGATATTGGCAAAAAACTCAATATCAGAACAACCAACCATGCACAGTGAAGCCTATTATTTTTTAGTTTCAAGTGTTCGCAACTTATCATCAATAAAGGTGTAATCATTATTTTAGTGAAACCAAGCAAGATAGTCATTAATTTAACTAACTTCTACGCCCTTTTCTGTTTTTTACTACAGTGTTGCTATAAAAATGAGAATATTGAAGTTTTTTCGACAAAGATCTCTCTAAACAGTTGCTTGCATTTAAGACATTACGTAAATTAGCGTATCAACAGTAGAAAATAAGCATTTTAATGAACGCGTCTTTTAACAGTATCGATTTATGTACTGTCACCTTATTAGGTAATTTAGTAGCTAAACCTGAAATTAGGTATCAAGCCAACCCAGTAGTTGCGGTGGCTGAATTAACCTTAGCGACCCATAGCCGTTGGTATGATAAAAGCACGAAGCAGTTTAAAGAATGGACCAGTTTTCATACCATAAAAGTGATTGGTGAAGCAGTCGAACAAGCATTAATACATGCCGATAAAGGCGATGTGTTGTTTATTCAAGGGTATTTACTCAATAGCTCGAAGTCTGACCGTGAAATTATCCACGCCACCTTTGCCCAAAGTTATGCAAAGGGCTACGCACAATCATTAAATCAAGTGCAATGTTGTGGTCATATTACCTCTGAGATCAAGCTAGTTACTACCGAAAAAAATATAGAATTAGCAGAATTTTTTGTTGAAATAAATCACCAAGTTTATTCACCAATAACACAAAAATTACGCAGTTTTTTAATTAAACGACCGGTGCATCTTTGGGGAAAACAAGCCAGTTACCTGAAAGAGCATGCCAGCATTAACGACAGCGTAGTGATTGACGGAAAATTGAATTACTTGAAAGATGCCAACAAATCGCAGTTTATTGAAGCTAAGCAAGTCGACTTATTAAAAAAATAAATGATGCTCAATGAAGAAATTTTCAAAAGTGCCCTAGAATATGATAAATATGCTTTTGTATTTTATGCTTTTGAGTCAACATAGAAAAAGATTAAGGATTAACCTCTGACTATGAATAATACCAAAAGCTTGTTTATTGCTCAGTTATTTAGGCGTGGCATTTATAGTTTTTTCATAGTATTGGCGATATTGGCTAAAGTTTCTGCTCAGCCCTATCAAGCTATAAAAGTCAAAGATTTAACAGAAAATTCAGACAATGCAAATTGGTTAACCCCCTCACTAATTCCTAATAATCAAAAAAAATACTTATTAGCTAATGAACAAGGGCAGATTAATTTTTTTAGCCCTTCTCTTCAAGAAAATCAAAATCTTATCGAGTTAAGCAATTACTTTGACAGTGACGACTTTATTAAGTTAACAGCCATTGCTGCACACCCAAGTTTTTCACTGCGTGAACAAAGTGGCACAGGGAAAATATTTACTGCTCACCTAGAAAGATACAACCAGACAAAAAAAGTAAAACGTTTACAAGTTCGTGATGACTCAGTTGATAATCAATATGATCTCGTATTGACACAATGGCAATTAAACCCCGTTACCCGCAAAAGCATTGACCCTAGCAGTAAACGAGAAATATTACGGGTAAGCGCCCCCTCAAAAGCACATAAAATCAAACAGTTAACTTTTAACCCGTATGCCCAAACTTGGGATGATAACTATGGCTTGCTGCATATTGTGGTCGCCAATGACGGTGGTAATGCTAAACAGCCCTTATTATCAGGTATGGTATTACGAATAAACCCTGAAAAGTTTGGCTTAAAACAATACACCATTCCACCAGACAATCCTTTTATTAAAAACAAAGATATTAGCGATGAAATTGCTTTACTTGGTATGGGGGAAATTCATAAGTTAATTTGGCAAAAAAGAAATACTAGCCAATTAATCGTTAACCACCAAGTTGATAAACGCTTAGCTATTTCCATCGCTCAACTCGGCGATGACTGGCGCAATAAAAAAAATAAATATCTGGTTTGGCAAGCTCCTATTAATCAAAAGCTGAGTTTAGCAAGTCTATATTCAGGTAAAAGCTTAAAAGAATTACGCAACCAATTGCTGTTTTTCAGCCGTGAAGCTGAGCAACCTTGGCAGCTAAATGCCATTGCACTTGATAAACTAACAAAAGAAAACCTTAGCCCAGAAATATTGTGGACAGTCACTAACAAAAACATTACCCCGTCGGCAGATATTGAACTCTACCAAGACCCACAAGGAGAGTTAGCGATTTATAACCGAAGTCAGCAGGTTATATTTGAAATTATATCCGCACAGCTTGAGCAAAAATCTACCAAGCTAAGCACTGCTGAAGTTTCTTTTGATGACGTTGAAGACAACAATAGCCTACTCTATATACTACTTGCTCTTATTGCGATATTGGCTATTGGCTATAAACTTAAATTTAGTCCTGCTGATAAACATAAAGCACCGCATTTATATAAAACCTTTGCTCGTTTTGAATTGAGTGAGTCTAATCAAACCATCACTTTTTATGATCGACACCGTAAGTCTGTTAGCTGCCAAGTTTCCCTCAAGAATATTGTCAGTAGTGAAGTAAAGTTAAATAATATGACTATCAATACCATCAGTGGTGAAAACGGACACGGCTTTGATCAAAGCATTGAAAGCGACTTACTGCATACATTCAACTTAGAACAGCGAATTAAAATGGTCGACGACAAAATTCGCCATATAGATATTGTGCTAACAGATAATAACAATAAAAGTTATTCGGTATGTTTATACTATCGTCAAGGTAATCAGCGGCTGACTAAAATAAAATACGAACGAGTACTTGAACAATGTATGGACTGGTGTTGGTTTATTGCTGAGCAGCTTAATGAAGCGCAAACAGGACATCGTAATTCTCAGCAAGAACAGCAGTCAGTGAACAGTACTATTACCCCTGCTATAGCAAATGTACCGATACAAAACCAGCCCATTGAGCCGCACGAAACTTCAGCAAGCGACAAGGCTATTACTCCAAATCCTACAACAATATATTGTGAAACAGATACTGAAATTATTGATGCCTTAGATAAGTTAGCTAATTTAAAACAACAAGGTTTTCTAAACGAGAGTGAATTTGAATTGGCTAAGATAAAATTATTACAAGATTTGATTGATAAGTAATGCCGACACTTTCAAGTAATAGTAAATTAGCTATTTATAGTTCGGCTTTTGGCCTTCTGGTAGTTTTAAGTTTAGCTCTCAGTTATTTTTCTTTAAATAACTCCAGCTTATTAAATGATACCTTAGCTTTGTTGCCACAAGGCAACTTAGGCATTTTAACGCTATTTATTTGTTTAAGCTTAGGTACAAGTATTGGTTTGCCACGGCAAGTGGCAGCCTTTTCAGCTGGCTTTATGCTTGATATAGCAACTGGCACGCTGTTGGCCACTGTAGCTGCTATTACTGGCTGTATCATCAGCCTAATGGTTGCTCGCTGGTTACTCGCGGCACAAGTGCAGAAGAAATATCCTCAGCCATTAGCTAAAGTCGCAGACTTTTTTAGTCACGATACTTTTACTAAAATTTTGATCATTAGAATTTTACCCGCCGGTAGTAATTTGCTGACCAATATACTGGCAGGCGTGGCTAAAGTGCCGCTATTACCTTACCTATTAGGCTCGGCACTTGGCTTTATTCCACAAATGATTATATTTTCAATGATGGGTAACGGCATAAAACTCGCTGATCAACAGCAATTGTTGATCAGCGTTGCTTTGTTCTTAATTGCCGCTGCGCTCAGTGGTTATTTATATAAAAAATCACCTAAAGCTCATCAGCTTACTTTACGAAATAAGTAAGCCAATAAGAATTAAATAACCTTACCTGGATTTAATAACCCTTTAGGGTCAAGTGCTTGCTTTAAGGTTTTCATTAAGGAGATTTCAGCACTGGTACGCGAGCAACCTAAATAATCTTTCTTCTCTAAGCCAATACCATGCTCTGCAGAAATAGAGCCATTACACTTAGCTAAACGCTGATAAACCAGTTGTTCTACGGCAGTTCTGGTTTCTGGTGAGCCATCACCAACCGCAACGCCTAAATGAATATTACCGTCGCCTAAATGCCCAAAAGTAACCACTCTACCTGCAGGCCAAGCTTCTTTTATCATAGCTTCAACATCGGTGATATATTGCTCCATATCAACGAGCGGAATGCTGATATCAAAAGCAAAGACAGGGAATAGTGAACCGATTAAGGTTTCAATATCATCACGCATTGCCCAAAGTTTTTCGGCTTGAGTTTCAGACTGGGTAATAACGGCATCGCTGATACCGCCATCTTCAATAATTTGACCTAAGACTTGCTCAAAAAAATCTTTATCGGCTTGTGGATCTGCGCCCTGCGCTTCAACCAAGGCGTAGTATTGGTAATTACCTGGCAGAATATCTTGATGCTTTTTGCTTTCGTGCACCATTAATTGATAAAAGTTATCCCACATCACTTCAAAGCAGGTTAATTGTCCCGCTAAGTCACTGTTTAATCGTCGTAATAACTGAGTTAATTGTTCAAAACTGTCAACAGCAAGTAACGCAGTTTGTTTACTTTTAGGTAATGGATTTAATTTTAGTACTGCTTTAGTGACCACACCTAAAGTGCCTTCTGAGCCAATAAATAGTTGCTTTAAATCATAACCAGCATTATTTTTTAGCATGGTATTGAGGGAGCTAATCACCGTACCGTCAGCTAAAACCGCTTCCAGTCCTAAAACTTGTTGGCGCATCATGCCATAACGAATCACCTGATTTCCGCCAGCATTGGTGGCAATATTGCCACCAATAGTAGCCGAGCCTCGGGCGCCTAAATCAAGCGCAAATAACCAGTTTTTATCAATAGCAGTTTCTTGTACTTTTTGTAAAACACAACCAGCTTCCACCGTCATCGTGCCAGCAACATCGTCAAAATGTTCTACTTTATTCATTCGTTCAAGTGACAAAGCAATATCATCAGCCGTAGGCAAGGTGCCGTGTACTAAGCCGGTAATTCCGCCCCAAGTAACCACGGTTTGCCCTACTTGATGACAAGCTTTCATTACTTGTGAAAGTTCATCAGTATTCGCTGGGCGCACTACCGCTTTAGCGGGGTTTTCAACTTGCGCCCAAAAGTCAGGCTGACGTGCTTTCGCGTCTGCGCCTAAAAGTATGCCCTGCTGACCAACAATTTCAGTTAACGTATCAATTAAATTAATCATTACTTAACTCCTATTGTTATGCAGACACTTTTTTAGGATCTATAATTTCAACCACTTGTGCTGGCGTACCACCGGCTCTAAAGCTGGCTAGTAATTGCGCTTTTTCATTGGCTATTTGCTCAATATGGCGTTCTTTAATATGGCCATAGCCGCGAATTTTCTCTGGCAATTTAGCCAGTTTCACCGCCTCGTTGTAATTGTCAGCACTTAAGTCTGAAACAAATTCAGTCAGTAATTGTTGATATTCAGTAATTAATGCACGCTCTAGTTTACGCTCGGCGTTGTAACCAAAAATATCAAAGGCAGTGCCACGTAAACCTTTAAATTTAGCTAACACTTTAAAGGCTGATAACATCCAACTACCATATTGTTTTTTCATCGGTAAGCCAGTATCAGGGTTGGTTTTTGAAAGTAGCGGCGGCGCTAAATTGAATTTAAGACGGTATTTACCTTCGAATTGTCCGGCTACTTTTTCAAGAAATTCTGCTGAGCTGTATAAACGCGCAACTTCATATTCATCTTTATAAGCCATTAATTTAGCTAAGTTAGTCGCAACTGCTTTTGATAACTCTGTTTTGCCCAACTTAGTATCAATAGCCTCAACTTTGGCAACCGCATCTTGATAACTTTGTGCATAAGCACTGTTTTGGTATTTAGTTAAAAAGGCACTGCGATGAGCAACAATGTCTTTAAATGAGGTTGGAATAACTTCTTGCTGCGCACTATTAGCTTGGTCAATAATTTGTTGAAGTGTTTGAGGTTGATGCGCCCAAACACGACCTAAATTTAAGGCATTAATATTAAAATCTACGGCAACTTTATTCAATTTAATGGCGGCAACAATGGCGTCGTAACCAATAGGTAATAAGCCTTTTTGTGCGGCATAGCCAACCACAAACATATTGGCAGCTATAGTATTGCCACATAAGGCGACAGCTAAACCAGTTGCGTCTAGCATATGCGTATTTTCATTACCCAGTTTGCCAGCAATTTGTTTGGCTAATAAGCTGCCATCAACATTTAAGTCAGGCATAAATTGGAAAGCGGCTGTTGGCGCTACACGGCTATTACCAATAAATTGGGTTTTTGTTGCGTTAAAGGTTTGTTGTGACTCTGGTGCTAATGCCGCGAGTAAGTCAAAACCAACCACAAGATCAGCATCGGCAACGCCAACTCTTGGCGCTGAAATTTCATTAGGGTTATTAGCTAAACGTAAGTGACTAAATACCGCACCATTTTTTTGCGATAAACCGGTCATGTCATAAATTGAACACGCTTTCCCTTCAATATGAGCAGCCATACCTAAAATAGCCGTTACTGTGATAACACCCGTTCCCCCAATGCCTGCCACCATTACACAATAATTGCTATCGGTTAGGGCTTTCACCTGTGGCGCAGGTAAACTGGCAAATAAACTTTCATCAATCGCCGCAGCTTTTGGTTTACGTACTTCACCACCTTCTACCGTGACAAATGACGGACAAAAACCTTTCACACAGCTGTTATCTTTATTACATGATGATTGGTCAATTTGACGTTTACGCCCCATCGCCGTGTCTTTTGGTAATAAACTCACACAATTAGATTGGGTTGAACAATCACCACAACCTTCACAAACGGCATCGTTAATAAACTGACGTGTTGCTGGGTCTGGAAATTGACCACGTTTACGACGACGACGTTTCTCTGCGGCACAGGTTTGCTCGTAAATAAGTACCGTACAACCGCTAGTGTCTCTGAGTAGTTTTTGCACATGGTCAAGACGATCACGGTGGAATATTTCTACTCCTTCAGCCAAACCGCTTTTACCGTCGTAAGCATCTGGTGAGTCGGTAACAACAATACAGCGTTTAACCCCTTCACTAGTGACTTGTTGGCTGATCTGCCCCACTGAAATTGGACCATCAACCGGTTGACCACCCGTCATAGCAACAGCATCGTTATATAAAATTTTATAAGTAATATTAGCTTTAGAAGCAACCGCTGCTCTAACAGCTAATAAACCTGAGTGATAATAAGTACCATCACCTAAGTTTTGGAAAACATGTTGGGTATCTGAAAATGACGACATCCCGGTCCAGTTTAAACCTTCACCGCCCATTTGCGTTGGCGGTAAAGTATTAGGACGCGCAACCGTTGCCATACCATGACAACCAATACCGGCCATAGCTATGCTACCTGTAGGCTGTTTAGTTGAGGTATTATGTGGGCAACCTGAACAGAAAAATGGCGTTCTTGGCACTGCCAGTGGTGTCACATCACCCGCTTGGGTATTTAGCTGTTCAAGCTCTGTGGCGGCAGTATTAAGTTCATCAGTTGCCAAGCCTAAGTGATTTAAGCGGGCAACAATAGCTAAAGCAATTTGCTTCGGAGAAAGTTGTAAATCAGAGGCTAATAAGGTTTGCCCTTGATGATCTTCTTTACCAACAATAACAGGGCGGGTGGTTTCGTTATAAAGAATTTTTGCTGCTTGATCTTCAATAAAAGCTTTTTTCTCTTCAATGAAGAATAACTCAGTATGGCCTTGAGCAAAGTCTTTAATGCCTGATGGCTCAAGTGGCCAAATACAGCCCACCTTGTAAATAGATAAACCTAACGCTTGTGCGCTCGTTTCGGTTAAACCTAAAAACTCAAGTGCTTGAATAGTATCTTGGTAAGCCTTACCAGCGGTAACTAAGCCTAGTTTTCTAGTGTCATTATCAAGAGTAATACGGTCAATGTTATTGGCTTTAACAAACTGGTGAACCAACGGCAGCTTATATCTGTGTACCAACATTTCATCTAAAATCGGATTATATTCACGCGGACGATGATTTACACCTTGCTCTGGCAAGCTCAGCGGTTCAGGTATTACGACCTTGAAGTTATCTAAGTCAATATCAATTGTTGCCGTTTGTTCTAGGGTTTCATTAACGGTTTTATAACCAACCCATAAACCACTGTAACGTGATAATTGCCAGCCTAACAAGCCGTATTCTAAGTACTCTTGCACATTAGAAGGATACAACGAAGGAATTTGATTAGCCGCTAAAGCAGGCTCTGAATGATGAGCAATAGTTGATGATTTACCTGGATGATCATCACCATAAATAACTAATACACCACCATTTTTATGACTGCCTGAAAAGTTACCATGTTTTAATGCATCACCTGCACGGTCAACTCCTGGGCCTTTGCCGTACCAAATAGAGAAAACGCCATCAACATTAGCGTCTGGCACAGCATCAAGTTGTTGCGTGCCCCATACCGCAGTACTAGCAAGCTCTTCATTTACACCCGGCTGAAAAACGATATTACTTTCTTGTAGCATGTTACGGCTTTGCCATAGCGCAGCATCATAGCTACCAATAGGCGAACCGCGATAGCCAGAAATAAAACCACCGGTGTTTAAACCCGCTTTTTTATCTAACGCCTGCTGGATCACAGGTAAACGTACTAATACTTGTACACCATTTATAAAAATTCGACCTTGGCTGACAGTAAACTTGTCACTTAATTGTATATTCTGTTCACTCATGTGTTTTGCTCTAATCATTGTTATTTTCTTAGTATGGCTAGCTTTTACAATAATAACTGTCGCCTAGTTAACATTTATTTTAGATGCAGCGTTAACCCATCATCACAAAAGCCTACAAGCCCTCAACAGTTCACAACACTTGCTAACAACTGCAAACAGATATTAAACAAACAATGCGTTCGTGATAGGTCAAATAGTGTTCGTAATATATCAAGCTAAAAAGTTTTGACTGGGTAAACTGTTAGTGCTGTACATAAAAAAACAAATTCAAGCAGCTTGAATATAAATCATAAGGTGACGTTATTTGGCACATCACCAACAACAAGCGGAATTAAATGATGAACAACACTATGCAATTACCGGAGTCGTCTCGGCGAATTTTTTTACAACGCTCGATACAAGCATTAGCGGTGCTTAGTACTGCACCTATGATTATAGCATGTGATAGTTTAAATCAGCCGTTTGCCGTTGAGCCAGTAATAGTGGCAGCTGAGAGCCGGTCTAATGGGCCACTTAATGATATTGAATTAAACATATTAAGTGCTGTAACTGACGCGATTATTCCGCAAAATGGTGCCTTTAAAACAGGAGCTTCAGACGTAAACTTAGCACTTATTATTAACCAACACCTTGCTTATGCTGACCAAGACATAGTGACTGGCTTACAAGGCTCTTTAGCATTTATCGAGCATAAAACTACCGCTATATTTGGTAAACCTGACGAACAATTTAGCCAACTTTCAACCCTTGTTCGCACAAAGATATTAGTAAGTATGGCTACGCTTGACGGCATTCCCGTACAAATTTTTATTGCCCTAAAAACCCTATCATTGTTTTTCTTTTATACCACCAAGGCTTGCTGGAACGATATCGGCCACCAAGGACCACTCATTCAACAACAGGAGCAAAAGTTATGATTTATGAAGGCGAGCAAATCAGCGCAGCGCTAAACTTAACCACTGACACGGTTGTTATTGGCTCTGGGGCTGGCGGTGGTGTAAGTGCCTATCACCTAGCAAAAGCTGGTGTAAAAACTGTGGTATTAGAAGAAGGCGGACGTTTTCAAGCCAAAGATATGAGCCAACGTGAAGAGCAAATGTACCCACAGCTTTATCGTGCAGGTGGCCAACAGATGACATCAGACGGACAAATAAATGTAATGCAAGGCTCTGCTTTTGGTGGTTCAACCTTAATTAATGCCGCAGATGTTACCCCAATAGCACCTGAAGTTTTAGCGCATTGGCAACACCACCACGGCATAACTGAAATAACCGAACAGGCTCTAGCCGCTTCATACAAGCGAGTGCGTGCACAAATGGGTGTTGCGCCTGTTAAGCAAAATTTGATCAACAATAACAACAACCTCATTCTCGATGCTGCAGCAAAACAAGGCATTAAGGCCGGAATTTTTGATACGAACCGAAAGAATTGTATTGGCAGCGGCTATTGCATGCAGGGCTGTGCTTACGACGCCAAGCAAGGGACTAATTTGAGTTATTTACCGCAAGCCTCTGAATTAGGTGCACAAATATATACCGATGTACGGGTTGATCGTATTGAAAAACTTAAAAATGGCTTCTATAAAGTGCATGGTATGGTGATTGAGCGCGGCCTTCGTACGCCTAAGTATCCGGTTGAGGTTATCGCCAAACGTATTATTTTATCTGCTGGTGCGGTACATTCCCCAGCAATTTTAAAGCGTTCAGGGCTAGATAAAGGTTTGCCACAGTTGGGTAAAAATGTTTCTTTACAACCACAAATGGTGGTTGGCGCCCAATTTGAACAGCACCAACAAATGAATTCACAGCGCGGCATTCCGCAGTCGGTATATTTAGCTGAATACGATAATAATACCGTCGAGCACGGTTTAGGCGGTTATCGCATCGAAGGTATTGGCGGCGTATTAGCCAATATGGTGACCGGTTTGCCCGGTATTGCCGACCAACATAAACAATTAATGCAAGCCTACCTTCATACCCATTACAGTTTATTGCTAATACCTGATCAACCTTCCGGTGAAATGCGCTGGAAATATAAAGAAAATGGCGCAGTCGTACCAATTATTGATTATAAAATTAGCGATGAATGGAAAAGTCGTGCCCGCGATGCGGTTAGAAATATCAGTGAATTTTTCTTTAAAGCAGGAGCAAAAAAGGTGTATTTCTCAAACCATTCATTTCCGGTTTTAGAAAGCATTGACGATATTGATAAAGCTGATTTATTTGAAATATCACCGGGCTTAACCACGTTAATATCAGCTCATGTACAAGGTACTTGTCGTATGGGCACTTCAGCAGCACATAGTGTTGTAAACCAAAACTTAAAATTACATACTGATGAAAATATTTATGTCATTGACGCATCGATTATGCCAACGACAGCGTCAACCCATACCATGTTGCCAATTATGGCTATGGCTGACTACGCCATTCATAAAATGTTGGCAACAAGCTAGTTTTTGTCTTCTTCTTTGTAAAGTGGGGTAAGTTGCTCTTGCCCCATTAAGCGTTCATAACCTGCATTAAGCATTATAGGGTTATTAATAAAAATTTTACCGTATTGCACTGCAATACAGCCTTCTTTTTCTAACGCTTTTAGCTCTTTACTAACACTTTGCCTTGAAGCTCCTAACATTCGCCCTAATTCTTCATGAGAAGTGCTAATTGAATAAATATTATTTGGTTCACGTTGGCCATGGCTATAACTTAACCGTAATAACGTGCGGGCAATACGTTGATGTAAATTCAAAGTGCTGGCGTCTTCAGTATGTTGCCATAACAAACGTAAACGATGCACCAGCATTAAATTTAACTGCTTGGCGATTTCGGGATACTGATGATAAAGCTCAAGAAAATGTTTTTTACTCAAAACACTAAGCTTAGTTTCACCAACAGTTATTGCATAGCTTGACCTTGGCAATTCATCTATCAAACCCATTTCACCAAAACAATCACCGGTTTTAAGTGAGCCAACGACCATTTCTTTACCGTCTTCAGAGTAATTACATAAGCGCACTTCGCCAGCGCATATTTGGTACATTTCGTTAGAAACAGACCCTTGACGGTAAACACTTTCTTGATCAGGTAAAGTGCGCTGCACACTTAATTCGCGCAATTTTGACAGAACTTCGTCAGGTAACTGATCAATAAAGTTATGAAGATTATAAATAGCTTGCATGAATTCTCGCTAAGTAACTGAAATAAGCATAGATATACACGCTGAAACTGCGCAATATACCCTCTACGAATAGCTTAATAACAAATGATTGTTAAACTATCACTAAGTATCGCATAATTGAAGAAAATTACCGCTATAAACAGTATAGATTCAAACTATTATATGCAGTTAATAATACCAAGCAGCATTGCTGCACTTATCGTCAATGCATGACATTAATGAAAAATAGCACTTAGCAATGGATTATTTAGTTAGAGCAGGCTCGTTAGAAGGCTTTGAAAGCTTGGTACTGAGCCTAGGCGAAAACCCAGTTGAGTTAATTGACCAAGTCGGTTTAAGCACCAGCAGTATTCGTGATCCTGATGCCTTAATTTCTTACCCTAAAATGGCGCAATTATTGGAATTAGCCGCTACCCGTTGCAACTGCTCAACCTTTGGTTTGCAGCTGTCGGTAAACCAAGGCCTGTTTACTGTTGGCACCATAGGTTTATACATGGCACAGCAAACTAGCATTTTAGAAAGTCTACGTATGGCGATACGTTACGTGCATATGCATGCCCAAGGGGCGATTGTAACTTTAACACCTATAAATAACGGTTATCAATTTTCCTATCAAGTAGCCTTTGCAGGCCGTGTAAACACTGAGCAACTTTGCCAGCTAAGTGTTGCTCTGCTTTATCGAATGCTGAAAACCATGGTCGGTGAGCAATGGGAGCCGAAAAAAATTCTTTTTGCTCAAGATAAAGCAAGCACAAATTTAGCCGATTTTAATGCGCTGCTAACCTGCCCGATAGAGTTTAATGCCAATTCTAACGCGATGATATTGCATCAAAGCACTTTGGCGCTAAAACCGAATGCTGATCAGCAGCAGCTAAAACAATATATTGCTCGCCATTTTCAAATGTTAGAGCAGCGCCACCCTAATAATTTAGAAGCTAAAATTTGCCATGGTATTCGGGCATTATTACCCACAGGTGACTGCACCTTAAAAAACATTGCCGCAATGCTCGACATTCACCCAAGAGTATTACAAAAAAAACTACAACAAAAACAACAATGCTTTAGTGAATTACTCGAAGAAACCCGCAGTGAAATTGCCTGTGAATTAATGGCCCGTAGCCATATTTCCCTAACAGAATTAGCCTTGCAGTTAGGTTATGCCGAATTAGCGGTATTTAGTAGAAGCTTTAAAAAACGTCACGGCATTTCGCCAAGCACCTGGCGTAAACAGCAGATCATATAAGCTTAAACTGTTTTTTAGCTACACTTTAATTAAGTTTGAACGGACTTAAGCTGACAAGTAATAAAATCATTCTAGCTTTTATTACTTGCCAGCAGTCCCCAGCGAGCACCGGTATCCTTACCTTTAATCATTCCTTTATAACATTCATTACGGCAAAATAATCACCAAAGGTTAACAGCCCTAAAACGAAGGTGCTTGCTTGCCAAAACTAATTTTATTCAACGTTGCCGTTTGATCGGCATATGAGCGCACCCACTTTTTCTTAAAGCGAATAAAGACTCTGAGCTGATCTTCATGACTTTCAAGGCGACGCCCTGAATAATAAATATCTCGGCCGGTAACGCTACTAAATACCACATCAGCCCCTGCTTGACGGAAATGCGTTGGCTCGCTAGTACTACGAATTTCAACATAAATAAGAAATTCAGCTTCATCAATATTAGCGGTATCAACATTGGCGGTAACCACATAGCGCGTGCCTAATGGGTCATCGGCATCAAGCTCAAAGTCGCGATAAACTTCTGCATAGTCATCTTTATTGGTGCCATTAGGAATAGCAAAATCAACTTTGCCGCCATTAATAGTTGCGCTTGCTCGTGAGCCTTGTTTAGAGGTATTCCAAGTACCATCAGAACTTTCGACTAAATCAATACGTAAACTGCGCAGAGTTAAATTATCAAAAAAGGTTCTAATATATTTAGCGTCAACATTAAGGTTACGTTTCACTTCAAAACTAATATGAGCATAATTTGCTCCCACAGGCTTACGGGTGGTGATATCAAAACTTTCTTGGGCAATATCACCGCCAATAGAATCATAATCATCAGCATCTAAAACATTACTTAACTCAGCACTAAATGCGCTGCTATTACTTGGGTCAGCGTCTTCGTCCCACTCAATTTTAACATAGGCTTGGTCTTCACTGCCTGCGCCAAAAATTTTCCCCTCAGCTCTTAAAATAAAAGGCGTTAAACTAACCACTTCGCTCATATCTATAGTTTGCTGAAAGCGACCAAATTCAGAAACTGTATCAGTAGTACTGCGTATTTCACCACTTCTACCATCAATTGAATTGGCATCACTGGGTGCATAATATAAAAAGTCATTGTTTAGCGTTGCCCAGCCATTTTTAATCGCTGAAAAGTCACCATTTATAACGTTCATTAACTGGCCTTCAGCTTCAAAATTACTGACACTATGCCCATAACTAGGATGAACAGCAAAATCTGCAGGGCTCGCATCACGAGCAATTAAGCGGTCGATAATACCTTTATTACCATCGGCATCGGTTAACTGCTCAACTAGGCCGTATAAACCAAACACCATATCAGGTATCCCTAAACGGTTAGGCTGCCAGTCTTTATCTTCATTTGAATAACGGGTAAGAATTTCAGCGCCAATGGTTGCATTAGGCCCAAAGACACCTTCTTGACCTCTCATTTTTTGGCGTTTACCGTCACGATAAGCAAAGTAACCGCCAACCATAGGTACGCTACTGCCGTACATGCCAAAGCCTAATAGCCCAGGAAAGTGGCTAATGGTATCAGGATGATCATAGATTTTATCTGCGTTATAACCTTCTGTTTTTGTTGGCCCCGCAGAAAACACCGTTAAATAATCAGGATTATTATCATCCGTCCATGCGGCATAATGGGCATAAAGATTATCGAAATTTTCTCGCCAGTCAGCATTTACTCGGCGGTCTTTAAAAACAATATGACCATATTGCTCAACAAATGACGATATATTCCATTTGATCACCGGCTCTGTTGATAAATAACTTGTTAAACTGGCATGATTTTCACGATGCTTCCACCAATCTTCATAAGCATTAACCGCCATAGGATCTTGCGCAGCAGCTAGTTCTGCAAATAAGTAAGACTCTTGATAAGGCGGCACAGCCTGCAACCTTGTTTCGGCTTCTGGGCCAAACATAACACCGGTATGTTCTACTTGAGCATAGTCACGTAGGTAGTCGGCATAATTTTTTTGCATGCCAATAATTTGATTCGCCGCGGTAACAATAGCGTCGTTCTCTGGATAAAACTCACGTGCATGTATCGCGGCATTAACAATTTTTGCGGTAGAATAAATTGAAGGGTAACCAGACTTTACTCCTGTTTCTGGAAAATAATCACCGTAATATAAACCATCAGTAGTTACTTCTGGGCCTATACCGTCAGGATGTAAGCCAGCAAAGCGAGTGATAATGGCTTGAATTTCAGCTTCAGCAGAATTACCAAACATTGCCTCATCAGTCATTAACATTAGCGCTGCCCAACCAGCAGCGCCGGTAGAATAAGCGCGATAGCGGCCTTGATCAGGTTTTGGCTCAGTACCGCTTACCCAACCTTCTCTTTTTCCCTCAGGCCAACAAGCTGAACGAATAAAAGTCATGTACTGGTCAAATTCATTACGCAGCCACTCTGTATAAGTCATACGCGTATCGGTATCGTCACTTAACAATTTTGTTTGTGCTGCCGCCAGTAGCATTTTGCCATCAGCCGTAGCTGCAATTGCACGCGCCTCATCAACCTTGCTATAGAACTTCGCAGTTACACTACCCTGCTCGCGTAAGCTACTTGATGCAATAAAATTAAGTTCAAATTGACCACTATTACCATTGCTTTCATTTAATAAATACAGACCACCTTGACCATCACCACCATAATTTCGGCCATAAGATAATGACTTCAAAGAATTCACTGTGGCAATTTGACCAATAGTTTGGTTTGATAAATTTAATCGATACAAGTTATTTTCAGTGCCAACATAAGCTGTATTATCAATGCTATCGACGGCAATTCCATAAATAGCCTTGCCTGTATCATCGTCAGTTAAGTTAACTGTAGTCAGCAGCTTGCCCTTGTTATCATTACCTTTTGCTTGATAACGTAAAAGCTTTCCTGAAGCAGTGCCTAGCCAAAGTTCGCCATTATGATGTGCTAGCCCTAAACTGCCTTGGCTGAAAATCGAAGCAATATTTATATTTGAAACAAAGCCAGTTAAGGCTTTATTACCAGTATTAAACCGTAAAATAGCGTCATTATCGCCACTGGTATTTACTGCAATAAATAAAAACCGACCCGACGCCGAAAATGCTAAAGCTACTGGGCCATAATCGCTACCGCTAATGTCAAAGCCGCTTGGCAGTTTTGCATTAAGCTGAGCAGCACTAATTTCAGCGACCTTTTGCTGATCAATTGTAAAAACTTCCACTACATCGCTACTTCGATTAGCTAAAGCATAAAGCCCTGAATATTGAGCTGCAGCTGTACTATCGGCTTGCGAGCTACTATTACCCCATAACTCAACTACAAGGTCAGCAGATTTAGGTTTGTCTACAGGGGGATCAACAAGGGGGGGTTCTGCAACAGGCGGTTCTATTACTGGCGGCTCTATTACTGGCGGTTCAGTAACGGGAGGATCTATAACAGGGGGATTCGGTGTAGAGTTATTTTCAGTAGCACTGTCACCACCGCCACAACTAACGAGGAATAAACAGAGTAAAACCTTAACCGCATTAAATAAGCTCAGCTTAGTAGCACTTTTCATTAAAATTCCTTTTTAATTGGCTTTTTAGCGTGCTCTATCTAAATATAGTTAAAGTAATATTGCAAGAAATAAATGAACTTTAATTATAAAAAACACTTTAACGAGTTTTTCTCACAATATTATGGCGTCACAATATTTATTCTCTACTACCTTATCTACCGTAATTTATAAAAATACCCACACCAAATTGGTGCATTCTCCCCTAATCAGTTCTTATAGAAACCATTGAATAAAAAACAAACAGTCAGCTTTAATTCAATTAACACTTGTATTTTCAAAGGATTAAAAGTGTATTTTTAGTGATTTATCTTATCTGGCATAAGACTTGATTGCTTTGATATATCGACTAAGGGTTATGAGGGATATGGAAATGATTTCAGCTTTTATAGAAAAACACAGATTGCATGATGAATATCGACTGACTGCGGAAAGTTACTTTTTGCCAATAGCCGATACTATTTATCAACAATTTAAAGACAGTGACGGCACTTTTTTTGTTGGTATTAATGGCTGTCAGGGCAGTGGCAAGTCAACTTTTACTGACTTTATTGCCGAATATTTAACAACAACTTATCAATTAAACGTTATTGTGATGTCACTGGATGATTTTTATCTTAGCAGTGATAAACGCCAGCAGTTAGCGCAAAACATTCACCCACTGCTCGCCACCCGCGGTGTGCCAAGTACTCATGATATTGATGCATTAAACCAAGTATTAACGCAGTTAACCCAGCATAAAACGGGTTTTGCCATTCCAAAATTCAGTAAAGCCACCGATGAGCCATTACCAGAAAGTCAGTGGCCAGTCATATCAAAACCAGCAGATATTGTGTTATTAGAAGGTTGGTGCTGGGGCGTAAAAGCGCAAACTGAGCAACAACTTTCAGCACCTATCAACGAACTAGAATTACAAAGCGACCCGAGTGGCAAATGGCGCACACACGTTAACGAGCAATTAGAAAGGCTTTACCAACCACTCTATAAAAAAATGAATTATTGGATAGGTTTGCAAGCGCCTTCGTTCGACTGTGTTTACAAATGGCGATTAGAACAGGAACAAAAGCTACAAGACAGAAATGTTGGCTTAGCTAACTCTAAAATTATGACGCCAGAAGAAATACTCAATTTTACCCAGTATTTTCAGCGCTTAAGTGTGCAAGGTAGCCAAACCGTTTCTAAAATTGCTGACGCTATTTTTTACTTAGATTACGACCGACATATTACTAAAATGACGGTCAAGGAATCATAATGAGTAGCGATAAAACACTGATTTTTAGTGATTTAGACGGCACTTTACTGGACCATTATAGCTACAGTGCTGACGCCGCAAAAACAACGCTAGCGCAATTAAAAGCCGCCAATATTCCGGTAATTTTAACCACTAGCAAAACCTATGCAGAAGTCATTGAACTGCAAGATAAGTTGAGTATTGATGCCCCTTTCATTGTTGAAAATGGCGCGGCTATTTACCTGCCAAAATCGATTTTTGTTGAACAGCCTAATGACACCATAGATGACGGCAACTATTGGCTAAAGTGTTTTTGCCAACCCAGAGCGCATTGGCTTGAAATATTAGCGACACTTAGCGATAAATTTAACGGTGCCTACCTAGGTTTTTCGCAAATGTCAGTTAAGCAGCTGATGGAGATAACCGGACTAGATCACGCAGCAGCCACGCAGGCGAAAGCGCGCACTTTTGGTGAGCCCATTCAATGGCTAGACGACGAAGCAAGCAAATCAGAGTTTATCAAACAACTAGAACAACTAGGCGCAGTGGTACTTCATGGCGGTCGTTTTATTCACGTAAGTGGTTTATGCGATAAAGGCAAAGCGCTTTTGTGGTTAAGCCAGTGTTATCAAAAATATTTATATCGCCAAGCGCCAAGCACAATTGCCTTGGGTGATGGCGGTAATGATGTCGCGATGTTAACTGTGGCCGATTATGCCGTGCAAATTCGTTCACCCGTTCATGACTTCCCTGCACTTACCCGGGCCAAGAATACGATTCAAACCTCTGAATTTGGCCCAAGCGGCTGGGCTGAAAGCATTAACGCAATATTATTCAATAACAACCAAAAGAGCTGAACAATTAACTAACACAGATAAAGCACACACAACTTTTCCAACTCATACAACTCATACAATTAAAGAGGTAATTCATGGCTGATTTTTATCAAAATGGTGTGGTAACAACACTGCACAACTTGTCGCAAAGAGACCCTGCAACGTTTGAAGATGAATTACTTGAGTTCTCAAAAGAGCGCCCGCTCGGGCTTATTTTACCGTCACTTTATTCCGAGCTTGAAACCAAAGCCCTACCCGACATTATCAATAAAATTAAAGACGTTAAATATTTATCACAAATAGTGATTGGCTTAGACCGAGCCAACCTTGACCAATATAAACACGCGCTTAAGTTTTTCAAACAACTACCTCAACATCATAGAGTTTTGTGGAATGATGGCCCTCGCCTACAAGCGATTGACGCAAAACTACAAGCCCTTGAATTAGCGCCAAAACAGCAAGGTAAAGGCCGCAATGTTTGGTATTGCATGGGTTATATTTTAGCCTCGAAAAAGGCTGAATCTATCGCACTGCATGATTGTGATATTTTAACTTACGACCGACAGTTGCTTGACCGCTTGCTTTATCCGGTTGCGAATCCTTCATTTAACTATGAATTTACCAAAGGTTTTTACGCCCGCGTTGCCAGTGGCAAAATTAACGGCAGAGTTTCGCGTTTATTAGTAACACCTTTGATAAAAGCCTTGAAAAAAACCGTCGGCCATAGTGATTATTTAGAATACATGGACAGCTTTTTATACCCGCTAGCCGGTGAATTTGCTTTCAGACGTGACGTATTAACCGACATTCGTATACCGAGTGATTGGGGCTTAGAAATAGGCGTATTATCAGAAATGCACCGTAATTATTCAGCCAACCGTATTTGCCAAGTTGATATTGCCTCAACCTACGATCATAAACATCAAGACTTATCTTTAGATAGCACTGATGGCGGCTTATCTAAAATGTCGATTGATATCAGCAAGGCGTTAATCCGCAAACTGGCCACTCATGGTGAAACCTTTACCGCCGAAAGATTTAGAACCCTAAAAGCGACCTATTACCGTATCGCCCTAGATTATGTGGAAACCTATCGTCACGACGCCATTATGAATGGCTTATCACTTGATATTCACAGTGAAGAAAAAGCCGTAGAAATGTTTGCGCAAAATATTTTAACTGCTGGTAATACCTTTTTAGAGCAACCGATGGAAACCCCATTTATTCCCTCTTGGAGCCGAGTGATCAGCGCCATTCCAGATATTCTTGAACAAATTCAACAAGCGGTTGAATTAGATACTCAAGAGTTTGAGGCGGCATTAAATGAGGATAAAGTTTATGGCTAATGCGCTTTCACCACTCAAACAAAAACTCAGCCAGCAACTGAGCTTCATTTATCAAGATGTTGCCCTAGCACAGTCTTATGATGATATTGCTCAAGAGTTGCTTGAGGTAATGGCTTTAACTGAAAATATTGAGATGCCAGAGCCGCACACTAATAATTGGTCACAGCGGGATATATGTTTAATCACCTACGGCGATAGCATTATGCGTGATGGCGAAGCGCCGCTGCATACGCTAAAGCGCTTTCTAGATAACAACGTCAGCGAAGTGATCAACAGCGTGCATATTCTGCCGTTTTTTCCGTATAGCTCTGATGACGGTTTTTCGGTGATTGATTACTCTTCGGTCAATGAAGCATTAGGTTCATGGCAAGATATTAAAGACATTAGTAGCAGCTATCATTTAATGTCAGATCTGGTGATTAATCACTGTTCAAGTCGTAGTGCTTGGTTTAGTCATTTCATCGAAGGGCAAGGTGAAGGTAGTGATTTTTTCTTTACCACCGAACCTGAAAATAACTTATCTGATGTGGTGAGGCCGCGTACGTCGCCACTGCTAAAAGAAGTCGACACCGCTAACGGCAAAGCCTTTGTTTGGTGTACTTTTAGTCATGACCAAGTTGACTTTGATTTTAGAAACCCCGCCGTGCTCAAAGCTTTTGTTAGCATCATTAAGCAATATTTAGACGCTGGCGTGAAAATTTTCCGCTTAGACGCGATTGCTTTTTTATGGAAAGTGGTTGGCACAAGCTGCATTAACTTACCGCAAACCCATGAAGTGGTTAGGTTACTGCGCACCTTAATTGAAGCTGCCCAGCCCGATGCCATCATCATTACCGAAACCAATATTCCCAATACCCAAAACCTCACCTATTTTGGTAATGCTAACGAAGCTCACGGTATTTATAACTTTTCTTTGCCGCCGTTACTGCTTAATACCTTGCTCACAGGCAACTGTTTGTATTTAAAACGTTGGTTAATGAGCATGCCGCCGGCACAAGACGGCACCATGTATTTTAACTTTATTGCCTCACACGACGGTATTGGTTTACGCCCTGCGGAAGGCTTACTTAATGAGCACGAACTTGAACAACTCACTTCAACCGTGGCCGATTTTGGCGGTAAAGTGTCATGGCGAACCACCGAAAGTGGCACGCAAAAAGCTTATGAATTAAATATTTCCCTTTTTGATGCTTTGCAAGGCACAATCAAAGGCAAAGATCAGTGGAATTTTGAACGCTTCATTTGCGCCCATAGCATTATGTTTGCCTTAGAGGGCATGCCGGGCTTATATATTCATAGCTTATTGGGCACGCAAAATGACTATAAAAAGCTCGCCAATACCCATCATAACCGCTCAATTAATCGTCATCGTTGGCAAGAAGGATTACTCAATGAAGCGCTTGATGATGAAAATGTACATCATCAAAAAGTATTAACTGCGATAACAAATTTACTGAAAATTCGTATTAATCAGCCAGCTTTTCATCCTAATGCCACGCAATTTACTTTGCATTTAGGACTACAATTATTTGGCTTTTGGCGTCAAAGCCAGAACCGCATGCAAAGTATTTTTTGTGTCAGTAATATCAGCGACCAAACCATGACCTTGCCGCTAAGTGAGCTTAATTTAATTGTGACTGAAAGTTGGTTTGAGTTAATTTCAAACACTGAAATTACTAACCTTACCGAGCAAATGGAACTAAGCCCTTATCAAACCGTGTGGATCTGCAATACCAGCGCTGCTTAGTATTGTTATAACAGTAAGAAAAATTGCCAATGGCTCGTTACTTTACAATGTGTTGAGCCATTTCTGCTATTTAACACCGCCTAAAAGGTGATCAACAAAGTGAGCTTTAATGCTAAAGTATCAAAAATTATCATTGTAAATAAAAATAAGTACACTTCATTATGATAAACCCTAGTTGGTTAAAAACATTTTGCGCACTAGCAGATATTGGTCACTTCACTAAAACCGCTGAATCTTTATTTATGACCCAGTCAGGAGTGAGCCAACATATTAAAAAGTTAGAGCAACAGCTTGATACCGCTTTACTTATCAGAGAAGGAAAGTCTTTTTCATTAACCGAAGCGGGTATGAAACTGCATCAACAAGGACGGGAATTACTGCAAAGTAGTGAAGATTTGGTCACGTTAATTAAGCAAGACGAACCTTGCATTGGCACAGTAAAAATAGCCTCGCCAGGCAGTATAGGTTTAAAACTCTACCCCTATTTACTTAACCTGCAGCAAAAAAATCCACAGCTGATCATCGATTATGCCTTCGCGCCGAATCATACTATTGAGCAAAATTTAGCAGAGCGTTCGATAGACATAGGTTTAGTGACCGAGCTAAGCCACGTTAGTACTTTAGCTTATACAAAAGTTGCGTTAGAACCATTGGTTTTAGTAACTCCAGAGAATATTAAAACTGTAAGTTGGCAAGTGCTAACAAAACTTGGCTTTATTGCTCACCCTGACGCTAGCCACCATGCGCAATTACTTTTAAGTAAAAATTTCCCTGAGTTTGAACATATCCAGCAATTTACTCATAAAGGATTTTCGAACCAAATTAGCTTAATTTTAGAGCCGGTTAGCCGAGGTTTAGGCTTTAGCGTTTTACCATTACATGCTGCCAATGCTTTTAGTAATCAAGCAGCGATAAAAATACATACCCTGCCACAACCAGTGAGTGAAAGTTTGTACTTATGCACCAACCGACAGGCTTATCAAACTAAACGCAACCAATATATTAAATCACTAGTACTTGAATATTTGTCTTAGTTAGAATCTTAGTTAGGTCTTAGTTAGCTAGTTGTTTAATGCGTTATATTTAGCACTAGCATCTTTAGCTTTTATCATTAAGCTGGTTAACTCTCTTTGCTGCGCTATAGCTAACGATTTAGCCGTAGATGTTTTCGCCAGCTCAAGATCATTTTGCAAAAACGCCGTCTCCGCAACATAGAGTAAATTGTTCACTTCTCCAAACGGACATTTAATAATTTTATGTTGGCTGATCGCCAGCTGATAAAACTTTCTTGCTAATGGGTATTGTTTAGTAGAACGGTACAAGTGTCCTTGTGCTTCGGCTAAATAGCCAAGGTATAACCAGTCTTGCGCTTTATTGGCAACAATAGTCGCTTCAGTAAAAATTGCCAGAGCCTGATCAGTCCGACCAAATTGCAATTCATTAAGCCCTTGCCAAAATTTAAGTCGACCATATTCTCGTTGCCCAAGATCTGATGCTATCAACTGGCTTTGCGTTGCAGAAAGCGCTTCTACTGAGGTGACTAACGCAGCTATTTGTTTGGTTTTCTTCAAATACGCTGATACTTCAGCCAATAACCTTACCGCTTTAAGGTTTGTTGGTTCAATTTCTAATAGCGACTTCAAATACTGCTCAGTCGCTTCGTAGTCGTCGTTATTTTTTCTGTCTAAAGCTTGAGCCAATAACTGATTGACTAAATTATTATGGTAAGTATTAAATGGCGCAGCCTTTATACCTAAACGCATAGCAACAATTTTCGCGAGCTGGTCAATGCCATCGTAAATATCGGCATTGAGTAGCACTCCACGTTCAATGTTTTGTCGAGTGCGAAAAGTATAAATCAATTGATAATCGCCAGGGGTGCCATTAAGTTCGGTTTCAATAATTAACTCAGCCCCTGATACTGCAAAAATTTTCCCAACTTGTTCTGCACCAAAATCGAGTAAAGGCAACTGCGCCCGTTTCATAATGTCGAGCACGTCATCAACTTGCATAACCCCATATTCGCTTGATGACGGTAGCTGTTGAATTAACTGGTCCATAGCACCAATTCTGACCCATTTATGGTCACGATCGTTAATATGCTCTTTTACCGGCAAGACAATAATAGAGCCGTCAACGGGCTTATAGTTTGCTGCACGCTGCACTTTTAAATGACTATTCGAGTTTTGCCATTGCTTAAAACTCCAACCTATTAAAGTGAGTAAGCTTAAAGCGACAATAAGATAAAGTGCTTTTTTCTGCTTTGTTAAGCCTAATTTTTTTGATGATTGATTATGCTGATTTACTGATGCTGCGCTTATATTTTCACCTGTTTTTTTAGCACTACTTGCTACTGAGGATGGCTGCGTAACCAAGTTAACATCACCTATCCACTGGTAACCTTTTCTTGGAAAAGTTTTTATAGCATCAATGCTGCCAAAAGCTTTACGTAGTTCCTTAATCGATTGAAAAATAACTTGCTCGTCAACAGCAACATCATCCCAAATAACGCTAAGCATCGTTTCTTTGCTGATAAGCTCGTTAGGATGTGCCAAAAAAAGTGCCAATAACTCAAACGACTTTGAGCGTATTTTTATTTCTTCACCTTGAAAATGCACGCTTCGTTGCAGCAAGTTTATTTGGTACTTATCATTCAAAGTAGTTTCTGACACGTTTAATCCTTTTGCTGTGAAACGGAAAATATCACTTAGCTTTACCAATCAAGTTTAATGATACGCTATTACTGCTTAAAACAGAATCAAGAAGCCATAACCAACATAAAACATAACCCCCTGTTAAATATGTAATTTCAGAAAATTTCAGATAGTTTCACTTACAAAAACATCACTTTATCGACAAGATGGCTTACACATTCAAGGAGAACAAAATGTTGAAACTTCAAACCTTAGCAAAACAACAACCCAAATTATTTACAGCCTTACTGGTAATAACTTGCATCTTAGTGCTTTACAGTACTTCATTATTTAATTTCAGCAACGAGTTTAATAAAGACTTAATCAGCTCAGTAATTAAAAATGGCATCAGCCTCACACTGCTTTGGCTACTTATTAAAAACAACTGGCTTAACGGCTCATTGCTAACCACGCCTTATAAGGAGTGGCATGCTAAATGGTTGTTGGCATCAATACCTATGGCATTGGTTGCCTTGCTCAATGTAGTGACTATTGACTGGAGCATTTTAGAATTTACCAGCGTGAAAGTTGTTGGTTGGCTTTATACCAATATTTCAACCGGTATTTTCGAAGAGCTCATGTTAAGGGGCGTTTGCTTTTATGTACTTTATTTAGCTTGGAAAGATAATAAAAATGGCTTAATGCAAGCCGCACTTTGGCAGGCCATTATTTTTGGTTTAGCGCACTATGTAAACTTAACCAAAGCACCTTTCCTTGAAGTGAGCGTGCAAGTTACCTATGCCACCTTAATTGGTATTGGTTTTGCCGGATTAGTTGCCTACACCCGTTCGTTATGGCCTGCCATTGTTATTCATTCATTGATTAACTCATTCGGTAGTATCAATAATTTTTTCCAGCCTAACTTTGTCCCAACGGAAATGTCGATGGCTAACTACGCAGTAGTAGTGACTATTATTGCGCTAATTTGTGCTTTACCTGGTTACCTCTTACTGAAAAAAACCAACACTCACTTAGCCACACAACAGTTAACAACCAGTTAAAGGACAGCACCATGAAAAATTTTATGTGGTTATTAAAAAGCATCGTTATTATCTGCTTTATGTTGAAATTACTACCAAGCCCAGTATTAGCTATAACAAGCGAGCAAACGATAATTACAGAACACAGCGCATTTAGCGCATTAAAACAGGCTATAGATGATAACAAAGCACGTCTCAAACACTATAAGGAAGAAAAACAGGCAATAACTCTAATAGAAACCAGTGAAGACAGCGAAGGCAATATTTTCCAACAAGTCTTTATTCCTGAAGGCTCTGAAAATGGCGTAGCAACTGGGAGCTGGAAAACGCTAAGGCAAGACAGTGATTTTAATCAGTCGGTCAGTATCGCCAGTGAAGTGATTTTTGATAGCAAAAACTTTGACTTAAGCAAAGCCAAGTTAATTAGCGAGAGCCATTCAACTTGGGTCTTTAGTATCGCTAATATAGTCAACGTTAACAGCGATGAGCAAATATCGAATCAACAAATGGGAAAAATTGAACAAACCATAGCTAACAAGTTATTTACCGAACTGTTAATTGATAAGCAGTCACAGCAAATACGGGCCTTAAAAATTTATACTAAAGAGCCATTTAAACAGTCATTTATGGTAAATATTGAAAAATTTGAAATCAGATTATCATTTGCTCAAGCTTGGCCAAATGGTCCGTTAATTCGTCAAAACTTAACTCGTCATATTGTTGGGAGGTTTGGCTGGCTTGTAGAAATAAACGAACTGATAACCACCAAAACCTCAAAAGTGGCCATGATTAATATGGCTGACGCCATGCTAGCGCTATAACTTAGCGCTTAACCATGTTTGTATAATACCGGTAAAAACGATAACAGTTAAAAAACGTTAACTGTTATCGATGTATGATACGGCCGAAGAACAATTACTCGTCAATGTTGAGTCACTACAATGCAACTCAGTATCTAGGTCATACACAGATTGCGATTGAATAACTAGTGAGTAGGGATGGCTTACTAAACTGAGTATCATTACGCTGTTTTTTTATCGCTCATTTTCATTGTTCCTGTTGAGACAGCGACCTCTAGGTTCGTTACTTTCATGCAGCACAGTTTCAGAATGTAGAAATTGCGCAGCGTCTGCTGAATCTTTCACTTTGATTGCACTGCGCTGTAACATTTCTGCTTCAAACTCTGTTAACACACTCGCCCTAATTCCTGCTTTTCGCCAATGTGATAAAGGGCGACATTCTTTAGTAATGCCTCGTGCTAACGCCAGTGCATCCAATAATGCTTGATTAGCTCCTTGCCCTTTGAATGGACTCATTGGGTGAGCGGCATCTCCGATCAAAGTAACATGCTTACCTTGCTCTAATAATGCTGATTTCAGTGGTGCTCGGTCATACACCGGATAACCCGAAACTTGGGCTGTGTGTGTCGCTCTTAGAATTTGCGGAATGGGGTCATGCCACTGACACCTGCGATACGCTTCTTCTTTCAGGGCTTGCGGCCCTTCAGCACTTAACCCCTTTGCCTCTTTTTCTGGCATCGGGAAACTCAACTGCCACATTACAGAGTTTGCGTCATAAGGCATGATGTAAATACGCTCATTACCGTTAGCTGTTTGAAAAACCGTAGCAGAATCGAGTAGGTTTCTATCAACACCTTGAATATCTGCTAAAGGACAAATTCCCAAAATAACAAGGCAACCTAAATAAGATAATGGCGAAGTATCTTCACCAATTAATAACTTACGCACCGAACTGCGAATACCATCAGCCCCAACAACTAAATCTGCACGGGCGGTTTTAATTTTACCTTCAACTTCAAAGCGCAGCTCAGCACCATCACTTTCATCTTCGGTAAAGCCTACCAACTGATGCCCCCATTGCACAGCATCATGCCCACCTAGCTGTTCAAGTAGTGCTAAGCGTAATGACTGCCTAGCGATATGTATATTGGTGCGTTTTGGTGAGACGGTTGACTCTGACGCCCTCCACTTTCTGATCCCCCATTCTCCGAGAATTTTTCCTTCGGTTGTATGAACCACATGTCGGGTGGAAACCACGCCGTCGGCTAACGAGAATATACCTAAGCCATCGATCGCCCTGCTCGCTTGTTGTAAAGTAAGGCCATAACCTTGAGAACGTGCTTCAAAGCCGCTGTCGCGTTCATAAAGAGTAAAAGGGATGCCACGGTGCAAACAAGCAACGGCTAGCGCCACACCACCGATTCCGCCACCAATAATGGCAAGGTGTGGGTAGCTTTTATCAGGTGAAATTTGGGTAGCAGAATGAATTAAACCTGAACCTTTACAGTTCAAGCAAGTATCGAGGTGACCTTTAGGGCGAATGGGAGTAATGCCAACACTGTTATTTTGCTCAAAGTCAGCTAGCTCCCTTTGGTAGCGGAGTTTTGCTTTTTTACGAATTTTCTTACTTTTTTTACCACGGCCCTGACAATCTAGGCAAATAGTCCAGATATTCTCATTATTTACCACCTTGCACCTGCCCTTTATTTACCAGCTATAGTTTCTATTGAGCAAGAAAAATTCCCTCAATACAGCTAACGTTGATAGCCAAGCGATGATTATAACTTTTATTATTGCTGATAAGGTAGATGTATGATCAATCTGAAAGCTAAACGGCCATTTTATTCAAATTGAAACTGATTAGTTGAATTCAAGAGGTGATTGTATAGCGAATGAGATACTTAGCTTATTAAGTGTGTGGTAAGCCGTGCGAGTAAGCTAAAGCTGTTATATATGAAGAGAAAGCGACTGCTGAGCTTTCTTGGTCATTTTACTCACTACCAATTTATAAGAATTATCCATCATGCGCTCTTTCACTTAAGAAAAGAGGCACCTTGTGGAATTGAGCCATCGAGTATAATTGTGTTCAATAGTTTTTTAATATCAAGATATATCATACCCACTTGAAATTAAATGAATTTTAATGAACAAACAAAACATAAATTCATAAAATAAAATTGAATCTGACAGACTGTTTCAAGCTCATTGCTGCCTGTCAGATTTTATTTTTAACGCTAACTATGAGCATAAAGCCGATTGTATTACATAGAACAAGTCAAAGAGATATATTCCCGACAGCTACCTATAGATGTGGACTTACTTTATTTAGTTTGTTGATGATTTCCGTTGAATTCGTTAGAGGACTTCTTGGTACATAACGCATTATTCCCATTTTATGAGGCAACTCGTACATATACTCCATATTGTCACCTGCGACATGAATATCAATTTCATTTAACTCGTAAAAACTAGTGTCCATGTCGCGGGTTAGTGGTGCAATAATGACCTCATCAACACACTTCATATTCCTTATTATTTCGCATCGTTGTTCACAAGAAATAACGGGGGTACGCTTGTAAGATTCAACATCTTCATCTGAATGTACACCTACAATCAAATAATCACCAAATTGTTTGGCTTTGTTGAGAACTGATACGTGCCCAACGTGAAATAAATCAAATACACCACTGGTATATACTTTTTTCATTTTATTACTCCTATAACAGAGCAGATAACAAAAAGATTTTTGTTATCTGCTGCATCAAATCTTTTTCGTCACAAAACTGTTTTTGGATATATTTTGATTTTTAGTTAATAAGCCTGTGTGATCTTTTAAAGAATCACATCAGCAGATAAACTTTATTGGCTCATGTTCATATGAGCTCAATCTACTCAAGGGCATCTTGTGTTTATGATATTGGGTATAGAATGGGGTGATAAATATCAACAAGCATTCGTCATTTTTTTTAGAAATGATATGTCGAGATGAATAACGTTATTAATATCAAACGTTCGAAAGCAACAACCAACCATAAGCAAATGTTATAGTTAGCGTGTATAAAGCTAGAGCATAGTACCAAACGCCGCCATTGAGTTTTGGCGTTCTGATAGGAGCCACATTTAAAGCTGATAATACTATAATGGTGATATAAAGGACGATAGTGAAAGCAGATGTCGAAATAAAGCTTTCTAATAAAAATACAAAAACAAGAATTATGGCATTGTTGTCATAGGCAAGACCTTTGTAGGTAGATCCACCATTCAAGCCATAAACATTAAAATAACTTAATCGCAGAACGCCAGCGGCAACAATAAGAAATGCACCTGGAAATAAGTAGGGTTCATAATTACCATAACTCAATAAAATTACAGCGGGGCAAATACCAAAGCTTACTATATCAATGAGGGAGTCTACTTGCCCACCAATTTGACCTTGGACTGTAGTTCTCCCTTTCATTTTTCTTGCTATTTTTCCATCATTCCAATCAAAGAATACAGCCCATATTAAGCCTACCATCGCCGCAGGATAATTTCCTGTTAAGGCAAAGAATAGTGCTAATAATGCTGAGAAAAGACCAACTAACGAACAAACATTAGGTAAATCAAAGGCAATTGACAATATAGAAGGTGGATTTATAGATTGATTGCTTTGCGTTTTTACGGACGGCATGAATTATTCTCATTGAAATTGATTGTATGATTACGGGAATTTAATCTAAAGAGAGAACAATTTATGGATATTGTTATCGGTATTAGCTCGTTTAATACTGTAAATTTTCTAACAGGTAGTATTTATAACAGCGTAACTTACTCGGATGAGCGTATGTTGCTAATAGATAATATCTTGACGTTAATATAACACACTAGCACTAATCAATCTTATTTACTTCTTAATATATTTAAATACAGAGAAATGATCACTATAGAATATTCAACGGATCATAAAATGATTGGTGCTTTGTAACCGAAGAGGATCCTCAACCTTTTTGGTTTAACATCTATGACTCATTCCATACGGTTACATGGAGGACGGCAATGGTGGCATAGCAGACCATCAAAAGATTTTCATCTAAATATCTTTTGATAATTTTCGACAACGTATGAACTGTCAAATCATAATGAGAATAGACTGCTGATCTTTCTTGGTCATTTTACTCACTACTAATTTAAACGAATTATCTATCATCCGTTCAATTTCACCTCTGGGAATTGAGGCGTCTAGAATCACTGTATTCCAAAGCCGCTTATTCATATGGTAGCCAGGGATAACGGCAGGAAATATATCACGCAGCATTTCAGCCTCGCTTGGTTCACACTTTAAATTCATCCACCAATACTGATTACCGTCATCATCACCTTTACCCATTTTTCCTATTGCGAGGGTGGCGAACATTTTATTTTTAACTTTGAAAACCTTTACGTCGTCGCCAAACGGATAATCTAAGGTACTTTGTGGTTTCGCTAATAAATACGTTTGGGCTTGTTGATTATTCATAATAGATTCGCCATAGCGTTAAATCATTTAGATATTGTTATCGAGCATTTTCTCTAGCTTTACAAATGATAAAACAGCAGGCCATTTAATGCTAATTTGAAATATTTCTCCTGCAAAGCTGTTCTTATGAAAGAGTATGGAGAACTTAATTATGTGCAGTACGCCTAGACCTAAAGCCAAAGTAAAAGCTAAAAATCAAGTAAAGGTGGTTAGTATTTTAGCTAATTTAACGAGCGAACAGCGCCTGCAGTTTGCTCAGCGTTCGAATATTACCTGCGAGAAACGTCAACAAATTCAGCAACAAAAACTTGCTGAAAATAAACGCATTCTAGCAAGACGAAATAAGAAAATGCTAATAAAGAAAGATTGGCAATATTGGTTTTTAAACGCCAGTGTTAGTGAGATCTTTAGAAAAGTTTTATTCGGTCATTCATAACTTTCCTAGAACTTTATCTAGATACCTTGAACTACCTAAAACGTAGTAAATTAAATTTGTACAGCTGCTAAATTTTTATAAAATAGCAGCACAAAAGGAGCCAACTGGCTCCTTTTTAAGTTTATTTACAGCTTTGTAGTAAACAGCGCTAGAAACTATAGCTCACTTCAGCCCATGCACTTAAACCTTCACTTGGTAAACGTGTCATTACGGGTGTTTCGCTATTTGATACACGGTTATAACCGCCTAAGTGATTTTGATATTCACGGTTAAATAAGTTATCAACGCCGCCACGAATGGTAAGTGCTGAGTTAACAAAGTATTCAACGTCGATATTCACTAAGCCGTAACCTGAAGTAGTTTGTTCTTCATTGGTTGCAGAAACATCGTCTTGTGCAGCAACCGCAACAAAGGTTAGGTTAGTAATTAGTTTGTCGTTAATGTAGCTAATACTCATTTGGCTATTTAGCGGCGCGATGCGATACAAGTTATCGTCAATATCACGGCGTTCGCCTTTCACATAACTGGCAATACCTGATAGTAAAAATTGTTCGCTAAGTCGATAGTTCCAGCTTAGGTCAATACCATAAAGTTTTGCGTCAACATTACTAAACTTTAAGTAGTCTTCCATCATCATATCGTCCGACATGCTTCCCATTCCGCCAGACATACCGCCCATGCTACCCATGTCGTTCATTGGCACAGGCGTACCTTGAATGTAGTTGTCTATGCGCTGAAAAAACACATGTGGTGAAAACATCGCGGTTTCATTTTGAAAGGTTAAGCCTAAATCAGTTTGGTAAGCCGTTTCCGCTTTTAAGTTAATGTCACCGATGTAAGTTTTACCGTCAGCTAAACCTGCTGTAGCTTCCATTGGCATCCATAAATAACGCTCTTGGTATGAAGGTGCGCGGTTTTTCAAGCCAACACCTGCATATAATGACCAGTTTTCACTGAGCTGAGTTTGCGAGCTAAGTGCAATATCAACTAAGGTGTCAGACACTTCACGGTCAGCATTGTTGAAGTCTTCACTTAAATCCATGCCCATGTTCATGCCACTACTCATTCCTCCATTCATACCACTGTTCATGCCACCCATCATGCCCATATTCATATGTACTTCGCCAGCGTCACCTTCAGCGCGTTTTACCCGTACGCCGAGCTGCACATTAGTTTGGTCGAATTGGCTTTGCAGCTGTCCAAAAATTCCATATCGGTTATCAACAACATTATTGAAATTCATCATTTCAAACATGGCATTATTCGGGTTAGTCACTACTGAGTCATGGGTGGCAAAGTAGCCGTCAACACCCCAAGTAAATTCACCAAAGTCAAAATGGCGATTAAAACTCATCGAGAAATCGGTGGTATCAGCCATGGCCGTATTACGGCGATGTTTGCTAGGATCTGCCATTTCGCGCATTAAAAAATTAGTCATACCATGTTTGGCGTCAAAATAACCCACTAGCCATTCACCATGCCATTCGCCGGCGATAAAGCTACCGTCGAGGTTTACGCGGTGACTTTCGATGTATTCAATATCCATAGGTAAGGCTGGCGTGCCTGAGTCGGTGGTATCCGTGTAGTGATAACTTAAGCCAATATCGCTATGGTCTTGAGCGTAACGAATATCGCCGCCAAGTTGCACTTTATCAAATTCTGTAGGGTTAATTTCAGTACCGTCGCCACTTTCCATATTGTCGCCGGTTTGCACATTGCCGTAAGCCATTACCGCAACATCACCTTTGGCAACATTACCAACAGCCGATAAAATATTGGCGTTGTTGTTACTACGATAACCGGCTTGAATATCGCCACTGCTTTGTATTTTGTCGCTGCCCATGGTTTCAGCTTTACGCATTTTTACGTCAATTGCGCCACCTAAGGTATCCATACCCGCAGATACTGGAGCAATGCCTCGATATACCGTCATCGACTCAACAATTAACGGCGTAGAATAACTTAATGGTGTGTCCATAGCGTTGGGGCCAGCACCAACAATTGGGTGACCATCAAGCGTAGCGGCAACCCGGTCACCAAATAAACCGCGATATTGTGCTATGCCGGTAACGGGGCCATTACTGTTAATATTTGCGCCGGGAATTGATGATAACCAATTGGCTAAATCAGGTGCGCTGGTTTTTCCGGTAGCAAAACTTTGGTCGTGACTTAAACCATTATGGCGCTGATGAGTAATGGTAAGTACTTCAATTTCTTTAGCGTCGTTAGCTATAGTTGGTAAGGCAACTGTGCCTAGTGAAAGTAACGCCAGATTGATGGCTAAAGTAGTAGGTTTTAGAGAGAATTTCATCGTAGCTTCTTGATTTATATTTTTAAATTGAAGCTATTCTGTGGCTGATTACATTTGAAAACAAAGGAAATGTGCACAACTGCGACATATTGCCGCAGCAGTTTTTATGCTTGTTTGATATGCATCAAATAAGCTCTACTGAATGTAGATAAAAGCTTAAATAATACCCGCATTTTTTAAGTGATTAGTGACTATTTGAGTGCGCGACTTTTTCATTTGACGATAACTTTTACGGTTAAAGTTAAAAGCAAAATAATGTACGCCTTGCGCATTTTCAACAAAGCCTATGTACCAACCAAGCATAGTTTGCTCGGCTGTTTTGTCAGCGACTTTACCCGCGCCAGTTTTAGCATAAATTTTATAGTGTTCGGTTTGCTCAACTAACATCACTTCTTTTACTACCGCTAAGGTATTCGTTTTTAGTGAAAACTGGTTTTGATAAAGCTTTTGTAAAAAGGCCACTTGCTGATTGGCTGATATTTTTAAACTGCCATTTAGCCAAAAGTCATCATCCCCTGAAGACATGTTTTGATTACCATAGCCAAAGCGCTTAAGCCCTTGCTGCATATTTTCACTGCCAATATCACTGGCAAGTTGTCTAAATACCGCCACCATAGAAACACTAAAGGCACTGCCTAAGGTATATTCAGGTAATTTCCACACCGGCGGCCACCATGCTTGCGGCGGGTAATCTTCCTGATTATAACTCAGTACATCTGCTGAGCTATTAACAACACCTTGTTCTAAGGCAATCGTAGTATTAGCTACTTTAAAGGTTGAAAAAGGCGTAAATTCCTGACTTGCACGCTGCTTATTCACCACAATACGCTGGTTATTTTTCTCGCTTAGTAAAACAAAAGTACAAGTGCTACTACCTTCAAGACAAAGCTCTTCATTATTTGGGGTTTTCGCCACACTTAAATTAACAACGCCCGCTGCTATTAAAGCCAATACCCATTTCATTAACATCACTTTTTTCATAATAATTAGCCGTCGAAAGATAAAATTCGTTATAAGGCTATGGTACTTTCTTTCCATCAATAAAAGCTAGCTTTATAGCTGTTACCATTCAAAGTGCTAGATTCATATCGCCTCTGTGAATTAAATGATGACAATCTGCCAAACGATGGCACAATGACATAGTACTTAAGCGTAGCGCTTCAATAACAAGGAATATTAATGAAAGGTTTTATTGCCTTCTGCCTTTGCACCGTCAGCTTTTTAAGTTTTGGCATTGAGCAAGCAGAACAAATTTTCAAACAGTTAGCTCCCTCTTTATATCAAATAAAAATAATCGATAAAGCCAGTGGCGAAAAGTCTTCTATTGGCTCAGGCTTTCAAATTACTGCTGATGGTTTAATTGCCACCAATTATCATGTTATTTCTAGCTATGCGCGCCATCCTCAAAAATATCAAATTGAATTTCTTGATCACCAAGGAAAAAAGGGCGAATTAAGCTTACAGAGCGTTGATGTTATCAATGACTTAGCCTTAGTAAAACGCAGCACAGAAATGCCAATGCAGTTTTTCCCGATAGCTGAACAAGCTCCTGAAAAAGGTGAAGAATTATATTCTTTAGGTAATCCGCACGACTTAGGCATGATTGTGGTACCGGGTACTTACAATGGTTTGAAAAAAGAGTCGTTTAACGATCGCATTCATTTCACTGGCTCAGTAAACCCCGGCATGAGCGGTGGCCCTGTGGTTAATCAAAAATCACAAGTGGTCGGTATTAACGTTGCCACTTCTGGTAACCAAATCGGTTTTTTAGTACCTCATGACAAGTTACAAGCGTTATTCGATGGCTATAAAGTAGCGCCACCAGCAAGCATTGAACAACAAATGGCTGTGCAGTTGGCGCAAAACCAAGAGAAACTTTTTTCAACAATTTTAGCGAGCGACTGGACCATTAAAAATTTGGCAGAAGGCAATATTCCAATTATCGATGTGCCTTTTCTACGTTGCTGGGGTGAGTCGAACGCTGATAAAACTGACGCACTAGTATTAGTTGCCGTGGCAAACTGTGCGCTTGATGAAGATACTTATTTATCATCACACTTTTTTACTGGCGCGATGGATATGGAATTTCGTTATATGCAGGCAAAAGAGTTAAGTGACTTGAAATTTTATCATTTGTATAAAAACCGTATTCGCCAAGCTGGCTCAGGTAACCGTGCCGGTAAAGATGATGTTAGCGAATATCAATGTCATCACGACATTGTTTCACCAACCGATTCTAACAACATCAATAAAGCGGTTTTTTGTACCCGTGCCTATAAAGACTTCCCTAAGCTGTATGACGTATTATTTTTATCTGCCTCGCTTGATAAGAATAATAAGGCGTTAATTAGCCATTTCACTGTTGCTGGTATATCTCAAGATAATGCCATGGCTTTTACTAAACGCTTTATGGAGTCAGTGTCATGGAATTAATTATTGAAGAAATTAGCCGTGGTCATAAATTACTTGGCCGCCATAAATTTGCTCAACAAAACATTCGCATTGGGCGTGGTTATCAAAATGATATTATTTTGGATGACCCACACATTTGTCCTGATCACCTAAGCCTTGATTTTAATGGTGAACATTGGGTAGTAACCGATGAAAACAGCATTAATGGCAGCTTTTTAGAAGACGGTAAACGTAAAGCCGACCAACATATTGTTAACTCTGGCGACGTTATCACGTTTGGTAAAAGCCAAATTAGAGTGGTTTTTCCTGAGCATCCGGTTGCAGAAAGTGTTGCTTTTAGTCCATTTGAAAGTTTAATTAATTTTGCACGTCAGCCCATCGCATTAGTGGCTAGTATTTTATTATTCACCTTTGTTGCTGGTTATATTTTTCATCTTGAAAAAACCATTGATGTGCCTTTCACTAAGTTATTTGTGCCAGCTATAGGCATGACCTTGCTCTTTGCTTTATGGCCAGGTGCCGTAGCACTGGTATCGCACTTAACCAAACATGACGCGCGAGTATTAAGCCAATTAGGTATTGCCTTTGTCTTTTACAATTTAATGTGGGTTAGCGATATTTTTCAAAGTATTGTAAGTTTTAACCTATCAGCTAATTGGCCGATTGCCGGATTAACCGCATTGATACCTATGGCTTTGGCTTTCTGCTTATTCTGGCTGAACTGTTATATTGGTTTTCATATGACCGCAAAGCGTCGGTTGGTGGTTTCTATTGCCTTAACCGCACTGGTATTTGGCGGCAGCTTTATTGTTCAGTTAAGTAAACAACCTGAATTTAGAGCCCACCCTCAATACGATGCCACGATTATGACACCAAGCTTTTTATTTGCATCAGGCTCTAGTGTAGAAACTTTTATTGAAGACAGTAACCGCTTATTTAGCAAAGCGACTAAAGCAGCTCAAGAAGATCAAGATTAACGAACCGCTTTATCCTGAACATCGACACTCTTTCACATCCGTGTGATCGTGTCATACCGTTCTTCCTGAACATAAAAAAGCCAGCAATCATTGCTGGCTTTTTTATCATTCAACTTTCAACTTTTAGCTTTCAACTTCTAGCTTCAAGCTTTCCACTTTTAGCTTCTAGCTTCTAGCTTGTAACTCACTACGGCTTAGCAATAAAACCTACGGCGTCATAAACTGAAGTTAATACTTTACTAGCACGTTCTGAGGCTTTATCAGCACCATTGCGCATTACTTGCTCTAGAAACGCTTGGTCATTACGGTATTGATGAAACTTCTCTTGAATTGGCTCTAATAAAGCAACCACAGCGCCAGCAACATCACCTTTTAAATGACCATACATTTTATCTTCATACTGTGGCACTAAATCAGCAACGCTTGTTCCTGTGGCACAAGATAACAGCGATAATAAATTAGATACGCCAGGCTTTTCTTTAACATCAAAATAAATACGCGCTTGCTCGTCTGAGTCAGTTACTGCACGCTTAATTTTTTTGGTGATTTTTTTAGTGTCTTCTAATAAACCAATAAAGTTACCTGGGTTCGTATCAGACTTAGACATTTTTTTAGTTGGCTCTAATAAACTCATTACCCGTGCACCGTGCTCAGGAATAAACGGTTCAGGAACCACAAAAACATCGCCATAAATATTATTAAAGCGGGTGGCAATATCTCGCGCTAACTCTAAATGCTGCTTTTGATCATCGCCTACCGGTACTTGATTTGCACGATACAATAAAATATCAGCGGCCATTAATACCGGATAAGTAAACAAACCTGAATTCATATTCGCTTCAGATTTTTGTGACTTATCTTTGTATTGAGTCATGCGGTTTAGTTCACCCATTTGGGTATAACAATTTAGTACCCAACTAAGCTGAGCATGCTCTGGCACATGAGACTGAATAAAAATTGTACTTTGCTCTGGGTCAACGCCACAAGCTAAATACAAAGCTAAACCGTCTAAGGTTGCGTTGCGTAACGCTTGAGGTTCAGGACGAACGGTGATCGCGTGTTGGTCAACCAACATATAATGGCAATCATGACTTTGTTGCATGTTCACCCATTGTTTTATGGCGCCTAAATAGTTGCCAATAGTAAGTTCGCCTGACGGCTGACAGCCACTTAATACGATAGGTTTAGTCATGTTGTTCCTTTGAATTTTTTACGATTTAATGTTTTACGATTGTTGCCAATAGTACTTAATGAAAAATTATTGGCTAACTTTAGTTAATTCTGCGCGCATTTTATCGATTACCGCTTGGTAATCAGGCTGTGAAAATATTGCTGAACCGGCAACAAACATATCCGCACCTGCTTCAGCAATTTCGGCAATGTTGTCTATTTTCACGCCGCCGTCTATTTCTAAACGAATATCTCGACCACTTTTTACAATACGCTCTTTTACCAAACGTAGTTTGTCTAACGTTGATGGAATAAATGACTGGCCACCAAAACCAGGATTAACTGACATCAGCATAATCACGTCGAGTTTATCAATAATAAAATCTAAATAATGTAACGGGGTTGCTGGGTTTAATACCAAGCCAGCTTTACAGCCGTGATCTTTAATCAACTGTACGGTGCGGTCAAGGTGTTCGGTGGCTTCAGGGTGAAAAGTAATAATATCAGCGCCTGCTTTAGCAAAAGCGGGGATCAAACTATCAACTGGCTTAACCATTAAATGCACATCTATAGGGGCGGTAATGCCGTAATCTCTTAATGCCTGACAAAACATCGGTCCAAAAGTTAAATTAGGAACGTAATGATTATCCATCACATCAAAATGCACAACGTCTGCGCCTGCGGATAATACTTTAGCGACATCTTCACCTAAACGAGAAAAGTCGGCCGACAAAATTGATGGTGCAATTAAAAATGAAGACATGTTTTACCCCTTGTAAAAATCAGCGCTACTTTATAACAAATAGCGTAAATATGCGATATTTCTTGCTTGTTTTCAGTGCAAATAACAGGTTTGGTAACTAAGCTCTAGCAATATCCACTGCACTACAAAAGTGCATTTACATATTTTAACAAGCACTAAAATAGTGCTCTGCACTATTACAATTATTTTAATTAAAAAATACGAAGAAATAGGTATATTTTTATCCGATTGTTATTTAAGGATTTATTAAATAAATATCACCTATTTATATAGTCAGGCACCTTCTTTGCAGAATACTTAGCAAACAATATTTTAAAAAATTAAAATCACAAGGGTAACAAACATGAAAAAAACATTACTATCAATCGCACTTTCAACTGTATTAGCTTCTACAGCTTTAGTTTCAACTCAAGCTTCTGCTATTGCAGACATTGAAGGCCTTAGTGCTAACGCAGGTGTTGTATCACAATACTTTTTCCGTGGTGTAGTTCAAACAGATACTGCTTCAGCAAGTGCTGGTCTTGACTATGAAAATGGCAACTTTTCTGTTGGTACTTGGGCTGCTGATGTACAAGATGGTTTAGAAATTGATATTTATGGTGCTTACGCTAACGAACTAGAAAGTGGTTTAGGCTACAGCGTTGGTTTTACTTCTTACCAATATACTGGTGAAGAGTTTGATACTTCTTATAATGAGATTAACCTTGGTTTAAGCTACGGTATTTTCTCAGCTTCATACAATATTGGTGAGCATGAAGTTAAAGGCGGTTCAGATGAAGATTTTACTTTCCTTTCATTGTCTGTTGAACACGAAGGTTTATATGCTACTTACGGCAAATGGGGCGATGACTTTTTAGACAATGGCGACTACCTAGAATTAGGTTACGGTACAGATGTATCAGGTTTTGATGTTGGCGTAGCTGTTATTATCAATTCAGAAGAATTAGATTTAGAAAATGGTGAAGGTGAAGAGTCTTTAGTATTTAGCATCGGTAAATCTTTCTAAGCTTTTTACTTATTTATGACTATTTAATTAGTTAAAGTAAATATACAAAACCCAAACTAGCTTTGCTGTTTGGGTTTTTTTATACATCTCATTTAAGCTCTGATATGGTAATGATTAAGCAAAGTAAAAATAACGGCTTAATTTATGAGTAAAAACCAATCTTCACTAAAGCAAACCATTAAAAGTGTCGCCTCGGCATTTTTGGGTGTGCAAAGTAATCAAAATAGAGAAAAAGATTTTAGCGAAGGAAAATTTAGTCACTTCGTTATAGTCGGTATTATTGGCGTGATAATGTTTATTGGCTTACTCGTTGCAGTAGTTTCTTTGGTTATTCCTTCCTAAAATAACTTACAGAAGCCAAAGGTAGCCGTTAACTACCTTTCTTTTTGCTTTTGTAAGCAACCAATAATTCAGCAACTTTTTTGCGTCCATTGCCCTTTTGACTTATCGTTCGGGCAACCTGAATAGATTTTAATTTATCGGCATTTTCATAAATTTTACGCGTCCAAATGGTATCGTGATTACTAATAAGTACCGACCCCTGATTAGCCGCGCTCACTTCTTCGGCCGCATTGGCCAAATCAGCCTGTTCGTCTAAACCAAAACCGTTACCAGCATAACTGGTAAAACTCGCCGTTTTACTTAATGGTACATACGGAGGATCACAATATATAACGTCGCCCTGCTGCGCACGAGCAAATGTTTGACGATAGCCTTCACAAACAAAGGTCGCTTTCTTGGCTTTTTCAGCAAAGAAATACATTTCATCTTTAGGGAAGTAAGGTTTTTTATATTTACCAAATGGTACGTTATATCCGCCTGATTTATTGTAGCGACAAAGGCCATTATAGCCATGACGATTCATATACAAAAACAATAATGAGCGTGTATAAACATCATTGGTAGCATTAAAGTCAGCTCTGAACTGGTAGTACACTTCGGCTTGGTTATTTTCTGGCGAAAATAGCTTTTCAGCATCACAAATGAATTGCTCAGGTTGATCTTTGAGGATTTGATAAAGATTGATTAAGTCTTGGTTTATATCGTTAAGCAGGTAATGTTCATAATCAGAATTTAGAAAAATAGAACCTGCACCAACAAAGGGCTCAATAAGGCGATCGCCTTTTGGGAGCATTTTTCTGATCACATCGCTTAGACCATATTTACCGCCAGCCCATTTAAGAAATGCTCGATGCTTTTTAATCATGCCTACAGAAAACCTTAACCAATCAATGCTTTTAAAATAAAGGCGAATTGTATCCTTTATTTTGCATTATTGGGAGCTTTCAAAGGCATTGATTTCATTATTAACCGTGTTTATTGACTTAATAAATGCGCCTGATTTTTTGATTGACTCAGGTAAGGCTGCTAAATACTCAACTGCAAGTAATTTACTTGCAAAAACTTCTGTCGTTAATACTAACATCGGCTTATTTTCCAATAAGCGATAATAGCCATGATAAGGTATTGCACGGTGCGCCAATATAAATTCATCGAGAGCTTGCTGCTTACTAAAACCTGACAATTGAATAACGTAGCCTGAACTTTCATTTAAATAATAATCGCTGTTTAGCCCTTGCAAACTTAGTTGATTGGTTATTACTTTATCTGTTGGTTGTTTGGCTTTATCTGCACTATTTAGCGGGGCTTCTTTGACGATTTCAAATGAGTCAGTAATGGCTTGTACTATTTCATTATTGCTCGCTGCTTGAATAGGCTCTATTAGGGTTTCACTTTCAGCATTCACTAAAGTTTTTGCCCCCATTAACCAGCCATGAATATCTTCTGGTGTTGCGAGTTGCTCTTCAGTATTAGCAGGCTTTGCTAGTGGTTTAATACTTTCACTTTCTACTTTATTTTCAACTAGGCTAACTTGTTCTTCTTGCTCAATTACTGGTTTTTTTATCGGCAAAACAAACTCGGTGTTTTGTTCACTTGTTGCTATTTGGCTTGTAACCATAGGCAAGTTGCTAAACTTTAAGTTATCAAACTGATACAAGGCAACCAAGGCAATCACGACCACAGTTGAGAATAAGACTATTGACCAAATAATTTTTTGCGCAAAACTAAAGCTAAATAGTGATTTTTTATTGTTAAATAATGGCGAGTTAAAAGGTAAGATTTGCCCCGTTTCTGCTGACAGAATTGATAAGCTTTTATCAAACAGGCTAGCGTGTTGAGCTACAAGTCTTGCGGCACTTGCAGTACCTGACATTACAACATTAATATCAATATTAGATTTTTTAGCAATGATGACAAGTTGAGAAAGTTCATGTATTAGCTGCAATGACGTATTCTGCACATTTTCAACAACTATACTGAGTGCTTTTTTATTTTCTTTGGCTAGATTAAAAACGGTTACAGCGAGTGATTGCTCAGGATCAAATAAGGTATTAAAAAATAGCTGTTCGATAATGCGGCAGCGAATTTGAATATCGTTTAACTTAGGTGAAATGGCGATATAGGCGGCATTATGCTCGTCAGGTAGCGCGGCTAAAAATTGATTAGACACCTGAGAGCAAACACTGCTGTTTTCATCAATTATTAAAACAGCATGTTTAGAAAAGCGTAATACATAATCAATACGAGCATTAGTGCTTATTTGGGTAACGCTGGTATTGTTTGTATATGCTGGGGTTGCTTGGGCCGCAGACATGGTTCACCTATCTGTATTGTTGGTCAATTACAGAATTTGCTGAAGCATGTCCTCGGTTACATCATCGCGGATTTCAGATTTGCCAATTGCAGTAGGAACTATAAATCGTAATTTTCCTGCTAAATTCTTTTTATCTCTACTCATATGAGACATAAAGGCATCGAAACTCATTTCTTCTGGTGATTCAAGCGGTAAACTAAAGGCTTCAATCAAAGCTTCAATGCGACGAAGATCTGACACTTCCAGTAAATTCATCGTTACTGCTAACTTAGCAGCAAGTACCATGCCAGTGGCTACGGCTTCACCATGCAACCATTTTCCATAACCTAATTCGGCTTCTATTGCGTGACCAAAGGTATGCCCTAGGTTAAGTAAAGCACGAACTCCACCTTCTTTTTCATCAGCAGTTACTATGTCAGCTTTACATTGACAGCAGGTTTCGATCATTTTAGTAAGTACTGTTTTTTCTGACTTTTTAATGGCGTCGATATTATTTTCTAACCAAGAAAAAAATTCACCGTCACCTAAAATACCGTACTTAATAACTTCAGCCATGCCAGCATTAAATTCTCGCAATGGTAGTGTTTTTAAACTGTCGATATCAATAATCACCGCTTTTGGTTGATAAAAAGCGCCGATCATATTTTTGCCTAACGGATGATTAACAGCTGTTTTTCCACCTACAGATGAATCAACTTGCGAAAGTACCGTGGTGGGCACTTGAATAAAGTCGATACCACGTTGGTAACAAGCGGCAGCAAAACCCGTTATATCGCCAATAACACCGCCACCTAATGCAATAAGGGTAGTATCACGACCGTGCGATCCCGCAAGTAAATGCGACATGATCAAATCAAAATTCGCTAGGTTCTTCTGTGCTTCACCGTCAGCTAGAATCACTTCATCTACATCAAAGTCACTAAGCTGTGCTTTTAATGTATTCAAATAAAGTGGAGCAACTAAGTCATTAGAAACAATACAGACACGCTTGCTGCGAATATGACGGACAAAAAGGCTACTATCTTCTAGTAGCCCTGAGTCAATATAGATAGGATAACTGCGTTCATCCAAGTCAACGTTAAGAGTAGTCATTGATTAGAAATCTAAGCGTTCCACTATTTTATTAGCAACAACTTTAGCGCTTTGATCATCTGTTTGAACAATCACGTCAGCGATTTCTTCATACATAGGATTTCTTTCTAGCGCGAGTTTTTCTAATACTACGCGTGGTTCTTCTGAGGTTTGCAATAAAGGACGACGACGATCACGCTGTGTACGAGCCACTTGCTTATCAATAGTCGTTTCTAAATAAACCACTACACCACGTGCTGACAGGCGATTTCTAACCTGTGCACTTATTACTGAGCCACCACCAGTTGCTAAGACAATGCCTTGCATTTCTGATAAGTCTTCAATAACGGTTTCTTCTCTTTTACGAAAGCCTTCTTCACCTTCTAGATCAAAAACCCACGCGATATCTGCACCAGTACGGCGCTCAATTTCCTGATCTGAGTCATAAAAGTCTAAATGTAGCCTATCAGCTAACTCTCGACCTATGGTACTTTTGCCGGCGCCCATTGGGCCAACAAGGAATATATTACGTTTTTCTGCCATTAGACTAACTTAATTCTCATTAAAAATTAATTACGATTACAGGTATGAGGGGAGCCCTCGAAAATTTTAAGGGCGTAATTATCGCAATTGTTAGGTATAGATTGCAAGTAAGTGGTGAGAAAATACTCCCTTACTTGCAAAATAATTAAAAATGTTCAGTAACTATGCGCGGTGTAACGAATATTAATAATTCTTTTTTCTCATTAAAATTGTTACTGTTTCTGAACATCCAGCCAAAATATGGGATATCACCCAATACTGGCACTTTGGAAACACTATTTATAATAGATTGTTGGTAAATACCACCTAATACAATAGTTTCACCATTATTAACTAAAACCTGCGTACCAATACGCTGAGTATCAATTGCTGGCGCTTGGCCATTTTGCACTGAAGACACGGTATCCTGAGTTACCACTAAATCAAGAATAATTCTATCATCAGGGGTAATGTGTGGTGTTACTGTTAAACTTAATACTGCTTTTTTAAACTGTGTTGCAGTTGCACCACTTGACGCAGCTTCTTGATAAGGTATTTCGACACCTTGCTCAATATATGCTTCTTTTTGGTTTGCTGTGGTAATACGCGGACTGGCGATAATTTCGCCTTTGTTTTCTTGTTCCATTGCCGATAGCTCAAGATCTAAAATAGTACCGTCAGCTAATCGTGCAACCTGAAAAGCAATACTACCTGCTGGATTGGCTACAGGCAGGTTGACATTCATTCTATCAGACAGACCTGGCACTACCCCTGCCGAGGCAGAATTTGCTCCTTCTAAAGTGCCTGAACTAGCGTATTGACCATCATTATTGGTAACACCCCAACGAATGCCTAATTCCTCATTGATATTATCTTTCACCGTAACCATGCGTGATTCAATAACCACTTGTCTCACCGGTATATCAAGCACATTAACCATGCGTTTAATATCTTCAATACTTTTAGCTGTATCTCGAATTAACAAGGTATTGGTACGTTCATCAACACTAACACTGCCACGTTCAGATAAAATACTGTTATCTTCATTTTTAATTAAGTTAGCAAATTCTGAGGCTTTGGCGTAGTTCACTTGTACATATTCAGAATATAGTGGTGCAAGTTCTTCAACTTGTTGTTGGGCTTGTAAATCTCTAGCTTCACGAGCAGCAAGTTCATCACTTGGCGCAACCATTAGAATATTGCCTTCCATGCGCTTATCAAGACCTTTTACTTTCAAAATAATATCGAGGGCTTGATCCCAAGGAACACCATCTAATCGTAAGGTGATATTTCCAGCTACAGTGTCACTGGTTACCAAGTTAAAACCATTATAATCAGCGATAATTTGTAATACGGTGCGTACCGGAATATCTTGGAAATTTAATGAAATAGCACGCCCTGAAAAGTCTTCAGTTTCACCCAAATAACCTGGTACTATTTCTTTTTCCATAACGGTTAACGAAAATATGTTATTTGTTTGCTGATGACTAAAGGTAAATTCACCATTAATATCAACAACCAAGCGTGCATTTCGACCATCTTTAAAGGTTTCAATGCCGGTAACGATCGTACCAAAATCGGTAACGTCTAATTTGTATAATAAGTCTTCAACAATTTCAGTATTATGAAATTCAATATATAACTTACCAAGCTTATCGCTTACATCAACGGCAACCATACTATCTTCTAAGTAAACAAATACTTGCGCTTCATTTTCTTGGCCTCGACGAAAGTCGATTGAGTCAACATTATTGATAAACTCACCACCAACAGGTGTTAGTTTTGCCACCGGCGAATTGCTGGTATCTTTATTTAATATTACTGAGAATTGATTATCAGATAAGTTCACATCAAAAACTGACAGTTTATCGAGATTAACCGAAGCAACCACTAAGCCAGCCATTTTCTGTACCGTAATGCTTTTTACGCCGGCATGTTCGACTTTAGTTGATAATAATTCAAGATCAAAGTCATTAGCATTAAAAGTAATGTCAATGCGCGCAGGGTTCATTGAGGTTTTAACTTGCGGCTGCTTATTGATAGTTTCTGAGAGAGAGAATAGTAGCTCTATTTCTTCATTTTGCAGGGTATTATATTTAACACCCGTTAAAGTGGCAGACATTACCATTGAAGAAAATAAGCACAAAAAGCTTACGTAAAATGCTTTTACGCTCGCGATACGGATAAACGTTTTATAGTTATTCATTTTTTTATTTAGCAACATTACTTCCTTTGCCCCTCTGTATCCGCATTAACCATAGCAACGACAGTCTCGCGCTCCACCCAACAACCGGCACCATCCGGTATTAACTCTACAACTTTAACGCTATTTTGACTAACGTCTGTAATTCTACCGTTATACATGCCTACATAACCACCAACTGCAATACGATGCAAAGTTGCATCTGAGGCTTCAACTAACGCCCATGTAATATCAAATTCTCCTAAAGTTCCGCGCATAACGAGGTCACTTAAGGCAAACTTCTCTAAAGGTTGCTTACGTCGGCGAGGATCTGGACTTAAACACCCCGACATTTGCTGTATTTTTTCTTGAATAGCTTCAGGCTTTGGTACGACAAAAGGACTGCGTAGCGTATCAGCTGAATAAACAACATGTTCAAACTGTGCGATTTCAGGCATAGGTTCAATATACGATGTTGTGCTTTCCTGCACTTGCACCATATGCGCTTTAATATCACTGGTATCATCAAAGCAACCGGCTAATGAAATACTTACTAATAAAATCAGCTTTTTCATTGTGGGTTAGACTCCTTATAACGATAAGTCTTAGCTTGTAGTTTTAAGCTTAGTCCGTCTTTGCTTTGATTAAGCTTATTAATACTAAAGTTGTGTAAGGTCACAATTCGCGGAAGACCTGCTATTTTACTGACAAAATGACCAAAGTCGTGATACGAACCAATTACTTCAATATCTATTGGTAACTCAACGTAAATTTCTCGAGTTATTTCTGGTTGCCAATTTAGCTTTACAAAATCTAAACTACTGGTGGTACCAACAAAAGTAATGTCGTCAAGCAAACCTGGAGTTTCGTGACTGTTAGGTAAGCTCTTTAACTGGTTTGCAAACATTAGCTCCGTTTCTTTCATTTGAGCCTTAAATAGCTCTAAGTTGGCTGCCACATGATATTTGGTTTGATATTGACTTTTCAGGGTCGCTTCTTCAGCAACTGCTCGGTCTAAATGGTCAATTTTATCGCTTATCAACAAAAAGAACCCTAAAAACAAAACTACCGCAGCAAGAAAAATACCTAACACAGCTTTAGCAGCAGGCGGCCACTGGGCAACATTATCCATTTCAAGACCACTGAACTGGTCGGCAAATTGAGACATATCAAAACTCATCATTTACCTCCTTGGCTAGTAGCTTCTACGGCTGCATCAAAGTTTTCAACCAAACCTTTTATGCGAATACGCATTTTAAAATCACTTAACAATTTACTTTTTGCATCATTACTAGTGATAGATTCTAAAATAGCATCAGTTAACAAGTCAGAGCGCTCAATTTCTCGTATCATATTAGCTAAGTGGTTATTCGACTCACTTTTACCGACAATTTGAACGCTATTTTCTTCTTTTACAATGCTGACTAAGTATACACCATTAGGTACAACTTTCGCTATTTCATCAAGCACTTGCGTACCTACATTTCGGCTACGCTGCAGTTGTTTAATAACATCTATTCTTTGTGTTAAAGCGCTCTTTTTATCATTAAGGGTTTTAATTTCATTGATTTTGATATCGAGTAGCTGAATTTCATTTTTTAGAAATTGATTGCGCTGTGTTTGGCCGTCAATACGCGCTTGGTAAACTTGACCGACAATAAAAACAATCGCAAAAGCAACACAACATACGGCTGCTAAAACGGTGAAAAATTGTTGTTGTTTTGCTTTTTGCGCTTCTTCACGCCATGGTAGTAGATTTATATATGCCATTGCGAAAAACTCCTAAGGGCTAAACCAGTAGCAACCATTAATTGTGGAGCTACGCGCTCTAACTCTTCTTTATTAACTTTTTCTGAAATGGTCATGTCGACAAAAGGGTTGGCAACAACAGTATGTAGTCCTAACTCTTCGGCTAGTAACTCTTGAATACCTTCTACCAAACCACTACCACCTGAAATAAGCAGATAGTCAATTTTGTCTTTCCCACTCGAGGTTAAAAACATTTGCACAGCACGTCGAATTTGCTGAACTAAAATAGTATGAAAAGGTGCAAGTACTTCGAATGTGTAATTGGGAGGTAAGTCTTGAGTAACTTTCGCTGATTCGGCTTCTTCAAAGGTTTTATTATAATAAGAAACAATAGAGCGAGTGTATTGTTCACCGCCAAATATTTGGTCTCGGCTATAGATATGATTGCCAGCTTCGGTAACTGAAAATAAGGTCATGGTCGCGCCTATATCAACCATGGCAACTACTTTATCAACCGCATCATCAGGTAACTGCGACAAGCAAATATCATGTGAACGGCTAATCGCATACGACTCAACATCAATAACTTTAGCTTCAAAGCCTCCTGCTTCTAAAGCTGAAACACGCGCTTCAACTGACTCTGTTCGGGCTGCACTTAAAAGTACATTAATTTTACTGGGGTCTGATTCATTAACTTCTAAAGTTTCAAAGTCTAAGCTTACTTCGTCTAGAGGGTATGGAATTAAGGTATCGGCTTCTATTTCAATTTGACTAGCAAGTTCATCTTCACTGAGCGCGATATCCATGTAGATAACTTTAGTAATAACGGTTTGACCAGAAACGGCAGCGGCAGCGTGAGAGATTGAAGAGGTTATTTGCTTTCTTACTTTAGCAATAATATTACCTACTGCTTCAATATCTTGAATTTCTCGATCGATAACTGCACCACGAGGCATAGGTTCGACTACAAAGGCTTCCAGGATATACCCATCATTTCCTTGGTTTAACAAAACAGCTTTAATAGAGTGGGATCCGATATCTATCCCTACTATCACCGATGTCTTCTTTTTCCATAGAGTGCTCAGCATAACTACCTACTAGATCATATTGTTATAGTAATATTAGACATAATATAGATATATTTACATTTATTACATGCTTTTACGCGATATACTAGTACTATTAGTCAGTTTTAATATTTTATCGAGTTTTTTATTTTGTTTTCACTCAAGCGATTAGCGAAAGTTGTTACTATTTTGTTTCTATTGCTCATTATAGCTGTATTTGGGTTCTATCTGAGCATTAAAGACGATTTACCTAGTGTCGAGTCATTAAAGAATCTAAAATGGCAAACCCCTATGCAAATATATAGCACAGATGGGCAGCTCATTTCACAATTCGGTGAAAAAAAACGCATTCCTTTAACATTAGAGCAAATGCCTCAACAGCTGATCAACGCGATTTTAGCTTCAGAAGATGAACGCTTTTATTTACATTTTGGTGTTGACCCAATAGGTATGACCCGCGCAGTACTTGGCAAATTAATGGGCCAAAATAAAGGTGGTGCAAGTACTATTACCATGCAAGTAGCTCGAGAATTTTTCTTAAGTCGTGAAGTGACCTACATCCGAAAAATTCGTGAAATATTTACTGCTTTTCATATTGAAAGTTTATTAAGCAAAGATGAAATTCTTGCTCTTTATATGAACAAAATTGAATTAAGCCATCGCGCTTTTGGTTTTGGCGCTGCTGCACAAGTTTATTATGGTAAAGATGTTAAGGAATTAACTTTAGCGCAAATTGCGGTACTTGCCGGTTTACCGAAAGCTCCTTCAACTAAAAACCCAATAAGTTACCCTAACAATGCCTTAGCCAATAGAGCCATTGTTTTAAAGCGTATGCTCGATAGTGACTTTATTAGCCTAACGGAATATCGCAAAGCTATGAACGCGCCAATTACAGCTAAACCTCATGGCGTGGAAATCGCTTTAAATGCGCCTTATATTGCCGAAATGGCACATCAAGAAATGGTTGAACGTTATGGCAAAGAACAAGCCTACACTGGTGGTTATAAAGTTTTTACCACTGTCGACTCAACACTACAAAATGCTGCTCAAAGTGCCGTAGTTGAAAATTTACTTAATTACGATTTCCGTCATGGCTATCGCGGTGCTATTAGCTCTTTAAGGCCTGAATTAAAACCTGATGAACGCCAGCCAGAACTTATTGTTAAAACGCTTGAAGAGATAGAACCATTAACTTCAGAGGAAATATCTGCAGCACTAACTAAAATACCAAAATATCAGCAACTGCTCCCTGCAATAGTCACTAATATTCAAGAACAAACAGCTAACATTGAATTAGTTGATGGCACGCAAGCTACGTTGTTATGGGAAGATATTGCTTGGGCGCGAAAGTATATAAATGATCAAAAACAAGGTTTAGCACCCAAAAGTGCCAATGAAATATTTACTTATGCTGACATCATCTATGTAGTTAAAGTCAATAATGATAGATATCGCCTAAGCCAATTACCAAAAGCAAGCTCGGCATTGGTTTCACTATCACCTGATAATGGCGCCATTAAAGCGATTGTAGGTGGTTTTAGCTTTAAGCAAAGTCAGTTTAATCGCGCAACTCAAGCCAAACGCCAAGTAGGTTCAAACATTAAGCCATTCATTTACTCAGCTGCACTTGATAATGGTTTTACCTTAGCGACCTTAGTTAACGACGCGCCGATCAATCAGTGGGATAAGGGAGCCGGTAGTGTTTGGCGACCAGCGAATTCGCCACCAAAATATCAAGGCCCTATTCGGGTACGTTCAGCCTTAGCCCAGTCTAAAAACGTGGTTGCGGTACGTTTATTACGTGAAGTTGGCTTAAGTAAAGCAATTGATCATTTATCGTTATTTGGTTTTGCACCCGATGAATTACCAAGAAATGAAACATTAGCGCTTGGCTCTGCATCGTTAACACCTTTAGAAGTTGCCACTGGTTTTGCTACTTTTGCTAATGGCGGTTATTTAGTTGAGCCTTATATTATCGAACGCATTGAAGACTCTTTCGGCAAGGTGCTTTATCAAGCTAATCCTAAAATCGCTTGTGATGATTGCTTAGAGCAGCAGATCTTAGCCACTGAAACCAATTCATTAACTGAAGATATCGATGCATTAGGTAGTGAAACAGAAGCTAGCTCGGATGAAGCTTCAAACTTATCAGCGACTACAGAACCAGTAATAATACCAGAGCAAGCCGAACGGGTAATTTCACCACAAAATGCTTTCTTAGTTACCGAGGCATTAAATTCGGCAATTTGGGGAGCTGATTGGTCAACAAAACCTTTTTGGCAAGGTACTGGCTTTCGCGCAAGAACGCTTAAACGCCGTGATATTGCCGGAAAAACCGGTACAACCAACGAAGGTAAAGATGCTTGGTTTTCAGGCTTTAGTCGCCGCTTAGTAACCACTACTTGGATAGGTTTTGATGATCACAGTAAAAATTTAGGCCGAACTGCTTATAATAGTAACTTAGACAAGAACCAAGTTACTGGCACAGAAGCGGGGGCAAAATCAGCACAACCGTCATGGATAATGTTCATGAAAGTAGCATTAGAAAGTTACCCGGCAGAAAGCTTTGTTCAACCGCAAGACGTACTTTATGTTCGTATCGATAAAGCCACCGGCAAGTTAACCAAAAAAACCGATAAAAGCAGTTTGTTTGAATATTTTGCTATTGGCACCGAGCCAAGTGATTATGTTACTCAAGATAACAGCAGTGAAATTCTTGACGGCAATATCACGGTTGAAGAAGAGTTGTTTTAGCCATAACAACCTATATTCCTTAAAGGCATGGCATTACATGACAGTACAATGTAATAGATAGGTGGTCAGACGCTATAGTTCGGCCACTTTATTCGCAAAAAAGTTCCGAATTAAGTCTAACCCGTTAATAAAAGAAAGCTATCCAGATTTATAATTATTAAAAGCAAAGCCCCGACAATAAACTGCGATGCTATTTTACCTCATATTCTCCCCAATAGATTATCCTCTGTGTTTCAATCAAAGAACAAACACATTGCTTTCAAAACATTATTATCTTAAGTTATCAAGCTACAAATGTAGTATATATAACAACAAGGATGGGATGTGAAAAGAATCGTAAGAAACACAATACTTATTAGTGCAACATTTATTATCGGGGCATTCAGTGGCTATCACTTAGTAGTAAATGAGCAAACTTCTATTCAAAAACAAGAAAACATAGAGCAGGTCATATTAACGCCAACGGCTGCTACTGAAGCTAAGGCGCTAGAAAAGCATTCAATAGCCGAAAGTCAGCCTAATAACGGCAATGCCTTAACCTTATTACAAGATGAAAATAAAGAATTAAAGGAGCTCATTGCCCAACTTGATACTAGGCTGAAATCTCAACGTGAAAAAGTAAAAAAATTGTTTCAATCAAGAAAAAACTCAGGTGATACTAAACAAAAATTATCGGCAGCACTTGATCGCAATAAGCTGCTCGAAGATAAATTAATACAATATGAGCCCGACTTAGTCAGAGCTGATGAAACGATAAGTGATGAGCAATTAGCGGAAGTTTTTGCTGAACTACCAGATAGTTTTTATTTTAAAGGTATCCCCGCAAGCCGACGAGAAGTCATTGTTGATTATCACCAGCAACCTGAAGACTTAGATGAGGGTTATGCTTTACAACAAAAAATATCTGACTTTATTCATACTCACCCCAGAGCACCTGAAGTGACATTGACCTCGCTAACCTGTAAACAAACACAATGCGAATTATATATAGAAGAAAAAGTCACCCGAAAAAACCTACTGGACCAAGGTTATAAGAAAGAAGAAATCATGGAAATTCAAAGAACTCAAGACTCTGCTCAAAAAACAATTATCAACGATTTACGTAAACACTCAACAATTGTAGTGCGGTCTAAAGCGCACCTTAGCAGTTACTTTTATGGCTATTATTTATTTGAATTAAGTAGTTAAAGTCACCGAGTTATATCACTCACTACTAACAAGTTATGTCGTATTAGATTTCAACAAAAAGCCCGTTAATTACCTTATTTAAATTCATGTTAGGTAACGAACGGGCTTTTTATTAACAGCAATCTCGGTTTAAACTCAGTTTAAATATTTTTACTAAATACCTTCGACTTACGTTGCAGGTTATACATTTTCTGTTTACCTTCAGGCAATTTTTTTACTGATTGTTCAATAAAGCCTTGTTCTAAAAACCAATGAGCGCTGACGGTAGTTAAAACAAAAATAGAGTCTAGCCCTTGGCTTTTCGCCTCAGCTTCTACCGCTTCAATTAAGCGTACGCCGCGTTGTCCGCCACGATAATCAGGATGAATAACCACACAAGCCACTTCACCAGTATTATTATCTGGATACGGGTATAACGCCGCACAGGCGATAATAACTTCTTCTTTTTTGATCACGGTAAATTGTTCAATTTCCGTTTCCAAAAGTTCACGTGAACGTTTAACTAAAGTGCCTTCTTCTTCCATAGGTGCTATCAGTTCTAAAATACCACCGACATCGTCAATAGAAGCAGTACTTATCTGTTCGCGGTGATCTTTGGCAATAAGCGTACCCGAGCCGTCACGCGTAAATAGCTCTTGTAACAAGGTGCTGTCATTCTCATAACTAATGCAATGGCAGCGGTCTACACCTTGTTGATTACTCTGTAAAATGGCGCGCATTAATAACTGCTTTTCATATTCATCAGTTTTGGTGATTAAGTCTCGTACTGTACTTAAACCACAACTTTTAATTAGTGCGCCGGAGGCATCAAGCAAGCCGTCTTGGTCGGTAAAAGTGATCAATTTGTCTGCTTGCAAAGAAATCGCGGTTTGGGTGGCAACATCTTCCAGTGATAAGTTGAAAACTTCACCCGTTGACGAATAACCTACTGGCGAAAGCAAAACAATCGAGCCAAAATCGAGCTGGGTATTTATACCAACACTGTCAATTTTACGCACTAAACCTGTGTGTTTAAAGTCAACACCATTACGTACACCCATAGGTTTGGCAATAACAAAATTACCGGTACTGACACGAATTTGCGCGCCATGCATGGGCGAGTTAATTAGTCCCATAGTTAATAACGCTTCAATATGAATACGCATAGAACCGGTGGCATCTTTTACTGCGGCTAAGGTTTCACCGTCGGTTATGCGAACATTATCTTCGAACTCTTGATTCACGCCGCGATAATGCATGCGATCTTCAATTTGCGGACGGGCACCATGCACTAAAACTAGCTTTACGCCTAAGCTACGTAATAAGGCGATATCATGAATAATATTAGAAAAATTAGGGTGTAGTACGGCTTCACCACCAAACATCAATACAAAGGTTTTGCCCCGATGCGCATTAATATAAGGCGCGGCGTTTCTAAACCACTTCACATTATTTTTATTTGAATCCATGACTTGCTACTTTTATGTTAAAAATTTCAGATAAAAAAAGCGATTAGTTTTACCTGAGCAGAACTAATCGCTTATTGTTTAGTTAATTGTGAGCTTATTTACTGCTACGATCAACTATGTACTGCATGGCAACTTCATCTTCAGGATCTTTATGCGGGCTTTGCTCGCTGTCTTCGATGATGTTGTCTGCTAAGCTACTCTTCTCAATTGAATCAAAACCTAGTTTGCTGAAGTACTCAGGTACATAAGTTAATACAATAATGCGCTGCAGTTCAATTTCATGAGCAAACTCTAATAAGTATTGCACCATAGCTTGACCTTGGCCTTGCGCGTGGAAAGCTTCATCAACCACAATTGAGCGAATTTCCGCTAAACCAGTTTGGTAAATGTAAAGCGAAGCACTACCGACTACTTGGCCGTCAATTTCAGCCACAACAAAGTTTTGAATGTCGTGAATTATATTGTCACGACTACGCGGTAAAATTTCCCCTTTATCAGCCCAGAAGCTAACCAAAGCGTGAATTTTATCAACATCAGACATACGAGCACGACGAACCGATAAGGCCGCAGCACGTTGTGCATTCAAACGTTGTTTAACTTGTTTTAAGGCATGCTGAATTTGCACTTTACCTGGTGCGCCAATAACTTGCGCACTTAAGGTATCGTTGTCGTCAGACTGCATATTATCAATCGCTTTTTGCACTTGAATACGCGAGGTACCGCCAATAGCTTCACGTTTGTCTAAGCATGACTCAATTGATAAATACTTGTAAACATCGTTTTCAATTTTATCACTAAATTCTTGTAACTGTGCCAGCGTGAAATCTTCTAAAGCATGGCCAGCGTCAATCGCCGATAATACCGCTTCACCCACAATATGATGAGCTTCACGGAACGGAATATCTTTGGCTACTAAATAGTCAGCTAATTCGGTTGCGTTAGAATAACCTTGTTGCGCAGCAGCTAAGGTGCGTGAACGATTTACTTTTAAACCGTCAGCAACCAATACTGCCATTTCCATCACTTCTAACCAAGTATCTAATGCGTCAAACAAACCTTCTTTGTCTTCTTGCATATCTTTGTTATAAGCCAATGGCAAGGCTTTCATAGTAACCATCATGCCGGTAAGTGAGCCCATTACACGGCCCGCTTTACCACGAATTAATTCACAAGCATCAGGATTTTTCTTTTGCGGCATTAATGAAGAACCAGAGCTTACTAGGTCACTCATTTCAACAAAACCAGCTTCACCTGAGTTATAGAAAATTAAATCTTCTGCAAAACGTGACATGTGCATCATTGAAATGCTGGCGGTTGATAAAAACTCAATCACATGATCTCTATCAGATACCGCGTCTAAACTGTTCAGTGTTGCCGAGCGAAAACCTAAGTTATGCGCAAGTACTTCACGATCAATTGGGTAAGCTGTACCCGCTAAAGCACCTGAACCTAATGGTGATGTGTCTGCACGGTATAGCGCGTCTTTTAAACGACCAATATCACGGTTAAACATTTCAACATAGGCTAAACACCAGTGACCAAAAGTTACCGGTTGTGCGCGCTGAAGATGAGTATACCCCGGCAGAACTGTATCTTTTTCACGTTCAGCCAAGTCCATCATTGCTTGCTGTAAATTAACTAAAGCAAGCAATAATTCGCCGCCAGTTTCCTTACACCACAATTTTAAATCTGTTGCTACTTGGTCATTACGGCTACGGCCTGTGTGAAGCTTTTTACCTAAATCGCCGGTAGCTTCAATTAACTTGCCTTCAACCCAGCTATGAATATCTTCAGCATCCGATAATAAAATTTGCTTAGGATTTTCTTCAACCGATGCTTTAAGCTCATTCAATGCCGCCACTAAACGAGTATGTTCATCTGCCGTTAGTACGCCAACGCTATGAATAGCGCCAGCCCAAGCAATTGAACCAACAATGTCTTGCACTGCCATGCGGTAATCCACTGGCAATGAGTCATTAAATTTCTTAAATTGTACGCTTGCTTCGCCTTTAAAGCGGCCGCCCCATAATGCCATGCTTAGCTATCCTTATTTTCAGGAGAAGTTTCTAACTTGCTGCCTTTTTGCGAAAGCGCAGTAATACGGCTAGAAAGGCTGAATAAACGAATAAAACCTTCAGCATGTTTTTGGTCGTAAACATCGTCTGCGCCAAATGTGGCAAACTCTTCAGAATATAAAGAATTTGGTGAACGACGTTGAGTAACTTGCGCCGTGCCCTTGTATAACTTAACCACTACGTCACCAGTTAACTGCTCAGCAAAAGAGGCAGCACCTGCAAGTTGTGATTTAGCCAGAGGTGTGAACCAGCGACCGTCATAAATTACGTGTGAGAATTCAAGACCAATTGACTCACGGTATTTTAATGACTCTTTGTCTAGAATTAAGGTTTCTAAACCTTTGTATGCTGCCATTAAAATAGTGCCACCTGGAGTTTCATAACAACCACGTGACTTCATGCCAACTAAACGGTTTTCTACGATGTCGATACGACCAACACCGTGCGCCGCACCTTTAGCATTTAAATACATTAATGCTTCATGTGAAGGCATATCTGTTTCGCTGAAATCTTTACCGTCAACAGACACTAATTCACCTTCGACAAAGCTTAATTGCACACGCTCTGCTTCATCAGGTGCATCCATTGGATCAACAGTCATGGTCCAAACTTCTTTAGACGGCTCGTTCCATGGGTCTTCTAACTCACCACCTTCGTGAGAAATGTGCCATGAGTTTGCGTCACGGCTATAAATTTTGGTTAATGAAGCTGAACATGGGATATTACGCTCTGCTAAGTAATCTAATAAGTCTTCACGAGAAACCATGTCCCACTCACGCCATGGCGCAATAACGGTTAGCTCTGGTGCTAGCGCAGCAAAACATGACTCAAAACGCACTTGGTCGTTACCTTTACCAGTACAACCGTGACATACCGCATCTGCACCTACTTTAAGTGCAACTTCAACGTGCGCTTTAGCAATTACAGGACGCGCCATTGAAGTACCTAAAAGGTATTGACCTTCATACACTGCACCGGTTTTAAGAATTGGGTAAATGTAGTCTTTTACGTATTCTTCTTTTAAGTCAACCACGTGACATTCAGTTGCACCTGAAGCAATGGCTTTTTCTTGAATACCTACAAGCTCTTCTTCGCCTTGGCCAACATCAGCACAAAAAGCGATAACTTCACAACCTTCGTAGTTTTCTTTCAACCATGGAATGATTGCTGATGTATCTAATCCGCCTGAGTACGCTAGTACTACTTTTTTAATTTTTTTCTTCGCTGCTAAAGCCATCTCTTTATCCTTTCAATCTTCGTTCTCACAACTTATGCTTCATTGCCTAAAACTTTCGATTAAACACTTATAGACATAAGCTTATTAATCTCAAATTTTGGCAGCTTCGCCTAAATTGCGATAACTGTGATTTTAATTTGGTTTATAAGTTAAATTTTTCACATTCAGCGGCTTTACTCAACCGCTCAACAATATTTCGTTTTCCTAAGCCACTTTAGTACGGTAGTGGCTTAGGATTAAGTTAGTTCATTCTCATTCAAGGCGAACACGCGGAACGTAGACTTCTACTTGAGCATGTTCAACGACGAAAGTGGATGAACTAACGACAGCCTAACCGCTACCCCGCGAGCAGGGTTACTAGGACTGCATTCTGCGCCCACATACGGTTTTCCGCTTCTTGAAAAACCACTGACTTGTCTTTATCGTCAAAAAGCTCAGTGGTAATTTCTTCACCTAAATGTGCTGGCTGACAATGCATTACCTTACTTGCGCCGGTTTTTGCCATTAAACCATGGTTTACTTGGTATGCTGCAAATTTCTCTAGTATTGCTGCTTTCTTGCTCGGGTCTTCATCACCCATTGAAACCCAAGTGTCGGTATAAATAACATCTTGCTCGCCGATTTCTTCAATGTCAGTAGTAAATACTAACTTACTACCAGAAGCTTGCGCAAAGGCGGTAGCTTTATCAAGCATAGTTTGCTCAGGGCCGTGGCCTTGTGGGCAAACTAAAGTAAAGTCGACTCCAACAATCGCTGCCATTATCATCAATGAATTAGAGACATTATTACCGTCACCAACATAAGCAAATTTTACCGTGCTGATATCGTCAAATAATTCTGACAAGGTAACAAAGTCAGCTAAAGCTTGGCACGGATGGTAAAGATCACATAAAGCATTAATTACCGGCACGCTCGCATGCTTGGCTAAACCTTCGATGGAATCATTACTAAATACTCGAGCAACAATAGCGTCGGCATAACATGATAAGTTATTAGCATAATCACTAATGCGTTCACGCTCGCCTAATTTACCGTTTTGCTGACCTAAGTAAAGTGCATGACCACCTAATTTACTAATGCCCATATCAAAACTTACATGGGTACGTAGTGACGGTTTTTCAAAAATCATTGCTACTGACTTACCCGCTAACGCTTGGTTGTAATCAGTAGGGTTTGCTTTAATTTTTTTAGCCAAATCGATTAGGCTTAAAATTTGTGCTTTGGTTAGCTGATCGTCAGCTAAAAAGTTTGCTAATTTTGTTGTAGAAAGTGACATTGTTTAGTCCTTACCTATTTTCTGGCCTATTGCCTTGCTTAAAATAATAGGCGAATGAAGTAAATTAAAATGAATCAGGTTCAATACGGGTGCCAACATTGCCACCCTTGATCAGAGTAATAATTTGCTCTGGCGACTGCCAACTGGCAACCGCGATACTTCGTCGTAACTGATTCGCAGCTAAAAACGCTGCATTTACTTTTGCTGTCATTCCGCCAGCAATTACCCCTGAGTCAATCATCTCTTTAGCTTGCGTGCTATTAAGTGACTCTAAATATTGACCTTCGCCATTTCTAACGCCGGCCACATCGGTTAATAATAATAATTCTGCATTTAATAACTGACAAATCGCCACGGCGGCATCGTCAGCATTAACATTTACTAATTGACCGTCAGCCAAGGCACCTATTGAAGAAACAATCGGTAAAAATTTAGCGCCAAGTAACGTGTCTAGTAACTTACTATTATGGGGACTCGGTAAGCCAACACAACCTAAGTCTTGCTGATTTAATTCACAACTAATGGTATCACCGTCGGTTAGTGACAAGCCAACCGCTAACATTTTCATGCTGGCTGCAGTAGCAACAATCGATTTATTAACATTTCCGGCTAATGCGCCGCTAATAATAGCAATTTGCTCTTTCGGTGTTACACGCAAGCCGTGTTTCTTTTCAGTAGTAAAACCGGCTTGTGCTAACATTTCATCAACAACGCAACCACCGCCGTGAACTAATACTACGGCTTGGTTTTCTAATTGTTTGATCACGGCTAAAAGTGCACTTAAGGCACTTTCTTTTTCTAAAATAGCACCACCAATTTTGATCACTAACGGCTTGTTCATTTTCTTTTCCTTAAACTCGGCTTAAGCTGTAGCAATTAATGCATATTCACTTGGTAAACCTAGTGATATATTTGCACATTGAATGGCTTGAGAAGCTGCGCCTTTAAGTAAGTTGTCAATTGCACAACTTACTACAACCACTTGTTTTTCTTCGTCATACTTCCAATGCACATCAGCAAAAGGCGTAAAAGATACGTTGTCAATTTTTGGCCATGCACTAGCAATTCTTACTAATGGCGTATTTAGGTATGCTTGATTAAAAGCGCTATTTACTTGTTTGCTAGTTACACCATCTTTGAGCTGTAAAGTTACCGTTGCCAATAAACCGCGTTTATAAGGCGCTAAATGTGGATTGAAAATAACCTGAGCATTGGCTTCTTGGCTAATTTCTGGTTGGTGTCTGTGCTGTAAAATATTGTATGGCGTTAAGCTTACTTCATAATAGCTCGTAGCTAACGAAGCTTTTCTACCCGCGCCACTAACACCACTAATGCCGTTAACCACAATCAGTGAATTTTCAACATGTAAGTTATTTGAAGTAATTGGTTTTAACGACAATAAGCTCGCGGTTGGGTAACAACCCGGCACCGCCACTAATTTAGTTGCTGCAATGGCTTCGGCATTCCATTCAGCTAAACCATAAACCGCTTGTGATAAAGCGTCTTGGTGTTTGTGCTCAAAACCATAATAGGTTGGGTAATCGGCAGCGTCTTTTAAACGGAAGCCACCAGAAAGATCAAATACTTTTACGCCAGCATCAACAAAAGCTTGTGCCCAGTCAGCACTAAATTCATGAGGAGTAGCAAAGAATACTGCGTCAATTGACGCTACAGCACTGTCGAACCATGCTTGCGAGAAACACACTAACGGAAGTTCACAAACTCCCTGCCAGCGAGGATGAAGTTCAGCAAAAGTTTTACCAGCTGAAGAGCTGTTTTCAGAAACGACTAAATGTTCGATTGAAATTTTATCATGCTGACAAAGCAAAGCGATAAGCTCTGCACCAACGTAACCACTTGCACCAATAACTGCTACTTTCATAATGCCTCAATAAAAATACGATTTAATTAAACCGGGAAATTATACTCTAAAAATCAACGCCTGTTTCAGTGTTTCGAAACAAGTTGCACCTATTCACTTAGCTAGTAAATAAAAACATTCGTCGTCGTAGAGTTGAAGGCATTTTCATTTTTCCGTAGCGTTAATGGAACAGGGTTATTACACTGAAAAGGAATTTAACACCCGCTGGGTATTTATGCAACTATTTAGCATAAGTATTTAACAAATTAATTTTATCAAACAATAATCAGCTTATTTTTGATAATTAAAATTCTGCAGTTGATCACTCACACCACTTGTTATCATTGATTTTCATTTACTTGTCCAGCGCTTTTCCATGAAGTAAACCGTATTATTCAAAAAATAAATAATAAAAGCCATTAACAAGCCCCTTAAAAGAAAGTATATTATTTATAATAAACATAATTAAATGCATGTATGACATTTTAACAGGGAATAGTTAATGACTTTGAGTACTATAAAAAAAGCGGCATGCTTTATTATAAGCTGCACTGCCCTTAATGGCTGTATAGTAAACCCAGCAGCAAAACAAAAAGAACCGCTAGAAGCATCTACAATAAATGTAGTAGCTGAGAAATATCAAGCCGACTGGTCATCTTTAGCAAAGCATAAAGCCGCGCCCGAATGGCTTAAAGATGCCAAACTAGGACTTTATTTTCATTGGGGCCCTTACACTGTACCTGCCGTAGGTAATGAATGGTATCCGCGCTGGATGCACTTTCCTAAACATAATATGGCTAAGCAGCACCTTGCTAACTACGGCTCAGTAGCTGATGCGCCTTATCATGACTTTGTTAAAGACTTTACTGGCGAACATTTTAATGCGGGCCAGTGGGCAGATCTTTTTCTGCTATCAGGAGCCAAATTTGCAGGCCCAGTTGCTGAGCATCATGATGGCTTTGCCATGTGGGATTCAGCAATCACGCCATGGAATGCTAAAGATAAAGGTCCGAAAAAAGATATTCTTGGCGAATTATTTACCGAACTAAAAAAAAGAGATATTAAAACCATCGCCACTTTTCATCACGCTAAAAACTTACAACGATATCAAGCCGACTGGCAAAAACAAAAAGCACTCAAAGGCAGGGGGTTTAGCGATAGCCATTACCCATACTTACCAGGGCTTGCAACGGCATCAAATGATCCTGAACTAGCACTGCTTTACGGCAATATGCCCGAGCAGCAATGGTTAGCACAAGTATGGTTAGGAAAGTTAAAAGAAGTGATCAATAAATATCAACCCGATATTGTTTGGTTTGATAGCTGGCTGGATCAAATACCTGAAAATTATCGTCAGCAGTTCTCAAGTTACTACCTAAACGCTGCGCAGTCTTGGCATAAAGAGGTAGCGATAGTACGCAAGCAAGATGATTTACCATTAAGCTTCACCATTAACGATCATGAAAAATCACGCGAGCCGCAAACGTTACCAAACTTATGGATGACTGACGATACTATTAGTACCGGCAGTTGGAGTTATACCAAGCAGCTAAAAATTAAACCTTTCCAACAAGTTTTACACGCACTTATAGATACGGTAAGTAAAAATGGTGTGGTGTTATTAAATATTTCACCAACTGCACAAGGCGTTATACCAAGCGATCAACGCCAAGTTTTGGCTCAGCTAGGCCAATGGCTAAAAGAAAATGGTGAAGCAATTTACCAAACTCGTCCTTGGCTAGTCGCCGCGCAAGGGCCAACTATAGAGCCTGAAGGCGGCTTTAAAAACCGTAAAGCCTTTTCAGACTTAGCCTATTCCTACCAAGATATCCGCTACACTCGTTCAAAGAATAATAAAACCGTTTATGCGACGACCTTAGGTACGCCGCCCGCTACCACTCAACTTATTTTGAATGCATTTTCACAACATACTATTGCGGTGAGTAATGTTAGCACTTTAGCTGGTGAGTCATTAGCTTGGTCAATGACCGAGCAAGGCTTGCTGATCGAGCTTGGCAACAAAATTACTGCAGATGCAATGGTTTTTAAAATAAGTATTAACTAACTTATGCACTCCCCATAATTCGGTAAGAATGCATAACATTAGACATGGCATTAATGGGCAAGGTTAATTACACTGTAAATTATTAACCTTGCCTATTTGTCTGCATTAATCATTTATTTTTGCAGGTATTTTTCACCGGTACTCTGCTATGACCAAGCCAATATCAAGCCTTCCTAATTTCACTCAAGCACTGAGCGAACTAATTGCCCAACCCTCGATTAGCTCAACCGCCGAAAGTTGGGATCAGGGTAATGCATCAGTTATCCAATTATTAGCTGCCTGGTTTGAACAACTTGGCTTTAAAATAGATGTGCAGCCCGTTCCTCATACTCGCAATAAGTTTAATTTATTAGCGACCTTAGGTAGTGGCGAAGGCGGATTATTATTAGCAGGTCATAGTGATACTGTGCCTTATGATGAAAATCGTTGGCAGTCAGATCCTTTTAAAATAGCCGATCAAGACAACAAGTTTTTTGGTTTAGGCACCTGTGATATGAAAGGTTTTTTTGCCTTTATATTACAAGCCTGTAAGCATCTTGATCTAAAAAACTTAAAGAAACCCTTGTATATATTGGCAACCGCCGACGAAGAAACGACTATGGCAGGCGCGCGCTTTTTTGCTGAAAAGCAATTAATAAAACCTGACGTTGCCGTTATTGGCGAACCGACGAGTTTAGTACCTGTGGTTATGCATAAAGGCCATATGTCGCACCGTATTACAGTTCAGGGAAAATCTGGCCATTCGAGCGATCCAAGTAAAGGTGTTAACGCCATTGAAATCACCTATGAGGTTATCGGTCAGTTATTACAACTTAAGCGTGATTTAAGCGAAAGGTTTCATCACGACGCTTTTGCCGTACCGGCACCAACACTAAATTTAGGCGCAATTAAAGGCGGCGATAATGCCAATAGAATTTGTGGTAGTTGCCAGCTAGACCTAGATTTACGCTCTTTACCAGGCATGACTGATGATGAACAAATACTGTGGTTAAGTGATGCACTCGCGCCGCTTGCACAAAAGTATCCAGCACGAATTAAAGTCACCGAGTTGCATTTAAGCTCACCTAGTTTTGAACAGAAAAAACCTAGTAGCTTAATTGATATTGCTGAAGAAATTAGCGGTCATAAATGTTGCGCGGTAAATTACGCCACTGAAGCGCCGTTTATTCAACAGCTTGGTTGTCAAACCATAGTCCTCGGACCCGGTTCAATTGAGCAAGCACATCAACCTAATGAATATCTAGCCCATAGTGAAATTGAAAAAACCGATAAGCTTTTGCTAGCGCTAATTAATCGTTATTGTTTTTAATCGCTAAGATTAACAAGCTTTATAGCGGTAAATGCAAGTTGGAAATCAGGTGATTTTATTCCACAGCTTTTGATTATTTTTCATTGAGAAGAAATCTTTGGTATGCCAGCACCTTGGTAGTAAATCAAGGCTCTGCCGTTCTTGATAATTCGAAGCCAATAATTCTAATATTTCATTTAATCGTTCTTTACTCATGCCCGAAATTTTCTTCACCGTTTGCGGAAAATATAAATTGCGGTCTTTTACCACTTCAACATCATGACCATAACCGATAAAACTAAGCTTACGCGTAGCAATACGACACTTAGGTTGCTCAGGGTTGTCAGGGTACAAATGCGTCACTATGGCATATTCATAGCTATCACTTGGCTGGCCATCAAATTCGCTTGGAATATAGGTAATACCATAACCTTGTGGAAACATGCCGGTAATACGGTATAACAAGTCAACCGCGTGTTGACTACAACTGCCACGCTCCGCATTTTGGTTCAGCACCTGATAAACTTTCGGTAGTAATTTATATTGATAATTGGCTTTGGTTGATAAAATAATTGAGCTATAAATTTGCGGAACTTTAAGTAAATTGCCAATGCCCTCTTTTGGGCTGACACTGCTTTTTAATAACTGGCGAACAAATACTAAACGCGCTTGTTCTGCTTCAACAAAACTATCGCGTTCTTCCCGAGAGTTCCCTACGTAGGGTTGCAGCCCTAAACCGTCAACTAAATAACGAATAGTTTCACGATAATTAATTTGTAGTAATTGTTTACGTTCTTCAATTGGTAGCGTGCGGTTTGGATCTTGTTCGCCATTTTCCCCTAACAATATTTGTTGGGCATCAGGGTGGAAGTTGCCAATATCTTGCAGTAGCGCCGACATAACTATCGGTATTTTCACCCATAGCAAAAAGTTTTGATAAGCCTCCGGCGCTTCAGTGGCAAACTGTTGAAATTTCTGCACCGGTATCGCTTGAGTATATTGCTTAATATAGGGGTCGTTAACTTGGTCTTTAATACACAAAGCATCTAGCATCCGCAATGCTAATATCGCTTTATAAATACCTTTACACTGCTCATTGCTCTCAGCAATTTTTTTGCCTTCGGTCGGGCTAATTAATTGAATAGTACCTAGGAATTGCGCTGACTTACGGTTGTTTTCAGCAAAACTATCGCCTTCAGAAAGCTGAACTATTTCTTCACAAAGTCGAAAAAGGTGATCATAACGGGCTTTTTTTAAAGCACTAAGCTGTTCAGTAATGCCAAGTAGTTTAATTTTAATTTGATTTTGCTGTTGCTCTAACTCAACTTTGCTCGAGCCTCTTACCGAAGGGAGTTTTTCTTCTATTTTAGCCAGTTTTTCTGTAAGGATATTTTTTTGCTGAGATTCAAATTTGTAGCTAGTGAAATAGCTAATGCTGCGATCGAGCACACTGTCTTGCACGCTGCTACGGCTAAAATACCGTGCAATCAATGATTTGACTTGCGTTGTGAAATGAGAATTATTGACTACTTTCGACAATATACCAAGCTCTTAAAACATCTTAATACCTGAATGCTAGTGAATATCTAAATCAGGTACAAGTAAAAAATTATTTTCTTTTAAAATCAATGAACTTAATCAGCAAGGTGTTACAGCCTTGTAACATCCTTGCTGTTTAGCTAAATTAATTTAAACCCTTTATTTTTACTTGTTGCTGTTTAGTGGCTAACTGCTGGCAAATGTTAACTAGATCAGAATGAATACCGCCCGCGGTTACATCACGACCAGCACCTGGCCCGCGAATAATCAAAGCATTGTCTTGATACCACAAACTGCTAATTTGAAAAATATTATCGCATGGCGTTAAGCTGGCAAAGGCATCATCTTTGGTTAAAGTTTCTAAACTTACTTTTGCCGTTATGCCCTGCTCATTAACTTTAAAACGGGCAATATAACGAATGCAACCATTAGTGCTATTTGCTTGCGCTAGTTGATTACTAAAATATTCATCTAGTTCGTTAGCGCGCGTAAGAAAGTCTTCAACACTAATATTCTGTAATGGTTCAGGTACAAGGTTTTGACAATCAATATCGTCTAACGATAACGTAAAACCAGCAGCACGCGCCAAAATTAATAACTTGCGTTGTACATCTCGCCCCGATAAGTCTTCACGCGGATCAGGTTCGGTAATGCCTTGTGATTGAGCATTAAGCAGTAAGCTGGAAAAAGCTGCACTGCCGTCATAACTTTCAAATAACCACGATAAGGTACCTGAGAATATGCCTGATATTTGAGTAATTTCATCACCACTGTTTAACAAGTCATCAATGGCGTGGTTAACCGGTAATCCCGCACCTACAGTAGTATTACCTAACCATAGGCTTTTATTTTCCGCAGCTTTTTGCTTAAGTTGTTGGTAATTTTCAGTGCTCGATGATGCTGCCCATTTATTAGCGCCGATAACATGAATACCTTGTTCAAAAAACTGCCCATATAACTTACTAAAATGCTCACTCGGGGTAATATCAACCACGACTAATTCATCGTAAGGATGATTTTCTAACCACGACATTAATAAAGCTTCATCATAGTTTTGTGCACTTTCTTTAAACTGCGATAGCGCCTGATTAACATCAATACCATCGGCACTGAATAAAGCTTTTTTCGAACTGACTAAACCAACCAAGTGCACACTTTCTAAAGCATCAACTCGGCTAAGCTGTTTTGGTAGCATTTCCAAAAAACGTTCGCCAATATTGCCAAGACCAGCAACCACTAAACCAATGTGACGAGCGTCTTTAGTCATTTTATGGTGAATATTATTTAGCAATTCAACCGTACATGGCATAGGCAATACCGCAATTAAAGAATGCTGAGATACTGATGCCATTAAATGCTGATATTGCGAGTGTTTCAGTGCACGTTTAAAGCGCGCTTTAACACTGCCATGCTGGCTAACTTTATGACCAACCACAGCGATAATCGCTGCTGGGGTAAAAGATACTTCGGTATTATGGCTAGCTAACCATTGGCTAAGCGCTTTTTGCTGTGCCAAAGTGATAACCACAAAACCTTGCTGATAATCCGCACAAATAAAGCCGAACTCGCGGGCCGCAGCTTGTCCTTGCTCGCCTTTAAAACTGTCAGATTGCGCGAGTAATAAGTCATTTTGATAGGTTACTGATAATTCTTGTTTAGCAATTTGACCAAACTTACCTATTTCAGTACCACTGATTTCTGGTGCAAAGCTACTGGCCACATGCAAATGAGTAACATGCTCACTGTGCTCGCTGCTTAAAGGTTGTAATGTTTTAGCATGCAATACCGGGTTGCCTAATCGCCCTAGCTCTTTGGCAACGCCATTAGGTAAACGATGCAGTTTTCTCGCATTTGGCACTACACGAGGGTCGGCACTGTAAATACCATCAACGTCAGTCCATAAAGTAACGTTATCAGCTTTGGCGAGTAGCGCCATAATCGTTGCTGAATAATCACTACCATTTCGGCCTAAAGTACAACTGTTGCCATTGCTGTCTTTGGTGATATAACCAGTGACCACTGCCAGCTTGCCGCCTTGCTGTATAGCACGAAATTGAGCGGCACTTTTATCAGTGTCAAGTTGGCAGTCAATGCCATTATTAACCACCAAAAATTCACGAGCATCAAGATGATAACTTGGACAAACTCGCTCATTTAATACCGCTGAAAGCAGCCGTGCTGACCATAATTCACCAAAGGCTAAAATATCACTATGGTGCGCACTTAAGTTATTAGCGCTCCACTTAACTAACTGCGCAATATCTTGCTTAAGCGCAGCAATTAATTGCGCGCTATGGTTTTCACTCAATAAAGAGGTAATTAACTTAGTTTGATTGTTTTCTAAGGCGCTTAATGCCTCGGGGAAATTAGCATTTTGCTCTAGAGCTAGTTGATATAAAGCAAAAATCTCATCGGTAGTATCGCCACTAGCTGAAACAACAATAAGATCGTTTAGTTGGCAATTTTTTTGGATAATAGCAACAACACGGTCAATACATTGCGTGGTAGCTAAACTGCTACCACCAAACTTATGAACATTCACTGCGTGTTTTGCTAATTGATTCTGTGTAACAGAAACTTGCTCAGCGACTTGAGTTTGCATAATTTATCTACCTTGCTTGAATCCGTTAACCTTTGAGATCTACTCTTTATATTGGAGCGTTGAATTGCAGCCAAATAAAATTAAGCTTTTTGGCTAGCAACTAATCCTGCTGATAAATCGGCAATAATATCGTCGATATCTTCTATACCTACAGAAATACGCACTAACGACTGACTAATACCAGCAGCAATTTGCGCTTCAAGTTCCATACCCGCATGGGTCATGGTTGATGGATGACTGATCAAGCTTTCTACGCCACCTAATGATTGCGCTAGGGTAAATAATTCAAGATTAGCAAATAAAGCTTTAACCGCCGCTTCGCCACCTTTTACTTCAAAGCTCATCATAGCGCCAAAATCAGCCTGCTGTTTTTTTGCTAATTCATGACTTGGATGACTGGCTAACCCTGGGTAATTTACTGTTTCAACTGCAGGATGATTCACTAAAAATTGTGCGACAGCATTGGCATTTTTCTGATGCTGTTTCATTCTAAGCGGTAAAGTTTTTAAACCACGAACAGTTAAGTAGCTATCAAATGCAGCGCCAGTAATACCGATACAGTTTGCCCACCATGCTAGCTCTTCACCAATAGCCTGATCTTTAGCGACTAAAACACCGCCAACAACGTCGCTGTGGCCATTAATGTATTTAGTGGTTGAATGGAAAACGATATCAGCACCTAAGGTTAATGGGCGCTGTAAAATTGGCGACAAGAAAGTATTGTCAACCGCTACAAGTGCGCCAACGTCGTGGCTTAACTTAGCTATTTTTTCAATATCAACCAAACGTAGTAACGGATTGCTTGGCGTTTCTACTAACACAATTTTTGGTTGCTGGGCTAAAGCATCGCTTAAGGCTTGGTCGTCGTTTTGATCAACAACAACGACTTTAAATTGGCCACGTTTAGCTAAATGAGTATATAAACGGTAACTACCGCCATAACAGTCATGAGGAATAACAAGGACATCGCCAACAGACAATAGCTGACACACTAAATGCGCTGCTGCCATGCCTGTGCTGGTAACTACGCCAACACTGCCTTGCTCTAAATCAGCAATCGCTTGAGCTAAGGTGGCACGCGTTGGGTTGCCCGTGCGCGAGTAATCGAATTGACGCTTTTCGTTAAAGCCTTTTAATGAATATGTACTCGACAAATAAATAGGGGCAACAACCGCACCATGGTGCTTGTCATTATTAATGCCAGCTCGAACCGCGACTGTAGCAATATTTTTAACCGTCATTTTAGACCTCTTACTCATTTGGATGTTTGGACGTCTATAACTCTAAACACTTTGACTATAGGGGTCAAGAACTTTAGACATCTAAACTTCTACACATATACTGTTGACTCAGCCAACACAACAAGTACAATTTAACTTCAACGTTTATATTCAATAGTATTAAGAAGTGTAGAGGCAAATTCATGGCAGAGTGGAATGACGAGTATATAAATCCTTACGCCGAGCACGGAAAAAAAAGTGCGCAAGTAAAAAAAATTACTGTCTCTATTCCGTTGCGTGTATTGAAAGTACTTACCGATGAACGTACTCGCCGACAAGTGAATAATTTACGTCACGCAACTAACAGTGAATTATTATGTGAAGCATTTTTACATGCTTTTACCGGTCAACCATTACCTGATGATAATGACTTAGCTAAAGATAATACCCAGAAGTTACCTGCAAGTGTTCGTAAGTTACTTGAAGAAAAAGGTATTACCGACTTCAGTATTTATGAAACCGATGAAGATTAAACTCTGTTAACTTAAAATTTATCAATAAAAAACCGGCATCAGCCGGTTTTTTAATTTAATACTGTAGTGTTTTCAGGTTATTGCTTAAAGCACCATAGTATTTTTCAATTTTGTTAAGGCATTTTTCTCTAATTGACGAACACGCTCTGCAGAAATTTGGTATTTATTAGCCAATTCTTGCAAGGTAGATTTGTCGTCAGTTAACCAACGAGTACGGATAATATCTTGGCTACGCTCGTCTAAATCAACCATAGCAGAACTTAAACGTTTGTTAGCATGATCTTCCCAGTTGTTATCTTCAACAACAGTAGCAAGATCAGACTGCTTATCTTCAAGATATTGTGCAGGAGAGAAACTACCTGCACTAGCGCTATCATCTTCGTCTGATGATAATTCAAAGGCTTGGTCTTGGTTACTCATGCGAGATTCCATTTCCAAAACATCTTTGGTGCTTACCCCTAATGTTTCAGCAACGTTAGTTACTTCGTCATTGCTGAACCAGCCTAAACGTTTTTTGTTTTTACGTAAGTTGAAAAACAATTTACGTTGAGCTTTAGTGGTTGCTACTTTAACAATACGCCAGTTACGTAAAACGAACTCGTGTATTTCAGCTTTGATCCAATGCACAGCAAATGACACCAAACGTACACCCACTTCAGGGTTAAAACGCTTAACGGCTTTCATTAAACCAACATTACCTTCTTGAATTAAATCAGCTTGCGGTAAACCGTAACCAGCATAACCTTTAGCAACATGAATAACGAAACGTAAATGAGACATGATGAGTTCTTGTGCAGCTTGTAAATCGCCTTCATTGTAAAGACGAGAAGCGAGCTCTTGTTCTCTCTCGACTGTAAGCATAGGAATGCTATAAGCTGATTGCACATATGTTTCAATGCTGCCACTACGTGGGACGGTTAACGCCATCGATTGCATCGTATTTATCCTCATTACATTTACTAAAATTTGCTACGTTCGCGATATTAACAAGTTTAACGCTAAAGATCACGAGCTGATTTTTTACATTAACTAACTAGAACGGTGAACACAACATTCTATTCTAATTATTTTTAACTGTTTTGTTTGATAATGTTTCAAGGTAAAAGTTCCCCATCAAAACAAATGGAATTTATTCAAACAATTACAATAACTTAACTAGGGTTGTTGAGGAATTAATCTGTAGTAGGCTCAATCGCACGAATATGTTTGCGAACCGACAAATAACTGCCCGCAAGACCAAGGATCACGGCAAAGGCAATTAATAGTAGGTATTCATCAAACGACAATCCCTGCAATTCAAAGTTACTTTGATAAAGGTGGGTCAGTTTTTCAACCGCGCTGGCAAGATAATAAGCTAAAACCGATACCGTTATTCCTGAAAACAAACCACCAAGCACGCCATACCAAACACCTGAGTATAAAAAAGGTCGTTGGATAAAACTGTCGGTAGCACCAACCAATTTCATTACGGCGATGGCATCTTTTTGATTGAGAATCGACAAGCGAATAGTATTACTGATGATTAACAGCACTGATAAACATAATAATAAAGCCACGCCAATCACTATGTCTTCAACTAGGCTAGCAATAGCCTGTAAACGTGTTAACCATTCTAAGTCTAACTTGCCTTGGTCAACTTCTCGCTGCTTCTCTAGTTTTGCTAATAACTCTTTCGCGGCCTCGCTTTGGCTCGCTCGCTGCGTTGGAGTAACAATGACCGTAGCCGGTAGCGGGTTCTTTTCTAAATAGTTTAGTGCCTGACCAAAACCTGACAGTATTTTAAAATCAGCAAGAGCTTGTTCCGCCGAAATATATTCAACCGCCGCTACTTCAGGAAATAATTGCACGCGTTTGACTAAATTTTGCGCGGCTTGATCGGATACTGAAGCTTTTAAAAATAAGCTAATTTCTGAAGCAGAATGCCACTGCTCGGTCACTACATTGGCGTTTTTAACAAACAAATGCAGGGTTGCAGGTAAAGCTAAACTAATACCTAACACTAATACTGTCATTACTGAGGTAAACGGTGTGCGCCATAAATCGCCTAAACTGCCAACCGCTTGCTGCAAGTGGCGAACAGGCCATGAAATAATACGGGACAGTAAAGCCACTTTTCTCTTCGGTGCGCTGCTAAAGCTCGTCATGATTTCGCTCCTGCGCCTGCAAGCCATCAACAATACCGTCGGTGATCATGGTGCCTTGTTTTAGCGTTAGCGTGCGATATTTCATGCGCGCAATTAAACCTAAATCATGAGTAGCTATTAATACTGCAACGCCAACAGCATTAAATTCTTCAAATAAACGAATAATGTCCAATGATAATTTAGGATCTAAATTTCCGGTAGGTTCATCAGCTAATAAAATAGGCGGTTTATTTACAATGGCGCGCGCAATACCAACTCGCTGTTGTTCACCGCCAGAAAGCATATTAGGAAAACAACGTAATTTACTGGTTAAGTGGACTTTTTCAATAGCCGCTTCAACCCGCTTTTTAATTTCTTTATGACTAAAGCCTTCAATAACTAACGGTAAGGCGACATTATCAAAAACAGTGCGGTCCATTAAGAGGTTATGATTTTGAAAAATCATGCCTATGCCACGGCGAACATAAGGAATTTGCCCATATTTAATGCGGGCAAGCTCGGTACCATCAATTTTAATGCTACCGCAACTCGGTTGCTCCATTAAGCTAATTAACTTTAACAAGGTACTTTTACCAGCACCTGAGTGCCCAGTAAGAAACGCCATTTCACCTGCAGCTAAATTAAAGCTAACATTTTTCAGCGCGGTAAAACCGCCAGGATAAGTTTTGCTAACATTGTTAAAGTGAATCATATACCGTCATTAATTTTATTGTTATCAGTGACAAATCTGCTTTAGTTACTGCTCTTCGGAAAAAAGTGCGTCGATAAAATCATCGCCGGCAAATGGACGAAGATCATCAATACCTTCACCCACACCTAAGTATCGAATCGGAATATCAAACTTATCTGCAATAGCAAAAATAACACCGCCTTTCGCCGTGCCATCAAGTTTGGTAAGTGTTAAACCAGTTAAACCTACCGCTTCATCAAATAATTGCGTTTGGCTTAACGCATTTTGGCCAGTACCGGCATCAATAGTTAACATCACTTCATGAGGAGCGTTAACATCAAGTTTTTTCATTACGCGAACCACTTTTTTCAATTCTTCCATTAAGTGGCTTTTGTTTTGTAAACGTCCGGCGGTATCAGCAATTAATACGTCAATGCCGCGTGCTTTGGCTGAGCTAATAGCATCAAAAATTACTGACGCACTATCGGCGCCAGTATGTTGAGCAACCACAGGAATATCATTGCGCTCACCCCATACTTGCAGTTGTTCAACCGCCGCAGCTCTAAAGGTATCACCGGCGGCTAACATTACCGATTTGCCTTGTGCTTGAAATTGTTTGGCGACTTTCCCTATGGTGGTGGTTTTACCAACACCATTAACGCCAACCATTAACATAACAAACGGGCCATCACTTTCAGGAATAACCAAAGGTTTATTTATTGGGTCGATGACTTTTTTCAATTCAATTTTTAATAAGTCATAAAGCGCTTCAGCATCTTTTAATTCATTTCGAGAAGCAGTCGCGGTTAATGAGTCAATAATTTTAGTGGTAGTTTCTATGCCAATATCGGCCATTAATAAATGAGTTTCGAGCTCTTCAAAAAGCTCATCATCTATTTTTTTACCTCGGAATAAACCAACAAGGCCACTACCAATATTAGCGCGAGTTTTCGACAAGCCTTGTTTTAAACGAGCAAAAAAACCTTTTTTGGCTTTTGGCTCTGGCTCTGGCTCTGGCTCTGGCTCTGGCTCTGGCTCTGGCTCTGGCTCTGGCTCTGGCTCTGGCTCTGGCT
>CANMXU010000010.1 GCA_947501935.1 uncultured Alteromonadaceae bacterium
ACTCTGAGCTAGTAGCATTTGCAATTAAAGAGCATCCTGAAGACTATTCAATGCAGCAGTATGTATATGAAGAGCAAGTAGAGGCTAAAGAGTTTATGGATAAAGCCAGCAACTCTGAGCTAGTAGCATTTGCAATTAAAGAGCATCCTGAAGACTATTCAATGCAGCAGTATGTATATGAAGAGCAATTAGAGGCTAAAGAGTTTATGGATAAAGCTAAAAACTCTGAATTAGTAGCATTTGCAATTAAAGAGCATCCTGAAGACTATTCAATGCAGCAGTATGTATATGAAGAAAGGTTAGAATCTTAATTTTTTATATAAAAATCAAAGGGAGACTTTATTGAATGTAACTGCTTCTTCTACTGATTACTTTAAATCTTCCCTTGGTGATTACGAAGCTTCGTTTTTTACTGGAGACTAGATCCCAATAAAAATGAGAGAGAACAATGTGTTTTTCAGTGAGAGCTTTTCTTGAGGCTTCTATAAAAGCCCTTATGAATTTAATTCTCACAATATCAATATTTTATGTTGATAGCTGTAAAAATAAACAGTATTTTGTTGAATTTATAAATTAAGACTCTATATTAGATCTAAACAAAAATATGAGAAGTTAATGAAATACTTAAAAAACATTTTTGATTCTGTTATTGCAGCTTCAATTTTTTCTCTAGCTTATTTTGATTTAAGCTGGTTGCCATCAACAATACAAGAATACTTGCTAAAGCAAAGCGAACAACAGTTACCATCGGCAGATCTTAAATACTGGCTTTATTTTACTTTATTTATATACAGCTCGTTAGCACTGTGCATGTTGTATAAAGTGAACCTTGGTCTCATCGGCTATCTCGTTGAAAGAAGTAAAAGTGAGTTAGTGAATAGCTTAAAGTCTATATTAGGAGTGTTGAGCCTATTAATTCTTCTAGGTGTTTATAAAGATATACCAAATGCATTTTCAATGGGGGTGGCATTGATTGCTTTGTATGGCGCTTTTTTATATGCACCAATTTGGATAGGAAATACATTAATAGATGCTGCTAAGTTTAGTGAGTTAGATGTGAATGAAGCGAAACTGCAAGGAGCGAGCAAAATTGCCGAGCAAAAGAGCATAAGAAGAATGGTGGCTTTTTTCATGTGCTTTTCTGTAATGGGGGTTTCTTTATTTGGGCTACTCTATGATTCTTTTTTTTAATAGAAACCTTGGCAAATTAAGGTTTGAAGTATAAGCAGTTCACTTTGAATTAACTCTCGTATAATCAAGAACATTACTAGGAATGTAAATGAAGAAAAAGTTTGTAATTTCACCATTTAATACAGGAATGATAGCAGGTGTTTTTACCACAGTTATTGTAGTATTAGTCTTATTGGGAGCTTCTTTAAACTCTAGCAGAGTGAATACTTATGAGGATGCAAAAACTAGCTTGGAGAACCCACTTACTCAAACTAAGTACTCACAAATATCTACAGGTAAAGCTTGTCAAATTAATGAGGGATGTAAATTTGATGCTGCAATTTTTATTGGGGGTATTAATGAGAACAGTGTTGATTTAGCTATCAAATATTTAGATGAAAACCCTAAGTTAACAACTGTTTGTCTAGGTTCATGGGGTGGTGAAATTCAAGCGGCAACTAAGCTTTCAGCCTTTATTATTGAGCGAGGACTAAGTACTTGTATGGCTGAGTACTTCCAATTAACTGAGTTTAAAAACGAAATAGTTTATGCTAATTATTGTTCAAGTTCTTGTAATCAAATATTTCTTGCCTCTAAAAAGCGGATTAGCGTTGGTAGTAACGTTCGGTTTAAAGGCCATTCCTACTCTAAGGGAGCGACTCACCGTTCTAAATTTTTATGGACAGATTGGGAGCTAGTTCTTAAGCGTAAAAAAATTGTAAGTAATGAAGAATTTAAAAAAGCGATAAAATCTCTAGGATCAGTAGAGCAATCAGAACATATTGCATATGCCGAGCTGGTTGCTGGTGTAAGTCATTTTGACGAAATGAAAGTTTTAAATAGTGAAGAATTAAAAACGTATAAAATATTTACCGATTACCAGTAGCTGCAATGTGATTTTATATACAGCTTAGCTCTAAGCTAATAGCATTATGGAATCGAAAAGTCTTATGAAGAAGATTAAACAAAGTTAATTTTTTAAGCGTTAATGTATAAACATTAGTTTCAAACTCTATTGACGTTGTAACGGCTAAAAGTGCTGTTTTTTAATTTTTGTTTTAAACTTCGCTTTTCGATAAAGCCCTTTAAAATCAAAGCTATTAGTTCCAAACTTAATTCGAAAGTGACATGTGTCTGAATATATAAAATTCAGACAATGTATTAAAAAATAGACAAACTTCGGTTTGTCTATTTTTTTTGACTGCTCTTCAACAAACCTTAGTTACTCTTTTGTGGGCTAGTGTCGTAGTCTAATAAAGTCTGTGACTTTATTTCGGTAGTTTGTGAATCGAATAAAGTTTGTGACTAGATTTAATTAAAAGGTGAGCTATATGCTCACCTTTTTTGTGCCTGCAAATTATCACTTTTTAAAACTGCCACTTTATTAAGGTTTGTAATTCAGTTTTATAAAACAGATATTCCTCTGGCATTGCATACATAATCAATCTCAAAAATAGTCTAAAATTTGCTTGTAGATTGAATATGGATTGTGATCATATGTGGTACATTACACATATAAAATCACAATTAAAAAACTATTGAAAATTAGTAATAGTTAAGTTTTTATGCTCAAATTTAAATTATCTATTATAAAGCGACTTTTTTATGGAATTCGATTCAAGACAAACAGTTATCATAGCTATTATTGTTCTACTTTTAGGGAAACTTTTAAAAAATAGAGTCAATTTCTTTCAAAAATATAACATTCCAGAGCCTGTTATTGGTGGCATACTAGCCTCTTTAGTTTTTAGTAGTTTTTATTTTGCATTTGAGAGTGTTATCTCATTCTCTCTAGAGCAACGTGATGCCTTGCTAGTCGTCTTTTTTACTTGTGTAGGATTGTCAGCAAAATTATCTACCCTGATGAAAGGTGGGAAGTCTCTTGTTATTTTACTTGTGATTGCCACAATCTTTTTAATATGCCAAAACATTACAGGGATTGGAATTGCTTGGCTAACAGGATTATCTGACAAAGTAGGTGTTTTAGGTGGCTCTGTTTCTTTAAGTGGCGGGCATGGCACCGCAATAGCATGGGCACCTGTATTTGTAGAGAAATATGGTATCTCTAATGCTGTTGAAATAGGTATTGCCTGCGCTACTTTTGGTTTAGTGCTCGGGGGAGTATCTGGCGGACCAATTTTTAATTATTTGTCTAAAAAGCATAATCTTAAATCTCTACAGGGAGAAGCCAATATTGTTGGTTTTGCCCAAGAAGAAAAAGCTAAAATAACGGTAGATACTGCATACAATGTCTTGTTGGCAGTTTGCATTGCAATAGGTATTGGATTGTCTTTGCATGAATTAAGCTTAGAGCTTGGTTTTAAACTTCCCATTTTTGTACCTTGTTTGTTTGGTGGTATCATTTTAACCAACACTGTGCCTTATCTTTGGAAGACTGTGCCTTGGGCATCAGGTAAGCCTACACTTGCACTATTATCTGACTTTAGTTTAGGTTTGTTTCTAGCTATGTCTTTAATGAGCTTGCAATTATGGACCTTGATTGATTTAGCTTTACCTATTCTTTTGCTATTAGCATCGCAAGTATTACTCGCTGCATTCTTTGCAATTTTTGTCGTTTTTATTGTATTAGGGAAAAATTATGACGCAGCAGTTATGGCATCAGGTTATGTGGGGCTAGGCTTGGGAGCTACACCTACGGCTGTAGCAAACATGACAGCCGTAACACAAAAGTGTGGACCTTCTACTCAGGCATTTATTGTCATTCCATTGATAGGTGCATTTTTTATTGATATAGCCAACGCAATTATTATTCAATTTTTTCTAAGCTAAGTAGAATGATGTAAGTTGTTTACTTGTAAGAACGATTTTAAAGGTAACAGAAAAATAATGAATACAACTCGTTTTAAGAATATTCTATTTGTAGTTTTTACTTCACTACTTTGTACCTCATGCGCACAAAAGGTAGCCCATACCCCACTTTCAAAAAGCGAGTATAATGCGATTGATTTTGCCGACTCTACACGTGTTGAACGCTGGTGGGGCGATGTAAAGCCACCATTGTTAGAGAAAAACTTGCAGCATCAAGCCATAATTTTACAACAACGCTTCCCTAGTGCAGTAAAAGCTAAAAGTGGTACTTCGCCTAGTTTTGATGCTTTAACATTGTCAGGTGGGGGAGCTGATGGTGCCTTTGGTGCAGGTATTTTAATAGGCTGGACTCAACATGGGAACAGACCTGAATTTGAGCTTGTTGTGGGGACAAGTACAGGGGCTGTTATCGCTCCTTTTGCATTTTTAGGTGCTGAATATGATGACATATTATTTGAAATATATTCGCAATTAACACAAGAGAAAGTTTACCAATCTCAACTGTTAAGCGGCATCTTGGGCGGCTCATCAATTGCCGATACGAAATACCTAAAATTACAAATAAAAAAATATATCACACTAGATCTAATAAAAAAGATTGCTATAGAGCATAAAAAAGCTAGAAGCCTTCTGGTTGTAACCACTCATTTTGACGCAATGAGACCTATGATTTGGGATATAGGCACAATTGCGATGAAAGAAAATAATGCTGCGGTAGAACAAATTAGAGAGATCATCTTAGCGTCTGCATCAATCCCTATTTATTTCCCGCCTGTTGCGATTGAATTGCATGACAAGACTAAACCTTACACTGAACTGCATGTTGACGGTGGGTTAACACGTAATGCTTTTTCTTACCCTGCACAAATAAGTATTGATGAAATTGAGAGAATCCAAGGTTTATACTTTAATCGTAATATTTATGTAATCCAAAATGGTAACAGTAGAATGCAATATGAACCCGCAGAGACTGACTTATCAAGCATTGCAGCCAGAACGATGCTTGGCTTACTTCAAGATAAAATTAATTCTGATATTGAACGAATATACTATCTATCACAGCGAGACAAATTAAATTTTAATATGATTGAAATCCCAGATGATTTTATTGCAGACAAAGCAATAGAATTTGATTCAACATACATTAATAAGTTACTAAAGCTAGGTATTAAGTTAGGAAGAAATGGAGACTTTTGGCACAAGAAACCTCCATCAGAAAGGTAATAATATGCAATTTACGATAACATTTTTAGAGCTATTTTTTTGGTCAATCTATTTAACATTGCCAATATTACTTTTTTTAAGTTTGATTATTGTTGTCTTAGGTCAAGTAGTTGGTTATATGGAACACTGGAGTAAATTCGATAGTTTATATTGGTCATTGATTACTGCTACAACGGTAGGCTACGGTGACTTTAGACCAATAAAAAAAGTGTCAAAACTTATTTCAACTATAATAGCAATTGTGGGGATGATCTTAACAGGTATCATAATTGCTGTAGCGCTTAACTCTGCTTCATTTTCATTAGAAAAAAATATTGAACCTCAAATGATAGAGAAGATAAAAGAACGTGTAAGTGTGGATTAGTGATATTTTTTTCATTGATTTAAACTTAATTGCATAGATTTTATAGAGAATAAAAATGAATGTCATTTTTTCAAAAAGACAAAAAAAATATAAAACTAAACCTTTCTTTGGGTTAATGCTTTGTCTTTTATGTGGATGTTTTTCTAATCCTATACTTGCAGTTTCTTCTAGCGAACAGCTTGTTATTTGTGCCGGTCAAGCGTTTGGTAAGCAGTGGAATACTCAGGTAGATCTATTTATACAAGAAATTTTTGCAGTAACAGAACTTACACCAAAAGTATTTCATGCACCAACAAAGAGAGCTGAGCAATTATTTAAAAATGGAACTTGTGGCGGCTTTTTTGCTTCATCAAAAGATTTTCCTCAGGCTTTAGATCGTATAGATATTATTCAAATACCTGAAAATATTTTCCGGGTAAAAGTCGAAGTTTTCTTAAGTCCTCAAACTTTATGTATAACTGAAAATAATTGTATGAAAGATTTATTAAATTCGGATATTGTCGGTCTTTTCCGTTCGCATCAGCTTGTTGAATTTCTACCTTCTATAACTAAAGCCTCAATTGTAGAGGTAGTATCTATGGAACAAGGGTTTAATATGCTTGATAAGCATCGGATCAAAGCATTAGTTGTGCCTGTTGTTAACATTAATATGAATAATTTACTTATTAAATATTACAATATGGTAAGTGTTGAAACCATTACTGAGATAGATTTGTACATATGGTTAGACGAGAGATATAGACCCTACTTGAAAGAACTAAATAACCGCCTTAAAACATTAAAATCCAATGAAAAGTGGCAGGGCTTATTTTTATCAAAACAAAATTAAGAGATTTTAAACTAATATAGAGACGCACCAAAATTCAATTATATATGTAGTAGTTTCTATTTGAATAATATTTAAATTGAAGGAGATTCAGGTAAATCTTACATGCGAAATTAAAAAGCATGCGTTGGACAATACTTTAACATTTTTTAGTCAATTTGATAGTTTATATTGGTCATTGATTACTGCTACAACGGTAAGCTAAGGTGACTTTAGGCCAATAAAAAAGTGTCAAAACTTATTTCAACTATAATAGCAATTGTGGGGATGATCTTAACAGGTATCATAATTGCTGTAGCGTTAAATACAGCATCAACGGCATTAGAACGCCATGCCGATCAAAAGATAATCGAACATATGAAAGAGATTTAATTAATTTTACACAATTTTAAGAGGTCGAATGAAAGATATTCAAACCACTGAAGATTTTACTTCTGAATACTTTAAAGAGGTATTAACCATCTTTTTCGATGCTTTACCTGATCCTATATTTGTTATCAATCAAAACGGTTTAATCCTTAGAGTTCTTGGCGGTAATTCCCATAAAATCAACTGTTTTCCTAATATTGGAGAAAGCCAATACTTACACGAAACCCTCCCAAAAGAAATTGCCGATGTTTGTTTACAAACAATAAATAAGGCTATTGAAGATGATTCTCTAACCTGTATAGACTATGAAGTAGAAAAGGAACAACTCTCACATGAATTTTGCAGTAATCAGTTTTATCAAGGGAGAATATTCCCACTAAAGCAACATGAGTCTGATTTGAGGGCTGTTTTATGGATAGCAATTAATACCACAGAAAAAGTATTATTCACTAGAAAGTTAAATGAACTTGCTACTAAAGATGAATTAACAGGGATTAATAATAGAAGGTACTTCAATGAGGTAATGAAGAGAACTTTTGATATGTTTCAAAGAGATAAAGTTTCTTTTTGTATTCTCATGTTGGACATAGACTTTTTTAAAAAGGTGAATGACAACTACGGACATGATGGCGGTGATGCTGTGCTAAAGAGCATAACTTGCACTTTAACAGAGTCATTAAGAGACATAGATTTGTTAGCCCGTTATGGTGGTGAAGAATTTATTGCCTTACTTCCAAATACAAATAAGCCAGATGCGCTTATTGTTGCTCAAAGAGTGCGATTAGCTGTTGAAAAGAGTATTGTCCAGCATAGCGCTCACGAAATAAGGGTAACAACGAGTGTAGGTATTAGTGAAATATCTCCTGAAGATAAAGACTATGAATCTGTTATTAAAAGAGCGGATCTTGCGCTCTATGACGCTAAAAATACAGGTCGAAATAAGGTAGTTATAGTGTAAATGACGGTGTTATTAATTTATTAAAGCGTTAGCAGCGTAGTTAGCACTACGCTGCTAGTTTTCTTAGGATTAGCTTTTTGGCGTCTCTATTTTCATAAATATACTGTAGAGCACTGGAACAACTAACAATGTTAACAATGTAGCAAAAGTTAAACCGAATACAATAACAACCGCCATTGATTGGAAAAATGCATCAAAGAATAGTGGGATAACACCTAATACGGTTGTTAACGTTCCCATCATGACAGGTCTAACACGGCTTGTTGCTGAGTCTATTACGGCATTAAACCTTTCTTTACCGCTGGCTATTTCAAAATCCATTTGATCAACTAATACAATACCATTTTTTATCAATAAACCGGACAAAGATAGAATACCCAATATTCCCATAAACTCTAGTGGGATACCTGTTACAACCAACCCAAATACGACACCAATCATTGCTAACGGAACGACAAGCCAAATAACCAATGGTTGCTTTATCTTACCGAATAAAATCACAACGACTAAAACCATTGCTAATAACCCCGCAGGAATAGTTGACATGAGATCTCCGTTAGATTCTTCAGAATCACCAAACTCACCACCCCATTCCAACGTGTAGCCATCAGGTAATTCTATTGCTTCAATTTGGGGTCTCAACCTTGATAGCAACGCAGAAGGCAATTCACTGGGGTAAGGATCACACTGGGCTTTTATAGTAAAAATTCTGTCTTCACGCCTAATTTGACCATCACGCCAAATGGTTCTAAAACCATCAGTTACTTGAGTCAATGGAACATATTGCCCAGCAGCACTTAGCACCTGAATATCATTAATGTTACTGATACTTTCATTTTCACTATGTGGAACCCTAGAAATGATTGGTATCAAATCTTGCCCCTCTCGATAAACTCCAATTTGCTTACCTAAATAGTGGTTAGAAATTGCAGTAGCGATATTCTCTCTCGATATACCTGCTCTACGCCCTTTATTTTCAGAGTAAATAGGCTCTATAACACTAACAGGATCTCGCCAATCATCTTTAATAGAGAGGGTTTTTCCATCAGCTATCATAATCTCTTTTGCTTGACTTGCTAGTTGACGCAATACAACAGGATCAGGACCTCTAAATTCAGCTTCAATTTTTGAACCACCACCGGGGCCTAGTACAAACCGCCAAGCTTTCGCTTGAGCATCAGGATAGTTTTGTGCGATATAGTTTTGCACAACAGGCATCATTGCATCAATTTTTCGATAGTCTGTTACCCTAACCAATAGTTGGCCATAAGAGCTATTGTTTGATTCACCTGAATAGGTCAGCATGTATCTAATGCCACCACCACCAATTAAGGTTTGAACGGCTTCAACATTGTCCATTTCAAGTATAAAAGCTTCCAACTCTCTCATATCTTGGTGAGTTTGCTCTATACGAGTTCCTTCAGGTAACCAGTAATCAACGACCATTTGTGGAGAAGTTGACTGCGGGAAGAAACCTTGTGTCATAAACTTAGCCCCCCAAAGAGATGCAAGAAACAAACTGGTAACACCCAGCACAACAGGCCAGCGATATTTCAAAGCACCTTTCATGAAGTTTTTGTATAGCGTGAAAAACTTACTTTCTGCCTGAACAGATTTTTCACCATTTGCTTCAGGAAAAAGCCAGAAACAACTAAGTGGCGTTATAGTGACTGCAAATAGCCAGCTAAATAGTAATGAAATCATCACTACCCAGAATAAATGACCTGTATATTCTGCTGTTTGACCCGGTGCAAAACCTATTGGAGCAAAAGCGATAATGCCCACTAAGGTCCCACCTAATAATGGCCATTTGGTTTGTTGGACAATTTTCTTGGCTATATCAAGTTTACGGTAGCCTTCTTTTACTCCGACCAATATTCCTTCAGTAACAACAATAGCATTATCAACCATCATCCCTAGCGCGATGATTAATGCGCCAAGTGAAATACGGTGCATAGGAATATTAATCATTTGCATGGTTGCTAATGTAGCCGCAATAGTAAGAATTAGAATGAAGCCAATAACTATGGCTGAGCGCATGCCCATAAATAAGAACAGCGTAACAATAACAATTAATAAAGCAGCAATAACATTAACTATAAAGTTATCTACTGAAGCCTTTACAATTTTACCTTGATGATAATATTCAAAAACTTCAATACCTAAAGGTCGTCTACTTTCTGACTCTGCCAGTGTAGCTGCAACCGCTTCGCCTACAACGACTACGTTTCCACCTGTTACATTAGATACGCCTAACGCAATAGCGGGTTTACCGTTGTAGCGAATAATTTTGTCACTAGGTGTTGTATAGGTACGATAAACCTTTGCAATATCCTTTAAGAAAATGACTTTGCCGTCTGTTCCTGTAGAAATGAGTAAATTTTCAATCGCATCGATTGAATCTATTTCACCTGAAGGATCAATAACGATACGTCTAGTACCAACATTTACATTACCAGCGGAGGTCACGGCATTTTGTTGAGATAAAATATCATAGACGTTCGAAATCGAAACCCCTAACAAGGCAGAAGTTTCTGTTGATATTTCAACAAAAATCGCTTCTTGTTGTTCTCCCGCTAACTGTACTTTACCAACACCACTCACTTGTAAAATTTCTTTCTGGAGTGACTTCGCATAACTTCTTAGCTCTGACGCTTCATAATCATCGCCAGTAATGAAGTAATACAATCCATATAAGTCGCCAAAATCATCATTTACGATTGGTGTTGCAGCATTTGGTGGTAATGTCCGTTCTGCATCTTTAATTTTATTGCGTAATTTGGTCCAAATAACTTGTAGTGCTTCTTTATCTTTAGAAAATTGATACTTTATATCGACTGTTATTTCGGATAGCCCCGCTGTAGACTTAGAGCTGACTTTCTTAACTTCTTGCATCTGCTGCAATGCTGTCTCTAATGGCTCTGTTACTTCGAGGGCTACTTCTTGTGGGCTTGCTCCAGGGTATTGAGTAAAAATTAAAGCTGTTCTGATAGTAAACTCAGGATCTTCAAATCTCGCCATATCTTTATAAGCGGACCAGCCACCAAAAATAGATAAAAGGATGACGATAATGCTGAGTACTTGGTTTTTTATTGAGAATTCTGCGATATTCATAATTAACTATTCCTGAGTCTTAATTTTTAACCCAAGGGCGGACTTGCATTCCCTCAGATAAATATGAAACTCCGGCAGTAATGATAATCTCACCTTTGCTTAAGCCTTGCACAACCTGAAGGTTTTCACCTATACCATCCTTTAAAGTGATCTTCCGTTTAGTTACACTCATGATTTTTTCATCTAAAACCCATACGAAAATTTCATCGCCTTGTGCAGTAATTGATATAGCAGGGATACTGACTTGTGGGTTCTCATTACTTTGACTGGGATCTTGAAATATTACTCTAGCATTCATGCCTGGTAAGATATTTAACCCAGATTGAGGTTCAAAATAAAAAGTTACTTCATAGGTTTGTGAAGCTGGATCTGCCTCTAATGAAACTTCTTTTATAAAAGCTGGAATTTCTTGCTCTGGTGCTGCGTTCAGCACGATATGAATTGGGTTGTTATAATTTTCTACCTTCGCTTTAGCAACGATATTTGAAGGTAAGTTAATTTTAGCCTCTAATTTAGTTAGTGCTAGCATAGATATTACAGGGTTACCTTGTTGAATCACCTGGTTATTTTTAAGGTCAACTTTAGAGATGTTACCAGAGTATGGTGCGCGTAAGACCGTATCGTTTAAAGCTTTTTGAGCACTTTCTAATTTTGCTTTATTAATATCTCTTTTCGCTTTAATTCCTTCAAATTCCATTCGAGAAATAATACTTTTTTTGAATAGGCTTTGTGAGCGGGTAAACTCTGACTCACTCTTATCATATTCTGACTGAGCAACATCTCGCTGTACTTTATAGTCAGTTGACTCAACAACAGCAAGGATATCACCTTTACTCACCTTTTGAGACTCAGTTACTTTAATTTCAGTGACTATGCCACTCACTTGAAAAGCTAAATTCGAAGAACGTCCCGCTTGAATTATCGCAGGAAAAGAAAGCAAAGCATTATTTTGGTTACCGCCTACAGTCATCATTTTTACAGGTCTAACACCAGTCTCTGTCGCAGGTTTCTGAGCGGACTCTGTATCACATCCAAGTAACAAGAAAGGAATAAGTAATAAAGGTGTTTTCCTCAAATAATAATTAATTCTGCGCATGCCGTTTCCTTTTTTATATGGATTTGTATGATGTAAATTATATGATAAATAATAAAGAAAACATACAAATGATAGTGTATTACATTAATTAATGTGTTGTTTTTTTTACTTTAATTATTCAAATTATGTCTATTGCCCAAGGGGTAAATATAAATATTTCTGAAATAAATATAGATGCTAAAGCTATCTCTCTTGTCGTAAATTTATAAATCATTTTTCATAGCTTTTATTTTATAAGTAATAATGATTTAATTATAAGTAGTATTACTAATAATTCAAGTTATATTAATTGAATTATTAGTAATTAATATAACGCAGGGGTCAGAGCTTTAACTAGAAGCAGTATCATAAATTAGTTGTTAAAATATTAGTATCACTGTTATTATTATTTTGTTTCAAAAATACCTTATGGAGATTGAGTTTGTCTTATAATAGCGAAACCTTAAAGATCTTAAATGATACATGGCAAACTTTTAAGTTATCAACTAAAACCAATCAAGCAAAAGCTGCTAAAGCAATGGGTATGAATCAATCTGCTTTTAGTCAATATCTACGGGGGGATATTCCGTTAAATACGGATTTTGTTGCTAAGTTTTCTGCTATGACAGGTAGTGAAATAGAAAGTTACCTAACTAAAGTGGCTGGAAATAAATTGCATTTACAGCCTATAGCCATTAAATATACTCTTTCAGGCCGAAAATTACTTGATTCGTTTGAACTAATGCCATCACCTGTAAATTTAGATCATGCCTATGCTATTTTAGTCGATTATTCGGACTTCATTTTTCAAAGAGGTACTCTTCTGCTAGTTGATACCGAAGCTGAAATTAGGGAGCATGATGCGGTAGTCATCATAAGCAAAAATAATAGACCTATCTATGGTGTGCTTTCATTCAAAGAAAATGAATGGGAAATACTTGAGCCACATTACTTTGGTGGGAATAGGGTTGTTGTAACAAAAACTATGGTGATTCATCGAGTGAGTGGTAGCTACAATCCAGCAACACAGGGAAAAATTTTCAAAAAATAAAATGTAGAGTTAACGTTTTGTTGGTCAGTTATAAATTAAATACTCATGACTACTTTTTATCGCTCAATATATGAAAATTGTAATGTGGCTATTGATCACATTTCTTTGTCACAAACTTTATTAAATTTTTAGCTGATAGATTGAGTGGTATTTGGTATCTTGTCACAAACTTAATTAAAAAGTTACTGCACTACGCCCCTTTATTTTAAAAGGGAAGAGTCACAAACTTTATTAGAACGCGACATTGGTTGATGATGACTGATACCGCTAATAAATGGTGAGCACAAAGAGCTGATGAACTTTGTGCTCACCTTTTTAATATAAGGCTCAATATTTATGACTTCAGAAGTTACCAATATCCCCTCTAAAAATATAAAACCCAAAGGTTTATTCAATCGTTTTTTATCGACCGTTGAATACTTAGGCAACCTATTACCGCATCCTATTACCTTGTTCGCTATTTTTTGTGTAGCGATTATTGTTGGCAGCGGCATCGCTGGTTTTTTTGACTTAAGCGTGGTTGACCCAAGACCAGAAGGGGCAAAAGGGCGTGCACCAGATGGTGTGATACATGTTGTTAGCCTGATGTCGGTTGACGGTTTACATCGTATCGTCACAGGTTTAGTAACTAACTTTACCGGCTTTGCGCCACTAGGTACGGTGTTAGTTGCAATCTTAGGCGTAAGTGTTGCTGAGCATTCTGGCTTATTGTCTGCCACCATGCGTAATATGGTGATGGGCGCCTCTAAACGCTTTGTCACTTTTGCCATTGTGTTAGCGGCAATTTTATCAAACACCGCATCAGAGCTTGGTTATGTGGTATTAATTCCGCTAGCGGCGATGATATTTCATAGCTTAGGTCGTCACCCGCTTGCCGGCTTAGCCGCCGCTTTTGCTGGCGTGTCTGGTGGTTATAGCGCTAATTTATTATTAGGCACCATCGACCCATTACTAGCCGGTATCACCACGCCTGCAGCTCAAATGATCGATCCTGACTATGTTGTTGGCCCAGAAGCTAACTGGTACTTCATGATAGTGTCGACCTTCCTTATCGCCATTTTAGGCACGCTTATTACCGAAAAAATTGTTGAACCGCGCCTTGGTAAATATGACCCTAGCGAAGCCAGTATTGATTTATCAGCAAATACTGTTGAGCATATAACGCCGTTAGAGAAAAAAGGTTTACGCTGGGCAGGTTTTACCTTTTTACTGATGTCGATTTTACTCGCGCTGAGCATTATTCCTGAAAACGGCATTATGCGAAATCCAGAAACTGGCTTAGTCGCAGGCTCGCCATTTCTTAAAGGTATTGTTGCTTTTATTTTTATCACCTTTGCGATACCAGGTTTTGTTTACGGTAAAGTTGTTGGCACCATGAAAAATGACCGAGACGTTATTGATGCGATGGCAAAAAGCATTAGTTCAATGGGGCTTTATATCGTACTGGTATTTTTTGCCGCTCAATTTGTCGCGTTTTTTAAATGGACTAACTTTGGCACCATCATCGCCATTAAAGGCGCGGCTTTATTACAAGCGCTTAGCCTTACTGGACCAGAGGTGTTTGTTGGTTTTATTTTAATGTGTGCGGTCATTAATTTAACCTTAGGTTCATCTTCAGCACAGTGGGCAGCAACCGCACCGATATTTGTCCCTATGTTAATGTTAATTGGTTACGCGCCAGAGACCATTCAAGCGGCGTATCGTATTGGCGATTCAGTGACTAACTTAATTACCCCAATGATGAGTTATTTCGGCTTAATTTTAGCGGTAGCGGTGAAATATAAAAAAGACATGGGGATAGGCACGCTCGTTGCAACCATGTTGCCATACAGTATTGTCTTCTTTATTGGTTGGGTGACATTATTTTATGTTTGGGTATTTGCCCTTGGTTTACCAGTAGGGCCAGCATCACCGATATATTATCAACCGTAGAAGGTTTTATTTGTGCGATCGTAGATGCGTGTAAAGGTTAATATCTAACTGATATTGTTGTTAAAAAAGCGAGCTAAGGCTCGCTTTTTTTGTTGCTGTTGTTAGTATAGTCTGTCTATAGAGGTAACAATCATGAACGAAACAGTGCAATCAACATTTTTTGAAAACCTGAAGGAAAGATTATCTAACCCGTTTTTGTTTACGTATTTTTGGGTGTTTTGTACTGTTAATTATCAAGTAATATTAAAACTATTTTTTGAGCCGCTTAAAATGAGTACCAAAATAGATAAGTACACAAGTGATTTGGACTTAAGTTCACCACTATGGTTAGCAATTGTTTTTATTGTAATTATTACCTTGATTAATAATTTAGTTGAGTATTATAAACAATGTTGTGATCGTTTATTAAGCTGGTGTTTAGACAAAACTAAAATAAAAAAAATGGTTGCTTTGGAAGAGTATGAAAACTTAAAAAGTAAATACTCTAGCCTACAATCTCAATGGGGGCTTGCTGTTGAGAAGTCTACGGAGTTAAGTGATCGGTTAACTAGCCTTAATGCTGAGCATGAATCCAAATATAATCCGTTATTTGAGGAAAACCAAAATCTATCTAACTTATTGAAAAACAGTGAGTCTAAGTTTAGCAATAAAACTAAGGAGCTGGCAGAGTTTGAAGATGAAGTGATCAAGCTTAAAGAGCAGCTTAATTCACAGGATAAACAGATTGAAGCTCTTATGAGAGAACAAAGTATTGAGAAACTAAGTAATCAGATTGAACCTACAGAAGAGGGGGATTCTTATTCTATAGAGCATCTAAAGTCTTATGATTTTGGCAAGGTTTCTTCTTTACCTATAACTAGCGATTTCTTATTTAAGGAGCTTAGGCAAGAAGGTTTAGGGCTATTAAAAAAGGTTAGTGAAAGTACAAATGGGCGTCTTAATGTCAGTGATGTACCTCTTGGAAAAACACTTTTTGAGTTTGGAAATAGTAAGTTTGTACTTAAAAATCATAAAGAAATAACTTTGCTTAAGTCAGATTTAGATAACTTAATAGGACTTGAACTATTACGTGAACCTTATAACTTAGATGAAACAGGAAGACTTTTTGAAGTAACAAAGAAAGGGTATTTACTTGCTGATAAAATCAGCCCCCTTCTTTAAATTATCGGAATAAATGGGTGGGAGCCTATTTTAATGATTTGTCGCGGTGGCGACAACACCCAAGGGGCGTTCCACGCCAAAAGCCCCTTGGAACCCCATGGCGCTGCAACATTAAACGTTATCCTACATTCAAATTAATATTCTCGACGTAACGGCAAAGATCGCACATCCTTGTGCGGCTTTGCCTTTGCCATCATCCCTGATGGCAATACGTGAATATTGATTTTCACTCCGGCGTTTAATGAAGCAGAATTTGTGCTCCGTTCGAGTTTATTCGTGTCGGTGATGTATTTCTCCGTTCGAGTTAGTTTGAACGGGGTCGGTGACAAATAAAGAGGAAGAAGGTAAGCGAGGTAAGCAATTTTTTAAATGTCACCGACCCCTTTTCTAGGCAGTTCCCACCTCAGCGAATCAATAAATGGCTAGCAACGGGAGGCACGGCGTTACGCCGCTCCTTGGCTGCAGCGGCCACCGCCGTAATATAATCAGAAAAGAGCTTTATGACTGAAAGTATTTAGACATAAAGTTTACCTCAGGCTTAATCAGGAATAATTGACGATCCACTCCTATACTTAAACACACTTTTTCTAGCGACAAACCATTAAGGAAAACCCATGAAAAAGATTCACACCTATTTTGTTGTCATTATCACACTGTTGATAAGTTATACGGTTAATGCAGAATCTAACGCAGTAAAAATTAAGCGAGCTATGTCGGCAGCGCCAAGTTCGATTAGCCAAGACGCTACCATTCTTGACTCCGATGGTACGCTTTTGAAAAAAGGCACTAACGGCTGGACTTGCCTGCCCGACGTAATGCCAAACGATAAGAATCCTATTTGTAATGATGCTACTTGGATGAAAATGTTCCAAGCACTACAAAGTAAAAGTGACTTTGTCGCAGATAAAATAGGTATTTCTTATATGCTAAGAGGTGACTTTGGTGCAGGGGTGAGTAACTCTGATCCATACCATGCTGATCATAAAGGTGCTAAAGACTATGTAGAAACGGGGCCGCATTTAATGATCATTGTGCCTAAAGCCATGCTAAAAGGAATAACAACCGACCCTAGCAAAGGTGAACCCTATGTTATGTGGGCTGATACGCCTTATGCGCATATTATGATGCCGATTGACGAAAGCAAAGTGCTGATGCCTCATCATAAGCATTAAATTAATGGGCAATTATTCTGATAGGGATCACAGTGTAAAAGGGGTCGGTGACAAATAAGGAGGAAGAAGGTAAGCATTTTAGCAATTTCTCTAAATGTCACCGACCCCTTTTCCTCCGAACAGTTTATCGCTGTTTTTACCTCTTTTTTGTTCTTGTTTTCTTTGACTTATTTGTTCTATTATTTTTTTTAGTGGGTTTCTTTTTCTGCACGGGTTTCGGCGCTTTTGAAAATTCTTTATGAAAAGGCTGCTCTATAACCACAGGAATGGTTTGCCCTATGCTATTTTCAATATTCGTTAATTGCCTAACATCATTTTCTACAGCAAATGAAATGGCCATGCCACTTTTCCCAGCACGAGCCGTTCGGCCTATGCGGTGTATGTAGTTTCTTGGATCTTCTGGAAGGTTATAGTTAATAACTAAAGTAATATTATCAACATCAATACCACGAGCAGCAACATCAGTTGCCACTAATACTCTTAAATTAGCGTCTTTAAAGTTTTGTAATGCTTCTTCTCTAACGGCTTGTGTTTTACCACTGTGCAGGCTGGCGGCAGTTATTGACGCTGCTTCTAGTGCTTTAACAATGATGTCAGCGCCATACTTGGTTTTACAAAAAATAAGCACTTTTTCAAAGTTTGGTTGTAACAGAAGGTTAAGTAGTAAAGGTACTTTATTCGATTTTTCAAGCTGGTACACACTTTGATTAACCAAGTCGATAGTTACTGTTTCAGCTGCAATTTCAACTTTCTTAGGGTCGGTTAATATATCTTGTGCCAGTATTTCTATTTCGGCAGGCATAGTCGCTGAAAATAAGAGTGTTTGGCGGTTTTTTGGCAGTTTAGATATGATGTTTTGCACATCTCTAAAAAAACCCATATCAAGCATGGTATCGGCTTCGTCTAATACAAATACTTCTAGCGCTTTAAAATTAATATCGCCGGTTTCAATTAAATCTAATAACCTACCTGGGGTGGCCACTAAAATATCAAGCCCAAGTGCGATAGCGTCAACTTGCGCTTGTCTGCCAACACCACCATAAACAACCTTGGTTTTAAGCCCTAAACCGTCAGAGTAGTCATCAATGTTTTGCATTATTTGCGAGGCAAGCTCTCTTGTGGGCGTTAGTATAAGTGAACGCGTACTTTTGGCTTTGATGTCTATTTTATTTCGGCCAAAATTATTGATAATAGGCAATGAAAAGGCGGCAGTTTTTCCTGTGCCTGTTTGCGCTATACCGAGCAAATCATTACCATTAATAAGTGCTGGAATACATGCTTGCTGGATTGGTGTCGGCTGGGTATAGCCTTTAAGACTAACGCGGTCAATAATTGACGCTAAAAGTGAAAATGCTTTAAATTCTGACATGCTGGCTCGGTGTGCTTTAATCAATAACCTATTATTCTAACAGAATGCTTTATGTAATGGTCTAATGAAATATAAAAGCATGCTAAAGAAATACCCAAGTCCGCCTGCGACCAATATCAAGCAATTTTAATAGAGTGCATTATATTGCTTAAAGCAAAGAGGCATAGCTAAGTATGCCTAAAGCCTATTTGGGGCGGTGTGAAAATAAAGGAAGTAGGCAGTGATGTTAGCAATTCACCTAAATGTTACGACTCCCGACCTCCAGCTTCTATACAGTCGGATACTTAATAAATAATCTTACTTATTATCTTAATTACAATAGGTTACAGCAGGTTGAAACAAATTTAGTTACCATGCGGTCTGCTTTCAAAATACCCTTGAACCATACTGTTTTGCTTTCAGTTTATTTACATGTCAGTAACAAAGCTTTAAAATATATGGCGAAAAGAGTAATGACAGCTAGTATATTTAATATGGAATTAACATAAAATCTTAAATACCCGCTATTACTGTTAGAGGTTTTTTACTAATAAACCTAAAATAGTCGCGTTATATGTTTGTAAGGTTTAATTCTAAAGGAGTAGACACGTTTTTTTGAGTTTTATAATGAACGGCTTGAACTTGGTTTCAGGCTGATGAGAATACTATTATGGCAGTTCACGCACACGCTACAGGTGGTTTTCGAGCCTATAAAAAGATCAATGGCATTGAGTATCAACTTTATGCCAAAGATGAAAGCAAGGCTTTAGCTTTACAACATAAACTTGATAAGAAAAAAGTTGAGTTTTCGAGTTTACGTTCCCGTCAATATTTTTGCCCAAAAGATAAATTAACAGGCATTGGAGTTAGGTATTTAACAGCCAAGAAGAGTATTGTGCTCATTGCTCAATATACCGTTAACGGCAAACAGGTTAAAAAACAAAAAACCTACCAAGGCCAATTTGAACAACTTTGGCAATTTGCTATAAAGCAATGGCGTGAGTATTTTAATATTAATACCCATGATTATGTTGAAATGATGCCACAAATTAAGAAAGCTAAACGTCAATATATACAAGAGTTAGGTCAGTTAGAAAGCCGCTTATAACGATCAAAATTCAGAACAGCAGGGTCGGTGACAAATAACAAGGTTGGTGGTAAATAATATTCGCCATTCCCTTAAAATGTCACCGACCCTTTTTACTTTTGTGCTGTACAAAATATATCCACCTCAATACTTAAGTTATACTGCAATGAGCCGATACTTTTCTATAGGCGTTAATAAATTAAGGTATACATTATGAGCTCACCAATTAACCCGAATACTACATTTAGCCAAGACGTTCGAACTTTAACAAAAGCGCAGGATAAAAATGAAAGCGGCGCTGTGGGGCAGCAAGTATCGGAACTGGCTCATGAAAAGAAAACCGGCGAAGTACAAGAGTCAATTGCGGTAACCCAAAAGAAACAACTTAATGCTGCGATTATCGAGTCGTCACTTAAGTTCAGTAACTCGATTGGCGACCAGCCACTGACATTAGTATTAAAAACTGCTTTACAGGGCATTAATGAAGCCCTTAGTGCGGGGGGTGTTGAAACCACTGTAGAAGATGCTTATGAGTCAGGAATAGATTTCAGCCCAGAAGCCACGGCCGAGCGCATAGTGGCTTTTAGTAGTCAGTTTTTAATTTCTTTTCGAGAGCAGCACCCTGAAATGGCGGAAGAAGAGTCTTTAACCGCCTTTGTTGATATTATCAGTGGCGGTATAGACCAAGGCTTTGCCGAAGCAAAGGAAATACTTGGCGGCTTAAAAGTGCTTGAAGGAGATATTGCCACTAATATCGATAAAACCTACGCACTAGTGCAAGAAGGTTTGCAGTCTTTTGTTGACTCTTTTAGCGCCAAAGAACAAGAGTAATTAGGTTTAGTGTTTAACTACTGCTAATAATTCTGAAAAAGGGGTCGGTGACAAATAAAATGTCACCGACCCCTTTTCTGCTTCCGACCCCTTTTCTGCTTTATTGTGCCTTCAGTACCCAGACAATATTTTAGTCGTCAACAGGCTTAGTATCTTCAACACCTTCAATATCCCCACGCATTACCGGATAACCTAAATTCATCCAACCAAAAATACCTTCCCATAAAACTGCGGTACGGGTATAACCTCTATCTCTTAATTTTTTGATGGTGTGATCGGCAGCTGCACGAGGGCATGAACAATAAGCGACTATTTGCACATCTTTGGGAATACCAGCCACAGTTTCATCAAGGTCAGCATAATAGGGGAAAGAAATAGAACCCTCTATGTGGGCGTTTTGCCAAACCGAAGGAACCCGTGTATCAAGCAGTACCATTTTTTTCTTTGCTAATAACGCGGTGTTTAAATCTTTTGATGAAACGTACATGCCGTCTTGCAAGGTAAAGTTAGGATCATCTCCCTCTTTGTTTATTACGTATTGCTCAGGAGTTGGCAGGGCTTTAAGTATGGTTTTTTGTTCTTTCCAGCCTAATGATTTACTGCGTAAAAATGCGGTAATATTGTTGATGTCATCAGCTGATAATTTCTCTTTAAAGGGCAGCATTGGCGTGTCTTGTCGACCATTTTGTATGGCATGACGAATAAATTCATCGCTATTGTGGGCAAGGGCTGATTGATTGCCCAGCGCCGGAGCTGTAATTCCTTCACCTTTAACGCCATGACAAGTGGTACAGTTTGCTAAATAAACTTGCTCACCGCGTTTAATATCACCCTTAACAGGTTTGGTTGATAGTTTTAAACGTTCAACGCCGGCTTGTTCAAATAGCCAATAAGTTAAGTCCCATGTTTCATCTAAGGTCATCGGGCCGCCCACTTCATCAAGGTAACCGCCCATAGCGGTGCCTTTTCGCCCATAAGACATAGGTCTTAAAATAGCGTGCGGCACACCTGACTCAAATAAGCTTTTACTGCGCAGCGAGGGGGCGTGATCATTCACATGGCCTTGTCGGTCTGCGCCATGACATAACGAACAGTACTTTTGATAATTTTTTGAGGCAACTTCTGCTTGAGCTGCTGTGAGCTTTCTTGGTGGTGGTAAGGTGTTTGATGCTTTATCTTGCGCAAATAACTCAATAGGTAACAGCGAGGCTAATAAACAACTAATCGGTAATATTTTTTTGAACGTTATTTGGAAAGTTTTTTGGGGAAATTTTTGCAACAGTGAAGGCATCATGTTTATGTTGTTAATATTATTATGATAAGAATTGCTTAATAGACTAACGAGCATAAAGCTAAGAAGCAATAGCTACATTTTTAGTGGCAGGCTTTATAACATTCTTTTGAATTTCATCAGAAAATCGAACTAAATTTATAATAAAAGTAAATAAAAGGGTCGGTGACAAGTTAACTGTCACCGACCCTTGTTATTCTTTTTATTCCTGCTATTTGACAGGGATTATTAAAAGACCTTACTTGAAAGAGCCCGGCCATTCGGCGGCTATATAGGCGAATACTGTCCAAGCGGCTAAGTTTTGACGCATATGTTCTGGGTTTACTTTGTCAAAGGTATCGTCAGGGGTGTGGTGCAAATCAAAATAATCGGTTCCGTCTTGTAATAATTTAAGCGCTGGTACACCTAGCTTCGACAGCGGGATCATATCAGGGCCGCCAGTAGTATCACCACTTAGACGACTAATACCTAACTCACCCATTAAGCCTGCCATAGTATCAACAACGTGTAATGCACTTGGCGAAACATTGCTGGATGACTGAAGGCCGTATATAGGGCCAGCGCCAAAGTCAGATTCAGAGCCAATTACATGGTTAGCAATAGTGCCATCTTCTTGTCGTGCTTTGGCATAAGCGCGAGCACCAATTAATCCTAATTCTTCTGCGCCCCAAAGGATCACGCGAATAGTACGACGCGGAGGTGTTTTGGTATGACTTTTAATTAAAGCACCTGTGGCCATAGCAATGGCAACGCCAGCGCCGTCATCAACAGCACCTGTGCCTAAGTCCCAGCTGTCTAAATGACCACCAATTACAACAACTTCATTAGGAAGCTCGCGACCGGTAATTTCAGCGATTACGTTTTTAGTAACAATAGGGCCTAAATCTTTGGTTTGAATATTTAAGCGAATTTTCGGGCTATGGCCGTATTCCATCAAACGCATTAATTGGTCGGCATCAGGGTTAGACAGGGCAACCGCAGGTACCGCGGTATAACCCATAGCAACACTGGTAGCGCCGGTATGAGGGTTGCGGTGGTCGTCAGTACCGATAGATCTGATCAGTAAAGCTTCGGCACCTTTTTGAGCAGCAAGCTGATGGCCTTTACTACGTGCTGAATTAGCAGGACCATAGCCGGCACCATCTTTAAATTTTTCCATGCGGTTACTGATAAAAGCAATTTTTCCCTTTAAGCTATTATCATCAGCTTGTTCAAGCGCAGCGTAGTTTTTAAAATGTACAATTTGTGCTTCTAAACCACCTTCAGGGGTCGACTTTGAACGACCAAGCGCGGTAATAACCATCTTTTGATAAGAAGGTAGCAAAATTTCTGCAGTTTCTACGCCGCGCACCCAACCATTCATTTTCACGTCTTCGGTATAGACTTTATCAAACCCTAAAGCATGCAGTTTTTTAACTGCCCATTCAATACCTGCTTTCTCGCCAGGCGTACCGGGGTGGCGTGCACCAACTTCGGTGGTTAGCGACTTTAATATTTCATAAGCGCTGTCATCATTGCTGGCTTTGTCACGCAAATTAACGGCGATATCTTTTGTTGCTTTTGAAACGGGAATAATGCTGTTATCAGCAAAAGTTGGCGCGGTAATAAATATCATCGCAGCAACGGCTGCCATTTTAATTCTTTTCATAGAAAATCTCGGTGAATATTTTATTTTATCGCGACAGGTTATTCATTTTTCACAGATTGTCTAGTATTTCCTGCAAGCAGACTTTTTAAGCTGGTAATAGTGTTGCTAAAACTTTACGGCTTAAAAGTAAAAAGGAAATGAAATGCTGAATTTTATCTAAGAGCTTACTGCCAAAAACAAGCCAATACCTATGCTTAACTTTGCCAGTCTACTTTACTTATTAAAGGTAAATAAACTCATAACTAGGCGACAAACGCTGATATCGGATAATTCATTCTTTGATAAATACGCGATTAGTATCAATACTTGATAAAGCCGCCTTTAAAATACACCTAGTTTAACTTGTTGAATAATAAATGATTATTTAAGTTTTTAGTGGATTTAATTTGAAAAGAGCAAGGTTTGATTTTAGCCTAATTGTTATTTTTATAAAATTGACACTTGTGTCAGGTTTTTATTCTGATATATTTAAATCATTGAAAATTGAGTGCACGCCAATTTTACAAGACTAACTACGGAACAGATTATGACAACTAACACAGTTCGATTTTTATTAAATAACGATGTTGTATCCATCGAAAACATCGACCCAAATTTAACGGTTCTGCAATATCTACGTGAAATACAATTTAGTACTGGTACTAAAGAAGGTTGTGCTTCAGGTGATTGCGGTGCTTGTACAGTAGTATTGGCGGAGCTTGACCCAAGTAATATTGACCAGCTTGAATATAAGTCAATTAATTCATGTATTACCTTTGTTGGTAATTTACATGGCAAACAATTAATCACGGTTGAAAACTTAAAAGACGGCGCTAAGTTGCACCATGCTCAACAAACCATAGTTGACAATCATGGCTCTCAATGTGGTTTTTGTACGCCAGGTTTTGTAATGTCTTCTTTTGCCTTGCATAAGCATAATCAAAACCCAACGCGAGATGAGGTACTTGAAGCATTGGCAGGTAACTTATGTCGTTGTACGGGTTATCGCTCAATTATCGAAGCGGCGATCACTTCAAGTAAAAGCTGTGATGAAGACTCATTTGCTCAGCATTATCAAAACACGGTTGCTACGCTTACCGAGCTACAAAAATTACCAGCGCCTAAATTAGCTGGTAATAGCCATAATTACTTTGCACCAAAAAACATTGATGAATTAGCAACAGAATTAACCAATGAACCTAGTGCAACCTTAGTGGCTGGCGGCACCGATTTAGCGTTATCAGTAACTCAAAACTTAGCCACTATTGATAAGCTAGTTTATGTTGGTCAAGTCGCTGAATTAACCACGATTGAAGAAACTGAGTCTGAAATAATCATTGGCTCGGCGCTTCCTTACAGTAAGTTCATTGATACTTTGCATCACTATTACCCAGATTTGGGCGATATGATCGAACGTATCGGCTCAAAACAAGTGCGTAATACGGGCACCTTAGGTGGCAATATTGGCAATGCTTCTCCTATTGGCGATATGCCACCAGCACTTATTGCCCTTGGCGCAACCATGACTTTGCATGTAAATGGGGTTGAGCGCACTATTTTGGTTGAAGACTATTTTGTTGATTACAAAAAAACCGTGCTTAAGCCTTCAGAGTTTATTAAGTCAGTACAAATTCCAAAACCAAAAGCTGGACAAACGTTAAAGCTTTATAAAATTTCAAAACGAATTGATGACGATATTTCTGCGGTATTAGCGGCATTTTTTATTGAGCAAAAAGCCGGTCAGCAAGGTCTAGAAGTGACCAATGTTCGTATGGCTTTTGGCGGTATGGCAGCCATTCCTAAACGCGCACCGGCAGCAGAGGCGGTACTGCAAGGTAATAGCTTATCTAAACAGTTAGTTAGCCAAGCAAAAGCTGCCTTAGCAACTGACTTTCAGCCAATGTCTGATGTTCGTGCCTCAAGCGAATACCGGATGACGGTAGCTCAAAACTTAATTGAAAAGTGTTATTTAGAACTGCAAAGCAAAGTGATTGAAACACGAGTGGTAAATTATGCGTAGCCTTATTAATGTAAAACAAGCAAATACAAACAGCGATAAAGACCTTGTTAACGGGCAAAAAAATGTCGGTTTAGGCGGTGTTGGTCGTTCTAAAAAACATGAAAGTGCTGACAAGCAAGTCGCTGGCGAAGCCATTTATGTTGATGATCGCCCTGCGCTACGTGGTGAATTACATGCCGCGGTAGGTCAATCAACCCAAGCCCATGCCAATATAGTTTCTATGGACTTATCAGCAGTAAAGGCGGCGGAAGGTGTAGTAGCGGTAATTACTGTTGAAGATGTTCCCGGTCATACTGACATTGGTCCGGTTTTTCCCGGTGACCCAGTACTTGCCATTGGCAAAGTTGAATTTGTTGGTCAACCGCTTTTTGCCGTAGCAGCAACAAGTTACGATTTAGCGCGTAAAGCGGTTAAGTTAGCCAAAGTAGAATACGAAACCCTTGAAGCGGTATTAACTGTAAAAGATGCTTTAGCAAAACAAAGCTTTGTTCGTCCGCCATTTACCATGAAACGTGGTAATTCTGAAACGGCTATTGCAGCTGCTGAGCATCAACTGTCAGGTGAAATCACCGTTGGCGGTCAAGAGCATATGTATCTTGAAGGGCAAGTCTCATCGGCAGAGCCAACGGAAGACGGCGGCATGAATATTTACACTTCATCGCAGCATCCTAGTGAAGTGCAAAAGTTGGTCGCCGAAGTACTCGATATTCCATTAAATAAAGTATTAGTTGATATGCGCCGTATGGGCGGTGGTTTTGGTGGCAAAGAAACTCAAGCTGCGCCATGGGCGTGTATTGCGGCATTATTAGCCAACCAAACCAAGCGTCCGGTGAAATTTAAATTAGGCCGTATGGACGATATGGTGATGACTGGTAAGCGTCATCCCTTTGAAAATAATTACACCGTAGGTTTTGACAGTAATGGCCAGATAAAAGGCATTAATATTGAAGTGAATGGTAACTGTGGTTATTCACCTGATTTATCAGATGCGATTGTTGACCGCGCAATGTTTCATTCAGACAATGCCTATTTTCTTGACCAAGCAACAGTTACCGGTAATCGCTGTAAACTAAACACAGTTTCCCATACTGCTTATCGCGGTTTTGGTGGCCCGCAAGGCATGATGACCATTGAAATGGTCATGGATGAAATTGCCCGTCATCTAGGTAAAGACCCATTAGAAATTCGTAAAATTAATTTATATGGTCAAGGTGAGCGCAACGAAACTCACTATCATCAAGAAGTTGAACATAATAACTTAAGCGAAATTATTGGCACTTTAGAAGAAAGCTCTGATTACCAAGCTCGTCGTCAAGCGGTGAAAGCTTTTAACGCCGAAAACGCCATACTGAAAAAAGGCATTGCCTTAACGCCAGTTAAATTTGGTATTTCATTTACCGTTCAGCATTTAAACCAAGCGGGCGCACTTGTTCATATTTATACCGACGGCACTATTCACTTAAGCCACGGCGGTAGTGAAATGGGGCAGGGGTTAAATACCAAAGTTGCGCAAATTGTTGCTGAAGAATTTCAAGTAGATGTTGATACCGTTGCTTGCTCGGCGGCACGTACCGATAAAGTACCGAACTCATCACCAACGGCAGCCTCTTCAGGCACTGACTTAAACGGTAAAGCGGCTGAGGCTGCGGCTAAAACCATCAAGCATCGCCTAATTAACTTTGCTTGTGAAAAGTATGGAGTATCGGCTGATGAAGTTATTTTTGAAAACAACAACATTCATGTTGGCGAGCAAACTTTTAGTTTTGCTGAGTTTTCTCAAATAGCTTATATGGGGCGGGTTTCATTATCGTCTACTGGTTTTTACAAAACCCCTAAAATTCATTTTGACCGTGCAACCGGTAAAGGGCGTCCATTTTTCTACTTCGCCACCGGTGCTTCAGTATCTGAAGTATTAATTGATACCTTAACCGGTGAATACAAAACCCTACGAACTGATATTTTGCAAGATGTTGGCCATTCAATTAATCCCGCTATTGATATTGGCCAAATTGAAGGCGCTTTTGTGCAAGGTATGGGTTGGTTAACCACAGAAGAATTGGTGTGGAATGAGCAAGGCCGTTTACTTTCAAATAATCCGGCAACCTACAAAATTCCGGCAATTAATGATGCGCCAGAAGACTTTCGAGTGGCTTTAGTACCTGATGCGCCAAATCGCGAACACACCATATATAACTCAAAAGCAGTTGGCGAGCCGCCATTTATGTTGGGTATGTCAGTGTGGTGCGCGCTTAAAGACGCGATATCGAGTATTGCTGATCACAAGCTTAGCCCGCAACTTGACACACCAGCAACACCTGAACGCGTGTTATGGGCGGTGGAAGCGATGAAAGCAGAAGCAAATCAAGCTTAAGTTAAGCCAACACAAGCATAAAGATAAGTAAAACGGTGACTATGATGACTTTTCCTGATGACGGTTTTGAACAAGAAAATGCCAACAGTATTAATGCTGAAATGAGCGCTAAAATGAACGCTGAACCTTTTTCAGCAAGTTCAGGGCATAAACTCAATTGGAATCAGGCAAGTTTGAATTTAAACCAGCAGGGCAAAGCCTATGTATTGGTAACCATTGTTGGCGTTAGCGGTTCAACGCCGCGTAATAGCGGCACCAAAATGGTAGTTAGCCAAAGTGATACTTTCGATACTATTGGTGGTGGTCATCTTGAATATAAAGCCATTAAACAAGCGCGAAAGCTGTTATTAGCAAATAAAGACTGTCAGTCAATTGAACATTTTCAATTGGGTAGCCAATTAGGCCAGTGCTGCGGTGGTAACGCCAGTGTTTTGTTTGAGTGCTTTGCCGCCAATGTTATTCATATTGCCGTATTTGGCGCGGGCCATGTTGGTCAGGCGCTAGTGCCAATGCTGGCAGGGCTTCCTTGCCATGTTACTTGGGTAGATAACCGCGAGGCGCAATTTCCACTTAACTGCGAGCAATACGCCAATGTTAATAAATGTGTGACTGACGATCCTGCGGGTGAAGTTAGCACTATGCCAGCTAATACCTTGTATGTGGTGATGACGCATAACCATCAGTTAGATTTTGATATTAGCTTAGCGATTTTAAAGCGTGAAGACTTTCACTATTTAGGATTAATCGCCTCTGATACCAAATGGCGTCGTTTTCAACAGCGTTATAAACATCGAGAAATTACCAATAGCTTGGTTGAGCGCATGAACTGTCCGATTGGTCTTGAACAAGTGCAAGGTAAAATGCCAATGGAAGTGGCTATTAGCGTTGCAGGACAAATTATTGAATCTTATCAAGCGTTATTGCCAGAGCAACAAGGCAGTCAACAAAACCATCAGCAAAAGCAAAGTAAAAATAAAGGCATAGCTTGGCAAGAAGTTAAGCAGTTAATTTTACAGCATAAAGAACAGGAAAGCTCTGCTGGCGCTAATGACAAAGCTAATGAGACTGTGCCGCAGTTCTCAGTTAAAAGAGCGGCAATAAATTTAACCACTCATTCAAAACTGCCCTCAGAAGATCTAGCAGTAATGAATGATGAACCTCCCATTGAAACACTCATCGAAAATGGAGCAGTAAAATGAATCATTTTGCTCTTAAAAGTAAAAATGTTGTTATCGCAGGTGAAATTAAACCTGCTTGTATTGAAGTAAAAAACGAGTTGATTATTGCCATTCATGATTATCAACAAAAGCTTGATTGTGAAATAAAAGACTTTGGTGAACAAGCCATTTTACCGGGCTTAGTTGACTCGCATGTACATATTAACGAGCCTGGTCGCACCGAATGGGAAGGTTTTAATACCGCCACTCAAGCTGCAGCAGCAGGTGGTATTACCGCGTTAGTTGATATGCCATTAAACTGTATTCCAGTAACCACTACCAAAGCGGCATTTCAAGAAAAGCTAGACTCTGTACATGACAAGTTATGGGTTGACTGCGGCTTTTGGGGCGGGGTTATTCCACAAAATATTAACGACTTAGACGACTTGTTAAACGCGGGCGTTTTAGGGGTTAAATCTTTTTTAATCGACTCAGGCATTGAAGAGTTTCCGCCTGTTGAAGCGAAAGATATGCGCGCGGCAATGCCTATTTTAGCCAAACATGATGTGCCGTATTTAATTCATGCTGAGTTAGACTGTGGCAGTTTTAACGATGTGGTGATCACCAAAGAATATAACAGCTTTCTTGAGTCGCGCCCGAAAAGCTGGGAAAACGATGCGATTTCATTAATGGTTGATATGGCGCGTGAATCAAAAGAGCAGGGTGATAACTGTAAAGTTCATATTGTGCATTTATCTTCTGATGAAGCGCTAGATACTATCGCAGCAGCGAAAAGCGAAGGTTTACGTTTTACTGCTGAAACCTGTCCACATTATTTAACCATAGCTTCTGAAAATATTCCTGATGGTAAAACGCTATTTAAATGCTGTCCGCCGATTCGTGAAAATGATAATCGCGAACATTTATGGCAAGCGGTTACTGACGGCCGAATTAGCTTTATTGTTTCTGATCATTCGCCCTGTACGCCGGAACTAAAACATATTGATACCGGCGATATTGAAAAAGCGTGGGGCGGTATTTCAGCCCTACAGTTTGGCATTTCATTAATTTGGACCGAAGCAAAAGAACGTGGTTTTAGCTTAATTGATATGGCGCGATTAATGTCGTTCGAAACGGCAAAATTTGCCGGACTCGATAAAATTAAAGGCCAAATAGCGGTTGGTTTTCATGCTGACTTTTTAGTATTTGACCCTGAGCATAGCTTCACCATTACCAACGAGATGATCAAGCATCGCCACAACATTACCCCATACGCAGGGCGAACCGTTACTGGGCAAGTACAACATACCTTTGTCCGTGGTCATCATGTTTATCAACAAGACGAATTTATTAATGCTCCTGTTGGCAGGCCGCTACTAAAAGGCCGGCTTTAACCATTACAGTGCCCGCTAAAAAAACAAATAACTAAAACCTACAAATAAAGAACAAGTCACTAACAAGTAATTAGGAAAACCAAGCGATGATGTTAGATATAGATACCCAACAACAAAATAAATTAAGCGGCGAACCTCTAGAGCTAGAGCGCAAGTTAAAAACTCACTGTGTTGATTTAGCCAGTGAAAGAGTCGGCGGCGAAACGCTTTCTTGTAGTGATGATTTTTTTGCCGAAATGGAAAACTTGATCAAGCCGGGTCGAGGCATTTTTATTGATGATAAATTCACTGACCGCGGTAAGTGGATGGACGGTTGGGAATCGCGTCGTAGCTATGGTCGTGACAATGGTCGTGAATTCGATTGGTGCATTATCCGCCTTGGTATTAAAGGCATTATTCGTGGTTTCGATATTGATACCAATTACTTTCGTGGCAATGCCCCTGAGTCAGTTTCAGTAGAAGCGTGTGTGAGTGAAGTTGAACCAAATGACAGCACTGTTTGGGAAACGGTATTAAGCCAAGCGTCGGTTGAAGCGCATAGCCAGAATATTTTCGAAATAAGCAATGATAAAGCCTATACCCATATACGTTTAAACATGTTCCCTGATGGCGGTGTTGCTCGCATTCGTGTTTATGGCGAAGCAGATGTTAACTGGCAGCAGTTTATTGATGGCGAATTAATTGATTTGGCTTACATCAAAAACGGCGGTAAAGCCTTGTTAGTAAGCGATATGTTTTTCAGCGATAAAAACAACTTAATTATGCCAGGCCGTGGTAAAGACATGGGCGATGGTTGGGAAACTAAACGTCGTCGTGACCCAGGTCCAGACTGGTCTATTGTCAAACTTGCTACACAAGGCAGCATTGAAAAAGTGATTGTTGATACTTGTCATTTTAAAGGCAACTTTCCAGATACCTTTATGTTAGAAGGTATGGTGTCGAGCAGTGACGATTTTACTAATGGTCAGCAAGAAGATAAGTGGCAACCGATTATCGCGCGCACTAAATTATATGCCCATCGTGAACACTTGTTTATTAATGAAATTGTTGTTGACGCCGAGCAAAGCTTTACCCATGTTCGTTTAAATATTTTCCCTGACGGCGGCATTTCTCGTATGCGCGTCTTTGGTAAAGTAGGTGGAAAAGTTAGCGGCAAAAAAGGGGCGTAATGCGTGAATATCAATGAACTAAATAAGCAAACAACTGAACAAGCAACTCATACTTTTATGCAATGTTGTACTGCTTCTGCTTGGGTTAAACGCATGGTTGACGCGCGACCTTATGCTCATGCGCAAGCATTAAAAGAAGCGGCGGATGTTAATTGGCAAAACTTAAGCGAAGCTGACTACTTTGAGGCTTTTGAAGGTCACCCTAAAATTGGAGACGTAAGTAGTTTGCGAGCAAAGTACGCGAACACCAAAGAGCTGGCAGGGAATGAGCAAGGCTTAGTGAAACAAGCTAACGACGACACTCTTAAAATACTGGCGCAAGGTAATAGTGATTACGAGCAAAAATTTGGTTTTATCTTCATTGTTTGTGCAACCGGTAAAAGCGCACAGCAAATGTCAGATTTACTACAAGCGCGCTTACCTAATAGCAAAGCCGATGAATTAATCAATGCGGCAGAAGAGCAACGAAAAATATTTCAAATTAGAATTGATAAAGCACTCGCACAAGGTTAGCTCGATACCTGCTGGTATGCATTTTAAGGCTATTTTTAAGACTGTTTTAAAGGAAAGATTATGAGTCAAATTACTACCCACATACTTGATACTACCCGTGGTTTACCTGCGCAAAATGTACCTATTACTTTATTTGCTCAAGACGGTGAAGCTTGGAGAGAAGTTAATGGCGGCGTTACCAATAGCGATGGTAGGTTACCGGGTTTATTAGCCGCTGATGAAAAATTGCCAGCCGGTGTTTACCGTATGCATTTTGCTACCGCGGTTTATTTTAAAGCCAATAACGAAACCGGTTTTTACCCATATGTTGATATCGTTTTTGAAATTGATGCCAGCGGTAAGCATTACCATATTCCGTTGTTACTCACGGCATTTGGTTATTCAACCTACCGTGGCAGTTAGTCACAAATAATTAGCCGCAAGCAACAAGTGATAAGTCACAAGCAATAAGTTACAAAAAATAAGTGGAAATGTAATGACAAAAAACGTGAAAATTCTCAGCCCAAAACCTTTGACACAAGCCGCGTTTAGTCAGTTTGGTGATGTTATTGAAGCAAGTGAACAAGCTAAAAACTTTGCGATTAATGACGGTTTTACCCAACGTTATCATGACTTGGCAAAAGTGGATGTTAATGACAACCAAGGTCATACCTTGATTAATATTTTCCGTTCAACCCCTTTAGCACAGCCGATAGCAATTGAGATGATGGAGCGTCATCCTCATGGTAGCCAAGCTTTTGTTCCGATGAACGAAAACCCTTATTTGGTCGTGGTTGCGCCAGCGGGCGAATTCGATATCAGCAAAATAGAGGTATTTCTTGCTGCGGCAAACCAAGGGGTTAATTACCACAAAGGTACTTGGCATCACTTTTGTTTAGCACTGCGCAGTGAAAGTGACTTTTTAGTGATAGACCGAGGCGGTAAGGGTGATAACTGTGACGTGCTTAAATTGGATGGCTCGTTAGTGATTGCCACGGTTTAAATGCATTTTATTAGTGACAAGTGACAAGTGACAAGTGACAAGTGACAAGACAGAAAGATAGTAAGAAGTAGCAGATGAATAGATTACATAGAGTTTCAAGAAAAAAATTAGCTTCCAGCCAACGTGGTCATAAAAGCAAGGTTAGAAGACAACAAGCAAGACATAAGCTCACTTGGTTTGTTATAGCCAACTAATTAAATACCAAAAAGTATTGCCAGTGCATTAAAAGACAGTGGCAATAGCAAGTAAGACAGTAAGTGAAAAGGTGAAAGACAATGTTAAAAGTATATCGCGGAGAGCTACTGCATTTTTTGGCAGATCCAGCCAAAGTCGCTCTAGAAGACAGTTATCAATATATCGAAGACGGTTTATTGATCATTAAAGATGGCTTAATTGAACAAGTGGGCGAAGCCGCTCAATTATTATCGAGCTTAGATGAAAATATCGAGATTACCCATTATGAAAGTGGCTTGATGATGCCTGGGTTTATTGATACTCATGTTCATTATCCGCAAACGGAAATGATCGCCTCTTACGGTGAACAGTTATTGGAATGGTTAGAGAATTACACCTTTCCATTTGAGCGTAAATTCTCTGATTTCGAGCATGGTAAAAAAGTTGCAGAGTTCTTTTTAACGCAATTACTTGAGGCTGGCACAACCACAGCGTTAGTTTTTGGCACCGTACATAAAGAATCAGTCGACGCTTTTTTCACCGTCGCGCAGCAGAAAAAATTACGGATGATTTGCGGTAAGGTATTAATGGACCAAAACTGTCCTGACTATTTATCAGACACAGCCCAAACTGGTTACGATGACAGCAAAGCTTTAATTGAAAAATGGCATGGTACTGAGCGTTTGCAATATGCGATAACTCCTAGATTTGCCCCTACTTGTTCAACCGAACAATTAAACAAAGCCGGGCAATTATTAGCGGAAAACCCGAGTGTCTATTTACATACCCATTTAAGTGAAAATAAAGCGGAAATCGCTTGGGTTAAAGACCTGTTTCCAGACAGTGACGGTTATTTAGATGTTTACGATAAAAGTAAATTATTAGGGCGTCGAAGCGTATTTGCTCATGGCGTGCATTTACATGACAGCGAATGTCAGCGTTTAGGAGAAACCGACTCAGCCATTGCTTTTTGTCCAAGTTCAAACCTGTTTTTAGGCAGCGGTTTGTTTAACTTAAAACAAGCGCAAGCATTTGATGTTAACGTTGGTTTTGGCTCAGACATTGGCGCAGGAACAACCTTTTCAATGTTAAGCACCATCAATGAAGGTTACAAAACTCAGCAACTTCGTTCAGACAAACTTAGTCCTTTTCAATCGTTTTATTTAGCGACTTTAGGCGGCGCTGTCGCTTTAGATCTTGAAGGTACTATTGGAAATTTCACTAAAGGCGCAGAAGCCGACTTTATAGTGCTTGATTACAACGCCACGCCATTGATGGACAGACGTATGCAACATTGCAGCAACCTTTCTGAAAAGCTTTTCATTTTAAGCATGTTAGGTGATGAACGTCATGTTAAAGCAACCCATATTATGGGGGAAAGGGTTTAGCACCTTAATCAACATCAAAAATACAAAAGCAAATACAAATTATAAATTTAACAAGGCTTCACATATGCATAGGCTGAAAAAGCCAAGAAGCTGAAAAATAACAAGTTGGGGAATAATATGGATCCGTATATTAATGAATGGCTAAACCTAATTATTAGGTTTGCCCACCTTATTACAGGTATCGCGTGGATTGGCGCATCATTTTACTTTGTATGGTTAGACAATCACCTAGAAACACCGCCAGAGCACAAGGCTAAACAAGGCATTGGTGGAGATTTATGGGCGATTCACGGTGGTGGTTTTTATGAGGTTGCAAAATATAAACTTGCGCCGCCTAAAATGCCAACCACCTTACATTGGTTTAAATGGGAAGCCTATACCACGTGGATCACCGGATTCTTATTATTATCGTTAATGTTTTATGTTGGTGCTGAGTCGTACTTAATTGACAAGCGAGTTGCTGATTTAAGCCAACTACAAGCGATTGGCTTAGGCATAGGTTCAATTGTTGTTGGTGTTGGTATTTATGAGGCATTAGTACGCACAAAATTAAGAAACCATGGCATTGTTTTAGGCTTAATTTTAATTGCTGTTGCTACCGCCTTATCTTATGGTTTAACGCAAGTATTTAGTGCTCGTGGTGCTTATATGCATATGGGCGCTATTATCGGCACCATTATGGCGGGCAACGTGTTTTTTGGCATTATGCCGTCACAACGCGCCTTAGTAAAAGCGGTTGAAGAAGGTACAGCGCCAGATCCTAGCTATGGTTTAAATGCTAAAGTACGCTCAACCCATAATACCTATACTACCTTGCCGATCATCTTCATTATGATCTCAAACCATTACCCTATGACTTACAACCATAGTGCTAACTGGTTGGTATTAATTGCCATTATTTTAATTACTGCTGCGGTTCGTCAATACTTTGTCTTGCGCCATTTTGGTAAGCAAAAACCGTTAGTTTTAGTGGGCTCTGTGGTGGCAACTATTGCACTTGCTTTTGTTATTGCACCTAAGTCAGTTGAAATAACCGCTGAGCAAGCAAAGCAAAGTATCTCTGATCAACAAGCGCTTTCACTGATAGAGCAGCGCTGTGGTTCATGTCATTCCAATAATAATACCGACGACATTTTTACAACCGCACAAGCAGGGGTAATATTTTCAGATATTGCTTCAATCAAGCAATGGGCGCCAAGAATAAAAGCCCGTGCGATTGACGCTAAAGATATGCCATTTATGAACAAAACCGAAATGACCGATGAAGAACGCACCAGCTTGGCTATTTGGTTAGCACAAGCTAAATAATTGTTATTGAGCTAATTATTACTGTACTAACTGTTATTGAACTATAAGCCAGTAGAGCAAACTAGCTACTCTACTGGCTTAAACTGCAAAATACTAAACAACCACCTATAAAATTCCTACCATTAAAACAGAGTCATCTTATGAATAAGCGCGTAATTAAACACGGATATAAAGTTGCAGAGTCTTTATATAATCTAGTTGAGCATGAAGTATTACCGGGTACCGGTATTGATGCCGAAGACTTTTGGCAGTCTTTAGCTAAGGTGTTTGATGAGTTTATCCCAAAAAACCAAGCGCTATTAGTGAAAAGAAAAAACCTACAAAAGCAAATAGATGATTGGCACTTAGACAAAAATAATCAACCATTCGAGCAGAAAAGTTATCAAGCCTTTTTAACCGAAATAGGCTATTTAGTACCAGAGCAAGATGACTTTACCATTAATACTTCATATGTTGATGATGAAGTTGCCACCGTTGCTGGCCCACAATTGGTCGTGCCTTTAATGAATGCTCGTTTTGCCTTAAATGCAGCGAATGCCCGTTGGGGCAGTTTGTACGATGCACTTTATGGCACAGACGTTATTGGTGATGAAGACGGCTCTGAAGTTACTAAAAATTATAATCCAGTGCGCGGCGCGAAAGTGCAAGCATTCGCTCGTCAATTTTTAGATGAAGTAGTTCCGCTCTCGCACGGCAGCTATAACCAGGTAACTAGCTATCAAGTTGCTCAAGGTAAGCTGGTGGTTACCTTGCAAGACGGCGAGCAAGTGAGTTTAGCCAATCAAGAAAAATTTGTTGCCTTTAGTGGCGATGAACAAAATCCGTCGGCAATTTTATTAAAAAATAATGGCTTACATATCGAAATTAAAATTGATCCAAGTATGCCGGTGGCCAAAACGGATCCGGCATCGGTTGCCGATATTATTTTAGAGTCGGCATTAAGTACCATTCAAGACTGTGAAGATTCTATTGCCGCCGTTGACGCTGAAGACAAAACCGCTGTTTACCGTAACTGGCTAGGTTTAATGAAAGGAGATTTAAGCGAAACGCTGGAAAAAAATGGTGTTTCTATCACCCGCCAGCTTAATGGAGACCGACATTATACCGGGCTTGATGAGCAAGAATTAACCCTACCTGGTCGCAGTTTATTGTTTGTGCGCAATGTTGGCCACTTGATGACTAACGACGCGGTATTAACTAAATATGATCAACAAGTACCAGAAGGCATTCTAGACGGTTTAATTACTACGCTTATTTCATTACATGACTTAAAAGGTAATTCGCCATTTAAAAACTCCCGCCAAGGCAGTATTTATATTGTTAAACCTAAAATGCACGGCCCAGAAGAAGTTGCCTTCAGTAATGCTTTATTTACTCGCATTGAAGCTTGTTATGGCTTAGCAACTAATACCATTAAAATGGGCATTATGGATGAAGAGCGACGCACCTCTGCTAACTTAAAAGAATGTATTCGAGCCGCTAAAAACCGACTCGCCTTTATCAATACCGGCTTTTTAGATAGAACCGGTGATGAAATTCATACCAGCATGTTAGCTGGCCCTATGGTGCGTAAAGATCTAATGAAAGATGAAAAATGGATCAGTGCCTATGAAAAGCGTAATGTACGTATTGGTTTGCAGGCAGGCTTAGCAGGAAAAGCGCAAATAGGTAAGGGCATGTGGGCGATTCCAGACGAGATGTCAGCAATGTTAAATACCAAAATAGCACATCCTAAGTCTGGGGCTAATTGTGCTTGGGTACCTTCACCAACCGCGGCTACTTTGCACGTAATGCATTATCATCAGGTTAATGTGGCTGATATTCAACAGAACCTGCTGGCGCAGTTTAAAGTAGCCAAAAGTGAAGATGATTTAACCGAGCTATTAACCATTCCATTATTAAAAAATCAACAGGCGTTAAGCGCCCATGAGATGCAAAACGAGCTAGATAATAACGTGCAAGGCTTATTAGGTTATGTAGTGCGCTGGATTGACCAAGGCACAGGTTGTTCAAAAGTACCTGATATTAATAATGTGGGCCGCATGGAAGACCGAGCTACCTTACGCATTTCAAGCCAACATATTTGTAATTGGTTACACCACGGTATATTAAGCGAAGAACAAGTGATGGCGTCGTTAAAACGCATGGCAGCGGTGGTTGATTTACAGAATATAACAGACGCAAGCTATGCACCGATGGCAGCAAATTTTGACTCTAATATTGCTTTTAAAACGGCGATAGATTTAATTTTTAAAGGTAAAGAGCAGCCAAGTGGATATACCGAGCCGCTGTTGCATCAACGCCGTGTTGAATTAAAAGCGCTAGATTAACCGTTAATTGCCCGCGTTAGATCAATAATGCGGGCTTAAAGGTGAATATTGTTCAATTCCCTGACCGTCTTGGTTGAAAAACATTGCCTTTTATTATCTAATTATTGCGATAATTAGTAACATCTTGCCAAACGGCCGATGTTGCGGAACTTGATTTTTGATTGATTGTTTTTTAAAGGTGTAGTTGTGGCAAAAGATAAAGTAGCTGAAGGTAATATTAGGCAAAAGAATAAGGCCCTGATTTTAAGTGCTGCCAAGCAAGAATTTGTTACCTATGGTTTTAAAGGTGCGTCAATAAAACGCATTGCTGAACGAGCTAGCATTCCCCGTGCTAATATTCATTACTACTTCAAAGACAAAACCGACCTTTACCAGCAATTGCTCAGTAATATAATTGAAGTGTGGAACGAAGACTACGATACTTTAAATGCTGACAACGAGCCTAAAAAAGCGCTAAGCGATTACATTCGCGCGAAAGTTATGCATTCTAAAGATGATCCTGAAGCTTCGCGAATCTTTGCCAGTGAATTAATACATGGCGCTCCTGTTTTACATGACTACCTTAATAGCGATTTTAAAGAGTGGCTAAACAGTAAAGTTGTGGTCATTGAAAAGTGGGTTGAGCAAGGAAAAATCGATAAAGTTAATCCTCATCATTTATTGTTCTTAATTTGGAGTTCAACCCAACATTACGCTGACTTTAATGTGCAAGTAGTTGCTGCTTTAGACAAAAAATCTATGAGCAACCAAGACTTTGAAGACGTGGTTAGCTCACTCACCCAAATTATTCTTAAAGGTTGCGGCATCGCTTAATTGCAGCGGCTTAATTTTACTTTCTGCTGTTTATTTTGGTATGCGCGATTTAGTGATTGATGCAAGGCCAAAATAAACCAAGTAGATAAAATAAACGGCGCTGTAAGTGCGGGTAATCTTGCTTGCTCAAAGGCGCTGGTCAGTAAAACCGTTAGTATTAAACCAAAGCACATCATCCCAATAAAAAGTATAGTATTCAAAGCTCTAGTATTAAAAATAGAGCGCTGATTTTTCTCAAAGTTAGCATGTAGCGCAATCGCCAATAGAGAGCCATTAAAACCATAATTACCCATTAGCAGCCACTCTTCATTGAAATTAAACATACCAGCGAATAGCAAGCCAGAGGCTGAGCCAATAACTGCCCAGCTTGCTACTTTGTATGAATGAAGCAGCAGCGCGAAAACAAATAAAGCGCCACTTAGCCAATTATCTTGCAACATTATTTGAGCTATTCCGCGTAATAGCGCGTAAATAACGCCAGTATTATTGGCCGCATCGCTGATATAAAGACTATTAATATTTAGGTTTGTAATTTCTAAGCCATTAACAAAACTGCTTGGAAAGTTGATGAATTCAATGAGCATAATCAGCAACCACGTAGTGATGACAAACGGCGCGGTAAATACTGGAAAGCTTATTTTTTTTGTTGGTCCAACTTGAGTTAATAAATGCATGATAGCGGTTGATAAGCCGCCGCCAAAAATAACTAAAGCCAGTGATAGAGTATTGGCGGGTAAAAAGAAAAATACTGCGATACCAACCAAGGCGGCATTATAGCCATAAAGACCCTTTTGTACGTTATTCTCGCTATACAAAAAAAGCTCAGCGATAACTAAGCTCGATAAAACAGCAATGACTGCGCCAAACAACATGATAGGAGAGCTGATTCCAAGACCCAAGCAAAATAAGAAGCCGGTAAGTTTGTTTTCTTGCAGCATTATTTGTGAAAAGCTACGCAGTAAACTCCTGCTTAAATATTGAAAAGTCATTTTAGTTTAACTACCTAACACGTTAGTCATTACTTTATTTAGCACTTTAACCACCACTGTAGTTACCACTTTACTTATCACTTTACTTGTCATCGTGTGTAGGGCTGTATTTTGGGATTTATTTAACACAAAGGTACTTTAACGTTTCTATCACTTGGCTAACATCTGTTGCTGATGCTTGGGCGGCACCGTCTACTTCTTTAAGGGGATGGGTTAATTCTTCACTATGTAAAGTGATATAGGGCTTACCAAGGGCAGCACAATAACCAGCATCGAAAGCGGCATTCCATTGCTTGTACTTTTTACCAAAGCGTATAATGGCTAGATCACAACGCTCGATTAAGGTATTGGTTCTAATGGCGTTTACTTTGGCCGATTTATGATCGCGCCAAAACGACTGACTTTCTTCACCTAGCACATCGCCAGCCGCATCACTTTTTTCATGATCGGTAATCGCTGAACTAAAGGTGATATTCAAATTATGCTCTTGGCAGCCTTGAATTATTTGCTCGCGCCAGTCGGTGTGAATTTCACCTGATAAGTAAATATTGAACTCCATAATTTATTCCTATTAGTTTTGTGGTTAATGGTTAATGGTTGATGTGAAAAGATTTTGCTCTTTAAGCATAGTTCAATTGGTTTAAGACCTTCCTTGGTATTACCTAATTGCCTAAGGGTTTAAATCTTTAGGCCTGTTAACTTATAATGCGAAATAAGTTGCTAAACCTTTAGTTTCAGCCAACTGTGCTGCAACACTAGCTACGGCTAAATCTTGTAGACCAACGCCCGTACCATCAAATAAGGTGATTTGTTCTTGCGAACTACGGCCAAGGGCTGAACCATTAATTACTTCACCAATTGGGGTAATATCTGCTGCAGTTATAATGTTTTGAGCAACAGCATGTTGCGCTTCACCAATAGTAATTGATTGTGCTAACTCATCAGTAAAAACGGTGGCTTTAGCCAGTAATTGACTATCAACTTCTTGCTTGCCTTTGGTATCCGTACCCATGCAGGCGATATGTGTGCCAGGCTTTATCCACTGTGCTTGTAGTAAAGCTTCAAAGGCAGAGGTTATGGTAATAATTACATCAGCTTGGCCGCATAATTCTTCTCTTGTGACTGACTCAAACGGTAAACCTAATTCTTGGGCAACCGCCGCCAGTTTTGGAATTTGCTCTTGATGTAAGTTCCAACAAACGACTTTTTCAAAGTCGCGCTGCTCAGCGGCAGCTCTTAATTGAAAGGTTGATTGATGACCAGCGCCAACCATACCTAATACTTTGGCATTTTTACGGGCTAAATGGGCAATAGAAACCGCTGAAGAAGCTGCGGTTCTTACCGCGGTTAAATAGTTACCGCCAACTAATGAGCGTAATTTTCCGGTGTCAGGATCGAATAAAATTACCGTAGACTGATGATTGGTTAAGCCTTGCTCAATATTGCCGGGCCAATAGCCGCCAGACTTTAAACCTAATACCATAGCGTCGCGGTCAAAGCCTGATTTAAACCCGTACAGGGCATCAGCATGACCAATCGCTTCGCGGATCACCGGAAAGTTATAAGCAGTATTTTTTGCCATGGCCGCAAAAACATTTTCTACGGCGCTAAAGGCGTCGCTGCGCCCCATGACTTGTTGGCATACTTCTTCGGTGATAACCGAAACGCCTTTATTTTGTGTTGAATTACTCAATGTCAATCTCCTGACAATAGCCAAATGCTATTGGATGAAAGAATAAAAAGCTCCCTAGGGTCAAAGTAGAAGGTTTACAGCGATGATTTAAGTTAGTGGTTGGACTTACTCAAGTAATGCTGGGTACTTAGACCTTGGCGCAAAGGGAGAACTGTGAAAATGGTTTGTTTGATTTAAACCGATTCAAGCAGGGCTTAAATCGGCATAAAGGGGCTAAATTAGTAAGCTTTACCGCGAGCAGAAACCGGCCATAGTTTTTCAACTTTGCCGTTGCGCACACCTACGTAGTAGTCATGAACATTACAAGTAGGATCGCAGTGACCCGGTACCAACTTTAATTTTTGGTTCACTGTTAGTGCGCCATTAGGATCTGAAATTACCCCGTGCTCATCAGAGCATTTAATGTATTCAACATCATCTCGGCCGAAAATATACGGTAAGCCGCTGTCTACTGATTGGGCTTTTAAACCGGCATCACAAATGGCTTTATCTGTTTTGCTATGGCTCATTACTGACGTTAAAATGAATAAGGCATTTTCAAATTCCGCAATTCTTTGACCTTTTTCATCGTGAATGCGTTGATAATCAGCATCCATAAATGCGTAAGAACCACACTGTAATTCATTGAAAACACCAGAAGTACCTTCAAAATAATATGAACCGGTTCCGCCACCGCCCACAATATCGCACTCAAGCCCTTCAGCTTTTAACATGTCGATGGTGCGAGCAACCATTGCAATTGCAATATCCACTTTTTCTTTACGTTCAAAATAGTTTTCTAAATGTTGCATTGCCCCTTGATATGCTTGAATACCCGCAAACTTTAACCCTGGGGTTGCGGCAATGGCTTTAGCAATATCAACAACTGGTTGTCCTTCGCTCACACCACATCGGCCAGCTCCACAGTCAATCTCAACTAAACATTCAATTTGGGTACCGTGCTTTTTAACCGCTGCTGCTAATTCGGCAACATTGTTGATATCGTCAACACAACAAAGCGTACGAGCTCCTAATTTTGGCATACGCGCTAAGCGATCAATTTTTGCTGGGTCACGAACTTGATTAGATACCAATACGTCTTTAATACCGCCACGGGCAAATACTTCCGCCTCAGATACTTTCTGACAACATACGCCGCAGCTATCGCCTAGCTCTTCTTGTAATAAGGCAATATCTACAGATTTATGCATTTTGCCATGAACACGATGACGAACGCCCATGTCTTTTGCGTACTGGCCCATAGTGCGAATATTACGCTCTAGCGCATCAAGATCGACGACTAAACAAGGGGTTTGAATATCTGCTTCATCCATACCAGGTACTGCGGGAACGTCGTAACCTACTTCTAATTGGTTTGTTGTTGTCATGGTATTCTCCAAAATTTTCGTTTTATGTATTTGTTAGATTATTTGTACTTAAAAATTTGTTCTTCTAGCTTTTAGCTTCTCGCTTCTAGCGTCACTGCCTATTGCTGCATCCAGGGTAATTTGTCTAAATCGACATTACCGCCAGTAAGAATCACGCCAATGCGTTTACCTTTAAAAACGTCTGGATTTTTCAAAATAATGGCCAAGGTAACCGCACTGCTTGGTTCAACAACGAGCTTCATTCGTAGCCAAATAAGTTTCATTGCGGCGATAATTTCGTCTTCGGTGGCGGTTAAAATATCGGTGACATGGTTTTTAACGAAATGCCAAGTAAGATCTTTTAATGGCACTTTTAATCCGTCGGCAACGGTATTAGGCGCATCATCAGCAATAATATGCCCAGCTTTAAACGAGCGGGCAGCGTCATCAGCATTTAGTGGCTCAGCGGCATAAATGTTTATGTTTGGCGCTATGGTCGAAAGTGTTAAACAGGTACCTGAAATCATACCGCCACCGCCGATAGGGGCGACTACTGTGTCTAAATTTTCTACCTGAGCAACTAACTCTTTTGAGCAGGTTGCTTGGCCGGCGATAACGCGGGGATCATTGTAGGGATGAACAAAGTCGGCACCTGACTCTGCCACAACTTCGGCAAAAACTGCCTCACGTGAACTGGTTGACGGTTCACACTCAACTATGGTGCCGCCATAACCAATTACTGCGTCTTTCTTTGCTTGTGGTGCGGTGCGTGGCATAACTACGGTTACTGGAATTCCTCTTTGTCCTGCTGCATAAGACAAAGAAAGTGCATGATTACCTGAAGAGTGGGTGGCAACACCTATTTTTGCTTTTTCGTCGGTTAAGCCAAATACCGCATTACATGCACCGCGAACTTTGAATGCCGCGGCTTTTTGTAAATTTTCACATTTGAAAAATAGTTGTGCTCCGGTTAACTGATTTAAAAACTGAGAGGTTAATACCGGTGTTTCATGAATGTAGGGCTTAATACGCTCGTGGGCAATTATTACATCCTCATAGCAGGGAATGTTTAATGTTGACTGGGTTGAACTACTCATATTTATCTCTTCCTATTTAGCTTTAACTGCCGTGTATACCAAGTGAAATCACCATGTACGTGTTTGATGCTTCGTTATCGTTTTTGTAATAGCGTTTTCTAAACGGTGTTTCTCGTTGTGGTGATTAAGTACTTTTAAAACACTAAATTCACTGTAAGGACAACAACCACTTACCGCAACGCCGTTGAATTTCACAATGTGGAATTCGCAGGTTTTTCATTAAGTGAAATTTATTAACCTTATGATTTTTATCTGATTAAGCTTATTTAAAATTAAATGAGCTTATAAATTCCACCATATGAAATCAGTTGAGGGCGAAGTATTGATGGTTTTTTACCCTCATTAGTTCTATATTAAATACAGAAGTTGACATAAGTGTCAAGATTTGTGATGGTAAATAAGTTATCACACTGATCGGCGATAAAACTGAGTAAGACAGAGTAAGGCTGAATAAAATTATGAAAAGAGCTAAACCAGAATCTCAAATTCAAGTGATTGACCGTGCAGCAATGTTACTTGATGCGATATCGCGTTATACCTTACCGGTAACACTAAAAGCGTTAAGTGCTGATACTAATTTGGCTCCTTCAACAGCGTTTAGAATATTGCACTCGCTGATTGATAATCACTTTGTCGACCGAGATCACGCAGGTAAATACCAGTTAAGTGGTCGGCTAATACGGTTAAGTAATCATCAATATACTCATGTTGACTTTAGAAAGGTGGCAATACCTTATATGGAAAAACTGCGTGATAAATTTGGTGAAACCATCAACCTTACCGCTCGTGAAGGCGATGTGGTTATTTATGTTGAAAAAGCCATCCCCAATAGAATGATGCACGTACAACAAATTATTGGTAGCCGTGCGCCTTTACATGTAACTGGTGTAGGAAAAATGATGCTAGGCATGGAAGGGAAGGAAGGTATTCATGGTTATGCTCAGCGCACCAATCTACCGGCTTATACCCGTAAAACCTATTCGACCATTGAAAGCCTAGAACAAGAGTGTATGCGTTGTGTTGAACAAGGTTTTGCATTTGACAATGAAGAAGCAGAAATTGGCGTTGGCTGTATTGGCGTACTCTTATACGACAAGTTTGGTGAAGTGGTTGCCGGTTTGTCGGTATCAGCCCCGATTGCACGTCGTAAAGATGAGTGGATTAAAGACTTAGTGAAAGCCGGTCGGTCAATTTCAATTGAACTTGGCTATGTAAAAAACTAAGCGTGAAAACTCAGCGAGAATAAACTAAAAATTAAAGCGCAAGGTCAAGCTATGTACATTGCTACCAAGTAGCCAGTGTTGCCATCACTCTGCTTAACCTTGCTTGAAAACCCTATTTTAAAACTAAAGAGTGAGTATATATGTTAACAATAAGTAGATTAGGACAAAGTGAAGCTAAATTGATTATTGATGGCGCCGTGCATAAAGCCAATAAATTGGGGATCCCAATGTGCATTGCCGTGGTTGATGAATCAGGCAATTTAATTGCTTTTGAACGTATGGACGGCGGGAAAGTACACAGTATTACTATTGCTCAAGACAAAGCCTTTACCGCTGCATCGGCGCGCAAGGGCACGCACGAGTTTAATCAGGCCTGTATTCCTGGCCATGAAAACAATTTATTTGGCATTCATACCGCACTAGGCGGACGCATGTGTATTGTTGGTGGTGGCTTACCTATTACTTGCAACGGTAAAGTGGTAGGCGGCATAGGTATTAGCTCTGGCTCGCCCGAGCAAGACTTAGGCTGTGCTCAAGCTGGAGTTGATGCTTTTGAGCGACTTTCAAACTCAGCTGTGGCTTCTCACGCGCTTTAAGTAAATTTGATCTAACTAAACCTAGCTAATTAAACCTTGGCTTAATTAAAACTAAGCTAAATGAAATGCCAATGGCGATGAAAAACTATTTTATTTAATATTATTTCATCGCCATTTTTATTGGCTGAAAGCTAACAGTGATAGCTGGCAAGCGATGAGCCACAAGTTATAAGTAACAAGCGATAAGCCACAAGTGATAAGAAGCCTGAATTCTTGTAATCATCAGCTAAGGCGAAAGCTTCGCTTTTAAATAGTGCAGTGCAGCTATTCGAGTATCAAAAATATGCTCAGCTGGAATTTTGTCGAGTAAGTTTACTTTTTTAAAGTCATCGCGAACCCGCTGACATACGCTTGATAATAAAATATCACGGCCCTGATTTTGATAACTAACAATAATTTCTTCAATCGCTATGGTGCTGGTAATGCCAACAAAGCGCGCGTCAGTTAAATCAATCAATAAGGCTTTATTTTGGTCTGCTTTTGAAACGCTTTGCTTTAAGCCTCGTGCAACACCAAAACCAATTGGGCCGGAAATGTTAAGCAATAAAACATTATCGTCCATTGACGCTAATAATTGTTTTTCTGACACTGACAAATGCTTAGCATCTTCAGAGGTATGCAGCTGTATATTATCAAGCTGTATTTCTGATAAACGACGAATGGTCACTAGGTTAGCAACAAAAACCCCAACCAGTACAGCGGTAACTAAGCCAAGGCTAACTGACATGATCATTGTTGAGATCATTAAGGCCACACTAAACAGTGATATTTGATGAATACGCTTGAGAAAGTTCCAATCAATAATGCTAATGCCAACATGAATTAATATCGCGGCTAACACCGCAACAGGAATATAATTGGTATATTCGCCCGCCCATAAAACGATGGCTAAAATAAATAGCGCGTGCAAAATGCCTGATAGCGGTGTTGTGCCGCCTGCGCGTAAGTTGGTAACAGTACGCATGGTTGCGCCACCACCGGGTAGTGCGCCAAATAAACCGGCAACGATATTACCAATGCCTTGGCCAACAAGTTCCTGGTCTGAGTCGTGTAAATCGTTACTGATACTATCAACCGTTAACGAGGTCATCAGAGAGTCTAAGGTGCTTAGTGTTGCAATTAATATCGCTGACTTTATCATTTCTCCAGCAAGTTCACTGTGCCATATAGGAAAATTGAATGACGGTAACTCGCTTGATATTGCCCCTACAACGGGGATTTGTGCAGCTGAAAATACATAAAATATGGTCGCGCCAATAACCACAATAATACTTGCTGGAACAATACGGCTAAATTTTTGCGGCCATACAAAAAGGGCTAATAAACATGCTAAGCCCACCAGTGTATTTGTACTCGTTAAAGTAGGTAACGACATTTCAAGCTCAGCTAAAGAGTGACCAAATAACGGCTCTATCTGTGAAATAATAATCAAAATACCAATGCCGGAAGTAAAACCAGAAATGACCGGATAGGAAACCAAGGTAAAATATTTCCCTAGTTTAAAAAAGCCAAACAGCATTTGAAATAAACCAGCTAAGCTTACCACAGTAAAAGCGGCGGCAATGCCGTGTTCAGGCGACTTAGCAACAAAGCTGGTTAGTATCGCCACCATAGCCACGGTTAAACCGGTATTAGGCCCAGATATTTGCTGATTTGTACCGCCAAAGAGCGAGGCAAATAAGCCGGTTATAATGGCACAATAAATACCCGCGCTGGCACCAGCACCTGAGGTAACACCAAAGGCTAAGGCAAAGGGTAAAGCTACAACAGTCGATGTTAATGCACCAAAAATGTCACCCTTAATAGTTTGTCGATTAAAATGTGATAAAGAAAGCATAAAGACCTAATATAAAGTAAGTGATTAACGGTAATAAATAATGTGCAAATGCCAGTAAAAATGCAGTTTTAAGGCGATTAACCTAAACAGTTGCAGCTATTGTTTTGCGTGTTTAATAGTTAGTATACAATAAAATTTAAATTCTTGACACTATTGACAGGTTTTCTGTTTTAAGTATAGGATGATGTGCTGATTATAAAAAAAGCATTTAACGATTTAATCTTATTAGCAGTAAAACATTAAAGGTAAATAAGCTTACTTTTCAAGTAGTTTTATCTCTTAAAGCCACTGAACTATGGCTGCTTTTCTGTTTCATCTGGGTAATGTAAATGGCTTTATATCTTGTCCCTTAAAACAGTTATGTACTGTTTAAAGTTGCTATAAGGTAAATAATATATGCATTTCACCATATGAAATAGCTAAAGAGTGTTAATCATTAACTTTAACTTTTAAATATGCTTTTATTTAACTTAGCTACATAGGGGGAGGGTGATACCAATTGAATTCATTATTCTAATTGGTAGATAACAGCCTAGTCCTAAAAATCAGCCAACGTTGGTATTACTTGATATCAGTAATTCAGCAACAAACGGGTCACACTAAAATTATAAAAAGTGATCTCACTTCTAAACAACAAGAGAACTGTAGTTATGGAACAAGCGAGTAAAACTAACGAAATAGAAGGTAACGAGGTGGGGTTTTTAGAACGTTTTTTTAAACTATCTTCACATAATACCACGGTAAAAACTGAACTTATGGCGGGGTTAACAACTTTTGTAACCATGTCATATATTATGTTTTTAAATCCGATAATCATGTCTAAAACGGGTATGCCTTTTGACGGATTATTCTTAGCAACATGTTTGGGCGCAGCAATCGCCACCATTTTAATGGGTCTTTACGCAAACTGGCCAGTAGGCCTTGCTCCGGGCATGGGGCTGAACGCGTTTTTCACCTTCTCAGTTGTTGGCGCGATGGGCTATAGTTGGGAAATTGCACTTGGGGCAGTGTTTTTGTCAGGTGTTGTTTTTGTCTTTATGAGTGTCACCCGTTTGCGGGAATGGATGCTTGATAGTATCCCGATGAGTTTACGGCTTGCGATGACAGCAGGGGTAGGGCTTTTCTTAGGTTTTATCGGTTTACGTTTTACCGGTATTGTTGTGCCAAACCCTGATAACGTCGTGGCTATTGCTGATCTTACCCACTTTGGTTTTGGTCAATTTGGCCCAGAAGCACCAGCACTTGGCTTTTTAAGTTTCGTATTAATTGCTGTGCTTAGCTACCGTAATGTATTTGGTGCCGTGCTAATTGGTATCGCAGCAACCACCTTAATTGCTTTTGCCATGACTTGGATATTACCAACTGACTTCTTTGTTGTATCTGAAGCGGCGAAATCGTTTGCTCCGGCAAGTGGTTTTGTTAATTATACTGGTTTGCTAGCCGTTCCTGACTTTGCCGCACTTGAACCCATTATGTGGAAAGCCGATATAGCTGGAGCCTTTGAAGTTGCGCTAATTCCGGTGATTGTAACCTTCTTATTCGTTAATATTTTTGATACTGCTGGTACGTTAATGGGCGTGGCTGAACGTGCTAATTTACAAGATAAAAATGGTAAAATTCACGGTTTAAGTAAATCATTAAAAGCTGATTCGGTATCTTCAGTTATCGGTACTGCTTTTGGTTGTCCGCCTGTGACCTCTTATGTTGAGTCGGCTGCTGGTGTTGCGGTAGGTGGCCGAACAGGGCTTACTGCGGTAACTATAGGTTTATTATTTGCTGGCGGTATGTTCTTTTTACCGCTTGCACAAATGCTACCTGGCTTTGCGGTTGACGGTGCACTGATTTATGTTGCTATGTTAATGATGAGTTCACTGAAAAACTTAGACTGGGAAGACTTAACCGAATTTGCACCAGCAGTATGTACTACGGTAATGATGGCGTTTACTTTCTCTATTGCTAACGGTATCGCTTTTGGTTTTATTACTTATACCTGTTTGAAAGTAGGTTCAGGTAAAGCTGATCAAGTAACTAAAGGTGTGTGGTTATTAACGGCGCTATTCATCGCTAAGTTTACTTTTTTAAACTAATTCGAACTTAGCACGTTGAATTTAACTGGTTTGAAGTTAACGGTAAGCATAAGGTTTTATTGCTAACGTTAGTTGATACCTTATCTAGAAGTTAAAGTTTAGTTAAAGCACCTTATCTTGCTATTTAGTGGCAAGAAAAGGTGCTTTTTGTTATGTGTTTACTGATATTTGACCTTACGTATTACCAATATCAGTGCAACACCGATTTCCATACTATTTCTTGGTTGAAGTGGCATAGTTAAAATTTTACGTTTCTCAGTATTTCAGTATTTACCACCTATGTTGCTCAGCATTATAAAATATCCTTAATATAAACTTTATTTGATACATGTTAGAATTTAACAATATTATTATTTAAAATTATTAGGCGTATTTCATGTCTGAACATTCAACTTTCGACATTTGTGTTGAACCGATAGAACTTTGTAAATTACTCAAAATTGCCAATATGGTTGGCGGTGGCGGCGAAGCTAAAACCATGATCAGTGAAGGTAATGTTTTAGTAAATAATGAAGTTGTAGTTCAAAAACGTAAAAAAATTCGCCACGGCGACGTTATAGAACATAACGGTAAAATTATTGAAATCGCTTATAATCCCAGCAAAAAATCAGCAGAGTTTATTAGTACAGTAGTTTTAGCGAGTAAAAATTCAAAAAAGAAAAAAAGAGCGAGAAGTAAAGCGCGGGTTCTTTCATCAGAAGCTGTTACTGAACCATCGAACAAACGCTAAAGGTTAAAGCTTTTAGAGCCGATTATTTTCTAGATAGTGCCAATAGTGCTAGAACTTATCGCAAGCCCAATGTGAAATATGCTACTAACTGTCTTTTGTGATAAATCGAATTTATATTAGGGCTGTTTTGTGGCGAAAGTTAGCAGGCGAACTAAGTATGTTAAACCTATAATGACGAAAAGTAGCCTTTTTACAAAGGCTCTGGCATCCTGCTTCGCTCTACCTCCTAAGTCCATGCAGTTGTAAATATATATGCTCCTTGCCATCTCGACAATATGCTCCTGCATTGTCTATTAGTTACATCCCTGTAACGACATGGCATCGCGCATTGCTGACATGGATGTTAGTACTTATGATTTGTCTGGAACAAAAATGACGTGCATGGAAGCACTAATGGCGTGAAGGCATGGATGCCTAAGAACGGCCATGACCTTTCATCCTCGGCTCTGGCACCCTGCTTCGCTCTACCTCTTAAGTCCTTACATCCTGAACATAAAAGCCTAAACAGGGATCACTGTTTAGGCTTTTAATTTTATGCGCGAGCATTATTTTTTAACTCAATAGGGTGAGCTAAGTTTCTTCTAGTGGAATAACTTTACCTATGTAGGGTAAGTGGCGATATTTTTGCGCATAATCGATACCAACGCCCACAACAAACTCATCAGGTATTTCAAAGCCCTTCCACTTAACATCTACTTCAACCTCACGGCGTGACGGTTTGTCTAACAGAGTACAAATAGAAATAGAGTTAGGCGCACGTAAGTTTAGTACTTGTAGTATTTTGCTTAAGGTATTGCCAGTGTCGATAATGTCTTCAACAATGAGTACGTCTTTGCCTTCAATGTTATCGTCTAAGTCTTTTAGAATATGAACATCACGAGAGCTTTCGGTATTATTGCCATAACTTGATGCGGTCATAAAGTCGACACTATGACCAACCTCAATGGCTCTGGCTAAATCCGCCATAAAAACGAAAGAACCTCGTAATAGACCAACCATAACTAAGTTATCGCTGTTTTGATAATGCTCAGTTATTTGCTGGCCTAATTGTTTTATTCGAGTACTAATTTCTTGTTCTGAAATCATGACTTCTATTTTGTGTTTCATTTTACTCTCTTTTAAATTTCACTATGTGAAATGCGTAGTCGTAGTTTTATAACTCGTTTAGGCGCTTATTGATTTAATGCATCTTCCAGTGCGGTTAAGCATAAAGCGACATTTTCATTTCTTGCGGTATAGCCCATTAGGCCAATTCGCCATGCTTTTCCGGCAAAATCACCCAAACCAGCACCTATTTCAAGGTTGTAATGGTTAAGTAAATAATTTCTTACTTTTGCATCATCTGCGCCGTCAGGAATATATATTGCGTTTAACTGTGGTAAGCGCTCTTCTTCAGGAACAATAAACTTAATGCCTAGCTTCTCTAAGCCTTTAGCCAGTGACTGATGCTGAGCTTTATGGCGTGCCCAGCTGTTTTCTAAGCCTTCATTTTGTAAATGCACTAATGACTCGTGTAAGCCATATAATGAGTTAACAGGGGCGGTATGATGGTAGCTACGCTTGCCGTCACCTGACCAATAGCTCATCACTAAAGACTGATCTAGAAACCAACTTTGAATTTGAGTTTTGCGGTTTTTTATCACGTTTACGGCTTTGTCACTAAAGGAAATAGGAGATAAGCCTGGTACACAAGATAAACATTTTTGTGAGCCTGAATAAATAGCGTCAATGCCCCAGTCGTCTACTTTAAGCTCTATGCCGCCTAGCGTAGTTACTGCGTCAACAATCGATAAACAGTCGTGTTGTTGGGCAAGAGCACACAAGGTTTTGGCATCAGACACGGCACCGGTAGATGTTTCTGCGTGTACAAAGGCAACAAATTTTGCATCAGGGTTATCAATTAATGCTTGTTCAACCTTGTCGGTTTCAACAGCGCGCCCCCACGGAGAGTCAACTACAATAGCTTCTGCGCCGATGCGGATAACGTTTTGGATCATGCGATCGCCAAATACACCATTACGACAAACAATGACTTTATCGCCAGCTTCTACTAAGTTTACAAAACAAGCTTCCATTCCTGCAGAGCCAGGGGCTGATAATGCAATGGTAAATTCATTTTTAGTTTGAAATGCATATTGAAGTAAGGTTTTTACTTCGTCCATCATATCAAGAAATAACGGGTCTAAATGGCCAATTACTGGCCTTGATAATGCGGCTAAAACTTCTGGACTGATATCTGAAGGGCCAGGGCCCATTAAAATTCTACGAGGTGGTTGGAATGATTGAAAGTTCATTTTTTGCGCCTTTATTTGCTGAGATCATAATTTGATATTACTTTGATAACAAAAGCTGACACATGTGTCAAGAAAATGAATTTAGTAATACTTTATTTTTAAGCTATAAATTTAGTGAGCAAAAAATATATTACTTGACACAAGAGTCAGAATTTGTGATTTTAATTTTGATTTAGCGAAAATATAACCAGTAATAGATTTTTGACTAAGCAGGCTAATTATTCGTTTAATTCAAATTAATAGATAATTAGCGCTTAAAGAATAACCATAAATAAAAGCAAACAAAATAAAAAATAACATGACTTTAAAAAGGGTAAATTATGACAAGCAATAAAATTCTCAAAGCGGTTAGTAGCACAGTTCTTGCCTCAACGGCTTTAATTGCCAGTAGTGTATCTGCTGAAAATTGGAGTTCAACCGAGGTTCAATTACAACTTGGCGGTGACTTAGAAATTGTCGGTGCTAATGACACTTCCACTGCCAATATAATTACCTTTCAACACGCAGGTGGTTGGGACTATGGCGATAACTTTTTCTTTGTTGACCATACGCGTTGGTCTGATGGTCCAGCTAAAGATACCAGCGAATTTTATGGTGAGTGGTATTCCAACTTTAGTTTAGGCGCTATTACTGGTAACGAAATAAAATTTGGGCCAGTAAAAGATATTGGCATTGTAGCCGGTTTTAACTTTGCCCCTGAAGTTGACAGTAATTGGGTTTTACCCGGTGTAAGATTTGCGCTTGATTTACCCGGTTTTGCGTTTGCTCAAATAGATGTTACTGCATACATCCATCAAGGTGGCGGTAGTGGTGGTTTTGATGACCCGTTTACGGTTATTGATGAAGATACTAGTTTTATGATCGACTTTGCTTGGGCGTACCCATTTAAAATGGGCAATACCAATTGGAGTATTGAAGGACATTTAGAATACATTGATGGTCGCACACAAACGCATAACTTTGGTACATCTGAACTTGAGTCATGGATACTCTTTCAGCCACAAATCCGTTTAGACGCCGGTGAACTCATAGGTATGGGCGCGAGTAAAATGTTTGTTGGTATTGAATACCAGTATTGGAAAAACAAGTTAGGCGAAAAAGGGACTGATGATAATGCCGTACAACTTCTTGCTGTGTGGAGATTTTAAGTAAAAAATTCCCTACTTTTAAGAGCTAAAAGTAACTTACTCCCAGATAAGTTACTTACCAAAAATCAGCTGTATTGGACGTGCAGCTGATTTTTTCTTGAGTCATTCACTTATTCAACTTTTTAATTTGATCAGTTATTTAGCTTACTGATCTACCCACTATTTAATTCATATTATTAAAAATAAGGTCACTTATGAGCGATTTAAAACAACGCGCATTGGATTATCACGCCTATCCAACACCGGGCAAAATAGCCATTGAAATAACCACTAAAGCAGACTCCAGTGAAGACTTGTCTTTAGCGTATAGCCCCGGCGTGGCAGAGCCATGTAGAGAAATAGCCAATGACATTGAAAACGTTTATAAGTATACCGGCAAAGGCAATACCGTTGCGGTTATATCTAATGGTAGCGCTATTCTAGGTTTAGGTAATTTAGGGCCGATGGCCTCAAAACCGGTAATGGAAGGTAAGGCACTTTTATTTAAACGCTTTGCCAATATCAACTCATTTGATATTGAAGTGACCCATAAAACTAACGATGAATTTATCAATACCGTGGCAAGCATTGCCGATACTTTTGGCGGTATTAACTTAGAGGATATTAAAGCGCCAGATTGCTTTATTATTGAAAAAGCTTTGCAAGAGCGCTGCAAAATTCCAGTATTTCATGACGACCAACACGGCACCGCCATTGTTACTGCGGCTGGAATGCTCAACGCTTTAGATATTCAAGGTAAAAATATTGAAGACGTAGTTATTGTTTGCCTTGGCGCTGGAGCGGCTGCTATTGCTTGTATGGAGCTACTTATTAATTGCGGCGCACAACGTGAAAAAATATACATGCTTGATACTAAGGGCATAGTTCACACCCGCAGAAGTGATTTAAATGAATATAAAACTGCGTTTGCTAATAATACTGATAAGCGCACCCTTGATGACGCTATTGAAGGTGCTGATGTTTTTGTTGGTGTTTCAGGGCCAAACCTACTTTCAGCAGACCAGCTTGCAAAAATGGCAAGTAAGCCGATTGTATTTGCTTGTTCAAACCCTGATCCTGAAATAAAGCCTGATCTTGCTCATTCAGTTAGAGATGATTTAATTATGGCAACGGGTCGCTCTGATTATCCAAACCAAGTGAACAATGTTTTATGCTTTCCTTTTATCTTTAGAGGGGCGTTAGATGTTAGGGCGCGAAAAATTAATAGTGAAATGAAAATAGCAGCTGTACATGCCATTCGTATGTTAGCCAAAGAGGAGGTACCGGTATGTGTGCTAGAAGCTTGCGCTGCAAAGTCTTTAAGCTTTGGTCGTGATTATATTATTCCAAGGCCAATGGATACAAGACTGTGTCACAATGTTGCCAAAGCCGTAGCGCAAGCGGCTGTAGATACAGGAGTCGCGGCATTAGCATTGCCAGATGAGTATAAATAAAGGAATAAATTATTTACTTCTAGCTGTTATTTCTAGCTGTTATTTCAGTCATAAAGGGGTCGGTGACAAATGGAAGGGCAGGTGATAACAGACTCTAATTATTATTGTATTTTTAAATGTCACCGACCCCTTTTATTACTAGTATTTTACTAGCCCTTTTAGAAGCCTTTTTATCCAGAGCCTATTTATTTTTGGTGTCAATTTTACCTTCTAGATAACATTAAATTAAAAATTTTAAATTCAATGTTATCTCAATCATGCATCTTTACGTTGTTTCAGTATATAATGTCTCGTTCTCGAAAAATCCAACACCATAAACAAGCCCGAGTAGTATGGCATGCAGATATTAGAAAAAGATTATCAGGTTAACAGTGTCCGCAAAGCTATTGAAGCTGGAGCTAACTCTATTATTGCATTACCAACAGGTGGCGGTAAGAGTATCTGCATACTTAAATTATGCCAAGCTATGTCTGACAAGAAGATTGTGGTTAGCTTACGCAATGCGGCCTTGATTCCTCAATTATTACGAACACTAACCATTAACGGCCTGTCTGTTAGTGTAGTTAAGTCGGGCTATAAGTATATTGCTGGTGGTGATGTCACCCTAGTGATGGAGCAGTCATTTGGCCGAAGAAAACACTTAAACATACAATGTGATGTATTGCTACGCGATGAATATCATGTTGGCTGTATGGGCGGTGTGTATATCGCGATGCGTGAAGAGTTATCGCCTGATTTAATTATCGGACTAACTGCTACACCTATCGACAGATTAGGGGTTTATATTGATAAGTCGATGCAGTTAATTGAAGAAACTACCACTAAAATGCTGATTGAACGTGGTGAATTAGCCAAGCCGGTTTATAAGGTGCCGAGTTTATCTCAAGAAATAGATTACAGCGCGGTGAAAATGTACCGAGGCGATTTTAGTGTTTCAGGCTTAGACACTATTTTACTCGAACATTGTTCTTTAGTGGCGCAGCAAACCCTTGATGATGCATTATCAAAAGGCCGTAAGGTTATGTTGTTTGCTAACTCTATTAATCATGTTGAGTCTTTGTCTGAAGCTTTTCATTTACTTGGTGTTAAGCATGAGCTTGTTCATTCGAAACGCTCTATTGCTGACAACGATGAAAGTATACGCAGGTATAAATCGAATGAAGTCAGACTGATTATTAATATGTCGATGTTAACTATTGGTTTTGATGATCCTGAAACAGACTGTGTTGTTTTAGCGCGGCCAACCAAAATATTAAGACTGTACTTACAAATTATCGGCCGGTGCTTAAGGGCATCGAAGGGCAAAACCGATGCCTTAATACTTGATTTAGCTCAGTGTATTTCAACCCATGGTTTTGCAGAAGATTATCGAGATTTTACCCGTAAAACCGCCAAGTCTGCGGCGATTATGTCGGAGCGATTAAGCGTAACTAATATTGGCCAATTTGTTGATGGCGAGTTTGCTTACAGTGAGTCAATCGAGCGCAAAGTTATTAAAAGAAAACCAGCAAAAGTTCGCCGAAAAGAACGACCTAAATTAGTTGTCACCCAAGAATTTGTTGATAGGGCTGCTAGCAAGCGTGCCGAAGCATTGCTGAGACTTAATCCGAGAATGGAAAAATTGGTTAGTACCATCGAGCTGGTTAATAGCGTTTATGAACAGCAAGACGAAGAGAGCAAGATGCTTGATGAAGAAGGTATGGTAAAACTCGTTGCCCTTATTGGTTTCGCCTACAGTGATGCATTGGTAGATAGCTGTACTTCGTTAGTTGAGGGCTTGCATGATCAAAATCGTTCTATTAGAGGTTTACTGGGGAAAATTAGTAACTTGATAACAGCAATCGCGATGAAAGACTTAGCGGTTACAGATGTAGGTGCCGAGGTATAAGCATATAAATGAAGCTCTGAATCGCTTTAATTATATGCTAGAAAACGCTACAAGCTTTAACTACACTCAAACAATGAATTTAAAACAATTGTTTGTCGCATTCACCTTTCTTTTTGCCCCATATGGAGTGGCGAAAAATGGCTATATGCTTGCCTGTATTGATGAATACCCTCCATATCAGTACCTTGGCTCTACTCCTCATGGTGTTCATATCACCGCATTAAAAAAGCTTGCTCAAATTTTCAATAAGCAAATACAGTTTATTGAATCGCCCAATTTTGCGCGCTGCGTTAGAATGTTAAAAAATGGTGAGGTCGATGTAATTGCCGGTTTAAATAAAAGTAAAGAGCGTGAAGAGTTTGCTTATTTTGCACCTTATCGAGTAGAAGAAGATCATGTTGTTATTTCAAATAAAGCCAGCGAAATAATTGATTATAAAAGCTTACAAGGCAAAGTTATTGGTGTTTCGAGGGGAACTACTTACTTCAGAAAATTCAATGATGATAACACTTTAAATAAAGTCGCCATTAATAGTATTACTGTTGGTATAGAGCTTATATTAAAAAAACGCATCGATGTAATAATAACCTCAAGCATGGCTGCCAACTTATTAATAGATGATATTAATAAGGCACATTTAAAAGCGACAGTAATTAACCGAAATGACAATAAAGTTTCTTATTTTGGTTTTAGTAAGCTAAATAAACTTAATTTACTCCCGTGTGAAATTATTGAACGAACAACTCAAGCGTTTGAAAATGGAAGCTTTAACGACGAAGAAAATACTTTAGAGCCACTATGATCTTAAGGTTAAGGTGATTAATACAATGCCATGATCGGTACTTTCGCCATCACGATCAAAAATCGGATTAATTAGGTGTCGGTCGTAAGTCTCATAAGCGCTGACTTGATAAAGACTGTCGTGGTAACTGGCATCAAATTCACACGATAATAGAATGTAGTCAAGTACTGAACTAGTTGCGCCAAAATAATGTGTTGGGCTACGTAGTGGTATTATCCCTGGTGTTAGCTCTGGTGTTAGCTGCTCAGTTTTTGATACTTCACTTTGTTCATTATTTTCATTATTGCCTTCATTATCTTTGTTGAAATCATTAAGCGCTGCGGCTTCAAATAGATCCCAAGCGTCGTTTAAGCAATACTTGGCAAGGTAAGCATCACGGTCAATCGCGGAAACAAACCGTAGGTTATTGGTGAGTAAATGGTTCAATACCCCGTCAGTTAAGGTGTTGTTGAAATCTCCCATTAATACCATCGGGTTATTTGTTTCTTCACGGCGCTCAATCATATCAATCATTAATAACGTTGCTTCACTGCCACGCTGTATGGTTGAGCCCCAACTACCAGCGACGTTGGCTTTTAGGCTTTCTATAATGGTTTTTTCTGGTGAGAAATTATTACCTTGCTCATCAATTTCAATCATTGAACGCTTCGATTTAAAGTGCACCACATAACAATCGCAGTTGCCGATATGGGGCGCAGCGATTGTTGCTCTTACAACTTGTCGACTAAAAGAAAAGTTATCGGTTAAGCCTAAAGTTTGTGCAAGTTCAAGATTGGGCTTTACCGCAGCAACTTCTACAATAGGGTAACGCGAGGCAATAGCGACCACAGGGCTGCGATAAATAAAGTCATCAATAATTTCAGGTTTATCAACCACAGCAAAATATTCATACCCTTGGCTAGCGACTAAGGCTTTTAATGACTCAGGACTAAACACTTCTTGAAAACCAATAATATCTGGCTGATATTCACATAAATAATTACTGATCCAGTTTTGCTTTTTTAGCCATTGTTCGCTGCTATAAATGCGCTCAAAGTCATAATATGCATTGGGTGGCTCAAGATAATTAAATAAGTTGAAGGTCGCAATTTTAAGTTGTAAATCAGTTACTAATGGGGCTGTTTGCTTTACTGATTTTTTATCGATGTTGTTAATGATGTTAGCTCATGTTGGTGCATATAAACGCTGAGCACTAATTATACCTTATCGTCTTTGAAAGTTATTGAAGTAATTCAAGTTATAAAATTTATAAACAAAGTATGTTAAACGTAAGTAAGCATGACTTCCTGTTAATACTTGGCTCACTTCATGGTGATTTCGTCAGGGCAGTAAAAGCGTTTTTAAAAGGTTACAATGTCTAGTTTTAATTAAACGCTAATGAGTGAAGCTAAAAGATGAAAATGAGTAAAATTTGCCAACGTTTGAATGAAAAGTTATTGACTGTTCTCGCCCAAATTAATGAAGAGGGCAAGTTAGTCGATGGATATAGCCATTTAAGCCATACCGTGCAGTTCGATTGCTTTCCGGGGAGTTTATTGGTGCTGTGTCATTTTAATGAAAGTCAACAATTAAAGGTGGCACAAGACAGTCATATAGAAAATAAACTACAAAAGAAATTACATAAGCTACTGTTAAAGAAAGGTATTATTTTGAAAAATCCTAAAATGAATTTAAAGTTGCATGGTCCGGAAAATGTAACCGGCGTTAAGATATAATCATCAAGAGCTTGATATTTAACCTCTTCGTACTTACCTCTTAATAAATACTAACAAGTAATATTCATAATGTTGTCTTATTTATTGCCAATAATTATAGCCATGTTGATCATTGGATACTCTGCGGGTAAACCGTATTGGCGAGAGTATCAACGCGCTAAAATAAGAAGCCAGCCCTTTAAAAAACAGTGGCGTAAAATAATTCAGCAGCGTATGCCTTACTTTAGACAAATGCCGGCAGACCTACAATTGCAACTTAAAGAGCACATTCAGGTATTTTTAGCTGAAAAAAACTTCATTGGTTGCAATGGCGTGAAAATAACGGATGAAATAAGAATAACCGTAGCTGCGCAGGCGTGTTTGTTGTTACTTAATCGCAAGACTGATTTTTACCCTAAACTGAAAACTATATTAGTTTATCCGCGTGCCTTCATTAAAGAGCAACAAAGTGTGCAAGCTGGTGGCGTTTTACATACTCAAAAAACAGCATTGGCTGGCGAGTCGTGGGATTTTGGCAAAGTGGTTTTATCTTGGCAAGATACTTTAGACGGCGCGCAAACTCCTGATGATGGCCGTAATGTGGTTATCCATGAATTTGCTCACCAATTAGATCAAGAAAATGGTAAAGCCAATGGCGCGCCTATTTTAGATAAAGGGCAAAGTTATCAATGTTGGTCTGACGTTTTTTCTGCACAATTTGAGCTACTACAACGGCAAGCGCAAACTAGAGAACCTTCAATATTTGATTATTATGGTGCGACTAATCCCGCTGAATTTTTTGCTGTTGCCAGTGAAGTGTTTTTTGAAAAAGCGCAGCAGTTTCATCATCAGCACCCGATGCTATACCGACAACTAAAGCAATATTATCAAGTTGATCCTATTCATTGGTGATTAGCTTTAAGCTGAGCTTAGAGCTTATTTATCGGCAATATGTGAAGCTGAATTTGAAACTGGAGTTGCAATGAGAAAGCGCTTGTTATTGCGCCGGTTTATTCACATCATCTTGTTTTTTCTGAGCCTGCTCATTCGCTTCACGCTTAACTAAAAGAAAGGTTAAATACATTTTAGTGGGCAGAGAAAATATCAAGCCAAATGCCACGCAAACCGCGCTGATAATAATACCATTTACGCCCATAGCTTCAATTGTTTCACTAAAGTTGTGTAAGTAAATACCTAACAATAATAAACACACGCCAATGAAAATGGAGAGTTTAAGTAAAGAGATCATTTTTTCATCATTCATGGCTTTCCCACTATTTACTTTGTTGTATTTGGCGTTGTATTAGGTGTTGAATTAGGTATTAAACTGGTGCCGCACTTATATTTGAACTTAGCTCTTAAACTTTTGTTTTTTACGCTCTTATAAACCGAGTAGTGTAAATTCTAGCATTGTATTTATCCGTATTTAAAGAGTGAAATTGATGAAATATTGACGCAGATTATTATTGCGGCTTGAAAATAAAAAACGCCCTAAGTGGGCGTTGTTTGCTTTGTAAAAGTTATCTTAAAAGTTCAACAGCCCTTAATTTACATTAAACACTTTTGGGGCTTTGGCATCGTAGCTATTTTCCCATGTTTCATATCTTGGGTTTTGTGCGTCATCTAAATACCATATCGCCATAACTAATTGGTTTTTATCGTTGGCGACACTTAAGGTAGCACTGTAGTCACTTTCAATAGAGCTGCGTAATAAGCAACTATTATAATTGATCTCGAACCCTGCTTCTCCTTGGGTAAACTCGCTGCAAATAGACAAGTAAGCACGGCGATTATCATTATTTTTATAACGTACAGCGAGCTGAAACTCTGGCTCAAGCAGGAATGATTTTGCAGCAATAAGCTCAGCCGTACTATCGTAAACAGCATTGGGATCTGGCGTAACATCGTCACTTACCACCGGAGAATTTAGTACAGGTTCATCAGTTATCGGCTCAGTAGTTGTTTCAGCTACCAGTTCATGAATAGGTTCAATAGGTGCAACAGTTGTTGTGGTATTACTCGACGAGTTAGCCGAGGAGCTCTCGCCACCACCGCCACAAGCTACCATCAATAAACTCATCATAGATATTAGTGTTATGTTAGTAAATTTCATGGTCTTGTCCTTAGTGTTTAAATACATTGTTAGGGGCGCTTTTTTCAATGGTGAACCAATCTAAATTGAGCTCGCCTGAAGAGGTTACAAAACTATGAAAATTTGGGTAAGCATATTTAATATCCATATACTCTAGTGGGTGCTGCCACTCGTACGGAATATTAATAGCCCATGGCATACCGTTAGCATTTATAAAGTATTCACCGTTATCAGCATCTGAGGCGTCATCACCACGCCCTAAAAAGTTTGCTTGAAAGGCTTCCGTTGGCGCTTGGTTTTTAAGGTGAACTTCAAACCGTCGCCCAGGAGCTTCACCAAATACGTAGCTCCTTAGTTGCTCAGGTGAAGAGAAAATAAAAGGGTCGTAAGGGAAGTTGGCCACATCAGCTTTATTTACATTCGCCGCTAATGGAATGTCTAATGAAAAGCTCATTTGAATGTTTGAACCACAACCTGCTTCAGTACGATAATATTTGCAGTTTTCACCTGCGGTGACAAAATCCCACAGGTCATTAGCGATAATAAATATCGCTTCATCTCTATCTTCTTCAAGTGGTGAAAGATTTTGCTCAACACCATTGATTTTGAAAATTAGGCGGCTAGTATCAACTTGGCTACGTAATAATCCGGGCAGTCGAAAGGCAAAACCGTTATGGTAAGAAGCACCAATGGCAACCACTTCACCTGTTATTTTAACCCGCAGTAAATTACCCTCAGTGTCAAAAGATGAAAGGCGATAGTGCACCACCAAGTCATTCATATCGTAATCGCCAACTAGCGGCCAATTATCTTCAAAGGCTAGTGTTGCCCAACCTTCAGCCGAAGGATAATGCGTAGTTGTTACGTTTTGCTCGGCTATATCAATTTTATAATCTTCCACTTCACCGTCAGCAACGCCACCAATAGCTGATAAAGACTCTTCAGAGCTTAATCTAAATCTTGCCCAAGTTTCTCCCGTTTCGCTCCAAGTTGGTACATCGTAAGCCACGATATTACTGCCAGAGCTGACAGCCTCTGAAGTGATAATTTGCTCATCAACGTCAAACTCACCGTCTTTATCAGAGTCGAGCCAAGCGTTAACAAAACCGTCAGCGGACGCCGTAATATCAACAATGGCCGTTTTACCTGCTTCAACTCCAGTAACAAACGCTATGCCGTCGTTGTCGTCAATTTCAGAGCCGTTATCTGCGTATGCATTGGGCTCTGTTATTACGTTTTCTCCCAAAAATAAAGTGCCATCACCAATGTCATGGCGCGCACCATTATTATTTATGCTTGAGCCATAAGAGTCAGGGGCATCGCCAAAGTCAGTGGTCGGAGAGTCTTGAGAAATAATCGGAGCAAGGGCGCAACGTGCGCCATCGTTATTACTTGACGCAGGGCCATAGGCAAAAAACTCTGCAACGGGATAATCCCAATTGGTGTTGATTCTAAAAATATTACCGTCGCTATTACGGCTAATATATAAATTACCGGTAACGTCAAAATACACCGCGCCAAAAGTACCGGCTTCACCAACATTACTAAGTTTTACCGAAGTTCCCGTTTGCACATCAATTTTCCAAAGATTACCCCAGCGATCAACTGCATAAGCAAAGCCGTTGTCAGGATGGAAGGCTAAATCGTAAATTGCATGATTAAGAGTTGTGCCGTTAACTACATTCACCATAGTTAAATAATCGTCACTGGCTTCATCTAACGACACCCGAAATAAACCAAAATCTGCGCCCGGACGATAGAGATAATAAGCATTTTCTACTACCGAAATGTCACCAACATAAAAACCTTTATTCGGCATGTTAGGAATAGTAATAGGTGTTACTTGATAGTTGGCGTCAATACGAACTAGGGTGCCGTAGTAATAATTAAAAGCGTATAAATAACTGTCGTGAACACTAAATGCCAGCGCATTCATTTTTTGTTGATTCCAATCAGCAGGTGAGAATTTCTCATAAAATCCAGTTGCTAGCTGCACACCATATAGATTGGCTAATTTGTCCTGTATTAAAAATGCTTCGGTTGGGCACTCAGTAAAAGGTTGCGCCTGTAAAACAGCGCCACCCATGCCTAAGGTAAATAACATAGCTTTCATGGTTTTTGTTGTGGCTGAATTTATCATAGTGCGTTACGTCTCTGCATAAAATGAAATACTTATAAGTAGAGAGCAACAACAATGCCAATGAGGTTATGTTTTATTTTTCAAAGGTTTATTTTGTTTTTCTGATTTTTAAATGATCTAAAGGAGGATTGTTTCGCGATCTAAAATGCAAATTGCAAAAAGAGCAGTAAACAAAAATATGCTGAATAGGCGCATAGGATAGCAAGGCTAAGATATTTAATTTTATCGAAATGTTTTACAATCTCTGCCAATTCTTTATGGGTATTAAAGCGGGCACTGTTTTAAGTGGAAAATAGCCTAATTAAAGCTGTTATAGCGTTTTTATCGGAAAATTAAAGTGGAGCAAGTGGGCGTAAATGTTAGTTAATTCCAGTCAATTACAGAGTAAATACGATGAACATGGTTACTTTGTTATTCGAAATTATTTCAATGCTGATGAAATAGCATCACTGAGAGCCGTTATTTTAAAATTTCATCAGCGGTGGAAACAAGACAACGCCAAGTTTTATCAAGAGGAGGCGTTTAATTCTTCTTTAATTACTGGCAGTCAGTATTTGCAATACGGCGATAGAGTTCAGCTATTCAACTTTATCAGCTCAAAAAAAATAATGGCGCTGATCGACTCAGTTATACCTGCCACTCCAGCATTTATGAATACCCAATTATTTTTTAATCCGGTTAATATTGAGCAAAAAGATTTTTGGCATCGTGATTGCCAATATGATTATGATGTTGAAGACCAAATGAAGGTAATTCAAAACACGCAAGTAGTACATCTGCGTATTCCTTTATTTGATGAACATGGCATGGAACTAGTGCCTGGAACTCATAAACGTTGGGATAACGAGGAGGAATATAATGTACGACAAGAAGAAAAGGGCCGAGTGAGTAGCGAGAACCTTTCTAGCGGTAAAAAAATTAATTTAGCTGCAGGCGATATCTTGGTATTTGCTGCCGATATGATCCACCGCGGTTTATACGGCTTAGATAGATTAGCACTAGACATGTTAGTTTTTGATTCAGTTGGTGATTATGTTGACTATGTTGACGACGACTGTTTGCCAAGTGATGACATGCTAGATGAAATTGACAACCCTAGGATATTTCTTAATACCATGGCGTTAAAGCTAAAGGCGGGCTAGATGTTAGCTTTGATGGTGTTAGGGTTTCGAGGCAGAGCTTTGTGATTAGAAGTTGCAGCTATTTTTCGGCGCACGATTTATTAGAAATATTATTTTATCGAAATACGATGATTAACAAATAAGCGCAGTGAGTTATTTAATTATGCATAACTCACTTACATACTTAATAGCAGCTAAATAGTCAGCAGCTAAATAGTCAGCAGCTAAATTATCGGTTTTCATTGTCAGAGCTTACTTATAAAAGGCTTCAACTGTGCCTTTTATCGTAATAAGCATAGGTTGACCACGACGATCTAACGCTTTAGGTGCAGGAATTTTTACCCAACCTTCACTGATGCAATATTCTTCAACATCGAAACGCTCTTTGCCGTTAATACGAATGCCAATGCTGTGTTCAAAAACTTCAGCTACGTGATGTGGGCTGCGGGGATTACCCGAAAGGCGATCTGGTAAAGCGGGTAGCGAGTTAGTGTCGTTCATGTTCATGACCTAAGGAAATAAAAAAGTGCGCCATTGTAGACAAAATATCGCTAACGCTCAAGAACGACGGAAGCCTTTCAAGTAAATTTTAACTTTAGGTTAACGCAGCATGTCCGTTGCTGCTGTATTTCAATTGTTCAATGTTGCTTAACCAAATCTGGTAAAAAATTACAAATACTTAACAGGGCATTTTGCGAGGTTTTATAGTGTCCAAGCGCTTCACCACCCGTTGGGCATGGATAATTACTGATAAATTTTCGCAAGGCTTTGATATCTTTTTTTATCGTTTTTGATGATGCGGGCACATTTTGGGCTAAAGACTCTAAGGGAGCATCAATAGTTTTGAAAATACGTTGAACTTTATCATGCATCCTTAATTTTGAAGTATCACTACTTAACGCCTCAATTATTGGAGCAAGTTCAAGGCTAACTTCTTTAAATTGCTTTTCATATTTAGCAGCAAAAGAGACTAACCATAATTGCTTTTTTACTTTGTTAACTTCATTTAGGGTATATAACGCAATAAATCCCCCTATTATTGAAGCAACTGAGCCTATATCGCTTAACATCAAAAATATCCTTTATTGAAAACATTGCCCATTATAGAGCGTTAATAAAATGCTCAAGGTAACATTACCGTACTAGCTTGCATCGCCGCCCATCATCACCTTGGTAATCGCAGGTGTTATATTTATGCTTCTGTTTGCAGGGCAATAGCGGCCATTTTCATGGTGCTTTCAAACGTTTCAGCACCGGCGATAAATAATCCATTATGACAAAACATCGCATCATCAATTCCGGTTACAGCTTTAAGTTCGTCATCCGATAAGCCGGCCCATGGTTTCGGTAGTGATTTTCTATCTTCAAATGAACCTGGCTCAACAGGTACGGTTTGAATGCGCCATTGGCCTGAGCCAGAAGGGTAAACCATATATAACGCTTGTGTAGATAAGGCGTGAACAGTTCTTTTCCACGGTGTATATTTTTCTAAAACAATCACTCGTGGGTCTTGTGCATCTTCAATCGCTTTAGCGACTATGTCTTTTGCGCTAATACCGCCATTAGCTGTGGCAATAAAGCGCGTTAATACTCGTGATGCAAACTCAACAGCTTCATCAAAACAGCTATCAAAGTGGCTGTCTTCTTGCCATGTTGGGTTAAACATTGAAATTGTTTGGCTAAGGCTAATACCTTGAGCAACACCTTCAACATGACCACAGTCGATGGCGTCAATGGTTGATACTAAACCTGCGTCAACAGAATTGGCAACTTCTTGGTTACCTTGGCATATTTGTACGCCATATTTTTGCCAAATTAAACCAAATGACGAGTAAGGAATACCATTTTCACGCTCACCAGCGCCGCCACGTTGATGATGATCAAAACGGCCAGCGTCAGCGTTATATTCTCCGCCAACATCAATGACAATATCAGCCTCGGCGATCAGTTCTAAATTACGGGTGCGGATAAGATTAAAAGCGGGGAATATGGTTTTTAGTGCAGCAATACTGAAAACATCGTCTGCATGAAAGTTACCGTTATGGGTTGCTATGGTTATATCTGTCATTTGTGTATGTTGTGCCATGTTATGTGATAGGGGATAAAAATACTGTGCTAGTCGTTAATAACCAAAATTACTGAGGTTTTGTAACCGACATTGAATAACCGAGTAAAAAGCTTTGCAGGATTTGATCGTTACATTCACGATAATGTTTATTTTCAGGCTTACGGAAAAATGCACCAAGCTCATGTTTCGTTAACTTTAATTCGACCAGCTCTAAAATAGCTAAAATATCTTCAGCCTTTAAATTAAGGGCAATACGCAGTTTTTGAAAAACCATATTATTATTTAAATTAGCTTCTGGCTGGGGTTGTTCACCGTCACGCTTGCCACGTTTAAGGTTAATAAAGCCATTTAGAAAAAGGGCTAATTCTGTGCCGCTAACTTTGATAAAGTTTTTGTCATCATCTTTTTTTAACCAAGCAGTAATTTGTTCTTTTGTGGTAATGAAATCTGCTAAGGCGAAAATTTCAATCAACTTACTGTCATTTAAAGTAAATGTACTACGTATAAGGTGCAAAATATCATTGTTGGTCAAAATAGATCCTAGTCTTAGGTAAGCCCAGTTTAATCAACATGATTACTGGAGCGCGATATTTTAGCAGAGTTTGCCTTTAGTCCCTATTAAATTACTGATAACACTGCCGCTAAAGTAAAATTATATTGCTGCTTTCAATATTGCTCTTATGTTCTAATAGCTGAGCACTTAAGCTGCTAAAAATTCACGGTATTAAATTTATGGTTAATTCATTGCTGAAAATGTCTTCAAAAGCAACACTCTTGTATGTTCATGACCCTATGTGCAGCTGGTGTTGGGGTTATCAACCAACATGGCAATTATTACAAGAAAAACTGATAGAAAAGCTCAGTGCTACGCTTGATATACAATATTGTGTCGGCGGTTTAGCCCCTGATACTGATGAGCCAATGCCTGATCATATGCAACATTTTTTGCAGCAAACTTGGCATAAAATTGCCGAGCAATTAGGCACCCAATTTAATTTTTATTTTTGGCAGCAGTGTCAGCCAAAGCGCTCTACTTACCCAGCGTGTCGAGCAACACTGGTGGCTCGCGAACTAGGTAAAGAGCAGGAAATGATACTGGCTATTCAGCAAGGCTATTATTTACAAGCTAAAAACCCGTCAGAGCAGGGCGCACTAATAAAAATGGCCGCTGCTATAGGGCTTGATGTTAATGCTTTTGAACAAGCGCTAAGTAGCGAAAAAGTGAATCAGCAATTGTTAGCTGAAATAGCCATGGTGCGAGCACTGCCCATTAATGGTTTTCCGTCTTTGGTACTCGCGATTGAAAATGAATATAGCGCCATAACAGTTGATTATAAACACTGGCAAACCAGCTTTGATGAAATTATCAGTAAGCTATGAATAGCCTTTGCTCCTAACGGCAGAAATAGGTTTAATCGCGAAATTCTTACCTGCATAAAAAAGCACGAGAAATACTCGTGCTTTTAGGGTGATTTAATCTTCTAGGTATTATTCAGAAATAATTTTCTTATATAATGAATCTTTTAATACGGATCTTTCGTGTTTCAATTGATGCATTGCATCATCTTCAATTGGCGTATTTTTTAATTCAAGCTTTCTAATTTCTTTGTCTAAAGCGTGATAACGTTTAGCGTTTTTAGCAAATAATGAGTCTGTTTTATTTAACGCTGAAATTTTATCTTTTTGACTTGGAAATTCGTGCACTAAAGAATGGTCTTCACCTAACATGGTAGCTCCTTAATTTAAAAAAGTTTTGGAAACTAAAATCAACGCCGCATTAATATTTTACGTGATTATATTTCACTAATAATACGACTGCTGTTGCATACATATATAAGTTAACGCTAATAATATCAAAGACGCTTAATGTCGATAATGCAACATTTATTGAAAATATTTATGTTTGGGCTTTTGAAAAAAAACTCCCCTAAGTGTCTAGTCTTTGAAAGCGCTAAGCTTGGGGGAGTTGGTGTTACTACTATGGTTAATGTTGTTATGAAGATTATTAATTTAACTTAACTTATTCAGAATTAATCTTCATAGCCCCATGGTGCGGTAGGTGGCAATATTGGCTTGGTTAAGTCAAAGTCAACGCGAAACTCTCGGCCATCTCTAACTAAGAGATAGCTGAATTTTTTCGGGTAAATATACATTTGCCAGATATTGCCATTAGATTGTGGAATACCCAGTTTTACAAAAAGTTCTTTCGAGTATTGATCGGCAGGGAACGATTGAGCTTCTGCCCAGCCAGCATCAAATGTATGTCCGCCATACATGGTTGATTCATCATTAGTGCCGTCTTTATGTCGATGATCATGTTTTAATGATAAGCCAGAGCCGGTTTTAGTGATCAGCCATGTTCTTGATGCATCATCACCAACATGGAAAGGAATCTGTAGCTGGGCGTCGCTACATTTTCGCACATGCATAACGAGCTTTTTATTGGCAAAACTAGCACTATTTGAGTTGTCGACGCTTACTTTTCCTGCGAAGGCTTTCCCGCAATATTGCTTAATGTTATTAAAAAATGCATCGTGAGATTTGATAGAAACCAAAGGGGCTGCTGATATATTTGCAGCTAAAGCTTGTTGTGCGCTAACCAGTGGTAAAGAAACGAATAATATGAACTTACAGATTTTAATTAACATAATACCTCCAAAAAGATCACTATAAAGAATCCCTTAAGCTCCGGCAATATTACTTTTGTAACCCATAGGTGACAGAAGTCTAAACCTTCCAATGCAGAACTTACGATAAAATGAATACCCGTTTCATTATTTGCACCGTACAATAGCGCACTTATCTTTCATTAGTCATCAAGCTATGACTTTATTATGCGAATCCAGGTTATATAAAGACCCTTTTATGCGTTTATTAAAATCGACCATTCATACTGATATTAGCGATATGTCAGCTAAAAGCTTCACCCGAAAAGCGACCAGAGCCATTGTTTTAAATGGCGATAATATTTTACTGTTATACACCAAACGTTATCACGACTATAGCTTACCCGGTGGCGGCGTTGATGAGGGCGAAAGCATTACCGCTGGCCTTATTCGCGAATTAAAAGAAGAAACGGGCGCGCATAATGTGCAAAACATTGAAGAATTTGGTTTGTATGAAGAATACCGCCCGTGGCATAAGCCCGGTTTTGATATTGTTCATATGCAGTCTTATTGTTATGTTTGCACTATTGATGATGAATTGCTGACGCCTGAATTTGAACCTCATGAAATAGACAATGGTATGCACCCTATTTGGATGAATATTCATCATGCCATTAGTCATAATGAACACACCATTGCCAATAGCGACAAAAAAGGCCTTTCCATTGAACGAGAAACTTATCTATTAAAATTAATTGTTAGTGAGTTATTAGCTTAATAAAAGCTAAGTTTAATAGTTGTTTATAAATGAAAAAGGCCAACTGCGATAACGCGAGTTGGCCTTATTTAAATGCGCTTTTTTAGAACTGGTAGCTAATGCTAAAGTCTACTGTTCGGGCTAAAATATAACGGCCATTTGGGGATGAAGGTTCACGAGGATCCCCCTCTGTTATACCTTCTTCATCGGTAAGATTATTCACCGATAATTGCATTTGCACTTCATCGGTAAGGTTAAACATCATGCCTAAATCAATTTTTTCATAACCATCAAGTACCACGGTATTTCCATTGTCAGAAAAGCGATCGTCAACTGCTGATAAGGTGCCATACAAAGTTGCATACATACCATTGTCAAATTCTAAGTCATAACTTGGCGTAACACGTACTTGCCAACCTGGCTGCCTTTGCGCTTCGTTGCCAACGTTGCTAACGAGTTCACCATTAACTTCATATCCTGGGCTTGCGGTAATTTCAGTTTCTTGTATGGTTGAGTTTAAGTTTACTGAAAAACCGTTGTCGTTGTAATAATTAAAGTCAATTTCAACTCCGTAGGCTTCGTTGGTTAATATTTCAGCTGGTTCGCCAGGCTGAGCAACAAAGCTATCGCCTTTTACTTCATTAAAAAAGGCGGTGGCAAATAGATCAAAATTATCACTTGATATTTTATAACCAAATTCATATTGGCTAACTTCTTTGATCAGGTCTTCGCCTTGTTGGTAAGCGCCAAAGTTATCTCTAAAATCATCAAAAAAGGGCATTTTGCTACCATCACTGATACGGGCAAATACGCCTTGTTTTTCAGCGAACATCCAGTTAGCGCCTATGGTCCATGCGGTGCTGTTTTCATCGTACGACACCGCTTTGCTAATTATGCCATCTAAGCCTTCATCAACGGTGTATTCAATTTCGTGATTTTCACGACGCACACCACCATCAATCGTTATGCTATCTGATATTTCATAAGAGGCAGCAAGATAAAATGCAGTGGTACGGCCATCGCCAATGCTATTAATATCGTAATTCCAACCACAACCGTCATGTGACGTTTGATCGCCATTAGCATCTAAAACTGGGTCTCCGTGCTCATCAACATCGAGAGTACGGTTATCATTACAATCAATACCGGTAAGGTTTTCGCCGCCTGGTGCAACTACATGATATGACTGATTACCCAGTGACCACCAATCTTTTGCTGAAAATGTAGAGTTATACAAACCAGCGGTGACGCTGCCTTTATCAAAAGATTTGGTTAAGGCAAAGTCATTGGTAAATGCTTCAATTTGTTTTTTAACTACCCAGCGACCAATTTGCTGAACATCTGTATCACCCGAATATTCCGTGCCAGTGGCAGTGCCAAAAGCGGTACTGCCGTTATCAGCAACCGTTGATAATTTAACCGCGCCGCCATTTGGTACTAAGCCATAAGTATCGGCGTCACCTTTGGTATAAATAAAACGATTCACCAAACCCCAGCCGTTATCTAAGTCTAGGTCAATACTACCGCCTGATACTGAGCCATCCCAGCCACGGCCTTGGCCAAAATCAATTGTTTCAGTTGTTGCTATATAACCGGGTGCATTGCCAGAATTTGTTCCTGTGCCGGGACCATATTGAATAGTTGCTTGGCGATTTAAGGTACCAATTTGGGTAAACTTATTATCAACGCCGTCAACATTTAAAGACGTGGGTAAATACCAAACGCCGTGGTCATCGGTTTGACGGGTATAAAGATTGATTTTACCGTTATCTAATTCTTTAGTAATGTTAATGGTAAATTGATTGCCTTCTTCAGCATTAAAGCCAGCGTCACGAACACCCGGCGAGCTTTTGATATAACCACCAACCATAAAATATAAATCGTCGGCTAGGCTACCGCTGATCACGCCATCAATTCTTTGTAAGCCATAATCAGAAGTAGAATATTTTACTAAACCTTCGGTATCGTCAGTGCCTTCTTTTAATAAGAAGTTAGTGGTCAAGCCCGGTTGACCATTAGATATTACTGGGTTGGTACCACCACGTAGTGCTTCCATAAATTCTACCGTTTCATCTAAACGGAACAGCGTTGAGTTTTCTAAAAAAGAAAGGGTTGGTGGTGGAAATATCGGCGCACCTTGCAATTGAACGGTCAAGAAAGGCGCATCTCCACCACCGGGGAAGCCACGAACAAAAACGTTAGCACCAGAAACACCGCCTGAACTTTCAGACCATACCCCTGGAACGGCTTTGAATAAGTCAGCAGTACTTTTCGGTGCTAACTTTTTAATATCGTCTTCTGAAAAAGAACTAATCGCAAAACTGGCTTCTTCTTTAGCCACGCTCTTGCCGCTAAAAGTACCTGTAACAATTATTTTTTCAACTTGGTCGTCTGCAGAAGTGGTATCTGGCTGTTGCGCGAACGCATTGTTTGCTTGGCAAACTAGCGCTATAGCCATAGTAATAGAAGATAGCTTGAAATTGGTAGTCATGTTGTTAGTCCTCTTTCTGATAATAGCAGTTGCTCTATCAGTTAATAATTTTATTGATTAATTTTCCTTCCCCACTTTCAATATAGATATAAATGCAAACGTTTGCAATGATTATTTGCAAACGTTTGCATTTTAAGGCTGCTTTCAATTGCAATACTCGCTAGTTATGTAATAATTCTTAGCCATTGCTGTATGATAAAAAATTTGCAGCATTAAAAATTCTGCATATCACTTTAGGAAATAATGTCATTGAGTAACGAAAATAAATTAACGTTAGCAGGACTTGCCAAACTCGCTGGGGTTTCAACCTCAACAGTATCAAGGGCTTTAAATGATAACCCTTTGATAAAAAAGGAAACACGTGAAAGTTTGCAAGCTTTAGCAAAACAGCATAATTTTAGTTTGAACCGAGCGGCTAGTCGCTTGCGTACCCAGAAAACGAATGTTGTTGCGGTAATTTTAAACTTAATTGATGATACAGATCAGAGCATAAGTGATCCCTTCCTATTAAAAGTTGTTGGTGACTTAAACCAAGCCCTTAACCAAAAAGGTTACGAGCTTTTATTATCAAATTCTCATATGGCACAAGACGATTGGGCTAATTATTTTATTAGTAGTAGTAGAGCCGACGGCATTATTGTTATTGGCCAAGGAAAAAGTACCGAACAAGTAGAAAAAGTCGCTATGTCGGGTGCTCCGCTGGTGGTGTGGGGCGACCCTAATACCAAATCAAATTATGCTGTTGTTGGTAGTAACAATGACTTAGGCGGTTATAAAGCAACGCAGCATTTAATATCAGGGGGCTGTAAACGCATTCTTTTTCTTGGTGATCCTGAACATGCAGAAATGAGCGAACGCCATAAAGGCTATAGCCGTGCAATAAAAGAGGCAAAGCTTGATAATAGCAACGAGCTAACCTTGTCTTGCGATATTACCAGTAAAGTCGCTTATGAAAAAATAGGTGATGCGGTGTTAGCTAAAGGGCTATTTTTTGATGGTATAGTCGCAACCAGTGATATGGTGGCATTAGGTGCAATGAAGGCGTTAAAAGAGCGTTATATCAATATTCCTAATGATGTCAGTATTATAGGGTTTGATGATATTGCCATGGCAGAGCTTTTTCATCCGGCACTTACTACTATTAAGCAAGACACTAAGTCAGCAGCTAAAATAATGGTTGAACAGCTCTTAAACCAATTTAATAATCAAGCTACCAAGTCTGTAGTGCTTGATGTTGAGTTGATCAAACGAATGTCTACGCGCTAAAAGCAGTACCCCAATCAACAACTATTTTCAGGTATGAATTAAATAACTGTATCAATAACCTACGATTAGATTAAATGTGGTTAAATAAAACAAATAAATGCAAACGTTTGCATTTATTTGTTTTTGAATATAGACTAAATGAAATCACCTTACCAAGTTAATAAAAATATGAGTGAACAAATGTCCCGATTTATAACCATCAGCGCTATAGCGGCAAGCTACTTTGTTTTTGCGATACTGCTTAATAGTGTGGGGACAGTCATTCTTCAGTCAATTCATAGTTTTGATATTAGTAAACCTCAAGCCAGTACTTTAGAGGGCTTCAAAGATTTATCCATCGCCTTAGTATCTTTTTTTGTCGCTTCAGTTATTCCGCGTATTGGTTATAAAGTTGCTTTAATTATAGGTTTAGCTATAGCCGCAGGTGCTTGTTTGTTAACCCCTTTGGTTGGCGATTTCTGGGTAATAAAGCTGTTATTTGCTTGTATTGGTGCTTCATTTGCTTTGGTAAAAGTTTCGGTATATTCAGTCATTGGCCAGTTATCAAATTCAGTAAAATCTCATTCGTCGTTGCTTAATACCATTGAAGGTATATTTATGCTTGGCAGCTTGTCTGGCTATTGGTTATTTAGCTTATATGTTGATGCTAATGCGCCAAGTTCTGCTGCTTGGTTACAGGTTTATTATCCATTAGCAGCAATGATTATAATTGCGCTCTTGTTAGTTGCTTCATCTTCAATAGCTAAAGCCGAAGCTGATAACAAACCGTCAAGCAGTATAGTAGTTGGCTTTATTGAGATGATAAAAATGAGCTATCAAAAGCTGGTGCTTATTTTTGTTATTTCGATATTTTTATATGTCCTTATTGAACAAGGCATTGGCACTTGGTTACCGACGTTTAATAGTGAAGTTTTAGGCTTACCCACCGATGTGAGCGTACAAATGACCAGTATTTTTGCCGCCGCTTTAGCGTTAGGGCGTTTATTGGCAGGACAAGTTTTACGTTATATTAATTGGTATTTATTTCTCAATATTTGTATCGGCTTAATGGCGGTTATTATGCTGTTACTACTGCCATTAACTGAAAGCGTATCAGGACAAGGGGTAACTAGCTTTATTGATGCCCCCGTTGTTGCCTACTTATTACCGCTCATTGGTTTGATGATGGCGCCGATTTATCCGGTGTTAAATTCGGTTATGCTTAGCAGTTTAGCTAAAAACAAACATGCCGCTATGACGGGCTTAATTGTGGTTTTTTCAGCGCTTGGCGGCACCACAGGTTCTATTATCACCGGTTTTTCATTTCAAGCATTAGGCGGACAAAAAGCCTTTTATTTATCACTTATACCTATGGTGCTTATTGCTGTGAGTTTATTTTTCTTTAGCAAAGCCACAAAAAACAGTGACGTTTTTAAGTAGTAACAATAAGGTTATCTTTATGACTCCACCTCTGAAATCTAGGCAATACAGCCAAGAAAGCTTAATGTTTTTTAATAGTGAGCTCTTTAAAACAGTACAGCTTTCTGAATTGTTTGCAGACAGTAAAACCTTCGCCGATGCCATTCCAAAGCTGCCCTATGGTGATATTTTAAGTCAATATCAAAAACATAAAGAAATGGATAATAAAATTGAGCTAAAAGACTTAGCGCTAAAGAACTTTGTCGAGCAGTATTTTGAAATACCAGAGCATGAAGAGGTTTTTGTTGATGGTGATAAAGTTTGCATTAATGAACATATAGAAACGCTTTGGCAACGCTTAGAAAAGCCTGCAGATAAAATAGAGTCGGGTTCTTTGTTACCACTTAAAAGCGCTTATGTGGTGCCTGGCGGGCGGTTTCGAGAAATTTATTATTGGGATAGCTATTTCACCAGCTTAGGTTTATTAGACTCCAACCACATTGCTTTGGTTGAGTCGATGCTTGATAATTTTTTAGATTTACAAACCCGTTATGGTTGTATTCCTAATGGCAATCGCAGCTATTACTTATCGCGTTCACAGCCGCCAATTTTAGGTTTAATGGCTGAATTACTATTGCCCTTTAAAAAAGATAAACAAGCGTTTTTAATTAAGTGTATTAAAGGCATTGAAGCTGAATACCAGTTTTGGATGCGCGGCAGTGAGCAGTTGTCAGACGAAAAAAAAGCACATTTACGTGTGGTAAAAATGGCCGACGGCAGTGTTCTAAATCGTTTTTGGGATGAAAGTAGCTCGCCAAGACCTGAATCATATCGCGAAGATGTAGAATTATTAGTGCAGTCACAGCCTGAAAACTCAGCTGAGTTTTATCGCAACATTCGCGCTGCATGTGAGTCGGGCTGGGACTTTAGCTCGCGCTGGTTAGCTGATGCTGATTCATTAGCGACTATTCGCACTACCCGCATTGTGCCGGTTGACCTGAATTGTTTGTTATATAAACAAGAAATGTTGCTAAGTAATTATTATGCGTTGCTTGGTGATGAAGAAAAAAGCAGGGAGTATTTTAGCGCGGCAACGGCACGAAAAAAGGCCATAAATCATTACCTGTGGTCAGCAGAGCAGGGCTTTTTCATGGATTATGACCTAGATAAATACGCTCAAAGCTCGGTAAAATCATTAGCGGGTATTGTACCATTATTTGTTGAATTGGCCTCTGAAAAACAAGCGCAGCTCGTTGGCGCTGTTATTGAAAGGGAGTTTTTACAAACGGGTGGTTTGATCACCACGTCTATTCACAGTGACCAGCAATGGGATGCACCAAATGGCTGGGCACCGTTGCATTGGTTTGCGATTCAAGGGCTATTGCAATACCAACAGAGCGCATTAGCTGAAAATATCAAACATCGCTGGCTAAATACCGTGGAAGTTTATTTTAAACAAACCGGCAAGTTAATGGAAAAATACAATGTTTGCCAGCAAAACCATAAAGCCCAAGGCGGCGAGTATGACGTGCAAGAAGGTTTTGGTTGGACCAATGGTGTCTATCAAGCATTAGCCGCTTTATAAAGTACAGCGAATAGAGAATATGTAAAAGGCAGCTACAATAGCGTTTAACCAATAATTGCTCGTAACTATTAGCGGGAATTTTGAACATTTAACTGATTTAAGTTAAACTTGATTTATCTCTGTTTAAGCTAAGCAGAGATATTATTTTGAGGGTTATCTATGTCATTGAATATAAATCAAACATCAAATTTCGCTCCAACGAATAATGGCAATGGCACCATACTTGCGGTTGCAGTAAAAGCAAAAAGCTTAGCTGAAGAAGAAGGTAAAATGGTGCTTCAGCTAATTGAAAGTGCAGCAACCTCTACTACTAAGTCTAAGCCTGTTGGTAATATTGGCCATAACGTTAACATTTCTGTTTAGCGTATAAATAATTTCCAGAACCGTCAATATTAGCTGTTTTTTCATTAGGCATATGGGGTAGCTTCTCGTAGATTTAGAAAAAATCTTAGTGATTGATTAAGTACTCATATTTAAGAAAGCACCACATGTTAAGTTTGGTGCTTTTTTTGTGCCGACAATATATTAAACGCTTGCAAAGCGCCTTGCCATTAAGGAAGATAATTTTATAGTTTAAATTGTTAATTGCTAACAAGGAATAATAATGGCATTTGAAAGAATTATGGGTATATACGTAACTGACGATACTGAGTACCAGTGCTACCGAGAAGCTATGATGCCCATTTTAGCTTCGTTCGGCGGCGCCTTTGGTTATGATTTTAAAGTAGCTGAGGTGCTGCGCTCGAAAACGGATGATGATATTAATCGTGTTTTCACCATTGAATTTCCCAGTAAGCAGCATATGGATGACTTTTTCTCAGACCCTGCTTATTTAGCGGTTAAAGACTTACATTTTATTCGTTCAGTTAGCTCTACCACCACTATTTCAATGCATGAAAAATAGCATTTCAAATATAAGAACAACAAGGCTTCAATTATTAATACTTTTAAACTTACCAAGAAAAATATTGCCATTACCACCTTGCTAATTGCTGTTGTTATCGCAGCTTTTATTTTTTACCGCATAGATAAACTCTATCAATATAAATACGTTACTATCGACGCTGCCCTTAAGGAAGTATCTGGTATTGAATTTGATAGAAAACAACGACTATGGGCAATTAATGATGGCGGTAATGGCCCTTTTCTTCACCATGTCCAACGTGACGGCTCGGTTAAACGTTCGGTAAAAATAACCAATGCTAAAAACTTAGACTGGGAGGATATGACCCAAAATACCTTAGGGCATTTCTTTATTGGTGATTTTGGCAATAACGACAGTAAACGTGATTGGCTAACCATTTATAAAATTGAAAATCCTATTGATATTAAAGGTGAAAGCACCGAAGCTGAAATTATAAAGTTTGCCTACCCTGAATATCTCTTCCCTAATCAAAAGAATAAAAACCATGACTTAGAAGCCTTTATTCACTACAACAATAAGCTGCATTTATTCACTAAAAACCGAAGCATTCCCTTTGACGGTAAAACCCATTTATTTAGTATTGGTGAATATGCAGCTAATCATAAAGCCCAATACATCGACTCCTTTACCACCTGCGATAATTTTAAACTGTCTTGCTGGGTAACCTCTGCAGCAATAAGCCCAGATCAAATGAAGCTAGTATTGTTAGACTCAAACCGACTTTGGTTATTTAAAAACTGGCAAGAAGATAACTTTTTCTCAGGTGAAGTGTATTTAATTGATTTAGGCGTGATCACGCAAAAAGAGTCGGTAGCATTTTTTGATAACAACAGCATCGTCTTTACTGATGAAGAGTTTAAAGGCATTGGCAGGAATGCTTACATCATCAATTTAGACGAGGTTACTTTGGAGAAAATTAAATAGCCTGCAATAATTTATCTTTTGGTTGATGCATCATATATCTCTGCTTGGCGCCTTTTCTTGGCGTCTTTATCTACCTCCTTTCGTGAGATGAAACTCCCCTTACGTAACTGAAATATTAAAATTAATTTACGGTTTTTAAATACTCATTTGTTTGATTAATGATCAGTTGGATCTGATCAGTTCTAAACTAAACGGATATTCCTAAATAATACTTATAAAAAATAATAAAGGAAATTCACATGAAAAAATCACTACGGTTAATGTTGGCTGCGACGGCGATGAGTCCTTTTGTTGCCAATTCTATGGTTGACCCGGCAACACCAACAGCGGCTCAGCCGGTTTCTGGTGGCACAGGTTGGAGTTTAACATTTAGCGATGAGTTCAACGGCACCAGTGTTGATACAACAAAATGGAATATTGATGATAGCCCTAAAAGTCGTAACCCTCGCGCTTCACAAGGTATTGATGACTGGTGGTGGAAGCCCGGTAATGTCAGTTTAGATGGCAGCGGTAACCTTGTTTTAGATGTCATAAAACATGACGCTAATACCATGTATTGTGGCTCAATAAACTCAAACAACAAATATGAACCTACTTATGGCTACTTGGAAGCAAGAATACAAATAGCAGATACGACCAAATCAACCCACACCGCCTTTTGGACTCAGGGCGATAATATGGAAAATGTCGACGGCACTGGTAATGATGGCGCAGAAATCGATATTTTTGAATCGGCATGGTTTGCAGACTCCACCAAAGCTGTGGTACATATTGACGGTTACGCGTCTGATCATCAGGCAAATACCAGAGCGTATAGTGCTTCTGGCTTGCACAGCGGCTATCATGTTTTTGGCCTAGAATGGACCGCTGATAGCCTGAAAATTTATTATGATGGTGTGCTTAAAACCACGTATTCCGGCATTTGGGTTCCTCAGGTACCTGAGTATCTTTGGTTATCAGACGGCGCTAGTTTTGGTGATGTTGGTACCTTTACCAGTGAGCCTATTGGCTGGCTAACTTCTGCCAAAGTTGATTATGTGAGGGTTTGGCAAAATGATTCAAGCGGTGGCGCAACACTGCCATTTTTGGATGACTTTGAAAGTGGCGATTTAACCACTGGCGGTTGGTCTACATCTGGCGGCCCGTCAAGCGCCAAAAGCACTGCAGCCTATAGTGGTAACTTCGGTGCCGAGCTGAAAAAAGATGCCTCAATTCAAAAATTCATCAGTACCGATGGTTTCTCGAATATAAACCTTGGTTATGCACGTAAAACCAGCAGTTACGATAGTGGCGAAACGCTAAAGGTTGAATGGTCTATCGATGGCTCATCATGGAACCTGTTAGAAGCAACCGCCGATACCTTTTGGGAAGTTAAAAGTTGGCCTTTACCAGCAGCAGCTGCCGGTGAAGCTGGCTTTCGTGTACGTTTCATCTCTAACGCTAGTGCCCTTAATGAAAAGGCTTTTATCGATAATGTCACCATCACTGAAGGTAGTGGCGGCAGTAATAATCCGCCAGCATTTAGCGGCAACACCATAGTTGAAGTTAATGCTAGCGAAAATGCAAACTATAGCGGTGTAACTTTAGCTGATGACGCTGCCGATCCGGAAAGCGATGCAATGAGCTTTTCAAAGTTGGCGGGTGGACCTGCGTGGTTAACTGTTGATACTGATGGTTCACTTTCTGGTACGCCAAGCACAAGTGATATTGGCCTTAACAGCTGGACTGTACAAGTAGATGCCACGGGTGGTAGCGATACCGCTACGTTGGAAATTACTGTAGACCCTGCAGGTTCAGTAACAGATATGTATGTTGAAGATATCGCGATGAGCTCAGCAAGTTATGGCGGAAATCGTTATAGCGGTATCGCCACTATCACTATTTTGGATGACGCAGGTGCTGCAGTTTCAGGAGCAGATGTTTCGGTAACTTGGAGCGGCGTTGTTTCGGGTACTAAAACCGGTACCACCAATAGCAACGGCGTAGTTGTGATCGAGAGTAATAAAAAGAAAAACGGCGGCACCTTTACCGTTACTTTAGACTCGGTAGCAGTTTCAGGCTACAGCTATAACTCGGGTCTTAACGTTGAAACTAGTGATTCGATAACCGCACCTTAGTAGAAAATATCCACTTTAAGGAAGTTTAGCTTCCTAATAGCAAACGCGGCACCTCATAAGTGCCGCGTTTTTATTTTCCTATTAATTGCTAACCACGGTAAAGCCGAAAGGCGCGGCAGTCAGCACTTGGCCATCGCTGTAGGTTACTGTAAGTGCTTGGCCAGTAAAGTTATAAACTACATAGCTAATCACGCCATTGTTATCAAACGCCAAAGCAGCAGGGTAGTCGGCGGTTAATGCGCCAGTGCCGGTTTTTAAGTGTCCTAAGTTACTGAAGGTGTGCAACCAGTGATAAGTATGAGCTTTGGTTTCACCAGCCTCTGGGGTGTAACTGCTCATCGAATTGTAGTCAGCTATGGCTGCATCGGCATTGGTCATTGCCCAAAGGTTCCACCAAATATCACGCCATTGGTCAGCGATTAACCCTGAGGGTTTTCCGTTTGACGACTCGGTTAAACCTAGCGTTACATAATCTTCCATATAATCAGCATGTAGGCCAACATGTAAAGTAAGCGGATTTATCGGCAAGCCTTGAATACCTAAAATATGGGCATAAGCGGCGCTAAACCAGGTTGAGAAAACTGCGCCATCTCCCCAAATAATTGAGGTGGTTATTTTGTCGTAACCACTAGGGAAGTTATCTTCAGTTTCGCCAACATTGTTGTAGCTGTCGATATTATTCCAATACTCCCAATAAGCAGCGGTTGTTGAAGCGTGTAAATACATGCCGCGTTCTACTAAATCATTTTTGCCAGTGATCAAACCATACAAAACAATCGCACCGTAAGAGTTCGCAGCTTCCGATGTAGACTCGTTATTATTACCACGAGCAAAGTTAACTTTACCTGATGCCCATGAAAAGCCGTTCGCAGGATCAAAGTTACGCAGGTAAGGGAACATGGCATCGTCTTTTCCGCCGGCGTAATCGCGGATCAATAATTCGATCATCGGCCCATATTGCTCTGCACTACACCAAGCGGCGTCAACACGACAAATTTCAGCGGCTGCGCGTACTAAATAACCATAATGAAAGTGATGATCGTTTAACTGCTGGTGACTCATAAACGACTCTTCAAGCGCTAGTAATGTGCTCCATTGTTGGTCGTAAACAAAATATTTATTCTCATCAAGTTCGCCATCGGTTTCTGCAGTGAACCAGTCAGCTAGTTCTGCTTTAAGCCAATTGCGTAATGTTGTTGCTTCAGTTGTCATTCCTGTTTCATCGGCAATGGCAATTAACTCAGCCACTTTGCTGTAATTCTTACCTGACCAATAGGCGTCGGTTTGGGTATTCCAACTGGCTTCGCCTTGGGCGATAAATTCAGTTACTAAATTAGCAAGAGTAGCTTGGTCAAAAGTGCCATCGATGGAAGGAAGGGAAGGCAGTACACCAACAAAAGGAAGTTGATAACTAAACTGCGCCGTTTGACTAAATTTAATGGTGCCGCGCGCACTTCGTACTTGGTAGGCGGTAGTTGCTTGTGCGGAATTTTTCCAGTGCAACGGATGCATACCAGCGATGGTTTCAACCGCTGCGCCTTGTGCATTTAAATAGTTATGAACAACAGTTACGGTATTGGTGCTTTGCTCAACGGTATAATCAATATTTACTTGAGCTACCACATCACGGGCTTTTGCTGCAAAGAAACTGCTTAAGGCATCGGCTGGCACGCCGCTGGTTTGCGGTAAATAAGTTACTGTTAATTCATTTGCGTTATTGCTAACAGTAATTTCATTACTGGTGCTATTGGTGAATGTGGTACTGCCTTCTCCGGTGATCAGGAAGTTATTATGATTGCCGGCAACACTGGTCCATACGCCTAAGCTATTGCCTTGATTGTAGAAAGTACCTTTTTCACCGCCGTCATCGCGTAAGGTTTTCACCACTAAATCACCATCATATGCTTTAAAATATACATAAGGTGAACCATGCACAAAGGTCGCTTCCATCACGGCTTCACCACCGCTTTGCCATTCAACGGTAACTGAGCCATCGCTGTGATCTTTCAAATAAGCTTCTAAGTTAGCATGTGCGCTATTGCCTATGGCGATACCGTCAAAAACTTCACTAAATGGGTCTGGAATAGGATATAAAAAGCCATCGCCAGTGGTTGTTAAACCTGCGGGGATACCCATAATACGTACACCTTTTTCAGAGATACGTGCGGTCATAGGATCCGGCGTAATATACGCGGCGTTATTCGGGTCGCCAATAGTCATTTCACCCATAAATGGCACCGAACCCCACCACTTATGGGTAGGTGTTGGTTTATCAAGAGCTGGGCCGGTTAACTGCGGAACTAATTTTGTTGGCGTACCGGTTGGAATGCCAGTATCGGTATCACAGGCGGCAATAGCGGGTTCAACAATACCGGCGTTATAAATCCAGTTGCCGTAGTCAAAAACACAGCGGTAACTGTCGGGGTTAATGATATTAGAAATACTACCGGCGCCATAAGCTGTGGCGGTATATTCATCTGGCGTACTACCACCATCATTAATGCCGGTAAATCGAATATTGTCGAGCTGAAACACAGTGCTAGTGGCATCAGTTGCCCAAATAACAATACCAGTATTAACGCTGGCAAGGTTAAGCCCGCCTGCAACTAAACTTGCTAGTGATACTTCAACTGTTTCCCAGCCAGTACTTCCTTTGCTGCCAAGCGCTTGTTCGCCTGAAGAGCAAGGAAAAATACAGTCGACTTTCATGGTGATTTTACTGTCGCCACTGACCACGTTAATATCAAAAACAAGTTTGCCATCGGTATTGTCTGCAAGGTTAATAATGCCATTTATGCCAATATATAAACCTGCTGCATCGCCAGTTGCGGTATGAGTTACTTCAAGCACATCGCCACGTTCAGCGTTATTGACAATGTCCCAACCAATACTTGGGCAGCCTGCACCGCCGTCGTTATTACATTCTGACCAACCAATGGCAGAATCAAATGCGTTAATGCTTTTATCCCATGTTGTGCCAACAGCCCCATTTTTAAAAACGACTAAGTCAGTTTCAGCTGTCAATTCGCCAACAATAATTGTTCGAGTAGCTGTTGCGCTATTGCCGGCACTATCTGTTGCTGTGTAAGTGAGTGTATATGTGCCTGCGGTATTTTCGACGTTACCAGTTGTGCTCACTGTAACTTCTCCGTCAACAGCATCATTTGCGCTTGCACCGGTATCGGTATAATCAGTGCCTATTGCTAGTGTAATATTACTTTCGCCAGTAACAGTAATTATGGGAGCAATGGTATCGGCAACAGTCACAGTTCTGGTGGCGTTACTTGTGTTTCCAGCCGCATCAGTTGCGGTATAGGTAAGCGTATAACTGCCCGCTGTATTTCCAACAGAGCCTGTTGTACTAACGGTAATTTCGCCGTCAGCGCTATCAATTGCACTAGCACCGGCATCGGTATAAGTGCTTGGTAATTCATGGTTGGTATTGATGCTGCCAAGTAGGGTGATTTCCGGAGCTATAGTATCTGTAACCGTCACCGTTCTGTTAGCAGTGGCAGTATTTCCTGCGCTGTCGGTTGCAGTATAGGTGAGGGTATAGTCACCGGCAGCAGTGCCGACGGCTCCAGAGGTGCTGAGCGAAACTGAACCGTCAATATCATCTATCGCTGTGGCTCCCTCGTCAGCGTATGTTGTGCCTTGTTCATGAGTAAGGTTTGATGCGCCAACGAGTGTGATAACAGGTGCGCTGGTATCTGTTACTGCTGTGTTATTATCATCTTCTGTGTTAGTAGAGCCTCCGCCGCCACAGGCCTGTAATGTAAATAGCGCCAAAAGCGCTATTTTAAATCGTGAATTAAACCGCATGCTATTATTCCTTATTATTATTTGTGTTACTTTGGCTTTGTATAAATATCGAACTAGTTAAAAGCTAAATGACAGTTGGATGCAACGAGAAAGAGGCAAGGCGGACTTTTGCTGGGTCAACAAGGAAAGTTAAGCAATACGTATAGGAAATATATCAGTGTATATATTAATTTGCTCACAGAAATAGTTATTTTTGTAGGTAATAATTTTCGAAAAATTAATACGGTAAAGTATTATTGTTAACTTTTACATGAGAGATAAAACACGAGGTTAAAATGGCCAATATTGTTTATATAGCAACAAGTTTAGACGGTTACATTGCCGATAAGAATAACAAGGTTGATTGGTTACACGCTATCCCTAATCCTGAAAATTCAGATATGGGTTTTCATGAACTCATGAACAGAGTTGATGCTTTGGTGATGGGCAGAAATACCTTAGATTTAATACTGAATTTTGACTGTGATTGGCCTTATAGCAAACCAGTGTTTGTATTAAGTAATACCATGACCTGCGTACCTAAAAGCTTAGAAGGTAAAGTGTTTTTAGTAAAAGGTGAATTAACAGATATTGTTGAAAATCTAAATGCGCAAGGCTTTAATAACCTTTACATTGATGGCGGCATCACCATTCAAAACTTTCTTAAAGAAGACCTTATTGATGAAATGATCATCACTACAATTCCAACCTTACTTGGCGGCGGTATTCCTTTATTTGGTGAGCTTAGCGCACCGCTAAATTTTACCTGCGTTAAGTCAGAGCAGTTGATTAGCGCACTTTGTCAAAGTCACTTTATTCGAAAACGTTAATATACTTGCTGAACAAGGATTGCATGATTTATTAATCCTGTTTGAGCTTAACTCGTATTCCGCCAATTTTATTAAAGATACATCCAGTTTAAGGTCGCAGAAAGCGTTACCCACATCAGAATAATGAGTGGAATGCCAATGCGCATAAAGTCAGAAAACTGGTAGCCACCTGCGTTCATCACTAACAAGTTGGTTTTATAAGCCATGGGCGTGGCATAACTTAAATTTGCGCCAAATAACACCGCGAGAATAAACGGCTCGGCTGGCAAATTAAGTTGGCTGGCCACTGAAATAGCGATGGGCGTACCAATAACCGCAGCGGCATTGTTAGAGACAATATTAGTGAGTATCGCCAGCAATAACATTAACGCCGCTAATACCCCGCCCGGTGGTAAACTATAAGAGCTGGCGACAAATACTTCGGCAATATATTCTGCGCCGCCGGTTTTCATTAGTGCTGAGCCAAGAGCTAAAGAGGCTGCGACAATTAAAATAACTTGGGTACTAAGCGCTGATGACACTTCCTCCCATTGTAAGCATTTGGTTAGCAGTAAAACTAATACTCCACATATTGAACTAATTTCAATGGGTAAAATACCAAAAGCTGAGCTTAAAACCACGGTGAGTAATGTGGCTAAGGCGATAGGTGCTTTTTTGGTTTGTGGCAATGCTTCGGCGCCATCAATAATTAATAAGCCTGGTTTTGGTTTTAATAATGCTAATTGCTCAGGTTCAGCTTGTACTAATAAAATATCACCAATTCTTAGCGGGATATTTCCAATACTATTTTTTCCTATTTCCATCGCTTTACCTGCACGATGAAGGGCGATAACCGATATAGCGTGTTTTTTGATGAAATTAGCTTGTTGTAAGGTTCTACCTTCCACACCAGAGCCTGCAATAATAACAATTTCAGCCAGCGTTTGTTTATCGGCTTTTAGTGGGTGGTCGTCATCAACTTTATGTAATCCTGAAAATAAAGTTGTACCAAGTACCATTTCATATTCTTTTAATCTGTCAGGGTAGTCATGCACTTTTAAACGATCGCCATTTATTAAGGTGGCATCGGGTAATAACATTACGGTGCGTTTGTCAGGGCTGCGCTGTACACCTTCAATTTTTAGCTGTCCGTCAGTTAAAGCAATAACCTCGGCGATAGTTTTGCCATTGGCGATACTTTCTTCATTAACCGTTAAGTAGGCACTAAAAAGCCGAGGTGAAGTATCGGGTAATGACGCTGCTCTTTTTGGTAAAATTTTAGGTGCAATAAGCCATAAATAGACAATGGCAACCGCGCAGGCGATTAGTGCAATCGGGGCGAAATCAAATAACCCAAATTCAACCGCGTTCATATTACTGGCAATACTCACCACTAATAAATTAGTTGAAGTGCCTATGGTGGTAGTCATACCGCCTACTAAAGTCGCTAGGCCCATGGGAAGTAATATAGGTGATGAGTCGGTATTGTTGCGCAGCGATACACTTATTAATATTGGCAGTAATAGCACCACAATAGGGGTGTTATTAACAAAAGCGCTGAGTGTGCCGGCAAGAATTAAGGTTAATAATAATGATAACGATGGGCTTATTTTCCAAAGCTTGGCTAAATAGCGACCAATGGGCTCTAACGCGCCGGTTCGCACTATGCCATGACCAATGATCATTAATGAACATACGGTGATTAAAGCTTCATGGCCAAAGCCAAAAAAGAGTGAGCTGGGCTCTAAATGTTCGCCGTTTTGTGAGAAAGGAAAGAAGGCAAACAATAAACATAGTATCGCCATAACTGCTAGAGAAGAGGTTTCCAGTGGCGTATCTTCACGGCGAAATAAATATAAAGCGAATACGGTAATTACTAGTACGGCAAGGGCATGGTAATTAGGCAGGTCAGGAATGTTCAACTAAATTCACCTTTAAATAAGTTGTTTTGCAAGCTTTTGTAAAACTGGAAATTTCTGGATTATTACCCATTAACGTCATAAGTATATACCAAGGTAATTAAGACGCTTAATAAAATGTAAATGTGAACTTTTCTTCAGTTTTGAAGTTAATATTTTTACGCTTATATAATTTATTAAAGAGGTGTCCTTAAGGGGAGTTATAAATGGACAGCCAGCTTCAAATTTTAATAATGATATCCCTGCGTGGGCTTATTTTTGCTAAGTAGTGTTAGACCTGTGGTTTGTACTTTTAGCTTAGATGATTAAAAGTGATTAATAATATTATTTATCACTTAATCTTAAATAATAATTGTCTTTTATAAATAAAGTTGATTTAATAAGGTGGTATTTACAAACGGACGTTGTATGCGGTTTTAACTGTAAGTGTATCGTTTTGGTATAGCTTGAGCTTATTTAGTAGTTAATTAACCATTAATAAAGGATATTTAAAATGAATAAAATCATACTTTCAACCATGCTTTTTGCCGCGGTAACCCTTTCAGCATGTTTGTCTACAGCGCCAAATGTAGATAATGCAGCAAGTAATAAAACCCTACAAAATACCGAATATACCTTTGAAGCTGCTAATTATTGGGGCAAAGAAATTGAAGTGGTTGATAATATTACCGACGAACAAGAATGCGCTCGTCTTTGCTTAGCAAATAGCTCTTGTAAAATAGCAACTTATAGTGATGAAACGGCTGGTGGTCGTTGGTCTAATACTTGTACATTAAGGCATGGCAAAGGCCCTAGGCATACTGAGCAAGTAGGCATTTATTCTTGGATAAAGCCATAACCTCACTTATTTAGAAATACATATATAGGGAGAAAGTATATCTCCCTATTATTTACAGATTTACAGATTTACAGATTTATTTTATCACTTTGCTTAACTTACCCCCGATCCCCTTCGTGCGGAGTAGCAATAGTTAAGTCGAGTGACTTTTTTATTTATGGTTGAACATTATGTGCCATATATATTGATAATAGCCAGTTCAAGGTAAATCGAGCTAAGCTAAATTATCTTAATTGAAATACCCCTCTTTTATCGCCACTCCACTTTAGTTTGTTTTTTATCAAGTATTCAAAGTTGGAATTCTTAAGGTTTCCCTTTTCAGTAGGCTCTTTGCCACTTCAGGACTTACTTGATAAAACTCATTAACGTATTCTTGTGCGTTTAAATACTCCCTTATTTGTTTTTTTACCTTACATGGATTTGCACATTGTAAGGAAAAAGCCACAGTGTACTCTCCGGGAGACTGTGATGAGAGTATCTCGGCATGCTTTATTGGATCTTCTGGGCTGCAGCCAATTCGAATGACATCTGAAAAAAATGAATGGGTCATCACATACACATGCCCTGAAGCTACCTCAGCAGTTTTCTTTTGTTGCTCTAAACTTTCCATGGTCACTTTACTTTTCCTTAATAACTCACTAACTATTTAGGTCGTTGCACCTTAAAAGGTGGAGTGGTGCCAGTATATTCGTTAGCACCTAAACGCGCTAACGGTTTTACGTTGTCGGCATAGACTTTAATTCTGTCTTTATCATCAAGGCTCATAACCTTCGGGTTAATATAGACTTGTTCAATTTTAACAAAAAGTAAAGTTTGCTCTGCTTCACCCAATACCTTGGTATCAAATAATTCACAGCCAAATGCGATATCGCATTGTGCTAATCTAGGTAACGGGAAAGCGTCGAAGTCTGTGGTATTAAGTACAGCATCAGTAGTGGAAAAAATATCGAGCTCTGATTCACCATGAGGTAAAGACGCTGCCGTTTGTGTAACTAAGTCGGCTTGCTGCTCAGAGGCAATATGAATGACGATTTTTTTATGAGCTAAGGTATTTACTAAAGTGTCTTTAGGTTCACCATTAGGCTTTTTACCTATTGAAATCATTAATAATGCTGGCTCACTTGAAACGGCGGTAAAATAAGAAAAAGGGGCGACATTGATAGTGCCATTATCTGATTCGGTGAGCGCCCAAGCGATGGGTCTTGGAATAATCGTTTGGGTCATTAAGTGATAACGTTGGCTGGCAGAATAATTGTCTAAATTGATGATCATAATTTTCTCTTGATTTTGCTCTTTATGGCTAAGGCTACTTAAAGCTTACGTGAAAGTAAAAAGGAGTAAAGTCATATATCGATAAGCATTATTTTTTAGATGAGATCTTAAACCTAAAAGTCATGTGCATTTCAATAACCAGAATAACCGTTACGCAAGCAACAAAACTACACAGTTATTTTTACTGTAATTTTTAATGTAAATGGTTAAAATCAGCATCCTTTTACCATCACCAGAGCCGCCGCTATGCATGAAAATGCCAATTCACTTGTTGTACTCGATTTTGAAACCACAGGCTTGTCACCCAATAATGGTGATAGAGCAATAGAAATTGGGGCAGTGAGAATTGAAAATGGCGTGATCACCGACAAATATCAGGCGTTGATGAATCCGGGTTTTCGAATTAGTGGTTTTATTGAAAGTTATACTGGTATTTCAAATCGCATGTTAAGTGGTGCTCCTGCTTGTGGGCAAGTGATGAGCGAGTTTGCTGATTTTATTGGTGACGATAATTTACTCGCGCATAATGCCGCTTTTGATAAAAAGTTTTTAGACGCTGAATTAAGCAAAGTTTCTTGCGAATATAATGGTGAGTTTATTTGTTCGTTGTTAGTTTCTCGTCGTATAAACCTTGATGCGCCAAATCATAAACTAGGCACCTTGGTTAACTATAAAAACATTCCAAGCGATGGCGCATTTCATAGAGCTTTATATGACGCAGAAATGACCGCAAAGTTATGGCTAAGCATGGTTGACGATATTAACCAAAAAATTAGCCATGACTTTGTCCCGTTTTCATTAATACAAAAGCTTAGTAAAACCGCTAAAAAAGACGTAAGTAAATTATTAGCGAAATGGTAGTTGGCTATGGTTTTTGTTTCAAACTTAACATTTAGAGCCTAAAATTATGGCTAAACCTAGGGTCTATTGCTCTTTCATTTTAGCTTCTGCTATAGGCTATTTTTTAAGATAACAAGGCGGAAAGAGTACTATGTAGTCGCTCTACTTTAACTATTTTCAACGATGTTAGGTTGAAAAATAGCCATAGCCCTTCGGGTTGTCTTGAAAAAGCGTCACTCTTTGTTGCTTAATAATGCATTTGGAACAACCAAACATTATATTAAGCGCCTTGATTGCCATCTTTTTCAAGAACAACAGAACTATAAACTGAAAGAGCAATAGACCCTAATAAAAGCTCCCGAAAAGTCAGTAACTATTTATTGTCGTAAGTGCAATGGCTTGCTTTATAAATATAAAAAAGGCGGCAAGGGCGCGTTAATTAAGTGCTTTAAAAGCCGTATTACAAAAGACTACACACTTACTCCATGCACTTGCCCTGAGTGCTCGGCTATTTTTGCCAGAGACACATTAATTCGCGGTATGCCTGCCTATAAGTTCATTGGTGGTAAAGCTTGGTTTAAATAAGTTAAATAATTTTTATGTTTAAAGCACTGATACCTTCCATCACTTTTTTCGTATTAGATGACATTACCTACTAGGCTCGGGATATTACTGTTATACTGTGCGCCATTATTTTCCTGTCCATGGTCGTTAAAGCAAGCTTTTTAGGTTTGGTTTTCCGCTGTGTTGATGATTTTTTACCTGAGATTTTATATGTCATTTTCAACACTTGGTTTATCCAAACCAATAGTAAATGCGGTTACTGATTTAGCCTACACCACGCCAACGCCAATTCAGAAAAAAGCCATCCCAATTATTTTATCAGGGCAAGACTTAGTTGCCGCTGCTGCAACAGGTACCGGAAAAACCGCGAGTTTTGTACTGCCGTTACTGGAAAAAATAAACCGCGACCATATCAGCCAAGAGCATAAGCTTCGTGGTAAACGCATTCGCGCACTTATTCTTACCCCAACGCGTGAACTTGCTATGCAAGTAGAAGCTAGCATTGCTAATTACAGTAAAAATTTAGACCTTACTTCGATGGCGATGTATGGCGGTATTGATATTGCCCCACAAAAGCAGAGTTTAATTTGGGGTATTGATATTGTGGTGGCCACGCCAGGTCGACTTTTAGATATGGCTCATCAACGCGCCTTACATTTTGATGAACTTGAATTTTTAGTATTAGATGAAGCCGATCGCATGTTAGATATGGGCTTTATCGACGATATTAATAAAATTCTCGAACGTTTGCCGAAAGAGCGCCAAAACTTATTATTTTCAGCCACCATGTCTGACGATGTTCGCGGCTTAGCAAAACGGGCAATAAATGCTGACGCTAAAGAAATCTCACTTACGCAAAGTTCAGAGTCAAAATCTAAAATTGAGCAATGGTTAGTCACGGTAGATAAAGACAAAAAGTCAGCGTTATTAAGCCACTTAATTAAAGAATTAGCGTGGCAACAAGCACTTATTTTTATTGAAACCAAACATGGCGCTGCCAAGCTGGTTAGTCAGTTAGAAAAACGTGGCATTAACGCAGAAAGTATTCATGGTGGCAGAACTCAAGCGGTACGTGAAAAAATATTAGCTGACTTTAAAGCCGGTGATATTAAATTTTTAGTCGCTACTGGTATTGCCGCGCGCGGCCTTGATATTGGCGCACTCGATCGTGTAGTTAATTACGATGTGCCAGATCAAGTTGATGACTATATTCATCGTATCGGTCGTACCGGCCGTGCTGGCGCTAGCGGTGAAGCGGTGTCGTTTGTTGCCAAAGATAATTTTAGAAATTTATGCGCCATTGAAAGTCGCTTAGGGCATGTTATTGCTCGTAAAGAATTTGAAGGCTTTCCGGTGAAAAAAGTAGTACCGGTTTCTATATTAAATTATGTACCAAAAAATAAACGTTAAAATGTTAGTAGTGTAGGTATAATCATTCCATTAAATTTATTAGAGCACAATATCCATGAGCGATAGCAACAGTACCTTAAACGCCTTTTTGGCGGAAACTAAACCAACACAAGTATTTTGGGCATTACAAGATAAAGCCAGTGAAGACTGGGTAGTACTCGACTCTCCTAGTTTTGAAAATACCGACGCTATGCCGTTATGGTCAAGCGCAGAGTTAGCTCAGCAGCATTGTATTGATGAATGGAGCAACTATATTCCAAGTGAAATTACTCTCGCTGATTGGTTTGAGTTTTGGCTTGAAGACTTAAGTGAAGACGGTGTGATGATAGGTATTAACTGGCAGGGCGATGACGAATGTCTTGAAATGGAACTTGCTGAATTTAGTCAAGCTTTAGCGGCGATAGAGTCTTTAAAATAATCGACTTTGCTTAAGCTTAAAAAGTTATCCAGTCGTATTTTATCTAGGTTGTTAAAATAGAATTTGTTTAAACACAATTTGTTTTAATAAACGAGTGGCTGATAAAATACTGGTAAGTAGAAAATCAAAACATAACAGGTGAAAGAATGAACCCTATTATTGCAATATTAAAAGAGCACAATGTAAGTGATGTTCAAATTAAAGAAGTATTTCAAGCGTTAACCGAAAACCCATTAATGGCGATGGCTACCGTGCAACAACTTGGTATTGCCCCTGAAAAATTACAAGCGTTAATGATGATGGTGATGCAAAATCCAGGGTTGATCAAAGAAGCTGTTGATGAACTTGGCTTAGACTTTGCCAAAGTTGAAGCAGCGAAAGAGTCACTAAATAAGTAGGCTGTTCTAACTACATACTGCTGAATTAAAGGGAATATAACATTCCCTTTTTTATTGTCTGTTTTTTGTCGTTATCATTATTTTTCCACTCAGTTAGAAATAAAACAGCTAGCTAAGCCACTGTTGTGACCCGTACTAACGCTAAAGTAACACGGGCGTACAAAAAATAATCACTTAAAAGTAAATATTAGATGGGGAAGCGCTGCATATTACTGTATAATGCGCGACCTTAATCTGCTGACCAAAGCAATGTTTCATTTTTTGAGCCTCATTTAACGTCAAGCACTTGTTATTCATACCCTCTTTTTTGCTTTCAGTTAGCAGTTATTCTTGCTAGTGATGTTGTGGAAAGTGGCTTAAAAATTTAGGAATATCTTTTGATCTCAACATCTAATATCACTATGCAATTTGGCGCAGAGCCGTTGTTTGAAAACATTTCAGCAAAATTTGGCCACGGTCACCGCTACGGTTTGATCGGTGCAAACGGCTGTGGCAAGTCGACCTTCATGAAAATACTTAGTGGTGATTTAGCGCCTACTTCTGGCAATGTTTCCGTAACTACCGGTAATAAAGTAAGTACCTTGGGACAAGACCAGTTCGCTTTTGAACAGTACAGTGTTATTGATACCGTTATCATGGGTGATTTGCAGTTATGGAAAGTTAAGCAAGAGCGTGATGCCATTTATGCACAAGCAGAAATGAGTGAAGCTGATGGCATGCGTGCTGGTGAACTAGAAAGTGAATTTGCTGAAATGGACGGTTACACCGCGGAAAGTCGTGCTGGTGAAATTTTATTAGAAGCGGGTATTGAAGAGTCGTTTCATTTCGGTTCAATGCAACAAGTTGCTCCCGGTTGGAAATTACGGGTATTACTTGCCCAAGCACTTTTTGCTAACCCTGATATTTTACTGCTTGATGAGCCAACCAATAACTTGGATATTCATACCATTAGTTGGTTAGAAAACGAATTAAACAAACGTAAATGCACCATGATCATTATCTCGCATGATAGACATTTCCTTAACTCTGTTTGTACTCATATGGCTGATATTGATTACGGTGAATTACGCATTTACCCAGGTAACTATGAGTATTTCCTTGAACAGTCGGCATTATTACGTGAACAGTTATTATCAGGTAATGTTAAAAAAGCAGAAGAAATAGCCGAGCTACAAGATTTTGTTAACCGTTTTGGTGCGAATGCTTCAAAAGCCAAACAAGCAAGTTCTCGTGCGAAAAAAATGGATAAAATTAAACTTGATGATGTGAAGTCGTCAAGCCGTATTACCCCTAAAATTGCTTTTGCTCCAGGTAAGAAAATGCATCGTCAAGCCTTAGAACTTGAAAACTTAAGCCATGGCTTTGATGGTGAAATGCTATTTGAAAACGGTGATTTATTGCTAGAAGCTGGCGCTAAGCTAGCTATTATTGGTGAAAATGGCGTGGGTAAAACTACCTTGTTACGCTGTTTAATGAACGAATTAGAACATGTAGATGGTGTTGTTAAATGGTCTGAAAATGCATCAGTAGGTTATTGCCCACAAGATAGCGGTTCATTTTTTGATAACGACTTAACATTAATGGATTGGATGTCACAATGGCGCAGACCGTGTCATAACGACTTAAGCGTGCGTGGCATGTTAGGTCGTATGCTATTTACCGATGATGATGCCAATAAAAAAGCCCGTAATTGCTCTGGTGGTGAAAAGAACCGCTTATTGTTTGGTATGTTAATGATGGGTGATGTTAATGTATTGATCATGGATGAACCAACTAACCATATGGACATTGAAGCGATTGACGCATTAAACAATGCGCTTAAAGACTTTGAAGGTACCTTGATTTTTGTGAGTCATGACCGTGAGTTTGTTTCCAGCTTAGCCACACGCATTATTGATATTAAAGATAAAAAATTAAATAACTTCCAAGGTACCTTAGATGAATACCTTGACAGCCAATTAACGGCTCAAAGAGTTGCATAATTTTATCTAGCGAGTTCTCATTTTAACGATGCTATCTTAAAACGAGAACTGTTTAAAAGCGCCATTATTAGGTTTACTTAGCGGTATTACTTAGTGATGGCGTTTCTGTATGTGCCGCTAGGGAAATTTTTATCTCGTTGTTATTCATTTAGATTTAGCCTCATTCGAGCCGAGTTTATACCGAGCTTAAGCCGAACTTAAGCCGACTTTATTTGAGTGCAACATCTACCGGTGTGATCTAATTCTTCAATAACTCTGTATACTTTAATTAATCAGTATTTTTAGCTTACCGAACACAGGAACTGTTTAAATGAACGCATCAAGAAAAACCACCTCTTTCACGCAATTATCTACACTCTTGAGTATTGTCACTTTATGGCTGTGCAGTTTTTCTGTATTTGCTAGCGATTTAAAAGTAGGTGACATAGCGCCCAACTTTAATTTACAGGCGACGACCGGAGAGTTTTATAAACTCAGTGATTATAAAGATAAGCAAGTTATTGTTTTGGCTTGGTATCCTATGGCGAACACACGCGGCTGTACTATTGAATGTAAATCGTTAGTCGAAAAAGGCCATTTAATTCGTGAGTATAACGTAAGTTATTTTATGGCCAGTGTTGACCCATTAGATGACAATCGCGACTTTGCCGAAAAAACCAATGCTGACTTTCCAATGCTAAGTGACCCAAGTAAAGGTGTTGCTAAAGACTATGATGTATTAAATATTTTCCGTGTGGCTAGCCGAGTAACTTTTTATATTTCCAAACAAGGAAAAATTTTAAAAATAGATGACGATATTAACCCTGCTACAGCAGCGGAAGATATTGCTAAAAACTTACAGTTACTGAATGTAAGTAAGCGCTAACGCTTTTACAACAAAGCTAGCTATAAGCTGAAAGTTAGCGGTGCAAGCGAAAAAGTGAAAGCTAGTTCAAAAGTTAGGCAGAGTGACTTAACTTTGTGATTTAACTTTTTCGATTTATCTTTTGCTTAAGCGCTTTATACTCAGGGCTACTCTGGTCTTGAATGATACAAACACTGAGTAAGTCATCAATAAAGTGCTTCAACGCCCGTTGCTCAACTTGTTTAACAAGCTGCTGTTGCTCAATCGTTAACATGTGATACATAGTGGCTGCACCAAAGTCGCCAAAAATAATATTCGCGTCTTGATCAAATAAGGTATTGTGCGCGTATAAATCACCATGACAAACTTGGTTGTTATGCAAATGTTCAAAAACCTCTGTCATTTGCTCAACAATTTTTTCAATATTCGTTATTGAAAGAGTAAAACCATTTGGAAAAGTGTCCCTAGTACAACTTTTAAAACAAGGTGGTAAACCTAAGTTTTTATAGTGCGCAGGTATTAAGTTCATGATCAGCGCCAAATAGCCCGCTTCTTTTACTTGTGCTAACGACTCTACTAAGTTGGCATGGTTACCTACTTTTAAACAGGCATTCAATTCATCTTGTGGATAGCCGTCGCTGGTAACTTCACCTTTAAAAACTTTTACGGCAATATCGTCAGGGAAGTTACTTTGCCCTTCATGCCAAACAGCTCGTGAAATAACCCCTGATGCGCCTTGTCCTAATACTTCTTGTAACGAGAAGCTTGATGAAGGTATTTCAGGCACGCTGGCGATATGTTCATCCACGTGACTAAAAGGGTTGCCTGCAAACGCTAACCAAGCCAATTTAGGTAAGGCGAATAATTGTTCAGGGCATTTTTGTATCCGATTAGCTGAAATACGCACTAATTCAAGGTTAACTAACTGCGCCATGCTTTGCGGTAATTCAGTTAAAAAATTCCCTGCTAAAGCGAGTTTCTGCAAGCGGGTTCTTTGGCCGATAGACTCAGGTAAACATTCAATACGGTTATCGGTCAATATTAACCAACGTAACTTCGGAGGTAGTGAGTTTTCAGGTACCTGATTAATTTGATTCGATTTAAAGCCAACCATTTCCAATTCAGGACACTCACCCAACACACTGGGTAAACAGCTAAACTTATTATGTGAAGCAAAAATTATCTTCAGTTTTCTAAGTTGCGCTAATTCTGGTGGTAAAGTGGTTAGTTGATTATTGGATAAATCGAGCACTTCTAAGCTGTCAGCTAAAGATAAAACCTCTAGTGGAAATGACGTTAAATTTTCCGACAGGCTTAAGTGAGTAACACCAGATAATTCGCCTGAGCGCAGCTGAGAAAGAGTATGCAAAATGATAAATCCGATATAGGTAATAAAACGCAGCGGAGTTTACTAGAAAAGGTATACCGAGAACAGTGAGAAGTTTCTAGCGTGCTATAAATAAATGGGCTTTTGGTACGCTTTTAAATTAAGATACTCGTATCTACATAAAGCACCACTTAAATTAATGATTTTATGGTGAATTATAGTTTAATGTTGCTCAAAAAAATTCATAATCATAGCATCCATTTTACTTCTTAATTCTCCGCCAATACTATGGCCAATACCGTGTAAGGTTAATAACATAACTTTTTTTTCTTCTTCACAAACGTAAGAGTTAAGAGTCATTTTACGGTTTAGCTTTTTAACTCTAGCTGCACTACATTGGTTGAACTTCTGCCAAATATTTATTCTTTCTTTTGCGGAGTACATTTGTGCGAAATTTTTATTACTACCTTTAAAGCTTTTGTCTTTATCACCGATCACTTGAAATATAGACGTTTTTCTAGTTTCCTTGTCAGGCTCATGTGCATTCTTTGTCATGCCACATTTAGTTGGAGCTATAGCCGAAAATAGCTGAGTTTCTTTAGCAAGACGATAAGCGAATAATCCACCACTTGACCCTCCAGTAGCAAAAATTCTTGTTTCATCGACTAACTCTTGCTCAACTAAACTTGAGATAATCCTTTTAACTAAACCTACATCATCACTGTTTGATTTCGATCTCTTTTTAAAATTCCATAACGTATTGCCACTTCTTGATTTTCCGCCTGTAGGACTAATGCTTATAATGCGTTTTGATTTAACGTACGGTGATAACCTATTGTGATATCCAAGCCCTTTTCCTGAAGCGCCATGAAAACCAAATACAACAGGAAATTTCTCTCGTTTATCAATACTCGTGGGGATTTCTATATAAACTTCTCTTTTTTCACCATCATGATTTATTACAATTCGATGTTTTCCTGATAATAATTGAGGAAAACCACTACTCTTTTTAACAGTATGTTCAGTAAGTGAAGCTAGTGAGCAACAAGAAATAAAGATAAATATTCCACCGAACAAAAATTTATTTAATACTCTTTTAATCTGATACATTTTATTTATTAATCCTTTAATATTAATTTTTAAATAATTTTAAATGCTTTAAAGTTTAAGTTAAGTATCTATTTTTATTATAATATCGTACTTATTTTTTGTGGCAAGGCTTTCCGCATTTGTAAGTATTAATTGTTGTGGTCGTAAATGAATAGCTGGCGAGTGCTATTTATTTACGACTCAGCTATAGATAAAACCTAGACAAGCCATTAAAACTCATCCCAATATGGCTGCTCACCAAAATAATTGGCAATAAAGTCAATCAATACGCGGCAGCGCTGCGATAAAAAGCGTGTTTGTGGGTAAACAGCATAAGCGTGTAATAGCGGTAATTTATACTCAGCCATAATAGGTATTAGTTGGCCTGATGTTATTGCTTGGTGAACAATGAATGTTGGCGCAAACCCGATTCCGTGGCCGTTAATGGCCATATCTTTTAAGAAGTCGCCGTTGTTGGCCGCAATTTTACTGTTTAACTGTAGCTTATGCGCTTTACCTTGTGGATCGCCTACTGTGATCACGTTATTGCTACCGTATTGTAAAAAGTTATGCTTGGCTAATTCCGTGATGTTTTTTGGTATTCCTGCTTTTTCTAAGTAATCAGGGCTGGCACATAATATATGATGAATAGGCATCAGGCGTTTTGCTTGTAAGCTTGAGTCTTTTAAATCGGCTATGCGAATAGCCAGTTCGTAGCCTTCTTCAATAAGGTCGATATGGCGGTCAACAAAGTCTATTTGCAAGTTTAAATCAGGATGTTTTTTGGTAAATTCGTTTATGACCGGAGTTAAATGAAGTAAACCAAACGATAGCGGCATGGTCATTTTCAAGGTGCCTGAAAGTGAGGTTTTACTACCAAGTGTTTGCGCATTCATTTCATCAACATCGTCAATAATGGTTAATGAGCGTTGATAATAAGTTGTGCCTGCATCAGTTAAGGTCGATTTTCTGGTGGTGCGCGACAGCAATTGTGTACCTAACTTCGCCTCTAAATCACTTAAGCGTTTACTCACCGCTGACTTGGCAATATTGAGTTGTTCTGCGGCTTTCCCTATGCCGCCAGCTTCAATAATGCGAACAAACAACGCCATATCTTCTAACTGTCCCATAATACTATTACGCCTATTGTTCTTATTTTGAGAATTATTATTTAAAAATATGACTGTTTATTATCTTTTGGTCAACAACTAAACTTTGCTTATTGAATTTACTTAGCAGCAAACATAACCGTATATAACACCAAAACAAAATATAATTAACCCTATATTTGAACAATAAACGAGGCAAAAAATGAATAAATTACAATTATTAAGTGCACCATTAGGTAGAGTTTTACTAGCGATAATTTTTTTAACGTCAGGTATAAACAAAGTTTTTTCTTATGCTGGCACTCAAGGTTACATGGAAGCGATGGGCGTACCCGCGATATTATTGCCATTGGTTATTGTGGTTGAAATACTGGGTGCTTTAGCCATTATTTTAGGTTGGAAAACACATCAGGCAGCATTTTTATTAGCCGGTTTTAGTCTCGTTTCAGCGGTGTTATTTCATGCTGATTTTGCTAATCAAATGCAAATGATCATGTTCATGAAAAACATTAGCATAGCTGGCGCTTTCTTTATCTTATTTGCTCAAGGACCGGGTGCTTATGCACTGGACAATAGAGCCAAGTAAAGAATCACTTACTTAAATTTACTTAGCTAATTAAATAGGAGCAACTGATGAATACTGAACAAGTAGAAAATACTCATATTAAGGCTGAGAAGCGCAGCTTAGTTAAAGTGCTTTCTGGCATAGCAACCACAGATGGCGACGGTGTTAAATTAACCCGTATTATCGGTTCGCCAGAGCTTAATATGTTAGACCCATTTTTATTACTTGATAGCTTTGAAAGTGAGCAAGCGCAAGATTATATTGGCGGCTTTCCTGAGCACCCACACCGAGGCTTTGAAACAGTAACCTATTTACTTAATGGTCGAATGCGTCATAAAGATAATGCCGGTCATGAAGGTGTGATTGAACCCGGCGGTGTGCAATGGATGACGGCAGGAAAAGGCATATTGCACTCTGAAATGCCCGAGCAAGAAAATGGTTTATTACAAGGTTTTCAGTTGTGGGTGAATTTACCTAAAATGGCAAAAATGACCGAGCCTAACTATCAAGAGTTTTTACCTGATGTTATGCCAATTGAGCGCCATATAAATGGGTGTGAAATTACCGTTATTGCAGGTAAAACAAACCAAGGCACCGTTGGTCCGGTGATTAACGATTATACCTATCCACTATATATGGATATTCGACTTCCGGCAGGTGATCATTTTGTGCAAAACATAACGGTTGGTCACAACGCCTTTATTTACCTTATTCAAGGTGACTTAACGGTTGAAGGGGAAACTCCTTTGCAAGATGAAAAAATTGTTGCCAAAAATCTTGGCGTATTAAGTAAAGGTCAGCAATTATCCATAGTTAATGGTGATAAACCAAGCCGCTTGTTATTAATTGCCGGTAAACCACTTAATGAACCAGTGGCTCGTGGCGGGCCATTTGTAATGAATACTCGCGCAGAAATTATGCAGGCTTATGACGACTTTAATAATGGCTTGTTCCACAAAGCGTCGCTTTAATCGCTTAATTAAAAACATTCATTAAGTAAGCTTTGTAGTATCAACATTAACACCAAAAGAAATGAATAATAGAGGACGTTATTATGGGATTATTAGTCGCAGGTAAATGGCATACCGATTGGTATGATACTAAAGAAAATGGCGGGAAATTTGTTCGTAAAGACTCCAGTTTTCGCAATTGGGTAACCAAAAATGGCGAAGCTGGGCCAAGTGGTAACGCTGGTTTTAAAGCTGAAGCAGGTCGTTATCATTTATATCTATCACTGGCGTGTCCATGGGCACATCGCGCTTTGATTTTCCGTAGCCTTAAAGGCTTAGAAGATATGATTTCGGTATCAATTGTTAATGCTTACATGGGCGATGAAGGCTGGACCTTTACACCAGGTAATGGCGTAATCGCCGATAGCATTAATCATAAAATACGTATGCATGAAATTTATAGCTTAGCTGATGCTGATTATACCGGCCGAGTGACGGTACCAGTATTATGGGATAAAAAAACGAATACCATTGTTAGCAATGAGTCAGCAGACATTATTCGCATGTTAAACAGTGCTTTTGATGATGTTGGCGCTAAGGCCGGCGATTATTACCCGACAGAGCTGCGCAGTGCAATTGATGAAATAAATGAGCTGATTTATCACAACTTTAATAACGGCGTTTATCGGGTTGGCTTTGCTACTACACAAGCTGCTTATGAAGAAGCCTATACTGAATTATTTACGGTGTTAGAGCAACTGGAACAACGCCTTAGTAAACAAGCTTATTTAGTTGGCAGCGAGATCACTGAAGCTGATTGGCGCTTTTTCACCACGCTGGTACGTTTTGACGCGGTTTATTTTGGCCACTTTAAATGCAATAAAAAACGTATTGCTGATTATCCGGCGCTATCGAATTATTTACGCGACTTATACCATCAGCCGGGCATTGCCAGTACCGTTGATATTGATTATATCAAAGCCCATTATTATGGCTCGCATACCACCATCAACCCAACTGGTATTATTCCTTTAGGACCAGAGCTTAATTTCTTGTAAGGCATGAATAAGCTCCAAGAGAGCGAGGAGCAAGCATATAAGCGCGCTCAGGAGAAGTATGCTTACTCGCTACTAAGCTTTAGATTTTTTATTTTCGATAAGATAATTAATTAAGGTTTTTAAGGTGGTGTTCATGAGTTTATTCGCTGGAAATACCAACGATACCGGTAAAGGCTTGAAGGCAAAGTCTGCTAATATCGGGACCAATTTTCCTGAGTCTAAATATTGCTGAATTAAAAACGTTGGTAACTGAGCAATACCATGACCGTCAGCAGAGAATTTTGCGGTTACATCACCATCGTTCGCTTCAATAAAAGGCTTGACCGAAACTTGCTGATCGCGTGAATTTTCTACATAACGCCATCGACCCGGCTGACGATTTGAACTGTCTAAAATGCACTGGTGGTTCACCAAGTCTTTTGGGTGATTGGGTAAACCAAAACGAGCAATATATTCTGGACTCGCGACAAAGTGCACTTTTATTGACGAGTAACGCCGCGCAACAAGACTTGAGTCGGGTAGTTCTCCCACGCGCACACTTAAGTCGACACCTTCTTCCACCATGTTGACAAAGCGATTAACGAACATCCATGAGATATTCACTTGAGGATATTGTTTAATAAAGTCGCTGGTGCTTTGCAATATGCCTAACTGTGATGAGCCTAGCGGCGCTGAAATACGAATATGGCCGGCAATTCTTTGCTGCCGTTCATTGGCAATATCTTCAAGATCATCAATACGACTAAGAATGTCTTTAAAGCGCTCAACGTAATATGTGCCTTCCACAGTTAAATGCATCGCGCGCGTGGTTCGATATAACAGCTGAGCAGCAAAGTGCGTTTCTAAGTCGACCACTTGTTTACTGACTGCAGAAGTTACGATATTCAATTCCCTCGCCGCGCCACTAAAGCTTTCTTTTTCAGTAACCAACAGAAAAGTTCGCATCGCTCTTAATAAATCTATTTTTCTCATATTGTGAATAATCTTTTCAATTTATCGCTGTTTATCATATTTAAGTGGGTAATTATACTTATTGCAACTTAAACAAAAACACAATTTGGAAAAAACATGAAAATATTATTAATCGGCGCATCAGGTACTATTGGTCAGGCAGTTGCACAAGCATTCTCTGGCGAGCATCAAGTGATTAAAGCCAATTTCTCAGGCGGTGATGTTAAAGTTGATTTAGGTAACAGTGACTCAATTCAAGCGATGTTTGCTGAAGTTGGTCAAGTCGATGCGGTAATTTCTACGGCTGGTTTAGCAAGCTTTGCACCATTAGAGCTATTAAGTGATGCAAACTATCAATTGGCACTGCAAAATAAATTAATGGGACAAATTAATTTATTACGTTTTGGGCAGGCTTTTGTCAAAGAAGGCGGTTCAATTACCTTAACCTCAGGTATTTTATCGCGTCAACCTATGCCGGGCAGTGCCGCGATAAGTATGGCCAATGGTGCATTAGAAAGCTTTGTAAAAGCGGCCGCGTTGGAATTAGATAATGTGCGATTGAATGTGGTTGCCCCCGCCTTTGTTAAAGAAACGATGGAGATGATGGGCATGGACAGCAGACATGGTTTATCAGCTGCTGATACCGCTAAAGCTTATGTTGCTGCGGTAACTGGTACTATGCATGGCGAAACCTTAGATGCACCTGATTATTCATAACCGCCTATTTAAAACCGTTTAGTTGCGTCGTTACATTGCTGTTATTGAAATATCAGCAATGTAACCTTTTTAGTTTATGGTGCGTTCTGTTTGGTCTATTGTTATGTTTAAACCCATCTAAAGAAGAACTTCTGCAAGGATAACGTTTAAATGGCTTAATAGTTAAACTAAGTGTTTACTTTGTAATCATATAGCGCTAGTATGCGCGAGTTATTTATTCTCCTCTCGTTTATTTAACTGTTCATCTGTTACTTTCTAAGTAGATGAACCGTGTTATGTCTTTCCCTTTCACAGTCAGTCATCACCAAAAAAAACTAAGCTTAATTGTTGTCTGATATTCGAGTATTTAACTCGAGTACTTTGTTAGTTATTATTTTCTAAATTGCTCAAACAATAATATAGCTTTCTTATGTGTGCGTTATTATACCAATCTGGATAATTAATTGATCAACTTGGTATTTCGCAAATTTAAAGAGTGTATTATGTCTTATACCAATAATGGGTTGGAGCTTTCAATAAGTTCACCCGTACAATCTATATCTGTGAACAAACTTAATATTGTTGTAACAGATAAAAAAGGCTCACAGTTAATTAAATTTAACAATGTGAACCAACGTAAATGTTTTTTAGCTTGGATCTACCAAGTATAATTAACGCTTTAATGTTTTGATGAATATATCAAAGTATTAAAACGAGAAAGGCTGCCAGATTAAATCGGGCAGCCTTTTTTATTACTTGCTTTGTTTACTTCATTTCTTGAAGCTTTAAGCTAAATTACACACTTCTTACATGAAATACATGTTCAACGTTTGAAAGCTGCTCTAATAAGTTCGCAGTTGGTTCTTGTTCAATATCTAAAATAGTGTAGGCGATTTCATCACGACTTTTATTGACCATATCAAGTACGTTAATGTTTAAGTCGGCTAATAAGTTTAATACTGTGCCTAATACTTTTGGTACGTTATCGTTAGCAAAAGTTACCCGATAACCTGTGGTCCGTTCCATTGATACTGCAGGGAAATTCACTGAATTAATAATGTTGCCGTTATCAAGAAAGTCGACTAATTGATTAGCCCCCATTACCGCACAGTTTTCTTCTGCTTCTACAGTACTTGCGCCTAAATGAGGAAATAAGATCGCTTTTTCATGAGCAATAAGAGCTTCACTTGGAAAGTCAGCAATATAACGGGTAAGCTTGCCAGAGTCTAAAGCGGCAATAACCGCGCTTTCTTCGACTAATTCGCCGCGCGCTAAGTTGATCAGTTGCGCACCGTCTTTAATGGCTGAAAACGCTTCTTCATTCATAAAGCCTAAGGTTGCAGGAACAACAGGCACGTGCAAGGTAACAAAGTCAGAACGCGCTAATAATGAATTAAGGTTTGCTGCGCGAGTAACGCTTGACGATAACTGCCATGCCGCTTCAACACTGAGCTTGGGATCATAACCAATAACTTTCATGCCTAAGCTTAAAGCAAGGTTGGCTATTTTAGCGCCAATAGCACCTAAACCAACCACGCCTAAGGTTTTACCTTCTAGCTCGCTGCCGCCGTATTGCTTCTTACCTGCTTCTACTTTTTTGTGAAGGGCTGTTGGGTCGGTTTCGTTAGCTAATGAATCAACATAGTTCATGCTTTGAGTAATACCGCGTGAGCCTAATAATAAGCTCGCTAATACTAATTCTTTAACCGCATTGGCGTTAGCGCCTGGGGTATTAAATACTACAATACCTTGTGGCGTGTAGTCGCTTACCGGAATGTTATTAACACCTGCGCCTGCTCGCGCTATAGCTAATACTGAACTTGGTAGCGCTTCGGTATGCAATTTATGACTACGCAATAAAATAGCGTCGGGGTTTTCACAAGCTGGAGATACTTCATAGTTATTTGCTGGGAATTTGTCTAAACCTTTTGCGGCAATGTTGTTATAAGTTCTAATTTTTTTCATAAGTTGCTCGTTGTTATAATTATGTTTGTTTTAAGGTAATTATTATTAGTACTGTTATTTTGTATTTTGTATTGCTGTTGCCAGCTTATTATTTTTATATGAACAATAAAAAAAACGGGTCATTACAATCAGCAATCACCCGTTATGCTTTTAAGCTGTAGCTTGTTCGTAAGCCCATGTTAACCATGGCAGTAGGGCGACCACATCGGCTTTTTCAACCGTGGCACCACACCAAATACGTAAACCTGACGGCGCATCTTTATAAGCGCCAATATCAAAGGCAACTTCTTCATCAGCAAGTAATTTGATCATGGTTTTAATTTGTTCATCGCTGGCTTTTAGCTGGAAACAAACACTGGTGTTTGAACATATTTCAGGGCTTTGCGCTAAAAAGTCGATCCAATCATTTGCTGCAACGTATTCTGCTAAAGCTTGTAAGTTGCCTTGGCTTTTCTCAATTGCTGCTGGTAAGCCGCCAATGCACTCGATCCAAGCGAGTGCGTCTAAGTAATCTTCAACACATAACAGCGATGGGGTATTAATTGTGGCGCCTTTGAAGATGCCGTCAATTAATTTACCTTTGTTAGTTAAACGGAACACCTTAGGTAGTGGCCAAGCTGGAGTGTAAGACTCTAAGCGTTCTACAGCTCTAGGGCTTAAAATTAACATGCCATGGGCACCTTCACCGCCAAGCACTTTTTGCCAACTAAAAGTGGCAACATCAATTTTTTTCCAGTCAATATCCATGGCAAAAACTGCACTGGTGGCATCACAAATTGTTAGGCCAGTACGTTCATCACTTATCCAGTCAGCATTTTCTACTTTTACCCCTGAGGTGGTGCCGTTCCAAGTGAAAATAATGTCGTGATCTGGGTTCGCTTGAGAAAAGTCAGGTAATTGACCATATTCACCAACAAACGAACGTGCGTCTTCAAGCTTTAATTGTTTCGCGACATCTGACGCCCAACCTGAGCCAAAAGACTCCCATGCAAAAACATCAACAGGACGTTGACCTAATAATGACCACATCGCCATTTCCATCGCACCAGTATCAGAACCCGGTACTATGCCGACTTTGTAACCTTCGGGTAAATTTAATAAACGAGCAGTTTCATCAATGGCAGTTTTTAAACGTGATTTACCAATGCTACTACGGTGAGAGCGACCTAGGCTGTCGGTATTTAATGAAGAAAGATCATAGCCGGGGCGTTTAGTACAAGGGCCTGAAGAAAAATTAGGATTTTGCGGTTTAACGTTAGGTTTCATTAATGTTCCTTGTTGGGTCGCTAATAAGTTGACCCTTTAAAAAAAGTAGCTGGTAAAAGTGCTAAAGTGTAAATATTCTGTGCCAAATAGTGCCTTAAATTTGAGCTGTGCTCAATAGCGATTACCGAACAAATCACGGTTAATGTAAATTAACTGAGTGATGGTTAATTAAACGTAAACTCTTAAAAGCACAATTGCGGCTGACAAAGCAAGGAAGTAGGGAATATGGCGAAATATTTATTATCGATTGATCAAGGAACAACTAGCTCTCGGGCGATATTGTTTACTGAAGCAGGCCAGTTGCATGCCAGTGCTCAACAAGAGTTTGCACAGCATTTTCCACAAGACGGCTGGGTTGAACATAATCCTGATGATATTTGGCAATCGGTCTTAAAAACTTGCCAACGGGTGCTTAAAGAAAGTGACATAGCTGCCACTGATGTTGCGGCAATAGGTATTACCAACCAACGCGAAACGACTATAGTGTGGGACAAAACCACCGGAAAGCCGATTTATAATGCCATTGTTTGGCAAGATCGACGCACGGCAGAATATTGTAGCGCACTTGCTGATAACGACAAAAAATTGGTTAGCGATAAAACTGGTTTATTGGTTGATGCATATTTTTCGGCAAGCAAAATTGCTTGGTTACTTGCTAACGTTGATGGCGCAAGAGCCAAAGCTGAGCAAGGGCAATTACTTTTTGGCACTGTTGATAGTTACCTTATTTGGCAATTAACTGGCGGGCGAGAGCACCGCACTGATGCCACTAATGCTTCTCGGACCCTGTTATTTAATATTCATCAGCAATACTGGGATGACGAATTATTAACGCTTTTTAATATTCCTAAAGCGATGTTACCTGAGGTGATGGACTGTTCCGCCGAGTTTGGCAAATGTAAGCCAGAATTTTTTGGTCGCGATATTCCTATTTTGGCGGTAGCGGGGGATCAACAAGCAGCGCTTATCGGTCAAGCCTGTTTTGACAAAGGCATGGCTAAATGTACTTATGGTACCGGTGCATTTTTAATGCTTAATACCGGTGAGCAAGCTTTAAGTTCGCAGCATAAGCTATTAACCACCATAGCTTATCGTTTAAATGGCCAAGTAAGCTATGCGATAGAAGGCAGTATTTTTATGGCTGGAGCAACCATACAATGGCTACGTGATGGCTTAAAGCTTATAAATGATGCGAGTGAAAGTGAAGCTTTGGCGAAAAAAGCGGGGCTAGATCATGGCGTATTTTTAGTACCCGCATTTACTGGCTTAGGCGCGCCATATTGGGACGCTGATGCCCGTGGCGCTATTCTTGGATTAACACGTGATTCAGGCATTAATGAAATTATTAGCGCCGCTTTGCAGTCAGTGGTTTATCAAAGTAAAGACTTGCAAAACGCGATGGAATTAGACGGCTTAAAGCCGCAAGTATTAAGAGTTGATGGCGGTATGGTTGCCAACAATTGGTTATTAACTTTATTGGCTGATGTGTTAAATATTAGTGTGCAACGACCAGTCGTTGTTGAAACTACAGCGTTGGGCGTAGCTTATTTAGCCGGCTTGCAAGCGGGTATTTTTACTTCCACCGAACAAATTGCTCAGTTGTGGCAGTGTCAGCACAAGTTTGTTGGAAAAATGCCAAGCCAAGAACGTCAGGCTTTATATAATAAATGGTTAGCGGCTGTTGCAAAAGTTCAAGCTTAGCGCTTTGTTTCATGTTAAACAGAAAATAGTAAAGTAACTAATTAAGAAACTAATTAAGAAACTAATTAAGTAAATAATTAAGCAATGATTTAATTAATAAAAAAGCCCGAAGTAGACTTCGGGCTTTTGCTTTATATACTTGTAGCGTTCTTTAGCTAATGTTATTAGCTAGTTTAATTTATTCACCAGTAACTAGAATGTCATCAAGATAGCCTTTTTCATTATTCTTATTAGAGTTGGTAACAAAACGAATAACAATGCTGGTATTTTCTGCCGCAGCAGGCAGTACTTTTGAATATGTTGCATAAGGGGTGGTATTTAAGGTTTCTAAATCATACCAAGTGCTAGTGCCTTCTACTTTCCAACGTGCACGTAGGTTTTCAGTGCCAGATAAGTTAATCGCTTGTCGGGCATAGCTTAGGGTAATGTTACTGTAGCCAACGGTGCTGATCACTCGCTCAATAAAAGTTGATTTATTGATTCGTACGCCATAGCTATCGCTATATGATGAGGCCAAGTTAACAGTGGCACTGCCAGATACCGTCCATGCACTGGTATCGCCACTTTCAAAATTATCACTAAATAGTGTTGTTGGGCCAGTAGGTGCAGCATCTACGGTAATATTTAATGTCGCCGTGTCGGTGTCTGTGCCATCGCTTACTTCAACTGTCCAGCTGTCTGAACCAGCAGTAGTTGGCGTACCTGATAATGTGCCGTCTGAAGCAAGTGTTAACCAGCCTGCAGGAGAAGTTAAGCTATAAGTTAATTGATCTTCTGGGTTTGCATCGGTTGCCGAACCATCTAATGTACCGTTATAGGCAACATCAACTGTGGCATTGCTTTTATTAATAGGGCTAACAGTAAATACTGGTGCGTCGTTACCTGCTGGTGCCGCGCTGTGTCTAATAAGTTCAAAGTTATCGACACGGGCATAACCTGCGCTGTCACCTTGAATAGCAACAAAAATAACTTTACCAGCGTCAGCTGCTGTCGCGGTATAAACACCGTTTTGATCAACGGCTTCATAAACACCGTTTTGAGAAGAAAGGCCAGAGAAGCTTTCAACTAAATCAGTACGTGTGCCGGTAAGGGTATCATCCGAAGTTGTAAAAAGGCTTACGCTAATTTCATCTGAAGCATCTACCCAGTTCCAGTCATCTTGCCAAACATAGCTGATGTCAAAAACATCACCTTCAACCATAGCATAGCCAGTATTTAGCGCTGCGATACGTACTGATGTTGCTACTAAGTTTTGGCTACCATCATATGTTACATTGCTGTTAGTCGCGACAATAGTGTCTGCGCCGCCAAGGTTATACCAACCTGGAGTGTTTTTAAAAGTAATTGCACCGCCGGCTTCGGCATTGAAATTGCCGTTCATTTTGTTGTCGCCAACCAGTACTAAGTCAGTCACAGGAACTGCTTGCCATGTACGAACATAATCAAATTTAGCGCTGGTTAAAAAGCCAACTGGCTCGCTAGCGAACGTGCCAATATCACCAAAGCTAGCACCGTCAGACAACCATAAGTATTCAGCTACTTGTGGAACCCAAGTGCCTTCATATTGAGTTTTTAATACCCCGTCATAATAAATATTCATGACGTGTTCGTTCCATTCCATACCAAATACATGGTAGCCGCTATGAATACCAGGGGTATTATAAGACTTAGTATTTGCTTGATGATCAGCGCCGTAACCGTCGATATGCACTACCGCTTTAGTTGAGTCGGTAAACCATGCTGATTCAAAAATATCAACTTCAGCGCCATCATTTGCGGTGCCATCAACATTGCTTTGGTTTTGACCTTGCAGCCAAAATGCAGTGTGTGTGTCTTTGGTGCTGTCAGCAATTTGAATTCTTGCTTCAACATATCCATAGGTAGGTTCGTAAAGGTTAATTGAGCTCACAGAACCAGTGTGCATGGTGTTTGAGTCTTCTTTGGTTACCGCGAGTACTAAGTTACCTGCTCCGTCTAAAGAAACATTGGCAGGAGAGAACCACCAATCATCAATTCCGCGATCCCAGCGAGGTGAGCGAGTTTTAGTACTTTCATCCATTTGCCATTTAGTTAAATCTAGCGTGCTACCGTTAAATTCATCGGTAAACTCTAAGCTCCAACCTGTAGACTCTGATGCCGGTAGAACGCCAGCAGGGGTTTGTGGATCAATTGTTGTGGCATTAGCTCCGTAGGCTAATAGAAGTGTTGTAATTGCAGATGACATTTGCTTTTTCATTGTGCTTCCTCTTATTGTCTCTCTATTTTAATTGGAGACGTTTTTTATAATGCGAAACAGGCCTTGCGGCGAAAAACAAATTGGGCGGTCTTTAGATGTGATTCCATGAACTGTGTAACTTGAAGAAGCAACGATTAATTAACTCGCTGACTTTAGTTGAATTTCCATATCATAATTTGTTTATAGTTTTTCTTGTTTTTACATATTTATAATATTTATCTTTTATATTATTAGGTTTTTTTTTAGCCAGCGTCAATAAAATATTTTAAAAAGCATATCTTAAATACATACTTAGGTGAGGTTGTCACTTATTTTATTCTTTAAAATTAATAGATTGCATATGAATAAAAAAATTAAATTTTTTGTGTTTTTGTAAACAAAGTGTAAGGAGTGCCTGTGGGGATTATTAATGGCAGGAGATAATGGCAGGAGAGAGTGTAATATTCTTATTGATTGTATATGTGTGCTAATAATGGTGTTGCTGAAACGATGATTTGAGTTCAGTGCGGTCAGTGTAAATCCTTAAATTTCAATGGCTTGGTGTGAGTTGCTGATGGAGTTGTGTTTTTATGATACTTGCTCTGTTGTTGATACTTATACTGTTTGATAAAAGCTTTAATGACTTTCTTTCTAGTGATAGTGGCGTAAAAGGATAATTTCCAAGTTAAGGATTATGAAATATATTTTTTCTTGCTCAGCATAGGTAAATTTTTTTAAATTGTTGGTTGCTGCTGATATCATCATTCCCCTAGTTGCGTGTACTGCTAAAACTCTTCATGTTTTCTTAGTGAAACACTCTTTGATAGATATTTTCGAAACTTGTTTAAAGTAATGAAGCTAAGTGTTGTTTACGGTTGTTTTCGTTGTTAGTTGTAACGGATTGAATTACAATTGTCTTTAATCATGATTAAGCTTAATTTATAGCAAAAAGGGTTGTAGAAAATAATGAAAAGGATTTTACTTGGCTTGGTATTAAGCCAGTGTTTAATGGCTTGTGGAGGTGGTGAGTCAACTACTGATTCAGTTAACGATGCCGATGTACGACCAACGGAAAATCAAGTAGAACAAGCGCAAGGTTTTAATTTAAACACCACCCAAATACGTAATGCGTCATCAGCAAACCCGCAAGAATTGCAAGCTTGGGTTGACTTATTAAATGAACGCGCCTTTGTTAGCACTAGTCATAAAAGTAACTTTATTGATTACCCTTATACACGAATGTCGATGTTAGCTGCGCTTTCATTAGGTGCTACTTCAGGTACAGCAACGGGGATTATTGATGAGTTAACGCTCGATGATACTCTTTTTGATAGTGGCGCTGATAATAGTTCAAGTAATGATATAACCTTATTTTATTCAGCCTTTAATAGCTTAGATCAACAGCTAACTAGTGAGGCAGTGCCAACTCCATCTAATTCTATCCCTTTTGTTTCTACACCGTCTTTTACATCGGCTAACAGTTATTGGGGTCAAGAAGACTACGCCTTTTCAAGAGACTTTGTTGATGACAGTATTGGCTATTTCGGTGCTGAACTACACTCAGTAAATTTTAGTGATGATAACAGCGTAATCGAAGCTGAAATTGAGCAATGGTTGATTGATAACAGTGATTATAGCCATGAAGGTACCATGCCTGAGGTTTATTTAAATGATGATGGTATTTTACTCGTAGGCCATGCTAATCGTTTTACTTCCGCTTGGTTAAGCCCTTTTGATAGTGCAAATGATGAACTAACTGAATTTGCTTTATTTGATGATGAAACCATTGAGGTAATGATGATGCGCGGCTTGGTTGATGCGCAATATTATTCAGAAGGTGATACCACTATTTTAGAATTGCCCTTTGTTGATGATAACTGGGCGCTGTATTTAGTTACCAGTACAGATATTGATAATTATGATAGCTTTATGGATGAGCTTACTATTGATGAGCTAAATTCATTAAAGTCAAAAATGAGCTTAACCAGTTTAGACTTAACCCTACCGCCATTTTTTATCGAAGGCAGCAGCTCTTTATCTTCGGTAAGTAATATTAATAATAAAGACACGGCTGATTTTTCTGCAATTAACCAGCAGCTGCTAGATAATTTATATGTTACCAGTGCTTATTCAGCGCATAACTTAAGCTTTAATCATAATGGTTTACAATTAAGTGCTTACGGGCAAAGTGAGTTTGAACATAAACCAGAGCCTGTTGCTCAGTCTAATAATTCATCAACAAGTTACAGTGTCACTACTTCATGGTCGTGTTCAGATTGTTCTAGCAATAGTAAGCCTGAGCCTCCTGAAATCATCGTATCTAGCTTTAACAGCCCGTTTAAATATTTTCTTTATCATAAACAGAGCGAGCTGATTTTACTTAGCGGTAATGTGAGTAAGCCAGAAACTGAATAAGCGTTAAGTGCTTAGCAATATGCAATGAGCAATAAGTGGGTAAGCGAGAAAGATAAGTCTTAAGAATAAGTGCAAAGTACGAACAGCGAGTGAAATAAAAAAGCCGAAACGTGTGTTTCGGCTTTTGCTTTTTGTGCTTGCTTGTTCTTGTGATAGCTTGCTTTACTTATTCACCTTTAACCACGATGTTATCTAAATATGCTTTTTCTTTGTTTCTATTCGTATTAATCACAAAGCGTAAGACGATATTGGTATTGTCTGCTAATGCTGGAAGTTCTTTAATAACTGTTGCATAAGGGGTGGTATAAACTGTTTCTAAAGTGTGCCAAGCGTCAGTGCCTTGCACTTTCCAGCGAACGCGTAAGCTTTCTTTACCGTTAAGTTTTTGAGCTTCACGTGCATAACTTAAGGTGATGTTGCTATAGCCTTCAGTGCTAATGAAACGGTCGATAATGGTTTCATGTTTAAGTCTTAAACCGTATTTACCATCAAATGATGAATGACGATTAACTAGTACTTTACCTGAAACAATCCAAGCACTAGCATCACCGGTTTCAAAGTCATCACTAAATAATACTGTAGGTATAATTGGCTCAGGTTCTACGGCGGTAATGTTTAATTGTTCGGTGGTGGTATCCATGCCGTCAGTTACAGCAATGGTCCAGCTTTGTGGGCCTATTTCTGTAGGCGTACCAGAGAGTGTGCCGTCAGAAGCAACTGTTAGCCATGTCGGTGCTGATTCTAAGCTGTAGGTTAATAAGTCGCCGTCTGCATCGGTTGCTGCGTTAGCAATAGTGCCGCTGTATTCTTCACCAATAATGGCGTCAGCACGGTTGATTGGTGTTTCATTAATTACCGGAGCATTGTTAGGCGGTATAGCGCTGTGTCTGACTAATTCAAAATTATCAAAACGAGCAAAACCGGTATTGGTACTGGTTATGGCAACAAATACAACCTTGCCAGCATCTTCAGCTGTGGCAGTATAAATAGCGTCGTGATCAACACTTTCATAACTGTCGTTAATGCTAGAAAGCTCTGATAAATCTGTTACTAAATTAGTGCGTGTGCCAGCTAAGGTATTATCGGAAGTTACGAATAAGCTAATACTGACTTTATCGAGACCATCTTTCCAGTTCCAGTTATCAGCCCAGTCGTAACTGATATCAAAGCTGTCACCTTCAACCATTTCATAACCGCTGTTTAAGCCGGCAATACGAGTTGAGGTCACCATAAGGTTTTGTGTGCCGTCAACGGCAACATTGGCTTTTGTTGCAACTTGGTATTGATCGCCTGCTAAGTTGGTCCAACCTGGGGTTTTATCATAAGTGACGCTTGCGCCAGCTTCCGAGTTGAAGTTACCGTTCATTTTATTCGCGCCAACAATAACACGACTCATAGCATTTGATTGTTGCCAAACACGTACATAATCAAACTTTGCGCTGGTAAGTAAACCCAACGGTTCACTAGCAAATGTGCCTATATCACCAAAGCTTGCACCGTCAGATAACCATAAAAATTCAGCAACTTGTGGTACCCAAATACCTTCATATTGAGTTTTTAATAGGCCGTCGTAGTAAATACTCATTACATGCTCATTCCATTCAACGCCAAAGGTGTGGTAGCCGCTGTGCATGCCTGGAGCTTTATAACCCTTGGTACTGGCCTGGTGATCTGCGCCATAACCGTCAATATGAACCACTGCTTTAGTAGTGTCGCTAAACCATGCTGATTCAAAAATATCGACTTCAGCGCCATCGTTGGCTGTGCCATCTACATTACTTTGGTTCTGGCTTTGTAGCCAAAATGCGGTGTGAGTATCTTTGGTACTATCGGCAATTTGTACTCTAGCTTCAAAATAACCATAAGTGGGCTCATAAAGGTTGATTGAACTAACAGAGCCGGTGCGCATAGTGTTGTGATCTTCTTTAGTCACCGCAAGTACTAAGTTACCTGCACCGTCTAACGATACGTTGTCAGGGGTAAACCACCAGTCGGCAATGCCGCGATCCCATCGAGGAGAGCGTGTTTTTGTGCTCTCATCTTTTTGCCATTTAGTTAAGTCTAAATTGGAACCATTAAATTCATCACTAAAGCTTAACGACCAGCTACTATCACCTGTGGCCGGTAAGGCATCGCTAGGTGTTTGACTATCTACTGTTGTTGCATAAACGGCAGTACTTCCACAGGTCATCATTAATGACGCCATTGCACATGACATTTTGTTCATATTGCTTCCTCTTGAGTGTCTCTCTTTTGTATTTTTAATAACGTTTATTAAGAGATTTTTTAGCTAAAATTTTGTTTCATTGATGGAAAACAAACTGTAAGTCTTTGGTGAGGTCCGTGATCTTTAAAGTTTCATGAATGTTCAGTTCATGATTTTTAAATAAATTCCATTTCGTAGTTTGTGATTATTATTTGTATTACTTTACGTATATATATTATTTAATGTAACTGTTTGTAAGGGTTTTTACGTGCGGGGTCAACAAAGATTTTGTAACCAAGCGCATTGAAAAAAAGCGTATTCAATGTGTTGAGCAAAGTGGAGATTACTTTTATCTTGTGTTTCAGTGAATTATATTTGTGTGTTAGCTCGTGCATAAAAATGAAATCATTCATTAATTTTTGCCATTATTGAAAGGAAAAGTTTGTAATTTCATTGCTGAGCTTTCATTACTCATTTTTTAAACGGAGTTGCTAATTATTTATTGTTTAATCTTATTCTGCTGTGTATTGTTTGTGCGCAATAAAAATAATTATAAATTTTAGACATCTACAAGGAAATTCAAGTGATAAAAACAACAACTAAACTATTATTAACTTCAGCGGTATTTTTACTTATTCAAGGCTGTGCGCCTAAGGGGTATATCGTGAAAGCCCCTGTTACTTCTAATGTAAATTATGAGCTGGCAACTTCGTTGGCTGGGAAAAACATTGCTCTTACTGATCTTCGTGAAGATACGGATAAAAAATTCAGTACGGGCATATTAAATGCTGAACTATATACAGCGAAAGATAACGCACTTGACCCGATTAATTATTTAAAGCAAAACACCGAACTTGAACTGTTAAGCCGAGGTATTCCCGTATCATTAGATAATGGCGACGCTTTAAATGTTGATATTAATAGTGTATTTATGAAAAATCATCGTGTTAGTGGCTTTTCTCCTTTTGTGACATTTACCATGTTAAGTGCTGATGTTATGGTCGCTGATAAAAAAGAGCCTATAGCTGTTTTTATTCGCCGTGGCAAGGTACCGGTATGGAGTTTTGATGAAATCATTGAGCCGACATTAAATGAACCATTATCACTTTTAGTGAAGGAATTTGCGGCTAAAATTAACTCAACGGTTTATAAGCAACAAATCTCTGACGAATCAGTGGTTAAATTAAGTAATAAAATTAAAGCTGGTGGTGATTACCTTGATGTTTATCAGCTAGGTTTTGGTAATAACCCATCTGCGATTGAATACTTGAAAGAGTTAACCGAGTCTACTGACGAGTACATTCGTCAAGCAGCTATTTCTTCACTGGGTATTTTAAAAGCGGAAGGTGAATTTGAATACTTGAAGTCACTATATCAAACAGGAAAGTCTTGGTCTGATAGAGCGATGGCTTTAAAAGCGATTGGAGATCTTCGTACTGAATCAGGCATTGCATTTTTAAGAGAAGAGCAAAAAAGCTTTATTGATGATAAGAAAAAGTTTTGGGTGAATGATTTAGTGAATTTATATTTATAAGTTTACGCTATTAAAAACCGATAAAATAAGGAGTAGTGCATTACTACTCCTTATTAATTTAAAGCTATTAGTTACACAAATAATTTTTATTTTGTCAGCCCACTCAATTGCCAATACTGGTTAATAACTTCAGCTCTAATTAATGGAAGATAGCTCCAGAAGTTATCGATACTTTCTTTGTTACGCATGTAGTATTTCTTATTGAATGGAATATATAAGTTTTCTTTTGCCACCACTATATCTGTCATCAATATTTCATTTTCTAAATGATGGCTGTAGATGTGGTCAATGCCGATGATGCTTTCTACAACATAACCGTCAAGCTTTCCTTGGGCAACAGCTTGCATGCCTTCAGTAATTTGATATTCAAATACCGAGTTTAGTTTGTGTTGTTTTATTAATTGGTTAACAACGTAACCTGTCGGAGCACTTAAGCCATAATGCTTTTGTTGCTTATAAGCTTTAATATTAAGCCTTTGTTGTTCATCACTTAATAATGCCAAGGTTTGTGGCTGTGAAAATACACTGCCTTTTTTTACAAAAAGTTTATATTGCCCGCTAATGAGGATGTTTTCTTCATTTTTAGGGAAGCTAAAAGCTAGCATTCTATCTGGAGTTTTTATCATGGAAAACAGTGCTTGTGCGCTATTATTTCTCACCATTTGCTGACATCGTAGCCACGGCCTGCGGATAAAGTTAATGGTTAAATTTGCTTTTATTGCTGCTTTAGTAATTATCTCGATAAACAGACCTTGGTGGCGAGTATTGTGTGCTTGGCTTTGATAGGAGTATGGGAAGTTGTCTTGTTCTTCGTAACAAATGCTAATCGCGTTAGCTAGATTTGGTAAAACCAATAAGGTGATGGCAAGCGAAGTCTTAAATGATTTTTTCGCTAATTTCACGGTGAATATTTTAGGTTGGAATGTTGGTATCATATTCGTTCAACAAGCCTGATGATGTGAATATGCTTTTTATTATAGACCTATTTGTTAAAAATAATGGTTACTCAGTACATTTGAAATAGGTTAGCTTATTACTTTTAAAGGGCGTTCAAACCTAAAAGCAGTAAAATGCAAAAAGCCGAAACAGATGTTTCGGCTTTTTAATGGCGCTACTCGTAAGGGCGGTCGAGCCATGCCAGTTGAAGTTTTAAATCTTCTATTTCTTTATTGGCGTCGGTGAGTTGTTGCTGAACACTTTCACATTGATCTGGTTGAGCATGTTCATCTTTGTTGTTCATTAAATAAGTTTGTTTGTCTTCGTGAGCCATACATCTCTCCTAATTCACGTTACAACTTTAGGAACTTTTTATTTTTCAGGCTATATCTGGAACCAAAATGAAAAATAAATAATGCCTATCCACTCTTTAAGCATATGCACGAATTTGCGTTTAGACAAATTTAAAACGCTCATTTGAATAATTTATTTTTGGTTGGAAGTATAAACAGTGAAGAAAAATCTATAGCGAAGTTTGTTGTTGATATGGCTTAGTGTTTATATTTTTAGCTTTTAGCTTTTAGCTTTTAGCTTTTAGCTTTTAGCTTTTAGCTTTAAATCTTGATGCATACTTCTGAAGGTTTACGGCGGTCATTTTTGTTTCTAGGGTCAAAACGTTTAACTTTAATTTCTTCATTTTTACGTCGGTCATCCCCTGAACGACGCTCTTCAGTTATTTGCTCGGTACTAATATCTTCACAACTAAGGCTTTTAATAGCATGAGTATCGTAATTGTTTTTGTTAGCAGGCGTTTTATTTCGTTGGTGATCTTTCACCGTTGCTTTTGTTTGTACTTTATTGTTCACTTGGTTTTGTAAAACAAGCAACTCTGATATTAACGGCATTGAATTTCTCTTTTCTTTATTTTTATATGGCGTCGCCATTAACGACTTATTGCTTAATAAATCGGCAGAATAAAGAAAAGGTTTAATATAATTTTATCATTTAGATAAAACTCAATTAGCTAATATTGTTTAGCATTAGTTACTTTTCAATTTGTGCTAATACCATGTTGGTATAGTCAACCATGCCAAGTACTTCGCCGTCTTTGATCACCGGAGCACAATTTACGCCAAAGCGTTCAAAAAAACGTGCGCAATATTTAACGTCCATGTCTGGTGAAACAGATAACAACGGCTTGGCCATAATTTCATATAAATTGGTGCGTTCTGGTGAACGGTCTTTGGCGATAACATGCTTGGCGATGTCAGATAACATCACAATGCCGTATTCGTCATTATCATGGCGTTTGTTAATGATTAAGGCGTTAACTTGATGCTCTTTTGCTATTTGCATGCCTTCAGCAACGGTAAGCATGCCGTCAGCAAATTGAAAGTTATTTTCTTGCATAGCATCTTTAACTTGCACTAAGTGATGGCTCATAATTCTTCCTCTATTTTACCTTTTAATCGTTCTATTTGGTGGGCAACGCCAACAGCGTCTTCTACATCTATTTGAATTGCGATGCCTTTGCCTGGCTCAATATCAAAGCCAGCAATTTTGGCAATACGCTCTAAAATTTTTCGTGCTAAATGTTCTTCAACAACAAATAATAAAACGTCTCTTTGGGTTTCTAGCTGCATGCCAAAAAAGGTTCTTTGGCGTTTTATACCTTCACCACGGGCATTATTAATAATGGTGGCTCCGGTGGCACCAGCCTTTCTAGCTTCTCTCATTACTTTTTCAGTAACGGCGTCTTCGACAAACGCTAAGATTAATTTAAAGCGCATAATTCATCCTTTTCAGGTTGTTGTTAGTCATCAATTTCGTCATCAAAGTCATCGATATCGTCAGGTGCATCATGATCTTGTAACTGCGTTATTTGTGCATAGCCCATCACTGCAATAATGGGAAATAAACTGGCAAAAGCGATTAGACCAAAACCATCAATTAATGGGCTTCTACCGGGAATAGTACTAGCTAAACCTATACCTAAAGCTGCCACTAGTGGCACAGTAACCGTGGAGGTAGTTACGCCACCAGAGTCATACGCTAAAGGCACAATCAGTTTTGGACAAAACCAAGTTTGAATTACTACCACGATATAACCGGCAATAATGTAATAATGAATAGGGTCGCCAACCACAATTCTATAACTGCCTAGTGAAATACCAATAGCCACACCAAACGCAACTACAATACGTAAACTGTTGGCTTTTATACCGCCGCCTGATACTTCTTCTGCTTTAAGTGCCACAGCTATGAGTGACGGCTCTGCAATAGTTGTACTAAAGCCAATTGCCGCTGCAAATGCATAAACCCATATGTAATCAAACCAGTGCACTAAATTATTATCTGCTTGAATAAATTCAGGTGCAGTAAGCTGTGCAGCCATCATTTTACCTAGTGGGAAAAGGGCTTTTTCCAAGCCTAATAAAAATAGTGATAAGCCAATAAGTACATAGAAAAAGCCAAAACCAACTTGTTTAATTTTAGGAATAGGGCGTCGAATAACAAAAAGTTGAAAAACAATTAAAATGGATAATATCGGCATCACATCAGTGATGGTGCTTAGTAGCGTTTGATAAAGTTCAGTAAATAAGGTCATCATTACTACCCTATGAACATGCCGTAAAGCATGACAAAAATTATTGGTGTAAGTGAAGCAAAAGCAATAAGACCAAAGCCGTCTATCATTGGATTACGACCTTTAATCGCTGAGGCTAAACCTACACCTAATGCGGTAACTAAAGGCACGGTAATGGTTGAAGTGGTTACTCCGCCAGAGTCATAGGCAATGCCGATTATCCACTTAGGCGCGATAGAGGTAAATATCACCACGAGAATATAACCACTGATAATTAAATAATGAATTGGCCAACCACGTAGAATACGTAAAACCCCAATAACAATGGCTAAGCCGACGGCAAAGGCGACGGTATAACGCAAACCATTGGCGTATTCTAATTGAGCTGCGAGGGTGTTTTCGATGATATTACCGGAAGCGGCTACTTTTGCTGCTTCTTCTGCCACGGCAATTAATGCTGGCTCGGCAACTGTAGTGCCAAAACCTAAACAAAAAGCAAAGGTGACTAACCAGACAATGCTGCCTTTTTTGGCAAAGGCTTGTGCCATTGACTCGCCAATGGGAAATAGCCCCATTTCAAGCCCATAAATGAAAAAAGTTAAGCCAAGAACAACCAGCAGCAAGCCTAGTAAAATATCTAAAATATTTGGCATAGGTTGCTGTAATACCGCAAATTGGAAAAACGCAATTACCAAAATAATAGGTAATAAGTCTTTGCAGCTGCCAATTAAGGCGTGAAAAAATACCAGAAGTTGCCGAGTCATTAAATAGTCATCATCCATTATGTGGTAATTAATGTTGCTGTTCTTACTTCGATTATCAGAAGGCGTTCAAAATTTCTTTATAGTATGGTCGTTATCTGCTGAAAAAAAAGAAGATAAGACAAAAGTTTATAATTTATTATGAAAGCTTTGAAGCGATTGAATGTTGATTTAGCGCATACTTTTGATAATTCCATCATCTTTTCTATGGTGGTATTAAGTACGGCTAATTGAAAAAGGCAGGGCTTGGTTAACGCTTAAATAGATGGTTAACCAAGCAATACAGTATAGATGAAGCTAGCGTATTAAGGCTCGATTGATTTTTTTGCCTGTACAGGGTTGGCATACATGGTTAAAAACCATTTTTGCTGTAATTCACTCAAGCTATTCATGCGTTCAGAAAGCTTTTTAAATACAGGTAATTCCAAGCGTTGATTATTTAACTTGGCAAAAGCGGTTAAATTACTGTTATAAAGCTTATAGTTAGAGATTATTTGTTGATCTATTGCGCTAGCAATTTCTTTAGAGTTTTCAAATTCACCTTGAATTGGCGCACTAAATTCTAGGTGTATTTTACCTTTGTAACCCATCATGCCTTGGGTAATGCTGCGTAAGTCTTCTTCCTCGGCTTTTTCGTAATTTCCTGTAGCTTCACGGGTAGCAAGTTCAATGGCTTTATCTTTATCACAAGGGTCAAATTCATAAGAAATAGATACTGGTACAATATTAATTTCTTGCAAATATTGCTCGATAGTTTGCTGCTTACTTTTATTTAACAACAACATCGAAATTAGTGCAGGGTTGGTAATGTCTAAGCCATCTTTAGCGCGACCTTCACGCTGAGCTATCCAAATATTATGTTTACTTTCGGTGATGGTGTGATGAATATAAGCAGATAAATCTTTTGAAGCTTTCAGCATAGCGCGCTTGGTCTTTTCACTGCGTTTAACAATAAAACTTCGGTTAATACGCATTAAGTCAGCGACCCATTTCTTGCCTAATAAATTATCACCTACTGCGGCTTCTACGGTTTCTCTACCACTTTGATGCAAGGCCAAATTTACTAAAGCAACATCAAGCACTATGTCTCTATGATTTGAAATAAAAAGTGACGGCTTGTTTGCGTCAATTTTATCTAAACCGTTATAGCTAAAACCGTCGGTACTGTTATTTACCAAACGACTGAGGTATTTGGAAACTTCTACCTGAATTTTATTAACGCTGTTTAAGTTTTTTTGCTGATAACGTAAATAACACTTAATTAAAAATTGGCTTACACGCGGTAAAACTTTTGTCAGTGTTGGCAAAACAAAGCTTGCTAAAGAAAGTTGTAATTGGGGCTCATTTATTAATTCCTCTATCACATCTACAACTTCATCATTGCGAAAGGGGCGTATATCATCAAACATTGAATATCTCGGTTGGCGGAGTTTTATCCGCAAAATGTAAAGTGCTCAGCTATATATTAACTCATAGTGTAACTGCATCAATATAGGTAAAGAATGTTAATTGTTTTTTTAGACTGAGCCTATTGATCTACATCAAAATATGACTCAGGGGTACTTTTTGCTAACTAATTAAATTATAAGGAGTTGTTGTTGTAACCTCATTTTAATTTGAAAACTTTTAAAAATATTCCTTGTGTTTTTTGCTCTTTGCCCCAAGTCTTATTGGTGAGGTAACAATAAAAGGAATCCTTATGAAAATAAATCTTTCTGGTCACCATGTCGACGTTACTAACTCAACCAAAGAGCATATCGAAGAGAAGTTTATAAAAATTTCTAATCATTTTCCAACACTTATATCTGCAGATGTTATTGTCTCGTTAGAGCACGGGCAAATTCAAGTAGAGATTACCACAAATTATGAGGGTAGCCGAATATCAACAACCGCAACTGACGCGGTTATGTACCCAGCTATTGCTAATGCAATTAAAAAGTTAGATGCAGCTTTAAAGCATAGAAAAGGGCAACTTAAAGCTAATTTACATGCTAAGCCTAATGTTTCAGCCGCGGAAATAGCTCATGAAAAAATTCAAGAAATGGAACTCGACTAAGCCGTTTCTTCCCTAACGCCAAGGAGCCTATAAGGCTCCTTTTTTTATTGGTTAATTTTTACAGGGAATATTTTACTTTTAACAGTTAAACTTTTATTACTTTGGATTAGCTGCTTGATTACGTTGCTTCGCCAGTTGCTGTAATTGTTTAGACTGTTGATGTAAGCTGGTTCTTACTAATACTTCTCGGTCTTCTTCTCGAATATGATGGAAAATAACTTTGTGAAAAAATACTTGGTTAACTTCCGTTACCTCAATAACTTCACCGTGACAAAAAACGGCACAGTTTTCTTCAAGAAAAAATATTTTCATCTCTAAAAATTGCTCAATAGCAAAAGCTTTATTGGCTTTGAAAATAATACCGCCACCGCCAAATTTAGTGCCTTTAAAGCGCTGATGTTCTTCATCTTGCTGACTTAAAATATAACCTACCAGTAAATCAATTTTTTGCGCTTGATGGTTCAAATAATCAACTAATTGCCCAGCAACGCCGCTAATGGCTTGTAAGGGTCTAAGCGCCGCTTGGTCTAAGGTGGTTATCTCACTTGATATTTTAAATGGCATAGGAATGCGTGTTAGAAAGTCATCAAATGAGACTTGATTGGCATTATCTAATTCGGTGATATTGACATTAAAGCTATGCTCAATAGAAAAAAACTCATTGAATTGTTCTAGTTTTTGCGGTTTTTCTTCTAAGGTCATTTGTACATCCTATCATTTGAAGTTAATTGATTATAAAACGATTTTAACCAATGGTCTAAATAAAAGCCTTTAAATAATAAGCACTCTAAATACTAAATTGATTATGTTATGCTAATCGACCAATTAGTCAGTGTTTGGTTTTATTGATTTTTTATCGAACGACCAAGCTATAAATAATGAAAATGCATGTTTCAACCCATTAATTTTTATATCGGTTTACGTTATAGCCGCAGTCGAAATCGCACTGGTTTCGTCTCCTTTATCACCTTTTTTTCTATAGCTGGCATTTTGCTCGGTGTTGCTTCGTTGATCACTGTGGTTTCGGTGATGAACGGTTTTGAAGGCGAATTAAAAAAACGCATTCTTGGTTTAGTACCGCATGTTGTGGTTTCTTCATCTGACACTAAAACCACTTTTGCTTGGCAGCAGCGAAGGGAGCAGCTATTAAAACAGCCGCATGTGCTGGCAGTGACGCCTTTTTTGGAAACAGAAGCGTTAATATCTTCTTCGCAAAGCTTACAAGCTGTGATGTTGCAAGGCATTATGCCTGAGTATGAAAGTAACAATATTGTTAGCCAAAATATGGTCTCTGGCCATTTGGCGAGTTTGTCAGAGCAGCCTTATCAAATTGTATTAGGTCATGCGTTAGCAAGAAAACTTGGCGTGAATATTGGCGGTAGTGTACGTTTAGTACTGCCTAATAAAATGATATTTACCCCAATGGGGCGCATTCCTGTACAAAGAACGTTTACCGTGTCGGGCTTATTTAATGTGGGCTCGCAAGTTGATGACCTTATGGTTTATGTACATAACAAAGATGCGGCAAAGTTAATGCGTCGCAAAGGCGATGGTATAAGCCAGTTACGTATTTTTCTAGACGATGCCTTTCAAGCACAAAACTTTGTTAACAACTTAGCCATGGATAAATCTGGTATGCAGTTTTCTACATGGTCGCAAAGCCAAGGTTCATTGTTTTCTGCGGTGAAAATGGAAAAGAATATGATGTGGATAATGCTTAGCCTGATCATCGCCGTGGCTGCTTTTAATATTGTTTCAGCCCTAGTAATGGTGGTTATCGATAAGCAAGGTGAAATTGGTATTTTACAAACCTTAGGCATGGCCAGAGCTGATATTATGAAAATATTTATGACCCAAGGCATGGTTAATGGGTTGTGGGGAACACTGTTTGGCGCAATATTAGGCGTATTATTGGCACTAAATTTAAATGCCTTAATGTCAGTATTAGGGGTAAGTATTTTAGGTAATGGCTATGTGAGTCAAAGTTTACCAATTCAATTAAATAGTCAAGATGTGGTGATTATTGTCTGCTCTGCGCTACTAATGAGCTTTCTGGCTACCTTATACCCAGCTTATCGCGCGTCACAAACATTACCGGCAGAGGTTTTAAGGAATGAGTAAAGTATTACATTGTCGTCAGTTAAGTAAATCTTACCTGCAGGGCAAAATAGAAACTAAAGTATTAAATCAGTTAGAGTTATCTGTTGAAAGTGGCGAGCTGTTAGCAATTGTTGGTAGCTCAGGTTGTGGTAAAAGCACCTTCTTGCATATTGCTGGCGCGTTAGATTTACCCAGCTCAGGTGAGGTGTGGATCAATAACATCAACATTCACACCTTGTCAGAAAAACAACGGGCCAAATTTAGAAATCAACATATTGGTTTTATTTATCAATTTCATCATTTAATGATGGAATTTACCGCGTTGGAAAATGTCGCTATGCCGTTGATGATCCGCGGTGAAAGTTCTAAAAGTGCACTGAGCCAGGCAAAAGAAATGTTAAGCCAAGTGGGCTTAGAGCATAGATTAAAACATCGCCCATCTGAGCTGTCAGGCGGAGAACGTCAACGGGTTGCTATTGCCCGTGCTTTAGTAACCAAACCTGCTTTAGTACTTGCTGATGAACCCACTGGTAATCTTGACTTTGATACCGCTGAGCAAATTTATCAATTATTAAGAGAGCTTAACAAGAAGGTGAATACCAGCTTTGTTATTGTTACGCATGATTTAGCCTTAGCGGCAAGAATGGATCGCCAACTTCGTTTAGATCACGGCCAGTTAAAAGCGCTTGTTGCTGATGGTAGTGTTAATGGCGGTAAAGCTGGTGAAAGTGTTGTTGATGAGCATAACGCAGATATAAATAAGGCTGAGCATGTTTAAACCGCTGAGTTTATTTTTAGGCTTTCGTTATGTGCGAAGTCGACACGGCAATGGTTTTTCGTCGTTTATTTCTGCTTCATCAACTATAGGTATTGCACTTGGGGTATTAGTGCTGATTGTTGTGCTTTCAGCGATGAATGGTTTTGAACGGGAGCTATCTCAACGCTTACTTTCAATTGTTCCTCATGGTGAATTAGTCGCAGTAAATACCCCGATTGAAAATTGGCCAAATCAGGTACAAAAAATTCAGCGAAAGCCACATGTTATCGCGGCAGCGCCAGTAATAAAATTAACCGGTATGATGCAAAAAGGCAGTGAATTAAAAGGTATTGAACTGCGCGGTGTTGACGTAAAACTGGAAAGTTTAGTATCAGAAATTACCAGCTTTATGATTTCTGGCGACTGGCAAAACCTATCACAAGAAAATGGTGTGGTTATTGGTGCTGGTGTTGCCAAAAAGCTAGGGGTTAAGGTTGGCGATAAAGTACAGGTTTTACTGCCTAAAACAACTGCGCCTGATGTGAGTAATCAGGGGCAGCAGTTATCAAGAAAATTTCCCGCCTTGCTAAAACGAAATGTCACTATTGTTGGAATATTCAAATTTGGCGGCACTATTGATGATCTATTAGTATACAGCTCGTTGGCACAAGCTGCTGATATAATGCAGTACCAAGCTGGGCAGGTTCAAGGCATACGCATTAAAGTTGATGATGTTTTTCTTGCCCCACAAGTGATCAGAAATGTGGCTAATCAATTTAACCACCATGTTTATATTGAAGATTGGACGCGTACTCAAGGGCACGTTTTTAATGATATTCAGCTAGTACGAATGGTGATGTTTATTGTGCTGGTATTAGTGATTGCCGTGGCGAGCTTTAATATTGTTTCTACTTTGATTATGGCGGTAAATGAGAAGAAAAGTGATATCGCCATTTTAAAAACTATGGGGGCAAGTTCGGCCACCATTATGGGCAGTTTTATGATCCAAGGTTTAGTCAATGGGGTATTAGGTTGTGTGGTTGGCGCATTCTTAGGTGTTTATCTATCGTTAAATTTAACCGGTATAATTATTAATATTGAAGCTTTATTAGGCATTACTATTTTATCAGCAGATGTTTATTTTATTGATTTTATTCCAAGCCAATTAAACCCTAGCGATATTTATTTTACTGTAATTACCGCATTAATTTTGAGTTTAATTGCTACGGTTTACCCAGCGTGGCGAGCAACTAAAATAGAGCCTGCAGATGTGCTTGGCCAAGTGTAATTAATCGTTAATGACTTACTTTTGCTCATCTTTTTTGGCTTGGCGTTTTTTCCACTCTTTTACTACGGAATAACGCCATAAGGTTTGAATACTGAAATAGGCGATAGTTGCAGCTAACGTCGCCATAATGCCACAACCTAGCAGAAAAGCCGGACCAATAGTCGATAAGCTATCGACTACCCATTGCCAACTGGCATCAAAAGCAAACTCTTGCTTTGGCGTACCTAATACCCAAGTGCCTACTACGTAACAGGCGTAAAAAATAACCGGTATAGTTACTGGATTGGTGACCCATACTAAAGCGACGGCTAGCGGTAAGTTGGCATGTACTATAATAGCTATGCCTGCTGCGAGGATCATTTGAAATGGAATGGGTATAAAAGCACAAAAAAGTCCAACTGCAAAGGCTTTTGCAACTGAGTGTCGGTTTAAATGCCATAAGTTACCATTGTGTAGTAGCTCACCAAAAACTTGTAAATACTTATTTGTTTTTATGGTGTGGTGATCGGGCATAAATTTTTTAATGGTTTTTTTGGGCATCGTTGATACTAGGGCCTGTTGATGTTTATAGTTCTGTTATTCTTAAAAATAACCTGTACCAGAGGCTAAAATGAAAGACTAACAGTTCCTAAATTTTGGAATTTAATCACTATGGAACGGTGGCTACTGACATTTTTTATTGGCGCTATCTGTGCGTTTTTTCTACCTTTAACGCCGACCACTTATTATGTCATCTTATTCGCATTGGTTGCAATGCTCTTTCTTTGTATTAAAGGGCTGAAATTATACAGCGGTTTCTTTTTTGCGCTTTCGTGGGTATTTGCTCATGGTTCTTCATATCAAAACATTTGGCTAGCTAATAATATTGATGACGCTGATTTTTTTGCTAAAACTCATCTTATTACTGGCCGTATTGATACTTTATATTTATCGGATAAAGCTGAAGCTAACCATTCTTCCCATCGTTTTAATATTGAAGTATTTAGCATTGACCAGCAAATATTAGCACGGCCGATAAAGTTGCGCTTAAGTTGGGATCATCAACAGAGCTTCCTTATAACTAAGAAGCTTAAAAGGGAGAGGCATAAACAAAAGCAGCCCAAGCAAGGCCAAGAGTGGCAATTGATGGTGAAAATAAAACCAGCGCACGGCTTTGCTAATATTGGTGGCTTTAGCTATCAAACCTGGCTTAGGCATAAAGATATTCATGCTAGTGGTTATGTTAAAAACCATGTCAATAATGCCTTGAATAAATCAGATACCTCATTTCGACAAGCTCTGTTTGCAAAAACTGAAAGCATGATGCCCAAACATCATTTAGCGCCGTTAATTTATGCATTAAGTTATGGCGAGCGTAGTGCGATTTCAGCGCAGCACTGGCAGGTATTACAAGCAACTGGTACTCAACACCTTATGGCTATTTCAGGCTTGCATTTAGGTTTAGTGGCAACCGGTGCATTTTATTTTTTTAATTTTATTTTGAAAATATTGCCATGGACATGGCTTTCGCGCTTAGGTGTTGCTACAGGTGTTAATTTATATCTTGTTAATGTAAATACTAGGGTGTTAGCGGTGGTGCTTAGTTGCCTAGTCGCTTTTATTTATGCTTATTTAGCAGGCTTTTCATTACCAACCATTCGGGCCTTAGTCATGTTATTGCTTTATTGGTTGAGCCGATTAAGCGCTATAAAGTTATCACTAAGTTTGTGGTTATTATTAACCTTGTTTATTTTGATACTGATAGAGCCAATGGCGTTGATCAGCGCAAGCTTTTGGCTCTCGGTTTATGCGGTAAGTATTATTTTCTTAATGTTGTGGCGGCTATCGTCGTTTCAAAAAAATAACCTACCTTCACTTTTTTGGCTTAGTTGGTTAAAAAGTTTAGCTATTGTTCAATTAGGTTTAACCATGCTGATGTTGCCAATTGTTGCACTATATAGTCAGCAAATTTCTACAGTGGCATTTTTAGCCAATATTGTTGCAGTACCCTGGATGAGCTTTACTACTATACCTTTGTGTTTATTGTCGTTAATTTCCATGAATATTAGCTCTTGGTTAAGTGAGGCTCTGTTAATGCTCGCGCTTAGTAGTTTAGATATTATTTGGTTTTGGCTTGAGCGGCTAACAGCTCAATCTTGGGCGTTATTATCTTTATCCGCTTATTCAGCATTTTGTTTAGCATTGCTTGTCTTCATCGCCGCATTCGTATGGTTCTTGCGTCTTGAGCGGTATTTATTTAAATCGGTTGCCGTTATAGCAATAAGCTTACTTTTCACTTTATTCCTAACATATTTTTTAACGGTATTTTCAAGTGATGCTAATAAAGATAAGTGGCAAGTGAGTGTAATGGATGTTGGTCAAGGCTTAGCTATTGTGATTGAAAAAAACCATAAAGCGATAATTTATGACACCGGCGCAAGTTACCCAAGCGGTTTTAATATGGCCGAGTCGGTATTGATGCCTTACCTGCAATTTCAGGGCATTAGCCAAATAGATAAAGTGCTTATCAGTCATCAAGATAATGATCACGCTGGCGGCTTAAAAAAGCTTCGGGAAAATATTGCTATTGATTCGGTACTAGCCAATTCAGAAATATTATCGGCTGATAGCTTATGTTCAACAAATCAAAGTTTTATCTGGCAAGGGCTCAGCTTTGATATTATTTGGCCACTTACGGGTAAAGCTTTATCAGCTAAAACTAATGACCGTTCCTGTGTGATCAAAGTTAGCGACAACCAACACAGTATTTTGTTAACTGGTGATATTTCTAAAAAAGTTGAGCAACAATTAGTTGAGCAAAAATTACTACCAACAGCTGATGTGGTGATTGTGCCGCATCATGGTTCGTTATCTTCATCCAGTGAAGCCTTTATTTCTACTTTAAATGTTGAAACTGCCATTGTTAGCAGTGGTTTTATGAATAGGTGGAATATGCCAAAACCTGCAGTGGTAAAGCGTTATCTAGATAAAAACATTAAATTACATAATACCGCCACACAGGGCATGGTGTCGGTATTGGTATCTGATAATTCATTGAAAGTTAAGCAATATAGGCAAGATGTCTGGCCATTTTGGTTTGCTAATTAAGCTGATATTCTCTTTCTAAAGCAATTTCTTTGGTGATTGTTTTTCTAATTAGTTGGTAGATAAGGAAAATAGCGTTAAAATAATCGACAATTTTTTAGTGTTCACCCGAGACTATGCATGCAGACTTCAGTAGAAGCGACTACTTGGCAAAATTTTAAACGTTTACTGGGCTATACCAAGCCTTATAAAATGGGGCTAGTAGTATCGGTTTTGGGCATGCTTGGTTATGCTGGCATTGACGTATTATTTTTATCAAAACTACAGCCGTTAATTGATGACGGTTTAACTGATGTTGATCCTAACTTTATGAAATGGGCACCAATATTCGTTATTGTCTGTTTTCTCTTTCGTGGCGCCAGCCATTTTGTTGGTAATTATTGCTTAGCTTGGGTTGGTAATAATGTTGTTTCTGATTTTCGCCAAGCGATTTTTGAACATATTATGAAAATGTCGGTGAGCTTTCACGATAGAGAGTCAACCGGCACCTTAATTTCCAAACTTACTTACGACACTGAACAAGTACTAAATGCCACCAGTAAGGCGCTGTTAACCTTAATTCAGCAGGGCGCTTTTGTCATAGGCTTGTTGTTTATGATGTTTTATCAAAGCTGGCAACTCTCGTTAATTTTTTTACTGATAGTGCCTGTTATCGCCATTATCATCACTATTGTTTCTAAACGTTTTCGTAAGGTAAGTAAAAACATTCAAGGAGCAATGGGTGAAGTTACCAGTGCCGCTGAGCAAACCTTTAATGGTCATAAAGTGGTTTTAACTTTTGACGGCCATGAACGTGAATTTAAACGCTTTGAAACTATTAACAAAAATAACCGCCAGCAACGGATGAAAATGGTGGCAACCAAAGCCTCTAGTGTGCCGATTATTCAAATTATTGCCTCATTTGCTTTAGCCTTTATTTTATATGTGGTGACTTTAGATTCTATGGCTGATATTTCGCCAGGGCAATTTATTGCGGTGATCACCTACATGACTATGATCATGAACCCTTTAAAGCAGTTAACTAATGTTAATAGTGAATTTCAACGTGGCATGGCCGCTTGTACCAGTATTTTTGCCATTTTAGACCAAGAGGTCGAAACTGATAACGGCACTAAAGCGTTGGTTAGAGCACAAGGCAATATTGAGTTTAGCCATGTGAATTTTTGCTATGGCGAAGATGAAAAAACACTAGCTTTAGATGATGTTTCTTTTACGGTAAAACCGGGTGAAACAGTGGCTTTTGTTGGTCAGTCGGGTAGTGGTAAATCAACCGCGAGTTCATTATTACTGCGTTTTTATGACGCCAGCCAAGGTGAAGTGCTCATTGATGGTACTAATATTGAAACTTATAAGTTAAAAGATTTACGCAAACAGTTTGCTTATGTGTCGCAACAGGTTGTACTTTTTAACGACACTGTTGCTAATAACATTGCTTATGGTAACCCTGAGGCTAGCCGAGAAGATATTATTGCTGCGGCCAAAAGCGCACATGTTTGGGAGTTTATTGAAAATACTCCTGAAGGTTTAGACGCTAATATTGGCGAGAATGGCGCAAAATTATCAGGCGGACAACGTCAACGTATCGCTATTGCTCGCGCGCTACTATGCCAAGCACCATTTTTGATTTTAGATGAAGCGACTAGCGCTTTAGATACTGAGTCTGAACGTCATATTCAAGACGCTTTGCAGGTTTTACAAAAAAATAGAACCTGTATCGTTATCGCACATCGTTTATCTACCATTGAAAGTGCCGATAAAATTATCGTCATGAAAGAAGGTAAAATTATTGAGCAGGGTGATCATCAAAGCTTGATTGAAAAAGACAGCGCATATGCACAGCTACATCGATTGCAGTTTGGTTCGTAAACAATGCGTTTAATCGAGCAGGTTTGGTTTAAAGGTCATAACGCCAAATTTATTTTAGTGCCGCTATTATTACCTTTAACATTTTTGTTCTGGTTATTGTCGGTGTGTCGGCGCTTAGCGTTCAAGTTAGGCCTTATAAAAAGTACCACCTTAGCGGCGCCAGTTGTTGTCGTTGGTAATATTGGCATTGGCGGCAACGGCAAAACACCTGTGGTAGTTCATTTAGTTGAACTCTGCCAACAGCTAGGTTTAAAGCCGGGGGTTATCAGCCGAGGTTATGGCTCAAACGCACCGCATTACCCTTATTTACTCGATCAAACCAGTAACTCAGAGCTAGCAGGAGATGAGCCGCTGCTTATTTTTAAGCGTTGCAATGTACCGGTAGTTATTGGGGCAGATCGCATCGCTGATGGTGAAAAATTAATTGAACAGGGCTGTAATATATTAATCGCCGATGACGGTTTGCAGCATTATAAAATGGCGCGTTCACTAGAGCTTATTGTGGTTGATGGAAAACGTTTATTTGGTAATGGTTTATTATTGCCTGCAGGTCCACTTCGTGAAGGGCTTTGGCGATTACAAGCGCCAGCTAAATTAATTGCTAACGGCCAAATCGCTCAAAGTCAAAAAACAGATGCCTTGTTAAATAGTGCTTTAAGAATGTCATTAAAGGCTCAGCATGTTTGCCACCTTAAAACTAATCAGCAGCTTTCATTAATTGAGTTCATCAAAAAATATCCAAAAGTTAATGCTCTTGCGGGCATTGGTGATCCTGACCGTTTTTTTAAGACCTTATCCGTAAATGGTTTTGAACTTGGTCAAAGCCAAGGCTTTGTTGATCATCATAAGTTCTCAGCACTAGATTTAAATGCTTTCGAGCAAAGCCTACCTTTAATTATGACTGAAAAAGATGCGGTAAAATGTTTAGCTTTTGCTAATGACAATTGCTGGTATTTACCCGTAAGCGCCGAGTTTAGTGAAACTGATAGTAATAAATTGCTTGCTGACATTAAGCACTTGGCATGTAAAAATAAGCTATTAAGCGCATGAGTGCTTAATTTACCTAACAATAAAACGAATACGAGAAACAAACATGGCTTTTGATACTAAACTAATGGAAATTCTTGCCTGCCCAGTGTGTAAAGGCAAATTAGACTATAACAAAGAGCAACAACAGCTTATTTGTAAATTCGATCGTTTATCTTACCCAATTGAAAAAGGCATTCCGGTATTATTGGAAAGTGAAGCTAGCCGTTTACCTAGCGAAGAGAGTTAATGATGACGTCGTTTGTGGTTGTTATTCCAGCAAGGTTTGAATCGTCTCGCTTACCGGGAAAAGTACTCGCTGATATTGAAGGCAAGCCGATGATCCAATGGGTTGTTGAAAAAGCCAAACAAAGTGGCGCAGCGAAAGTCATTGTTGCAACTGATAATGATGATGTTGCTGCTGCTGTTGAAAAATTTGGTGGCGAAGTATGTAAAACCCGCGCAGATCATCAATCAGGCACTGAACGTTTAGCTGAAGTGATGGAGCAATATAAATTCGCTGATGACCAAGTTATTGTTAACGTACAAGGGGATGAGCCTTTTATTCCTGCTGAAAATATTACTCAAGTAGCAGCAAACTTAGCTAATCAAAATACTGCGCGTATGGCAACGTTAGCCATGACCATTGATGACGTTGAAGAAGCATTTAACCCTAATGCCGTAAAAGTTTTGTGTGATAAAGACGGTTATGCGCTTTATTTTAGCCGTGCAACCATTCCCTATGATCGTCAGCGGTTTTTAAATAACGCTAACGTACAAGAAATTGGCAACTTTTACAAACGCCATATCGGTATATACGCTTATCGCGCCGGTTTTATTAAAGATTACGTTACTTGGCCTGCCAGCCAGTTAGAGCAAATAGAGTCATTAGAACAATTACGGGTTTTATGGCAAGGTGAAAAAATTCATGTTGACGTGGCTAAAACCCGCTTGCCAGTAGAAGGGGTGGATACTCCTGAAGATTTGGCCAAAGCACGAGCGTTCGCTAAAGCGCTTAACTAGCTTTTAATTTGTTCGCAGACGCCGGTTCCACGATCAACTTATTAGCACTCTATAAACTTCTAAATAACTTTATTTAGAAGTTTTTTATTTTTATGAATCAAATTCAGTTTCTGCACTTTCCCCTTTCTTGTAAACCTACTTAATGTTTTATCATTTACTTATAGTTAAATTCAATTTTCACCCTGGTTGAAAAAACAAACCTTTATTGGTTGTTATTTGACCAGCGCTGTGAAAGTAGATCAAAAAAACTTAAATAAAATACACTTTTTTCACATTTTTTAACATAAATATTGTTGTGTTTGTAATTAAAGCTTTACGCAGGTGTTGTTTATTTAGGCATCCCTTTGTTATTACAATGAAAAATGTATTTTTTATGATTTGTTTTTGGATATTCGCCAGCAGACAAGGAGAACTGAAGTTTTGTTGTTGGTTTATTTCTAAGCGCTTGTTTTTTAATTATTTATTTGATTTATCTTTATGTTTCATAGTTCTCATTTTTTGATATAAATGAAAGTAGTACATTTTTAAATAAAACACTATCTTTTCATATTGAATTTTCTTAACTGTTGTTTTTTATCGTTTTTGTTCTACGCTGATAAGGTCATCTTTATGTTAGGTTGTTTCATTGTGTAAGTGGTTTTTTCAAGTTGTTATTAGTGGTGTTGACCCAGTTACATAATTAGTTATAACATCTTGTTCGACCAGATATATTCGTATATTTAATGCGTTATGTCTTATGTCTAAAAAGAATAATAAGCTAAAAGGCAATATAGCCTTAACTTTAAACACACGAATCACGAAAGTGGTCCAGGGAGTATATATGTATAGCAATAGCAAAATAGCTAAGGCTGTTCGTCTAGCCATGTTCGCAGGCGCAGCAACAGCAACAGTAGTTTCGGTACCTGCATTTTCAGCAGACGAAACTGCTGATGTAGAACGTATTGAAGTTACCGGTTCTAGAATTAAACGTTCAGAGTTTGAATCATCTAGTCCAATATCTGTTTTTGATGAAAAGCAAATATTAGCATCAGGTGTAGCCAGTGTTGATGAATTCTTAAAAGACATTCCATCTTTTTCTGGTTTTCAAATGGGCGCATCAACCAACAACGGAAGTGATACTGGTCAGAAAAAAGTTGATTTACGTGGTTTAGAATTCAACCGTACATTAGTACTTATTAATGGTCGTCGTCAAATTGGCGATGTAAATGGTGACGGTGCCGTAGATATTGGTGCTGTGCCAATTGGTATGGTAAAGCGTATCGAAGTGCTTAAAGATGGTGCTTCTACCATATATGGTGCAGATGCTATTGCAGGTGTTGTAAACATTATCTTGAAAGATGATGTTGAAGGTGTTGAAATGTCAGTCAATTGGGGCGCTGGCACAGAAGATGGCCAAGCTGAGAATGTTGGATTTTCAATTGTTGCGGGTACGGCTTCTGATAAAGGTAGCTTTACTATGGGCATTGAGTATTCTCAACAATCAGAAATGAAGCAAGATGAAAAGTCTTGGGCACAAGAAACTTTATACCCAATTTTACAAGCAGACGGCACGTTTAAAGCCGAAAACTCAGCATCTTCGAATAGTCGAAAAATCACGGTTGATGCTGGTGATACATATATTGTTGATGAAGCAACAGGTATAGTTCGCCCATTTGGTGAAGCATTAGACGGCTCAAGAGTTGACGATACCTATAACTATGCGCCAGTCAATGCATTAGTTACTCCTAATGAACGTTTTCAATTTGCAGCGAATGGTAAATATGAGTATATGGATGATCACGAGGTATACATGGAAACTATGTATACCCGTCGTACTTCTCATCAACGTTTAGCGCCTGATGCCTCGTTTAATACCCCTGGAATAGATCAAAAAATTCCTGCTTCAAATCCACATAACCCATTTGGAGATTTCGCTAATAATGACTACGGAATTGCAAATGAAGCTGTAACATTAAATCGTCGTTTTACTGAATCTGGTGGCCGAATATATCAACAATCTGCTGATACTTTCCGTATGGTTTTAGGTGGAGAGGGTTATCTTAATGAGAGTTTAGGTTACGATGTATCTTTCACTTACGCTGAAAATGAAACGTTAGAAGAAACTAAGAACTTACATCGTATTGACCGATGGAATATCATGGTAGACCCTGCGAAATGTGGTGCAAATGACGCTTGTACAGCTGCAGTAGGTGCGGATGGTTTTAATCCTTTTGCGCCATACGGTACTATTACCGATGATGAGCTAGGTTTTTTAATGGCTAACTCGCTGAAAAACTTGTCTTGGGGCCGCATGATGCTTTTCCAATTAGGTTTAAATGGCGAGATAGAAGCTGCTGACTTCGGTGCTGGTTCACTAGGCTGGGCTGCAGGTTATGAGCATAGAATGGAAAATGGTCGCTTTTCACCTGATGAGTTTATGGCTGAGGGGTTAACTACCTCAGGTGCTTCACCAGCTCAAGAAGGTGCATTTAAAGTAGATGAGCTATACCTTGAAGTTAATATGCCGGTAACGAAAGACTTAGTTGTTGATGCTTCGGTTCGTTATTCTGACTATGACACCGTAGGTGATACCACAAATTTTAAAATTGGTGTTGATTATCAAGTATTTGATTGGGCAAAAATTCGTGGTGGATTCTCTACTGGATTCCGCGCTCCTAATATCTCTGAAATAAACCAAGTTGAAGAAGCTGATAACCCGGTTGTTGAGAATTGGTGTGAGTTCATGGACCGTCGTACTGACATAACAGATACTATGCGTACCAACTGCCTTGCATTAGGTGTACCGACTGATGACAGCTCTGAATTAGGTTTTGCTTACCAATCGTCAGTAACTGAAAAAGCTCCAGTAAAAGGTACCTTAGAAGCTGAAGAATCAGAAAGTTTCACTTTAGGTTTCGTATTAAACCCAATTGAAAACTTAAGTATTAGTTTTGATTATTGGGATATTGAAGTTGATAATTTAATTGGTATTCCTCGATACAACGATTTATCACATAGTTGCTTAGATTCTGTTGATCTTTCTAGCCCTGCTTGTTCAGTTTTCCGTGATTGGGATGGCGAAGCATCAGGTCCAATTATATTTGACGCCTATCCTGCAGATGCTGTGTTAACTTATGGTAACCTAGGTAAATTATCAACTAATGGTGTTGATGTCGATGTTCAGTATACAGTTGATGTTGATTTTGGCTTTGGTAGTCAACTTGATCTTCGCTGGTCAGCTACAAATACCTTTACTCGTGAAGAGACCTTTGGGTTAACAGGAACAAATGAAACTATAGGTACCGCTAGTGGTTTCGCTGTTTATCCTGAACTTAAGATGAATGCCTCCGCTAACTTATCAGCAGATGATTGGAATGTTCAATGGGCTATGCGTTACATTGGTGAGACTGATGATGCAGCTCGTCCTGCTAATATCACTGATGACTCTGTTGCTGAAGACATTGTATATCATGATATAACGGCGGGTTACACGTTTGGCTTAGTGAGTTTATCGATAGGCGTTTCAAACTTAACTGATGAAGATGCACCACGTTTTCACAGTGCGTTTAATGCCAACACTGAACCCGGAACGTATGATGTAATTGGTCGTCGTTTATTCGGTAGTGTAAACGTTAGATTCTAATATTTTTTAGTCTTTAATTATAAAACCAGCAAATATTTGCTGGTTTTTTTATGTCTAAATATTAAGTCAACAGAAGGTTACTTTCAATTTTAGGATAATAATTAAAGCTATCAACTTGAGTTAAATTATTAACTAATAAAGTGAAGGAAGTAGAAATTTAATAAACAAATGCTTTACTGTTAAGTCCGTATAGAGTTAAGTGGTAAACTACATAAAACTCTCGGCTGTATTTCTTTCTTTACAGTACTTATTTCTTAAAGCTCAGCTTGATCCAGCTTACTTAATAACCTAAGTAAATCGTTTTTATCTTTTAAACTCAACTTAGCCGTCATAGCTTTTTCATGCGCTAGGGCAATAGGAATGAGCTGTTGGTAAATATCAATGCCAGTTTTTGATAAGGCTAATTCATGCTTACGTTGATCTTTACTATCTAACTTTTTAACCACCAACTCTTTTTCAATTAGCTTTTTAACTGCTCTTGATACCGCAACTTTATCCATAGCAATGCGGTTAGTTATAGCCACGGCAGAAATTGCTTCTTCCTCTCCGAGAACAGCTATTATCCGCCACTCATGCACGTTTATACCAAAACGTTTACTATATTTATTGGCTAGTGATTGTGAAATACGGTTCGTCAAAGCAGATAAACGATAAGGTAAAAACTGTTGTAAAGTTAAAGTGCCAGTGTCAGTACTTAACATAATGTAGCTCTCGTTTGTGTTTAGTTTCAAATGCAACTAAAGTGGTTGCATATGAAACTATCATAACATAAGCATTTAAATTCACAGCTACAATACATAGAGGCTGTGATCTTGGAGATAACATGACTGACTTATTTGAAAACCCAATGGGCCTAGATGGCTTTGAATTTGTAGAATTTACCGCGCCAGAACGGGGCATTTTAGAGCCAGTATTTGAAAGTATGGGCTTTACGTTAGTGGCTAAACACAAATCGAAACAAGTGGAGTTATGGCGTCAAGGTAACATTAATTTAATTTCTAATTACGAACCTAAAAGTCATGCGGCCTATTACGCTGAAGAACATGGTCCATCAGCTTGTGGCATGGCATTTCGTGTAAAAGACGCACAATTTGCTTATCAAGCCGCATTAGATAAAGGCGCTCAGCCTGTAAATATAGAAACAGGGCCAATGGAATTACGCTTACCAGCAATTAAAGGTATTGGTGGTGCAACTTTATATTTAATTGATCGTTATGAAGGTACTAATACCATTTATGACATCGACTTTAACTGGCTTGAAGGTGTTGACCGTACTCCCGAAGGTTGTGGTTTTCATACCCTAGATCACTTAACTCATAATGTTTACCGTGGTCGTATGGCTTATTGGGCTGAATATTATGAGAACTTGTTTAACTTCCGCGAAATTCGCTATTTTGATATTAAAGGTGAATACACAGGCTTAACATCAAAAGCAATGACCGCGCCTGATGGAAAAATTCGCATTCCATTAAATGAAGAAGCTGGCGGCGGTGGTCAAATTGAAGAATATTTAATGAAGTATAACGGCGAAGGTATTCAGCATATTGCCTTTGCCTGTGATGATATTGTTGCCTGTTGGGACAGACTTAAAAAGCAAGGCATTAAGTTTATGACTCCACCGCCAGGTACTTACTATGACATGCTAGAAGATCGTCTTCCTGGCCATGGTGAGCCAATCGAGCAGTTACAACCGCGCGGTATATTAGTAGACGGCAGCACTGATGGTGAACAGCCACGTTTATTATTACAAATTTTCTCAGATACCTTACTGGGTCCAGTATTTTTTGAATTTATTCAACGTAAAGATGATGAAGGTTTTGGTGAAGGAAACTTTAAAGCATTATTTGAATCGATTGAACGTGACCAAATCGAACGTGGTGTTATTGGTAACAAAGCCTAAGGGGGCGGTATGGCTATTAAACGTATTCACCATGTGGCGTATCGTTGTAACGATGCTAAAGAAACCGTAAGTTTTTATCGTGACTTGTTAGGCATGGAATTTCAATTGGCAATTGCTGAAAATGAAGTGCCATCAACTAAAGCGCCAGACCCCTACATGCATGTATTTTTAGATGCAGGGCAAGGCAATGTTTTAGCTTTTTTTGAGATCCCAAACTCACCACCTATGGGGCGTGATACCAATACACCAGAATGGGTGCAACATATTGCATTTGAAGTTGAATCAATGGATGAATTGTTGGCATCAAAGGTAAAACTTGAACAAGCTGGCATAAATGTATTAGGTCCAACTGATCATACCATATTTAAATCGATATACTTTTTTGACCCCAATGGGCATCGAATTGAACTGGCTGCTAATACAGGAAAACCAAGTATGTTAGCAGAATTAAAACGGGTTGCTCCTGCGATGTTAGATGAGTGGGCGATAACTAAAAAAGCACCCAATCATGCCGCATGGTTACATAACGGTGAAAATTTTGATGAATTAAGTGATAAATAATGAAAGTAGCAAGTATTAAATCAGGCCGAGATGGCCAGTTATATGTGGTAAATAATGCGCTTACTAAAATGGTTGATGCAACGGATATAGCGCCAACAATGCAAGCAGCATTAGATGATTGGGAAAATATTGAAACACAGTTAGAAGCGCGTTTTGAGCAACTAGAATCAGGTGAGCTTGCCGGTGTAAATTTTGACCAAACGGCTTGTCATTCACCATTACCAAGAGCTTATCAATGGGCCGACGGTAGCGCTTATGTAAATCATGTAGAGTTAGTACGTAAAGCGCGTAATGCTGAAATGCCGGCAACATTTTGGACAGAGCCATTAATGTATCAAGGTGGCTCAGATACTTTTTTAGCGCCACATGCCCCTATTCTAATGCCGCAATCCGAAGGTTTTGGAATTGATTTCGAAGCCGAAGTTGCGGTAATTACTGGCGATGTACCTATGGGAGTTAGTTCAAAAGATGCGCTTAACTACATTAACTTAGTAATGATTGTTAACGATGTATCGCTACGTGGATTAATTCCAGGTGAACTAGCTAAAGGTTTTGGTTTCTTCCAGTCTAAGCCGTCAAGTGCCTTTAGCCCGGTTTGTGTAACGCCAAAAGCGTTAGGCAATGCTTGGAATACAGGAAAATTAGCACTACCTTTATGTTCTCGTTATAACCATGAACTATTTGGTAAGCCTAATGCTGGCATAGATATGACGTTTCATTTTGGTGAATTAATTGCACATGCCGCCAAAACTCGTCCATTAGCTGCAGGTAGTATTATTGGTTCGGGTACGGTATCAAATAAATTAAACGATGGACCAGGAAAGCCGGTTACACAAGGTGGCGTTGGCTATAGTTGTATCGCTGAAATACGGATGATCGAAACTATAGAAAACGGTCAAGCAAGCACGCCATTTATGAGCTTTAATGATAATATTCAAATTGAAATGTTTGATGAAAATGGCCAATCTATCTTTGGTCAAATTAACCAAGACGTCGTTCAAGCACAATAATCAGTCACGTTTTTTAAAGACTACCTTGCAAGGCAATAGCCTTAAAATTACAGGAACTTGATCATAAAAATTTATCTCTTTGACGGGAAAACAATATAAACTGCTTGAGTAGACCTTAGGTCTGCCACTGAATTGGCAGATACTATCGTCTGCTTGCAACGAATATGACATCATTTATTAAGGACTTTCTTCTTGAAGAGCAACTTTGAACTGGACAACCATTTACCTTTAATCGCTATTATTAGAGGTGTATTACCGCAGAACGTTATTGCTGTAGCAGAAGTATTAATTGAATCGGGTTTTACCATGCTGGAAGTACCGCTAAATAGCCCTAACGCACTTGAAAGTATTCGTTTATTAGTGAATAAATTTGGTGAAAAATATTGTATAGGCGCAGGAACAGTAACTAGCCCTGAATTAGCACAGCAAGTGATTGATACTGGCGCAAATTTGGTTGTTACACCAAATTGTAATGAAGACGTCATCAGAATGTCAGTTGCTGCTGGTTGTGCTACTTTCCCTGGTGTTGTTACTCCAACTGAAGCATTTTCAGCACTTGCTGCGGGCGCAACTGGATTGAAATTATTTCCTATCTCAATGATTGGTCTGGAAGGCTTTAAAGCACTTAAGTCAGTCTTACCTGAAGGTACTGCTTGTTACCCGGTTGGCGGGATAGAACCTACGGTTGAAAGTATGCAGCCTTATATTAATATTGGCGCAACAGGTTTCGGCTTAGGTTCGGCATTATATAAACCAGCAATGAGCCTTGAACAAATTAAAGTCAATGCTATTTCTTATGTGAAAAACTATCATCAAGCATGCCAACAGAGTGAGTTGAGGCTGGGTAAATGAGCTGGTGTTAAATTGGTCTGAGAAAATACTATTTCATAAAATAAATCACAATTACTGCCATTGCCACTTTGACGGTATGATTTACCGATAATATTTATGAAGGCGATTTAATATTATTGCGACTTTGAAATACATTTTGACTCCCTTTTTTAGGGGAGCGCTTATCAGTAACACCGATTTGCATAAGTAACTGCAGTGTTACTATAAATGTTAAGAAAAAACAGGATGTTTAAATTCCTAATGAACGTCAATAGGCATATGTCCCACATAAGTCTTTATTTTAGATGAAAAAAAAGACGCTAAAAGCGTCTTTAATTCTTAAGGTGGTGGAGCTGGCGGCATCTGGAATGGCTCTTTAAGTTATTGTTAATTAATGTCTATTTGTGTTACGAGTGTTTCTGATGTTACTTTAGGTGTTACTAAATGAAAAAGTCACAATTATGGTATGATTGTTAACTTTTACTTTGAATAGCATGTTTTACACAATAATTTGAGGTCGCTATGAAAAGACAGAAATTTAATCTGATGAACTTATTTCTAAATTTGCCCCAGATGAACCAATGACACAAGAGTTTATTTACAGGGATAGAGTGTGCTCTATAGGGGAAGGGTAATCCCCCGAAAATAATTGACAATGTAAAGACTAAACCTGAAAAGGGACAATGAACGTATTATAGAAATTATATAGAGTATTATTGAATGAAGTCTTAGCCTGAAATATAAAACAGAATTTAGCTCGTCAGGTAAGTGACAAGCACTTTATTTCCTTTCGTAAAATGCAGTGGCTTAAACTAGAGTTGGCACTTTAACCTTATAGTTTTGATTAAATATAGGTGTCTTAAAAGCCACCATTGCTGCCAGTCATCATAAAACTGCTAATGCTACTTTGTGCGCAAAGCGGAAATTAGCAACTCGTAAACCCTAACGTCCGCTGCAAGCTCAAAGCTGCCTTTCAACTTGATGTAACTTTTGTCCGCAGAGATACGAAACCGGACTTAGCCTTGGCTTATCTAGCGACATTTGAACCGATACAAATCATCCTTGCGTTAGATAAGAGAATTGTTCTAAGTTTCATCAGAAATCGATAAAGTCAAAAATTCTAATTTGATTAAAAACACCAAAAGCGGACGTTCGATTAATATGATTTTAGGTATTAAATTTTTGTGATTCTATGGCGCTTCGGCGCACAAAGTGAGATAGATGTTACGGCAAGAATGCACGTTGAGAGCAACCGAAGTGTGCAACACATTGATTAAACCTTTATGTTGGTTGCGCGCACTCAGGTTGCAGTGGCCAATAATAATTAACCACTACACCGGGATGTCTAATGCATCAGATATTAATGGTAGGGGATCCCTTGGTGTGAATTTGGCTTTTAACTGATAGATATTTGAAAGTGAGAGTTTAATAATATCGATGTTAATTTGTTTCTCTTTTAAACTGGTTTTATTGGTTTATATCTAGCGCTCTCCCTTACACACAATGCTTGGCGCTAGATTTTTTTATCTTTGATTATCCCCCTAACTAAGTTAAAAACTTTTATAAATAATGGTAACACTGTATTTTGTAATTATAGGTGATGTTGGAGGGGGGTGATCTGATCAAGTCAGGCCGCACACTTTTCTCTTACATTTTCAAACTCAACCGGGGACATGTCATTTAATGTCGTA
>CANMXU010000011.1 GCA_947501935.1 uncultured Alteromonadaceae bacterium
GGAGTGGTAGTTCAGTTGGTTAGAATACCGGCCTGTCACGCCGGGGGTCGCGGGTTCGAGTCCCGTCCACTCCGCCAATTAAATCATAAGTTTGTCTCTATTTGCATAAGCAATATAGCGGAGTGGTAGTTCAGTTGGTTAGAATACCGGCCTGTCACGCCGGGGGTCGCGGGTTCGAGTCCCGTCCACTCCGCCACTATTTACTAAATTCAAGTTACTAAATTCAAACCTGATAATCTTCAGGTTAAAATCATCATAAGTCATACAAGTCTTTTAAATATCAATCCTGAATTCTATCTCTCTTAAATAAACCTTTTATTTAAGCATTAATTATTACTTCGTTACATCCAATTCTTTAAACCTGCTATTTAATTTTCTATTTAACCTGAACTCGGTTTAAGGTGCACTTAACCAATTGAAATATAATGTAATATTTTACAATGTGAATCTCTAGCTTGATACTTTGGCTTAATTCAAGGCAAATTTATGCGTCAATAGCTGGTCTATGCAAGTGAATTTAACGCAGAAGTCAGCAAAAGTAGCTGCTAGAGAAGTATTTGTTAAACCGAGCTCAGGTTATTTAGAATCACATCATTTTAACTATTTTGCGCTAAAGCGACCAACTCACTTCGACTATTAATATTTAACTTGTCGTAAATACGATATAAGTGATTTGATACTGTGGAAGGAGATAGCTGTAGCTGTTTAGCAATTTGTTTAAAAGTGCTTCCTTGACAAATACCGCTAACTACTTGTTTTTCGCGTTCGGTTAAGTCATCTATTTTATTTTTAACTCTGACCGATAACCTAAATAACTCACCTAAACTTTCTTGATTAAAATGCAGGTTATTAATTGAAAACTCAGTTGCTTGCTTTGATAAAGGCTGTGGAAAGCATTGGCTTTCTTCAATATCAATATATTGCTCAATAACATCAAGAAACTTCGATTCAACCGCATAATATATCCCTTGTTGATCACACAATGCACTGGCTAAGCCATTTACGTTTTGATGTCCCTCATTTAGGGCTAGAAATTGGCGGTACGAACTTGCTGCTAATAAATGATAAAGCAACCGATTTTGAGTTTGCTTTTCTGCAGAAGTAAAAGCTTGGCTGCGATCATAGCGGTATAAAGTTAACAAGGTGAAAATACCGCTGCGCTGTTCAAGGTGAATGGAGCTTAAAATGCGCTCTATGCCAAAAGGTTTAAAACACTGCAAATAAACTGGTGACTGATAAAAATATTCATCACTTAAGACATCAGCCATATCTACGGCTTGCCCTTTGGTATTGAGCAAGGAGTCAAAAATGGGATTAATGGCTAAATATTTTTTTAGTGCTTTGAAAATATCAGGTGAAACATCAACAGTTGTTTGTGTATGAAACTGCTCTGTAGAGACATGGCCGGTTCCCCAAATTGCGCCGTCAAATGAAATAACCTGCTGTAATAAGTCTAAGGCCCAATAGGCATATTCTTCTAACGGAACATTGGCAGCCTTACGATATAGCAAGGAAATAAATTCATCGGCACTGAGCTTCTCTTTCATGAAAGTCGCATTTTAATGGTGATATTAGGTAATTTTTACCATGGTTAAAAGTGTATTGATAGGCCAAACTGATAACAAGTCATTACGAATAAGGTCTTTTATGCAAGAAAATCAATACGACACCATTATTGCTGGCGGCGGTATTGCCGGCTTAGTAACGGCATTAGAATTACTTAGCCAAGATAAAAGTAACCAACAAAAAATTTGTATCGTTGACCGTGATAGTAAAGAAAAACTTGGTGGTTTAGCACGCTGGGCATTTGGCGGCATGGCGTTGTCAGCGACCAAGCAACAAAAAAAAATGGCCATTAACGATAACCCAGAAATATTATTAAACGACTGGTTAAGCTTTGCTGAATTTAATAATACCGACTATTGGCCAAAATGTTGGGCGAAAGAATATGCTGAAAATAATCATGAAAAAGTGTATTTGTGGCTAAAAAATTTAGGCATTAAGTTTTTACCTGCGGTGAACTGGGTAGAGCGGGGCTTATTTGTACCGGGAAACTCAGTTCCTCGTTATCATGTAATGTGGGGCACTGGTTGGGAATTAGTTGAAGTGGTGATCAAAAAACTGCAGCCGTTTATCGAAAATAAACAGTTGCTTATTTTGCATCAACATAAAGTGCTAACGCCAATTTATGCGAACAAAAACTCTACTGAGCAAGTTTGTGGTGCAGAAATTGAAAATGAAACTACAGCGCAAACATTTTCTTTGCAAAGTAAGCACTTGGTTATTGCTTGTGGCGGCATTAATGGCAGCGTAGATAAAGTACGTGCTAATTGGTACAAACCCTGGGGTAAAGCACCATCAAGCATATTAAACGGTGCCAACCCTATATCTGATGGCGCTCTACATGAAAAACTTGCCAAGCACGGCGCTAATTTAACCCGTATTGATAATATGTGGAATTACGCTGCTGGCATACCACATCCGCAGGCAGAGTTTGACGGCCATGGCTTAAGTTTAATTCCTTGTAAGTCAGCTTTATGGATGGATCACACCGGCAAACGAATTGGTCCGCAGCCCTTAGTTACTGGTTTCGATACCCACTATTTATGTGAGCAAGTGGCCAAACAAGAAAAACCATGGACATGGCAGCTGCTAAATAAGCGCATTGCTTTGAAAGAGTTAGCGGTGTCAGGGTCATTACATAACCCGTCAATTCGAGATAAAAAAATATTCACTTTCTTAAAAGAAATTTTATGGGGGAATCATCGCCTAGTTAAGCAATTACTTAAAGAAAGTGATGACTTTATTTGCGCTAACAATTTAACTGACTTAGTCACTAAAATGAATGCGCAAACCGATGAACCTTATATTGAACAGGCATTTTTAGCGCAGCAAATCTCAAAGTATGATCAAGGCTTGAAAAAAGGCTACGCACTCGAGAATGACGACCAAGTACGGCGAATACATCATGCGCGCCAATGGCGTCCAGATAAATTACGTACTTGTAAGCCCGCGCCTATTTTAGCTAAAAATAATGGGCCATTAATTGCGATTAAGGTGCAGTTAATAAGCCGAAAAAGTTTAGGCGGCGTACAAACCAATTTAGCTTCACAAGTATTAAATCAAAATCAGCAAGTGATCAAAGGCTTGTACTGTGTTGGAGAAGCTGCCGGATTTGGCGGTGGCGGTGCTAGTGGCAAACGTTCATTAGAAGGTACGTTTTTATCAGGCTGTATTCTTACTGCACGAAATGCTGCCGATGCCATTATTAATGAGAGTTCGATAAATAATAAGTAAATAATAAAAATTTTAATTATGCGTGCAAGTTCACGTTTATTTAAACGATTAACAAAAGAGTATACCAGATGAAAAAAACAGCTGCATGGTTAGTAAAATACGCATTAGAGCAATTAAAAGTAAGTCATACCTTTGGTATACCCGGTGTACATAATACTGAAATTTATGATGAATTAGACAAGTCTGAATCAATAGAACCAGTACTTGTAACCCATGAAGGTTATGGCGCTTTTATGGCCGATGCCGTCAGCCGAAGTAGTAACAGCATTGGCACACTTGTAATTGTACCTGCCGCAGGAGCGACTCACGCAGCCAGTGGCATAGCTGAAGCATCACTTGATGGCATTCCTATGTTAGTTATTACAGGCGGTGTAAGAGCTGATTCTCAGTTTGCTTATCAGCTGCATGACATGGACCAACACGCAATGATGAAGCCTATTACTAAAAAAACTTACAAAGTGACATGCCATGAGGAAGTAGTATCAACACTATTTGACGCTTTTAATGTTGCAAATGAAGGTGAGCCAGGACCGGTTTTTGTCGAAATTCCGGTGAACTTACAGCTTGATAGAGGCGAAATCAGCCATTTACCTGAGTATCAACCGCCCGCTAAAGTATTAAAAACTGATATCAGCGCTCAGTGTCAGCAAGCGGCTAAACTGTTAGCGCAAGCAAAACGCCCAGGGCTGTTCATTGGCTGGGGCGGAGTTGAAGCAACAACAAACAGCAGAGCGATTGCTGAACTATTAAATGCGCCAGTATCAACTACATTACAAGGCCTTAGTGCTTTTAATGCCAAACATGAATTACACACTGGTATGAGCTTTGGGCCAGCTGCAGTACCTGCGGCAACCAATGCTTTTAAAGGCTGTGATTGTTTACTTGCCATAGGTACGCGCTTTGCTGAAATTGCCACAGGCAGCTTTGGCGTAACAGTACCTGAAAATTTAATTCATATTGACATTAACCCTCAGGTTTTTAACGCAAATTATCCGGCCAAAGTTAATATAGAAGGTGATGCCGACTTAGTTCTAACTGAGTTATTAAAGGCTTTACAAGCTGAAAAGATTGCTGAAAAAACAACTGATGTTGCCCAACAAATTAAACAAGATAAAGCTGCGCATTTACAGGAATGGTTAGCACACGACAGTAAAAACAGAGTTAACCCCGCAGTATTTTTTCAAGCCCTGCGTAGCAGTATTAATGACGATGCTTTTGTGGTTGCTGATGACGGTAACCATACCTTTTTAACTGCCGAACTAATGCCGTGTTATCAACCAAAACATTTTTTTAGTCCAACTGATTTTAACTGTATGGGCTATGCCACACCTGCTGTTATTGGCACCAAGTTGGCAAACCCAAATAACCAAGTAGTGGGTATTATCGGTGATGGTGCATTTTTAATGAGTCAAACAGAACTATTTACCGCATCACATTTAAATATTGGCGCCGTTTTTACCATTTTTAGCGACGGTGAACTTGCGCAAATATCTCAGGCTCAGCAAACACCTTATAACCGAAAAACTTGCACCACATTACCTAATTTAAGGTTGCAAGGCTTAGTTGAGGCTAGTGGTTGTAGATACTTAAGAGTAGAAAGTAATGAGCAGTGTCAAGAAAAGATAGCCGAAGCATTAGCGCTTGCTGAGCAAAATATTGCAGTCGTGTTAGATGTAAGTATTGATTACTCGAAAAAAACACGTTTTACCCAAGGCATTATTAAAACCAATATTAAACGCATGAATATGCCAACTAAAGTGCGAATGATTTCTCGCGCATTATGGCGCAGAGTTTAACGGTAAAAGGTTAATAAAAACAAGCTAATGGCAAGCGAACAGTAAAGTATCGTAATCGCCCAATTAAATGCTCATGCTTTTTGCCATGAGCATTTTTATAACCAGTGATTGATTTACATCTATTATTGAAAACATCAAAAAAGAACTACATTTAAAGCTCGATGAAAAAATAAATTGAAAGTTGTGGTCTGACCAGTTACAGTGTTGATCATTAAGTTTACATTTTATTGTTTGTCTTACGAGATTATCTGGAGTTTACCCATGCTAAGTTACAAAGCACCGTTAATGGATATTAAGTTTTTATTTGAAGATGTTTTTGATTACTACGGACATTATCAAAAAAATCCTGAGTTTGAAGAAGCGACGCCTGACTTAGTCGATGCGATTTTCCAAGAGTGTGCAAAATTTTGTGAAAATGAATTATTGCCAATAAATCAAAGTGGTGACAAAGAAGGTTGTCGTTTTGATAATGGTAAGGTAACAACCCCAAAAGGCTTTAAAGAGGCTTATCAGCAATATGTTGCTGGCGGCTGGCAAAGCCTTTCTCATCCTATAGAGCATGGTGGTCAAGGTCTTCCTCCGTCACTTGGCATGGCAAAGTCAGAAATGATGGGCACTGCAAACTGGTCTTGGGCAATGTATCCAGGGCTTAGCCATGGTGCGATGAATACCGTGCAATTACATGGCAGTGATGAGCAAAAAGAATTATATCTTACCCGACTAACAGAAGGCACTTGGACCGGTACTATGTGCTTAACTGAGCCTCAATGTGGTACAGATTTAGGCCAAGTAAAAACCAAAGCCATACCCAATGGTGATGGTACTTATGATATTACCGGTACTAAAATATTCATTTCGGCGGGGGAGCATGATCTCACTGAAAATATTATCCATATTGTTTTGGCAAGACTCCCTGATGCTCCTGCGGGAACACGTGGTATTTCACTATTTATTGTGCCTAAAATCCAAGTTGATCAGCAAGGAAACTTAGGTGATAGCAATAATGTTACTTGTGGTTCTTTAGAAGAAAAAATGGGTATTAAAGCATCTGCTACCGCGGTGCTTAATTTTGATAATGCCAAAGGTGTATTAATTGGCGCTGAAAATAACGGCCTAGAATGCATGTTCACTTTTATGAATACCGCACGTATTGGTACTGCCTTGCAAGGTGTTTGTGCTGCGGAATTATCTTATCAAAACTCACTCATTTATGCCAAAGAGCGTTTATCAATGCGCTCGTTAACGGGGAAAAAGTTCCCAGAGCAAGTTGCTGATCCTATTATCGTTCATCCTGATGTTCGCAAAATGTTGATGACTCAAAAAGCCATTGCAGAAGGCGGACGCGCTATGATTTATTATGCCGCTAAGCTTGTAGATGACATTGAAATGGCAAAGTCAGACAAAGAACGCGAATATGCTGATGAGCGCTTAGGTTTTATTACGCCTATATTAAAAGCCTTTTTAACCGAGCTCGGTTGCGAAAGCGCTAGCCACGGCATGCAAATATTTGGTGGCCATGGTTATATTAAAGAGTGGGGCATGGAACAAATTGTGCGTGATGTTCGTATTTCTACCTTGTATGAAGGTACTACGGGTATTCAAGCGCTTGATTTACTTGGCCGTAAAATTTTATTGTCACGCGGTAAATACTTGAAGAAATTTGCTGTTGAAGTACTTAGTTTTTGTAAAGACAAAAGCATGGTTTCTAGTAACCCACATAAACGTCAAATGAATAAGTTTATTTGGCCATTAAGTAAAGCGGTTGCTAATTGGCAGCAATACTCATTGCGTATAGCGTTAAAAACTAAGAAAAATAGAGACTTTGCTGGCTCAGCCTCGGTTGATTATTTGATGTACTCAGGTTATGTGGTTATGGGCTATTTTTGGGCGCAAATGGCACAAGCGGCTTATGAAAAATTAGCCACTGATGTTGAAAATAGAGATTTCTATCGAGCGAAAATTAAAACTGCTGAATTTTATTTTGAACGCTTATTACCTAGAACAAAGTCGTTAGCGGCAACCATGATGGCTGATCCTAAAACCTTAATGCAACTAGACCAAGATTTATTGTAAAAAATAAATTTATACGTATAACAAAAAAGCGCCTTAGGCGCTTTTTTTATGAGTATCTTTAGACAAATGATACAAGCTCGATAAGTGATGAAGTTTAAGGTTTTAATCTCATTAACAAAGAAAACATGCGATGAGTAACCGCTTTAATATTTTCTACATCAATAGCTTCACCTAAATAGAGGTTTCGATATTCTAACTGTCTAAACATTGTCAGCATAATATCAGCATCTACTTCAGCGGTTTGCTTGTTAAAATAACGACATAACTTAATACATGGAGCAAGTAAGGTGTTTTGATGCTGTTTAACAACTTCATCTAATTTAGGAATAAATTGTGCTTCAGCAAACATCAGTTGTTCTACAGACAGCTCAATTGGGTCATTGACAATTCTATGATGAAAGTAGTGAGCAGATAAGTCTGCTAATTTTTGACAAAGCTCTTGTTTAACAGTGACTTTACGTAAGCTGGTTTTGTCGTAACTCTCAATTAATTCAAATGCCGCAGTCCAAGTTGGGCTAATAATTTCATTAGTTTTTTGGCTACTTAATAAAAACGCTTCATAGATTAATTCTTGAATGTCTTTGAAATAATAAGTGGTTAACGATAATTGAATATTAGCGTTAGCTGCAACCGCTCGATGGGTGGTGCCTTTAATACCATGCAAGGCAAGTATTCTAATTGCAGAGTTTAATATTAATTTTCGGGTATTTTCACCTTTGGTTCTTCGTTTTACCGAAGTGGGTTCTTTAACAGCAGACATACACAACATTTAGCTTAGATAAGGTTTCCGATAAATTAACCTTTTTTTAATACAAGTACAATCTATTGTTACAGTTTTGTACGTGAATGAACGAGAGCTTTCGTAAGGTTATTTTTATTAAATACAATGAAAGTTTTTGAAGGGGTGGCTGTGACTAAATCCTACCTTAATATGTATTTTATCTCGTTTTAAAAACAAGGCCATTAATCTCAATGGCCTTGTTTATCTCGGTGTTAATCGTTATTAGTCGATTAGTGCCGGTACTAGCATGATGAGTGTATTCGATATTAATTAATAAGCTTTTGCAGCAAGCTCAGCGCTGTCAAAGTCATCAACATCAATCACCGCTTTACGGGCTTTTTCAGTTTCAATTAACAGCTGTGCTTCTTCTTCATTAATCGCCTCTGCAGCTAAGCCTTTTTCTGCCACTAAATCTAACCGGTAAAAAGGTAATTTTTCCCCCGTAGCGTGACAAACCTTTTCAAAGATAGGCTCGCAACGCAAAATGTCAGTTAAGGTTTTTTCTAAACAACCTAAAACATTTTCAGGTACTTGAGTTAAATACTGTCCATGTCCTAAACGATCACGTGCATCACATGGAGTTTGCATCAACTTAGCCACTTGATGATCGGTAACATCCGACGGCTTACTTAACCATTTGCCAAAGGGGAAAATAATGGCTCTTAGTGCAAAAGCGACCATACGATTAGGGAAGTTGTCTAATAGGTCACTTATCGCTTGCTGGGTTTTGTATAAAGAGTCTTCAAGCGCCCATTGCACTAGCGGGAAGTCTTCAATTTTACGACCTTCATCTTGGTAGCGTTTAAGGGTTGCAGACGATAAATATAAATAACTTAAAATATCACCAAGGCGAGCGGAAATACGTTCACGGCGTTTTAAGTCGCCACCTAGTACTAACATGGCAATATCTGAAAGCATGGCCAAATTGGTACTAAAACGGGTCATTAGTTGGTAATAACGACGGGTTTTATCATTAAATGGCGTGCTTAATAAACGTGAGCCTGAAACGGAAAACCATACGCTGCGTAAAATATTGCTAATGGCAAAGCCAATGTGGCCAAATAAAGCATGGTCAAAGTCTTCTAATGATTGCTGCTCGTTTGCTAATTTTGCCGCTTCAAGCTCTGCTAATACATAGGGATGACAACGAATAGCGCCTTGACCGTAAATTATCATACTACGGGTTAAAATATTTGCGCCTTCTACTGTGATCGCAATAGGTGCACCTTGATAGCCGCGGCCTAGGTAATTACTTGGGCCCATGCAAACCCCTTTACCACCATGAATGTCCATGGCGTCGGTGATACAGTCACGCATTTTTTCAGTTAAGTGATATTTTGAAATAGCTGAAATAACTGAAGGTTTTTCACCGAGATCAATCGCTCCGGTGGAAAGGGTGGTTACTGCGTCCATTAAATAAGCATTACCACCTATGCGAGCTAACGCTTCTTCAATACCTTCCATTTTACCAATAGGTAATTTAAATTGACGACGAATACGGCTGTAAGCTCCGGTGGCTAAAGCCATCGATTTTACCCCGCCGGTACTGTTTGAAGGCAAGGTGATTGCGCGGCCAACAGAGAGGCATTCAACCAACATCCGCCAGCCTTGGCCAGCCATTTTTTCGCCACCAATTATATAGTCAAGCGGTACAAAAACTTCATTTCCTTGGGTTGGTCCATTTTGAAACGGTACGTTTAAGGGAAAATGACGACGACCAATAATAACGCCATCAATATCGGTGGGAATAAGCGCACAGGTAATGCCTAAATCGACAGTGTCGCCTAATAAGCCGTCAGGGTCTTGTAATTTAAAAGCTAAGCCAAGTACTGTCGCGATAGGTGCTAAAGTAATATAACGTTTATCCCAAGTTAATTTCATGCCAAGCACTTCTTTGCCTTCAAATTCGCCTTTACAAACAATGCCAAAATCAGGGATAGCGCCCGCGTCAGAGCCAGCTTCTGGGCTGGTTAAAGCAAAGCAGGGGATTTCATCACCTTTTGCAAGGCGAGGTAGATAATAATCTTGTTGTTCGGTGGTACCATAATGTTGTAATAACTCACCTGGGCCTAGCGAGTTTGGCACGCCAACGGTACTTGATAAAACAGTAGAAACACTGCTGAGTTTTTGCAATACCCGCGATTGCGCATAGGCACAAAACTCTAAGCCGCCATATTTTTTCTTAATGATCATGGCAAAGAATTTATTATCTTTAAGGTATTGCCAAACTTCAGGAGAAAGGTCGGCGCGTTCATGACAGGTATTCCAGTCATCTACCATAGCGCATACATTTTCAACTGGGCCATTTATAAAGGCTTGTTCTTCCGCGCTAAGTCTAGGTTGTGGGTAGTTATGTAATTTATTCCAGTCTGGGTTACCACGAAATAAGTCAGCTTCAAACCATGTGGTTCCTGCATCAAGCGCTTCTTGTTCGGTGGTCGACATTTCCGGCATTATCGAGCGGAACATTTTCAGTAAAGGCAAGCTAATGTATTGTTTACGAACGTTTGAAATATTCAAGGGTAATATTATCAGGGCAAAAACTACCCAACTAACAAACGACACGGTATCTAAAAACGTGCCTAGTGCCATTAATGCTGTAAACGACAAAGTAAAAGTTACTAATGAGCTACGGCTGTATGCCATAAACCAGCACAGTGCAACCGCAGATAAAAGCCAAAGACAATAGTCCACAATAATTCCTTATTTTAGAAAATTTAAAGTTAGTTCTTACTATTTAGCTATTCAAAAACATTACCTTAACAAAGCTTTAGCTAAGGTCTGACCAGAAGCTATAGATTAACTTAAGAGTAAAACTAAATACATTTTTAAGCAAATAAATCTCGATGCTTTTAAGCGGCTAATGGTATTATCAATATTAGTAGATATTGAATATTCTTGGAGTAAAAATGTGTGAGCTACTAGCGATGAGCGCAAATGTGCCTACCGATATATGTTTTAGTTTTAGTGGCTTAATGCAACGTGGTGGTAATACCGGACCACACAAAGACGGTTGGGGGATTACCTTTTATGAAGGTAAAGGCTGCCGTAGCTTTAAAGATCCGTTGCCAAGTGCCGAGTCACCTATTGCGCATTTGGTTACCGACTACCCGATTAAAAGTGAAGCGGTGGTTTGCCATATCAGGCAAGCTAATTCTGGCGAAGTTAATTTAGAAAATACGCACCCTTTTATCCGACAAATTTGGGGACGACATTGGACCTATGCCCACAATGGTCAATTGGCGGATTATAAGCAAGCACTACCGGTTAAATATCATATGCCGGTTGGACAAACCGACAGCGAGCACGCATTTTGTTGGTTGATGGATCAAATACATTTGCGCTTTGGCACGGCTGAGCCAGATGCTAAAACATTGTTTACTTATATTGCTAGCCTGTGTGATGACATTCGTAAGCTAGGTGTTTTTAATTTAATTTTAACCAATGGAGAATGTATTTTTGCATATTGCACTAACAACTTACATTGGATCACCCGCCGAGCACCTTTTGGAAAAGCAAGTTTAATTGATGCGGAAATGGTGGTGAATTTTCATGAAGAAACCACCGCGAATGATGTGGTTACTGTTATCGCGACTCGACCATTAACCGATGATGAACAGTGGCATAAAATGGCAACAGGCCAATGGCAACTATTTCAATTAGGTGAGTCAATCGCTTCGGGCAAAGCAATAACGTAGCTGCAAGCTATAAGCTAATAGAAAAAAATCAACTTTTCATTCCCTTGAAACTGATGCTTATTTTTGGTCAGTTTCAAGCGCAGTTAATTGCGCTTCAAGTTGCTCTACACCTGATTTCATTTGATAGAGTTTTACTAATAAATAGTTAAGCTCTGGTGCAAACCACGCATAAGTAATACGTTTTTTCTCGGTAACTTCGCGTTTAAAGCGTACAGTTTTCACTAAACCGTAAGGTAGCATTAACTCTTCTTCACCGTCATATTCATAGTTATAATTTTTAATATTGCCAGAAGTGCTGATCACCGGATAGCTGAACGACTTTTGCTCTGGATTCGCAATTAAGCCGAGGCGGTGTTGTAAATGATAACTAAGTTTGTCTTGAATATTTTCAGGGAAATCAATGGTGTGATCTTTTTTTCGAGTTAAATCTTTTGCACTGTGATTATTGATGTCGAATAGCCAGTGATACTTTTTATCTCTGCCTGTGCCTTCGCGGGAATAAGTATATTGAGTTGGAATAATTTTGTTCGGTTGCAATTGGTCAAATTGAACGATGGAATGTTCTTGACGTTGATCCGAAAAAATCAACCACTTAATATCGCTATGATAACTATATTCAGCGGTATTATCGCTGAGGTATTTTAATTGCCGAACACCTGAGCCAACAGGATCTGATTTATGAATAATACTGTACGTGGCGGTGAAAGGAGCAATAACGTGATGATTACTTTTTAGATGAGTAGCCACATCATTGTGCACATTAACAGGGGGATTATTTAGTGCGTAAACATTAGTAACCGATAAACTTATTGTCAGTAAGCTCAATGAAAGCAGCTTATATAAATTACCCGTACGAAATGTTTTTACCATAATAACCCTCTTTTAATTTAATGGTTTAATGACTTTTACTGTTATTAATCTTCGCTAGCATACCCTGTTGCGGGCAATACCGCATTGTCGATTAATACTTGCTGATTGCGCATTACCAAGCGTTTTTGACAAAACCATTTTACCACTAGCGGGTAAATACGGTGTTCTTGCTCATGCACACGCTCAGCTAAGTCTTCAGCATTATCATCGTCAAATACCGGAACTTTTGCTTGCAGTACTACCGGACCACCATCAAGCTCTTCGGTAACAAAGTGAACACTTACGCCGTGCTCTGTATCGTTAGCGTCAATCGCACGTTGGTGAGTATTTAACCCTTGATATTTGGGCAACAAAGAAGGGTGAATATTAAGTAAACGCCCTTGGTAATGTTGCACAAACTCAGGCGTTAAAATACGCATAAAGCCAGCAAGTACAATTAAGTCAGGTTGATAGTTATCAATGGTTTTGACTAGCGCTTGGTCATAAAGTTCACGACTTTCGAAATCGCGATGTGATAACGCTTCATTGCCAATGTTAGCAAGTTGGGCACGGGTTAGGCCGTATGCATCTGCTTTATTGGCAATAACACCAACAACATCACCAGGATAATCAACAGATTTGCAGGCATCAATAATTGCCTGCAAATTAGTGCCGCTACCAGAAATTAGTACAACTATTCGGCAGGACATTATTATACCTCTGACATTACCACTTGTTCTTCGCCTTGTGCTAAATCAGCAATAGCACCAATGTGCCAAGCGTTTTCACCATTAGCGTTAAGAATGTCGATGCTTTGTGCTAACTTATCAGCAGGAACAACAATAACCATACCTACACCACAGTTAAAGGTGCGGTACATTTCATGGCTAGTAATGTTGCCATTGGTTTGTAGCCAGTTGAAAATTTCTGGCCATTGCCAGCTTTTCTCATTAATAATGGCTTGGGCATTTTCAGGTAATACGCGAGGAATATTTTCCCAGAAACCACCGCCAGTGATATGTGAAAGGGCGTGTACTTCAACTTCTTTTAATAAAGCGAGTACTGATTTCACGTAAATGTTGGTTGGCTCTAATAAATGCTCAGCTAATGGCTTACCATTTAATAGCTCGTTCGTATCAGTATTGTTAACTTCTAATACTTTACGAATTAAAGAGTAACCATTTGAATGAGGACCTGATGAACCTAAAGCGACAAGTTGGTCGCCAGCAGCTACTTTAGTGCCGTCAAGTAAACGAGATTTTTCAGCAACACCTACACAGAAACCAGCAATATCGTAATCGCCTTTATGGTACATGCCTGGCATTTCAGCGGTTTCACCGCCAACTAAAGCACAAGCTGAGCGTACACAACCTTCAGCAATACCTTCAACAACCGCTGAAGCAACGTCAACATCAAGTTTTGCAGTTGCGTAGTAATCTAAGAAAAATAACGGCTCAGCACCTTGTACAATTAAGTCGTTTACACACATAGCCACTAAATCAATGCCTACGGTGTCATGCTTAGCTAAATCAATAGCTAGGCGTAATTTAGTACCAACACCATCGGTGCCAGCTACTAATACTGGCTCTTTGTAACCAGTAGGAAGTTGACAAACAGAACCGAATCCGCCTAAACCACCCATTACTTCAGGGCGAGTTGTGCGTTTTACCGCTCCCTTAATGTTCTCTACCAACGCATTGCCTGCATCTATGTCAACACCTGCGTCTTTATAGCTAAGAGACTGTTTTTGTTCGCTCACTGGAAACCTCAATTAATTACCGATAGTATCTAAAGGCGCATATTCTAACAGCGCATTGCACTAGAGAGAAATTATTTTTGATATGTGATTAAAATAAATCTCATTATGGTAAGATCTGCACCATGAAAATATTTTGTCCATTTATTATGCTTCGATACTTACTTGTTTTTTATGTGGTTATTTTTTCGACTACTGCGCTTTCTGTAGAAGTGACGGATTTATACGTGGCTAAAATTCCAGTGGCTTCACAGGTTAATGCCGAACGAGATAAAGCGCTGAAAAAAGCGATGGCAGCGGTACTAGTTAAAGTTGGCGGTCAAGAAAGTGTGCTTACCGAGCCCTTATTAAAGAAGGCTTTAGCGAATTCTCGCAGTTATATGTCGCAATATCGTTATGTTCGTAATAATGATGAAAACCAATTATTAGCCAGTTTTGACGAAGCAAAAATTAATCAACTCTTTATTGAAGCCAACTTACCTTTATGGGGCAGTTTACGTCCGCAGGTGCTGTTATGGTTAGTAGAAGAAGACGGTTTATCGCGCGATATTTTATCAGCGAGTGCTAATTCACCTCTGCCACCATTAGTTGCTGATTTTTCAGACTCACGTGGTTTACCTATTTTATTGCCGTTAATGGACTTAACCGATGTTAGCCAAATTAATATTGCTGATTTTTGGGGACGTTTTAAAACACCGATCGAGCAAGCCTCACAACGTTATATTGCTGAAATGGCGGTAGTGGTGCGGATCTCAAATGACAGTTTAATTACTGAGCCGCAGGCCATGGATAACTGCCAACCACTGTGTGGACAAAAATCGTATGTAATTGATTGGACATTATTTTCTGATAGCCAATCGATTAGCTCAAAAAGTTTAGACTTTAGCTACCAAGGCGTAAATAAGTCGAGCTTACTTGAACAAGGTTTAGCAGATATCACTCAAGTGATTTATCAGCGTTATGCCTTAGCAACGAATTCAGAGCAAGAATATACCATTGATATTGCTAATGTTGACGATATGGCCACTTATGTAACTATAGTTGAGTTCTTACAAGAGCTTTCGTCTGTCAGTAGCATTCAATTAAAGCAGGCCAAAGGTAACAGTCGCCGTTTTTCACTTGAATTAATTGGCTCTAAACAAGCGTTCTTAGCCTCGTTAAAATTAAATAAAAAATTAGCGCAGTTTATTGACCCATTAGCTGACATTGACCCTAATGCGGTGCCGGTGTTTTTATGGGAGTCTGAATGAAAAATACTGAGCAATTAGCCTTAGCGGTACAATTACCTGATGATGAAACCTTTGCTAGCTTTTGTGGTGATAGTAATGCGGTGGTAGTTGAGCAGTTAGAGCAATTTATTTATACCATAGCAGAGCAAGAAAATTTACCGATTGGCTTTTACCTGTTTGGTCAAAGTGGCTCTGGAAAATCACATTTATTACATGCCAGCTGTGCATACGCAGAACAACATGGTTACTCTTCGTTGTGTTTATCACTTTCTGAATTAACTCAGCTGTCAGTTGATGTTTTGGAAGGCTTAGAGCACATTGACTTGATCTGCTTAGACGATATTCAATGTATAGCTAACGACAGCCAGTGGCAACAAGCGGTATTCGATTTATATAATCGTGTTATTGAGCAAAATAAGCGTTTGATCATCACTGCTAATCTACCCGCTAAAGAATTGGGCATGAGCTTACCCGATTTAGTTTCACGACTCAATTGGGGCTATATTGAACAAATAAAGCCTTTAGATGATGACGGTAAGTTAGCAACACTGCAGTATCGCGCAAAGCAGCGCGGCGTATATTTGTCAGATGAAGTGGCTAAATATTTATTGAATCATTTAAGCAGGCAAATGAAAGATTTAGTCAGTTCGCTTGATGCACTTGATAAAGCGTCGATAAGGGAACAGCGAAAAATTACTATTCCCTTTATTAAAGATGTTTTACTTTAGCCAAAGCTTGGTTATTTGTTGTTAGAGCTTTATGGTTGTGGAAGCTCGGGCTGAGCATATCTTAACCAGTTCACTGGGCGTTCATTATGATTTAAATTATGCTCATCTGCACTTTTAGCTGCTTTTTCGGCACTGGCTTTTGAAGAACTAATCGGGCTAATTTCAAGGTTATCTAACCAATCATTTCCTTCTATCATCGCAATCGGCTCTGGTAAGCTTGCAATGGCGGCGGCAGAGTCAAATTCTGGCAATATACGCTCTGCAACAAATAATACCCGTGGTTTTATATTAGCTTCAGCGATACGCCCGCGTTGCCCCCAAGTTACAATATAATCCCTTGATGATACGTTATCACCAGTTGGCTGATTGGTAATAGCTACATCACGAATAATACCATATCGAGATTGCATCATTAACTCTTCAAATAACATCGCATAGTCTTCTCTTAAACTTGAAAAATTATAAAAGTCACTGGCATGCTCTGGGCTGAAGAAAGCTTCTATATCACTAGGTTGGTAATTTTTCTGAGTGTCATTGGCACTTTCCCCATGAAAGCTAACCTGCGCTAAGGCATACATTTCACTACTATTTAATGGATAGGTTAACGCTAATTGATCAGACTCAAAGTCAGTGGCTAAAGCCGCAGCTAAAATGCTGGTATTCGATGAATGACTTAGCCATTCATTACTCGGGAAAAAGTCATTGGCATGAGCCAATTCATGATAAAGCAATGATGTTAATCTAGGCAAACCGTCTGCTTGAGTGCGACTGGTGCGTTCATCGTCAGCAACAAAGCTATTGGCATAGTCATTGTCTTTAACAAAACGCCATGGCATAACAAAGGTTAAATCATTACCAAAATCTGAGCGATAATCCGGGGCTTCATTAATAGTATCGCGCTCATCAGCGGTTAACCACAAATTACTCGCATCTAGATAAATAGCCCCAGTGACCGCCCAATAAAAAGAAGGTCTAACATCATAAGATATTACAATGGCTGTGGTTGCTCTCAGTAAGTTTTTAAAATCGTTATTGGTGTCATTATTTTCTAAAAATTCTTGAAAACGCTCACCCATCCATGCGTGAGATACCACCACGCGATCCATAATATCATCAACCGTTGGGTTCGTGGTATCTTGAGCGATAAGAGGGAGGGTTCCTAGGGCGCAAGAGTCGGTAAATTGGTTTGAATAAACACAATTGACTAGGCTGTCGGCGTAAGGAGAACTTGCTTTATAAGGGAATACGCTAGCAATGGTTTCTTCAAAATAAGCATCGGTTTTGATGCTGCTGGCATTTTCTACTAAAACACTAACCACATCAGTATGGGTTGTGCCGTTTTGACTTAAGGTTACTTGAAAGCGTAATTCAGTGTCTTGTTCAACCTCTGGTGCATCAAAAAATATTGCTAACTTACCATCAGTATCATTGTCGGTAACTTGAACCTTAGGACCTAATATTTGCTGCCAAGTGAGGTTGTTTTCATTTAAACTTGCTGAGACCTCTGCTCGTAAAGAGACTTTATTTCCTTCAATTACGGCATGGCCTAAACGCACGTTAAGCAGGTTTCGTGCACTGGTTACTTCAACACTGTAATCTTGTGTCTGGCGAGCAAGGCCGGCAACATCATAACTGACGCTAAATTGATATTGCCCAGCTGTGGGTGCGGTAAATGCAATAACTTTACTGGTATTGGCTAAAAAGGTAACTGAAGGCCCCGAGTTTTGTTGCCAGCTGATATTACTGACAGTTTGATTCGGCACATTTAATACTAGCTCAATCGCTTCATTAGCCTGAATAATGCCGTTATCAACGACGCTGGCGTTAGGTAATGTATTGTCGTCGTTACTTGGGGCATCACTGCCGCAATTTGACAATAGGCAACCACCACAATTTGCTAATAAGCTAAGCGAAACTGCAGTAATTAGCATTCTAGCTAGTACTTTATAAATACGTTTAGCTGCAAAGTTTGAAACACCATTATCCTTCATTATTTTCATCCCTTTAAATAAAATATCGGTTAGCACTTATCAACCTCTGGCCATTTCTGGCAATGCTTAGCTTAACTATTTTCTTTCTTTTTCCTAATACTTAAACCCAGCTCTTGGCCGCGATATTTAGCATAATAACTTCCGGCTAAAAACATATTAGTGGTTAATACAAATTCAATAACTGCCCAAAGGCGATCTTCAGGTAATACCCAAAAGGTGGTTAAACTATGTAAATAGTAAATCATTAAAACAAAGCTTGACCAAGCAAAGGTATAGGGGTTGCCTTGAACTAAACCTTTAAAGGGTAAGAGTAATGGCACGGTAAACATTACTAAAGTTAAGGTGGGTGATAAACCTTCTGACGGACTGATAATAATTAACCAGAGCGGCATAAAAATTAGCAAGGCAAAATAATTAACTAACGCGAACCTTTTTAAGCCTTGCGTTGAAAACTTTCGGTTGGTGGGCAAAGTATTACTCGCCTGAGTTTTATCGGTGGTCATGTTCTACCTTATTTAAGTAACGACAAAACGTTTTCAGGTGGGCGACCAATAATTGCTTTATCAGCGCTCGTTACAATAGGGCGTTCCATTAATTTAGGGATATTTACCATAGCGGCAATTAAGGTCTCGTTATCAGCGCCTTTTAGCGCTTGTTCTTTAAACTCAGCTTCTTTAGTGCGCATCATCGCAAGTGGTTCAATATTTAATAACGTCAAAAGTTGGCTAATTTCTTCTTTTGATAATGGATTTTTTAAATATTCGACAATGTTAACTTCTGCATTAGCTGCTTCGATAAGAGCAAGGGTTTGACGACTTTTTGAGCAGCGAGGGTTGTGGTAAATGGTAAGCATTTTTCTCTCTTTGTTTTTTAATGGTTTAACCTAGCTGTTTTACTTAGCTAACGTTAATAGTGTTTAATTAATATTTGTTGTTATAGACGCTTAATTTTTTCTTCTTGGGCTTGAAATTGTAGTATTCTAGCTCGGATACGTTTTTTTACTAATGGCTTTTCATCAGCAAAAGTATAAGCGGTTTGTAATTCATCAACTGCTCTAGAGTAACCACCTAATAAGGCAATAACTTCGGCTTTAGCAACATGCATCATTGCTTGTTTTTTCTGCTTTTTATATATGGAGGTGAGCAAGTCATAAGCGATAAAGTTACCGGGTTTTACCAATAAAAAATCTTGCAGTAATTGCTCTGCTTCTTCATTTTTCCCTGCTTCATGTAAAACGTTAGCGTAATTTAAAGCCACTACCTGATTGTTTGGCATTAATTTATTTAATCTGGCTAACATCTTAAAGGCTTGATCGAATTGTTTGGTTTGAATGTAAAGATCAGATAATACATCTACATAAAAAAGGTTGTTGGCATCATTTTTATATAATGGCTCTAATATTTGTGCAGTTTTTTGATAATCTTTATTTTCAAAATAAGACAGCGCTAAGCCGTATTGAGCGGCTTCTTTTAACGCATAGGCTCTTTTATTTAACTGACGCTGAAAATAATCAATATTATAGACGGCATCTTTTTGATAACGCGCGGTGATGCGTGCTTTGGTTAATTCGAATTCTAAACTTGGCGGTTGCTTTATCATTGGCATGTTATGAGCACGTAACCTTGCATCGGTAATACGTGCTTCTGACACAGGATGAGTTAGCAACATTGCTGGTGGCATGCTTTTATAGCGATATTTTTCTGCCATTTTACCAAAAAAGTCAGCCGCGCCACCAGGATCAAAACCACTGTTGGCTAATAACTCTATGCCAACGCGGTCAGCTTCTTTTTCATTGCCGCGAGTGTAGTTAATACTTGCTTGTTGAGAAGCCGCCATTGAGGTTGATAAAGCCGCCATACCTACAGTTGGGTTAATTAATGTCAGCAATAACCCTGAAACCATACCCGCCATAGTAAGCGATTGTGAGCGGCTTTGTTCTTCCATTCTACGGGCTAAATGTCGCTGAGTAACGTGAGAAATTTCGTGAGCAATAACTGAGGCTAGTTCACTTTCAGTATCGGCAGTGGTTATTAAGCCACTATGAACAGCAATATGACCACCAAAAAAGGCGTAAGCATTTAATTCGTTATTGTTGATGAGGAAAAATTTAAAACTATAATTTACATCGCGGGCATTCTTAACCATGGAATTACCCAAATGGTTAATGTATTCGATAAGCACAGGGTCTTGCATAAGAGGCTGAGAAGCACGTACTTGACGCATCATCACATCACCAATTTGACGTTCTTTTTCAATGGATAGCGCGCTAAAACCAGCAGCGCCAATTTCAGGTAGCTTATTACGATTACTTTGTTCGGCAACGGTTTGCGTGCTAGCAAGTAGGGAAGATATTATAGCGGCTAAAGCAAGCTTTTTAATTTTTAACAAATTTCTTATTCCGGTTGTTCATTCTGGCTATCAACAATTTCGTTTAAGATCGCGTCTGATTTTCGACTATGTAATTCTTGATAAAATTCAGCGATGTTATAACCTTTGACGCTAACAATATCAAAAGATTCATTTAAAGTGTCAATCAATTTTTTTACCCGCAAGTAAGCGTATTTAATTAAAAGCATGTCGGCTTTGTCACCACTTTGAAATGAGTAGATCATAAAGGAAACTAAGCTACTTATTCTGAACAGCATTCTGGTGGCGTCTGGATACCAGCGGGTAAAAGGGCAGTTGGGATCATCGAATAAATTGCGGTGTAATTCAACACCATCAACAATTGGATAACAATGTAATTCGTAATTTGCTTGGCAATAATGATGGCGTAAGGCTATTTGAGGTCTGGTTTTTACTTCAATATTGCCTTGAGCGTCTTTATATCCACCTAATAAAGTTAAGTTCCAAGTATTTCTATTAAGTATGCGTTTATAGGCACTGTCAAAACCGTGAGAAATAATGCCGTCTAATTCACCAATAGAAGTAGCTGCCATATGATAAATAGCAGGTACGTCACCCCAATTTAATTTTTTCTTATAGGCATTAATTTCTTTTAAATCGGGATTTTGGCTAAGTTCACTCATACTTTTCTCTAGGGTCTTTTGACCTTTGCTGATTATTTTTGCAACTGTTTATTCGTCTTTTATACAAGGCCAAGCATATGTTTAGTATTCTACTTAAATATGCGATAACACCGTAGAAACGGCTAATAAACCTTGTCCTTTGACTTCGTTTAAATGCTTATTGCTCTTTGTTGCCTACGCGGATGTAGGTACTTAAGCTAAGCAGGATGCATAAGTTGTGCAAAGTATCTGCATAGAACGATTATGCTACATATCTTGCGCTTAGATCAAAAAGCATTAAACTCGAACAAAATTTAAACATGAAAGGTCAATAGAGCCTAACTGTTTTGGCATTCATTCCATGAAATGATAATAAGTTGCTCAGCATCATTGTAATCGATTGTCTCAAATAAGATAATCAAACAAAAGCGCTAATATAAAATTTACCATGATATATGAGTATGACGGTAGTGGAGAAGTTTGCCCATTACCATTAGTTAACATGCGGGTATTATTAAAAAAAATGCAGCAAGGGGATATGCTCTTATTACGAATTGCTGATTCAGGCTCTAAAACTGATATTCCCAAGTTGTTGCTAAAACAAGGCTATCAGTTTGAACAAAAGCAACTTGCTAATAATATGCTCGAACTAAAAATATTTCAGCATTAACGGGCAACGTAGTGCAAGCTATATAAATGGCTTGAAACTTACTTCACTTTTATTTTGATATTTTTTGACAGGAACAACTATGGTTCAGTTATTTGCTGATTGGTATAAAAGAAAGTTTTCTGACCCACATGCAGTAACCTTAATGGTTATTTTAGTGGCGAGTTTTTTCTTTGTTTATTTTTTCAGCCATTTGTTAATGCCGGTGTTTGTTGCACTAGGGGTGGCTTTTTTACTGGATTTACCGGTAAATCGCTTAGTAAATCTTGGACTTTCACATACCAGTGCTGTGGTGGTAGTTGTGCTCAGCTTTATTGGGTTGGCGATGATAGCTCTATTGGGGCTAATGCCAATTGTTTGGCAACAAAGCAGTAGCTTATTACAAGAAGTGCCAAATATGCTCACCCAAGGACAAAGCTATTTATTAACTTTGCCCGAGAAATACCCTGAAATAATTCAAGCAGATCAAATAGCATCTGTGATTGTGCAGGTTAAAGAAACCTTTATTGAATGGGGCGAGGTTGCTATAAAAGCGTCGATCAGCTCTATTTCTAATATTGTGGCGCTGTTGATTTATTTGATATTAGTACCACTGATGGTGTTTTTCTTCTTAAAAGATAAAGACGACTTGTTAGCTAGTTTTAAAGTATTTCTACCAAAAGAGCGCCGTATGGCTGCGCAAGTTGGTAAAGAAATGAATCAGCAAATAATGAACTACATTCGCGGAAAAGTGATTGAAATTAGCATTATTGGCGGCGTAAGTACCATTACCTTTATTTTCCTTGGATTAAATTATGCTGTTTTACTTGGGGTATTGGTAGGTCTGTCTGTATTAGTACCTTATGTGGGCGCAACCATAGTAACCTTGCCAGTAACTTTAGTGGCGTTATTTCAGTTTGGTACCAATGCTGAATTTGGTTATGTGATGTTAGCTTATGCGATTATTCAAGCGCTTGATGGCAACTTATTAGTGCCGTTACTTTTTTCAGAAGCGGTGAATTTACATCCGGTAACTATTATTATTGCAGTGATATTATTTGGCGGCTTATGGGGGTTTTGGGGAGTATTTTTTGCGATACCACTAGCTACTTTAGTGAAAGCGGTAATTAATGCTTGGCCAACGGCGCAGCAAGAGCAGGCCGTAGAAAACTAATATAACCCAATGCATGCATATATAAGTTCAGGTAAGTTCAGGTAAGTTAGAATTTACAGAAAAAAAAAGCGTCAATCGACGCTTTTTTTATATCCATTTCAGCAAGTTGTAATTAATCGAATAGTACAAATAACAAAATTAAAATAGAATGCTTACTGCTGAGCTAATACGTCTAAAACCACTTGATGATGGTCTTTGGTTTTAAACTTATTAAATACATGGCTGATTTTACCGTCTTGACCAATAAGAAAACTTAAACGGTGAATACCGTCATATTCTTTCCCCATAAACTTCTTTAAACCCCATACGCCAAAGTCGTCAGCCACTTTATGGTCAACATCTGAAAGCAAGGTAAAGTTTAATTCATCACGCACGCAAAACTTTGCTAAACGTTTTGGCTCGTCTGGGCTAATACCAAATACACACGTATTATGGTTGGCAAGTTCGGCTTTAATATCACGTAAACCTTGTGCTTGCACTGTGCAGCCTGGGGTCATAGCTTTAGGGTAAAAATAAACTAATACTTGTTGAGTTTTTAAAGTTTGTGCTAATGAAACTTCTTTTTCGTTTTCATCAAGTAAAGTAAATAGCGGTGCTGAATCACCCACAGTTAGCGTATTCATATGCTTCCTTATAATAAATTAGAGTTAACTTTAGTAATGGTGCCTTGTATGTCAATTTGCTGGCATAGTTGGAAAAAGTCTGATTCAAGTTCATCAATGCTAACACTGTCGGTAAAGGCAATTAAAATTTGTGCGCACATTTGATTAGTGTCAGGGTCAATATCTGATTTTAGCGAGGAAATATCAATATTTCGTGCGGCTAAAAATGCGGTTATCGACTTTAAAATACCCGGTTGATCTATTCCCGAATATTCTACTTGATAGTGTTGGGTAAAATCATGATTTTTATAGCCAGACGTGCGCTTCATCATAGTTATAAGTTCAAGCTTTTGAGAGATAATAGGCAGCTTAGCTTCTATTTTATTAATGGCTTTAGCATCACCGGTTAATAGCATAATAAAAGTAAATTCTAAGCCAAATATCGCCATACGGCTGTCAAGAATATTGCAATTACAAGCACAGGCCAATTTTGTGAGTTCACTCACGGAACCAGTTCTGTCCGCCCCCATGGCGGTGAGTACTAAATACTCAGACATATGCATACCCTAAATTTAAAAAGAAGCTATTGTACGTAAGTTAATCGCAAAACATAACCCTGCGATTAAATGATTTTTAATATTATAAAGTGTGCGGAATTAGCTTTGCGGTTTTATTTGATAAATAAAGTCTGTGGGTGTTTTTTGTGAAAACGTATATAACTGTTGTAAAAATAAACAGCAAAGTAATAACAGGCGATGTTTTGATGAAATTATTCCTTAGTCAGCTTGTGTTTGCAAAATCAGCCAAGTACCATGGAGCGCTATAAAAAGAGCACGTGGAATTATATCTCATGTGCAAAAAACATATTTAGGTGTACGTCTTCATCATTTTTTCACGGTACTGCATTAGCGCTTTAATGTGGGGTAGTGAAATTTTTGAAGGCTTAAGTAAAAATTTTCTGAACTAACCCGAAAAGTTATTATCAAAAGGGCAGTTCATTATCTTAATAAAATGTTAATAAGGTAATTGAAAATGACTATGGTACCGGCAGGAGAGTGAATGAATCGTCATATATATACGTTAGCTATTTTAGGATTAGCCTTATCAGGCTGTAGTGGTGTTGATAGCAAACGAGCTTCAGGTGATTTTGAGTATGCAAATCAACTAGAAGCATCATTAATTTCAGTGCCCGCTCCTTTGAAAACCCCAACATTAGCCAAAGACTATTATGTTTCAAATGATATTAATCATGAGGGGCCTATAGGCGAAAATGTTGATATTAGAGCGCCGTCGTTAGCGCTACCTATCGCTGCTTCTTCTCGTGTTGACCCAAAATCACAGCAAGCAATGATTTGGTTTGACCAAGTGTTTGATGATAAAAACTTAGCTGACTTTATTTTCGCCGCTATAACCTCTGAACTTGCTGATGATAATGTTGACCGAATTGAAGTAGATGACAGCAAATATATTGTTGAATCTGGTTGGTATCAAAATGAACAAGAAGTAGGTTATTGGTTATTTGAAGAAATGGAATTAGTTGACCAACAACGCTTTCGTTTTCAAGTTAGTCCTAAGCCTCATGGGCGCAGCGCTTCATTAGCGGTTGAGCTGGTTGAATATGAAAACAGTAAAAACCCAGAGCAAAAAATAGATATCATTGATAAACGTCGTGCTGAAATGCATATGTTAAATGAAGTGGTTGCGCAGGTTGATTATAGCTATCGCCAGTTGCAACGTGAAAAACGCATTGAACGTGCAAAACAAAAAATGTTGAGCATTGGCGAAAACAAAGTTGGCGAGCCTGCTTATGTTGTTGAAATGGAATTAGACTCGTTATGGCAAAATTTACCAAGCTTCTTTGAAGACTATGGTTTTACCATTTCAGATCTTAACGAAACTAAAAAAATCTACTTTGTTGATTTCACTAAACCAGAGAATGGTTTTTGGTCTTCAATTTGGGGTGACGAGGTACCCGTTATTGACGTAGCTGATGCTAAGTACCAATTCGTTTTAGAAGAGCTTGATAAGTCAACGGTATTAACGATTTATAACTCTGATGGCGACCCCGTTACTAGTGATGTCTTAACACGAATTTTCCCTGTAATGGAATCTGGCTTGTCGTTTAGAAATGCTTTTTAAAGTTGTGCTGATAAGTCAGTAATGCTTTATTTACACTAACGCAAAACAAAAAACTCCGCTTGACGGAGTTTTTTTTGTCTAAAATTTACTGAAGATATTCCTGAAAAATTATACTTTATTAATGCAAAACATGCCCCTTTAGGGCGTTTAATCGCGGAAGTTTTGTATATACCCGTTACCATTCAAAGTGCATGACTTCAGTGGGAAGTAAAAACGATTTAGACACAGATTTTACGTTCCAAACAAAATCTAAGTACCTGCGTCCATGCAGGCAAGGCTTTAAATTTACAGAATGGTTGTTTCATTTTTCAATTTAATAACGCAGTAAAAATCGTTTTTAAGCCCATCAAAGAAGCGCTTGAACAATATCACTTCGTCGTTGTAGATTTTTATTAGGGAATAACCATAACTTCAAAACTACGCCTTGAATTGAAATTGCTCAAGCACTTTGAAACATGCATCTTGATTGATAACGGGTATATGATGTTTTATTAATAAGGAAGGGCTAATAAATACATCTTGATAAGCTGCGAGTTATAAATAACCTATTATAACTCGTCCTCTTCAGAGCTTTTATTTACGATATGTTTATTAGCGTCATAACGGGTGTTTTTTAAAGTGTGCTGAGCTTTTTTATTTCTCGGCAGTGTTTCTTCTAAATCGTTTAAGCCTTTTTTTCTTAGTGGAGTTTTAGCACTTTTTTGAAAAGTACTGTAGTTACCAATCACTAAAATTACGGCTGCGGCAATAATAACGATAATGAGCCAACTATTCACAACGCTTGTCTCCAATATTAATAATGAACTGTTGATATATAAAGTCGATGTTTTCAAGTACAGCTTGCTTAGCTAACATATCGGCGTTAGCTATGGCTGCTTCAATAACATCACTGCTAAGTTGTTGCTGACATTGCTGAGCAATAGGCAAATAACTTAAATGCCAAGGCTCAGGTGCAACGCCTTTGCGGTATTTATCATAAGGAAAGCCAAAACCAAAACTTAAAGCATGTTGCTTTAACCAGTTAGCCAGTTCAAAAAAGTAGCCGCCTTGGTGATATTCCCACGGCTCTAATTGTAAAGCTGCACCTTTGGGTAATAAATTTGGCGCATAAACGTCAATATCTGTGCCCCAATGATGGCGACTTGCTCCTGGTAGCGCCGAATAGAGTAATATCGCTTTAACTTTTTCAAACTCGGTTAAATGACTAATATTAACACTTTCATTGTCGATATTTTTAACCGCCAATTGCCCATTACACTTTCTATTCCAAATGGCTAATTGACGATCAAAATCTCGAAAACCACTGGCAATGCTTAACTCAAAACCATCAATTAGAGCGGCCGCTTGCATTTTATGCCAAGCATCAAGCGCATTACGGTGTAAACCTATGCGTGTTGACAGCATATGAATATGGCTTTGGTTTTGTCCGGTAAGCTGCTCATTGGTTAATGCCATGGTGATAATATTCCGTTAAGGCGATTAAGCTAAAACATTAACCAAACACTGATAATATATCTCAGTAAGTTTGTCTAAATCATCACACTTAACACATTCGTTAATTTGATGAATAGTGGCATTACAAGGGCCTAATTCAATAACTTGTGCACCTGTTGGCGCGATAAAGCGACCGTCAGAAGTACCACCTGAAGTAGAAAGCTCTGGGCGATGCCCCATCACAGTATCTACCGCTTCTACAGCAGCGTTAAGAAAAGTGCCGGGCTCCGTAATAAATGGCTTACCGTTAAAGGTCCATTTTATGTCGTAGTCTAACTCGTGCTTATTTAATATGCCTTCGAGTTTTTCAACAATAATGTCGTCATTTAGTTCAGTGCTATAACGTAAATTACAAAGCGCAGTTAAATGACCCGGCACTACATTAGTTGCGCCAGTGCCTGAGTTAACATTTGATAATTGAAAACTAGTTTCAGGGAAAAAGTCATTACCGTGATCCCAATGCGTTTGGCTTAATTCTGCCAATGCCGGCATAGCAAGGTGAATTGGGTTTTTAACATGTTCAGGGTAGGCGACATGGCCTTGCTTACCTTTAATATCAATGTCAGCTGAAATTGAACCACGACGACCATTTTTAATTACATCACCAACTTCATGAGTGCTTGAAGGTTCACCAACAATACAATAATCAATTTTTTCATTACGTGCTTCTAAGGTATCAATTACCCGAGTCGTGCCATTAATGAATGGGCCTTCTTCGTCACTGGTGATCAAATAAGCAATTGAACCTTTGTGATCAGGGTAGTCTTTAACAAAACGTTCGGTGGCGATGATCATCGAGGCAATACTGCCTTTCATATCTGCTGCACCACGAGCATATAACATTCCATCTTTTATGGTTGGCTCAAATGGCGGTGTATTCCATAGGGCTAAATTGCCCACAGGTACTACATCTGTATGGCCAGCAAAACAAAATACCGGTGCTTGCGTGCCTTTGCGTGACCATAAATTGGTGGTGTCTTCAAATACCATGGTTTCATTGGTAAAAGCACAATCAGCTAATCTTTGTTTTAAAAGCTCTTGGCAACCGGCATCTTCAGGCGTTACTGATTCGCGTGATAATAAATTAATAGCAAGGTTAAGGGTGTCGGATAATGGTTTAGTCATGAATAAATAGCTCTTGATATTGTGCGGGCTTAAAGCCGATATGAATGTTGTCGTTGATTAATAACACGGGGCGCTTAATTAAGGTTGGCTGCGCTAAAATAGTATCAATAGCCGTTTGCCCAGTTAAATTGTCTTTAACTTCGCTAGGTAAATTACGATAAGTAGTACTGCGTTTATTAATGAGTAAGTCCCATGTGGTTTTAGCTTGCAGCGATAATAATAGTTCCGGCGTTAAACCGTCTTTTCTAAAGTCGTGAAAAGTATAAGTTACCTTGTTTTGCTCTAGCCATTTTTGGGCTTTTTTTACTGTATCACAGTTACTGATACCATAGATTGTGGTCATTACTTTGCTCATTAGTTATTTAAAATTTTAAGATATTTGATAGTTGTGTTGTTCTAAGGCTGAAATCGCTGTGGATAACTGCGTTTGTTTTACTAAAATATAGTCGGTATCAAAGGTAGAAATAGCAAAAATGCTAATTTTCTCATCGGCTAACACCGCTGATATTTTTGCCAAAATTCCGGTTAAAGAAAAATCTAGCGGTCCTAATACTTTAAGTGCCCGCCAATTCTCTTCAATACTGGTGCTGCTTAATTTACAGCTTTGTGGCACGACAATCGATAACTCATCTGACGTTTTAGCAATGAAATAATGAGATTGTTCAAATACTTGTTTGGGAATATTCACGCCATGGGCAAATCGATGGATATTAAATACATCGGATAAGCAGGTTAAGGTTAACGTTGTCATAAATAATCTATCATGCATACAAAGCGTTACTATACCGCTAAATGCTACTGAAACCAAAGAATGAGCTGATATTAGTTATGTAACTTTAGCTTGATTTGATAAATGCTCTTCTTGCAACTATTTTCACTAAATTCATCGTTAAATTTATTTGTAATAGACCCGCTATTGACGTGTAAATTTGCCTTGGATTTAGTGAAAATATCAAACTAGAAGTATTGAGAAGAATAAATTACTAAGTTTATAGTTATTAACTATTTATTAAACCGAGTTCAAGTTATAACGGTGTATTTATAGCCTGTTAATATTTAATTGATACGATATTCCAGTGTAGAGCATTACTTAACTGTTGTTTTTAAAGGTTATAATTAAATTATGGGTGATGATAGAATTTTAATGACTGATTCGGTTAAAAAGATATGCACAAAACCTGTGGATATCATTGTGAATAATCTATGTTTAGTTCTTTAATGCTTTGTCTTTAAAGGTAAAAATAGGTAGGTTGTTTTTTGGCTAGCTAAAAAATGAACAGTTTTTAAGGTGTGGATAATATTGCTGAGGCTACATTAAAGATCATTAAAAGATCGTAAATGCCACTGTTTTTTGCTGTGCAGTTACGATCTTTATTAGGGTTTACTTACATTTGTGCCTGAATAGCCGTTAGCGCTATGGTATAAACAATATCGTCGACTAAAGCGCCGCGCGAAAGATCGTTTACTGGTTTTCTCATGCCTTGTAGCATAGGGCCAATGCTCACTAAGTCAGCAGAGCGTTGTACGGCTTTATAGGTAGTATTTCCTGTGTTTAAATCAGGGAATACAAATACATTTGCTTTACCCGCTACCGGGCTGTTAGGCGCCTTTTTGCGAGCCACATTTTCCATTATGGCAGCGTCGTATTGCAGCGGTCCGTCAATCACTAAATCAGGACGTTTGGCTTTGGCAAGCTCTGTTGCTTTTGCTACTTTTGCAACATCGGCGCCGTGGCCAGAGCTACCTGTGCTGTAGCTGATCATTGCTACTTTGGCATCTAAACCAAATTTAATGGCTGAGTCGGCTGATTGAATGGCTATATCAGCAAGTTGCTCCGCATTAGGCTCAGGATTAATCGCACAATCACCATAAACCAGTACTTGATCTGGTAATAACATAAAAAAGATCGAAGAAACCAACGAGCTGCCTTCAGCCGTTTTTATTAGCTGTAATGCCGGACGAATAGTATTCGCGGTGGTATTTACCGCGCCCGAAACTAACCCGTCCACTTGGCCCATTTGTAACATCATAGTGGCTAATACGGTGTTGTCTTTTAACTCTTGCTTGGCAACAACTTCTGTTAGGCCCTTGTGCTGACGCAGTTTAACCATTGGCGCAATGTAGTTATTTATAATGTTTTTAGGATCGGTAATTAACAAACCTTCAGGTAAATTTACCCCTTGTTGCTCGGCGATGCGTAAAATTTCTGCTTTATCTCCAAGTAACTGACAACGAGCAATATTGCGCTCAACACATATCGCCGCTGCTTTTATAGTTCGTGCGTCGCTACCTTCAGGTAAAATAATTAATTTATTACCGGCACGAGCAAGTTCAGTTAATTTATGTCTAAAAGCTGGTGGCGACATCTCAGTTCTGCTGTTTAGGTGAGTTGATAAATTATCAAGCCAGCTAGGGTTTAAACGGTCAGCAATAAAGTCTTTCACTTTTTCATGGCGCTGAAAGTCATCAACAGGAATTTCTGGGTTGAAATTCATTAAATGACGTGAGGTTTGCCAAGTATCCCATGGTACAGAAATAACCGGTAAACCGGCATCTAGCGCTTGTTGGCATAATGCCATTACTTCGTCGTTAGGTTGATAGCCGTTGGTTAATAGCAAGGCACCAACCTTGGTACCATTTAGCGCAGAAAGACAAGTGGCAATAATAATATCGGTTCTATCACCAGGAGTTACAATTAAGCGACTTGGCTGTAAATGGCTCATTAAGTTACTTACCGAGCGCGCGCAAAAACTGATGCTTCGAATGCGGCGATGCTCCATATCTCCTTTGTTGATCACTTTAGCTTCTAAATACTCAACAATGTCTAAAACCCGTGGGGCGATCAAGTCCATATCCCATGGAATAGTGGCGAGTAAATCAAATGATTTATTTTGAAAAATTTTCAGTGCTTGCCAAGCTTCAAGATCAAAGTCAGTTTTAATACTCGTTTCTGGTGGTAATAAACCTTGCTCGGCTTCGTCTGGTGAATTAATTTTATTAATAATACAGCCAATGATACGTTTGCTTTTTATACCGCCAAAGCTTTCAGCGCTAACCTCTAAACGGTCTTCAAACTCTTCAGGGCTGTCATTTTCATGCGCCGCCACCAAAATAATATCAGCAGAAAGTGCCTGAGCAACATCATGATTAATACGTCCGGCGTAGGGCATGCGAGTTGTAGGTATTAAGCCTTCGATGATTACTAAGTCTTGGTCGTTATTAAATTGACTAAAGTTAGCAACAATTTCTTCTAAAATAGCGTCTTGATCGCCATCGCCCATTTTATTTTCGACATAACTTAATGGTAGTGAAACCTCATTTTGGGCAAGCTTTATTGTGCTGGTATGTTTTTTTTGCCACAAGTTACGTGATGGTTGACTGATAGGTTTAAAGTGGCCCACTTTAATACCTTTTCGCTGACAAGCATGTAATAAGCCGAGCGATACACTGGTTAGGCCAACACCAAAACCAACGGGAATAAGCATAATTTTTTTACACATAACTTTTACTCTTGAATTAATTTTTGTTGGGTTTGTTCAGCAATAACCCATTCTTCGTTGGTGGGGATCACCCAAGCAGCACGAGAATTTGTGGTGGTGATTTTTCCTGATTGACCAAATCTAGCCGCTAGGTTTTTGTCAGCGTCAACTTTCATACCTAACAAAGATAGCTGACTTAATACTTGCTCACGGACAAAAGCTGAATTTTCACCAATGCCGCCAGTAAAAATAATAGCGTCGAGTTTTGTTAAACTAGCGGTAAAGCTGGCAATCGTTTTAGCTATGCGGTAACAGAAAATATCTAAGGCAAGTTTGGCGCCAGGGTGGTTATCTTCAACCATTGCTCTTTCTAAAGCGCGGCAATCGTTACTAAGCTGTGAAACCCCTAACAAACCACTTTCTTTATTTAGCATTTGGTTTACTTGCTCAGCGCTATAACCTAATTGGTCAACTAAATGGAAAACAATGCTAGGGTCAATATCACCACTGCGGGTACCCATCATTACACCTTCGAGTGGTGTTAGCCCTAAACTTGTTTCAACACTTTTGCCATTTTTAATCGCGGTGATACTACAACCGTTTCCTAAATGCGCACTAATAAAGTTACATTCATCAATGGGTTTATTTATTAAGCTAGCTGCTTGTTTGGCAACAAAATAGTGACTAGTGCCATGAAAACCATAACGGCGAATACCGTGCTCTTGATAAAGCTTATAAGGTAAGCCATAAATATAAGCTTTTGCTGGCATGGTTTGATGAAACGCGGTATCAAATACGGCGACTTGTGGTAAGTGCTTAAATGCTTGTTCACAAGCTTGTATACCAATTAAATTGGCAGGATTATGCAAAGGAGCGAGTTGTGCTAACTTGTCTATTTCCGTTTTTACTGCTTCAGTTATAATGGTTGGCTGGCCATACTTTTCGCCGCCGTGCACAATTCTATGCCCAATGGCAGTTATTTTATCTACCAAGTGATGTTGCTTTAAAATAGCGACTAAAGCGTTTATTGCTACTTGGTGGTTAAACGGGGCTAATAAGGGCTGACTTTGTTTGTTATTTTCAAAGGTGTAGCTTAACGTAGCATCATTTGATGACAGGCATTCAGCTAAGCCATTAAGTAAGGTTTCACCGGTTTGTGGACAAATAAGGGAAAATTTTAACGAGGAGCTACCGCAATTGATAACTAAAGTGGTCTCTGTAAACATAACATCTGTATAAATTAATGAATCAACTCGCTTAGTATAGGTTACTAATCGTTACGCTATGTTGACCTAGTTCAGTATATAGTTACATTTATCACAAATTCATTACAAATAGCGCTAGTAAATTTGCCATAATTGTTGTGGCAAATTTAAATAGAAAAGTTAATGAATAACTTTGAATACAAAGTATATAAGTGAGCTTGCTAGGTATTTAGCTGCTTTAACACTATTTTAGATACTTTGTGCTATCTTTAAATTATCGCTTGAGGTAAGGTGCGGTTATGAATATGAGTGTTGTAGAATTAATAAAATTAGGGCGTCGTTATTTAGCCATGTGGCCTGAACGCGTTGAGCTAGCAGACTACTTTCGTGAATATCAAACTATTCAAATAAGTCGCTTGGTTTGTCGTTATATGCCCGTTTTAGCAGTATTAGTATTTATACTGCAATTGTATTTAGGCTCTCTTGAGGTATTACCGCAAGCGTTAGTATATGCTTTTTTTATATTAAGCATGCCAGTGCAAGCATTAGTGATGTTAGGTGTGAAAGCTGATAAATTTTTGCCACCGGCATTATCTTCTTGGTATAAAGAAGGGGTAGCTAAAATCAATGAAAGTGGAGGTAATATTAAGCTTTCAATGCAAAAACCTCGTTATATCGACTTAGCCAGCTTATTAAATATTACCTATCAAAAGCGTACTCACTAGGCTTCTTTTTTATAAACTCTGATCTGAAAATCAGCTTGGCAGGTAAATTCAGTCTTCTGTTTAAGCTCTGCTAATAAACTATCAGTGGTTTTAAAAGCAAATGGCGTCATCGATAATAAATTGATGATGTCTTGCCCTTGGTTAAACTTCATGGCGTAGCCCAACTTTTTCTCTTCAATTAAGGTTAATTTCTCTATCGGTGTTTTTGAGGTGTCGTGTGCTTTAGCTTCTCGATATATTAGCGACTTCAATTCAATTAAGTGGTTCTCTGCTGGCGTAACCGTAACTAAATAGCCTGAAGATTGTAATACTCGAGAAAACTCTTCTTCTAAAATGGGCGCGTAAATTGAAAAAATCCAGCCAAAAAATTCATCAGCAAACGGCAAGTGCGATAACGTGCCGACACTAAAGTGACATTCTTTATATTTTTTAGCGGCAATACGTACGGCATTTTTAGCAATATCGACACCGTATACCGAATTTTCACCACTTTTATGTTGATGGGTATAATAGCCCTCGCCACAACCAGCGTCTAAAACTGGCGCATCTGCTTGAGCATATTTTTGATGTAATGCACTTAGTTCAGTAATTAATGGTTGGTAAAACTGCTTCTCTAAAAAAGCACGGCGGGCATTAACCATGGCTTTATTATCACCAGGATCTTTAGAGTGTTTGTGCTGCACCGGTAATAAATTCACATAACCTTCTTTAGCAAGATCAAAGCAATGATTTTTCTGACAACGAAAACTTGGTGCTGTCAGTTGCAAAGGGGAACGACAAATAGGGCAATTATAGTCAGGGTTTGGCATATTATTCTCAATACAAAATAAACAAGGCTTACATGTGGTCATGCCTTTAAGGCGCGCATTTTACCGTTTAATTATATTCTCACCAAGTAAATCTTTACATTCGCTCAGGCGTTTAGCGATTGAAGGCATTTGTACAATTCACCAAAGTAATGCAAACGGACGTTTTTTCCTTAATTCAGTGCAATTCATTGGTACCTGATAAATATAAAACTCTTTATTAACAGTGGTTTATGATTATGGTTTGGCTTTTGCATTTAAGTAGTAAATGGCTATTAAGGAATGTAAAAATGTTTACCTTGTTTTTTTCACCTGTTTATAGTTTTACTAAGTGGCTTGGACTAAAAGTGATCAGCTTTTCAGTACTTAGCTTACTGTTAATGTTAATTGTGGCTAACCTTTATATTAACGCATTTACTTTGTTACCTTTATATCTCGTGCTGTGTTATTTGTTAATCGGAATTTTTTATACACTAGCCGAGCAAATAAATAAAATTAATCAAGTGCTTACTAAAATTGATGTGCGAAACTTTGATCACCGAGAAGTACACTTTAATCAGGTGATTAATACCAAGTTACTCAATCAATTGCTAATCACCTTTCGTGAGTTAGGGCGTATTAACAACCAGCATGATGAAAAAAATAAAGAAGTAGAATACAGCGCAATGCAAGTGATAGAGATTTCAGAAAGCGTAAAAAATAATGTTCAAAAACAATCGGATGCTACAAACTCCACGGCAGCGGCAATCACACAAATGGGGCAGTCGTTAGTTGAAGTTAATCGTGAAATTAATAACGCTCATCAATCATCCACTCAGGCGGCTGAAATTGCTACTCAAGGTAAACATACGTTGACCTTACTCAACCAATCGGTTACTGATGTAAGCACGCTAGCGGAAGACACCCAACAGCGAATGGTGTTGTTAAATGGGTTGATAAAGGAAGTTGAAAATATCACAGAATCGATTCAACAAATATCTTCACAAACCAATTTATTGGCGCTAAATGCCTCTATTGAAGCAGCGCGAGCTGGGCAATATGGCCGCGGTTTTGCGGTTGTTGCTGAAGAAGTCAGGGCACTGGCAGAACGAACCCATTCTTCCACTAATTTAATTGTTAATAATATTGGTGCTGTACTGACTGAAAGTGATGCTATTGTGCAGTCAATGGCTGGTGTGGTTGAGCAATCAAACTTGTCTCAGCAAAAAGCAGATGAAGTTGACAGCTCTTTTAATCATATCGCACAAGCAACACAACAAGTTCAAGATCAAATGCACATTATTAGTGAAGTTTCTAAGCAGCAAACTATTGCCACTAATGAAATATCTGAGCACATTGCTAAGGTGGTAATTGGCGCCCAAGATAATGCCGAAATCGCAAAACAGTCAGAATCGGTTGCTAAACACTTGCGTCATTTAACGCAAATAAATGCTTAATAGAAGAGGGACTTTAAATGGAATTACTGATTATTTTAGTGGTGTTCGTTTTATTATGTGCGAGCTTTTATTTACTTTTTCACAAACCAAACCATATAAAAAAGCAGCAAAAATCAGGACTTGCCTTTATTATTTTGATCAAAAAACTTATTGGCGCAGCCCAGCAACACCGTGGTTATACGGCTGCGTGGTTAAGTGGCGACAAGCAGGTAACCAGTCAATTAAATCAATGTAAACAACAAATCGCGGCAATAACGGCTCAGCTTTCTCAGTCGGATATAAAAAAGGGCGATCGCTGGCTTGGCTTTTGTGATCACTGGCAACGGCTATTAAAATTTAATGAAAATACCTCGCCAGAAAATAGTTTTGAACAACACAATATGATGATCCGAAATCTTGCTTATTTTTTGGAAGATACCGCTGAGCAATATTACTTAACCGCTGACTATATTGATGGCTTTGAACACATTGGCTATGTCTGGAATGAATTAGTACTTGCCACGGAAAGCATTGGTCAGTCGAGAGCATTAGGCGCGGGCGTTGCGGTAAAGAAGCATTGTTCAAGTGTTGAAAAAATTAGGCTTAATTTTTTAAGTCAAAATATAGAGCAAGTGACAAACAATATATTGCAGCAATTGTCCTATAAAGAAGAGAGCAAAGTGGCTCATCAGCAACTCGTCGCTAACGCAAGCACGCAAATGAAAACCTTGGTGTCGACCATAGTAACGCAGTTAGTATCAGCGCCCGATATCACTATTGAGCAACAAAGCTATTTTAATTTGGCTACCGAAACCTTACAGCAGTTGAACCTAATATTTGAGCATCAAATTGAGCAAATAGACAGTATGGTATGAGGTGTTAAAGATACGAAGCAATAAAAAAACGCTGATTGAAGGCTATTCAATCAGCGTTTTATTTTATCGCTTAATTAAAAATAAACTCGGGTGTTTTTATTTCTCGTCGTAACCGTCGTTATGAACACTCATTACTGCACGACCTGAAGGGTCTGCATTATTTTGGAAACTTGCATCCCAAGCTAAGGCTTCTTCAGTAGAGCAAGCAACAGACTTGCCGCCAATAACACAATCAGCAGCAGTAGCTAGTGGATATTTTTCTTCAAAAACACAGCGGTAGAAATAACCTTCTTTACTATCTGGTGTATTAACAGGGAATTTAAATTGTGCGCTAGCAAGTTGTTGGTCGGTTACTTGCGTTTCAATATAAGCTCTTAAGCCGTCAATCCACGAGTAGCCAACACCGTCAGAGAATTGCTCTTTCTGACGCCACAATATTTCTTTTGGTAAATAGCCTTCAAACGACTCTCGTAAAATCGCTTTTTCCATTTTTCCATTGCCACACATTTTATCTTCTGGGTTGATGCGCATGGCAACGTCCATAAAGTTTTTATCTAAAAATGGTACGCGGGCTTCAATGCCCCAAGCAGACATTGATTTGTTCGCACGTAAACAGTCAAACTTGTGCAAACGGTCAAGCTTACGGTTTAATTCTTCATGGAATTCTTGAGCGTTTGGCGCTTTGTGGAAATATAAATAGCCACCAAAAATTTCATCAGCGCCTTCACCAGAAAGTACCATTTTAATACCCATGGCTTTAATTTTACGTGCCATTAGGTACATAGGAGTTGATGCACGAATAGTGGTTACATCGTAAGTTTCTAAGTGATAAATAACTTCTTTAAGTGCGTCAATACCTTCTTGCTCGGTAAATACAACACTGTGATGAATAGTACCAATACTGTCAGCAACCGTTTGTGCTGCGACTAGATCAGGAGAACCCGCTAAGCCACACGCAAATGAATGAACTTTTGGCCACCAAGCTTCAGAAAGGTCATTTTCTTCAATACGACGAGCAGCAAATTTTTGCGTGATAGCAGAAATTAATGACGAGTCTAAACCACCAGAAAGTAATACACCGTATGGTACGTCAGTCATTAAATGACTTTTTACTGAGTCTTCTAATGCTTCACGTATTTTTGTTTTGCTGGTGGTATTGTCTTTAATGGCTGAATATTTTTGCCAGTTACGCTTGTAGTACTTTTCAATTTTACCAACGCGGCTGTCAAGAATGTGCCCAGGAGGAAACTCTTGTACGGTTTTACAAATTGGCATTAAGGCTTTCATTTCTGAAGCAACATAAAAGTTACCGTCAGCATCAACACCAGTATAAAGTGGGATAATACCAATATGGTCACGGGCAATTAAATAAGAGTTGTCAGTTTCGTTATATAAACAAAAAGCAAACATGCCTTGTAGTTTATCAACAAATTCAACACCAAACTCTTCATATAACGGCAGAATAACTTCACAGTCAGACGCAGTTTTGAATTGGTAATCAACGTTAAGATCTGCGGCCAATGCTTTGTGGTTATAAATTTCGCCGTTAACGGCTAGTATATGGCTTTTGTCTTGATTGTATAAAGGTTGGGCGCCATGCTCGGTGTCAACAATAGACAAGCGTTCATGAACCAAAATTGCGTTGTCATTGCTGTAAACACCTGACCAATCAGGGCCGCGATGACGTAATAAGCGAGAATATTCTATTGCTTTCGGGCGTAATGCCTCAGCACCAGTTTTTATATCTAATATACCAAAGATCGAACACATTGAAGCGCTACTCCTATAAAACGTTATTAGCCTTAGATGAACTAATAACCATACAATCATGAATTGAAATAATTCGTTTTGCTTATAAATAAATTTGTAAAAATGACTTTATCAAGCATTTTATTTCACTTAAACGTTCAAAAGTTAAGCGAAAAATTCGGGCAGGAAATTGCCAGAAACGCCACTGTGCCAGTTTTGTAGGAAAAATCAATAGTCTTTTACAGTCTTTATACACAAAAGGTTATAAAGGCTTGTTTAGATATGCTGTTTGCTTGTTGTAATATTTAAATTGGCGTCAACAAAATAATGCCCTTACAATAGCGCCATTGCATCATTAAGTGGTTGTTTAAAATAAGCATGATTGAAGTTAATCAATTAACTAAAACTTTTCGTCTAAGTAAAGAAGCCAAAAAACAGGCTAAGCAAAACAAGCTTGACCCGCGCCAGCAAGGACAAAATTTTCAAGCATTAAAAAATGTAAGTTTTAGTTGTGAACAAGGCCAAGTGTTAGGTTTGCTTGGTCCTAATGGCGCAGGTAAAACCACCACCTTGCGCATTTTGGCTTCGGCGTTAAAGCCTGATAGTGGTTCAATTTTAATTAATGGTGAAGACTTAGTTAAAAAGCCTCAGCTTGCCAAACAAAAAATTGGCTTTTTATCGACCAAAACGGGTTTGTATAATCGTTTAACAGCCCAAGAAAATATTGAATACTTTGCCCGTTTACACGGTATGGCTAAATCCGACATTAACATTCAGGGCGAGTTACTTTATCAGCAATTAGGTATTGAAGATTACTTGCACCGCCGAGTTGATACTTTATCGTCGGGCATGATGCAAAAGGTTTCCATTGCTCGTGCGGTTATTCATCAGCCAGAAGTACTTATTTTGGATGAGCCAACAACGGGTCTTGATATTATGGCGACAGAAACCATTTTAGAATTTATCGAGTCGCAAAAAGAGCTGGGGCGGCCGGTTATTTTCTCTACTCATCATCTTGACGAAGTATCTATGTTAGCAGATAAACTGGCGATAATTGACCAAGGGCAAAGCTGCTTCACCGGCTCAATTAGCGCTTTACAAGAGCAAACTCAATGTAGTGATTTACGCAAAGCCTTTATGAAAGTGCTTAGCTTAAAAGGGGAAGCGTAGCCATGTTACAAGTATATTTAAAAGAATTAACTGAGCTGTTACGTGATAGAAAAACCTTGTTTTTTATTATCGCCTTACCCCTGATTATTTTTCCGGTGATGTTTGGCTTAATGGGCGTTTTAGTCGCCAATGTTGCTATGGACGAGCAACAAAAAGTTTTAAAATACAGCTTAATAAATGGTGAACAAGCACCTGAATTTGCAGAGGCGTTATTTTATCACCGCGACTTTACCCTAATAGAGCTGCCGCTTGCTAATGATACAGAAATTAATGATGCAGTAGGTAATGGCGAAGTTGATGTGGTTATCCAAATTAGTGAAAACCACCAACAAGTGCTAGATAATAGCAGCCAAGATAACTGGCAAGTTTATTTTAATAATGCCTCACAGCTTAATTTTGTTAAGCAAAAAGTAAATAAAGTATTTAATAGCTATGTAACCAATATTCGTCAGCAGCGCTTAACTGAGTTAAATTTAAGCAACGAACAATTTGTCGCGATTTCAAAACCCGTAGTGTTAAAAACCGTTGATACTGCTGATGAACGTGAAAGTATTGGCGAACAAGTGGGCGGTATTTTACCGTATTTACTCATTGTATTGTGTATGACTGGCGCTATGTATCCCGCTATTGATATTGGTGCGGGGGAAAAAGAACGTGGCACTTTAGAAACTTTATTACTAACGCCTATGCCAAGAGTGTCGATTGTAATGGGTAAATTTTTTACCATTATGACCACCGGTATAATTACTGCGCTGATCACGGTTTTTAGTTTGGTATTTTGGAGTTTTGTTATTGGTGAAATAGCTGATGTAGCGGTAGTTAGGCGTATTTTATCGTCAGTAGGTACGGGAGATTTATTACTCATTTTACTGATGTTAGTGCCTATTTCGTCAATTTTCGCGGCTTTACTACTGGCAATCTCTATCTATGCGCGTAGCTTTAAAGAAGCGCAAAATTATATGGGGCCAATGTCAATACTAGGCTTTTTCCCGGTAATGGTGGCCATGCTACCGGGCATTAAATTAGACGGATTTTGGTCTTTAGTGCCAATATCAAATGTCGCTTTAGCGATAAAAGAGATTTTAAAAGGCACGATTGACTACTCCATGCTATTTTCAATATTAGCGTCGAGTACTTTTTTTGCTGTGTTATCAATTAGCTTTTGTGTTTATTGGTTTAATAAAGAGTCAGTTTTGTTCAGGTAATGGTTCAGGTAATGGTTTAGATAAGTATTTAGCTGAATAATAATTTATAGGAAAGATTATGTCGGTAGGTAAAAGGTTAGTTTTAATTTTTAGTTCAATGTTAGTACTAAGCTGGCCGGCATTAGCTGAGCCGAAACCTAGTGAGCCTAGCCAAAATAAGTATAGCCCTAGTAAATTAACTGTCGAAGAGCTACGTATCCCTCAAGCCAAGCAGGCGCTACCAGAGGTTATGGCAATACATCAAGCGCGCATTAGCACTTTTGAAAAACAGCTACAACAAGTGCGTAACTTTACTGCGCTTACGCAAGTAATATTGCGCCATGGTCATGCAATTTGGCAAGAAGCGGCGCAATCACTTATCGACAGCGATGATTATGATGATCGCCCATTATATTGGGCAAGACTGCAAATGTTGGCGGCGTTGAAAAACTCAAAAACATTCCAGCAATTATTTTCAATGCAACAAGAAGAGCTGTTGTGGAAATTTGAATTATTATCACGCGGTCAACAAGATGTGAAATTTGATAAGAAAACCACCTATAAAATATTGTTAACCGGCTTTGACCCCTTTCATTTAGATAAAAACATTGACCAAAGTAACCCTTCAGGCGTGGCTGCATTAGCGTTAGATAATGCTTTTTTAAGCCTTGATGGCCAATCGGTTGAAATTGAAACTTTAATTGTACCTGTTCGCTTTAAAGACTTTGACCAAGGCATGATAGAAAGCTTGTTACAGCCTTATTTTACCAAAGAAAAAGTAGATATGATTATTACCGTTAGCATGGGCCGAAGTGACTTTGACCTTGAACGTTTTCCAAGCCTAAGACGTAGTTCAAAAGCGCCTGATAATAACAATGTTTTCACTGGCGCAACTGCTGACAACCCAATAGTGCCAATGTTGAAACAGGCCTTATTAAAGGGGGATGAATTTGTTGAGTTTTCATTGCCTGTTAATGCCATGTTGAGTGTGCAAACTCCTTTTAAGGTAAATGATAACCGCACGGTAACAACGCTTAATAAAAAGTTTGCGGCGAAAAGCTTGGCTGAACTTAAAAGAGAAACCTCAGTACAAGGCTCTGGTGGAGGTTATCTATCGAATGAAATTTCTTATCGCAGCTTATTACTTCGAAACAGTTACCAACCCGTGATGCCGGTTGGGCATATTCATACGCCGCGGATGTCGGGTTATAATCGCGATCAACTCGAGCAGATAGTGAAACAACTCAAAACCATGCTCACTAAAGCATCAGTAACTTTGCATTAAATGAAAATAGCCAATCATGGCAACATGTTTGGCTATTTTTATATTTGATAACGAGAAAGGTTTATTGGTTTAGCGCATCTTCAAGAGCGGTTAAACACAAGGCAACGTTTTCGTTACGCGCAGCATAGCCCATTAAGCCAATTCGCCAAGCTTTTCCGCCAAAGTCTCCCAAGCCAGCGCCAATTTCAAGATTGTAATGATTAAGTAAGTAATTTCTTACTTTGGCATCGTCTATACCTTGTGGAATATAAACCGCATTAAGTTGTGGTAAGCGTTCATTTTCAGGCACAATAAATTCTATACCTAGTTTTGCTAAGCCCTTAGCAAGGGTTTGATGCTGCGCTTTATGACGAGCCCAGCTGTTTTCTAAGCCTTCGTTATGCAGATGTACTAAAGACTCATGCAGTGCGTATAAAGAATTAACAGGGGCGGTGTGGTGATAACTACGTTTGCCTTCGCCTGACCAATAACTCATTACTAGCGATTGGTCCAAAAACCAACTTTGAATTTTAGTTTTACGATTTTGCACCACAGCAACGGCTTTAGCACTAAATGAAATAGGTGATAAACCCGGTACACACGACAAACATTTTTGTGAGCCCGAATAAATAGCATCAATACCCCATTCATCCACTTTTAATTCGATACCGCCAAGTGATGTTACAGCATCAACAATACTTAAACAGTTATGCTGCTGGGCAAGCTTACACAAGGCTTTTGCGTCTGAAACCGCGCCCGTTGATGTTTCTGCATGAACAAAGGCAAGGAATTTAGCATCAGGATTAACGACCAATGCTTGTGCTACTTTGTCAGTTTCAACTGCGCGGCCCCAAGGTGAGTCAACAATAATAGCTTGCGCGCCAATGCGTTCCACGTTTTGCACCATGCGGTCACCAAAAACACCATTGCGACAAACAATGACTTTATCGCCGGCTTCCACCAAGTTTACAAAACAAGCTTCCATACCAGCAGAGCCAGGGGCTGATAATGCGATAGTAAAGGCATTTTTAGTTTGAAAAGCATATTGTAATAGTGCTTTTACTTCATCCATCATACCGACAAACAAAGGATCTAAATGACCTATTACCGGACGAGATAGCGCCGATAAAACTTCTGGACTAATATCAGAAGGGCCCGGTCCCATCAAAGTACGTCTTGGCGGTGTAAATGAATTGTAAGGCATTTTTCGTATTCCTCTTAAATTTTAAGGTTTATTAGCCAAGATAGTGTTTACTTGACATGCGTGTCAGTTTCGTGGCTTGTGTGAGGGTATAAATTAATTTATGTTAAGGCGAAATTCTCACTCATATGGTCATTATTACAAAGAATGACAAAACATCACTAATTTCGATGGTGAATAAAGGAAATAACATGACGACAAAAAAAACACTAAACACGCTCTTATTGGCTAGCTCATTATTTTCAGCGGCTAGTTATGCTGAAAATTGGAGCGCTACCGAGGTTCAGTTGCAAATGGGCGGTGATTTAGAAGTGGTCAATACCGGTGAAACTTCAGAAGCTACCATTATTACTTTTCAACACGCAGGTGGCTGGGAATATGGTGATAACTTTTTCTTTGTTGATAGCACGCGCTGGAATGACGGCCCGCTTAATGATACCAGCGAGCTGTACGGTGAGTGGTATTCAAATTTCAGTTTAGGCGCCATTACTGGTAATGAAATAAAGTTTGGCCCAGTAAAAGATGTTGGCCTTATTGCAGGCTTTAACTTTGGCGCTGAGGTTGATAGTACTTGGGTTTTACCTGGGGTTCGTTTATCTCTTGATTTACCTGGTTTTGCTTTTGCTAACCTAGATATTACGGCCTACATTCACCAAGGTGGCGGCCGTGCTGATTCAACAAGCTTTACCGTACTTGATGAAGATACTAGCTTTATGGTTGATTTTTCGTGGGCTTACCCGTTTAAAGTGGGTAATAGTAACTGGAGCATTGAAGGGCATTTAGAATATATAAATGGCCGTACGCAAGTTAATAATTTTACCACTACTGAGCTAGAGTCATGGGTTTTATTTCAACCACAAGTACGTTTAGATGCCGGTGAGTTAATGGGCATGGGCGCAAACAAAATGTTTGTCGGCATTGAATATCAGTACTGGAAGAATAAATTAGGTGAAAAAGGCACTAATGATAACGCAGTGCAATTATTGGCGGTATGGCGTTTTTAAGCGCAATATTTAAGCAATAAACAAAACCGAACAATACAATACAAACATCTACAAATTAGCGTAACCGAACCAATAAATTAAAGAAGGAAAAGCAAATTAACTACTCAGCGGGTGCTGAAAAGTTAATGCTTTACGTAATAAATATGAGCGAAGCATCAAATTATAAATTGTTTAATCGAAGTGATTTAAGCGCCTTTTGGGCATTGTTTACCGATAACCTAACTAACTTAATTGTACTTAGTGGTATCTGTAAGTTTGTCTTCAATATGCCAACCGAAATTGTTTTTGGTCGTATTGTGCCCGGCGCCGCAGTAGCAATTTTAGCAGGAGCTGTGGTGTACACCATTATGGCACGCCACTTAGCAGCTAAGACTGGTCGAGAAGATGTTACTGCACTGCCTTATGGTATTAGTACGCCGGTAATGTTTGTGTATTTATTTGGGGTTATTGGCCCTATTTATTGGTCAACTAATAATGCTGAACTTGCTTGGCAAGTAGGTATAGCGGCAGGCTTTATTGGCGGCATAGTTGCTGCCATGGGGGCACTTGTCGGGCCTTTTTTAAAGCGAGTTACTCCGCGTGCAGGTATGTTAGGTACCTTATGTGGTATTGCTTTGGTTTTTATTGGTAGCACTTCTTTAGCCAGTATTATGGAAAACCCTCTAGTTGGTTTTTCATCATTGATGATTATTATTTGGGGCTTAGTGGGGAAGTTTAGATTACCGTTTAATTTACCTGCGGGTTTAGCGGCATTAATGGTTGGAACGGTTATCGCGCTTTCAATGGGGCAAACCTCGGTGAGCTATGAAGGTGTGGCGTTTAATCCGCCAGTTCCATACTTTGGCGACTTAATTATTGGTCTTCAGCATTTATTTAATCACTTAAGTTTGTTTTTAGTATTAATTCCGGTGCAAATTTATAACTTTATTGAAACCATGAACAATGTTGAGTCAGCTGAATCAGCAGGCGATAAATACTCTGTAGGTGCTTGTCAGGTAACCGATGGTGCCGGTACTATGATTGGCGCTTTGTTTGGCTCACCATTTCCAACCACGGTTTATATTGGTCATCCTGTATATAGTGCGATGAAAGCGCGCTGTGGTTATGTACTAGGCATTGGTCTTGTCTTTTTCTTAGCTGCTACTTTTGGTTTGTTAGCTTTTTTAAGTAATTTGATCCCATTATCAGCAGCTGCACCAATTTTAGTTTTTGTCTCTATTTCTTTAATTTCTCACAGCGCAAGTAGTGTTAAGAAAACCCATATAATGGCTATTGTTATTGCGATGATACCGCATGTTTCTAGTTTTTTAATGGTGAAATGGGGCTCTATGATGAATGCTTTAGGTGATGTGGGGGCAACTAACTTACCTAAGTTAACTGACGCTAATATGGTCGCGGCAATGTCGCAACAAGGCGCGCATTTATTAGGTCATCAAGCATTGTCACAAGGGGCTATTATTACAGGGCTTGTTTGGGGGGCAATTGTTGCTAATGTTATTGATGCTAAGTTTAGCCCTGCAGGTTGGTTCTGTGTTGTTGGTGGAGCGATGGCGTCTATTGGTATTTTACATTCATCGTCACTGCATTTACCTGCAATGAACGGTATTGTTGGTGGTTATTTAATGATCGGCGCCTTTATGCTGATATACCCTCGTTTTGTCGATGTGACTAAAACACACTAGGTACTGAGCTTGAAGCAATAAAAAGCTAGATAAGCGGTAAGAAATAAGAGAAAGCTGAATAGTAATATTCAGCTTTTTATTGGCCGTTAACTTATAAGAGTTTAAACTTAAAAGCTGCTAACTGCAGCAATCATTACCTTTTTGTATCGGCGGACATTTAACTGAGCCAAAAGAGCAATAAACACAACAATCGCCAGGTAATGGTTTAAGTAATTCATGGCAAGCATAGCACTCATAATAATACTGACAAGCATTGGTTGGCATTTGTTCTTCTTTTTCAAAGCCACATTGTGGGCATGTAATGATTGATTTGAGCTGTATCGTTTTCATTGCAATGACCTTTTATCATAAGCTTATTCTAGCCGCTTTATATTAAGTATGCAGTAGGTGGTAATTTTGCCCCATGATCAGCTTTCTGGTGTATTTATCTTTTGGTGCACGCAAAATATCAGCGGTAGGCCCTGATTCAACTACATTGCCTTTGTGTAATACCATCATTGAGTCACTAAAGTGGCGGACAATTCCCAAGTTATGAGAAATAAGAATAAAAGCAAGCCCCATTTGTTGTTGTAAGTCGAGCAACAAATTAATCATTTGCGAACGTAGTGACGGATCTAGTGAGGCTAGTGCTTCATCTAAAATAATAACTTGTGGGTTTAGAATAATTGCCCGCGCTAATGAAATTCTTTGTTTTTGACCACCTGAGAACATATGAGGATAAAAATTCATATGATCAGCCAGCAGTCCAACTTTAAACAAGGTTTCGCGAATGAGCTGACTGCGCTGTGCTTCGTCTAAATCAGTATTTAACTTTAAGGGTTCATCTAACAGTTGGCGTATAGTTAAACTCGGGTTTAAGGTAGTGCCAGAGTCTTGAAATATCATCCGTATATGTTGACAGCGTTGCTTAAAGTCGCCGTCAACTAAGGTTTGGCCATTAAGTTTTATTTTGCCAGTAGAAGGGCGCTCAGCACCTACTAATACCTTAGCGAGTGTCGACTTTCCTGAGCCTGCTTCCCCGACTATGGCTAAGGTTTTATAGGCTTGCACGCTAAAAGATAATGGCTCTAAAGCGCAAAATGACCTTTTATTAAACCAACTACGGCTTAATTCATATGACTTACTTAAGTTAGCAACTTCTAATAATGCAGGCACTTAGTTGCCTCCTTTAAGAGAGAAATGACAACTTACTAGATGGCCATGGTGATTCTTAACTTTTGGCGCATGTACACAAGCTTGCTGAGCTCTTGGGCATCGAGGCCCTAAGCGACAACCAATGGGTAAATGCTGCAAAATTGGAATACTACCGGGTAGCGCCGCTAAGCGAGATTTTTTCGGTAATTGCATATTCGCTTTTGGACTACTGTCTAACAGAGCCTGAGTATAAGGATGATAAGGCTGAGTAAAAATTTGCCTTGTGGTGCCGCCTTCAACAAATTGTCCGCTGTACATTACGGTGATGGTATTGGTCCAGTGAGTAACGTTTTCTAAGTCGTGGCTGATCAACAAAATAGACATGTTTTTTAATTGATTCAAGCTCGCCAATAAGCGAAAAATTTGCCCTTGGTTAGTTGCTTCCATGGCTGCGGTGGGTTCATCGGCAATTAATAGTATTGGTCTTCTTGCTAGCGCCATAGCAATCATCACCCGTTGACACAAAGCTTCAGTTAATTGATGCGGATAGCTTTTTACACATACTTCGTGGTGCTTAATGCCCACTTTATGCAGTAGCTTAGCGGCAGCCAATTTTCGCTGTTTACGCTTTTGCCAAAAATTACCACTAAATTGATTGTTATCAATCGCTTCTTCAAGCTGTGAACCTATAGTGGTGGTGGGATCTAAACACGACATTGGCTCTTGGAAAATCATCGCCACGTCTTTTGAAATAATTCTCTTACGCTCTTCAGCGCTATGGCGTAATAAGTCTTCTCCGCGCCAGTGAAAGCGATCCGCATGAACTGTCCAACGTTCATCAAGCACACCAACAATTGCTTGCGCAAGTAACGATTTACCTGAACCAGACTCGCCAACTAAACCGCGTACTTCACCTTCTTTCATCGAAAGGCTGACTCTGTCAACGGCTAAAATGGTGCCATTTGCGGTTTTTAGTTCAATTGATAAATTTCTAATGTCGAGTAAATTCATTAGCTTTCCTTGCCTATTTTTAAGGCATGGCGCATACCTTCGCCAACAAGATTGGTAGCAATAACCGAAAATAAAATCGCTAAACCCGGTAAGTAAACAGTCCAAGGGGCGATATAGAATAAGTCGATGCCGCTAGAAAGCATAGCTCCCCACTCGGGTAGTGGAATAGGTGCACCTAAACCTAAAAAACCAAGGGCGGCAATATCTAAAATGGCAGCTGATTGCGCTAAGGTTGCATAACTGATTATTTTCTCAATAATATTGGGGAAAACAGAGTAGCGTAGAATTCTTAATGAACTAGCGCCGTCAAGTCGAGACGCTAAGACATAATCTTTGGTGAACTCTTCTTTTACCGCATTTCGGGTAACGTGAACAAATTGTGGGATCAGTACCATCACAATAGCCCACAGAGTATTGTCGAGCCCTGGGCCTAATATGGCAACAATTACTATGGCTAATAGTAGTGACGGAATTGATAAAATTACATCAAGAAAATGGTTTAAAAAGCTTGAGCGAATACCGCTTGATAATGCCGATAACGAGCCGATGAATACGCCAATAACTAATGAAACGATAACCACAACAAAACTTAGCCCGAAGGTAAGTGAGGTACCGTGCATTAAACGTGAGAATAAATCTCGGCCTAAATCGTCGGTGCCTAATAAAAAGCTAATATCACCATCTTTATCCCACGCCGGTGGTAATAATAATTTATCTAAGTGGTTTTCAATTGATGAATAAGGAGTAATTAATGGCGCAAATATCGCTAAAATTATAAGAAAAGCAAAACATGAAAAACCAACCAAAACTACCGGAGATTGGCGAAAGTTATGCCACAGTTGCAATAACGGTGATGGAAACTCTTCTTCTTGATATATTTTATCACGCGCCATGGTTTGACTCCCTCGCTAGCGGATTAAGGGCTGCATAGATGAAGTCAGTGATTATATGCACTAAAAATATAAAGCTTGATAACATTAATAAACCACTTTGTATGGCGGTGTAGTCGCGTTGATAAATACTTTCTATTAACCAACGACCGATGCCAGGCCAGCTAAAAATAACTTCAGTAACCATAGCTATAGTAACTAAGTTGGCAAACTGTAAACCAACATCGCGAATTACTTTTACCATAGCATTTCGAATAGCGTGATGATAAATAATTTGCCCAAAAGATAAGCCTTTAGCTTTAGCTGCTCGAATGTAACTTTTATCAAGTACCTCAAGCATTGCAGTTCGAGCTAAGCGCACAAAAATAGTTGCAGGCGCTAAGGCAACTACTACAGTCGGTAATATCATGTGAGCCGTAGCATTTTGAAAAGCTTGCCATTTATAGGCACTGTCGCTAAGCAAAATATCAATTATCTGAAAGCCAGTAACATGCTTTATTTCATATAGTAAGCTTATTTGCCCCGCAGAAGGTAGCCAGCCTAATTGAATAGAAAAAACTAAAATAGCCAATAAACCTAACCAAAAAACCGGGATTGAATAACCAAACATCGCCACCGTTAAAATAATGTTGTCGGCTAATTTTTCATGTTTAATTGCAGCAATAAAACCAATAGGTACGCCGACAAACATGGCGAGTAATAACGCTGCTAAGCTTAACTCTATGGTTGCTGGTAATAGTATTTTTATTTCTTCAATTATCGGTAAATGGCTCGCCATTGAAATACCTAAATCACCAGAAAAAACATGGGAAAGATAAGCCCAGTACTGCATGAAAATATTTTCTTGATGGCGATATTCATCACTTAAAATAGCTAATTGAGCAGGGGTGGCATTAATTTCGCCACTTAAATTAATTAAGGCATCACCGGGAAATAAATAGCTTAAACTAAACGATAGTAACGTCAGTAATAAAACCGTGAATAGCAGTAGGTTTAAACGGCGTAAAGTGAATATAATCATGTTATTTTTTACTCACCGTAGCAAAGTCAATTCCGCCAATAGAGTGCAGTAATTCACCCTTTATATTTGCGTTTCGTGCTTGAAAACGTTTTGAATGGGCGATGGGGATCAATGGCACTTCTTCGGCAATTATGTCTAATGCCTTAGCATAATACTTTTTTCTTAAACCAATGTTGTTGGTGCTCAAAGATTCATTTAATACTTGGTCAAATGCTTCATTACACCAAAACACGCGGTTATTACCCGACAGTGCAGAGTTACAACTTAACAACGGGCTGAAAAAATTATCAGGATCGGGATGATCAGCAGACCAACCAAGTAAAACTGATTGATGTTCACCTTGAGATAATTTTCGTAAAAAAGTTCCCCACTCATAACTAACAATATTAACGGTAATACCAATCAGTTTTAAGTCAGCCTGAATAAGTTTTGCCATGGTTAGCGCATTGGGGTTATAGGCGCGCTGAACCGGCATTGCCCAAATATCCATAGTAAAACCATCAGGGTAACCGGAAGCAGTTAATAAAGACTTTGCAAATTCAATTGAATATTCATGACCTTTAATATCACTATTGTATGCCCAAGAGTTTTTCGGCAATAGCGAGGTTGCCACATCGGCATGGCCAAAATATACCGCTTCAATAATGGCTTGCTTATTAATTGCATGGGCAATAGCGGTACGTACTTGTTTATTATTAAACGGAGCTTTTTGGGTATTAAAGCCCATATAACCAACATTAAAGGCGGTAACGGCTTCTAATATAAGATCTTCACGCTCATTAATTTTTTCATGAGCAATAGGGTAGGCAACAATGTCACATTCGCCGGTTAACAACTTAGTTAAACGTCCGGTATTACTTGGTGTTATATCAAAAAGTAATTGTGAAAGTGTTGACTCACCCTGCCAGTAAGTATCATGGGGTTTATAACGAATTAAAGAGCCAGGGCGATATTCTTCTAATTTATAAGGGCCAGTTCCTACCGGTAAAATATCAATTTGTTGGTGACGATTATCTTGAGCTAATTGCTCACCATATTCTTGAGACAAGATAATGGCAAAGTCGGTAGCTAAATTTGATAAAAATGAACTGTCAGACTGGCTTAGGGTAAAGCGCACGGTGTAGTCATTAATTTTTTCGATATTTTCTACTAACTCGTCAAACTTAACACTTTGAAAGAAGGGGTAATTACCGCCAGATACTTCATGAAAGGCGTGGTTTTTATCTAAAATGCGATTAAAGCTAAATAAAACATCGTCAGCATTAAGCTTTCTAGTTGGCGTGAAATTATCAGTGCTATGAAAACTGACATCTTTACGAAGGTAAAAGGTGATTTTTTTGCCGTCTCGAGTAACATGCCACGACTTAGCTAAGGCTGGACCTATGGTGTGGTCATCAGCTTTAAAAGAAATTAAGCGGTCATATAAGTGCTTGGCGGTGGTATCTATAGTAGTACCTGAGGTAACTGTTTGCGGATTAAAGCTTTCCGGTGAACCTTCCGCGCAATAAACAATACTTTTTTGTTTTAAAGAAATATTATCTAAAGAGTCACAAGCGCCAAGGAAAAAGCTAAAACCGGCAACCAAACTGGTTTTAAGCGCTTTTAATTTCAATAAATTCATTTGCAATGGTTTATTGCTCATCGCTAACACTACCATCGAGTAAATTATACTTTTTTAAATAACCCCTTAGTTGATGATAGGTTAATTCCAGTGCTTCAGCGGTTTTCTTTTGATTGAATTGGTGAGCTGCAAGTGCCGAATTTAACAAGTCAATTTCATATTCTTGAGAGAGGTTTTTTAATGACAATGGAAAAACTAACGCAGGTTTTTGTGCCGCTTCTGATACCGCCATAACTGGCTTAAGTTCGTCGGCTGCTGGGGTTACTGGCGTTGCCGATTCATTAACTGCTTTGTTTTGGGACATGCGATCTGCGGTTTTAATTCGTTTTTTTGGTCTAAACGGTGAAACAAATGGGTCGATAACTAAATCATGAACTGGCACATGTGGGTTGTTACTGCGGTAAACACTGCGTTCAACCACATTTTTTAATTCACGCACATTACCCGGCCATGGATATTCAAGCATGTCACGCTTGGCCTTTTCGGTAAAACCGCTGAATAAATCGAATTCCAATTCACGCGCCATATTAATGGCAAAATGTTCGGCAAGAATGAGAATATCTTCCAGGCGTTCACGCAGTGGCGGCAAGGTAATTACGTCGAAGGCAAGTCGGTCAAGCAAATCAGCTCTAAACTCGCCAGAGTCGGCCAAGGTGGGTAAGTCTTCATTGGTTGCGGCGATTAAACGAGCATCGGTTTTAATGGTTTTAGAGCCGCCGACACGTTCAAACTCTCCGTATTCAACCACTCGTAATAATTTTTCTTGAATAAGACCAGAAGTATTGGCTATTTCATCTAAAAATAAGCTGCCATTATTAGCTCGCTCAAAACGACCTTCATGGCGTTTAGTCGCACCAGTAAAGGCACCGCTATCATAACCGAATAATTCAGTTTCTAATAAGTTTTCATTTAAAGCCGCACAATTGAGTTTGAGATAATCTTGATCCCAACGCTTGGAAAGGTAATGCAGACGGGCGGCAACTAATTCTTTACCCGTACCACGCTCACCAATAATTAATACTGGTTTACTTAACGGCGCCACTTGAGATATATGTTCAAGTACTTCGAGAAAACTGTTTGACTGGCCAATAAGGTTATCTTGTTGCTTAAAGCGCGCCATGGTCATACCTAATAATTGGTTTATTTCGCTAACAAATAGTGTATTTCATTACTGATAAGGATTGAAGTAATTTTTAAAAATATAATAAAATTAGATAAACCAAGGCGTTACAAGTTTAAATAAACTTGGCCTAAAAAGTGAATAATAACATACAGACTACATTGTGAATAATAGAATGAGGAAGTAATTATGGGTGTATTTTCGAGATTTTCAGACATCATTAACTCTAATATCAATAACTTATTAGACAAAGCCGAAGATCCAAGAAAAATGGTTCGTTTAATTATTCAAGAGATGGAAGACACCTTAGTGGAAGTTCGTTCATCGTCAGCTAAAATGATAGCAGATAAGAAAGAGTTAACGCGCCAAAGCTTACGATTTGAACACGACGTTGAGCAATGGCAAGCAAAAGCAGAATTAGCCTTAAGTAAAGACCGTGAAGACTTAGCCCGCGGCGCATTACTTGAAAAGAAAAAATGTGCAGAAAGTGCCCAAGCATTAGCAGACGAGTTAACTCATATTGATGAGCATATTGCCAAGCTGCAAGACGAAATATCGCAATTACAAGATAAGTTAGTTGATGCAAAAGCACGCCAAAAAGCGATTTTACTACGCGAAAAAAGTGCTAGCTCTCGTTTAAAAGTTAAGCAAAACATTAATAGCGAAAAAATTAACGACGCATTGAACCGTTTTGATCACTACGAAAGAAAGATTGACGACCTTGAAGCACAAGTTGAGTCTTACGACTTAGGCAGTAAATCTCTGGCTGATGAAATTGCGGAATTAGAAGCGGATGAAAAAGTTGATGATGAATTAGCACAGTTAAAAGCTAAGTTACAATCAGCACCAAAATCAGACAATAGCGCTAAATAATAGAATAAAAAATACATTATAGGAGAAGTATTGTGGAAGATATCATCATGGCACCAGTTATTATTTTTATGGTAGTGGTTGCTCCTATTTGGCTTATTCTTCATTACCGTAGTAAAGGGCAAGTTAGCCAAGGTTTAAGTGAAGAAGAGTATATTCAATTGTCTGAGTTGTCTGAATTAGCAGATAACATGACCGATAGAATTCAAACCTTAGAAGCTATTTTAGACGCGGAAACTCCTGACTGGAGAAGCAAGTTATGAGTGTAATTAAACGCGGAGAACTTTTTCGAAATAAAGACCGAGGTAAACTAGCCGGAGTTTGTGCCGGCTTAGCTGACTACTTTGGCTGGGAAACTTGGCTTATTCGTATCCTTGTTGTTTCTGGCGTGTTATTAGGTATGGGTTGGTTTATCGTCGTTTATATTGCTTGCTGGTTTATTTTAGATGATAAACCTAAAGCCAGCATTGCGCAGAAAGGTAAAGCGGCAAGTACTTTTGGCAGTTCACCTGAAGCACAATCAGTTAATAAAGATGATATTGTTAACGAGTCGATTAAAGTTAAGTCGAGAATATGGCAGTCAGGTGAGCCACCTAAACAAGCATTTCATGATATTCGCCGTAAATTTAGATCGCTTGAAGGAAAACTTAGAAAAATTGAACAATATGTTACTTCTTCTGAATTTACCGTGTCGCGTGAAATAAACAAGTTATAGCGCAGTTATCTAGTCGTTACAAAAGGCCATTCAGGCCTTTTTTTATTTTACAAAAATAAGTGGAGCGATGATTTAATATTAACGAATAGCAGGGTAAAAACTATTATCTCGTTAAAAAAGTCGTTAACATCAGCTCGGTATCTTATTATATTTATACATTATTTCCCCTATGGCTTTGATCAAAAAAGAACAGTTAGAAAAGTTAAAACACAAAGCAGGTGAGCTGCTTAATCGCACTATAGACCAACACATAACCTTAGCTGTTACTGGCTTAAGTCGAAGTGGTAAAACCGCCTTTATTACTTCTTTAGTGAATCAATTGATTAATGAAGGTAATGGCGCGCAGCTGAGCTTTTTTAACCCTGTGCATCAAGGCCGCTTTATTGCCGCTAAACGTGTGCCGCAAAAGCACTTTCATATTAGCCGTTTTGATTACGACTCAGCGGTAAATGCCTTTTCACAAAATCCGCCACAGTGGCCCGAGCCAACAAAAGGCATTAGTGAATTACGCATTGCGATAAAATATCAGCCCAAAGAGTCGTTATTAAAATATGCCACTGAAGCGGCAACCTTATATTTAGACATTACCGATTACCCCGGCGAATGGTTGTTAGATTTACCTATGTTAAATCAAACCTTTGAACAGTGGTCAATGCAAATGGTGGCTTTGCTTAAGCAAGCCCCACGAAGTGAATATTCACAGGGATTTTTAGAAAAGGTTAAGCAACTTGACCCTTTAGCGCCTGCGAGTGAAGAGCTGTTGGCTGAAATTGCTAAAGAATATACCGAGTTATTACACCTTTATCGTGAAAAACTAGGCTTGTCATTGATACAACCTGGGCGGTTTATTTTGCCGGCAGAGCTTGCTGATGCGCCAATATTACAATTTTTTCCATATTCAGCCTTCGACAGTATTGAAGGTAATGCTTATCAAAATGCTGGTGACGATACCTTAATTGGTATGTTAAGGGCGCGCTTTATTGAATATAAAGAGCGGGTGGTAGGTAAGTTTTATAAAGAGCACTTTGTTAATTTCGACCGTCAAATTGTTTTGGCTGATTGTTTAACGCCACTAAATAAAGGCGCTGAAATTTTTGCCGATTTAGAACAAGCTACCGCTTTAATTCTAGAAAGCTTTAATTATGGTAAATCAGGTGTTTTGTCGCGGCTATTTTCGCCTAAAATTGATAAATTATTATTTGCCGCCACTAAAGCCGATCATGTTACGCCTGAGCAACATGGTAATTTAGTGAGTTTATTAAATCAGTTAGTACATTCAACTAAACATCATTTGAATTTTGAAACTATTGACATGAAAACGCTGGCGGTAGCCTCGGTAAAAACCACCAACGCGGGTAAAAGTGTTTATCAAGGGCGAGAGGTACCTGTACTTCAAGGGATTAGCCAGCAAAGTCAGCAAAAAATCACTGTATTTCCAGGTACTGTACCGGCACGTTTACCTAAGGCTGATTTTTGGCAAAAAGGCGGTTTTAACTTTATATCGTTTGAGCCAATAGCGCCGATAGAGTCGCATCAATGTTTACCGCATTTACGTATGGATCAAGTATTACAATTTTTGTTAGGGGATAAAATGAGATGAATGAGCTCAAAGATGATTATCAGCAACAGATTTTGTTTGATGAAGAAACTAGTGATAGCCCTAAAGACGATAGCCAAACGCAAATACTATTTAGTAATCAAGACTGGCAGCCTGAAGATGAGCTAATTAATAGCTTAGATGATGAGCCCGAAACCATTAGCCGACCTAGCTGGCTTTGGCGCAGTATTGCCGCTTTATTCTCGGTAATTGTGGTGGTTGAAGCGGTTGATTTTTTCACTATAGGCTTTACTGAGTCGCCGATAATAACCGCTATATATGCGGCTTTGCTTTTTTGCTTAGTTATTGTTTCAGGCCGAGCTGTGCTGAGAGAGGTTATTGGCCTTAGGCAATTTAAAAAACAGCAGCAGGTGCAAAGTCAAGTAAAGGCTTTAACGGCGGGCGAGGGGAATTTAAGTGCTAGTGAGTTATGTGAGAAAATATCAAAGCAACTCCCTTGTGACTTATTAACCGAGCAAGAGCAGCAATGGTCTGAACTTAATATTGACGATTATAGCGATGCTGAATTACTACAACTGTATTCTCGTTTGGTATTAACGAAAGTTGATAAAAAAGCGGTGGCTGAAATTGCCAAGTTCTCTTCTGAGTCGGTGGTGTTAATTGCTCTTAGCCCAGTAGCTATTCTTGATATGCTAATCATGGTCAGTCGTAACTTACGCCTTATTGATAAAATTGCTGGTTTATACGGTTTAAAGCTTGGTTATTGGAGTCGCATTAAACTTATCAGACAAGTTTTTGTAAATATGGTTTATGCCGGCGCAAGTGAATTAGTGGCAGATTTTGGCGCTGACATGTTAGGCGCTGATGTATTGGGTAAGCTCTCAGGTCGCTTGTCACAGGGCTTAGGCGCTGGCTTGTTAACTGCGCGTTTAGGTTTGAAAACGTTAAAATTATGTCGCCCGATCCCGTTTGAAACCGACGCACCTAAGCTTGGTGATATACGCAAAGAAATGTTAGGCCAAATTAAAAAACTGGCGCTTAATAAAAGTTAAAAATCATTATTTCACGACTATTTTTTGCAAAAGATCAGTTAAAAACGCCCTGAGCTACAATTGTTGCTCAGGGCGTTTTTTCTTGTTCATATTTATTTACAATAGTCGTTTTCACAAATAATTTCCCGAACGTACGAGCACTACATATTCGTTACGACTTACCCTACTATGGAAACAGCTACAGTGGATTTTCCACAGCAACCTGATAAATATTACGCATAATAAAAATACTAAAGGCGTGATTTATATTCGGTGAATTTAAGGTTTTTAAAATGGGGAAAGCAACAAAGTACGTATCTAAAAAAATGGATGAACAAGGTAATATTGCATGGAGTGATGAAGAAAATAACATATGGCATGACTTGATCACCCGACAACTCGCTTGTATTAAAAATAAAGCCTGTGATGAATTTGTTCATGGTCTTAAATTATTGAACTTACCACACAACCGAGTACCGCAGTTACACGAAGTTAATCAAGGATTAATGCTAGCGACAGCTTGGCAATGTGTGCCAGTAAATGCCTTAATTGGCTTTGAAGAGTTTTTTGGTTTATTAGCAAATAGAAAGTTTCCGGTAGCTACATTTATACGCAGCCGTGAAGAGTTTGATTATTTACAAGAACCTGATATTTTTCATGAAATATTTGGTCATTGTCCATTACTGACTGATCCTGATTTTGCTGACTATACTCAAGCCTATGGAAAAATGGGGCTTGCAGCCAACAAAGAACAACGCGTTTATTTAGCGCGTTTATATTGGTTCACTGTTGAGTTTGGTTTATTAGATACCCCTAAAGGGCTACGTATTTATGGTGGTGGTATTTTGTCTTCACCATTAGAAACCGAGCACGCCATAAACAACGCAGGGGTTGAACGTAAAAAGCTGCAAGTGCTTGATGTTCTTCGCACTCCATATCGAATTGATATTATGCAGCCGGTTTATTACATGCTGAAAAAAGTCAGCGACTTAAAAAATGTTAGAAAGCTGGAAGTTGAAGATGTAATGAACTTAATTGAACAAGCCAAAACACTTGGCTTGTATCCCGCTAAGTACGCAGCGAAAAAAACTATTAATATTACTCCAAGTCACTAAAGGAACTCTTATGAGCGAGCAACTATCAAATCAACAATGTGAAGCATGCCAAGCTGATGCGCCAAAAGTTTCAGATGATGAATTACCGCATTTATTAGCACAAATTCCCGATTGGGTGCCACAAGTTAGAGACGGAATTATGATGTTAGAACGAGAATATAGCTTTAAAAACTATAAACTTGCTTGGGCGTTTGCCAATAAAGTATCAGAGTTGGCTGAGCAAGAATTTCATCATCCAGCAATATTACTAGAGTGGGGTAAAGTGGTAGTGACTTGGTGGAGCCATTCTATTAAGGGCTTACACCGTAATGACTTTATTTGTGCGGCGAAAACTGACCAACTGCTGTAGCGTTTTGTTACATATTTATGATTAAAAATTAAAACACTTGTTCTACAGGGCTTTTGTTTGTTGTACAAATTAGTTTACAATGGTTTTTTGAATGTAAAGAAATCAGAGGGCCTGTAGCATGCGCTTGGAAATAAGCTGTCAAGATCGTGTCGGAATTGCACAAAAAGTTTTAGGAATTTTTGTCGACTACGATATTAATGTCCGTGGTATTGAATTAAAACAGCCGGGCGTTATTTTTATAAATATTCTTGACCTCGACTTTTCACAGTTACAACAATTCATGCCGAAGTTACGCCTACTTGAAGGCGTAACTGACGTGAAAACAGCACCATTTATGCCGTTTGAACGTGAGCGTAACGAATTAGCAACCTTAGTTAAAACCTTTCCTGATCCCTTTATTTCTATTGATACTAAAGGCAATATTCGTTTAATTAATAATATTGCTTCAGCCGTTATGGGCATGAACTCTACCGGTATTATTGGTGAAAACATCAGCCAATGGCTTAAAGGTTTTAATTTCCCACGTTGGTTAGACAGCAAAGATGTTCTAGCACAAACTCGCCGGTTAAAATTTCAAGAAGAAGACTACGTTGCCGACATGATGCCTATTCATGTTTCTGAGGACGAAGGTACGCAAATTTTAGCGGGCGCGATGATTATATTAAAATCTGAGCTTCGTTTAGGTGAGCAAATGACAGCCTTTAAACAAGCCAGTGATAATAATTTTTCCGGGATTCATGCCAGCTCAGGTGCTATGAGAAAAGTGATCCGCGAAGCTAAACGTATGGCATTACTTGACTCTTCCATGCTAATTATTGGTGAAACAGGTACAGGTAAAGAGCTTATTGCTAGAGCATGTCATTCAGCTAGTGATCGTACTGAAAACCCATTTATGACCCTAAACTGTGCATCACTTCCTGATGACGCTGCTGAAAGTGAATTATTCGGTAAAGGGGGCGAACAAGGTAAACGCGGACTATTCGAATTAGCTGATGGCGGAACACTGTTTCTTGATGAAGTTGGCGAAATGTCACCTAAATTACAAACTAAATTGTTACGAGTTATTCAAGACGGTAACTTTAGAAGGGTAGACGATGAGCAAGAAATTAATGTAAATATTCGCATTATTAGCTCAACTAATCGTGACTTATTAAGCATGGTATCAACTGGCGAGTTTCGAGAAGATTTATATTATCGTTTAAACGTATTAGGTTTAAATGTGCCGTCGCTACGTGAACGCCGCAGTGATATTATTCCACTGGCTGAATACTTTATTGCTAAATTTGGTCAGCGCATTGGAAAATACAATGTTGCTCTTTCAGACGATTGTCGTGATTTTATCGAGCACTATCCTTGGCCTGGCAATGTTCGCCAATTAGAAAATGTTCTTATTCGCGCAATTTCGTTAATGGAAGGCACTGAGGTATTAACTTCACACTTGCAATTACCCGCGTATACTCGTGAACATGGTTACCTTGAGCAAGAATTTGAAGGCACTTTAGACGCTGCGGTAAAAGGCTTTGAAGCAGATTTATTAAGAAAACTTTACCCTGCTTATCCAAGTACTCGCCAGTTAGCGAAAAAGCTCGGCTTAAGCCATACCGCTATCGCTAATAAGTTACGTGAATACGACATTAATAAAAAAACTGTAAAAATTTAATTACGTTATTATTTATATTGCTTAAAGTCAGTGTTGGTATGAAGTTGCTGGCTTTAAACAATAATTAATAAAAATTATTGCGCCATCGTCCTACCAATATTTCCTCATCACTCACTTTTTGTTGTAAAGATATCGTCACATTTATTTTGTGCCTGTTTAGCTGACATATTTCAGCGTCTTAGGTGCTTATCGTAAGATATTAGCCATTCTATTAAATGGAAAAACGAGTTAAGTAAATTACACTTAACTTAAGTTTTACTAATGGTTAAGGTTTTTTTGATGAAGTTAGCAAGCTTAAAAAATAATACCCGAGATGGGCAGCTAGTTGTTGTAAACAAAAGTTTGAGCAAAGCAGTAGTAGTAGACTATATAGCGAATACGCTACAACAAGCACTCGATAATTGGGGGCAAATTGCTCCGCAACTTAAAGAAGTGTATTTCAAACTCAATAATAACCAGATTGACAATACCATCGACTTTGAGCAAAAACAGTGTGAATCGCCACTACCACGTGCCTTTCAATGGGCTGACGGTAGCGCCTATGTTAACCATGTTGAATTAGTGCGAAAAGCACGTGGCGCAGAAATGCCTGAAACTTTTTGGACTGATCCATTAATGTATCAAGGCGGCTCCGATGCGTTTGTTGGCCCGCGAGATAATATTAATGTTGTATCTGAAACATACGGTATTGATTTTGAATCAGAAATAGCTGTAATAACCGATGATGTACCTATGGCAGCAACCCCTGAGCAATGTCAAAAATACATTAAGTTAATTATGTTAGTGAACGATGTTTCTTTACGTAATTTAATCCCCGCAGAGCTAGCTAAAGGTTTTGGTTTTTTCAGTAGCAAGCCTTCAAGTGCATTTTCGCCTGTAGCTGTTACTCCCGATGAATTAGACAATGCATGGGATGGTAAAAAATTACATCTGCCATTAACCACACATTTTAATGATGAATTATTTGGTCAACCCAATTGTGGTGTAGATATGACTTTTGATTTCCCGACCATTGTTGCGCATGCTGCTAAAACTCGGCCACTATCTGCCGGCTGTATTGTCGGCTCTGGAACCATTTCAAACTATGATCGCTCTGCAGGCTCAAGCTGCTTAGCAGAAAAGCGGATGTTAGAAATAGTTGCCGATGGTAAAGCTACTACTGAGTTTATGAAGTTTGGTGACAAGGTGCGCATTGAAATGTTTGATCACGCTGGGCAAAGTATATTTGGTGCAATTGACCAGCAAGTTAGTCAGTATACTCCCGAATAATGTGTTTAATTAAGTTGTTTGAATAAGTTGCTTGAATAAATACTACATAAAAAATATGGTTTAGTTAAAAGGATTGGTGAATGAAGCTTTATGGTTATTGGCGCTCGTCAGCGGCTTATCGAGTACGCATTGCGCTGCATTTAAAAATGCTTGAATTTGAAAATATTGCAGTGCATTTAGTTAAAAATGGCGGCGAGCAGCACCAAAGCCAATATAGCGAACTAAACCCAAGTGAACTCGTTCCTACACTAGTTGACGATGATTTAGTGCTAAACCAATCGTTAGCTATTATTGATTATATTGATAGCGCATACCCTAAACCTGCTTTGTATCCAAGCGCTCTTAAAGAGCGTGTTAAAGCACAGGCATTAGCACTCGATATTGCCTGTGAAATTCATCCGGTGAATAACTTACGTATTCAACAATATTTAGTTAACGAAGCTGGGCTGAGTGAGCAAAATAAGCTGGCTTGGTGTCATCACTGGATGAATAATGGTTTTCTCGCTTTAGAGAAAAAATTACAACAAAGTGCAGGGCGCTTCTGTTATGGTGACTCAGTGTCAGTTGCTGATATATGTTTGATACCGCAAGTATATAATGCTAATAGAATTAACCTTGATATGAGCGCTTTTCCAATTATTAACCGTATTGCTCTGCACTGTAATTCGCTGCCTGCCTTTCAACTGGCCTTACCTGAAAACCAACCGGATGCTGCTTGTTAATACCAATTAAGAAACCACTTTAGTTGTTGCTCTGTATAAAAAATCACCGTTACATTCTTTTTTACATATAAAAGCCAATTAAACGTTAAAAATTGACCATTGCCTGTTGCAACTCTCGCTAAAAAGGGTTGCAATAAGAATTCAAAAATCTATTTCATAAACAATACCATCTTGTTGTTATCGAGCATGTAGGGCATATATGGAAAATTTAGAATCAACACAAAAACAAGCTCCTTGGGCCATTATAATTATCACACTTGCTATTATTGTTGCGGCGGTAGTTTGGCAGTTTATCGACGAAAAAGTTGAGCCTGAACCTGTTCCAGTTGTAGAAGTGATTGAAGAGCCGATTGTTGAGCCTATCAAAGTTGAACCTGAGCCTGTTATTGAAGAAGTGGTGGAAGTATTACCTGAGGTTGAACCTGAGCCTGAAGTTATTGAAGAAGACCCATTACCAAATCTGAACGACTCAGACAGCTGGGTGCAAGAAAAGCTACCTAGCTTAACTTGGCGCAAAGAATTATTAAAACTAGTGATCAACGAAGATATGATCCGCCGCTTTGTAGTATTTACTGATAATTTCTCTCAAGGCATAGTTGCCTATGAACACAGCCCGTTTATTCAACCGATGACTTCATTTTCAACGGCTGAAAAAGTTGAATCAGAAAACATGAACGAAGAAGCTTGGTTATGGGATGAAAAATCGACCCGTCGCTTTAGTTTATATGTTGATCTTCTACGCTCAATTGATACCGAAACTTTAGTGCAGTGGTACGTAGAAATGAAACCACTCATTGATGAAGCTTATGAAGAATTGGGTTATCCAGATGACGAGTTTACCGACGCTTTGCAAGACGCTATCACTCGCGTTTTAGATATGGAGATACCTAAGCAACCTGTGGTATTAACTCGCCAGAGCGTAATGTATAAATATGCTGATGCAGACCTAGAGAAACTTGACGATACTGATAAGCTATTACTGCGTTTAGGTCGTGAAAACTTATTAGTAATAAAATCAATTTTATTAGAAATTAATGAGAAGCTATCGAGAGCTGTTCGTTAATGGAGTTACCTGAAGTTAACGCGTGCATTCCAAGGCGTAATAATCGTTTGCTTCAAGCCTTAGGGCGGCTAATATTAAAATTGCTAGGTTGGCAGGTTAAAGGCAACTTTCCTGAGCAAAAAAAGTTTATTTTAGCGGTAGCGCCACATACCTCAAATTGGGATTTCATTATTGGTGTTGCCGTAATGTTTTCCCTCGATTTAAAAATAAACTTTCTGGGTAAGCATTCTATTTTTATTTGGCCTTTTAAAGGGTTATTAGAAAGTATTGGCGGCATTCCTATTTTTCGAGACAGCCGACATGGTGTAGTTGACCAACTTGTTAAACGCTGTAGGGAAAGTGAATACTTTGTTTTAGGTATAGCCCCAGAAGGAACGCGCAGTAAAACCAATCAATGGAAAAGTGGTTTTTTACATATTGCTCATCAAGCGAACATTCCTGTTGTTCCTGTGAGTTTGCACTTTGATAAAAAACAAGTGATTTTGCAACCGGCTAAAATGATATCTGCTGATATTGATGCCGAATTAATACGCTTTAAACACTGTTTTGACGACGCTTGTGCAAAAAATCCGCAAGCAGTCTAGTTTTTACAAACAAACACTTGCAACCGCGGTTACGATTCGCGATAATCAGCGCCGCTTGTTACCACTAAGTATTTAGTGACAGCAAGACATTCTATGGTGACCCTTTCGGTCCCTTCGCAATGATACTCTGTGAACTCGGCCAGGCCCGGAAGGGAGCAACCGCAGCAGACGACTCATGTGCCGAGGTGTGGCTGATTGGGTTGCCACCCAACTCCCTAAATTGATGACTTACACCAGATAAAGCCAAGCTAATAAGCTAGTGCTACAATCGGTGCTGCAATGCAGTCAGTAAATATCTCTCATTTATACTCTCGTAATGGCGCTTATTACTACCGTAATAATAATCAAACTTAGAATTGTAAAATCCCCCATCAAATATTTTCTTATCCACAGCATTTCTTAAATTTTTTGCCACTATTACATGGGCAAGGATCATTGCGTTGTAGTTGCGCAATTTGCTGGTGTGAGCCGACTTCGCCGTCAAGGTAATACCATTGTTCATTTTCTTTGATAAAACGCGATACTTCATGCATTTCGAATAATTTATTATTTTCTAAATAGCGGGCGGTAAACTCAACCGTTGGCAGCTGCTTCAAAAGCTCATTACCCTCGGTTGTTTTAATCACCTTAAGTGAAACCCATTTGCAGTTATCAGCCCATGCTTGAATGTCATTTATCGACTGTGCCGCTCGGCTTGTGGTTGCATAAGTGTTGTAAATAAACTGCGCTGAATTTGTTGCATAAGCACTATAACGTGCGCGCATAAGTTGTTCAGGTGACGACGCTAATTTACTTTTATCATGAATGGCAAAGCAGCATTGTTTAAAGCTAAGTGTTGATCCGCAAGGGCAGTGCATAGTTTTATCAGTGTTATTATCAATTAATAGCCAAATTTTAGCATGACTTACTGCGCTAGGTGCACACTGATTTATGTTTCGCGCCTAACTAATGTAAGGCTTTTTTATTGATAACAACGCACTGGGTTTTGCCGCGTTGTGCGCTTTTACTTAATTGCGCAATTTGCTCTTGATTAAAATCAGTATTTGAAACAACCACGGCAGCGCAGTTGCCTTTTTGTAAAGCGATTTCAATATGGTTGATGTTAATTGATTGCTGATTGGTATTTACTCGTAATATTTTTCCAGCATCAATGCCATGATTCTCAGTGAGCTTTTCAAGTGAGTCTTCTTCGGGGTTGATCATTAAAACCCACTTATGCTCTTGGTGATGTTGGCGACATATATCAGCATATTGTTGTGATAATTGTGTGTTGCTGGTAAAGGCAATTTGGTCAAGCCAGTCAGCTTCAAGATCAAGCATTTTATTAATATAAAAACTAGTGTCATTTATTAAGTTACTGATTTTAAATTCTTTAATATTATACATGGCAGACTCAGTGGTTATTTATAAATATACTGTATGAATATACAGTACGTGTTTTTTTTATGCGGTTCAAGTGTTTTTTTTCATCATGGTGAAATTAATTCAGTTGGCTTATTTGTTTTCAAATAATGAATTTGATATTTGTAAACGGGTTACCGTTGATGATGTATGTAATGAGGGATTTGAGTGCCTGCAAAATAGCGGATAAGCGGAAATTGTGGTTTTTTAAGTCATATTAATATTGATAGCGAAAACATTTTAAAAAGATGTTTGCATTAATAGCGATTTTACTGGATGATTTCTCGCAAAAATATTGAACAACTTTAATTGCAACAGCAAAGACAGCTACGGTGTTTAATATATGAGAAACAGCTTTGCTAGCATGGTGGTTATATATGCCGTTAAATTTTTGTTGTAACAAGGAAGTGCACTTGAAGTTTATTTCAATATTCTTGATTTTTCTGCTCTCATTTAATGCTTTTGCGCAAGACAAAAGAGTACAGCAGGCCGAGCAGGCGTTAGCAAAACTCGATGCTATTAATACTCATCACTGGTCATATAAGCATCTTCGCCAAAGTGATGATGAATCGACACTGAGCTACTTTGACCCCCGTAAGCCGATTGACCAGCAATGGCAATTAATCTTGATTAATAGCCTGGTACCTAGCATTGAGCAATTAACTGAATTCAATGCTATTTGGAACAGCGAAGAACTTGACGAAGTTGATAGTAGCCAAGCACCAGTAAGTGCGATGATAACGCCAAATTCGCTCAGCTATAGCCATCAGCAAGGTGATGTTGCAATATTTAGTTTCAGCCCTATTGTTGATGATATGCCCGATCAGCAAGATAAATTAACCGGCGAGCTATACCTTAATTTATCTTCTGGCGATATTACTGAATTGACGATTAAAAATACTGAGCCGCTGGCTGCTGCCTTTTCGATGCAACTTGATGCCTTTAAAATGTCTTTTGAGTTTATTCGTATAAAAGAGCGTTTTGCTTATCGCCGTATTAGCCTTATTTTTTCTGGCACGGTAGGTTATGTGAAAGAGATTTCACAACACAGTATTGAAGAATTTTCAGAGTATATTTATGTAGGAGAGAAGGCCAATATTGATTGATAATATTGGCTAATATAAATCAACAGCTCCTAGTTATTTTGAGCGAATGACAAAAAATGACTTAGGCTTTATTGCCCACTTTGAAGTAGCCTGATGAGTTAAACTGCACCGCCTCTTTACGTTTTTTGGCAATTAATAACGAACCGTCGTCCATAAACAAAAAGTTCTTCCAAGTACGCTTAAATACCTGCCACGTGGTTTCAATAATGTAGTTTCTTGAACAACAGTAATACACTACGGTATTGTTATCCCAGTTGATGTGCTCGGTAATTAATGGTGGTAGTTCAGGGTCGTCACTGTCCCAAACGCCTTCCCATTTAGCATTATCAAGCCAAGTATTGGTATTAACAGGCCAGTCGCCTTTTTTAAAAAAGTCGGGATGGTCAACTTGCTTGCTAATGGCAATATCCCATAAGGTATTGGCGCGAGCTGTTGCCATAGGTTTTATTTTGGCTAAATCTTTGTCGCTGATAGGTAGACTTTGGTGTCTAAAAATCCATGCGTTTTTTAATTCTTCAATGGCTATATAATTCATCTAGATATCGTGGTTATTAAAAGCTTGGATATTATATACCCGTTCTTATTTCGTTCCCATTTAAACTGAGAAATTTCATCAAGGCTATGTCGCATTGGCGATGTCTTGCTCAAAACGGGTAATTTCTGTGCTGAAAAGATCACACTCAAGTTTAAGTTCATCAATTAATATAACGGTTTGCGGCTGATCATTTCTTTTCAAGGCATGTTCAAGCTCTTCAGCTTTAGCCTGTAAGCGCAAGCCGCCTAAGTTACCAGCCATTCCTTTAAAAGTATGGGCGGTTAAGCGTAATTGCTCGGTGTTATTATCATCAAGGGCTTGGCTTAAGTTTTGTAAATGCTCAGGGCAGTCTTCAATAAAGTTATTTACCAACATGGTTAATAATTTTTGCCGTGACGATACTCTTTTCAATACCGCGTCTTTATCAAGTATGGTTAAAACTTTTTTGTTTTTATTTTTGGCAGGTTGAATAACATCAAGTTTTGCCGGTGCGGGCGCTAGATCGGTTGTTGAATTTGTTGTAGTACTGCTACTAGTGCCTTTTAGCCAGTGTAATAACTTGCCTAGCAATAGCTCGCCTTCTATAGGTTTTGATAAATAATCACTCATGCCGGAGCTTAGGCATTTTTCTCTGTCACCTTCCATGGCATTGGCGGTCATAGCGATAATTGGCACACTGATGTTAGCCGTGCCTGCACCACCACTGCGAATAGCGGTACTTGCTTGATAACCATCCATTACCGGCATTTGGCAGTCCATTAATATTAAGTTGTATGGCTGCTTGGCATTTTTTAACAATTCAATAGCTTCTCTACCATTTACTGCAATATCTGCAGATAATTGATATTCATGTAAAACACCTAGCGCAACTTGTTGATTAATACGATTATCTTCTACTAATAAAAGCTTAGGTGGAGTTGGCCAATGAATCGCATATTTTGTTTGGTCTGATTGTTCTCGAGCTAAAGTTTGTAAATAACTGTGGGTAACTATTGGTACTTGCCCTAAGGTTTTACCATTATCTATAACCACGGATAAGGCATCAAATAAATCAGAAGTGGTTGCAGGTTTAGGGAAATAAGCACTAAAGCCAAGGTTGGCAAAATACTCTGCTTCATTGCCTTGAGATATTGAGGTCATCATCACCATTTTCATGGAATTAAAGTGGTTGTTGGTGTGAATTAATTGCCCAAGTTCGGCACCATCCATTTCAGGCATTTGCATATCGAAAAAGCCAACATCAAAAAAAGGTAATGTTGTTTGTTCGAGTCTTTGTTGGCATAAGTTAAGGGCTTGTTGACCACTTTCAGCTTCGGTGATTGATGCTCCCCAAAGCTCTAATTGGCCACGTAATACTTCTCGATTGGTGGCATTATCGTCAACAATGAGTAAGTGTAATTTTCCAATATCAACTTTAGGCAATACTGGCTGTGAATGCTCACTGGCTTTAACAACAACACTAAAAGCAAAAGTGCTGCCTTGGCCCAAATTACTGCATACATTTATGTTGCCTCCCATTAACTCACATAAACGTTTACAAATAGACAGGCCTAAACCGGTGCCGCCGTATTCACGTGTGGTTGAGGCATCAACCTGTGAAAAACTGTCGAATAATGTTGAGGTTTTATCGGCAGGTATACCAATGCCAGTGTCTTCAATGGTGCAATGAAAGAGCATGCTATTGTCGTTGCGTACTTTAGTTTGTGCACGAATAACAATTTCCCCTTCATGGGTGAACTTAATGGCATTACCGACTAAGTTGGTGAGAATTTGTCGAATACGGCCTTGATCGCCTTTCACCATTGATTGCTGAACATCTTTGACATCGAGTACAATTTCTAGGCCTTTACTTTGAGCGCGTAGTGCCATTGCTTCACAAAAATCACCGAGCATACCTCGTAAATTAAAGTCGATATTTTCAAGCTCTAATTTGCCAGCTTCAATTTTAGAAAAATCTAGAATGTCATTAATTAAGGTTAGTAGTGACTGCGCGCTGGAATTCGCTAAGGTTGCTTTATGGCGTTGTTCGTCGTTTAACCCGCTATTTAATAACAGGCCAAGCATGCCTAAAACGCCATTCATTGGTGTTCTTATTTCATGACTCATGCTCGCTAAAAATTCACTTTTAAGTTGACTACTTTGCTGTGCAGCGGCAGAGGCGCTTTTTAATAAAGCGCGGGTTTTTTCTTGTAAAATCGCAATAGAGAGCATATCTGAAATTTCATGCAGTAATGCCATAGTTGCTTCGTCAGGGAGTAGCTGATTTTGGGTATATATGTATAATAAACCTAACTTTTGTACGTTATTGTCAACGGTGGTTAATAACGGGAAAACATATTGGCTAGCACTTTCTTGCTCATTATTAATTAACGAAAATTTTCCGGAGTTAATAATGCGATCATAATGACTATTATGTTTGCAATTTTCGCTTATGTTGGCTTGCTCTAAGCTTGAAAGTTCACCATAAAATACGCAGGGGTTTAACAAACGTGTATCGTCATTAAAAAGTGCTATGCCGGCTTTATGAGTGAAGTTTGCTTGTTCTAATTGCAAGAGTGCACTTAGCGCATTTTTTAATTTACTTTTAAGGCGAGTCGGTTTTGAAAGGGCTTGAGCAACCGCTAATTTTACATGAATTTGCTGATTTACCTTTTCTTGCTCTAGCTGTGCTTGTTTTAAGGGGGTAATGTCTAATAAGGTGCCAATCATCCGAGTTGGCTTACCGTTATCGTCACGTTCAACGACTTTCCCGCTGTTATTTACCCATACCCAATGTTCTTGTTTATGCTTAATACGAAATTCAAAGCTACAACTTTGGTGTTCATCAATTAAATGAGCGTCTATTACCTTCAGAAAATGCGGCAAGTCTTGCGGGTGAATCATGCTTTTCCAAAATTCGACCGTCATTGGTGAAAGTTCTTCCATACTATGGCCAGATATTTCATACCAACGTTTGTTACAGTCAACGGCTTGTTCACCTACGCGCCAATCCCAAATACCAACATCGGTACTTTCAGCGACTAACTCAAGTTGCTTGGCGTTTTGTGATAAGGCTAATTCTGTATTTTTATGTTTGGTGATATCAGTACGTATGGCGATAAAATTTTTCGGTTTACCATTATCACCTAAAAAAGGCACTATGGTGGTATCAACCCAGTATAAGCTGCCGTTTTTATGTTTGTTACGAACTTCATCACGCCACACTTTTCCGGCTTTAATTTGCTTGTACATCTCATGCCAATATTCTTTAGGTTGATGGCCTGAATTTACAATACGGTGATTTTGTCCAATTAATTCATCCACGCTGTAACCGCTGATCTCAGCAAACTTTTTATTGGCAAAAGTAATGGTGCCGTGTAAGTCGGTGATCGCGACAATGGAATGTTGGTCGAGGGCAAATTTTTGTTCGTTTAACGCTAATAAGGTTTTTTGGGCTTGGTTATTACTGTGCTTTAGTTGTTCAAGGTTTGCTTGGCGTATCGTTGTCATGTAATGAAAAGCGTCGGCCAGTTGGCCAATTTCATTATCTGAGTCAATGTTAACTTCAGAAACCGACTCACCTTTAGCTATGTCTAAACTATAAGTGGCTAGGGTAGTTAACGGTAAAGTGATTTTTTTGGAAATAATTTTTGCTAAAAAGAATACGATTATCGCAGTAATAATTAATAAGAAAAAAATTATTTTTTGTAATAGGTTGGCGGAAGCAAGGGCTTCATCTTTATTAATTTCGCTGATCAGCGCCCATTCAAATTCCCCCATAATAACTGGTTGATGAACACCAATAACGGTTTCACCATTAGGACCAATATACTCTAAAGCATTTTCTATTTTATTATTGATATGATTGCCATCAACGCTATGTTCATTTATCCAAGTATGAAATTGCTCGGTATCTACTTTTCTGATCAATACATCTTGCCAGTCATTTTTTTCGTAGGGAGTTCTTAATAGGCCGTCATTGGCAATTAAATAATGTTTTAACGAACTGGTTGACGAGCTGGTTCTATTAAGTACCGAAAAAATACGCTCAAGCGTTATTTGAATGGCAATAGCGCCAACTTTGTCACCAAATTCATCAATTAACGGTGCGGTAATAAAACCTGAAATAAGGTTTTCTGAGGCTAGGTAACGTTCAACCCCAGAAAAAAGTACTTTGCCAGAGCTAATTGATTGCTCAAGGGTTGATGAAAATTTCGGATGTAATGACTTATTGGTTAATAAATTACTACCAATATCATTTTCCTTAAGAATGCTATAAAGCACATTCCCTTCAATATCGATTAATAGAATGTCATAAATGTAATCGTATTGGCGTCTAAAATTAAGCAGGTCTTTTTGCCGGTCATCAACAATGCTTTTCCATTTACTACTAGCAACAAAGTCTTTTAACGGTAACTCACTTTCGATACTTGCTGTTTTAATCGTGGTTAATAAGCTGATATTACTTTTGGTTGCCGCTTGGTTAGTCGCGTCAATGTAACGGTAGTACATCCAGTTATTTATAAAGGTTTTGTTTAACGTGGCCGAATGAATTAATTCATTTTTTGCTGCACTAGATAAACTATTTGAAGCTTGAAAGTAACTGATTAAAGACACTAAGGTGAGTGGAATTAAAGCAAGTAACAAAAACCAGATACGAAGTTCACTACCTAAAGTTCCTTTAGTCTGTTTGGTTTTATTACTTTTTTTACTTGCTACTAACATTAAGCCCTTTCCTTTAATAACCATAAGCCTATATTAGTTTAGTGTAAATTACTGATTAGTAAATTGTTTAATGATGAATAGCAGCGTTATTTTTTTGCAATAATGGAAAGAAGGGGATGCTTGCTACATTTTTATAGCAAGCATCATTTTTTATTTAACTTTCAAGAGTAGGTGTTTGAATAAGATGCACATCTCTTTGTGGGAAAGGAATGGTAATATTGGCCTCTTCTAAGGCTAAATAAATGGCTTGATAAGCTTTATATTTGGCAGCATAAATGTGCTCGGTTGGTGTCCAAATACGAATGGCGATATTAATTGAGCTATCGGCAAATTCATCAATACCTATTAAAGTTTCTTTTTGCTGGCCAGTAATATCAATTTTTTCAATAACATCGGTTAAAAGGGTGATAACTTCAATCGGGTTATTCTCATAAGAAATACCGACGCTAAGTTCTAATAAAGAGTCATTCTTAGAGTTATGTAATACTTCACCAACAATATGTTTGTTGGGGATCATTATACTTACGCCATCTTCGTCGACTAAAATGGTGTAGGCGAGTAATACTTCTTTAACAACGCCTTTAACCCCTTGCACTTTTATAGTATCGCCAACCACAAAAGGGCGGATCATAATAATATTAAAGCCAGCAACATAATTAGAAAGTAAGCCTTGCAGCGCTAAACCAGCACCTAATGAAAGTGCACCAATGGTGGCAATAAACGGGGTAATACTTATGCCTAATTTTCCAAGTGCAACTATGGTAATTAAAATAACCAAAATCATTTTGGTGGTACTAGAAAGAAACTGGCTTAAGGTAATATCCATATTGTGCTTAGTACATAAGCGATAAACAAAGCCGGCAATTTTCCCTGAGACATAAAAACCAATAAAGAAAATAATTATCGCGCCAATAATTTGAAAACTGTACTGGGTTAAATAATCAATGGCGATATTATATATCGTGGTTACGTGGTCTATTTCATCTTTTAACAAAGCTGTTGGTAATAAAGGCTCTAATACTTGTTGAGCTGTATTTGTTGTTTCTTCTGCCATAAGAAAGTTCCTATTAAGGTATACAAAGCTATTGGAAATTTGGTTAATTATTTAGCTGTAAACATTATGGTTAAGTGTAACAGTTAAGTAAATACAACAAATAAAATGAAAAGTTATTCACCATAGGTAAAATAAATTTTTACCATAAGCTTGCTGAAATACTTGCTGTTAATGTTCTGCCTTCATTTTTAAAACCAATGGCCTGCTCTGTTTTACTATCTAAGATGTTTTTTATTGCCAAACGTAAGTCTACCTTGGGTACTACTTGCCAAACGGTTGACATATTTATTTTAAAATCGCCTGCCATGTTCACCATGCCAGTAGGAACTGAACTGTCGTAATAATTATCGTTGTAGGTTAAATGGGTGAGCAGTGACAAGGTATCTAAGGCCTGATAATTAACGAGTAAGTTTGCTTTCCATTGTGGCCTGCGCCTAAGAACAACATCACTTTCAAAAGTTTCTATTTTGTTATAGCTGATATTTGCAGAGACATTTAGCATAGCTAAGGCGTCATAATTAACTGTCCATTCTGCGCCGCGCGCTCTAATTTTTACACGATTCACATTGGTAAATAATTCGGGGTCGAAATCGACCAAGTTTTTGTAGGTATTTTGGTAGGCACTTAAACGCAGGTTTAACTGCTCTGTCATAGCTTGCTCAAAGGTTATATCATAATTTTCGCTAGTTTCTGGTTTTAACTGATCATTGCCAACGAATGGATGGGCAAGGGCAAAAAAGCTCGGCAACTTAAAACCTTCACTATATTCGGCGGAAAGGGCACTGGTGTTGTTTAGTTGATAGCGACTGGTCAGTCGTTTTGAGTTTATATTAAGTTGCTCAGCGTCATCGTATCTGATGCTACCGGTAATATTGAGCTTATCAGTGGCATTTATTGATGATTCTGCATAAATCGCTTTAGTTTTACGTTTTAAGGTGTAGTTGGCTGGCACAACAAAGCCAAAATCAATGCTACTGTCCATGCTGCCATCTTCTTGAATAAATGATGCGCCCATCGCCAATATCGCATTTTCAGTCATTTGATAACTGACCACGCTGTTGACATGGAACTGTTTATAATCACTACTAGAGTCAATGGCAGGTACCGAGTTTAACAAACCTTCAGCAATACCAGGGTTTACTATCATTTCTTTACGCTGAGCTAGGCTGGCTGATAAATTAAGTTTGAGCTTTGGACTTATGGTTTGTTGTAAATTAGCCGCATAGTTTTGCTGGCTGTAGTCTCTAGTTTCAGGGGAACGAATAATGGCGAGTCGATCGCCGCCACTGTCTTCAGGGAAATATGCTGACTGACCGCTTGAATAATAGGCACCAAGTTGCCAGTGGGAGTTGTTATTATTTATCGAGCTTAGGCTGGTATTAAAAACCTGTCGTTCAAAGTCATCACCAAAGGTACTTGCTTCGTTATTTTGAACTGAGCCTGTTACGGTGACATTGGCGATGTTTGCTATATCAGTATTTAAATGCAACATACCTGCGTGCATATTATTACTACCAATTTTAACGCTCGCGATAGCAAGTTCACTCGCTTGTGCTTTTTTTGTGGTGATGCTGATAATTCCTGAAAGTGCATCACTGCCATAAATCGTTGAGAAACTGCCATAAAATATTTCTATTTTTTCAATAATTGCAGGGTCTATGGTGCCAAGATCAAATGCCCCGCCTCGACTGTTTGTTGGGTCATTTACCTTGACGCCGTCAATCATAAAAACCACAAAATTTGGATCGCCACCTCTTAATGATAAATAGGTTAAGCCGCCAATTCCGCCTTGCTCAAAAATATCGATGCCCGGCACGGTAGTTAAAATATCAGCGATGCTGTTGGCAGCAAGAGCGGCAATACTCTTTGCATCTATAGTTACTTTTGCAATATTATTGGAAATGTCATGATTTATATGGCTACCCGTTACGGTGAAAACTTCAATGTCTTCGCCAGCATATACCGATAATTGCATTGACAGTAATGCGGATAAAACGAGTTGTTTGTTCATAATTATTGGTGAAATTTTCATTTATTTTGGAATACTTTTATTAATGGGTATTTTTATTAAGTGCGGCTTGATTTTCAAAAATAACCACGCCTGAATTTAGCAGCTTAGCTTTAGTTTCAATTTCTACTTCAATTTTTGGGCTAGGTTTATTGCTTTCTTGCTGAGCAGCCATAACCATTTCAATCATTAAGTCCATACGAAATACACCCGTGATAATGTCGAGGTGCTTGTCGCCGGTGATATCTTTTAGCTCTAGGGATACAATGCTACGCGGACTATTGGAGATATTGTGGCGCGTAAACGCTTGCTTGCCGTTATTTTCAAACCAAATTAAACTTTGTCGCTGGGGGTCTTCCCAATAGTTATGCCAACTACTGGCAACCACATCAATATCGCCGTCATTATCTAGATCACCAGCCACCGCATTAGAGGCGCCATAAAAACGGCCAATATCATGATAAACAAACTTTAAATTACCTTTGTTTTCAGACCACTGTACGCCGTGATAAGGTTTAGGGTCCATTTGCAAGTCATTTGCGTCACCATTGGTGAAGAGTAGGTCGAGATCGTTATCATTATCGATATCAACTAATTTCATACTGGTAGAGCCAAACATTGGGTGGGGGGCTTGGCCTAATTTCACTTGTTTGAACTTGCCTTTGCCTTGGTTGAGCATGGCGACAATTACTTCATGCTCTTGAGCGATTAAGCTAACTAGGTCAATTTTACCATCGTTGTTAATATCAGCAGGGGTTACGTTTAATGCGCCACTGCCTTTTAAAATGGTGTGTTTGATGTGAGCCCCACTGCCAGTATTTTCTAGCCATGCCAGTTCACCAACAAAGCCACCACCAAATATGGATACTGCAATATCAAGGTCTTTATCGCCGTCTAAATCAACCGCGCGAACATCGGTAACACGGCCAACCTTATTCAGTAAAACACTGCGCTTAAATTTACCTGGGCTAACTTGAGTAAGTAATACCACTTCACCAACTAATTTTTCTGAAGGGGGGAAATCACCTAAAACAGCAACAATAATGTCTTTATCGCCGTCATTGTCATAGTCAATCACTTCGGTATTTACTGGCACATTAGCTTTAGCTATTACGGTTTCTTGCCATTGTTTGTTAACTTGGCTTAATACAACAATTTCATTTTGCTCAGCATCACTGATCAGCAGTTCATTGTTTGAATTTAAATTAAGTTCTACCGTTTTAGCATTTACCACTAAAGGGAAAGCCGATTGTTTTGCTATCTCTGTATTTTTAAATACTCTACTTGCAGGCACATTTGCCGGATAAGGCAGAATAGGTAAGTGTTCAGGGCTATTAATTACGTAATAATCAGAGATAATAGTGCCAATTTCTTCTGAGATAAATTCCCCGCCCATGCGTTTTTCTGACAGGTTTGCCATTGCTCTTATTGCTGGCGGCCAGTTTTTCTTTGGCATTAAATAGGCCGGCGGTACTTTATGACAAACGCCACAATACTGATTAACCACATTTTTGGCATTAACTTTTTTTGCCGGAATATTAGTTGGTGAATTCGTTGGCACTTGGGCAAGAGCGCTAGCTGAAATTAAGCTTAAACTCATCAATAACTGTGTAAATGCTTTTGCAGCGAGCATAGTGTTTTCTCCGAAAATAAGCTGTTACTGGGCTTTCTTAGGTTATCTTTGTCTAGGTTTTTCTAGATTATTCCTAGGTTCTTTCTCTATTAGGAATAGCGCAAGCCAAAGCCTAGTGGAAATAGTACTTGGGAATTGGGGCATAGCTTTTTTGGCCAATCAAAAGATAGCTTTCCTTGAAAATTAAAATCTCCAAATAATACATCACTTACGCCATGTCCTTCTGTGCCAGGTAACCATGCGGCGACAAAAGCGTCAGCCTGTTCAAGCTCAGCATTTATAACTAAGGTTCTCCCTGATATTAAAATAACCACCACTGGGATGTTCTTATCAGTGAGCTTGTTAATTGTTGCATAATCTTCAGGGTGTAAGTTTTTCAGCTCAATGGAGCTACCGTAGGGCTGTGAGACATTTATTTGTCCATTAATTTGTGAACCAGCCTCTATGATAAGATTGTTTCCATCTCTTATATCACCAAATCCTTCTGCGTAGGGCGTTTCGCCAACTACAACTATAGCAACATCATGATCCTTTTCTTGAATGTTATCAAGTTGTTCTTTTAAAACGGCATTTGTGGCAATATTTTTAATGCCTTGCCAAATTGAAGTACCTTGCTCAAATTTATCGTTGCCTGATACCCCTTGCCAATCGATGGTAAAGCCGCCACATTGATGACCGATATTGTTCGCATTCTTCCCTGTTACTAAAATGCGCGCGTTTTTATTTAATGGCAGGGTATTATGGCTGTTTTTAAGCAGCACTAATGATTTTCTAACCGCTTTACGCGCTATTTCTCGATGTGTTTTAGCGCCAAAACTTTTATGATTTGCCCACTCTCGCTTACTTGGTTTAGGGGCGTTGAGTAACCCTGAGACAACTTTTACGGTGAGAATTCTGCTTACTGCATCATCAATTCTTGAAAGGGCTACCGTGCCTAATTCGACATGACTTTGTAAGTGTTTAATAAATTGTTGCCAGTTCTGTGAAACCATAAACATATCAATCCCAGAATTCACACCTTGGGCAATGGATAAATAAAAATCTTCTGAAAGATAATCAATACCGTTCATGTCGGAGACGACAAACCCAGAGAACTTAAGTTGTTTTTTTAATACCTCGGTCAGCAGAAATTGATGGCCATGGCATTTGTCACCATTCCAGCTATTAAACGAAGCCATTACGGTTAAAACCCCTGATTTAATCGCGCTAATGTATGGACTGATATGTGTTTTATTTAACTCTTGCCATGAAACTTGGGCATTTCCTTGGTCAATACCATGAGAAGTAGCTCCATCTCCAACCCAATGTTTAGCGCAAGTGACAACACCATCTGCTTGCAGGGGATTTTGTAACCCCGTAATTATATTATTTACATATTTAGTTGTTATATCGGGTGACTGTGAAAAACTCTCATAAAAACGTCCCCAATGATTATTTTTAGCCACAGCTAAATTTGGAGCAAAAATCCAGTCGAGGCCACTGGCCAAAACTTCGTTACGGGTAGCTATGGCTATTTCTTTAATGAGCGCGGGATCGGCGGCGGCACCCAAACCAATATTATGAGGGAATACGGTGGCATCAATTAAGTTACTGTGTCCGTGTATAGCGTCAACGCCAAAAAGTATTGGAATACCATGATGGCTTTCATCTTTTGTGGTGGAGCTTAGCCAATAATCGTCAGCCATTTTCAACCAGTCTTGAAGTTTATTATCACCAGGAGCTGAGCCTGCACCACACATTATTGAGCCTAAATGAAAGTTTTTTGCTTCTATGGGCGTACAACTTAATCGCTCAGCTTGGGTCATTTGGCCAATTTTTTGCGCCAATGTCATTGTTGACATTAGCTGAGCAACTTTTGCTTTCACGGCTGACTTATTAAGTGTTGAGTACATATTCATTTATCCCGTTATTTTTCATCGGTAACTTCAAATTCAGCTTGAAGAGTGGCGTTTGAGTCGCCACCAATCCAAACATTGAAATGTCCTGCTTCGGCTTTACATTCCATATGTCGGTTGTAAAAGGCAAGTTCATCGGTGTGCAGTTTAAATTTAACCTCGGTACTTTTTCCCTTGGCTAATTTTATCCGTTGAAAGCCTTTAAGCTCTTTTATTGGCCGTGTAACGCTACCAACGAGATCTCTGATATAAAGTTGAACAACTTCTTCGGCAGTGAAATTACCGATATTGCTAACCGTTACACTAATTTCAACAAAACTGCCGATAGTAATGAGCTTATTCATTACTTTAATATTGGTATAACCAAATTGGCTATAAGAGAGACCGTAGCCAAAAGCAAATAACGGCGAAAAATGAATATCTAAATAGGTGGCCGCCATACCAAAAGATGTTTGAGGCGCTCTTACGGGGATACTATTTAGAGCAAGATATTTATCTTCGCTTGGCGGGCGACCAGAATTTTTTTGAGCATAATAAAGGGGAATTTGACCTACAGATCGTGGAAAAGTGACTGGGAGTTTTCCTGACGGACTTTCTGCACCAAAAACTAAATCGGCGATAGCAGGACCAGCCATAGTACCGGGGTGCCAAACAAATAAAATAGCATCTACTTTGGCAATTATTTTTTCTAAAGTGAGTGGTCTGCCGGCCATGATGACTAAAACTATTGGCGTACCTGTTTTATGAATTTCATCAATAAGATCTTCCTGAGCGCCAGGTAAATCAATATTTGCACGACAATGCGCTTCACCCGATAAAATGGCTTCTTCACCTAATACCATTAAGGCAACATCGGCATTTTTAGCAATGGCTATAGCTTCATAAAAACCGTCATTATGATTAGAACGGCTGGTTTCTAACCCAACCGCATGGTGTATTTTGAATGAGTCTTTTGCATAGGCATGTAATGCATTTAAGCAGGTGTGGCTTTGGTGGGCTTTACCATCAAATGCCCATGTGCCCATTTGCTCATAACCGTCATCGGCGAGCGGCCCTATTACTGCAAGGTTAGTAATGGCTAATTTTGATAGCGGCAGTATTTGATTATCGTTCTTTAATAATACACAGCTTTTTGTTGCGGCATTCTTAGCAATGCTTAAATGTTGTAAATTCATGGCATTGTTTTGATTATTTGGCAAGGTAGTCGCTGATTCAAAAAGCCCTAGCTTAAATTTCAGCGTTAATACTCGTTTTACCGAATCGTCAATTTTTTTGATAGCAATAGTGTTATTGCTAACTAAACTTGTTAAGTAGCTTAAATAGCAATTACTGGCCATTTCTATATCTACGCCGGCGGTAAAGGCTTTATTTGCGGCGTCACTCTTATCAAAAGCAAAGCCATGGGTCACCAGTTGCGGAACGGCTTCCCAATCACTTATTACTGGGCCGCTATAGCGCCATTCATCGCGTAGCACATCACTTAACAACCAGTCATTACCCGTGGCGGGTACACCATTTAAATCGCTAAAAGATGCCATAAATGTTGCCACACCAGTGTCAGCTATGGCTTTAAATGGCGGTAAGTAAACATTGCGTAATTCGTTTTCAGCAATATTAGTGGTGTTGTAATCTTTACCGCCTTCACTGGCACCATAACCGGCAAAATGTTTGGCGCAAGCAGCAATGGAATTTGTGTTTGATAAATACTCTCCCTGAAAGCCTTTTACCATAGACTTCGCCAAGGTTTTACATAAATAAGGGTCTTCCCCTAAGCTTTCAGCAATTCTTCCCCAACGAGGATCTCGTGCAATATCTATCATTGGTGCGAAGGTCCAATTTATGCCTGAATTGGACGCTTCTATTGCTGATATTTGCGCACACTGCTCTACTATTTCTGGTGACCATGATGCGGCTTGAGCAAGAGGAATGGGAAAAATGGTGTTAAAACCATGAATAACATCGCGACCTATCAACAATGGAATGCCTAACCGAGATTCTTTTATGGCAATACGCTGTAGCTCATTAATGGTATCAAGGTCGACTTCGTTAATGATAGAGCCTACTTGTCCTTGTTTAATTGCCTTGCGCAATTCTTTTGATACTTGACCACCATCTCCAGAGAGTTGACTCAGTTGACCGATTTTTTCATCGAGCGTCATTTTATCTAGTAGGGTGATAACTTTAGCTTCTGTCGCTAAGCTATCTAGAGGGTGAAGCTGTTGGCATGATTTTACTGACATTCACTTCCCTTAACTTATTATTGATTTTTTTAATCGATAACTTCTTTCGACTACAGATATGTAAACGCTTTATCAGTAGATTATTACGAATGTTTAAGGAAACAAGCTAAATACGCCAAGGTGGACTTGTCAGTAGATTATTAGGATTTCTGATTCGATTTATTTTCACTGTTGTCCACTTTACCGTTTTTACAAGTCCATCTCATCGCTTTGGTCTTGAGTTGTTTTCATAACGATATAGGGTGATTTACACAGCACAATAAATGTTAATGGTTAATTAAACCGACGAAATCGGTGCAAGCATAGTCATAGCAGGTATTAATAATAACGATGATGGAATAAAAATATGCCTCAAAATATCGAAAGAAATGAAAGTGACAGAATTCCTTTTATTCAAAAGTTCATTTATGGCTTAGGGGCATTCGTTAATAATTTGTTAGGTGCGGCCATGAATACCATGGTGATTGTACTTAACTTAGGTTTGGGTATGAGCCCCGCATTAATGGGCTTATTAGGCGCTTTACCTCGCTTAATTGATGCTTTTACTGATCCCTTAATGGGCTATATTTCTGATCATACCAAATCAAAATGGGGACGACGTCGCCCTTATATATTTTTTGGCGCTATTATTAGTGCGGTTGTTTTTATCTTATTGTGGCAATTACCAAGAGGGCAAAGTGAAAGCTTTTACTTTTGGTTCTTTTTAATTGGCTCAATACTTTTCTATTTAGCCTACACCGTATTTGCTACACCTTGGGTTGCTTTAGGTTATGAGCTAACCCCTGATTATCATGAACGTACTCAAATAATGGCCATACAGAATTTTATGGGCCAATTTGCTTGGTTAGTTGCACCTTGGTTTTTGTTATTTATGCAAAATAAAACCCTGTTTAGCGATATGGTCGAAGGAGCAGGTTGGCTGGCTATTATCATAGGTATATTTACAGTTTGCATTGGTATTTTACCGGCTATATTTTTAGTTGAACGTCATATGCCTAGGCCAACACCAAAGAATTTGCTTATTAGTGACGAACAGCCAGCTAAACCAGCCAAGATAATGGATGTTCTTACCGACTTCTTTAAAGGTTTTTTAATCACCATAAAGTTTAAGCCATTCCTAAGTTTATGTGGCGCAACCTTTTTAGTTTTTAATGGTTTTATGATGGTTTCTGCATTTCAAAGTTACGTGATTATTTATTATGTATTTGGTGGCGACCAGGCATCAGGGGCTGAATATGTTGGCTGGGCGGGTACGGTTTCATTTATTGCTACCTCTTGTGCGATATTTATCGCTACCAAACTGTCAACCTTGTTTGGTAAACGAAAAGCATTCTTCATTACTATCGGCATTTCTATTTTTGGTTATGCGTTGAAGTGGGTTTGTTTTACGCCAGAAAACCCAATGTTAGTACTTATTCCACCAATCTTTTTTGCTTTTGGTTTGGGTGGCTTATTTACCCTGATGGGGTCAATGGTCGCTGATGTTTGTGACCTTGATGAGCTAGAAACTGGTGAACGCCGCGAAGGCATGTTTGGCTCAATTTTTTGGTGGGTGGTTAAATTAGGTTTAGCTGCTGCCATGGCTGCGGGTGGTTTCTTACTTTACGCAACGGGCTTTGATGTAGCGCTGGAAGGGGCGCAATCAGCAGACACTTTATTCTATATGCGCTTAGCCGATGTACTGGTGCCTGTTATTTGTTCGGTAGTGGCTATTTTTATGGTTATTTCATACCCAATCACTGAGAGTATGGCGAGCGATGTGCGTCAAAAGCTTGAACAAAGGCGTGGAAAAATGACGGCTGATGATAACGAAGTTCCCCCTGCTACTGAACTAGGGGCTTCAACTTAAAGCGTTTTTCTAATATTTATAATAACGGCATGCTCAAAATACTTGGGTATGCCGTTTCCTCCTAAGTTCCAACTCCCTTTTTGCTAAAGTCATCATTAACTTATTCCTGTTAAAAAATTAAAAGTGTAAATCACTACGAAGGGCAAGTTTATGTGCCATTCTATTTATATAAATATGTTTTTAAAAGATATTATCCAAAGTAACGAATGACCATTTTATCGTAACTTATGGGAATAATACGGGGTTAATAAAGCATATATATACCGTTATTTTTTACTTTGTCCACTTTACCTCATAAAAGGGATCGCTTGAGCGCAAAACGGTGGGTTTATTACTTTGAAAGCGTAGTATCAAATTTGAGCAACATGAAAGGTTTTCTGTAGTAATAGCATTTATTATTTATTGAAAAATATCAGCTCAGGGGAAGTAGTTTACATTCGCACTAAGTATAAAAATATAAGATGTTGAATAAAGTAGCATCTAGGGGAATAGATATGACACCGTATACATTTAAAAAAACAAAGTTGGCAACTTGCCTATCACTCGTTATAGGTGTTAGCACCTTCAATCCAGCTTTTGCAGCAGAAGAAGCGCCTGCACAAGCAGAGAAAGAACTTGAAGTTATTCAAGTAACGGGTATTCGTAGCAGTTTAGTAAAATCGATGGATATCAAACGTAGCGCTAACGGCGTAGTTGATGCCATTACTGCCGAAGACATTGGTAAATTCCCCGACGGTAACCTAGCAGAATCTTTACAACGTATTACTGGTGTATCTATCGATAGAAGTAACGGTGAAGGCGCTAAAATTACTGTACGTGGTATGGGACCAGAATTTAATATGGTGACTTTAAATGGTCGTCAAATGCCAACGGTTGGTACATTAGAACCGGGCTCTAATGGTCGTGCCTTTGATTTTGGTAATATCGCAACAGACGCGGTAAGTGCGGTAGAAGTTTATAAAACAGCTCGTGCTGATTTACCCACCGGTGGTATCGGCGCAACCGTAAATATGTTGTCAGCACGCCCGTTAAACTCTTCAGGCTTTAAAGCCGTAGTTAGCGGTAAAGCGGTTCATGAAACTTCAGTGGAAGATGTTGGTGACAAGTTCACCCCTGAAATTTCCGGTTTAGTGAGTAATACCTTTGCTGACGATACCATTGGTGTTTTAGTTTCCGGCTCTTATCAAGACCGTAACAACCGTGAAGAAAATGCTGCGGTTGATAACTGGATCCCTAATGTTGGTACTGGTACTGGTGTTATCACCAATAATAACTTAAGAGAAGACGGTAGTACTTGGTATCCGCAAAACTCTGGTTACGGTATTAAAGACACTAGCCGTCAACGTACAAATGCTCAACTTGTTTTACAATATGCACCTACAGAAGATATTACTGCAACGGTTGATTATACCTACTCGAAAGTAGAAACCGAGAATGATTTTAATGCCTTTGGTATTTGGTTTAATAACGGTGGGTCTATTGTTAGTGGTACGGTAAATGAACGTGGTACTTATACCCATGTTGCAGAATCTGGTGGTGATTTTGCTACTAACGTTGGTCGCGGCGCACAGGAAAATGAAAACAAATCACTTGGTTTAAACATTGAATGGCAAGCAACTGATACTTTAAAGTTTGAACTTGATGTGCATGACTCTTCTGCTGTTGTTCAAGGTTTAGATATAGGTCAAGACGCTTTCTTAATTATCGGTAATACCTCATGTGGTTGGTGTGGTGATGTCGATGGTGCAGGTCCAAGTACAGCCAATATTGATGTGAAAACAGCGGTATTCCCAAGCTCTGGTATTCCAATCTATGATATGACTTATGTTAATGGCGCAGGAGAATCACAAGCAGCATTAACTGACTCTGATATTGGTTCATTATTTGGCGGCGCAAGCAAAGACTACGCTGAAAATGAAATGAATCAGTTCCAACTTAAAGGTACTTGGATTAATGATGGTGACGGCGCGTTATCAAGCATTGATTTTGGTATTGCCCGTACAGAACAATCATTTAAGAAAATTAAAGCCTACTCAGGCCTTTTACCCGCAGGTTGGTGGAACTGGTCAGCACAATATTGGGCTGATGACCAATGGAGTCAAGGTAGCACAAGCGGTTTATTAGACGGTTTTGGTAACAGCGGTAGCATTACTCAACCAAGTTATTACACTGCTGATTTTGATTACCTGCTAAATGGTTTTGAAACCATTGAAGATACTTTTGCTAGCTGTTGTTTCAATGAGTCTTGGGGCGAAGAATATCAAAATGCTGATGGAAGTGGTAAGTTTTGGGCAGGTAACCCTGACTCAGATGCACGCGTTAATGAAGTAGTAACTTCGGTTTATACGCAATTTACTTTTGAAGATGAGTTTAACGATATGCCAATTAACATTGTTGCTGGCCTACGTTATGAAGAAGCGAAAGTAAGATCTGAAGGTTCAGAAACGCCGGCAGTTGAAATTATTTGGTCTGGTGGTAATGAGTTTGCTTATGAATATTCAGCCGATAGTACAATTTCTTCTGGTAGCGCGACCACTAAGCAATTTTTACCTAGCTTAGATGTAAGCATGGATGTAACTGATGAGTTAGTAACACGTTTCTCATATGGCCGTTCATTGTCTCGTCCTAATATTGAAGATATGCGTTCAACTACTGACTTTGTAGGTAATCCGAAAGTTGGTCAACGTAAAATAGTTACCGGTAACCCGGGCTTAGATCCTTTTATAGCTGATAACTTTGATTTATCAGTTGAATACTATTACGGCGATGCCAGTTATGTATCGATTGGTTACTTCAAGAAGATTGTTGATAATTTTATAGTTAATTCTACTTCAGAAACAACAATTGAAGGTATAGGAGATGTATATATTGGTCCGCGTGCTGAAGAAGCTCGAGCACAACTTGAAGCCGAAGGCACTCAAGCGACAGACCCTAACGTATTTGCTCGTATTAATGAAAACATGGGTCTTACTGACTTAACCACAGCGATTAGACCAAACGGTGATGACCCGTTAGCAACATTTGACGTATCTAGTGTATCTAATGGTGAAATGGCTAATTTACATGGTATCGAGCTTGCCGCTCAGCACTTATTTGGTGAGTCAGGTTTTGGTATGATGATTAACGCCACTTTTGTGAGCGGTGATGTTAACCCTGACCCAGACGAAGTTGAGCAAAACTTTGCTTTACCAGGTATGAGCGATTCAGCTAACTTTTCAGTATTTTATGAAGATGAAGCGTTATCAGCACGTATTGCCTATAACTGGCGTGACCAATTCTTCTCAGGTTTTGAACAACATGGTGCTCCGGTATATACCGAAGAGTATTACCAAGTTGATGCAAACGTAAGTTATTCAGTCACTGAAAACTTCACTATTTTTGCTGAAGGTTTGAACTTAACTGAAGAAGTACAACGTTCATTTGTTCGTTATGAAGAGCAACTTAACCGTGCTAATCAATACGGCGCAAGACTTAATATTGGCGCTCGTTACGTTTTCTAAGTTGAATTAAGTTAATGTTTAATTAGTAAAAAGCCGCGGTTAATTCGCGGCTTTTTTATTTCATACTTTTAGCGTTAGCGATGAGTAAGTTAGAAAATAATTAAATAATTAAAAACCTAGATAAGAAAGACAATAAACAACAAGATCAAAAATAAGTGAGTACTTATGTTAACAGTGCGCGAAAAAATAGCTTATGGCTTAGGCGATACCGCCAGTAATATTATCTTCCAAACCGTGATGATGTTTTTACTGATATTTTACACTGACGTGGTTGGGCTTTCTCCGGCACTCGTTGGTACTTTGTTTTTAGTGGTGCGACTTTTTGATGCCATTACCGATCCATTAATGGGCGCCATGGCCGATAGAACCAAAACCAAATGGGGACAGTTTAGGCCTTATCTTTTATGGTTAGCCATACCGTTTGGCATTATCTCAGTAATGGCATTTACCACGCCTGATTTCTCCTATAACGGTAAAGTGGCTTATGCCTTTGTTACTTACACTTTACTTATGATCGCTTATACCGCGATTAACATCCCATATTCAGCATTGGGTGGGGTATTAACAAACCAGCCCTCTGAGCGCGTTTCTGTGCAGTCTTACCGTTTTGTTTTAGGCATGTTAGGCGGGCTTATCGTTGCTTCAGGTACATTACCTTTAGTTGAGTGGTTTGGTAATGGCGATAAAGCCAAGGGCTACCAATTAACCATGACCGCGATGAGTCTTTTAGGAGTGCTGCTATTTTTATTTTGTTTTGCTGGCACTAAAGAAAGGGTCGCACCGCCGGTTGAGCAAAAATCGTCATTTTTTGATGATCTTAAATCGCTTTGGAAAAATGACCAGTGGCGTATTTTATGCCTAGCCGGATTATTTTTATTAACAGGGCAAGTACTAAGAGCGACCTTAGCGATTTACTATGTGAAATATGTACTTGGCCTAGAACAGCAAATCACCTTATTTATTACCCTAGGTATGATTGGCAGTATTTTAGGCTGTGCTTGTGCGCAATTTTTGGCGAAAAAGGTTTGTAAAATTAAAGCCTATATTGCCCTGCAATTAATAGCCGCCTTTATTTGTATTATTAGTTACTTTGTTCCGCAAGAGCAGGTTGTAGTCGCCTTTGCTTTGTTTTTTCTGTGGAGCTTCTTTTTACAAATGGCAACGCCATTATTATGGGCGAAAATGGCTGATACTATTGATTACGGTCATTGGAAAACCGGCGTACGTATTACCGGGATGATTTATTCTGCTGTGGTATTTTTTATTAAATTAGGGGTCGCTTTCGGTGGTGCCTTTGCGGGTTGGTTGCTGGCGTATTACGGCTACCAAGCAGATGTTGAACAAACTCAAACCACTAAAGAAGGTATTTTATTATCTTTCACCGTTTATCCAGCCCTTGGCTCAATTTTGGTTGCTTGGGTAATGCGTAAATACATTCTCAATAAAGAAAAAGTTGAACAAATTCATTTTGAATTAAATAATAAACTGACCTTTTAAGCGCTTATTAGTTGTACTGTGCCATAGCTAAGCTATGGCACATCAAAGGCTTTGAAAAGTAAAAGGGTATGTTTCCCTTTCCCTTTCCCTTTCCCTCGACCTCATTTGGGCCTCAGCCCGAAGGGCAATGGCTATTTTATCCCTTAACTGCATTAGCATTCGTTTATTGAGCGGGCTAAACCGCACTCATACTGCTTTGTTAACAAATTAAATAGCCTATTGCTCAAAAACAATTCAAAGATTAACAGACCCTAGTTTGCCCCATTATTGTTAAAGTCGTCTTATACTTAAGCAAACCTTTATTCACTGCATACTTTGATTTTTATCAATCACCATGAATACCGTGTCTGATACTTTGTAGTGGTATGGTTAATTCACCACTTTAAATATATTTTTATGGTGTGACTATAAACACAGGACTTTAGCTTATGCTCGCTCACTTGTTAGAAAGAATAGATAAAAGTCAATTTGAAACCCTTTCAGAGGATATCAAATTGTCATTTTCTGAACATAGAGAGTGGATGCGAAAATTAAATATTGCTGTAATGTCTAAAGATAAATTGCTTGATAAATCATTTATCGCTCAAGATGCCCATCTACATTGTAAGTTCGGTAAATGGCTGACATATATTTTGTCTGATGAAACCTTTCGGCACGGCTATTTTTTAAAAATTGACCAATTACATCAAGAAATTCATAGCTCTGCAAGAGAGCTTATTGAAGTTATTGACGGTGAAAGTGTGGAACGTTTACCAAAGTATGAAAACTTTTTAGCCATTCAAAAAATATTTTTTGATGAAGTTATGCAAATATTTGAATTTGCCGTTATTAACAAGCATCACTTTGACATAACCACAAAACTAATGAATCGCAGAGCCGTAGGTGTGGTGTTAGCGCATGAGCATCAATTAATGCAACGATGTGATAATTTTGATTGTTGCATTGTGCTTGCAGATATCGATAAGTTTAAAAATTTTAATGATACTTATGGCCACGATGTTGGAGATAGGGTGCTTGAACATACCGCAGCTACTTTGCAAGAGTCGCTGCGACGTCATGATACTGTTGCTCGTTTCGGTGGCGAAGAGTTTTTATTTGTGCTTCCTGATATGCAATTAGCTGACGCTGAAAAAACCATTGAACGCATCAGAAATAAGCTAGCAATTGCGACTATAGCCCATCAAGGCCAAGATATTGGCGTAACTGCATCATTTGGTATAACTCAGTTATGCCGATATTATGATATTAATGACTCAATTAAGCGAGCTGATATCGCCTTGTATCATGCTAAGAACTTAGGCCGAAATAGAGCTGTATCTATAGATATTGAACAAATACCAGATAATGGTGGTAAAGCTTATCAAGACCTTTCAAAGCAAGAACGAATAGACTTGTTTAAAAAAAATTGTAAAGCTGTGGTAACTAACGAATAAACGCTGAAATGGCAATCTTTCTGAGCGTATAAAACTAAAGCCTCAGGTAATTAAACTTTGAGTGACCTAAGGCTTAGTTAAGGTTTAGTTAAGGCTTAGTTATTGCGTGTTATTTATCTGCTCTCAATACTGCTTTTGGCGTTCGATCAACATTAAATAAGCCCCAATGCTTTTCAGCGCCGTCAAGATTAGCGGGGTTACCTTTCCATGGCTCGTCAAAGGCTTCGAAAAAGAAAAAGGTGGTATTCGTTGCTTTAGCCCAAGCTTTAATGTCATTAAAATAGCGTTTTTGATTAGCTTCATTAGCTTGGTTTTTAAATTCTTTCGCTGTGGTTGCCCAGCCGCCTTCTAATACTGCAATTGTGCTATTGGGTAATGCTTGGTGAACATCTTCAAGGTTTTTAATGGTGTAGGCGAGTGCTTCATCGATAGTTTTATTTTCCCAAGCAGGGTAGGTATGTACGCCAATAAAATCAACTTCAGCGGCTAATGGGGCACCGTCACGTATCCACCATTCATAATTATCAGCAACGGTTACTGGCTGATTAATGCTTTTTTTCACGTATTGCACATAGTTAATAACACTGTCTAAGGTAACCATGTGGTCGTTCCAGTCAACCAAAGCCTCATTGCCAACATTAACGGCAATAACAATGTTGGCGTAGTTATTGGCCAAGTGGATAGTACGTTTAAGCTCTTTTAGGTTGTTTAGCTTATTTGTGGCAAGCTCTTGCTTAGGAATAGGGTGCTCTAACCAAGCGCAGCCTAGGTGGTTACTTACCTCTGCTTCTAACCATGCGCCTAATAATACTTTAATTGGTAACTTATGCTGCTGGATTAGTTTTAAGGTGGTTGCGGAGTTTTCGCCGGAATCATAAAGCCGAATGAGGGTTAAATCATGTTTCAGTAAAATATTTAAGTCTTCAAGGATTTGTGCATCACTGGGATTAATAGCCCCTTGTCCGCGGTCGGGGTGTTGCCCCTCTCTAAAGCCAGAATAGGCTACTGCCATGGTTTCTCCCTGCAATAAGCTACTTGGCTGTTGCTCATAGCCCACCTTGGAGAAAGCATGGCTTGAAAGTAGTAGCATAAATATAAATGGGAGTAGTGTGATTAAAACTTTGTTGCTTAGCTTATAACTCATCTTATGCCTTAATTTGTAGGTGATCATATAAAACCTTTCTAATTGTGAACTTTAATGGCGAATTTTAAATTTCTAACTTAAATCCCGAACTTAAATTTCTAACTTAAGCTGTAAAATTAAATTTCAGCGCTAGCATTTTCGCCGTTAAATAAAAAAAGCACCTTACCTTTGGGAGAAAAAGTAAGGTGCTAAAATAATGGGAGTTCTCTAGTTCTTGTTATGATTAATAGTGCTTGGTTTTTAGGCCGCTATTTAGAGATATTCCCTTTCATATTCATTAATCGGTAATATTTCCGAAGGTGATATTATCAAAGTAACTTACAGTTTCACTTGCTCGACCTGCATCAAAATCAGGAAATACAATTACTGAAGTAATACCAATGGTTTCTGGTGTTCCTATACGGCTAGTAAAATCGAAGGTTAGTTCTTCCCATTCATTCACTTTAGTATTTGGCACCTTTAATTCAGCTTGTGCAGCAGCACCTACTGAAAATTTCAAGCCAACGTCGCTTATAACTGACTTATATACCATGATTTTTACAATACTGTTGGTTGCGTCCATGGTAAATGTCGGTGTTCCGCCTGCAGTTTCAGTACCAGCCCAAGCTGCACCAGCCTGTCTTGCTGTAAACTGAGCAACGACTGCTGAGTCATTAACTGATGATGAACCAGGGTTAGCAACAAATTCAAGCGCAGGGTTATCGACGTTTTCAAAAACAGCCCAAGTAAAGTCAGCACCTAAGCCACCAGCTTCAAAATCAAATGGTGTACCAACGGCGGTAAAATTACCGGTAACAACTTCACCACCACCGTCTCCAGCTTCTGCAGCAGGTGGAGTGAAGTCATCAAAGTAAAAGGTCCAGTTTGCAGCATCACCAGCGACATCACCCATTACACCATTTTCAAAAATCAGTGTTAAACGTGTTTCACCAGTACTTGAGCTGCCACTGAAGTCAAAGCTTAACTCTTCCCAACCAGAGCCGGTATGGTTCGCTGTTTTTTCATTATTCATGTCGTCAAATTTAACCAATACCGGTACTGCGCGTTGTGACCATACTTTCATGGTAATTACGCTGTTTTCTGGTATGGCTACTGGCGTATCAAAAGTCATCGTTGACCCGCCCCATGTTTGACCCGCACCTTTTAGCATTTGGCCAACTTGCGCACTGGTATTAATACCATTTGATTGTGGGTTAGCAATAACACTTGCTACGCCGCCATCAAAATCACTAAAAGTATATGATGCTGCTGACGCTTCAAAATCAATGGCTGAACCGTCACTTGGCGTATCGTCTACTGGAGTATCGTCTACAGGGGTATCGTCCACTGGAATGTCTTCACCTAGCTGCCAGCGAATATTGTCTAACTGGAAGGTAATACCTTGTTGATTGCCCCATGTTGGGAAGATAACTAAACCGGTGTTTGTTGATTTAAGGTTTAAGCCTTGGTTGGCTAAATCATCAACTGCTAGCGTGATAGTTTGCCATTCACCGTCACCGTTTACATTTAATACACGGTCGCCTGTACCGCATGGACTGATGCAATCAACTTTATAGGTAAAGCCAGTAGTATCGGCCTTAATATCAAAAATTAAATTACCACCGCTAAACGAGCTTAAGTCAACCGGTTGAGCAGATTGAATATAAAATACACCGTCGCCACCATCAGCATTAAAGGTAACTTCCATCACAGTGTCATGGCCAGTTTCACCGCTGTCAACAAGCTGCCAATTAACGTGATTAGCCGTATCGCCAGTGTAATAATCACTGCTTACTACGTTATCCCAGCCACCGGCACCATTGGTCCAAGTTTCTTCATTAACGCTATCAATAAATACATCAAGTACTTCTACATCAATTTCAACAGCTGGCGCTTTTATGCCACAGCCATTGTTGTTTTTATGACCACAAACCACTTGAATATTATCTATTTGAACATGAGCAGCACCGCTAAATTCAACAATAAATAAGTTATTTACAGCTGCGGTGTTAAGTGGTTGATCACCAGAGTTTGCGGTAAATTCGTTCACCGGAACAGATAAAGATATCCAAGTATCTTTCGCTAAATCAGCCACTGCTAGATTTTTAAAACCTAATGCCGGCCAGACGCTGTCCATTTTGATCGAAATAGTACTGTCATTAGGAGTTACAGCGCTGTCGATATAAAGGTCGAATTTGATTTCACCTGCACCAAGTTTCCACCATTCAGCCGAATTTCCCATGCCGTATAGGTCGAATATTTCGCCGTCAGTTGCACTAATTGCGATGTTACCCATATCACCGGTGGTAATATCTAAAACCGTACCGTGATCACCACCAATATCTTGCTCAACAACGGTAATGCCGCCATTATCCCAAGCAACACCTACTTGTAAACCACGCGTAACTGTTTCGCCGTTTAGCTCCCAACTTAATTCACTTATACCGTCGTCAAATAATGTTTGACTGGCAACAAAAACGCTTTGTGCTGCAGGAGCTACAACAGTTGAGTTAATATTGTTAGCACAACCAGTTCCTGTTTCTTCACCGCTATCACATTGATATACACGCACATAATCTACTAACATTTCTGCTGGAAATACTGTGTCATCGTTTGGTGAACCCGGCCAGTTACCGCCTACTGCTAAGTTAAATAATAAATGGAAGTCTTGATTAAAAGGCGCATCAGGAGCAGAAACATAACCTTGCTCATCATCAGCGTAAAAATAGCTCCACCAGGTATCTGAAGTTACTGTTGCGTAGTGTACGTCATCAATAAACCAGCGAATTTCGTCTTGTTCCCACTCAATAGCATAGATGTGAAATTCATCAATTGGCGTTCTATCGCCATTGCCGCCGGCGCTAGTATTAAGTGGCCAAGGCATACCATAATGCAAGGTGCCGTAAGTCACATCATCAGTAACGCCAGGACTTACCGCTTCCATAATGTCTATTTCACCACCTGATGCCCAACCGCCATAAGCGCTATCGGTTGGTAACATCCAAAATGCTGACCATAACCCTTGGCCAACCGGAGTTTTTACACGTGCTTCAATACGGCCGTATTTAATATCAACTTTATTATCGCTACGCATGCGACCAGAAGTATAAGGATAACCACTAGTAGGCTCTTCTTTAGCACTGATAATTAAATTACCATCAGCTACGGTAATGTTTTCACCTTTGTACCACTGCTCTTCATTATTGCCCCATGCAGTAAGGCCATATTCTGCGCCATCACCTGATTGAATATTCCAGTTGTCAGTGTTTAAGCTAGTACCGTCAAATTCATCACTCCAAACCATGGTCCATTCACTACCTGAACTGGCCACGGCAACGGTGATCACAAACGATTGTGATACTTCATCTTTACCATCAGAAGTGGTTATGGTGACATCATGGTCACCAACATCAGCTGATGAAGGGGTGCCTGATAAAACCCCAGAGGCAGAATCAAATGTTAACCAGCTTGGTAACACGCTTGCTGACATAGTAAGTGTATCGGCAGTGTCGCCGTCACTTGCCATAAAGGTATAGCTATATGCTGCTTGTGGCTGCGCCATTAATTCTGGCGTGCTATCAATGGTTGGTACCTTATTAATTTCAGGGTCGATCCATGCGGGTGCATCGGCATCCGTTAGACAGCCTGTTAATGATAAGGCAATACTGGAAACCAGTAATAGCTGTGGAAATTTGTTTAATTTCTTCTTCATGTTGTTCCGCCTTTATTGTATTTATTTGAACTTTACTATTTCAAAATTACAGAAAGGCTGATGGAAAAGTAGTCAAAATCGTTCAAGCGGACTAACCGAGAGGTGAAATGAACTACCACGCTAATTTGATGTTTAAAAAGTAAGGCATGAAATTGTTTGAACTTGGCTACACCCTGCTAATTACTTGCCTAAGCATCCGCTCTAAAAATTATTATTTTCTTATTTACCGCACCCTCAGTCCGTTTTAACTCGTTTTGATTGTCATTCCTTCTGGCTACTCTATGGTTGAATGTAATTATTAAATACCCAACAACAAACGCACAACATTGTGCATGTAGTTTTGTTTAAGGTTTGAGAAAAAATGAAAAAAAAATTACCAACTAATTGCTTGAAAACAACCTTGCTATCAATGGCTATTGGCTTTGCATTATCTGCTTGTACAACAGACGAAGATAAAAACTCAGCTAATTTAGCTCAAGCACCTCAGCCATTATCAGCTGATAGAACACTTGCAGAGCCAACAACTTCGCACGTATTTAATCGCAATGTTGTTTGGGCAGTTAATGTTGGCGGCGAGCAGTATCAAGCTATTGATGGCATTACTTATCAAGCTGATAACTTAAAACTAACAAGTAATAAAGGCAGCATTAATACAATTAAAGGCTCACAAGACAGTGAACTTTTTAAAAGTTATCGTTCGGGTGATTTATCTATAAAGCAACCTTTGGAAAATGGCCGTTATGAGCTGATATTAAAATTTGCTGAACCAGAAAATATTGCTACTGGCGAGCGCGTGTTTGATGTTTATGCCCAGAATAAACTTGTTATTGACGAGCTTGACGTAAAACTTGCCCGCGACGGTAAACACAAATCTGCGTTAGTGCGAAGTGTTCATAATGTAATAGTCACTGATGGACAGCTTAATATTGAGCTAAAGGCCTCAAAAGGTCAGGCGCTGTTAAATGCTATTATTGTTCGTAAAACCACAACAACATCGGTTCAAGCGTCGTCATCAACTACATCAGTTAACTTAGCAAAGCCTATCAAATCAAAGCATTGGCAGCTGGTTTGGAGTGATGAATTTAATTACCAAGGCAAACCAGACTCAACAAAGTGGAGTTATGATATTTGGCCTGCGCGTAAAGTAAATGATGAAGACCAAACTTATACCGACCGCTTAAAGAATGTAGAGGTTAAAAACGGTAACTTAGTTATCACCGCTTATAAAGAAGATTACAACAACGCCAATTATACCTCGGGCAGAATTCACTCCCAGGGTAAAGGTGATTTTTTATATGGTCGAGCTGAAGTAAGAGCCAAACTGCCGGCAGGGCAAGGTACATGGTCTGCCATTTGGATGTTACCTAGCAACCCATTTAAATATTCCACTTCTTGTGCACAAGATGACGATTGGCAAGGCAGTTCAACCTGTGACGCGTGGCCAAACTCTGGCGAAATAGACATCATGGAACATGTTGGTTACGACATGCAAACCATTCATGGCACGGTTCATAACAAGGCTTATTATTGGGCTAATTGGGAACAACGCAAAGCGAGTATTGAAGGTGAAAATGTTGAGCAAGCATTTCATTTATATTCAATAGAATGGACTCCTAACGACATCACAGTGTTCTTTGATGATACCCCGTATTTTTATTATTCAAACGAGTCAACCGGCTGGCAGGCTTGGCCATATGATCACCCTTATCACGTCATTCTTAATTTAGCGATTGGCGGTGCATGGGGAAGAGCTGGCGGACCAATAGATGACAGTATCTTTCCCGTAGCAATGGAAATTGACTACGTGAGAGTTTTCAAAGCAACACCTTAAAAGAATTAACATTAAAAGTAGTAGATATACCTCTAGTTTAGGTAGGAATTAATATGAAAAATTGTGAAATAAATAACAGTCAAACAACCGGTGAATTCATAATGTTAGATGATGAGCGTTATTACGCCATTAATAACGTTAACCAAATGGCACCTTTTTTTATCAGTGTCATTTCAAATAGTGATCATTGGCTTTTTGTCTCATCAACGGGTGGCTTAACCGCCGGGCGAGTTTCTCCTGAAACCGCATTATTCCCTTATATAACCGTTGATAGAATTCATGAAAGTGATTTACATACCGGTTGTAAAACGTTATTTCGGGTTGAGCATGACGGAGCCATGGTAAATTGGGAACCCTTTAACCGAGAGCATGACAACCGTTATAAGAACACTCGTAATTTATATAAAAATTTATTAGGTAATAAGCTTTGTTTTGAAGAAATTAATAACGATCTTCAGCTTAAATATAAATACACTTGGTCAACCAGTGAACAGTATGGTTTTGTTCGTCAATGTGAGTTGGTCAACTTAGCTGATAAACCAGTAAATATTGATCTTATTGACGGTTTTCAGAACATTCTACCGGCAGGAACACCACGTTTCACCCAAACAAATTCCAGTAATTTAGTTGATGCCTATAAATGGACTGAATTAGATGAGAGTTCAGGTTTAGCATTTTTTACGGTTTATTCAGGTATTACTGACAGAGCAGAGCCTTGCGAGTCGTTAAAAACCAATACCGTATTTTGCTCAGGTTTAGAGCAAAGTAACATATTATTATCGTCTGAACAGTTAGCTAGTTTTCGCACTGGTGTGTCAGTAACACAGGAAGCACATAAACGTGGTATTCGTGGTGCATATTTAGTTAATTCACAGCTAACTTTAGCACCGAGTCAGCACAAAACTTGGCAATTTGTTGCTAATGTTGAACAAAGTCAAAGCCAAGCTACAGCGTTACGTAGTGAGCTATCTGATAGCGAAACATTAACTAATAACATCCAGTCTTCAATCGCAAAGGGCTCTGATGATTTAGCACGAATAATGGCAACCGCAGACGGCTTTCAGCTAACAGCTGAAGAAAATGTATCAGTGCATCATTACGCCAACGTGCAATTTAACGTTTTACGTGGTGGCGCTTTTGACAATCATTATCAAATATCGTCTAAAGACTTCTCAAGCACGGTTAATTTATTTAACAGCGACGTATATTTACGCCATCAAGAATTCTTTAGATGTTTACCAGCTAGCGTAAATATTGAACAGCTATTGGCACAGGTAAAACAACAAGATGATCAACAGCTTGAGCGTCTTTGTTATGAATACCTACCGATCTTTTTTGGCCGTCGACATGGCGACCCAAGCCGTCCATGGAACCAGTTTTCAATTAAATTAAAAGATGACAATAACAATAGCTTATTAACCTACCAAGGTAACTGGCGAGACATTTTTCAAAACTGGGAAGCCTTAACATTTAGCTACCCTAAGTTTATTGAAAATGTCATTGCAAAATTTGTTAATGCTTCAACTATTGATGGTTATAACCCTTATCGTATTACCAAAGAGGGCATTGACTGGGAAGTTGAAGAGCCAGATGACCCATGGAGCTATATCGGTTATTGGGGTGATCATCAGATCATCTATTTACAGAAAATGTTAGAGCTTTCTAAAGAGTTTCACCCGGAAAAACTCAGCGAACTTTTAAGGCAGCCATTGTTTAGTTACGCTAATGTGCCGTACAAAATAAAGCCTTTTAATGCTTTAGTTAAAAATGCGAAAAGCACAGTTACTTATGATGAAGCGTTAGCTGAGCGCATTGAAAAGCGTGTTAATAAAATTGGTGCTGATGGTAAATTGATGCTTGATACAAGCGGTGATGTTTATCAAGTTAACTTGCTTGAAAAGTTAATGGTGCCATTGCTTTGTAAGCTAGGTAATTTAGTGATCGACGGCGGTATTTGGTTAAATACCCAAAGACCTGAATGGAACGATGCCAACAACGCCTTAGTGGGCCAGGGGGTTTCAGTTGTTACCTTATATTATTTACGCCGATATATTTGTTTCTTGCAAAAGCTTTTAGAAAACGAGTCAGAAGCTACCATTATTTCTAAAGAAGTAAATGAGTGGATTGCTGAAACGGCTAATGCTTTGAAAAAAGTTCGCCCGTTATTAAATAATGCGCCAATAAGCGCCAGTGAACGCTTTCAATGTGTTTCTGAACTTGGACAAGCGTCAAGTCGTTATCGCGAAACCGTATATAAACAAGAAGCGTTTTCTGGAAAAATGTTACAACCAATTGGGCAAATAAAATTAATGCTTGAAGATGCTTTAGCAGCTATTGAGCACACAATTAGCACCAATGAACGTGAAGACGGTCTCTACAATGCTTATAACTTGCTTGCCTTTGAAAAAGACACTGTAACAATTGACGATCTTTATCCGATGTTAGAAGGTCAGGTTGCTGCGCTTAGTTCGGGTTCATTTAGCGCTGAAAAAGTTATTTCTGTAGTAGAAGCCTTGTTCAAAAGTGATGTATACCGCCCAGGTCAAGACACCTTTATGCTATACCCAGACAGAAAGCTTCCGAGCTTTTTGCAAAAAAACTGTGTTGACTCAGACCAAGTTGAAACTAACCCATTGTTAAAGCAAATGCTTAAAGAAAAAGATGAACGCATCATATTAAAAGATAATGACGGCGTATATCGCTTTAATGCCGAGCTCACCAATGGTGATGATTTGATGACCCAGCTTGATGCTCTTTCGGGTGTTTATGGTGACTTAGTTGAAATGTCTCGCCATTCATTACAGGCGCTTTATGAAGAAGTATTTAAGCATCAGGAGTTTACAGGGCGCTCAGGCGGCATGTTTGGTTTTGAAGGTTTAGGCTGCATTTATTGGCACATGGTTGCCAAGTTATTGTTAGCAGTGGAAGAAAACTTTTTCAATGCACTTGATAGTGGTGAAGATAAAGCGACTTGTCAGCATTTAGGTAATTTATATTACCGTGTGCGCGAAGGGTTAGGTTTTAACAAAACCCCAAGTGAATATGGAGCATTCCCTGCAGACCCATATTCTCATACCCCTAAGCATGCTGGCGCGCAACAGCCAGGCATGACCGGACAAGTTAAAGAAGAAGTACTAGCCCGTTTTGGCGAGTTGGGAATTAGGGTTAAAAATGGCGCGGTGCAATTTCAAACCCGCTTACTTCGCCGATGCGAATTTGTTCAAGAAGCAACGCCATTTACCTATTTAGACGTTGATGATAACTGGCAAGAAATTATCGTACCACAAGCGGGCTTAGCCTTTACTTGGTGTCAGGTTCCTGTGGTTTATCAAGTCAATGATAGCGAAGCGCCGGCACTAACCATTACCTGGTACGACGGTGTTGTGCAAACCTTAAATGAACTCACTTTACCAACACAAGAAAGCGAAAACCTATTTTTACGTAACGGTAAAATTGCTCAAATTTCACTTAACCTAAATTCAACTCAGCTTTTTACTGAATAACCAGTATGAATTAATAAAGCGTCCTTACATTTTTAAATGAAAGGGCGCTTTGGAGAATAAAATGTCAAGTAAATATAATAAATACATGTCGTTGGCAGGTGTTAATTTTTCAAATTTATCTGTTGATGAATTGCGTGCTTTAGCCGGCAATATTTTGGCCGAGAAAATTCATGGCATATCATTTAGTCCTTATGTTGAAGGACAAGGCCCTGGTACTCAAATTGAAGCTGGGCAAATTACTGAACGCTTAAATGTTATTAAACCCAATATTAATTGGGTACGCTCTTTTTCTTGTACGGAAGGTAATGAAAAAATTCCGGCTATTTCAAAAGCCAATGGCCTTAATACCATGGTAGGTGTGTGGTTAGACGATGATTTAGAAAATAACGAGAAAGAGCTAAACAATGCTATTCGTGAAGCAAAAGCAGGCCATGTTGATATTTTAGCGGTTGGTAATGAAGTGCTACTGCGCGGCGACCTAACCGAAGAGCAACTACTTGATTATATTGCCAGGGCTAAGGCAGCTTTGCCAAATATTGAGGTAGGTTACGTTGATGCCTATTACGAGTTTGAAGAGCACCCACGTGTTGCTGATGCTTGTGATGTTATTTTGGCTAACTGTTATCCATTTTGGGAAGGCTGTCCTGCTGATTATTCATTACTTTATATGAAAGACATGTACCGCAGAGCATTAAAAGCCGGCAAGGGTAAACGGGTGATAATTACTGAAACTGGTTGGCCAAATGTAGGCACAGCAGAGCGCGGCGCTGAGCCGTCATATGAAAATGCCTTAAAATATTTTATTAACACCTACTTATGGGCAGAAGAAGAAGCTATTGAAATTTTCTATTTTTCATCATTTGATGAAACATGGAAAGTCGCTGATGAAGGTGACGTAGGCGCTTATTGGGGACTTTGGGACAAAGACGGGAAATTAAAATATGTTTAACAAGCACAGTGATAAAGTAGCAACGATTAGCTCGATGAATTTAAGCCATGCCAATGCCATTTGTTATTCGGGCTATCGCGATGGTCAAAACCCGCGCGAAGGGATTTACCCAACCTATGAGCAAGTAAAAGAAGACTTACTTATTTTAGCGAGTAATTGGAGTTATCTACGTATTTACGACTGTGGACCACATGCTGAAATTGTTCTAGATGTTATTCGCAGCGAAGCTTTACATTTCAAAGTAATGCTTGGTGTTGATATGGCAGCAGAAATGAGTAACCCACATTGTCCATGGGGCGCTGACTTTTCAGAAGAAACGATAAGCGCCAATAGACAAAAGAACTGTGATGAAATTCACACCATGATCGCGCTATCAAAAAAATATGACGACATAGTATTTTCTGTTTCAGTAGGTAATGAAGCCAGTGTTGAATGGACTGATCATATGGTGCCGGTTGACAGATTAGTCGCTTATGTTCGCCAAATTAAAAAAGAAATCAAACAACCGGTCACTTTTTGTGAAAACTACGTACCTTGGACCTACAAATTAGAACCTTTGGTGGCAGAATTAGATTTTATCTCTATTCATACCTATCCAGCATGGGAATTTCGTACCATGGAAGATGCGCTAGAATACACCAAACAAAACTATTATAGCGTCGCCAATCATTACCCAGACAAGCCAGTAATTATCACAGAAGCTGGCTGGACAACCGCATCAAATGGTAGAGGTATTGAGCCTTGGAATGCCAATCAAGACTTGCAAGCGCATTATTATGAACAATTGCTTGAATGGACTACCGCGGAAGAAATACTAACTTTTGTTTTTGAAGCTTTTGATGAACCTTGGAAAGGCTCGCCAGACCCACTTGAGCCTGAAAAACATTGGGGATTATTTTATGAAGATCGCACACCAAAATTAGTGATGAAAGATTTGTACTCAAGTTTAACAACACAAACCGAAACCATAGTTAATATTAAGCCAAAGGAAGATGTAGCATAAATATTCACTAGCTAATTAATCAACTTCGCCAATAACCCCCGTTTTGTAATAAAATGGGGGTTATTGTTTTTATAGGCTAAGATAAATAACTAATAGTGTTAAATTTTTTACTGTTTGCGTTAAGCTGGGTTGTGGGAGCGACGGATAGGAATTTCATCATCGACCCTAATGCAAAGACATTGTAATATATTAAACTGAAACATCAGGGGACAATATGTCGGAACACTTTTTACAACAAAAATATAATTCCATATCAGAAAATCCTATTTACCTGTTTTGGTTTTTACAAATCTGTTTTTGGTCTTTTGTTGCCTTAATTAGCCTTGTTTCCTTAACCCTTTGGTATGTGCAAATTGATGTTGACCACCTAAATCATACCTTTTTGCAATCTTGTGTTGGTATCGTTTTTTCACTGCCTTTGTATTGGGTTTTTATGAGGTGCTGGAATACCTCTCTTTTAAAAAGAGTAGTTGCTAGCATTGGTTCAGTACTCTTAATATCTTTTGCTTGGACTGTGATCAGGGTTGAGCTTTATGTAAGGCTAACCAGTACCGATAAAACTTGGGCCGAATTTGGCGGTTGGTATTTTAGTAGTATCTTTATATATTTTTGTTGGGCGGGTTTTTTTCATGGCATTCGCTATTATCAATTATTGCAATTTGAACATAAAATTATGCTCAAAAAAGAAGCCGAAGCAAAGTCAGAGCAATTACAAAAATTAAGTGCACAATCTGTAGCAAGAGACGCGAAAATTAAAATGTTGCGCTACCAGCTAAACCCACACTTTCTCTGCAATACCTTAAATGCCATTAATTCATTGATTGAATGTGAACAGTCAGAAAAAGCACAAAGTATGACTGTACAATTAAGTAAATTTTTACGTTATTCATTAGACAATAATCCCGATACTAAAATGGCTTTAGAATTTGAAATAAAAGCATTAGAACTGTATTTAGAAATTGAAAAAACTCGTTTTGGTGAGCGTCTGCAACTTGATTTTAAAATATCTGATGAAGCCAAAAAAGCCTTGATCCCAAGCTTATTATTGCAACCGATTATTGAAAATTCGATGAAGCATGTTATTGCTCAAAATGAAGATGGCGGCACCATCAGCTTATTGGCTGAGGTGATTAATAATATGTTGGTTCTTGAACTGAGTGATACCGGCTCAGGTGAACAAGTCGATAGAAATAAAATGAAAGTTAACGCAGGTAGAGGTATCGGCTTACGTAATATCGATGAACGCCTTAAAGTATTATACAGCGATAATTATGAGTTTAATCTTAATGTTAGACCTTCTGGCGGTTTAAAAACTACGATTAAATTACCCCTAGAAAGTAAAGCCGAAACTGATATAGTTAATAAAGCATATAACGCAATGAAGGTTAGTTAGACTTATGCCTAAGTTAAGAACGATAATAGTTGATGATGAGCCTTTGGCACTTAATTTTTTACGTGCCAAATTAAATAAAGTACCTGAAATTGAAATAATTGCTGAATGTAAAAACGGCAGAGAAGCCATTGAAAAAACCATGGACTTGGCACCTGACTTAATCTTTTTAGATATTCAAATGCCGGGTGTTGATGGTTTTGGCGTTATTCAAAAATTGCAGTCAGACATTGTCCCCCTGGTTATTTTTACCACCGCTTTTGAGCAATACGCATTAGATGCTTTTGATGTTCATGCGGTTGACTATATTCTTAAACCTATAGACGAAGAACGCATTAATCGTGCTATTCAGCGGGCAATTGTTCGTTTTGAAACAGAGGAAGAAACTGAGCATAAATCAAGAATAATTGGCGCGATAGATACCATTTATGAAAGAGAGCATAGTACTAACCTAAGTTCTGGTTCTGGTTTAGGCTCAAGCTTACCTCAAGGTTCTCATGGGCAAAATAAGGGTAAGCTTGAGCATAAAATAATTATTAAAGACCGAGATGATATTACCTTGTTAAAACAAGAAGATATTGAATGGGTTGACGCTGCAGGCGATTATTGTTGTGTTCATGCCCAAGGTGTTACTCATATTAAGCGCAGCACCCTTAAAAATCTTTTGGACGATTTAGACCCGTCAATTTTTAAACGGGTTCATCGCTCTACCATAGTAAACCTAAATTATATTCAAAAAGTTATTCCTCATACTAAAGGCGAGTACTTTCTAAAACTTGGAGAATATGACCAAGTAAAAGTTAGCCGCAACTATCGGGAAGTGATCAAAGACTTTTTATCTGACGGTTAGTTAGACTTTTATTCGATAACTTTCCGCTTATTCATTGTTATAAAAAGCAATACGGTATTTATTAAGTGCTGGCCTATTTACCGCACTAGAAATCCGCTTTAGCGAAATAGAGTTGTGTTGCTCAAATCCTCAATAGATGATGATGATTCAATTCAAACTTCTATTTATAAACATGACACATATAACTGTTCAACCTTATGCTAAATATCGATTGCCTAAGATGGTGCTTAAAACTCTTGCTATGTTGTTTGTTATTCAATCAAATAGTGCATATTCCAAAGTAGAAACACATGCTCCTAATAGAACTACTTACCATGCGCCATATACGCAAGAGCTGCCAAAAATTGATGGCGTAGCAGATGAAAGTGTGTGGCAATTAGCTAAATGGCAAAACCTTGACCATCGTTGGTTAGGTCCAGAATATTCGAAAGCAGACTTTCAGGGGCGCTACAAAGTTGTATGGAACGAATCTAAATTATATCTGTTAGCCGAAATTGTTGATGATATTTTAATTGATAGCCATCAAAACCCGTTAATCCAGTATTGGGATGATGACACTCTAGAAATATTTTTAGATGAAGACTTCTCTGGCGGAGAACATCAGTATAACCATAATGCTTTTGCCTACCATATGGCGTTAGATAACCAAGCTATAGATATTGGTACAAATAAGCTCGCGCAAAACTATTCTCACCACGTTCAAAGTCGCTGGCTACAGCAAAGTGATAAGCTGATTTGGGAGCTAAGTATTGATATTTATCAAGACACCTATAAAGACGTTCCGCAAAACAATGACCAAGCTAAAAACCATATCAATAAAGCGATTGAATTATATGCCGGTAAGGTGATGGGCTTAATGGTTGCATACTGTGATAACGATGGTAGCGAATTAAGAGAAAACTTTATTGGCTCTGAGTCAGCACCAGGTAAAGAGCCAGACCGTGGCTGGAAAGATGCTGGGTTATTCGGCAAATTAGTGCTGGTAAAAGAGTGAATGTAAGCTAGGTAAACCATCCCAATATATTTTCAACGAGTGGAAAGTGAGTCATGAAAAACAAAGCAATTATCTTCGCTGTAATATCTTCACTAACGTTGGCTGGCTGTATGTTTCAAGACCAAGGTGACGAAGTGAATAACCAGAGCAAAGCAACTAACTATCTTTTATCAACAACAACTGAAATTCTGTTAACAAGTGAGGCGGGCGCTAAAGTTGCTCCACAAGCCAACTTAACTTTTGTACAAGGTCAAGCGCAAGGCAAAGTGATCACCATTCGGCCTAATATTATTAAACAGAATATTTTAGGTATTGGTACTTCATTTACGGAATCATCAGCTTTTGTTCTTGCCCATTTAAGCAAAGAAAAACGTGCACAAGTGATGGAAAATATTTATGGCGAAAGCGGCGCTAACTTCTCTATTGCGCGCACACATATTGGCGCAACCGACTTTGCTGTTGACGGCAGATATTCTTATGCACCAATTAAAGATGATGCCGAGCTATCGTCTTTTAGTATCGCGGTTGATGAAGATGGCTTTAATCAGCAAGAACATGCTGGCATTAAAGATGAGCAATTTGATTTATTACCGATGATCAAACAAGCCTATGAAATTAAGAACAAACAAGGCGATAAAGATTTAAGAATAGTCGCTTCAGCCTGGACCGCGCCGCCATGGATGAAAGACATAGAAGACTATTACATTAAACCAACACCAGAAAATAATCACCAAGGTACCGGCGGAGAGCTAAAATCGCAATATGTTGGTACCTACGCAAACTACCTTATTAAATACCTTGATGCTTATAAAGAGCAGGGTATTGATATTTGGGCATTAACGCCGGTAAATGAACCTCACGGTAATAGTGGCCAATGGGAAAGCATGCATTTTACCCCTAAAACTCAAAGTACTTTTATTAAGGATCATTTAGGCCCTAAATTAAAAGCCAGTGCTCATAGTGCAGTGAAATTACTTATTTATGATCAAAACCGCGACCAAATGGAACATTGGACTGATGAAATATTAGCAGATAAAGAAACGGCGCAATATGTTTATGGTACGGCGGTTCATTGGTATGAAAGTACCAATCAAGTTAATGAAGCGGTTTTTGATCGCGTTCATGAAAAATTCCCCGAGTTTTCGATTATTCATACCGAAGGCACCATTGATGATTTAGGCAAAGATGCACCAGAAGGTATTTTAGACCCGGTTCGTTTTAAAGAGACAAACTGGTTTAACAATGACGATTTTTGGTGGAATGAAAATGCCACCGACTGGGCATACACAGCCACATGGGCACCTAAGCCAGAAGACCATCCTATTTACACGCCTGTGCATCGTTATGCTCGAAATATCATCGTAAGTTTAGACCACTGGCTTGAAGGTTGGATTGACTGGAATATAGTGCTCGACCGTAATGGCGGCCCAAATCATGTGGGTAACTTTTGTGGTGCGCCAATTATGATAGATACCGAAACGGGCGAAGTATATTACACGCCTATTTATCATGTGCTAGCTCAATTTAGTAGAACCATTCGTCCCGGTGATAAAGCCTTACAGGTAGATACTCAATTAGATGGGCTAGACAATGATGCCTTGTATGCAAGTGCGGCTATCAGCATAGACAATGTAGTGAGTACCCAATTATTAAATACTACCAAAGCGCCAATTAGCTTTTCGCTGCAAATAGGTGAACAGTTTGTTGAAGTATTAATGCCTGCTAATGCAGTGCAAACCATTCGAGTACAATTATAATCACTAATAAACAAGAGCATACAGTATGCTCTTGTTTATATCAGTTATGAGAAAAATTTGTGAACCAACACCCCTTTGAAACTTTAGCATTATCAAATGGAGCCAAGCTTCTATTTACCCCTTGCCCTGGTACTAAAACGGTTAGCCTTGAAAAATCGTTATTACAACTTAAGCAGCAGGGCGTAGCTATGTTACTGACCCTAATGTTTGATAAAGAAATGCAAGAAAATAACGCGCTACTACTTCCACAACTTTGCCAGAAACATCAAATCAAATGGCTGCAGCTACCCATTATTGATGATGAAGCCCCACAAGAGACTTTTGAGCACCAATGGCAAAAGCATAAAGAGTTAATTTTAAATGAAATTAATAATAAAGGTGTGGTTGCTGTACATTGCAAAGGTGGTACAGGCCGAACTGGAACGGTTATTTCTCTAATTCTGCTAGAGCTAGGCTGGTCGGCAGCTAACATCAAACAACATGTGCAAAGCTTAAAACCTAAAGCGTTAGGTATACAAAAGCAAATTGACTATTTGAATAGTCAACTTAAAAGCTCGGCAGATAAATTTTAATTGAGCTACAGAGAATAAAATCATCAGGCTTGCTCTTTATATTTTTCAATCTAAAGAGCAAGAATAATAGAATCCCACAAAGCTGAGCTAGGTTAAGCTTAAGTTAAACTAGGTATACTTTCTGTTGTTAAGTTTTTTAACCAGTACTTAGCTTTCATTCTGAAAATAAACATAAATGCTTTAGCTATTTCTTCAGAGTAAGCAACAAGCACTACCCAATATATTGGAAGATGAAAGTAGAACGCTGCCATAAAGGTTAACGGAATGCTTAATATCCACATGCCCGATATATCAATAAGCATGCAATATTTATTATCGCCACCGGCGCGTAATACCCCCATAGAAATAGTCATGTTGAATACTTTTAGGCAGGTTCCAAAGGTTATTAATACAAAAATGTCATGTGACAATGCAATAGTGTCTGCTGATAAATTATTAAAGGGCATAAAAACTAAAGATTCACATTGAAGTAATACTAAAGCCAGTACAAAAGTAACTATCGGCGCACTAATAGCGTAGTTTTTAGCTAAAGACCATGCATTTGGAAATTCATTTTTTCCTAAACGTTGCCCAACCAAAATGGCGCAAGCAGAAGCAAAACCAAAAAAGAACGAAACAAGCAAACCTTCAATGGGGGCTAATAAACTCATCACCGCAAGCTCTTGTGTGCCAATTCGGCCATATATCAATTGATATACAAAAGTACCTAGTGACCAAACACCAAAGCTCAACATCATTGGCCAAACTAAACTTAATAATTTAGTCCATTGTTGTTTGTTATAAAACGCATCACAAAATATCTTTGTTGGAAAAACACTATGTTTAACTTTTGCCAAGTAGGCGAGTATTAATAAAGCATGCAGTGATCGAGCAATTAAGGTTGCTAAAGCGGCACCTACAACTCCCATCGGCTCTACGCCTAAACCACCTTTTATCAACCAATAGTTTAAAATAATATTGGCAAAAATGGCGAGGGTACTAATAAACATCGGGAAAATTACTTGTCCAATTCCTCTTAACGCATTTTCAAATATCATCACCAGCACTACAAAAATTAAGCTTGGCATGGTTATCCAAAGATAGTTTGTGCCTAGCGCAATAACACTTGGATCTGTAGAAGCAATACTTAAAATATTGTCAGAGAGAAAGAAGGTCATAAGTAAAATTGGCACTAAAACACCGGCAGCTATGAACAGGGTTTTAACTATTATTTGTCGAATAACACTCGGCTGTCCGGCGCCAAAGTGCTGCGCAGACAAAGTGCCAACACCGGAAGCAAGTCCGCTTAAAATGATCAAAAATACAAATTGAATGCGGTTACCAAGGCCAACAGAAGCGACGGCAGTGTCACCTAAATGACCAACCATCATAATGTCGCACATGCCTAACATGGTAACCAAAATGCTTTGCAAAGAGATCGGCCAAGCCAATTTAATACTTTGCTTTAGTGGTGAGAGGTTGTTTGTGCTCATGGTTTTTAGTCATTACGGTTTACGAGAATATTGCAGGGAATTATAAAATATCGCGATAAATTAAACATAAGCAGAATTGTCAGGTATCATGTTTAAAACTATCATTTTTGTAATTTTATGTGGCAAGATATATTAAACATACATCCTGATTGTATCGAGGATTTCTTTGATTTTGATAAGTTACCCGGTCAAGCTGACAGTTTCATCGCTTGTGCGGGCATGTCGTACCTACAAACTGAATATCAAATAGGTAAAACTGGTAAAGGAGAACTTCATTTAGATAATAAAAAAAATGGCGGACATGTTCATTACTTAATTTGTACTCATGCCGGCGAGGGTAAAATTAAGTTTGGAAATGAGCAGCGTTTAGCTCAACCCGGTAGTGTTGTATTACTGCCAGCTGGAACTCCTTTTTTGTATGAACTTTCAGGTGACTATTGGGAAATGTGTTGGATATTATTACATGATTGCCCTGAATATGAGTTTATTCATCAAAGACAACCTTGTGTTTATGCCAGCAGTAATGCCGAACGACTTTATCAAACCATGGCACTTATTCGAGAGTTCAAACATGGTGAAAGTATTTATCAATCAGACATTATATTACGCTTAGTGGAAGTATTAATTTATCAAATTGCCCAAACACTAAATATGGGGCAACAACTAAGCAAGCAACAACAAAAATTTCACTCGCTAATGCGCCGGGTTAATAAGCAATTGCAACTGCCATGGACAGTTAAACAGCTAGCGGCAGAAATACACATGTCTGAGCCGCACTTTTTCCGCTTATGTAAGAAAGAAATGGGCATGACACCGCTTAAACTCTTAACCCACACTCGTTTAGAATATGCCTGTTATTTACTACGTTATACCCAATATAACCTTGAGCAAATAGCTGACACCGTTGGCTATGGCGACAGCGCCAGTTTTGCTCATCGCTTTAAGAAGGAATACGGTTTAAGCCCCGGGCGCTGGCGTATAGATCAAACCAATAACTTACAAGCTATTAGCCCTGAAAGTGATGAATAAAGATAAGTGATGAAGATATGTAATGCTTTAGCTTTAAAACTGATAAGTCACGCCAGTGGTTAGCCGATACGCATCATAATCATAGTTAGCAAAGCCATTGCCAAGTAAATTAACAACACGATCTATAGCGTATGCTGAGCGCCAATCGTCTTCACTAAATTGTTGATATAACAAACCTAAATGCAACTCAATTTTCTCTGAATAGTTATAATCAGCAGTTAGATTAAGGTTATGTGAATTTATCACTAGCTCTTGGTGATGCTCACTTGAACTTACTGACAATGAATCTACCTGAGTAATACCACGTGCGTATGAATAGCTGTAATTAGCAACAAAGGTAAGTTTTCCATCAGCTAAGTTGTCTGCCACTAGATTTATGCCAACACTATCCGACTTATCATTTTGGCTACTTAACCAGTCAATATCATTATGCCCATAACTACCTTGGCTGAGGTTTTCTTGCCACTGATTATGTGCATAAGCAGCTAATGATAGATAATTTGATAATTGTGTACTCGCTGAAAGGTCAATACCACTGCGTTTACTTGCTAGCAAACCTATCGCTGTATGTTGGTAAAGGTCACGAGAAAAGTAACCTTCAAGCGCAATTTCGGTGTTTTTCAAAATCGTATTTTCGCTGGTGCTAAAGGGGTTAAAAGATAAGTGCCCTTTAGCTTGTTCTCTTTGTCGATCCGCTTGAGAATATTTTTGTATTGCTAATGTCGGATCACTAGGTGATGTAACTTGTGAATATTGCCCGTTCAAATGATAGTTACTGCCATCACGAAATTGCCTAGATAGTTCAACATAAACTTTATTAAATGGCGCAAAATGGCTAGAAACCTTGAACCAGAATTTTTCATTATCGGTATTTTTTCTGTCTTGAAAGTCACGTTGTTGCTGCTTTAACTGCCAGCCGATTGATAAATGGGCGCGAATAGCAAAACGATATTGTGCTTCAAGGGTTAGTTTTTCTTTTTTAAAGCTATAGGGCTTGTTGGTTATTAAATCAGCTAAAACGACGCTGTCAGTAAGTAGGTGTTGATAAGCATTACGTTCGGTATTGTTGTCACGGTCTTGAAGATGGTAATTAGCGGTTAAACGCCAGTTATTGCCGGTTTTGTATAAAGCTTTTATATGGCTTGAAAAAGTTTTTATGTCACCATCTAAATGGCTCACCGGCAAGTTATTTACCGCCAATAAATCGTTCGAGCTATAGGATAAAAAATAATCTGTTTGAGACAATTGTCCGTATATTAATCGTGCTTGCAGGGTTAACTTATTATCGCGGTAATTGCCAAAAATACTCACTTGATCAAAACTATTATCTGGTGCGGTTGATAATTGGCCATTATTCGCTCCGCCAAACAAAACCGCATAAGGGCTTTGCCAATTGACCTTTGAGCGCTTATTAGTAAAGTCACTGTGGTAATAATTCACCAACACAGTGCCAGCGCCATATTGATAATAACTGCCAGCATCCAGCTGCTGATGCTGTTGGTCAACGCCTTCGGGTAACATTACCGCTTTAGTGAGAATGTTAGCGCTGGTGGTGCGTAGCCCTGCTTTATCTTGGTATTGATAATCAATATAACCTTGCCAATTCTTGGTCAAATTAGCCTCTGCCGCGAGTTGCCAGTTTTCTCTTTTAAGTTGTTGTTCAAATGCCAATAGTGGCTGCTCAGCCATTTGGGCGGTGGTTGCTACGCGTTGCCAATTACTGGGCAAAACTAATAAGGCATTGCCGGCGTGAGTATAAGGGGTCAGCCCTTGCGCATAACCAAACTGACTAAGGCTCTGGTAGTTTAAAGAAACCTTATAGCTGTTTGTTTTAGTCGCGGCTAAATCAGCATGGCTGTTATCTTTGCCTAAACCTTGGGCTTGTATTTGATAATGACTTTCTGATGCTCTTTGTGAAATATCGGCATCAAGGTGGCCATATGTGCCATCTTTTTTTTCACCGGTTATTGTTGAAAAGTGGCCGTTATCTTGGGAATTATTCGACAAATTTACCGTAACCTTGCGCACTGGTTTAGTATTGTCAGGGCAATATTTACAAAGCCATTTCTCTTTTTTAATTTTAGAGGTATTGGCATCTTGTAAACGAAAACCTTCAGCCAAAGTAGTTGCAGAAAAACACATGAATATAGCTAAGGTAATGCTATTAAGCAGCGGGTTGTCAGCGGCATTTTTCATCAATATTCTCCTTAGGATTATCATCACTTTATCTTTGGAAAGTCTGGCCAGCAGGGTGATTGCTGCCGTGAATTAAACTGTGACAATTCATACAATTTTGGCCAAGAGCAAAAATGCTTTGAGTATTTTCAACAAACTCGCTACCGGCTATGGCCGTTGAAGGGTGATCAGCTGGGGTATGACAATCTTGGCATAGTTGCGGCGTACGTTGTTTAAGCAGGTTGGCATTAATTGAGCCGTGAGCATTATGGCAAATACTGCAATCTTCAGTAACTGGGGCATGCTCCCAAAGCACAGGACCACGTTTTTCACTATGGCATTGATAACAGGTTTGATTAATTGACGGACGTTTTAATTCATGCTCAGCAAAAGCGCCGTGCGGATTATGGCAATCAGAGCAGGCCATTTCCCCCCACTTTAATGGATGACTAGAACGCTTATTAATGGCATGGAGTTGTTCTTTATGACAACTGCCACATAATTCATTTTGTTGTTGCTTAAGCAACACTGGGTCTTTATTTTTATGGAGCTGATGGCACGATGCACAAGGAACTTGCTCACTTTGATGAGCGCTTCCTTGCCAGGCAATACGTTCTTTATCTTCATGACAACTCATGCAAACACTGTTTTGTTTATCGGCATCAACAAGGGAATGACTACCAAAGGTGATCATCGGCTCTCTGAGTTGACCTTTTCGTACTCTGGCGGTGTGTTTTCCCGCAGGACCATGGCATGCTTCACACTGCAAATTTGCAAAAGGTGAGTTGCTAACATCTTGACGACCGTGAACATTTTCAAAAATCCCCATAGCATCATGTTTAGCGTCGCCGTCATGACACTTTAGACAGCTGTCGGCGCCTTTTTTAGAATACTTACCTTGCTGAAACTTTTTAATGAGTAAGCTATTGAGTTCATCAGCTGTTAAAGGTTGTGCTGTTTTTAGCTTTTTTTCTGATGTGTTTGTTGTAGCAGTGGTTTTGTTTTGTGCAAAAAGCTGTGATGACAAAGCAGCGCTAAAGAGTATGACAGTCAAAAGCAGTTTAAGAAGTTCTCTCATTAAATTTGCACTCTTTTCTATTTTTTATAAAGATTTTATAGTTAGTTTTGCCGTTGTTTTAAACTTTTTGTTTGCGATTAATAACTAATTTAGCAGATGAAATTTTTGTAAACCAAGGGCGACCCCCTTGGTTTACTTAGCTTCTAGCTAAATAGTCTAAAACTAAAACTATTTAATATCATGAACTTTATCTACACCATATTCAGCGCCAATGGCGTGACAAACGGCACATGACTCAACTTTATTCGCTTGCTCAAAGGTTGTGGCAGCAAAAATAGCTCCGTTTTGCATCATGTGATCAATCAAAGCTTGTCCGTTGGCATCAATACTACCTTTAGCAGGGTCAATTAATCCCGGTAAGCTTGGGTCAATTAAACCTAACTTAACATTCAAATGGCAGCTCCCGCATACCACTGCGGTTGGGCTTACATAAACACTACCTAATGCGCCACTGGCAATAGATGCGCGCGGGTTTTGTTGTAATGGCAAGTCAAACTGGTCACTGGTATGGCATTGGCTACAATTGTCGATATTGCCAGGGAAGTGATCAATTTTTTCTGGATTCGTATCATCAAGGGCATTTTTATCTAAACCAGAATGTAAGCGATGAACATGACGCTTTAAATCACCTAAGCCTCTATAACCCGTTCGTGTGGCGTTATGGCAGGTTTTACATTGGGTTAAGTCGGTAGAGCCATGATGGAATTTCTTGTCAGCATGACAACTTTGACAAGCATTCATATCTGCGCCAATTTTATCGTAGCCATCGGTGGTGATAGTGCCATCGCCTTTGAAGAATGCAATGGTAGGAGTAGACTCTATTTGAGCTACATCCATGGTGGCAGTTTCAGGTGAGTCACAACGCACAATTGCCCCATCTTTTTCATTCATACACACTAATACATCAACGGGAGTAACAGTCACTACATCTGTAGCAGTAATGCCGGATAAAAGCCCTGCAGCACTACAAGTAAACAAGCCAGCACCATCAGCAAGGCAGTCATTTAAATCAACTTCTTGATGGTTTAATTGATAGCCGGTGCCATCGTCCCAATTAATTGCAATAGCGCCATTGTCGGTACCATAGCCGTATTTACCAAACTTAGCCCCTTGTGGTGTATCTACATCGCTAATATCGCGCAGCGCTGTTACTGGCTCGCCTTCTAACGTAGTCATAACATCAACTTCAATATCACCAGTGGCAAGGTTAATTCGAACAGCCCTTGGTTCTGTTACTATCGCGGCGCGGGCAAGATCAACATCTGACATTACTTTAGTATGATTACTTTCAACAGAAGAGAACCCTGAAATACCATGACAACCTTGGCATAAGCTATTATCAGCCTGCGCACCGGCAAGGTGTCCAACACCACTGGTAAAATTAACATCATCATGACATGAACCACATGCTTCGATAGTCGGTTGAGATTTCCAGTTTACCGCATCAGGAGTATCCGTATTTGCATCATCATGGCAGTTGGTACAATTGCGAATGTCTTGTGGTATATGTGTAGCAGAGTAATCATGTTTGCTGTCGCGATATCCCCAAATGGCATATTCACCGCCATTAATAACAGAAGGCAAGCTAGCGCCGCGGTGAATTTTGTGCACCATCACTTTAAAGTCAACACTTTCACCACTGTTGGCATCAACACTTCCGGAGGTATGGCAAGTTACACAATAATCGGTATCAACTCGGCCGCCACCATGAAGTGCTAACTCACCATGACAACCATTACAAGTTCCTTCATCTACCATTTTACGATTGGCAATATCGGTTGTAGCGCCGGTAGACGGTTGCCAATCGAATGAGCGATTCATGGTAGGAAAACCGCTGCCGCTGATTTGAAAAGCAATTCTATGGGTATAATCGGCGTTGTATGTAACGTAAACAGGTGAGGTAACATTCATTACATTGGTCGCCAACGTGTAGCGATAAGTGCCGTCATTATTATTGATAAAAATGCCGCCTTCAGCATTAGCTCTTTCTGAAGTTGCCTGAATAGTATCTACAGTGCCCGGGCCATTACTAGGATCTGTTGGGGCACTTTCAGTTTTGTTGATATAACTTTGCCACTTTGAAGGTTCGCCCATAACTGCATCAATAGGTGTTAATTGCACTAAGGTAAAACGTATTTGGTTACTTTTAAGCGCGCTATAGCCAACACCTACATCATCTTCTATATAAAATTCAACGGTTAATGTTCCGTCTTCAGCAATTGTCGCATTGGAAATAGCAGCATCCATTACCTCGGTTTGTCTTGATGTTGCTGGCGGAGCAGCTGGGCCTGCAGGACCGGTTTCACCAACGGGGCCTTCAACACCAGGTGCGCCAGTAGCTCCGGTGTCGCCATCATCACCACAACCTGATAGTGTAAATACACTAGCTAAGACAAAACTAGTTAATAACGCTTTTAGGTTCCATCTGGTTTTCATAATAAGCTCCGTCATCAAATGAGAGTTGTGGTGTTTGAACTTTAAAAATATACCTTTACAGCTAAATAGATTTAACATTACCAATGCTAGTTTTTATTACCGCCGGTGAAGTTTTTATCGCTTTATTATTCTCAGTTTTAATGCTTTTCAAAAACCGAAATATCTTAATGTTTTGATTACTCATCTAGAGGGTAACCATATGTTTTTATTATTTTTTGAGGATAAAATGATAAAACTATATATAGAGACTAGTATTTATTGGAGAACTCGCTTTATATTTGAATAAATTTATACTTTTTGGAGTTGAAAATATGATCCAGATCAAACTTTTTACCACTGCATTTATCTTTGTTTCTACTTTTACGTTTGCAGCTTCGATAGACCAAACTATTATAATGTGTAACGACTGTCATGGTGAAAAAGGCGTGAGCGGTGATGCTGATATACCAAGCATCGCCGGATTTTCTGAAACAACAATTGCAGATATGTTAACGATCTACCTTGATGAGGGTAGAATTGCTCGTAAAAGTAAATTTAGACATGGTGATACCCAGCGACAAGAAACTGACATGTTAACTGTTACTGAAAAGCTTTCAGATGAAGATATTGAAGCATTAGCCATTTATTATGCTGAGCAGACCTTTATTCCCGCAAAACAAAATTTTGATGCTGCTTTAGCTAAAAAAGGTGAGCAGCTTCATCAAAAGCAATGTACAAAATGCCATGAAAACGGTGGCGCTTCACCCGATGACGATACCGGTATTTTGGCAGGGCAGTGGGCGCCGTATTTACAACAAACATTTAAAGATTACCGAGATGGTACGCGTGAAACCGAAAATGGCATGCTGAAAAAGCTCAATAAATTATCTGATGAGCAAATTAATGCCCTAATTAATTATTATGCAAGTCAGCAATAGCTTATAAAGTTTGAATGGTACTACTTAGAGTACGACTAAAACTCAGCGTATTATCAAGCTGTGAAAAGTTAACGAGCAATAAAAAACCCGTAAACCTTGATTGTTAAGGTATTACGGGTCTTTATCGGTTCTCTTGGAACTGGTTTTTTGTACTACCTTTCATACTACTTTGTTGGGAGGTCACCTTATAAATACATCATTTTTAGGTGTTTATTAATGTGTAAAATATCACTTGTTATTGCTGAATTTAGTACTTTATTAATATGTTAAGTATCCAGTAATCCAATATGATCTCACAGTAAAAATCATCATTAGCTACAGCTTTGAATGTTAAACGCTATTTAATAAAAATTAATATGTAGTCACCAGCAGCAATTAAATAATATTCTATTAGTTTTTATTACCTTATAGACCTTGTTAGTATGATAAATTAGCTTTAACGTACCAAGCATTATTAAAAGTGTTATTCATTTCTCCAATATCAATTTGAATAATATTTATATTTTATTTTTCAGGAACCCCCTAAATGGCTGAGCCAGTAATAAAACAAACAGCAGAACAACATAAAAAAGCACTCGAAAAACAACTTTGGAACATTGCCAATGCACTACGTGGCAACATGAGTGCTGATGAATTTCGAGATTATATTTTAGGTTTTATTTTCTATAAATACTTATCAGAGCGTATGCATCAATACGCTGATGGTATTTTGGCTGAAGATGGTCTCAAGTTCGATGTTATTGATGAAAGTACCGATGAAGGTCAAGAATACTTGGAGGCCATTAAAGAAGAGTCGATTGACCACTTAGGTTACTTCTTAAAGCCAAGTGAGTTGTTTCATGTAATTGCTGAAAAAGGCAATAACGGTGAGTTCATAATTGAAGCCTTAACCGAAGTGCTTAACCATATTGAACAAAGCACAATGGGCACAGCATCAGAAGATGACTTTAACGGTTTGTTTGATGATATTGATTTAACCTCAAATAAACTCGGTAAAAGTGAAAAACAAAAGAATGATTTAATCACCACAGTATTAGGCCACCTAGATGAAATAGACTTCTGCCTAGATGATACTGAAATTGATGTACTAGGTGATGCTTACGAATACCTTATTGGTCAATTTGCCAGTGGTGCAGGTAAAAAAGCTGGAGAATTTTATATAATGTCATCTTTATTTTTTTCTAGAGAATGCCACCTACAAAAAGTAGCATAAACTGTTACCCGTTATTTATTGAGTTGTAATAGTGAATCAAGCTTGAACAGATATCTTAGATAGTTATTTCAATTAAAAAACCTTCATAATCCATTCTTCAAAAATTCCCATTAAAATGTACGATCACTGTTGTTGTTATCTTCATAGTTAAAATTACCTATTCACACACTCAAAGTTTCAAAATCAATTATTTCTTGTTTAAAGCGCCCGAAGGCATTTGTCATGCCTTCATAAGCTTCTGTTAATACGTTATTTGTAAAACTGCCTTGTATACTAAGAATGAGGTCATCAATATTATTTTCACTGCTAGAACCTTGAGTAGTAATTATATTTCTGTCTGAATGTACCTCAGTTGTTGAGTTAGGGACAATTTCAATTGAAAAAACACTTGCTTGAGTCGGAATATCCTCACTCACTCTATATGCATATTTTATCAACAACGGATCGGCAGGCATAAATAAAGTCGCGTCTTGGTTTTCTGAATTCGTAAAACGTAAAATTCTACCCAATATTTGTCTGTAGTGCAGTTCGGTTTTTACATGAGTAAGGTGACAGCAAACTTGCAATCGTGGAATATTAGTACCCTCTGATATCATGCCAATACTGACAATCCATTTATGTGAACTTGATTTATATTGTTGAATTATCTTATCAGGATTATCTTCTTTGTAGCTAACAAGAACAGCAATTTCATTTAACTCTTTTTTAATAATTTCGGTTATTTGAAAAGCATGCTCTACAGAAGATGCGACAATTAATCCACCTGCATTTAAGTTGCTTTGCCGGATTAAGTTTAGCTGTTTGTCAGCACGTTTGATTAAGCTAGTAATGACACTTTCATTATGTATTAGGTCTATGTATGGAAGGGATGAATCTGATAATAGCGATCCAAAACTATTAAATGATTTTGTAGTTTTTGAATTTGTTAGTGTTATCTCATCATTATCAATAGCGATAATTTTGGGCACACGGCAAACATTATCATTAATTGCATCAACAAGACCGTATACATAGTCACATTTGATTTGTCCTTCGATGGAGCAGTATTTTGAGAGTGAAATTGGAGCACCATCTGTTCGCCAAGGTGTTCCGCTTAAAGCTAATGTATAAGTAGCTTTGTCTTGGATGTTTTCAATGATTTGTTTGCCCCATTCATTAGCATTATCATTTGTACCAGAACAATGATGGATTTCATCAAAAACAGCCAACACTTTAAAGTTTTCAAATAAGGACCAAAATTTGTCATCAAGGTACGCCATTTTTTGATAAGTAATTGATTGTCCTTTATCACCAATTTTCCCTTCAAATGAACATTGAGTTACATCACTCAAAATTGCTGAAAATTCATTTGCAACAATAGTTGACGGTGAAAAACAAAAGACTAAGTCAATCTCGTTATTGTTCAGTAATTGATTAGCTAAGTATGCTGTCATGTATGTTTTACCAGCCGCTGGTGTTGCTTGAACAAGAAAGTGAACTTGACCAGCTCTGTATTTTTCTAGGGCAAGATTTACACACTCATGTTGCCATTTTCTTAATTTCATAATTAGTACGCACTCTTATTATCTAGTATTGATTCAATAGCTTTAATACGGCCCAAAATTTTAGTGTTTTTTTCTCTTATACTGTTGTACTTAGGTTGAAGCTTAACTTGCAGCTCAGGGTGTTCTACGCAAAGCTTTTTATACTCTTCTGCTTCACCCAGACCTAGCAATAGCTGCTGCTTATATTTATTGTATTTTTCTTTAATACTTATTGTTGTTTCAACTATGGTTGATTTCGGAGTAAGGGAGTGCTGTTTTTTTAATTTGTAGTCACCTTGATGCACTTCCTCTTTAAGTAGTAGCTTTATTTGAGCAGACATCAGAGCCATAGTTTCTAAATAATCTTTTCCATTTTTTTCTTCTAATGCTTTGATCATCTCAACTGGAAAAATATTATCAAAAGATGGGTTTTTAACTATTTTTAAGATCTGTTCATTAATACTCACACCGACAAACTCCTATCATATAAATACCTATAAAAATCATTCTAACACCATTTTGAGGTATTTTAATACCTCGAAATGAAAATTCAGTTATGGAAGAATTTATTTATTTAATTAAGTGAAAATTAAATGAGTAGTATTGCTAAAAGACTTGGTAAGAAAATAAAGCTTGCTAGGGTTGCAAATGATATGTCACAAAGTAACTTGGCTCATGCAGCCGATATCGACTCAAGTCATATAGGAAAAATTGAACGTGGCGAATTAAATATTACAGTTATAACCCTTTTTCGGTTGGCTGAAGCTCTAGGATGTAGTCCCTCAGTGTTACTACCAGAATAAATATTTTAAATTTATTTTGGGTAACTTAATCAAGTCAAAATGAGTTTTTTGATAGAATTGAGTAAATTTAGTTTTGATTACTAAAATAATTATTTTTTTTATAGATTGATGTGAATAATTATTCATGTGCGGTTTTTCATCTTTTATCAGCAAAATTAAATTGAACGCCATAAAATACACACAGCGCTTTATTTAAAAGTCAATTACTAGCTTAAATTAGTTTAAACCGATAAGAAAAAATAAATTTATCAGAGTTTTGTTATAAGTCATTGAGAAGTATAGAAATACTATGACTGGGATTACAGCGCTGACAGAGCTAAAACTTGATTTGTAACATATTGATAAATAACAGAGTTTATTGGTGTTCCACATTTATACATATCTGAATAATAAATATATATTCACAAAATATGAATTTAAATCAGGCTGGTTGTTTTTTGGAAAAAATAATATTTATGATGTTTTATTAGTCAAAGCTAAAATATCCCGACAAATAAGTTAAATAAAACTACTTCTAGCTATATTTTTAATTATTTTTTATCTAAATGACGAGTGAGCTTCATATTTACTCGTATTATTTTACTTATTATTGATTGTTTCTTGTATTTCATTTGTATAAGCATCGAATTGGTTTAATACAAAAATTAAGAAACCTTCATCAATGTGAACTTGCTTTCCATCTTGACTTACATTGATGGAAGCATCATTAATTAATTCTTCAATAGCTTTTATCGGCTGACCACCTTTATCTTCAATCTTTGCGTCATTGTGAGCGCAGCTATTTCTCAGTTTTACTATTTTTTTTATAGTAGGGAAAACTGTTGAATTATCTGAACCAATTATCTTTTTTACAAACAAGTTTACTCTTTCTAGTCCTTGTCCCTTTAGCTCATTTAACTTTACGGGCGAATTATGCTCCTCGGTATATATGTCACAAAATAGCTCTAATTCGTGCTCATAGGTTGCGACTAAGGTTAACAATGCTGAACGCCTTTGAACGCTTGGAAAGTAACTTTCAAAAATTTCGTCAAGGAATACATCTTGACTATCCAACCCTTGATAATGCTCAACGCACTGGTAAATACCTTCTTCAGCGCATATTTCTATTTCTTCAACTTCTGGGCCTTTATCTTTATAAATGGCGATACTTGACTTGATCGAGTCTTCTGTGTTCTGAATGAAGCTACGCATAAGGTTATATGTGAACCCAAAGGTAAATAAAGGACGAGATGTTTTTAGTTTACCAAAGTCTATAGTCATGTTTTTCTCTACTCTATCAAATACATCACAGCCATTTTTTATTGGTGTATCAGTTATGTAACTGTTTCAAACCAAGGCTAAATCTGTCCATAAAATTGTTTAATTGCTTTTAGCGTATTAACAGATTTTTTCATCAAATTAGGCTGAGAATAAATAAAGTATTCATCATCGGAATAGAAGAGTTCAACTTCGGGAAGCTTGTACTTAACTGCGCCCTGAGCCTTTGCCCAGTTCAAGGAAAACTGCTGTACATGATATTGCACTTTTGACTTGTCAACTGACGGTGACTGTAGCTCTGTAAGAAGTAAGGCTAATGCAAATCCAGCTCGGTAAAGCTCTAGGTTCCCATTGCTTCTGTTCTCAAGAAAGCCTTCTAATCTATCCCTTAATTCATGGTTTTTAGTCATTCTATCAATAAAACTATATGCTTTAATATCGGTAATCGATGAGGCATCTTTTCCGTCAAACCCTAAAACTTCAAAACTTTTCAATAGCTTTTGTCTATTTGAAAAATAAGAAGCAAGGTGATCATCTGTATTACTGAAGGGGTGAATACTTTCGTATAGTGTAAATCCAGCCCAAAATGAAAATTTGTCTTGTTTTAACAACTTGTCTTCTGGTTTTATCGCAAATATGTAATTGAATTTATTCGTAGCGTATTCAAAAGCTGGTTTGGTTATTGTCCATGCGCCCACTAAAAATGATAAAACCATGAATATCTGAACGAATAGTCGCAAGGGCTTAGCTGTTTTAACGAATTTCCATATCGGTTCCTGAATCTCATCTTGGCTACTCATTCAAATACATCTCCGCCATATCATCTAACTTAGCTTTTACTTCTTTCCAATTGGGCATTACTTGGGTTAACAAGCGCCAAAACTTATCACTGTGATTGTGCTCAGCAATATGACAAAGCTCATGCAATATCACGTAATCAATGCATTCTTTTGATGCTTTAACCAGGTGAGGGTTTAGCATCAGGTTGCCTTTAGTAGAGCAGCTTCCCCATTGTTTTTTCATTGCCATAACTCTAAAGGAGGGAATATCAGTTACCCAAGTTGCTTTAGGTAGCATATCTTTTAGGCGTTCGTGAAAAACTGTCTTGGCTTTATGCAGATACCATTTATCGATCAGTGGTTTAACTTTGATTGCTTGTTCATCAGAAGCCTGACGTAATGTTACGTTTAATTTACCTCGACTAAGCTTAACATTTGATATTTGTTCAGAATCAATTTTAACTTTTAAAACATAGCGTCTGCCAAGATAAAATTGCGTTTCACCACTAACATAGCGTTTAGGCAAAACGTAATCTTTCTGCTTTGCAAACTCTTCAATATTTTGCCAAATCCACCTAGCTCGTTTGAGCATAGCATCATGAATAGCTTCATCGCTTGCATCATATGGTACGGTTGCTACTACACGTTGATCTGGATGTACTTTTATCACTACTTTACGAGGCGGTCTTTTGTCTGTCTTAACAGGTTGAGATTTACGTATTACATCATAATGAATGGTGTCATTACCGTAAGTAAAAACACCTCGCTCATTAGTTTTGGTACATATTTCTGCTGCTACAGATAACTTAGTCACTCGTATTAACCTCTAGCTAAACCTAAACGAGTAATTTTTAGCACTTCCTCAATTATTTTTTCAGCATTGTCAATGCCAATGTCGCCAAACAACATCGGTAATAACTTCATACTGATGGCATTTTCAATTTCGGCAGGGTTAATAGAATATTCTGCAACGGCATTATTAACCACTTCATCAATATTAAAAGCAAGTGTTACTAACTTTTCATTATCTAATGATTGTTCAACTAAATAGTCTGCTCCAAATACATGCCTAAACAAGCCAAAATAGGCTTGAGCATGTTTATTTAACATGCCGGAATCATTAGTAAAGTCATTAGGAATATCTGCAACTTTGCGGTCTTTTACTTCTTGTTCAAAGTCAGCAAATAAAATGTATTGCTTCACTGGCGCATCAAACATCTCTCTGGTTTTCTCAATCGCTTTCTTTAGCAAATTAGAAAAATACTCCTGCGCATAAGGATCATCTGCAAGGTCGTCTTCAATCATTTTGGTGATGCGACCTGTGATCTTATCAGTTTGGTTTCGAGCTTCGTCATCACTCATATCTTGTGGTTTAACGTTTTTACCTAAGTTACCAACCAAATATGCACCATCAGGCTCTTTTACTTCAATACCAGCAATATGCTTATCTAACAAACTTCGGATATCTTCTGCATATTCATCGTAGTCAATAGTTTCATTTGCATCTTCACGTACTTGTTTACGCAAATCCACAAAGGCTTTTAAATCGCGTTTGTATAAATCTCTTTTATTATCAAAAGACTTATCTTCAAAATAGCTAGCAGATTGTAATGCGACCTTAATGCAGTTAGAAAATGCAGTTAGGGCAGAATAGAAATCGTCACGTTTTTTTAGATTAGTGTCTAAAAGCTTACCTTTTACATCTTGTACTTTAGGAGCCAGTGCTTGCCTTAATGCTGGGCCATCTTGCTTGTTTTTTACACCATCAAAAATTGCCCATAAATCACTATGTAAGCCAGGAAGCTTTTTGTATTCCGTATCCATGCGGTTATACAAACCTTTTAGATCGTCTATATCAAAGCCGCCTTGGGTTCTCTCAGCTAAGTCTTGGTATTTTTCAATAGTAGTATCAAGTTCTTTCAGTATGCCACGGTAATCAATTAAGTAACCAAATTGCTTTTTACTGTGTAAACGGTTTACACGAGCGATAGCTTGTATCAGGTTGTGCTCTTTTAGCGGCTTGTCGATATAAAGTACGGTGTTTTTTGGCTCGTCAAAGCCCGTAAGCAGCTTATCGACAACTATCATGATGTCAGGACCATCGTTTCGGCTAAAGTCTTCTATGATAGCTTTAGTGTAGGCTTTTTCATCGCCCCCATAGGTTTGCGCAACGTTACCTTTCCACCAGTTTTGTACAATATCTTTACTGTCTTGATCGACCGCCTCATGCCCCTCACGAGTATCGGGAGCAGACATTGCTACAACAGAGGTCACAGAGCCTATTTTGTCTAATGCATTCTTATATCGAATAGCAGAGGCTTTAGAGTCACATGCTATTTGGCCTTTTAAACCTTGCTGTTTGAAGTTTTGAAAGTGATCACAAATATCATAAGCAATTAGGTCGATTCGACCTTCAGTTTGGTAGATTTGACCTTTTTGTGAGAACTTCTTTTTTAAATCTGTTCTCTGTTTATCACTAAGCTTACTAGTACTGCGCTCAAACCAAGCATCAATGGCTTTGTCATTAACGTTTAACTCAGGTATACGCTCTTCGTATAATAAAGGTGTTACAGTTTTGTCTTCTACAGCCTGCTGCATAGTGTATGAGTGGATGATTTTACCAAACTTATTTTCAGTCTTATCATCTTTTAAAAGAGGCGTACCAGTGAAAGCTATAAATGCTGCCTTCGGCAAAGTTTGCTGCATTCGAATATTGTTCTCACCGTTTTGACTACGGTGGCCTTCATCCACTAATACAATAATATTAGGGCTATCGTTAAAACATTCTTTTTGCTTAATTGCTGAGCCAAATTTATTAATGATTGAAAAGATAACGCGTTCATTACCTTTACCAATTTGTTCGGCTAAACGTTTACCTGAAGTTGCCATCGCATCTTTCTTATCTCGGTCAGTTAACACTCCACCCGAAGCAAAAGTACGACTAAGCTGATCTTCTAGATCAACTCTATCGGTAACGATGATCACACGACATTGTGAAAGCTCTTCTAACCAAACAAGGGCTTTGGATAAAAACACCATAGTAAATGACTTACCACTGCCCGTTGTATGCCAAATCACGCCTCCTTCACGAGCACCTGCCGTATCAAAAGTATTAATACGTTCAACCAAAGCTTTAATACCAAATACTTGCTGATAACGAGCTACAATTTTACCAGCCTTTTTATCGAATAAAGTAAATAGTCGAGACATCTCTAGCAAGCGCTCAGGACGCAATAAACTGATGATCAGTCTATCTTGGTCGGTAACCGTTAAATCACCAGCGGCAATTAATGATAAGTATTCATCTTTAGCGAAAGCGGGGCGGTGATCGAACAAACAATTAAGCTGTTTATCATCGAGATTTCGATTTTTTAGTCGAAAAAATTCAGCTTCAGGTATTAACTCTTCTTTCCACTTAGCCCAAAACTTTTCAGGTGTGCCGCAAGTACCATACAAGCCTTCATGCCCATTTACTGATAGTAGTAGCTGGCTATAGGCGAATAGGTGAGGGATTTCTTGTTGACCTTGGTTTCGAATATGCTGAGAGACTGCCTCAGTATTGGTCGATTTACCTTCTTTATTTGAGTCCGGGCGTTTCGCCTCAATTACTACTAAAGGTAGGCCATTAACAAAACAAACAACATCAGGAATACGATTGCCAGTACCTTCAGCATTTTGTACCACCAACTCTTCAGTAAAGTGGAATTGGTTATTATCGATTTTGTGCCAATCAATAAGCTGAATAGTCGGAGAGGCTTTTTTACCATCAATGAACTCTGTAACACTCACACCATACATCATAGCGTTATAAAGCTTTTCATTAGCGGCTTTAAGACCCAGATTCATTGCTGGATTTAACTCATGCATTACTTTATCAATAGCAGCATCAGTTAGCTTGTGTTGTTTACCTGCAAAGGGAAATGTTTGTTTAGCTAAAAACTCACGCATAACAGGCACCAAAATCACTTGATGAGTACTTTTTTTATCTGCCGAAAAAGGGTTGCCACGCAAAGCTTCACATTCACTAGGTGGAATAAATTTATAGCCTAAATTAGTTAGCAAGGTTAATGCTGGTATCTTTGCGCTGAATTCTTCTCTAAAATTAACTGTTGTCTGTGTCATTATGCCTTCCATTGCTTATTCCATGCTGCTTGGCTGTTCAGCAGTATCAATTGTTCTACCTTGATATTCGTGTAAGGTAACGCCTTGTTCAGTTTTCCAATCTTTCCAGCCGTTAGAAGTAGCTAGTAAGAGAAACATTGAAGCCCCGCTAGGGGTTTGGAACAAATAATCACGCTGAAATACAAAGCGATCATCTTCGATAGCAATTATTCCTTTATCTAATAACTTATCGCGCTTATCGAAAAAGCGTTGCTTAGTTTTTCTTTGTGTAGTCATTGGGGCAGAAGAGCCTTTTAGTACAACCATGCCTTCGTTTGTATATACGCCATTTGCCTGTACACCTGAACGATTGCAAATAAAAGATTGCTCTGCTTTTGATGTTGTTTGCTCAGTTAAAGGTTCAAAAATGGGGTATCCCAAGGTTGCTAATAACAGGCTACCAATTTCATGAATTTCGTCACAATCTGCTTTTAGCGGGATAGGTGTATGGGGCTTTTGACCACCATTACCATTTAATAGCTCATAACGTTGGCAATGACGGGCTTTTTCGATAGAAAGAGACTCCATATAAAGTACATGAGTTTGAGTTAAGTTATTAGTGAGTGATACCAGTACTAATGCTCGTTCCCAGTCCTTTTTTTCACTTTTATGGTGTTGCATCAGGCGACTACCAACATCGCCTGATTGCCCAATATACAACTCGTCTTTACTGTCTCCAGACACTAAAAAGTATATACCGACTTGCTTTGCTTCTGGCATTTTAAGAAAGTCAGCCATATCACTACGAGGTACTTCAATGAGCCGGATAATCGAAGTGGTCTGTTCTGCAATGCGAATGCCTGAAGGATCGCCACTAGGTAAGAATATCTGAATGGTTCTTGGTCGCTTATGAGTGATCATGACACCTCCTCATTAATTAAAGTTTTGTACTGAGCTAGGTTACAAATCTGATCTACTAGAGTTTCAGCGTTTAGCAGACCGATAGATATTACGAGTATTAGAGTAACCCAAAGAGTCAAGGGGACTTTATCTCTAACAAAGCCAAATGGTCGATATTTGTTTATCCACTCAATCTGCTGCTCCCAAAAAAATTTATAATGAGCAAACCAAGTTGCGAACATAATATGATGAGAAGCACAGTTTTGATTATACCTAGTCTCAATATCTTGTAGCTTACCTTGAATTGCCCCTAAATCAGGTGACTGTTGCTCAGCTTCAGACATCAAGTGTTTTAATTCGTTAAATAAGTCAGTTAGTTTGATGCCTTTTTCTTCATAATTTGCTTTATCTCCATTTTTCATAGTGATGTATAAACCAATGAGACCTAAAACAAGAAGAGTGCAAGACATGAACTTTGTTGATAGCTCAGAAAAAGCAAGTGCATAAATACCAAAAGCCATTGATATAAAACTAATTAACCCCGGCAGCTTTTCAATCATTTCAAAGCTTGAAAAGTGCAATTTTGCTGAGTAACCAACGTTATAGCCAGTTTCAGCAATATGTTTTTTTAAATTATTATTATCCATTTTTGCCTCACTGGATTGGTACATCGATTCGGTCTTTCGCGACAACAACATCATTTTGAATAACAAAGCACTCAACAATATGTTCCCCGTTAAAATCTGTTTTTTCTTCTTTCTTTCTAAATCCTTTATCAATAACTATATCACCACGAATACAATCTCTTTGTTCAGCTACTGCCCCGCGATTTAGCACCTTCCATTTAACGATGAACTCTTCAGGCACATCAATATCAGCAATAAAAAACTTAAGCTTTTTCTTTGATTGTAATTTTAGTTTTCTTGCCAACATATTTCTCAGTAAGGCTTCTCTAAAGCCATTTTGAGAAACCTCACATTCAAGTCTTACGTTAAACCTGATGTCAACTGGGTATAAGTCTTCAATAAACTGTTCTGTATTTCGAAAAGAGTGCGCTGATGACTTACTTTCTTGCACCGTAGCGGTAGGAAATGGTCGTCCAAAAATATTTTTCCATTTTTTATGAGCAGAAGCTGATTCACCTGCTTCAATAGCTTTTAAGCTATTTTCGTATGCTTTTTTGGCCTTATGCTGAAACTTGCTTTTGACATTAACTCTTTGGTTACTACCCAAAGCTAGGTAGTAATCTTTGTTTGGCTCTTCTGATAAGTATTTGAAGAAATCTCTACACATCCAGTCATAAAAAGCCGTAGAACGGTTATCATAATCGGAGTTAGAGTTGAGAAAGTTATACGCTAATGTATCAATCAATAGTCCCCCCATACCAACACCGCATTTATTTTTCCATGCTCTAGCCATTTTGCAAAGCTTACGTAAGTTTTTGTTTTTTTGATCAACAAACTCTTTCATCGCTTTAATTTCTTCGCGAGGTTTCGTTATTTTCCACTTACCGCCATTGTAGGTATCTGGGTACTTGAAGCTTTCATCGTCTTGCTCGAAAACTGGCTGAACCTCAACCATAAATCCGTTATAAAGAACCTGTACGACCAAGCGATCTTTTTTAACCGTTGTTCTAGGGTATCTAGTTTGAATAGCGTCTTTGGTGTCATCCAACAACTTTGATTGTTTGCCGTCTTTATAGTCATTCCATTTAGAGCTTGGCATGATGTAAAGCATATCTAAATCAGAAATACCTTTTATACCTGTCCATCGGCCATAAGAACCAACCTGCAAGCTGTTAGCTGTTTTTGACTCGGTATTTCTAAATTTCTTGTTTAGGGCAGAAGTAACCTCTTCGTATTTTGAGGTAATTGAAGCCCCATTATTTATGGCTAAATTACTTAAAAAGTCGGTAAACATCTCTGTTGTTGTCATTTATATTCCTTTATTTATATTAATACTCTTCGCTTGCCCGTTAACAATTGCTGCATTAACGCTTTTTTCTCTTGCTTTAAATCAGCTAGTTGCTGAACCAATAACTCAACTTCTTTATCTGCATTTGATAAACACGTGGCAATAGCATTTATTTCATTTTCATCTGTTGGCATCATAAATTTAAATTTATGTAAGTCACTGGTATTGATGGAGTTAATTGTGGCTCCTAAGTTTTTATGAACTTGTCTATAGTAATTACTAGACTGGAATAGTTGAAATGCATAGTCAGGGTACTTGCAACGGAAAAGTGTCATAAAGGCACCATGTGCTTGATTTGTAGCTTTACCTTTTATTAATGCACTTTTGCCTATTAGGTTCTTACTTCCGTTTCGAACACAAACCAAAATGTCACCGTCTTGTGTTTTAGATTTTATTGCTAAATCAGAGCTAACAAATACGTTATCTTTAAAAGCTAATTTTCCATGTTGAATATTTGATGAACGTAACACCAGCATCCCACCTTTATCAACAATATCAGATGGTGAATAAGTTAAACCTGTAATGCATTTTCCAACATCAGCTAATTTAATTTCCTTCCATTCAGCATCAAAATTAGATAGGCGTTTTTTTCCGGTGAGCAGTTGTTGCGTCAGGGCTTTTTTCTGTTGCTTGCTGTTGTCAACTAAGCGCTCGATGGTACTTATCGATTTATCCCAAACTCCAAGGATGTTGCCTATTTTTCTTTGTTCGGGAAGTGGAGGCATTGGAACATGGATACCTTTAATAATCCCTCCGCTCAAATTTTGTTGACCGCCACTATTAGCTAAATCTCTAATGTTTTCGTATTGACTAACTAAATATTGATAATAGTAATCGACTTCAAACCCTTCATTAAGTTGTAGAGCAGCACATGCTTGATTCGTAGATGCTTCGATACCTAATTTGGCTACTTGTCCACGAGTTTTCCCCTGACCATACATAGCCATTAAAATAGTATTTTTGGGGAAAAGTTTTGCTGAAGAATTTTTAAGACCTTCTTCCGTAATTTTTTGTTCTGTATCAGTGATAACACCAAATTTTACTTCAGCGGTTGTTACCCAAGGTATGTAGCCCCCAAGCCAGTATGAATCATTTTGTCTACTAGGGGTGCCACCAGAAGAAACTTTAGCAATATCCTCGATAACACCTTTCTTCCATCCATTAGGCATCATAACCCAACTCCTTTAAGTAGACTGCCATTTCCGCTTCGAGTGTATTGAGTTCGCTTTTAAGTTGCACTCGTTCAGTTCTTACAGCCACTAAATCAATCTCGGCTTCTTCCTCAAAGGTATCGACATAACGAGGGATATTAAGATTAAAGTCATTTTCAGCGATTTCATCAAAACTGGCTAGATAAGCATATTTATCAACCGTTTCACGAGCTTTGTAGGTGTCGATGATTTTTTGAATGTTGTCTGGCATCAACTGGTTTTGGTTTTTACCAGATTTAAATTCTCGACTGGCATCTATAAACAACACATTGTTATCTGTTTTTTGCTTTTTAAAGAGTAGTATCGCGGCAGGAATACCTGTGCCAAAGAATAGTTTTTCTGGTAAGCCAATCACAGTATCAAGTAGGTTTTCTTCTATTAATTGCTGACGAATTTTACCCTCAGACGATGCTCTAAATAATACGCCATGAGGCACAACAACCCCCATACGACCCGTTTCTGGTTTTAGAGTTTCGATCATGTGACTGATAAACGCATAGTCACCTTTAGTTTTAGGTGGCACACCACGTCTAAATCGACCATATGGATCACTGCTAGCATCCTCATGCCCCCATTTATCAAGAGAAAATGGGGGATTGGCTGTCACTATTTCGAAGTGTAATAAGCCTGTTCCTTCCTTATCTAATAACTGAGGGTTACGAATAGTGTCACCCCATTCAATACGGTGGTTGTCTTCACCGTGTAGGAACATGTTCATTTTTGCTAATGCCCAGGTTGCACCAATGGCTTCTTGACCAAATAGCGCATACTTTTTTGATCCTGAATTTTTACGCACCATTGCGCCACATTTTAGTAATAATGAACCACTGCCAACACACGGATCACATATTTGATCACCTTCAACTGGCTCTAAAATGGTTGCGAGTAGGTCCGAAACTTCTGGGGGAGTGTAGTATTCTCCTGCGGTGGCACCACTGCCAGCAGCAAAGTGTTTAATAAGGAATTCGTAGGCATTACCAATAACATCTAAACTACCTACGCGCTCAGAGCTTAAGTTAAGAATGTCTTTACCAAAATCTTCTAATAAGTGACGCAGTAAATCGTTTTTTTGCTTTTCTTGGCCTAGTTTATCGGTATTAAAACTGATGTCTTGGAACACATTTTTAAGTTTTGTGCCGTTGGCTTCTTCTAATGCATGTAGTGCTTGGTCAATTCGTTGGCCGTTACCTGCTTGATGACGTTGTTCATATAAATCCCAAAAACTAGCTCCTTCTGGTAATATAAAGCGCTGTTTCGACATCATTGCATGAATAAGCTTTGGGTTGTCGCCATATTGTTCAACAAGCTTTTTATAATCGTCTTTGTACACATCTGAGATGTATTTTAAGAATAACATGGTTAATACGAAATCTTTGTAGGTATCTGCGTTAATAACACCTCTAAAGGTGTCACATGCAGCCCAAACTGCTTTGTTGATATCATCCTGATTGATTTGGTTAGCTGTGGTCTCTATGTTTGACATGAGGTGTTAAATCCTTATTTTGAAATCTGTATAAATTAGTTAATTTTTCTTTATTGAGCTTTGCTTGTTATTAATATTCTAAAATTTTTCAAGTGCATGAATAGCAATCGCTTCAAGTTGTATTTGTCGGTTTCTGATCAGTTTTTTCAAAGCTTTCTGTTCTTTAACCCCACAGCGATGCATGTCGGCAAGTAGGCGCTGTTTTGTGGGGCTTAATACCTTAATAGGAACATTTTCTAAAACCTGTCTACGGATACTTAAATAGTTAGAGCCTTCGGCTGTAGCTTTAAAGTAACGCTGTGCAGGCTGTTGATTAAGTTGCCAACATAGAAATGAAGGTATGATCAAATCCTTAAACTCTGGCTTTAATCGAACCAGAAAAAAGTGTGGTGAACATACAGTGCGATCTAAAATGTTTTCTACTAATACGCTGTAATGTTTTGCTCCTTTAGCAACAAACAACACATCGCCATTTTGTAACCAATCAGGCTGCTTTTTGGTTGAGAGAATAGTTTCAACCGTCCAACATTGATCTATCTCACCAGTTGCTTCTGTATCTCTTACCTGAATAACGTGTACATCACCATTATCGTATGGCTTTATAGTGCCACGAAATGGATGACCTAAACGAATATCAGCAATATCACATAGCTTTACTTCTTCAGATGCATGTCGAACTTTTGCATTCATGAGTCTCTAAGCCCTTATTTTTCGGTTAAGTCAGATCTTTTATTGCACCAATAATTTCCATCGAGTTATCAGCACAATGCATTCAAGTGCCTTTGAGGGGCACTTAAATACTGAATTAATAAATAGGAAATTATATTGGCTGATATTCTGCCTTAGGTCAATTTATTTTTTGCAGTAAACAAATACTGCAATTTATCATTGACACTTAAAATTATTTGCTTTATATTTTGCAGTATTAGAATGGAGCAAAATAATTTGAGTGGTAATTATCCCAAAGTCGTAAAACAAAATGTAAATTTAGGCAAGTTGCCTTACATTTCTAACGTTGACGGAAATGGTCAACGAATCATCTCTTTTCATGAAGATCATGTTGTAGAACGTTTTTCAAGAGTTCTATCGCTTACCCGCGTTCAAGATGCACTAGAGATTAATTTATTTTTAGAGCACAGATATAAAGGGCTATTTATGCCTCCTAAACGGGGAGGTAAGAAAAACCCTTTAGGCGGTGTCTCAGTTATTACAATTGATTCTCTTGCTAATTCAATGAGTCTTTTTTTGCAGTGGATTGAGGCTAAAGATGTTGATTGGCATGAGGTTTATGCTGTGAGCGACAGCGATAAAGCCAAGTATTGGTTACCAGTTTATCGATATCGTAAACACCTGATTGACCAAGTCATAGCTAGAAAAATTGACAGAGATACAGCCAATTTATATATCAAGCATGTACGTCAATTTTACGAGTGGGCCAGAAAGCAACGTAGAATTGACAAGTTACCTTTCAAATATAAAACAAAAATTATTAAGAAAAAGCGGAAAGATGGCGGTTTAGATCTTTTATTTACTGACTACGGCAGTGAAGAAAGAGGGTTTACTATTACCACAACAGATTTGTTGATCCCCAAAAAATATAAACAGAAAAAGTCTGGTGATTCGAGCTTGTCACCTTATAGCCAAGAGGAGCTTAAATTATTATATGCGAGTAAGGAACTCGCTAAACAGGGGGCTAAATTACGAGTTGACTTGGCAGTTCAATGCGGGTTGCGAGCAGAAGAAGTAGCTACTTTTGAAGCCAGTCATATAGTTGACCCTAGCTTGGATAATAAAGTTATTTATTACATAACCTTTGTTGGGAAGTTCGATAAAGAACGAACCATTATGATGTCAAATGGACTAATGAAATCGCTATGGGAATACCGCAACGATAAAGAGCATCAAGATAGGCTAGCTAAGTGGCAACTCTTACACGGTAATTGTGACGATGCGCCATTATTTCTTAATCGTTCAGGCAGCTTTATGTCTCGTAAGTCAATTGGTAACGTGATCTCTATAGTACGTAAAGAGCTGAAGCTTGTTGGGAAAGAATTGAAACGTGATTTCCATGATTTACGTTCCACATTTGCTACTAACCTTGCTGGCTTCTTAATATATAAAAACCTGCCTATTGGTTTTGTCCAATTCAAGTTGATGCAGTTATTAGGACATGATGACTTTTCAACCACACTGAAATACATCAATTTTGCTCGCTCTTTAACTTTCGACAAACAAATGGCTAGCTGGGTTGAAAAGCTGTTTGGTGAGTTTGTTGAACCGCTGCAACAGGATGCTTTTAAAGTTGAGCAACAAGGTGGTGATGATGAATAATTTAAAGATTGAAACGTCACACTTTGAAGTTCAGCTTAGCAATTATTTAACTTCTGAAAATAGCAAGAATGTTAAGTTGCATATTAGTTTTATAAAACGCTTGATTAATCGTTATCCTCTCGTGAGAAAACATTGCCAAACATTAATTAATGACGTTCATTCATTACTTAAGGGTGATTACTGGCTAAGCTTAGAAGTGCTAGCTGAAAATCTTAACCATGAAGATGACGTATTACTTAGACGATGTTTATTAAATTTCGCTAACGCCATTGGTAATAACCTATCTCGTCCTAGCATTGTTAAAGTAGTTAATACAAATGTTGACCTGTTACCTTGGTATCGAATAAGTAACCATCTTGGATGCGAATTGCATGATGCGCTCAAAACATGGGATAAGTCTTCTTCTCTTGCTAAAACTTCGTTGCTTAACAATGCTCAAAAAGCATTGAAATGCTTAAAGCTATTATCTGAAAGTAAACCAAATATAAAAGAAGAACTATGTAAACATGGCCTCCTATGGTTTAAATCTACTAACCACTATAGGCAAGTATTTAAAGAAGAGCCGTTTGAAGATAAAAGTAAAATATTTCAATCAGCTTTATTTTCAATATTACAAATGTATAAGCCAGAACGGTTTAGCATCATAACTATTAACATTAACCATAAAACTGTAGACGTAACAGACCTGGCAGAGATCGAATTTGTTCTGGTTGAACAACTACAAAAACTAGCTAATTCAGCCAAATACAAGGGAGAACTGGAGCACAGTGTTTCGTCTATCACTCAGCGATTTATTAAAACTGTTACTAGTATAAAAAAAGTCGCAGAAAAACATACAGGTTCTCTGAACAGAAACGGGCTGGATAACTTCAAGTCAGATGAATTTTCTTTAGTGAAGCAAGTAAAAAAACTACTGACAAGAGAACCGTTTAGGGATCTGATTTTACTATTAGAGCAACATTTTGGTCATGAAATATATCGTCATGATTATGTTGAACATTTGCTACCATTTTATTTTAAAAAACAAAAAAAGTATCGATTAATCGACTACAGTAAAGTTGCATCAATCTGCCCGGAAATAATACCTGAAATTGAAAAGCTGCATCAGTCTGAAACGGAACTTTTACCTGAAAAAAATTATGATATGGAAACGTTGCATACTCGGTTTGGCAGACTGAAACAACTACTATTAAACTATATCATTCCTGATTATAAGGCTGAGTTGATAGAGCATGGTTTTATTTGCTTGAGTAAGAATAAAAATCGTATTCAAAAAGCTGCTTTTCAACAATTGCAAAGCGCAGTAAAAAGCAAAGACATGAGTGTTAGGAGTGGTACATCTTATACTGAAGTTGTCCGTTGGTTGATGGAAATTACGGGGCAAACGGTTGTTGAAGCTTTTAAAATTTCATTTAAGCGGCATCAACGACATGCTCGCAGGTTAAGAATAGAAGATCTCTATACTGACGATGAATTAAAAGAGATTGTTTATTATGTTGAAAAAGGAATCAAAGAAGCTGATAACCCAAAGAAGCTAGTAGCTTTGTATTTTGCGCGGATTCAATTGAAGAGTTGCTGGAATACAGCTCCAATGGCTGATATTGAATTAAGCGACATCACAGATGTAGTGTTACCTACAGCGAAAAAGGGTATTACACTGCTGATTCAAAAGCCAAGAAAAGGTTACGACATTGATACCTATTCTTTAGATGGCCGCACTGTTAATAGTGTGATGCGAGATATAGTGCATGTGCGGGACACTCTTACACAAGACTATCGTCCCCTTGGTAGCAAGAGCACACAGAAATATTTATTTATCTTTAAAGAAAAAACAAAGGTTAGCCGAGTTCAAGCCAAAAATATCATTTCGCATATAAAGAGCATTTTACAAAGATTAGGTTGTCAAGTTACGTACAACTCAATGCGTATCAGAAAAAATGGCGTTAATCATTTGTACCGTGATGTTGCGAAACAAATGCGAGCCTATGAATCGGCAAATCTGCACACCTATGACACTTTCATAAAGCACTATCAGCGAGTAAGTGAGCAAAAAACTCAACAAACCTTGCATACAGCAGTCGATGTTATGCAACGCTATTTCACAGGAAGAGAAATCGATCCTGAAATTAAAATCCTCATGGTTGATGATGGTGACACACAAAAAACACCAACTGGCGAATGTGCATCTCAAGGTAACGATGCTGAGGCTTCTCAATATAACAAAGAGCATCGTAATTTATCAGGAAAAGAAGATGGTGGGTGGTGTAGTGATTTTTTAGCTTGTGTGTGGTGTAAGCACTTTAGAACGGTAGCTGATGCTGAACATGTGTGGCAGTTATTAAGTTATAAAAACTATGTTCTTTCAGATATGGCAGCTAGTGTTTCTGATATTGAAAATAATGACTTTCAACAAGAAGCTATTGAGACATTGAATCAGCGTGTTGATGCCATTTTAGAGCAAGTATCTGCCAAAAATTCTTCTGCCGTAATTAAGGGAAAAGAGTTAATGGAGAAAAAAGGAATGCATCGTTTTTGGGCATTTGCGGTTACAACAATGGAAAATGTGGGAGATATTATATGAGTGGTATAGCTACTGCGGTTGAAGCATGTTTGCACATCGATGGTCAGATTAGGTTAGCTCCATATACCCAAGATAACGAAACGCTTTCGTCAATAGTGCTTTGGCATTATATACGCTCTAACAAAGATCAAATTACGTTATTTGGAAACGACTCGTGGTATTCAAAGGGTAATAACCTTTCTATAACTTTTAATGACGTTGGCATTAAATATAAGTATCAGCTCAAAGCTTTAACTCTTGGGATGTTTACTCAAGGAAATGGTCAAGGAATGGATCCGCTTTCTTGGACATCTATTCGAAGAAATATAGCTAATTTGAAGCGCTTAGGAAAATGGTTGGAGAAATACTATATTACAGATTTCTCTATGGTTAACGAGTTACCAGAGCTACGGTTACGTAACATTATTATAGATTTAGTTCAGGCATCTAATCTACAGAAGCATGCCTCATTTGCACAGTCTCTTTTAAATGGCGTTCACTGGTTAAAAATGTACGGAGTGATTAAAAACAATCATTTTTATGACCTAATGAATGAATACTTCATACCTTTTACCTTTGTTCAAAAAGCCAAAAGAAACAAGCATTCAATTATACCTATTCAGATTATGAAGCAGGTTTTAAAAACTAGTGAGACTTACGTAAAAGCGGCAGAGTTAATCATAGATGATTGGTATTCACTACAAGTAAAATTAAATTCAGCAATATCTACATTGCCCTCGACTGACTTCAAAAAAACAACATATATTAATGGATTAGATGATGATGAATGTAAGGTGCTTGACGAATACCATGACTTAATTAAAGATCTTCGCAGGCATACATTTGTACTTATTCTTAGCTATACAGGAATGCGTTATAGCGAAGCAATGGCATTAACTAGTGATTCAGCTATTGAGCGTGATGGGAAGTATTATATAAAATCGTTATTGTCTAAAACGACTGACGAAACCCAAAGTTTAGAATGGGTTACCAATGAAGTTACTTACCGAGCTGTGAAGTCGTTAGCTAATGCATGCTCGGTATATCGAGAAAGAGCTAGGCTTTTGCTTAAATATCAAGGAGATGTGTTACCTAAAAGTCGAAAGTTAAATTTAGAATTCGGACTTCAAAATAAGTCATTGTTTGGAGTTGCTATCCATAAAAAGTCTTGCGAATTTTCGATAAACACAAAAGCTACTAGCAACGGATTCAATAACATCAATAAAATGTTTGCTTTACCAGTAACAGAGCATGATATTGCAGAGCTTGAACGCATGGGGTGTAATTACCAATCAGTTAACTCTAACCACAAGAGATTTAAAGAACCTTATCAAGTAGGTGACTTCTTCAACTTTACAGCTCATCAATTCAGACATACTTTTGCGTGGTTTATTATTGCTAATCGTTTGGGGGATTTGGATGACATTAAATATCAATACAAGCATTTAGAAAATATGATGACCTTAATCTACAGTCAGAGAGGTTATGAATCTATGGAAGAGCTAATAGGTCTTACAGAAAGCTTTTCTGAATTTATGGTTTCTCAAGCAATGGAAGATATGGTTGTTGCGGCACAAGATGGCTCCTTGGCAGGTAAAGGTGGGCAAAACTTTATTGCTAGGCTTACTGAAATATTGGCAGATGATCTGACAACTGGGAGTACGCCACACTTCAATAATATGGAAGAGCTTCTTACGTTTGCAGCTAAGCATACCAGTAATTTTAGGGGGCTTTCTCATGGGTATTGTACTAAAGGTGCCGAATGTAAAGTTCGTAATGCAGCCGATCCCAGTCATTGTGTTTGGTGCAGTAGCTATATTGCTACGCCAAGGCATTTACCACACTGGTTAGTGGTTCAAAAGCGCTGTGAATCACAACTGTCTGTCTTTGATAAATTTCCTGCTGAAATGAAAAAGCGATTTAAAGCTTTTAGTACAGCGTTAAAAGACAATCTAGAAGCAGCAAATATCATCATTGACCAGTTAACTATTAAAGTGAAGGAAGCGTAATATGACAAATGAAGTAGATAAAACAATGGAAGAAAAAATTGATGAAACTCTTAAAGATATGGCAGTTAACAATGAAAAAATAAATGTTAGCCAGGTAGCAAAGCGTTTAGATACTTCTAACTCAACACTTTATAAATTTTATCCAAAAAAAATTACGGATATTAAGACAGCACAGAAAAATCAAAAGAACAAAGGTGAATCAATAGAGTTAGGGGTTGAGATTGAAAAGCTTAAGAAAAAGATTGAATCGTTAAAGCTATCCGAAAAGGAATCTCAAGAGCTTTCAAGTGATTATAAAGTGCAGAACGAGTCACTGTGGGAACACATTCAACAGGTTTATAACATGTACGATGAAATGTTGGCTGAACGAAATGGCTTTGCTGAAAGACTGAAGCATATGAATTAGATTTACATATCGAAATTACAATAAACGGGGTAATTATGGGAAAAAATACTAAGAAAACATCAAAGTCGGTTGCTTCAAAAGCAGCAAAAACATTAACTGATCCAAACGCTTCTATAACTGCGAAAAAATTAGCAGGATCAGCTTTGGCACAAAAAAGTACAAATAAACAAACAGGATCTCAAATGGAAGATTTTGCATCAAAAGTGCTTCAGAGTGATAAATACAGTAAAGATACTAAAGAATTAGCTGGTTCTGTATTATCGCAATCTAACAAGGAACGTTAATTTTTTAGTAACAAAATCCTATTAATTTTCCAAATTAACCTGCCTTTTATTAAGAAAATCCTTCAAAAACTGTTACCCCATTCAATGCCAATAAAAATGGGGTGGTAACAGTTTTAAATTATTCCAAAACGACATTATTTTCACCCCACCTATGGTGTCAAAACTATTAGCTAAGCTTGTTACAAAAGACCAAACCCAATTAAAATCGGTTTATGATCCTACCTGTGGCTCAGGCTCTTTATTATTACAAGTATCGAAAGAAATTCACCGTAAAGGCGGAGAGGTCAGTAATTATTACGGGCAAGAGAAAAACCCAAGTACTTATAACCTTGCTCGCATGAATATGATATTACATGGCGTGCATTATCGTAGTTTTGATATTCAGCAAGACGATACTCTAGAAACCCCGCATCACCTTGAAAAACGTTTTGAAGCAGTGGTTGCCAACCCGCCATTTTCTGCTGACTGGAGTGCTAATGATGGTTTTAAATCAGATGAACGTTTTGCTGATTACGGCAAGTTAGCACCAAAAAGTAAAGCCGACTTTGCTTTTGTGCAGCACATGCTTCATCAACTTGATGATAACGGCACTATGGCTGTTGTCTTACCTCATGGCGTACTGTTTCGTGGTGCAGCCGAAGGACATATTCGTAAATACCTTATAGAACAGAAAAACTGCTTAGATGCGGTGATTGGTTTACCAGCTAACATATTTTACGGCACCCCAATTCCTACCTGTATCCTACTACTTAAAAAGCAGCGTAAAGTTGATGACAATATTTTGTTTATCGATGCTAGTGCCCATTGTGGTAAAGCAACCAACCAAAACTTCTTACGAGAAGAAGACCTTGAGCGTATATTGATTGCTGTAGAGCAAAGAGTATTCAAAGATAAGTTTGCTTACCCTGCCACGAGAAAAGAAATAAAGGATGATAGTGACTATAACCTTAACATTCCAAGATATGTAGATACCTTTGAAGAAGAAGAGAAAGTTAGCTTAATAAGTGTTTCAGAGAAACTCTTAGAGATAGATAAAAAAATTGAATCTACAAATAAATCTATATCATCATACTGTCTGGAACTTGATATAAGTAACCCATTTGAGGCGGTTGAATAAGATGTCTGTTATCGTACCGGAGGTAAGATTTTCAAAGTTTAAAGATAGTTGGTTGGAAACTTCTTTAAAAGACGTTTGTAAAATAGAAAGAGGACGGTTCTCTCCTAGACCTAGAAATGACCCCAAATTTTACGGTGGTGATATTCCATTTGTACAAACGGGGGATGTCACAAACTCAAACGGTTCTGTTGCCACATACACTCAAACATTAAATGAAGAAGGGTTAAAGGTAAGTAAGTTTTTTCCTAAAGGTACTATCCTGATAACTATTGCTGCAAACATTGGGTACTGTGGTGTGCTAAGAGTAGGAATGGCATGCCCTGACAGTCTTATAGGTTTAACTCCAAATAAAAAAAACAATAATGAGTTCTTATGCATATTGCTAAATAGGCTAAGAGGTAGAATTGATTATTTGGCACCACAAGCTGCTCAGAAAAACATTAACATTGAATTTTTAGCACCATTCAAGTTGAAAGTACCTTGTATTCAAGAGCAACAAGAAATAGCTGATTTCCTTTCTTCTGTTGATAAAAAAATCAGTCTGTTAAAAGAAAAATATGCCATGCTTGATCAATACAAAAAAGGCGTGATGCAAAAGCTATTTTCACAAGAGATTCGTTTTAAAGATGAAAATGGTAATGACTTTCCTGATTGGAAACAATCGAAGCTTGGTGAGCATTTGGTTGAATATAAAGAACGTTCACAAAAAGAGAATGAACATGAAGTATTAACGTCATCACGAACAGGTTTGATGAAACAGTCGGACTATTATTCTGAAGGTCGAATTACAGAACGCTCAAATAAAGGTTTTAATGTTATTCCTGAAAACCACATAACGTTTAGATCACGTAGTGATGACAGGAAATTCTTCTTTAATCTAAATACTCTTGGCTTTACAGGGATTATTAGTACCTATTACCCTGTCTTTAAAATGAAGAATGAGCAGAATGGCTTTTTTATTGAATTAACTCGTTATCATAAAAACGTCTTTGGTAAATATGCGGTCGGCACCTCACAAGTTGTTCTTTCTACAACTGAATTTCTAAAAATTAAGTTAGAATTTCCATGTTTAGAAGAGCAGAGAAAAATATCTGATTTTGCTAAAGAGTTAGATAAAAAATTAGAGTTGGTTTCGCAACAAATAGAACAAACGCAAACCTTTAAAAAAGGTTTGCTACAACAGATGTTCGTATAAGCATCATTAAAAGGATTTAGGAGTAAGTTGTGGCAGTACAACCCGAGCAAGTATTAGAGGATAACCTAGTTACTCAGTTGGTAACGCTGGGCTATCAAGTCGCGCAGATTACTGATGAAAAGACGTTGTTGGCTAATTTAAAGCAACAGCTTGAAAAGCTCAATGGCTTAAAAGCCCCTTTATCGGATAATGAGTTTAAGCAAGTGCTTAATGCGTTGTCTAAAGGCTCAGTATTTGAAAAAGCCAAAACACTCCGCGATAAGTTACAGATAAACCGAGACGATGGCACTGCGCTTTACATTCAATTTCTTGCTGATGATTGGGCTGAAAACCAGTTTCAAGTGACCCAGCAAGTTACCGTTGAAGGTCGTTACCAAAACCGGTATGACGTAACCATATTGGTAAATGGCTTGCCGCTAGTGCAAATAGAATTAAAGCGTAGAGGCTTAGAGCTTAAAGAAGCCTTTAACCAAATTAACCGTTATCAGCGCCATTCATATTGGGCAAGTTATGGCTTGTTCCAATATGTGCAAACCTTTGTTATCAGCAATGGCGTTAATACTAAATATTACGCTAATAATAAAAACCAAAGCTTTAAACAAACCTTCTATTGGGCTGATGAAGAAAATACCCGTTATAGTGAATTAACGCAGTTTGCTGATACCTTTTTACAACGGCAGCAACTTGCCACCTTAATTCAAAAATACGTTGTGTTAAATGAAACGGATCGCATTCTAATGGTAATGCGTCCTTATCAAATTTATGCCACTGAAAATATTGTCGAACGAGTGGTTGAGCGTAATGAAATTGCCGCAACTGGTCAACGCACCGAAAACTTTAACGGTTATATTTGGCATACCACAGGCTCAGGAAAAACCTTAACCTCATTTAAAACTGCGCAAATACTCACAGGGTTATCAGAAGTTCATAAAGTAGTGTTTGTAGTTGATAGAAAAGATTTAGATTATCAAACCAGTAAAGAATTTAACGGTTTTGCCAAGGGTTGTGTTGATAGTACCGACAATACTAACTTATTAGTGAATCAATTTACTGATGCTGCTCCTACAGGTAAAGGTGCCGCGAGTAAAATCAACGAATACCGTAATACCAAGCTAATTGTTACCACCATTCAAAAGCTCAATAATGCTATTTGTCATAAACGCTATTTATCGCGTATGGAAAAGCTAAAAGATAAATCAATCGTCTTTATTTTTGATGAATGCCACCGTAGTCAGTTTGGTGATACCCATAAACGTATCGTCAGCTTTTTTAATAATCATCAAATGTTTGGTTTTACTGGTACGCCAATATTTGTTGATAACGCCCAGCGTAAGGTGGGAAAAAACGTAACGACAAAAGATTTATTTGATGAGTGTTTACATCAATACACTATCGTTGAAGCGATCAAAGACGAAAATGTTTTAAAGTTTTCTGTTGAATATGTTGGCCGATATAAGAAAAAAAACAGCGTTAATGAGATAGATATCGCTGTTGAAGGTATTGATACTAAAGAATTGTTAGAGTCTCCGAAAAGGTTAGAAGATATAACTGATTACATTATTGCTAACCATAGCCGGAAAACTCACAGTAAAACCTTTACTGGCATGTTTTGTGTCAGCAATGTCGAAATATTGACCAAATATTACGACTTATTTCAGGCTAAAAAAGAATCGGGCGAACATAACTTACGCATAGCAACAATATTCACTTATAAAGCTAATGAAGAAGATCCTGATGCAAATGGTTTGATTGATGATAGTTCTGACTTGCTGGATGTGTCTCAATTGAGTACGCATAGCTGTGATAAATTAGAACAATATATAAATGATTACAACGCTATGTTTGAAACTAGCTACACGACTAAAAATACAGAGTCTTTTTATAATTACTATAATGATATTTCTAAAAAGGTACGAGAGGGTAAGATTGATATATTGTTAGTTGTAGATATGTTTTTAACGGGCTTTGATAGCAAACCGTTAAATACGCTTTATGTGGATAAAAACCTTAAACATCACGGTTTAATTCAAGCATTCTCGCGCACTAATCGCATTTTAAACGAGCAAAAATCTCAAGGTAATATCATCAGCTTCCGTAATCTTAAGAAGGCGACTGATGATGCATTAACGTTGTTCTCTAACAAAGATGCAAAAGAAACAGTGATCATGCCTCCATATAGTGAATTTGTTCGTATGTTTAACAAAGCTTATGGTCAGTTATTAGCTATAGCGCCTGATCTAGAAAGTATTGATGAATTTAAAGACGAAGATGAAGAATTAGCTTTTGTTAAAGCTTTCAGAGAATTAATGCGTCTTAAAAATATTTTGATGACTTATGCCGACTTTAGCTTTGATGATGTGCGTATTGATGAACAAGAATTTGACGATTACAAAAGCAAATACCTCGATTTATATGACAAAGTTAAAACAGATACCAGCAAAGAGAAAGTATCAATACTCGAAGAAGTTGATTTTGAGCTAGAGCTTATTCAACGTGACGAGATAAACGTGCGCTACATTTTGCAGTTATTAGCATTGCTTAAAGGCGCTGATAACGACAAAGAGTACGAATACCAATACAAATCAATTATGCAGCTACTTGGCGGCACACCAGAGCTAAGATCGAAGAAAGAACTGATTGATCAATTTATTCAAGAAAACCTAAATAACCTTGGCTCATCAGAAGAAGTAATGGATGAGTTTGATAATTTTTGGGAACAAGCAAAAGTAAAAGCGGTTAATGAAATTTGCCTAGAAGAGTCGCTAGTTTCAGAGCATTTCAAAGCACTCGTCGATAAGATGATTTACACCAACGAAGAGCCACTGCGTGAAGATATCGTCGCCACTATGGAAAAAGCCCCAAGCGTACTACAACGTAAAAAAGTAATACCGAGATTAACTGAAAAGGTTAAAAGCTTTGTTAGTACGTTTTATGGTGGCATGTAGGTAGCTAAAAAGTAATATTAAAAGGTCGGAAAATGAGTAAGCTTTTTAAATTCAAAGAATGGTTAACACTTGATGAAGCCACTAATCATATTTCTACTGTGCTTGGTGAGCCTGTCACCTCAGCCGATTTATACAATCATCAGAACATACACCACTAGAAATGATTAAACGGAGTTGAGATTAAATTGGACTTAAAACAAAATAAAAATTGTATAGCTTGTGATAATGAAATTTCAGTCAACGCTACTATTTGTAGTCATTGTGGAACTTCTCAAGGTCGAAAAAGGGTTTTAAATTTAACTAATTCTTTACTCGCGTTAGTGGTAGCCATTCTTAGTGTTGCTGCATTTTCTATCCCTATCATTAAAGATGCACTAGTGCCTGAAAGCTCAAAAGTTAATATGAAGTATGCCTTTTCAAAAGATGATCAAAGCTACTTTATTTTAGAAAACGTAGGAAAACAGCCGGCATTGTTAGAAAGCTTTTATATAAATTTAAGAAATTATCAGCTGACATTTACTTGGGAAAAAATAGGTTCAAAAGAAAAAGATTTAATTGATAAAGAGAGCGTAAATATCTATAGACTAAAACGGTCAGATATTTTAAAAAATGAATTTTTGAATTGGTACGCCACTGGAGAAGAAGCGGAATCCTTTGCTGAGCTGGAAAATAACTGGCAAGACTATTTTCCAGAGCATAAAAATGAATCTTGAAGTGGTCAAGTAATATTGGCCACGGTTTTGTATTGTTGCCAATACCTCTTTTCTGATTCATTAGGACTTAAAC